>CAVZWE010000039.1:0-128311 GCA_963778925.1 uncultured Alphaproteobacteria bacterium | reverse complement strand
ATCTTGCCGGTGCCGGTCTTGGGCAGCTCGTCGATAAATCGCACCTCGCGCGGATATTTGTAGGGCAACAGTCTTGCCTTGACGAAATCCTGCAGCATCTTGGTCGTGTCGCCTTCGTCGAAACTGCGGCTGTTCATGACGACGACGGCCTTCAAGGTCATGCGCCGGTCCGGCAGCTCGGCGGCGAACACGGCGCATTCGCGCACGTCGGGATGCTCGGCGAGGCACAGCTCGACCTCGAGCGGATAGACCCATTGGCCGGAAATCTTGACGAGATCGTCGGCGCGGCCGCGGAAGAAATGAAAGCCGTCGGAATCGCGCACGAAACGGTCGCCGGTGTAGATCCATCCCGCCTCGCGGATGGTCTCTGAAGTTTTGTCCGGCCGGTTCCAGTACAGCGGCGTGTTGGAATCGCCGCGCACCCACAAAATTCCCTCTTCGTTGTCGCCGACCTCGCGGCCGTCCTTGTCCTTCAGCGCGATTTCGTAGCCGGGCACGCGAAGCCCGGCGGCGCCAGGTTTTTTCTTCTCGGGGCGATTGCAGAGATAGATGTGCAGCACTTCGGTCGATCCCAGCCCTTCGACGATCTCAAGCCCGGTCAGCGTCTTCCAGCCGTTGAAGACGTCGGCCGAAAGCACTTCGGCGGCGGAGATCGCCATGCGCAGCGAGGAAAAATCCGCTTTGGCGGCGTCGTCGGCCTTGGTCAGCGACGTATAGAGCGTCGGCAATGCAAAGAACACGGAGGGGCGGAAACGCGCGATCGCCTCGAAGATCGCGGCCGGTTTGGGCTGGCCCGGCAGCAGCAGCGTCGAAGCACCGGCCGAGAACGGGAAGGTGATCGAATTGCCAAAACCATAAGCGAAGAACATCTTCGGCACCGAAAAGCAGATGTCGTCGGGCGCAAGCTTCAGCACGTTCTGCGCGAAAGCCAGGTCGCTATAGGCCATGTCGTGCTGCAGATGGACGATGCCCTTGGGGCGGCCGGTCGAGCCCGACGAATACATCCAGAACGCCATCTCGTTGCGGTTGGTATCGGCTTCCGCGAGTTGCGGGGGAAAGCCAGGCAACCAGCGCTCGGCGAGGACGGTGTTCGGCACGGCGTGATCGCCGGCCGCGCCGTTGACTGCGATCAGCGTATGCAGCGCCGTATCCCTGCAGGCAACGGCGTCGAAGCGCGAGCAGAACTCGGCATCGGCGACCGCGACGGCAGCTCCCGAATCCGACAAATAGAATTGCAGGAGATCAGGCGGCGTCAGCGTGTTGATCAACAGCGGCACGAAGCCCGCGCGCACCGCGCCGAAAAATGCCGCCGGGTAGGCCGGCGTGTCGTCGAGGAACATCAGCACGCGGTCGCCGCGCTTCAGTCCCAGCGAGATAAATCCGTGGCCCCAGCGCGATGCTTCGGCGCAGAGTTGGGCGTAGCTGCGCCTCCCGGCGGGACCGGTGAGCGCCAGCCGGTCGCCGCCACCTTTGCCGAGATTGTCGAACAGGATGCGGCTGGCGTTGTATGTTGGCGGAACCGCAAAGCCGATTTCCTTCGCGCCGGCGCCATCGGGCGGCACCGCGTCGGGAATCAAACGCGCATCCGGCGACGTCATCGCTGGCTCCCGCCTTGCCGTAGCGGGCGCGACGCCTCGTAGCGCGCCATGAACGCCGGCGACATCGCGCGCAGCCGCGAATCGTCGATCCGCCCGGAACGGGTGATGTAGCTATGGGCAAAATCCATCAGGCCAAGCTTCATGTGTTCGGGAAATTTCTCGTACCAGCCGGCGCTGGTGCGCGCCGCGGTGACGAGCTTTTTCACGATCGGCTGGCGCTCGCGCTGATAACGATGGAGCGCGGCGGAAACATCGCCTTCCGCCTCCAGCGCCTTGACCAGCGCGATCGCGTCTTCGATGGCAAGGCGCGTGCCCGACCCGATCGAGAAATGCGCCGAATGAAGGGCGTCGCCGATCAGCACCATGTTCTTGAACGACCAGCGCTCGTTCCAGATCCATGGAAAATTCCGCCACACCGACTTGTTGGAGACCAGCGAATGGCCGTCGAGCGTCGGTGCAAAGACGCGCTCGCAGATCGCCTTCGATTCATCGATGGTCTTGTCGGCAAAGCCGTAGGCTTGCCAGGTTGCCAGATCGCATTCGACCAGGAACGTGCTCATCTCAGGTGAATACCGATAGTGATGCGCATTGAACGCGCCGCGCTCGGTCTGCACGAACGTCTGCGACAGCGTCTCGAACCGCTTTGACGTGCCATACCAGGCGAACTTGTTGGCGGAATAAGACAAGGACGTGCCGAAATCGCCCTCGAATGTGCGGCGAACCAGTGAATTCAGCCCGTCCGCCGCGACGATCAAATCGTAATCGCCCAACTGGTCCACGGCCTGGATGGTGGTGCCGAATTTCGGCGCGACGCCGACGGCGCGGAGGCGCGCTTGCAGGAGATTGAGCAGATCGAGCCGGCCGATCGAGGAGAAACCGACGCCGTCGATCTCGACGCTTTCGCCGCGCAGGTTGAGCGTGATGTTGTTCCAGCTTTCCATCCGTGGCGCGACGGCATCGACCGTGTCGGGGTCGTCGGCGCGCAGGAATTCAAGCGCCTGCTCGGAGAACACCACGCCGAAACCCCAGGTCGCGCCGGCCGCGTTCTGCTCAAACAGCTCGATCGATGCGTCGGGGTGACGCTTCTTCCAGAGATAGGCGAAATAGAGACCTCCGGGGCCTCCGCCGATGACGGCGATGCGCACTGTTTTCCTCCCTGATCGAGCGTATTCCACTTGTGTGGATGACGACCCTGGCCTCGTGGTTCGAGACGCGCGCCGGTGCCGCGCTCCTCACCATGAGGGTCTAAGTCCTCATCCTGAGGAGGCGCAACGCGCCGTCTCGAAGGATGAAGCCACCGAAGTGGAAAACGCTCTGGTCCGGCTACTATACAAACCGGACGTCAATCGGAATCAATAGCGCGGTGACTGCCAGCCGTCACCGCCAAAGGCGGTGCGCGGCGACCAGCATTTTCAGGCAACTTACCGGCATGGGTTCAAGCCCGGTCAGACACAGCGGCGCACCCAGACGCCGTTCACCAGCACTGAACGGCAGGCGGCAACGACCGGCGCACGGCGGACGACAACCGCGCCTCCCGCTCCGGTATCCACGGCAGCGCTACTTTTTCTCTGCGGCGGCCAATACGTTTTTGCATGCGGGCGCGAGCTTGTCGCTCGATTTGGAAAGGCAGGCGATGATCCTGCCGCCGCCGGGCGTGGTGCCTTTGCAGAACTTTTGATAGTCGCCCATGCAGGCACTGCGCTGCTCGGCGGTGAGCTCCTGCGCGAATGCGGCCCCGGAGATGCATAGCAGGGCTGCAATCATCATGACGCGTAGCATTTTGGGTTTTCCTTTCCGGCTTCGATTGCGCGTGGTGTTGGATGAAATTCGTTTTCACACCGGTCGCCTTTTGAAAAAAATCAGGTGATCGGGGTTCTTGCTCCTTGATCGTCGAGCCATTGTATTGAAACTCCGAAAAAATTGCTGTTCGATCATTTGCCGTCAGATCAATCCGTCCGGTGCCAACCGCCGTCGCAAGGAGAAACCATGCGGGACTTCAAAGCCAGGTGGCTTACCTTCTACGCTGACCATGTCGAGCCGGCCTCCAAGGAAATGTTCGGCCACGTCGAAAAGATGATCATCGGCACCTTGATCGTCTCGGCGGGCGAGCATGTCTCCAGCAACGAGCCGGCTATCGTTCTGTTCGGCTATTTGCGTCATGGCCTCGTCGGTCGCGGCGTCGAATTGTTCGGTATCGTCCTCCTCGTCCTGAATTTCCTCGATGGCTTCTATAAACTTGCTAAGCTGAACTGGCATACCGCGTATCAGATCGTCATGACGTTCTGCTACTTCGCCCTGTCGATCCGGTTGATCCAGTTGATCCTCGCCTTTCGCGGCGAGTAGCCGACGGCCCGGCAAGGATTCGCGGGCCGCTGGCAAATTAAGGGAGTGCAAGTTAGATTTATTGCGCGGCGAACTGGGCCAGGACGTCCTTGCAGGCGGGCGAAATAGAGGCGGCCTGCGTGGCCAGACATTGCACGATCCGGCCGCCGCCGGGTTGAACGCCGCCGCACAGCGCGCGAACATCTCCGCCACATGCCGACCTCAGGACGAACAACTCCTCGCGCGGCCGCATCGGGCGCAGCACCAGCACGGTGGCCGGCGCGGCAGCAGCGGGAGCCGCGGCGGGCGCGGCGGTCGCCGTGGCCGTCGGAGCACCACCTGCCGCAGGCGTGGTAGTGCCGCCGCTGGCGGCGCTGACGGCCTTCTGACAGCTCGCCGAGACTTTCGACTTGTTCTTTTCCAGGCATTGCAGCGCCGCTGAGCCTCCGGTCGGCACGCCGGCACAGACCTTTTGATAGTCGGAGCGGCACGAACTGCGTATCGCGGCGACCTGCGCGTCGCTTGGCTTCTTCGCCGCCGTGCTGGCCGCAGCCTTGGGAGCTGCCGCTGGAGCCGCGGGCTCGGTGGCCGGCTTTGCGGTCGCAGTGTCGGCCTTGGGCTCGGCTGCCGGAGCAGTTTCGGCCTTGGGCGCGGCCGCGGGCTCTATTGCGCGCACCGCGCTCTGGCAGCCCGCCGAGAGGCTCGACATGTTCTTCTGCAGGCATTGCAGCGACGCTTCGCCGCCCGGCGGCACGCTGGCGCAATGCGCTTCATAGTCCGAACGGCATTCGGACCTGATGGCACTTCGTTGTGCATCGGTCGGGGCTTGCGAAAATGCCGGCGTTGCCAGAGCGAATATCACCGTCGCCATCGACGCTCCAAGCGCTGCCGCGCGTCTCCTCATCATTTGAATAATCCTTGTTGTTGTCGCTTGAGCCGCCGCTACAACCGAAATGAATGACGAAAGCATTGGGTCGAAAAATTTTAGCGGGCGGCATCATTTTCGGTTTCGGGTTTCACTGCAAGTGGATTGTTGCTATTGATCGATCACGGAAAGTTTTCTTCCGGACAAATGCTTTTCGCTAGTGCAAAATGATTGGGGCACGGGAATGAAGCCAATGCGTTCGCCAACATGCACCAAACTGAACGGCAGCGTGAGGCAACGAGCCGGCGCCGTCTCCGATATTTTTCGCGTGGTCTTGGTCGTCGCGGCATTCGTCACGCTAAGTGCCTGCGAACAAAATAGTTTTGTGCCGCCGCCGCCGCCGAAGGTCGATGTCGGTGTGCCGGCCCAGCGCACCATCACGCGTTTCCTCGAAGCCACCGGCAATACCGCGCCGATCAAGACTGTCGATCTCGTCGCGCGGGTGCAGGGCTTCCTGCAATCGATCGACTATCAGGACGGGGCCGTCGTCAAGGAGGGCGCGCCGCTGTTCACGATCGAGCCCGAGACCTACAAGCTCAAGCTCGATCAGGCGCAGGCCGCCGAGGCCGGCGCGCAGGCGTCATTGAAGCAGGCCGAAGCCGACTACAAGCGTCAGGCGGATCTGGTCTCGCGGCAAGTGGTCTCGCAGGCGACGCTCGATACGTCGACCTCCAACCGCGACAACGCCCAGGCCAACCTGCAGCAGGCCCAGGTCAACACCAGGATCGCCGAGGTCAATTACGGCTACACCAAGGTGGTGGCGCCGTTCGACGGCATCGTCAGCGCGCATCTGATCTCGGTCGGCGAACTCGTTGGCGCTTCGTCGCCGACCCAGCTCGCCACCATCGTCCAGTTCGATCCGATCTATGTGAACTTCAACGTCAACGAACAGGATGTCTTGAGGATTCGGGCGGAAGCCAGGCGGCGCGGAATGACGACGAATGACCTCAAGCAGCTGCCGATCGAGGTCGGCCTGCAGACCGAAAGCGGCTATCCGCACAACGGCAAGCTCGATTATGCGTCGCCGACGATCAACCAGTCGACGGGTACGCTCGCCGTGCGCGGCGTGCTGCCGAATGCCGATCGGATATTGTTGCCCGGTTATTTTGTCCGGGTCCGTGTTCCCTTCGAACAGCAGCAGAACGCGTTGCTTGTTCCCGATGTCGCATTGGGCGCAGATCAGGGCGGACGCTATCTGCTGGTGGTGAACAACGAGAACGTCGTCGAGCAGCGCAAAGTCCAGACCGGGCCGGTCGAGGGCGAGCTGCGCGTGATCGAAAGCGGCTTGAAGCCCGACGACCGTGTCGTCATCGGCGGGCTGTTGCGCGCGATCCCCGGCCAGAAGGTCGATCCGCAACTGCAGAAGATCGAAGCGCCGGCGGCACCGACCAAATAGGACCGGTCATGATTTCAAAATTCTTCATCGAGCGGCCGGTCCTTTCCAACGTCATCGCGATTCTGATGATCCTGATCGGCGGCGTGGCGTTGTTCAGCCTGGCGGTGGCGCAATATCCCGATGTGGTGCCGCCGACCGTGCAGGTGACGACGCGCTATCCCGGCGCCAGTGCGAAAACCGTGATCGATACCGTGGCGCTGCCGATCGAGCAGCAGGTCAACGGCGTCGAGGACATGATCTATATGCAGTCCTACAGCGGCGCCGACGGCACCTACTCGCTCACGGTGACGTTCAAGATCGGGACCGACCTCAACTTCGCGCAGGTGCTGGTGCAGAACCGGGTGTCGAGCGCTTTGTCGCAGCTGCCGCAGCCGGTGCAGAACCAGGGCGTCACGGTGCAAAAGAAGTCGACGTCGATCCTGTTGTTCGTGGCGCTGACCTCGCCGAAGGCGACCTACGACAGCCTCTATCTCAGCAATTACGCCACGATCAATATCCGCGATGAACTGTCGCGGTTGCCCGGGGTCGGCAACGTGACGGTGTTCGGCGCCGGCCAGTATTCGATGCGGATCTGGCTCGATCCGAACCAGCTGCAGGTGCGGGGGCTGATGCCGCAGGACGTCATTTCCGCGATCCAGCAGCAAAGCCAGCAGGTCACCGCGGGCCAGGTCGGCATGCCGCCGACGCCGCCGGGGCAGGCGTTTCAATATACGCTGAATGTCAACGGCCGGCTCGACGATCCCGGCGAGTTCGAGAATGTGATCGTCAAGACCGGCAACAACGGCGACGTCACGCGGGTGCGCGACGTCGGATCGGTCGAACTGGGCGCCCAGACCTACAGCCAGATCTTCTCGCTCAACAAGCAGCCGGCGACCGGCATCGGCGTATTCCAGTCGCCCGGCGCCAACGCGCTCGAAGTCGAAAAGGCGGTGCAGAAGAAGATGGCGGAGCTCGCGGGTGCTTTTCCGCAAGACATCAAATTCGAGGTTCCGTTCGACACCACCAAATTCGTCTCGGCATCGATCGACGAAGTCTACAAGACGCTGATCGAGGCCGGCTTTCTCGTTCTCGTCGTGATCCTGATCTTTCTGCAGGACTGGCGCGCGATGCTGGTGCCGGCGACCACGGTGCCGGTCACCATCATCGGCGCCTTCGCGGCGATGGCGGCGCTCGGCTTCACCATCAACCTGTCGACCCTGTTTGCGATCGTGCTCTCGATCGGCATCGTAGTGGACGACGCCATCGTCGTGGTCGAAGGCGCCGCCCACAATATCGAGAAAGGAATGTCCGGCCACGATGCCGCGATCGCCGCGATGGACGCGCTGTTCGCGCCGATCATCGGCATCACGCTGGTGCTGATCTCGGTGTTTTTGCCGGCGGCGTTCCTGCCGGGGCTGACGGGACGCATCTACGCGCAGTTCGCGCTGGTGATCGCCGCCACCGCCTTGCTCAGCGCCGTCAACGCGGCGACGCTGAAACCCACCCAATGCGCGCTGTGGCTGCGCCCGCCGGTGCCACCCGAACAGCGCAACTGGTTCTACCGCGGATTCAACCGGGTATATGACCGGATCGAGCGGGCTTATGCCGCGCTGATCGGCCGCATGGCCGCGCACAGCAATCTGTCCGTCATCATTGCCTTGATCCTGATCGGCATCGGCGGTTACGGCCTGTCGCGGGTGCCGACCGGGTTTATTCCGATCGAGGACCAGGGCTATCTGCTGGCGGCCGTGCAACTGCCCGACGGCGCCTCGCAGAACCGCACCCAGCGCGTGCTCGATCAGGTCTCCGAAATCGCCGGCAAGACGCCCGGCGTCGATCAGGTGATCACGATCGCCGGCATATCGGCGCTGGACAACTCGTCGAGCCTTGCCAATGCCGGCATCGGCTATCTGATCCTGAAGGATTGGAGCGCGCGAGGACCAGGCGAGGACCTGCGGTCGCTTGTGATCGGGCTCAGCCAGAAGCTGGCGGCGATCCCGGAAGCGCGGATTCTGGTGATACCGCCGCCGCCGATTCAGGGCATCGGCAATGCCGCCGGTTTCGCCATGCAGGTCGAACTGCGCGACGGCAATGCCGACTTCGGAAAATTGCAGGCCATCACCGGCGCCATTGTCGCCAATGCGCAGACCCAAAGCGCCCTGCAGCGCGTCAACTCGTCGTTCCGCTCGATGGTGCCGCAGTTCGATGTCGAGGTCGACCGGGTCAAGACCCAGACCCTGCATGTCACGACCGACCAGGTATTCTCGACGATGGCCGCCTATCTCGGCTCGTCCTTTGTCAACCAGTTCACCAAGTTCGGCCGTACCTTCCAGGTCTACGCCCAGGCCGACGCAAAGTTTCGCTTGACCGCGCGCGACATCGAAAACCTGATGGTCCGCAACCAGCAGGGCGACATGATCCCGCTCGGCACGCTGGTGACCATCACGCCGGCGGTAGGGCCTTCGCTGATCAGCCTGTACAATCTCTATCCGTCCGCAACCGTCATCGGCCTGCCGTCCCAGGGCTACAGCTCCGGCCAATCGATCAAGCTGATGGAAGAGATCGCGGAGAAGACCCTGCCGCCCGGCACCGGCTACGAGTGGACGGCGATGTCGTACCAGGAGAAGGCCGTCGGCGGCCAGATCTACTACGTGTTCGGGCTTGCCCTGCTGCTGGTGTACCTGGTGCTGGCAGGCCAATATGAAAGCTGGTACGCGCCGATCTCGGTCATCCTGGCGGTGCCGCTCTCATTGCTCGGCCCGATGGCGGTGCTCACGGGCTTACGAATCGAAAACAACCTCTACACCCAGATCGGGCTGATCCTGCTGATCGCGCTGTCGGCCAAGAACGCCATTCTGATCGTCGAAGTCGCACTCGAACTCCATGGCCGCGACGGCAAGCCGCTGCTGGAATCGGCGGTTGAAGCAGCGCGGGCGCGGTTCCGGCCGATCCTGATGACCTCGTTTGCCTTCATCCTCGGCGTGGCGCCGTTGGTGGTCGCGAGCGGCGCCGGCGCCAGCGCGCGCAAGTCGATCGGCATCACCGTGTTCTCGGGAATGATCGCTTCGACCTGTCTGGCGGTGCTGTTCGTGCCGACGTTTTTTGTCGTGGTGCAGCGGTTCGAGAATTGGCTCGCGGCGCGGAAGCGCAATGCATCCGGTGCCCAAACCATCTCGCAGCCGGGACCTTAAGAGGCGTATACGGGCGCGGTCCGCATACCGCTCGATGGCTACTTCCAGTTGCTACTTGTTATCGTTGATCCCCAGTGCAGCCATCATATTCTGGCGCCCGGCCTGGCTTTCGGACCATTTCCGGCCGAGAGTAATTCCGCCATCAACGACAAGTTCGTGGCCAGTGACAAAGCTGGATTCATCGCTCGCCAGCCATAACGCCGCTTGGGCAATGTCAGCCGGGGTGCCTGCCCGTGGGATCGGCTGCATCATCCCCAGCACCATCTTCATCGGCTCGACAGTCTGGTCTGCGACCTGCGTCGCGAGCCCAAACATCTTGCCAAAGATAGGAGTGGCGATACCGCCAGGACATATGCAGTTGACCCGCACGTTGCTCTCGCCGAGTTCGCGCGCAGTCGATTTGGTAAGTTGAACAACTGCAGCCTTGGCAGCGCTATAGACATGCGGCCCAAAACCGATGCGAATACCTGCAACTGATGCCGTCGAGATGATTGAGCCTGACTTTTGCTGGCACATAATTGGTGCCGCGTGCTTGATGCCGAGGAATACGCCGCGCAGTCCAACGGCAATGACTGAATCGAATTCCTCTACTGGGGTATCGGCGATCGGTCCGCCAAGACCGGGAATTCCAGCATTATTGAACAGGCAGTCAAGCCTGCCAAACTTTTCGATCGCATAAGCGATCATGGCTTTTACATCTGCTTCATTGGCGACGTCGCAGCGCACATAGCTGACCTTCGCACCAAAATCCTCGACGAGCCGCGCTCCTTTGTCGTCCTGAAGATCGGCAGCAACCACCGAGGCGCCTTCTTTGACAAAAAGCTCGACAGTCCCACGTCCAATCCCGCTCGCCCCGCCCGTAATGATAGCGACCTTACCTGACAATCTACCCATGAACTTTCCTTTTTATCGATGATTTTGAGGTTCTCCGAACCCAGAAGCGGGACAAAGAATACCCCTGGGTTTTTGATTTAAGCTCAGTGCACCAAAGCATATCGGGGCTCTGCTGGACTAGGGCCGACTTCGGCCGGCGCAAACGCCCAACATCCGGCTGGCAAGGTGCCCGCTATGCTGTAAGCTTGCCGCCGGACTGGACGGTCTTGCCTTGCCCGGCGGCCGGCCCGCAACAAAAAAAGCAAATCTCTGGAGGAACCCCATGTCAGCTCCCACGAGCCGCATCACATTAAACCGCCGCACGCTGCTGCGTGCGGGCGCCGGCATGGCCGGCATTCTCGCCACCGGCCGCGCCCCGGCATTGGCGCAGACCCAGCCGAAGAAACTGGTGTTCGCGCATATCAACGCGATTCCGGAATCGGCCGCGGTCGCGTTCGACTGGATGGCGAAGGAAGTCACCGCGCAGTCCAAGGGCGCGCTTGACATGCAATTCTTCGGCAAGACCCTGATCCCGCAGGAGCTGGAGATCATGAACGCGGTCAAGTCCGGCAGCGTGGCGATGGGCAGCCCGGCGGGCGCCGCCGCCACCGTGTTTCCGGAAATGGGCGCGCTGCTGGTGCCCTATCTGGTCAAGGACTACGCCTCGGCCTACGCCATGCTCAACGGGCAGATCGGCGGCAAGATCAGCAAGCAGATCGAGGACAACTACAAGCTCAAGGTGCTCTGCTATTTCGACTATGGCTTCCGCCATTTCTGGACCGGCAAGAAGCCGATCGTCGAACCGAAAGACCTGCGCGGCCTGAAGATCCGCGTGCAGCAGGCCAAGGTATTCGGCGACACCATCAACGGGCTCGGCGGCAGCGCCGTGCCGATGGCGTTTGGCGAGGTGATCACCGCCGCCAAGCAGGGCGTGATCGACGGCGGCGATCTGCCGATCGTCAACATGAAGGCGCTGAAGATCTACGAGGTCTCGAAATATGCTTCGCTGACCTATCACAATTACGGTCCGACCAACGCGGTGATGAATCTCGAAATCTGGAACGGGCTCACACCCGAGCAGCAGAAGCTGATCATGGATCTGTCGCGCGCCGCCCAGGAGAAGATCCGCGAGGCGACCGAGTTGGTCGACAATTTCGCCAAGGCCAAGTCGGAGCTGGAGCCGCTCGGCATGGTCGTGGTGGAAGCCAAGGTCGAGGAATTCCGCAAAGTCGCGCAAGCAAAGATATGGCCGGCCTATAAGAGCCAATACGGCGCCTTGTGGGACGAGATCGAAGGCTTCAAGGCCTGAGTTAGCAGCGGGCCGGAGCCAGATCTTTCTCAAGTCAGGTCTCCGGCCCTTCTCCCATCCCACCTGTCGGCGGAATTTCATCGCGCATGCTGCGTATCCTCTCAGCCGTCCCGAAAATCACGGTCACGGTGCTGATCATCGTTGCCATCGTCAACCTCCTGGTCGGCGTGATCCTGCGCTATTTCGTCGGCGCCATGACCGACTGGCTCGACGTCGACCCGGTGCCGTTCACCTGGGTCGAGGAAGTCGGCGAGCTGTCGCTGGCGTGGCTGACGCTGATCGGCGCCGCGATCGGCATCCAGTCGCGCTCGCATTTCACGCTTGCGGTGTTCGTGCATCGCCTGCCCGAGACCGCGCAGCTCTGGATCCACCGTTTCAATCACGCGCTGATCGCGGGCGTAGGTGGGCTGACGGCATGGTACGGCCTGAAACTCTGCCTGCTCAACCGCACGCTGACGACGCCTGGCCTGCAGATCAATCTCGCCTGGCTTTACGCGTCCTCGGTGGTCGGCGGCATCCTGATCGTCGTCTACGCGCTGGCGATGATGATCTCCCCGCTGCCGCAAGGCGAGCCCCGGCACTGAGGCGGACCGTTCATGCTGCTTGCGACCGTCGCCATCATCTTTGCGGTGCTTGTCCTGCTCTCGATGCCGATCGTGTTCGCGCTCGCCGTTGCCGGCATCGCGGGACTGTGGATCGGCGGCTACCCGCTGCAGCAGCTTTCCTCGGCGCTGGTGTCGGGCTCGCAGAGCTGGGTACTGCTCGCCATTCCCGCCTTCGTGTTCGCCGGCAACCTGATGGAGCGCTGCGGCATGAGCCATGCGCTGGTGGAGCTGGCGCGCGCGCTGATCGGCTGGGTCAAGGGCGGGCTCGGCATGTCGGTGATCGTGGTGGCGTATTTCTTCTCCGACATCTGCGGATCGAAAATGGCCGAGGTCTCGGCGCTTGGCTCGGCGCTGATGCCGCCCTTGACGCGAGCCGGCTACGACCGCCGCGATTCAGCTTCGCTGATCGCCGCCGGCACCGCGATGGGCATGCTGGTGCCGCCGGCGATCTTCATGATCGTGATCGCGCAGGTCACCAACACCTCGGCGGTGGCGCTGTTCGTCGCCGGCTTCGTTCCGGCCATGGTGATCATGCTGTGCCTGATGGCGGTGGTCTATATCCGCGCCCGCCAGAACGACTGGCCGGTCGATTCCAGGCCGAGCCTGAAACGCCTCGGCCACGCGGCGCTGCACGCCGCGGTGCCGATGGTGGTGCCGTTCGTGATTCTCGCCGGCTTCATCCTCGGCATCATCACCGCGACCGAGGCCGGCGCGGTGGTCGCGGGTTACGCCTTCCTCGCGGCAAGACTCTATTACCGCAATGTCTCGTGGCGCGAGATGGGCAGGATCGCCTATGACAGCGCGATCCTCACCGCGGCGGTGGTGTTCCTGCTCGCGGTCGCCTCGGTCTATCAATATCTGATGGGCGTGAGCGGCGTGCCGCAACTGCTTGGCGAACTGCTCGGGCCGCTGAAAGCTCACCCGTGGCTGTTTCTGATCGGAACCGCGGTCCTGACGTGCCTGTTCGGCATGCTGCTGGAGGGCCTGCCCGCCGCGGTCGTGCTGATCCCCGTGGTGTTTCCGATCTCGGAAGCGATGGGCATCGACCCGATCCACTTCAACATCGTGCAGACCGCGGCCGTCGGCATCGGCCTGTTCCTGCCGCCGATGGGGGTCGGGCTGTTGATGGCGCTGCGCTTCGCCGATCTGAGCGTCGCCCAGCACTTCCGCACCTATCTGCCGTACATGCTGGCGCTGTTCGCCGGACTGCTCCTGATCATCTGCATCCCCGAAATCAGCCTGACCTTGCCGCGGCTGGCGGGATTGATCAGGTAGTGCGCGGGCCGCCGGCGTGCAGGCATGCCGGCGGCGCCGGGGTGAGTTGGGCCATCTGGCGGTGCGGTTGGCGAGTTTACGCTTTGCGCATTACGGACTTAAGCCGGCATCGCTTCAAGTCCGAAAAGTCCAAAAGCGGACATCGCGCTGCTTTATTCGCCTTAGCTACTGGCGGATCATTCGGACAACTTCGGCCGCCGCAACGGCGGCATGCGCTTCGTCAGTTCGCGGTTCGGATAATCGCGGTGCACATGGGTGACCAGCTCGTTGACGAAATGCTGGGCGAAGGATGGAAAGAACCGTCGGCTGTCCCAGGCGACCAAAACCCAGCGCCCGATGGGCGTACCGCGATAGGTAACGGACATTGCCTTGACGCCCTTGCGCGGAATGCTGACATTCGACGGCACAATCGCCACACCTTCGCCATTGGCTGCGAGCGCCATCAGGGTATGCGGGGCGGCGCTTTCCAGAACGATTGGCGGTCTGACATCCGCATTGTGACAAGCGGCGTCGAACCAGCCGCGCGAGCCGAACCCGCGCTGCAGGAGCAGCAAAGGTTCATCCGCAAGCTCACCAACATCGACAGAGCCGCGCCGCCCGAGCGGATGCGATGGCGCGACCACGGCCAAAGCGTAAATCGGATAGAGCAGGCGGCTGAAGAACAGCTCGTTGCCGGCGCTGGTAAGCACGATCTGCACGTCGCCCTGAGCGAGGCGGTCGCTGATGCGGGCTCCTCCATCTTCGACGAAGCGCACCTCGATGCCGGGATGCTTGCCGCGGAAGCGGGCGACGAAGGGCGCCAGCACGGTCTCGATACTCTGCGGGCTGGCTCCTACCCGCAGCGTCCCGGTCAGCCCGCCCCTGAGCGCGTCGGCGCGGTCGCGCAGTGAGTCCGCTTCCTGCAACAGACGGCGCGCGCGGCGCACGATGTCCTCGCCCTCCGAGGTGAGTTGAAGGCGACGGCCGATGCGGTCGAACAGCAGTACGCCAAGCTCGGCCTCCAGCCCCTGAATCTGGCGCGAGGCCGCCGGCTGGCTCAAATGCAGCCTCCCTGCGGCGCTGGCGAATCCGCCGGCGTCGGCGATGGTGATCAAGGTTTGCAGTTGTCGAAGGTTCATCGCACTCATTTACTCATGCAAAAACCACATGAACAGAATGACCATCAATGCATTGGACAATCAAGCCAAACCGAGCTTAAATTAATTGCGGTAGTTGAACGCGTGGAATGCCAACCGCCGGGGGCGTATGCGATGTTCGATTTTGATCGATTTACCGCCGATTGCCGCGCCGCACGTGCCGCGGACCGTTCATCAAAGACCATCTGCGAGGTCGTCAAACGGGCAGTATCCGACCAGGCCGGCCTGCTCAGATCGGTGGGCGAGCCGGACCGCGCGGGTATCAGGGAGATCTACCGCTCGCCGGACTTGAGCATCCTCAACGTGGTCTGGGCGCCGCGAATGATGGTCATGCCGCACAATCACCACATGTGGGCGGTGATTGGCGTGTATGGCGGGCGCGAGGACAACATCTTCTGGCGCCGAATAGCTGAGGCAGGCGAGAACCAGCTCGAGGCGGCCGGCGCACGCTCTATCGCCGTCGGGGATGCCCAGCCACTTGGCGATGACATCATCCACTCGGTCACCAATCCGACGTCCAAGTTCACCGCCGCGATCCATGTCTACGGCGGCGATTTCTTCGCTGCCCACCGCAGCGAATGGGACCCGGATACGCTGTCCGAGCACCGTTTCGACGGCAACCGCGCCCGCGAGGTCTTCGAGGAAGCCAACCGGCGCTACGCCGCGGGCCTTAGCTGACACGCGCACGCGTGCCGGGCAATCTCGGACGGTCCGGTTCGGTGTTGAAAACGTCAGCCCGCCTCGATTTCCAGGCCTCACACCCTGATCATCCGTTTGCCGCGGTTCTCGCCGGCCAATAGTCCGATCAGCGCCTTCGGCGTGTTTTCCAGACCATTGATGACGTCTTCCTGGACTTTCAGCTTGCCGGAAGCGACCCAGGATTGCAGGTCGCTCAAGGCTTCGTCGCGCTGATCCATGAAATCCATCACGATGAAGCCCTGCATGATCAGGCGTTTCACCACGATCAGGCCGGGCACGCCGTGCGGCCCGTGCGCCGACGGCACGCCGTCATATTGCGAGATCGCGCCGCAGCAGGCGATGCGGCCGCGATTGTTCATTTGCGCCAGGCAAGCTTCGAGAATATCGCCGCCGACATTGTCGAAGTAGACGTCGATGCCCTTGGGCGCCGCGGCCCGCAGCGCCTTGAATACCGCGCCGTCCTTGTAATCGACCGCGGCATCGAAGCCGAGTTCCGATGTCAGCCAGTTGCACTTGTCCTTGCCGCCGGCGATGCCGACCACGCGGCAGCCTTTTATCTTCGCGATCTGGCCGACGATCGATCCGACCGATCCGGCCGCGGCCGAGACCACCACGGTCTCGCCGGCCTTCGGCTTGCCGACGTCAAGCAGCCCGAAATAGGCGGTCAGCCCGGCGATGCCGTAGACGCTCAACAGATGCGTCATCGGCTCGACCTTCGGCATTTTGGTCAGATGCTTTGCGGGCACAGCCGCGTAATCCTGCCAGCCGGTGTCGCCGAACACGATGTCGCCCGGCGCCAGGCCAGGGGCTTTCGACGACACGACTTCGGCGATGCCGCCGCCGGCCATCACGGTGTTGGCCTCGACCGCCGCTCGATAGGTCGCGCCGTGCATCCAGGCCCGGTTGGCGGCATCCAGCGAGATATAGCGCACCCGCAGCAGCGCCTCGCCGTCCTTCGGTTCGGGGATCGCCGCCTTGGACAGCTTGAAATGCTCCGGCCCAAGTTTGCCGGCCGGCTTCTCCACCAGCAGGATCTGGCGATTGATGTTGTCGCTCATGGCATTGTCTCCCCAACATGACTGTTCTTGATGCAGTCGACGCGCAGGAAACGCGCAACTGCACAGATCGTGCGTTGCGCATGACGCTAGTCGGCGGGCGCTCATTCCACAACGGGAACATTGTGGCAAACGGGACAAGGTTTGAAGCGTGTTGCGTCGGTCCCGAAATCTGCCAAACTCGGCTCCGCCGGAACTTACGGGGGTAAGCAGATGTCCAACAGGTTTACGCAATACATCCTGATCGCGATGGCGCTCGGCATTGTGATGGGGTCGCTGGTTTTCAACTATCTTCCCGACACAAGGGCGGATATCGCATCGGCCGTGAACCTGATCGCCATGCTGTTCCTGCGCCTGATCAAGATGATCATTGCGCCGCTGGTGTTCGCGACGCTGGTCGGCGGCATCGCCCATATGGGAAGCGGCTCCAAGCTGGGACGGATTTTCGCGAAAACCATGGGCTGGTTCGTCAGCGCCTCGTTCGTCTCGCTGCTGCTTGGCCTCGTAATGGTCAATCTGCTGCAACCTGGCGCCAATTTCCCGGGCACCCTGCCGGACAAGGCGCAATCGACGGGATTGCCGGTGTCGGCTTTCTCGATCGAGAAATTCCTGACCCATTTGATACCGACCTCGATCGCGGACGCGATGGCGCAGAACGAGATCCTGCAGATCGTGGTGTTCGCGGTGTTCTTCTCGGTCGCACTCGGCGCGATGCCGGAGCGCTCCAAGCAGATACTTTCGGTGATCGATGATCTCGGCCACATCATGCTGAAGGTCACCGGCTACGTCATGCTGTTTGCGCCGATCGCGGTGTGGGCGGCGATCATGGCGACGGTGTCGAAGAACGGCCTTTTGGTGCTGTGGAAGCTGGTCGTCTTCATGGGCGGCTTCTATCTGTCGCTGATGATCCTGTGGGGCATCCTGGTCGTCGTCGGCTTTATCGTCATCGGGCCCAGATACAGCCATCTGCTGCGGCTGATCCGCGAGCCGCTGATGATCGCGTTCTCGACCGCAAGTTCCGAAGCCGCCTATCCCAAGACGCTCGAGGGCCTCAACCGGTTCGGGGCCTCGTCGCGGATCTCGAGCTTCGTGCTGCCGCTCGGCTATTCCTTCAACCTCGACGGCACCATGATGTACTGCACCTTTGCCAGCATCTTCATCGCGCAGACCTACAAGATCGAGATGTCGCTCGGCACCCAGCTTGCGATGCTCGCGACTTTGATGATCACCTCGAAAGGCGTCGCCGGCGTTCCGCGCGCGTCGCTGGTGGTGATCGCCTCGACCCTGAGCCAGTTCGGCATTCCCGAGGCGGGCCTGTTGATGATCATGGGCATCGACACCTTCCTCGACATGGGACGCAGCGCCACCAATGTGATCGGCAACTCGCTCGCGACAGCCGTGGTGGCGAAGTGGGAGGGTGAACTCGCGCCCGAGCACGCGCTCGGCCCCGACGACGTGGTGCCGCCGGACATGATCCCCGGCGAGATTCCCGCGATGGCCGGCCATTGATGGGAGCGAATTCATGCGCCAAACCCTGGGGCGACCGTTCGGAGCCTGTGGCCTGTTGTTGGCAGCGTGTCTGCTGACAACGGCAGCAACCGCCCAGACCGGCGGCGAAGGGCTCAGCCCGACGCTTGCCACTATCAAGAACACCCATGTGGTGCGGCTTGGCTATCGCGAGAGTTCGCCGCCGTTCTCGTTTCTCGATCAGGCCAACCGGCCGATCGGCTACAGCCTGGAGCTCTGCGAAGCCATCGTCGACGAGATCGGCGTCGAGGTCGACGACGCCAATTTGAAGATCGACTACGTCAAGGTCACCTCCGATGACCGCATTGCAGCGGTGGTGCAGAACAAGATCGACCTCGAATGCGGATCGACCACCGCCAATGCCGAACGCGCCAAACAGGTGGCGTTCTCGCCGCTGATGTTCGTGGCCGGCACCAAATTGATGGTGCCGAAGGCCTCGCTTATCTCGGCGGCAACGGACCTGAAGGGCAAGACCGTGGTGGTGACCAAGGGCACCACCAACGAGCAGGCGATGCATAATGTCGACAAGAAGTTCGCGCTCGGCCTCAACATCGTCGCATCTCCCGACCACGAGCAGTCCTACCAGATGCTGGTGGACGGCAAGGCCGACGCGTTCGCGACCGACGACATCCTGCTCTACGGCCTGATCGCGCGGCACAAGGCGCAGGACAAGTTCCGCGTCACCGGCGAATATCTGTCCTACGATCCCTACGGCATCATGTTTCGCAAGGGCGAACCGCAACTGACCGCGGTGGTGGAGCGCACCTTCCGCAAGCTCGGCTCCAACCGCGACCTGATTCCGCTCTACAACAAGTGGTTCGTCGCGCGCCTGCCGACCGGCGAAAAACTCAACGTCGCGATCTCGCCGCAGCTCGAGGAAGCCTTCAAGGCGCTCAACGACACCGAGGGGACGAGCAACTAGAGCGCGCTCTTTTCGAATTCGTCATGCTCGGCACTCGGGTCCGGCTTCGCCGGCCCGAGCGCAGGCCCATTGTGCCGGGCGCACCGGGTGTCATCGTCCGCGAAAGCGGACGATCCAGTATTCCAGAGACGGCATTGATAGAACCGAGAAGCCACGGCGTACTGGATACCCCGCTGGAGCCTGTCGTCGGGCTCGCCGAAGGCGAGATCCGATGGCGGGGTACGACGGAAACCCTTTAACGGCGGATTTGCGCCGTCAGAAGAACCTTAAGTCCCGCGCGCGGCCGCCGCGCGCGACGGTGGTGTATTCGATTGCGGAGAATAATCCGCCGGCGACATATATTTTTCGTCTCCCGGACGCGGCGAGCCTTTGGCTGATCCCGACGGCCTCCTCGATGGTGGCCGCGACCTGAACCGCCGCTTGCGGATTGGCGTGACGTGCCGCGGCGGCGATGCTCGCCGCATCCGCGCCCTTGTGATGCGCGGCCGTGCAGATGATCGTATCGAACGACGGCGCCAGCGCGCCGACGATCTCACTGGCGTTCTTGTCGAAGGAGACGCCAACCACGAGGATCCATCCCTGCGCGCCATAAATCGCCGTGAGGCTGGCGAGCGATTGACGGATGCCGTCGGGGGTATGGCCGACGTCGACAATGGTGAGCGGGTCCTGGCTGATGATTTCGAGACGGCCGGGCCAGCGTGTTTCAAGCAGGCCCGATCTTGCGGCGGCTTCGATTTTGTCGGGGGCCTCTTCGGGCCGCTCCCGTCCCAGCCAGAGCAAAAACAGCGCGATGGCAATGGCGGCGTTGTTGAATTGAAACGTGCCGAGCAGGTTCATTTCAAGCGAGCGAAATTTGTGCTCCCCGAACTTGAAATCGAAGCGCTGCCCCGACGCCGAGGCGAATTCGCCGCCGATGGCGATTTCGTCGCGGACGAACAGGGAGGTGACCCCGCGATAGCGATTATATTCGATCAGATGCGGCCGCAAGTTTCGGCAATTCTCACCATAGATGATGGTGCCGCCGGACGCGCAGGCATCGCTCTTGTCGGAAGCGATCAGTTCCAGCGAGTGGCCGAGCAGTTCGACATGCTCGTAATCGACCGAGGTCACGCCAGCTGCGGGTGCGCCGACCAGCCGCGCCGGATCGTAGCGGCCGCCGATGCCGGCTTCGAACACGGCGAACTCGCAATTCCGTTCCTGAAAATGCAGGCACGCCAGCGCGAACATGGCCTCGAACGCGCCGAATTTTTCGCCTCTGCGCTGCGAGACTTCGGCAATGGCAGCCTCGATCGGTGGCACCAGCCGCGCCAGATCGCCATCGCCGATCTCGGCGCCGTCGACCCGAAACCGCTCGTTGACGCGATAGAGATGCGGCGAGGTGAACAATCCGGTTCGCAGGCCATAGGCGCGGCCGATACCGGCACAGAATGCCGCGGTGGAGCCTTTGCCGTTGGAGCCGGTCACCACGACCGAGATGCGCGAAAGCCTCGCCCGATCGACCGCAAGGAAATCGAGCAATTCCGCCAGCCGCGCCAGGCAAACGCCGTCGCCGTATTTTGGAAGATCGAACACTAAAGCAGTCCCATCGCCGAAAAGGCGTGGTGCCAGATTTTCAGGATCAGGTCGCTCCGGTTGGATTCTTCCAATAGCCGGATCGACGGGTTGGCGTTGACCTCGATCACCCGAATCGCTGCCACCTCTCCATCGATATCGGCAAACAGGTCCACGGCGGCGACGCGAAGCCCGAGCGCACGGGCAGCCTTCTTCGCCAGCGCGGGTACAGCTTCGGAACCAGGATTCTCAAGGACCATCGTTCCTCCCGCGCTCAGATTCATCCGTCCGGGAATCTCGGCGCGTTCGCCCTTCTTCAGCACGGCGTCAAGCGCCGCATCGCGGTCCAGCGCGGCCGGTGATAGCCCGCGCGATCGCAGCGCTTCATTGTGCGCGGCGAGCAGATCGCGGACGGAGCTGATGCCATCGCCAAGCACAAAGGGCGGATATTTCCGCGCCGCATAGAGGACTTCGTCATCAAGCAGGAAGATCCGGTATTCGAGGCCGGAGAACAGCGGCTGGATCAATATCGAATCGTAGTATTGCGAAACCTCATGGAGATATCGAAGCAGCGATGCTTCGCCATGAACGATCTGCGCGAAGTCGCCGCGCGATCCCGATAGCGGCTTGACGAAGGCCGTTCCGCCAAGCGCCCTCAAATGGGCGAGGGCGTCTTCGCGTTCGTGCCCGGCGGGGCGATGGGCACGATGCCGGTCATTCAGGAAGAAATACTCGCCGCCCAATGTGGGAACGCCCGCAGCCTCCAGAATCCGATTGGCAAAATATTTGTCCGTTGCCAGCGTTGCGGCGGTGGCGGCATTTTGCGGATACCATGAACATCGCCCGGCGCCGAAATGAACGCTTTTGGTCTTCGAACTGACGCTGAACAGAAGCCCCGTTCCGCCGTCGAGATCGCTGAAGACGAGGCCAAATTCGGAACAGGCATATTCCGCGTAGATCGATTGGTCCGGATAGTAGCCCGGCTTTCCCGCTCGAAATTTCCGCAAGTCTCGCATGCAATATCCGGCGATCTACCATTCCGATTTGATCGCTTTGCTTTTAACGAATTTTCAATCGCGTGCGGCAATTAACTGCCGGATCGATGCTGATTTCGGTAAGTAAATTGCGCGTTCGCGCGGTAGGATGAAGGCGCGACGAACCATTTTTGCAAAAATAAATCGATTGCGTTTTCGACAGCTCAATTGCGCGTCAGGGCCGGTTGACTATCTCCTGTTTTGGCGTAGGTGAAACGCTAAATCATCAATCGCCGCAGGGGTTTTCGGCCTCACTTGAGGCCAGACAACTCGTTCGTTCTACGGCAAGGCAATCGGAAAAACCAAAACACATGAGCGCATTCCATAGAGAGAAAGTTCTTTCTGTCCGGCACTGGACCGATACGCTTTTCAGCTTCACCGCCACCCGCAATTCCGGCTTTCGATTTCAAAACGGCCAGTTCGCGATGATCGGGCTGGAGGTCGACGGCCGTCCGCTGATGCGCGCCTACAGCATGGCGAGCGCCAATCATGAAGAGGAGCTCGAATTCTTCTCGATCAAGGTCGCCGACGGGCCGCTGACCTCGAAGCTGCAAAAGATCAGGGAGGGCGATACCATCCTGGTCGGGCGCAAGGCGACCGGCACGCTGGTTGCCGACAATCTGATCCCGGGGGAGCGTCTGCTGCTGCTGTCGACCGGAACGGGCCTCGCGCCGTTCGCGAGCCTGATCAAGGATCCCGAAGTCTATGAGCGGTTCGAAACCATCGTGCTCGTTCACGGCTGCCGGCAGGTCTCGGAACTGGCTTACGGCGAAGCGCTGGTGGCGAAGTTGCGCGACGACGAACTTTTTGGACCGCTGCTGGCGGAAAAACTTCTGTACTATCCGACTGTCACCCGCGAGCCGTTCCGCAACCGCGGCCGCATCACCGACCTGATCACATCGGAACAACTGTTCAACGATATCGGTCAGCCGCCGCTCGATATCGGCAGCGACCGCATCATGATGTGCGGCAGCCCGGCCATGCTGGAGGAACTGCGCGAGATGTTCGAGGCGCGCGGCTTTGCCGAGGGCAGCAACAGCGAGCCCGGCCATTTTGTCATCGAGAAGGCGTTCGTGGAGCGGTGAGTTCCTGTCGTACCGGACAGGCGAGCCAACTGGTCGGCGCAAAGCGCCGCCCGATGACAGGCTCTGCGAGCGCGATCCGGGACCCATAACCACCGGCGGATGTGTTTGCCAAAGCTGGGGCCGCCGCCCAGCGCGACAACAAACGTCGGTGGTTATGGGTCCCCGCTTTCTAGGGGACGACGACAGGGAGAGCTGCGCAACGCACGCGTAGCATACGGGGCAAACAGAGCCTCCCCACAACCAATGTTGATGGCGCGCCGCGCTCTCCCGCTGCTATAAACGCCCCTGAACGCCGCGTGGCTTTGCGCCAACGCGCCGAAAGAGGGAGCGAACGGAACCTTGTCCGTGTCTGATCATGCCGGCCCGGCCAGGACGGCCTTCGTCTTCGCAGGCGGAGGCAGCTTTGGCGCCATTCAGGTGGGCATGATGCATTCGCTCGCCGCGCATGGAATTTCGGCGGACATGGTGGTCGGCTCCAGCGTCGGCGCCCTGAACGGGGCCCATTATGCCGGCGATCCCACGCTGAGGGGCGTGCTGCAGCTTGAATCCATCTGGCGCGGATTGCAGCGGCGTGACGTATTTCCGGTGACGTGGCGCACGCTGATGGGATTCATCTGGCGGCGGGACTTCTTGATTCCGCATGACGGCATTCGCAAACTGATCGACGACCATATTCCCTATCGGAAACTGGAGGACGCCGCGCTTCCGGTTCATATCGTCACCACCGATATCATTTCGGGCGACAGCATCGTGTTGTCGGAGGGGTCGACCGCGGAAGCGATCATTGCCTCTACCGCGATTCCCGGCGCCTTCGCGCCGGTTCGCTACAAGGACCTCTATCTGGCCGACGGCGCGATCTCCTCCAACACGCCGGTCAGGGTCGCGGTCGCCAAGGGGGCGCAGCGCCTGATCATCCTGCCGACGGGCTACGCCTGCGCGAGCCACATGCCGCCGGCCGGCGCGGTCGCCAATGCGCTGCATGCGCTGACGCTTCTGATCGCACGGCAATTGGTGAGCGAACTGGAAGGGCTTGACCCCGCGATCGAATATTTCGTGGTGCCGCCATTGTGCCCGCTGGTGGGATCGCCTTACGACTTCTCGCGCACATCGGATCATATCGAACGCGCCATCCAGTCGACCGATGCATGGCTGGCGCAAAATGGCCTGGAGCAAAGCGGCATCCCCCACGAGATGCGCCCGCATACCCATTGAGAGGCGTGCCGCGTCATCCGTCCTCACCATGAGGGTCTGACTGTTCGAATCGGTCAGGCCACGCTGCATTGCAAAAGGCGCATGCTGGGCGAAATATGCCGTCACGGATTGATTCGGTCCCGGCGGATTGGCTAGCCTGACGGCTGTCACATCCATGACCGGTGTCCGAGATATCGTGTACGGCATTGTTCTGATAATTGGATTAGGCTGCGGCTGAAAAACAATAAGACGGCAACATCTGTCTGAAGGGGTCCCATGGAAACGCTGATGCTTCCGTTCTCGCCACGCTTCATCGTGCTCACGATTTGCGGCGTCGTCACGGGCTTGCTGATCGGCTTCGGGATCGTGGACCGCAAGGGGTTCGATCTGGTCCTGATCCCGATCCTGATCTTCGGCGGGCTGACCGCGCTCGGCGTCCGCGATCTGCTGCAGCAAAATCACGCGGTGTTGCGCAACTACCCGATCTCGGCGCATCTGCGCTTCCTGCTCGAAGAGATCAGGCCGGAGATGCGGCAATATTTCTTCGAGAGCGAGAAGGATGGCATGCCGTTTTCGCGCGACACCCGCGCGGTGATCTATCAGCGCGCCAAGATGGTGCTCGACAAGCGGCCGTTCGGCACCCAGGAGGATGTCTATCGCGACGGCTATGAATGGATGCACCATTCGGTGGCGCCGAAAAGTCATGCCGACGAAAATTTCCGCGTCGTGATCGGCGGTCCGGATTGCGCCAAGCCCTATTCGGCATCGGTCTTCAATATCTCGGCGATGAGCTTTGGCGCGCTCAGTCCCAACGCGGTGCGCGCGCTCAACGCCGGCGCCAAGAAGGGCGGCTTCGCGCATGACACCGGCGAGGGCGGCGTCAGTCCCTATCACCGCGAGAACGGCGGCGACATCATCTGGGAGGTTGGTTCCGGATATTTCGGCTGCCGCAACCGCGACGGCTCGTTCAATCCGGAGGAGTTCGCCCGCGTCGCTTGCGACCCTCAGATCAAGATGGTCGAACTCAAGGTCAGCCAGGGTGCCAAGCCCGGTCACGGCGGGGTGCTGCCGGCGGCGAAGGTTTCTCAGGAAATATCCAGGATCAGAGGCGTTGCCATGGGCGAGGATTGCATCTCGCCGGCCACCCACCGGGCGTTTTCGACGCCGCTGGAGATGATGGCCTTCATCGGCGAGATGCGGCGGCTGTCCGGCGGCAAGCCCGCCGGGTTCAAGCTTTGCATCGGCCACCCCTGGGAATTTCTGGCGATCTGCAAGGCGATGCTGCAGACCGGCATCTATCCGGACTTCATCGTGGTCGACGGCAATGAAGGCGGCACCGGCGCTGCGCCGCTGGAATTCATGGACCATCTGGGCATGCCGATGCGCGAGGGCGTCAATTTCGTCCACAACGCACTTATTGGCATCAATGCGCGCGACCGCATCCGGATCGGCGCCTCCGGAAAGATCGCGACCGCCTTCGACATGGCCCGCGCCATGGCGATCGGCGCCGACTGGTGCAATTCGGCGCGCGGATTCATGTTTGCGCTGGGCTGCATCCAGTCACTCTCCTGCCACACCGATCGCTGCCCGACCGGCGTGACCACGCAGGATCCCACCCGCGCCCGCGCGCTGGTGGTGCCGCACAAGGTGGAGCGGGTTTACAATTATCATCACGCCACGCTGCATGCGCTGGCCGAACTTCTCAACGCCGCGGGGTTGGAACATCCGCAAGCATTGCGGCCGATCCATTTCTCGCAGCGTATCGCCACCACCGAGGTGCGGTCGTTCGCAAAACTCTATCCGTCGCTGCGCCCCGGCGAGTTGATCGACGGCACCAGCGACCCGCGCTTCCGCGAAGCTTGGGCGATGGCGCGGGCGGACTCGTTCTCGGCGGCGGGATGAGGTCTGGCACGGCTCTATGCGCCGGGACGACGATGGAGCTAGTCCAGACGCAGGAGAATTGAGCAGCAAGTGAATCGGAATGGATCTATCGCAGCGCCGATGTACCAAACAGGCCGTCGAGTTTGAAAGAGTATCCGATACCAACGATGTAGCTGGGCGAGTTTCGGTTAAGGCCGAAGGCGATATGGAAATCGATTTGCTGAGTTTTTGTCAGCAGATACTCCCCGCCCGCGTTGACGAGGTTGATGCTGCTGCCACGCGCCGGATAGTCGCCAACGTACTCGACAAATAGCGCCGCTCGCTCGGTTACTTTCTTTTCGAGCACGAAGGTTGCCTCCGTCGTCTGCCTGTTTGAGGGGTCGGAAGGAAAGAAGAAAGTTGTCACCATGCCACTGGTCCCCCAGCCGCCGCCGAGTTCATGCGACCATGGAAATTGCAGATAGGGCTGAAGGCCTCGGCCTGTTATTTTGGAAGAACCGGTCGGTAGTCCGGCTCCGGCCGTCACCGACAAATTCCATTGCTCTGGAAGGAAACCGAACTGCCACTTGACGGCGGGCACCACGTTGGCGAAGCCGCTTTCTGTGTCGCCCCTTAGCTTGCCAACATAATTTGGCAGATCGACCAGAATCTCCAGGCACGGCGCGATGCCCAGCCTTAGCCTGCTGTTGGTCCCGTCGAATGTTTTTTCAAGCCCTCGCCCCGTTGTATTGATTCCATTTTCACTCTGCAGGCTGCCAGCCGGAACGACGAGACTCGAGTTTGTCACATCGGGACGATCGGTAGCGATCTCTGACGCGGAGGTCGGGCATTCGCCGGCATGTGCGGCTATTGGCGCGTTGATGGTTGCGAAGGAGGACAAGATAGCCAGGGCGCAGGCCCACTGTTTGCAAGCCTTGGAATATTGCCCGTCGAGGACCATAGGCTGCGCCCGCTTCAAAATTGCGCGTGTAGTCGCGTCGCGACCACCGATACGGGCCCTCGGTCTCGATTGTAGGCTGGATTGGCGATGAATTGGTAGTCGAAGGTCAGTTGCCAGGAAAAGATCGGGAGACTGTAATAGACTTCCATGATTTTCTCGGATCCCGGATGCGGCAGCATCCCGTCTCCTATCAAGGCGCTGTATCCGCCGGCAGCGAAATAAGCCTGGTGCACGTTCGATATGGTGTTGAGAATTCCGGCGAGCCCCAGGGTGTCATCGGGCCGGCCCCAGAGCTTTCCGGACAGCGAGGCGCCACCCGATAAAGTCGCGTCGGCATCGGTAAATGCATAGGCTTCCAGCTTGCCGGGGGTATATCCCGCGCGCGCAAACAGGCCGACCCCAGGCAAAATCTGCTGCTCCATATTGGCGGCAATTCCAGGTTTGCTGGTGTAGGTTCGCACCGCCGAAATGTCCGCAGCACTGCCGGTGACGGCAGCGACTTGTACGGCGTCGGCAAAGTTTCCCATTCGCGCACGCGTCAGATAACCGGTCACCGCGAGCTTGCCGGGTTGACCCCAAAGCTCGTAGCGACGTTCGATTTCACCCACCATCTGAAATTGACCGAAGGCCGGGTCCAGATCAGTGCTGTTCGGAACAACCGGGCCGTCAAAGATGCCCGCGCGAAACGTCCATTGGCCGGTGTACCATTCGACGGCCGCGCCATAGGTGAAAGCCCAGGCGTCGGCTGCATAGTCGAACGCTCCGGTATTGACCAGGGTCCAATTCAAAAAGTCGCCGCGCGGATCATGCGCATACTTGTTGGAATCGAAGATATCGACGACGCTGAATTTACCTACCGTGATCACCAGCCGGTCGGTTGTCTGGGAGCCGGCAAACTGATTGATGCCCGCGTCGACCTTCTGGACCTCGCCGCCGAGGTCGATCGTCTGGCGCAGGAATGCGCGCGGCACGCGTGCGTAGGGATAGGCCGCCCCGACCTTGTAGGCTTCTGCGCTGGGAAATCCGGCGACACCAAACGTGCCGCTGAGACCGAAACCTTGATCAATCTCCGGGTTAACCCAGATCTCCGCGCCCTGCCACGGACGAAAACCCAAATACAGGTCGATGTCGAACGTCTCCCGGCCGGAATTCGAGGCGAGACTGTTCTGGCCGCTATACGGGGCACGAAACGGAAGGGCATATTGACTTACCAGCGTCGTCTGTCCATGCACACTGAAATTGCCGGAATCCAGCGCGGGGACTCCCTTGGTGAAAACCTCACGGTTCGGCAATTCAGCGCCAAGCTGGTAGTTCACGCCGAAGCGGATGCTCTGCAGCGTCAGATCGGAGTTGAACGACTGCGCTGCTGCCGGAAAAATTCTATCTCTGCCGCCGAATTCGGCCGCCAGATATTCGAGCTTGGCGCTCCAATTCGGCGCAATCGGGACTTCGACTCCGGCGCCCGCGGCCCAGCCCCATCGCCACAGCAACGCCGCTTCGGTTGTTCCGACCGCGGCGCTTCCTCCGGCTGGCATTCCCGCGAGTTGGGTCCGCGTCAGCTTGTCGTAGGTCCAGGCGACGCCGCCGGTCCCATAGAGCAGCCAATGGTCGAAGGCATAGCCGACACGGCCTCTTGCTGTGCCGAATTGCAGGACCGTGTCGTTGTAGCTCGCTTGTCCGATCAGCGCGGAGGAAAATGTCTGGGTGCCGGCGATCGTATTCGGGGCCGAGAAGTCTGCTTCGAATCCGACCACGAACCGCGAAGGCAGCATGTAATTGTAGCCGGCCTGCAATCCAACGAAGTAGCTCCCGGTGCCCTTGAACGGATCGTAGGCGCTGAACAAATCGAAAGAGCCGTTGAGGGTCGGGGCTGCAGCCCCGGTTTCGGTCGCGGTCCAGTTTGTCTTGCCGGCCGCGTATCCGAAATGGCCGCCGATGTAGAAGCCGGTCCAGCTAAAGACGGCGGCGGGCACCGGTGCCTTGAGCGGCAGGTCCGCGGCAATCGCATGCGCCATCGAGCGCGAGCAGGCTCAGGCCCATGCCTGCGAATATGCGATCTCCCAGGATCGGCGGTGGCGGTTCATCGTGCGGGCTTTTCCAGCGCGAGCATTCCGGCGGTCTCTTTCGTCATCACTGATTTGCCGGCGCGCTGCCACCTGAGAAATGAAGCTGTCCGAAGGAAATTGCCGATGTGGTTCAAGGCGTAGATCGGGGAATAGGGCCATTCATTCCCGAGCAGTATTGCAAATCATTCGCAGTTGCAACTAAGAAGCCGGAAGACATCGTTGAATGGCATCGTGTTGTGACGGGCGTGCAACACAGGCCCTTGCGAGACCGAATCGATAGGGAATTCAGGGCAGCCCGGGCTAGCCATCCGCCGGGCGCGGGTGCTGGACTTCCACGGTGACATGGGACAAGTCCGCGAATTTGGCCAGCCGCTGCCGGTAATGCGCCGCCTCGCGCGAGCCTGACGTTGCGACCGAGACGATGGCGCCGAGATGCCCGGGACCGAGCCGCCAAAGATGCAGGTCCGTGACCTGGTCTCCCTCGCTCTCGATCACCCTGCGGACGCGCTCTGCCATGCGCGGATCCGGCGTGCGGTCGAGCAGGATGCCGCCGGTGTCGCGCAATAACCCGACCGACCAGTTGGCGATGACCAGCGCACCGATCAAGCCGGCCAGCGGGTCCATCCAGAGCCAGCCGAACGTGCGCGCCAGCAGCAGTCCCGCGATCACCAGAACCGATACGGCGGCATCGGCCAGCACGTGAACGACGGCGGCCCGCATATTGTTGTCGCGGTGAAACGCGCCATGCGCGCCCTCGTGGTCGTGCTCTTCGAACTCCAGTTCGCGCTCATGGTGCCGGCCCGCTTGCATCAGGCGAACCTTGGCCAGGAAAGCATGCGGTTCCGGAATCTCGTCGCGCGACTCCAGATAGCCGCCACGGCCTGCGAACGAAAATAGCTGGCGGCTGCCGTCGGGCCTCGTGGTCTCGATGGTGATGTCGGAAGCTGAAGGCAACACGCCCTTATTGGCGCTGACGCGGAAGCGCGGCGGCACGTTGTCTTCGAACACCTCGACTTCCAGAACGCGGTCGCCCAATTCGATGCGACGGGCTTCCTCGTCGTGGCCATGCCCATGCGCGTGTCCATGGCTGTGGCCGTGATGTTGCCCGCCGGCCAGCAACCAGGCGCTGGCGACATTGACGACCAAACCAAGCATGGCAATCGGGATCGCCTCGCGGAAGCTGATGGCAACCGGGTTGAACAGGCGTTCTACGGCCTCATAGCCGATCAGCAGCGAGATCATCGCCAGAACGATGGCGCTGGAATATCCCGCCAGATCGCCGAACTTGCCGGTGCCGAAAGTGAAGCTGCGGTCGTTGGCATATTTGCGGGCATAGGTATAGGCGAGCGCGGCCAACAGCAGCGCGCCGGCATGGGTCGACATGTGCAGGCCGTCGGCAATCAGCGCCAGCGAGCCGAACAGCGCGCCGCCGATGATTTCGGCGACCATCATGACGCTGCAAAGGATGATCACCGCCCAGGTCCGACGCTCCGCCCGTTCATGGTCCTGGCCCAGGAACACGTGGTCGTGCGGTGGCAATTGAAAAAGCGATCCTGCGCCGGTCATGGTGTCCCTCACTTCAGGTAGGTGTGGACCACTTCGATGAGCTGATCCGCCGCGTCGGCGTTAAGCGCGCCCGGATTTCTCTCGGGATCGACCAGATGGGTGCGGATGTGGTCTTCGACCACTTCCGCCATCAGGCCGGCGACGCCGCCGCGAATACCCGCGATCATATGCATGATGCGCTCGCATTCGGCTTCTTCGGTCAACGCCCGCTCGATCGCCTCGACCTGGCCGCGGATGCGGCCGACGCGGGCGAGCAGCTTTTTCTTTTCCCGGATCGTATGTGCCATGGCTCTTAGATAGGGTACCCCCCTATGCTATGTCAATTGGGCCGTACCCACATCGGCGGGATTGACGAAATCATCCGCAAAAAGTTGACCCGCCCGGGGGGACGACCGGGCGGGTCGGGTGCGACACGGGGTGGATGAGGCGCCCGTGCCGGACGCGGGATCCACGATCAAAGCGTTTTCGAGCGAAAGCCTGCCCCGGACTTGATCCGGGGTGGGTACCGGTTCGCGTGAAGAAAACGCGTCAATTAAATTCAGTCGACCATCGGCGATAATCAGTAATCGCAGGTACGGACGCGGCCGATGAAATTGCCGTAGGCGTCGAACTGGCGAACCCAGCCGCAGCGGCGATAGCCATAGCCGCCGCCATAATAGTAACCGTCGTTGCCGGCGGCGATGGCACTGCCGACGATCGCGGCGCCAACGAGGCCTGCTCCGATGCCCCAGCCAAGGCCGTGGGCTTCTGCCTTGGTGGTGGTGGAGGCGATGCTGCCGGTGACGGCAAGGGTGGCGAGCGCGAGAGCGGCAATTTTGGTCTTGATCGACATGAGAAACTCCATCCGGTTGAGTGCGGGACCGTTGTGGTCCGCATGCCCAGTTGGACGAAGCGACTTCGAACCCGGTTCGAAGCGCGCTTATTAATTCCGGGTAATGGTGATTATGTAGCGATTACAAATAGTTAGGACGGGGGATGATCGCCCCTCGGACCGTTCGAAAGCGCTTTCGGATCGAATTTGTCGACGTCGGCGAGTAATTCGCAAAATGCGCGCGCGCCATGATCGAGCAGAATTTCGCCTTTCTCCGCCGACGCCACCGCGGCATCGCCGACGGCACCGCTTGCATGAAGGTCCTGGGTCTGCCACGCGAACGGCGCCGGCCGATGCGCCGAAAGCCAGCGATACTCTTTCTCCATCGCGACACTGCTGGGGCGGAAATCGACGATCTTGTCCTTGCGCACATGTTGCGGATAGCGCGCCAGCATGATCGATGTTTCCCACGCGCCGCCATGGATGCCATGACGCAGTTCGTCCGCTGAAAATAATCCGTCCGGCGCGCCAAAACGGAACCATCCGGTGGTGACGGCGAGAACACCGTGCCGCGCGCGCAGATCCTGCGCCACAAGGGTCATCGCCGCGCTGTTGCCGCCATGACTCGTGACCATCACCAGCTTCCTGACCCCTGCACGCGCGACGCTCTCGCCGAGCGCCATCCAGCTCTTCAGCGCAGCATCCGTCGGCAGCGTCAGCGTGCCCGGATAGTCGATATGCTCGGTGGAAATCCCGACCGGCTGAACCGGGAGGAACGTCGCCGGGATCGTGTCGGGCAGAAGCTCGCGCACCCGCGCCAGATAGGCCTGCGCGATCATGATGTCGGTGCCGACAGGCAAATGCGGCCCGTGCTGCTCGGTGGCCGCCAGCGGCAGCACCGCAATCCAGCGCGCCGGGCCGGCCCCGCCAAGGTCGGGCCAGTGGATATTGGTCCAGTCGCGGGGCGGAAGCGGGGAAGTCATCGGGCGAAATGTTTCTTTGGGTTGATTTGCAAGGTAGTTTGTATTCATGCGAAAGGACGCCGCTAGCGTCCAAGCCTCCTATCATGGGCCAGAATGATCGACGGAGTCCAACCATGAACCCGGCCATTTTGCCGCGAGCGTTAACGATAGGTCTTGTGGCCCTCATGATGGCGAGCCTGCCCGCGCGCGCCCAGCCCGCGCTGGACAAGGTCTCGTTCGGAACCAACTGGGTCGCCGAGGCCGAGCACGGTGGATTTTTCCAGGCCGTGGCCGACGGCACCTACAGCAATTACGGGCTCGACGTCACCATCGTGCCGGGCGGCCCGAACGACAACAATCGCATGCTGCTGATTGCCGGCAAGCTCGACTTCTTCATGGCCGCGAACACGCTGATGTCGTTCGATGCGATCGCCAACAACGTTCCGGTGGTGACGGTGGCCGCCATCTTCCAGAAGGATCCGCAGGTTTTCCTGACCCATCCGGAATCGAAAGTCACGAAACTCGAAGAGCTCAAACCGCTGACGCTGTTCGTGTCCAAGGAAGGGATATCGAGCTACTTTCAATGGCTGAAGTCGGAATACGGATTCAGCGAGGAAAAGGTCAAACCTTACACGTTCAACCCGCAGCCTTTCATCGCCAACAAGCAAAGCGCGATGCAGGGCTACGTCACCTCCGAGCCCTACGCGGTCGAGAAAGCCGCCAAGTTCAAGCCGGGCATCATCCTGCTGGCGGATTATGGCTTCAACACCTACTCGACCCTGATCGAAACCCGCAGCGAACTGATCGACAAGAAGCCCGATCTGGTCCAGCGTTTCGTCGACGCCTCGATCATCGGCTGGTACAATTACCTCTACGGCAACAACGCGCCCGCCAACGCGCTGATCAAGAAGCTCAATCCGGAAATGACCGACGAGCTATTGGCCTACTCGCTGGCCAGGATGAAGGAATACGGCATCGTCGATTCCGGCGACACCTTGCGCGACGGTATCGGCGCCATGACCGACGTGCGCGCCGCCAGCTTCTTCGACAAGATGACGCGCGCCGGCGTGGTTCGCTCCGACATCGACTTCCGCAAGGCCTACACGCTGCGCTTTGTCAACAGGGGCGTCGGCCTCGACCTGCGGCCGAAGAACTAGCGGCGCGATGGCCGAGCCCCTAGCCCTGTCCGAAACCGATTCCGGACCCGCCGGCCTCGCGGTCAGCCTGCGCGGGGTCACAAAAGTCTATGACAGCGGCATCGCGGCGCTGGGACCGCTGGATCTCGACGTGCGCAAGGGCGAATTCGTGTCCCTGCTCGGGCCGTCGGGTTGCGGAAAATCGACGGCGCTGCGCCTGATCGCGGGGCTGAGCGTGCCGACATCCGGCACCGTCGGCGTCTCCCGTCGCGCCGGCGAAACGCGCGCGGGCCATCGCATCGGCTTTGTGTTTCAGGAGCCGACTTTGATGCCGTGGACCAGTGTGCGGGAGAACGTCCGGCTGCCGCTGAAACTGGCGCATGCCCCGACGCTCGAGGCGGACGCGCGCGTTGCCGAGGCGCTGGCGCAGGTCGGGCTTTCCGAATTCGCCGATGCCTTCCCGCGCGAATTATCCGGCGGCATGAAGATGCGGGTCTCGCTGGCGCGGGCGCTGGTCACCGATCCGGATATCCTGTTGATGGACGAGCCGTTTGCCGCGCTCGACGAGATCACCCGTTTCCGCCTCAACAACGATCTGCTGGCGCTGTGGCGCGATCTGCGCAAGACCGTCATCTTCGTCACGCATTCGGTATTCGAGTCGGTCTATCTGTCGCAGCGGGTGATCGTGATGACGTCGCGGCCGGGTCGCCTCAGCGCCGAGCTGCGCATCGACACCACTGAGCCGCGCGGGGAGGAGTTTCGAACGTCCGCCGCTTATGCCGGCTATTGCCGCGAGGTTTCGAACGCGCTGGCGCCATCCTATCCCGGGCGGTCCGCCTCATGAGCGCCTTGCAAACCCCGCCATCCGCCGAGCAGGCAATGCCGGACAGCCGCTCGTTACGGTTGGTCCGGATCCTGCTTCCGATCGTCGTGCTCGCGACCGGCGTCGCGCTGTGGGAGCTCGTGGTGCGGCTTAACGACATTCCGCCCTATGTACTGCCGGGACCGTCGGCGGTTTTCAAAACCCTGGTGAGCGACTGGGCGGTGCTGTCGCAATCGCTTCTGACCACGCTCGTCACCACGCTGGAAGGTTTCGTCGCCGCGGCCGTCGGCGGCATTGCCCTGGCGCTATTGTTCAATCAATCGAAATGGCTGGAATATTCGCTGTTCCCCTATGCCGTGATCCTGCAGGTCACCCCGGTGATCGCGATCGCGCCGCTGCTGTTGATTTATCTGCCGCAGCAAACCGCCGTCATCGTCTGCGCCTGGATCGTCGGATTCTTTCCGGTGTTGTCCAACACCACGCTCGGCCTGAATTCGGTGGATCGCAATCTGGCCGGCCTGTTCCAGCTTTACGGCGCATCGCGGATGCAGACGCTCGGCTATCTCAAACTGCCTTCCGCGCTGCCGTTCATCCTCGGCGGATTGCGGATTGCCGGCGGGCTGTCGCTGATCGGCGCGGTCGTCGCCGAGATCGCGGCGGGCTCCGCCGGTGCCGGTTCGGGTCTTGCCTATCGTATCGCCGAATCCGGTTACCGTCTCAACATTCCCCGGATGTTCGCGGCATTGCTGTTGCTCTCCGCCGCCGGGATTGTCATTTATGGGCTGCTGGCGCTAACCTCGCATCTGCTGTTGCGGCGCTGGCACGAGAGTGCGCTTGGAAAGGACAACTGATGGCTGGCGGCAATATTTCTTCCGAGAAGATCGATTTGCTGATCTATGGGCCGAGCAAGCCGATCGTCGACAACGGGTTTTCCGACCAGTTCGTGCTGCACGCCTTCGAGACCACCGCCGACCTCGAGCGGCTGAGGCCGGCGGTCGCCGCGAAAATCCGTGGCGCCGCGATCACCTACAATACGGTGCGTGGCGACAGCAAGACGCTGGCGCGTTTTCCGCAGCTCGAAATCGTCTCCGCCTTCGGCGTCGGCTACGACCACGTCGATGCCAATTTCGCGCGCGAGCATAATATCGTCGTCACCAATACACCCGACGTCCTGACCGAAGAGGTCGCCGATATCACGATGGGGCTTTTGATCGCGACCTTGCGCGAATTCATCAAGGCCGATCGTTATCTGCGCTCCGGGCTCTGGACCACGCAGAATTTTCCCTTGAGCGTCGGATCGCTGCGGGACCGCAAGGTCGGGATGGTCGGCATGGGCCGGATCGGCCAGGCGATCGCGCGCCGGCTGGAGGCCTCCCGCGTTCCCGTGGTCTATCATTCGCGTAAACCCGCAGACGGCGTGTCATACAAGCACTATCCCGACCTGATCGAGATGGCGAAGGCGGTCGATACGCTCGTGGTCATCATTCCCGGCGGTCCGGCGACGGCGAAAATGATCAACGCCGATGTCATGAAGGCGCTCGGCCCGCGCGGCGTCATCATCAACGTGGCGCGCGGTTCGGTGGTCGACGAGCCGGCGCTGATAGCGGCGCTGAAGTCGGGGACCATTCTGGCCGCGGGGCTCGACGTGTTCGCCAACGAGCCGAACGTGCCGGATGAATTGCGCACCATGCAGAATGTCGTGCTGCTGCCACATATTGGCTCGGCTTCGGTGGTAACACGTAATGCCATGGATCAATTGGTGGTCGACAATCTGAAAGCCTGGTTCGCGGGCAAGCCGCCGCTGACGCCGGTCCCGGAGACCCCGGTGACGAGCCGCTGATGACGGGCCGCCCCGGTATTGCGCTTGCGGCGCTGCTGGCCTGGCTCGCGTGCGGGACGCCGGCTTCGGCGCAGGATGCCGCGACCCTGAAGAAAGAAATGATCGGCCAGTGGGAGCTCTCGACCACCGAGCGCAGCAAGACCTGCGTCGTCACCCTGAAGGGCGATGCCACGGCGCAAGGCCTCAAGCTTGAACTCGAGCCCGGCTGTGCCGCGGCATTGCCTTTCACCAGGGAGATCACCGCCTGGAGCATCAAGGGGCTGGGCGACATCGTGCGGCTGCAGGATGCCGCGGGGCAGCCGGTGATCGACTTCACCGAAGTCGAGAGCGGGATTTTCGAGGGCCTGAGGCAGGGCGAGGGCATCTATATCCTGCAGAACCTCGCCGCGGCCCGCTCGCTGGCCAAATCGATGGATCAGATGATCGGCGACTGGGCGATGGTTCGCGGCAATGGCCAGTCGATCTGCGGCCTGACGCTGACCAACACCGAGGCGACGGCCGACAATTTCCAGGTGTTTCTCAAGCCGCGCTGCGATCCCGCGGTCACGGCCTTCGCGCCGACGATGTGGCGGCTGGAGCGCGGCGAGTTGCTGCTGATGTCGGCAGGCGGCGAGGTCTGGCGTTTCGAAGCCGACGACAACGCGCAATGGCGGCGAGTGCCGGACGCCGCCGATCCGCTGATCATGCTGCGGCAGTAATTGGTGCTTTGAGGAAATTGTACGGGCGCGCGCCGAGGAGATGAAACCATGCCTGATAGTCCGCTGAGCCTCGCAGAGATCGAGCAACGCATTGCCGCGATCAGGGAGAACCTCAGAGAATTGGAGGAGCAGGCCGCCGCCTATTCCGGCGCCGCGGATGAGGAGCGGGCGTCGCAACGTATCGCCGACCAGGAAGCTCAGCTCGAACTCCTGACTGGGCAGCGCGATGAACTCATTCGGCGCAAGGCGTCGGTCGTAAAGCAGCATATGGAAGTGATCGGCGCAGACGGCGTTCACGTCGGAACCGTCGATCGCGTCGAAAACGGCAGGATCAGGCTCGCCAGGGCCGACAGCGGCGAAGGACATCACAAGGGCCATCATCACTTCATCGATCTCGGGCTGGTCGCCGATGTCGAAGGCCAGAAGGTGCGGCTGTCGGCGAATGCGGCCGTCGCGGTGACCCTGGAACAGGAGCGATCGGGAAAGCCGACCTGAACGCATTGGTCGGCGAATTCATTGGCCGACCAAATTCACTTCCCCGTCGACATCATCCAATTGGCGATCCGCAGGCTCACCGGCGAAGGCGACATCCGGCCGGAAGTCGCCATGATCTTGTTGAGAAGCCCCGTGATGACCACGGCGCGGCCGGCCTTGAGACCCTGATAGCCGATCCGGGCGACGTCGCTTGCAGTCATCACCGGCACCAGGCCGCCCTTGAACAGCGCCGAACCCCCAACGCGGGCGACATGGGCAAATTCCGTTTCGGTGGCGCCCGGGCACAGCGTGGTGACACTGACGCCGGTGCCCTTCAGCTCATAGGCGATCGCCTCGCCAAAGCTGAGCACGTAGGCTTTGGTCGCACAATATACCGCCATCTGCGGGCCCGGCTGAAACCCGGCCGTCGAGGCCAGCAGCATCACCCTGCCTTTGTGCCTCGCCACCATCGGCGGAAGCAGCAGGCGCGTGAGTTCGGTCAGCGCCACGACGTTGACCTGCACCATCTCGCTGACCCTGACCGGATCGGATTGGTCGAACCGGCCGTTGTCGCCGAGGCCGGCATTGTTGATCAGCACGTCGACGGCCAACCCTCGCGCTTCGATCTCGCGGACCAGAGCGGCGGCGGCGCCATTCTTGCTGAGATCGGCGGCGATGATGGTGGAGATGGCGCCGAGCGTCCTGAGTTCCCCGGCCAGAGCCTGCATCGGCTCGACGCGGCGGGCGGAAAGGATGACATCGTGGCCGTCTTTGGCCAATTCACGCGCGAGATCGGCGCCGATGCCGCTGGAGGCGCCGGTCACGAGGGCGAGGGGGCGGGCATTGCTTTTCATGATACGGCTCCCAATGGATCAGGCGGGCGGCAGGCGGTCGAAGTACTCCAATCCGCCGCGCCGGTCCCGCTGCATCTATGGCGAACTGTACGCCATTCAATCGCACCGGGTGTGACAGCCGATGCGGGCCTGCGCCGTGAGGCGACCGCCGCCATTGACAGCGGGAAGCCACCCCATTACTTAACAAATCGGTTAAGTAATGTAATGGGGTGATGCCTTGCAAAAGCCGGAGATCATCGGTTCGGCGCGCTCGACCTATACCCGCGTCGTTCGCATGGTTTGCGAGGAAAAGGCCATCGAATATACGCTGACGGAGACCCAGCTCGGCGCGCCGGAACTGCTCGCCATTCATCCCCTCGGCAAGATGCCGGTGCTGCGCCATGGTGAGGTCGAGCTGTTCGAATCCAAGGCGATTGCCACCTATCTGGACCGCAGCTTTCCGGGCCCGCAGCTGTTTCCGTCCGATCCCTATCTCGCCGCGCTCACCGAGCAATGGGTCTCGCTGGTCAACACGGCGATCGATCGCACCCTGATCCGAACCTATCTCTACGCCTACATCGTCCCGAAAACCCCGGATGGAAAGCCGGACCGCCAGGCGATCGACGCCGTGATGCCGGCGGTGCGCGAGCAGTTGGCGATTCTCGATCGCGCGGTTGCCGCGACCGGCCATCTCGTCGGCGATCAGCTCACCTTTGCCGACATCAACTTGCTGCCGATTCTCGATCGGGTGCGGCTGGCGCCTGAAGGCGCCGACGCGCTCGCTGCCGCGGGCCATCTCGCCGCCTATTACGCGCGGCACGCGGCGCGGCCGAGTTTTGTCCGCACCACGCCACCCGCCGCTCCACCCGGCCGCGTCAAGCCGAATTAGAGCGTTTTCGAGCGAAACGGATACCGGGCAGTGGATACCGCTTCGCGTGAAGAAAACGCGCCAAGCGACCCTCGATATCATCGAGCCGCTCGCGCTGCTCACGCCCACGGTCAACTGAAACTCGGTGGCTGGCTGATCCTCACGAGCAAAGGGCCGCCTCATTTGAGGCGGCCCTTTGTGCCCGGATAGGTCGGTGCTGATCTGTTTCAACGGCCTTGCGCCATCGAACCCGGCAAATCATAAGCCAAAGCACGATGGCGGTTCGACCGCTCCATCGCGCTTTGGTCGGTAGATCAATCGAACAGCACCTTGGTTCGCACCTCGTTGCGGGCCAAGCTGTCGATCTCAACAAGCGCCATGGCGCCCCTCAGTTCCTCGAGCCAGTTCAAACATCTGTCGACCAGGTGCCCCAGGCTCATCGAAAGAGCCGCGACCCTCACCCGCTCTGCTAGCTGATTTATCATCGATCCCCTCTCACTCGAGAATGAGCTACCCCTCTCATCCGATGAGCCACTCTCTCACGCATCCGCCGAAGCGCGAAGCGGAGAGTTAATAAATGGTAAATGCAGGCGACGGCGCTAGATCAGCCGCATCCCCTTCATGCTCGCATGCCCGTTCTTGCCGACGATGATGTGGTCGTGCACGGATATGCCGAGCGGGCCGGCGATGTCGATGATCGCCTTTGTCATCTGGATGTCGGCCTGCGACGGCGACGGAATCGCCGGAGGGGTGGTTGTGCACCAACCTGCGTGCCGTCTGAGGACGTTGTAACCTGCGGACTTCGTATCTGTTGTTGGTAGTTGGATGGCGTTCGGCCCACATCATCATGATGGACGATCAGGAAGCGACGACAGAACTATTCGACAATCTCACCGAAGGAATACCATCACCACGCTATTCCGCACTGAGTTCCTGGGGCGACCATTGCTGCAAGCTCACGGACTAGGGCGTCGGGGCTATATCTTGCGGTTAAAGTAGAATACAACAACCGAATGCATCGTTTTCTGGTTGCGTTCACCACCGCCATCCACTTACTCGCTGCAATGTCGGCGCGCGCGCAAGACATACCAACGGACGAGACCGGATTTACAACCTATGTCGCCGAGCGAATGCGAGCGGTGATCGGCGATGTTCCGGTACGTATCAAGGCGCCTCTCACACTCTCTATTGGGTCGTTGCAAGCCAATCTCGATCGAATCTTCTTGTTTTGCAAAAGAAATGACGCCGGGTGCACCAAAGAGATCGACACTTACGTGAAAGCGGCCGCGGACACTAGCCGCAATCAAAATGCTCCACCAACAAGGAAGGGGATCCGCGTCGTTGTTCGAGCCGCGGATTATATACGACAGGCGCAGCGCGAACTGTCGCCCAGCGCGCTCGTTCCAGCGAAGCCTCTTGTTGAGGGGCTTGTCCTGGTGCCTGTGCTCGATTCGCCGCGCGCGGTTCGGATGATCACTGAAAAGGATAGCGCGGCGCTTGGCCTCACGACGAACCAAGTATACGAGATCGCGGTCGCGAATGTCCGGAACAGCACGAAGCCCCTGACCGAGGTGGCGAAAGCTGTCGGCCAAGGGCAGATCGGCCGACTTGCGGGCGATTTTTATCAACCAAGTCGGCTTGCGTTCGTCGAGTCATGGGCACCTCTGGCGGAAGCACAGAGCGGCGTATTGATCGTTGCTGTGCCAGCAACCGATACCTTATTCTATATTGGTGACGACTCCCCAATTGCCGTGGACGCCTTGCGAACGCTTGTCAAAAACGTGACAGGCCGAGCGCCAAACCCACTATCCAACATTTTGCTCCGCTGGACGCCAAAGGGCTGGCAAGTCGTTCGATGAGATTGGGACGATGTTTCGTAGAAGACTTACGCGCCGCGCTCAGGACGGGGTCAAATCAACCTAAGCCCCTTCATGCTCGCATGCCCGCTTCTTGCCGACGATGATGTGGTCGTGCACGGCGATGCCGAGCGGCCCGGCGATGTCGATGATCGCCTTCGTCATCTGGATATCGGCCTGCGATGGCGTCGGATCGCCGGAGGGATGATTGTGCACCAACAGGATCGCGGTCGCGGATAGTTCCAGCGCCCGTTTTATCACCTCGCGCGGATAGACCGGGGTGTGGTCGACGGTGCCTGTCTGCTGCACCTCGTCGGCGATCAGCTGGTTGCGCTTGTCGAGAAACAGGATGCGGAACTGCTCCTTGTCGGCGAACGCCATGCTGGTGCGGCAATAATCGATCACGTCGTTCCATGACGACAGCAAGGTGCGCGCCTTCAACTGGCCCTTGGCGATGCGGCTGGCGGCCGCGGCGATCAGCTTGAGTTCGGTCACCGTCCTGTCGCCGACGCCATCGACTTCCCGCAACCGCGCCGCCGGCGCGTTGATGACCTCGGCGAACGAGCCGAATTTCTTGAGCAGCGTCTTGGCCAGCGGCTTCATGTCGCCCCTCGGCTGGGCGGTAAACAGCACCATCTCCAGCAATTCGTAATCGCTGAGGGCATCCGGCCCGGCGCCGTGAAAGCGCTCGCGCAGGCGCATCCGATGGCCGTGATAATGCGGCGTCTCGGCGGGTTGATCCTGTGGTTCGCTGGGTTTGACGGGCATCGGCGCCAACCATGCCGCGCCGGGCGGGTTTTGCAACCGCGAAGTGCCGGAAGATCGATTGCCCGGCACGAATTATTCCGTAGCCTGCGGCTTCCCGGGCGTTCAATAAATGAGTTTTTCAAGACGCCGCTGGCTTCGGAGTCGCGATCGATTTCGTGGCCTCGATGCCCGGCTCAAAGTCCAGATACTCAGGTGGTCGATGTGCCAACCGGGCGCGTTTTATCCCGGCTTTGACGAATTCCTCGATGTGCGCTGGAACAAGATGCAGACGGCTAAGGTCCCGGTTCAAGGTCTGCTGCAGGCGGCGTCGCGTAAAATCGTCGTTCACGCCGAAGCGATCGAGATATAGGTCCAGAATTCGCTGTTTATCGGCGTCGTTTGGGTAGCCCATGCGGATGTGCGCATCAAATCGTCCGGCCCTTTTTGCCAGCGCTTCGTCGATGGCCTCTGGGTGGTTTGTGGTGGCGATCGTGACGATGTCGTCGTAGTCGGAGCCGCCCGACAATACCTGCAGCAATTCGCCTGTGACGTCGTCCTTGCTGACTGCGGCGTAGGCGTATGGGTTTTGGCGAGCCTTGGTCATGAGATCGAGATCTTCGAGAATCACGATCGCGGGCGCTAGCGATTGAGCGAGGTGGTAGACCGCGCGAATGTGTTCGACTGCCTCGACGATTATGATGCTCGCCTCGCCCGCAATGTCGTTGACGAAGCACTCGATCGCCGTCGACTTCCCGTCGCCAGGTGGGCCGGACAACAAGAGCCCGCGCTTGATGCTTAGTCCTTCCGCTTTCAACATTTCGCGGTTACGGATCGAAGCGGCGATAAAATCAAGTTCGGCGCGTACTTGCTCGTGCGGAATCACGTCGTTCCAGGAGCGATCGGAGATTCGCGAGCGAACGGTACGCAAGTCACGGTTGATCAGAACCACCCGCCCCTTGAATGGGTTCGACTCTCGCAGCAAGTGGCGTACCAGTGAAATAACTGCTGTCTCGTCCTGTTCGCGATATATCAGGCCAACGCTGTCGAGAGTGCTGCCAAATCCCCTACGTTCGCCTGCCTGGACAACCAGCATGAACTGCGCTCCGCTCTCTGGAACGGTGCCGCGGAAAACCGTGCGTGGTCGGATGACTTGCAGTTCACCGTCAATGTTGAGCGTTACCTTATTTGGGCGCACGCTCGGCATGACAACACTGCGATCGGCAGTACCGATGCCGGGCAGTTCGCTGAGCCACATCCAATCGGGCAAATCTGCCAGTTTCCGGCTCAGGATCGCGATCGTGGCGTCATCAGCCTGCAGCGAGAGCGTGCTGGGATCGCTCCCTCCGCAAAAGATGCGAAACAGCGTCGAATAGCCGATTTGGGGTGTGGCAGAGCGCTTGATCTGCTTGTGTTGGGCAACAATGTATCCCAGCGCGGCAGACATTGAGGCAAAGCCTTTAATTGTATCTTCCGGGATGTCAGCGAGTAATTGATCCTTCAGGGTCATTGAAGCCGCCGCCGATTCCGCAAAGAGTCGTTTGATGAGGGGGCTGCTGGCAGCGGCAGCCCCCTCGGCTACCTCGTAGACCCCATGGACAAATTCGCCGTCAGCATCGGTGCCATAGACTGTAGCGGTCACATTCAGCGTCGAAGCTAATATCTCGGCGGTTTTGCGTGCCTCCGCAGCGCCTTTCGCGAATCGCTCTTCAACCACCCGGCTACCTGCAATCTCGGAGCTGCAGCGGACCACGTATTTTTGAGCAACCGACGAGCGCTTCTGCTCAACCTTGAACCACATGGCGCAATCAGTCCTCTCATGTGCCTGTCCATATCCAGGCGAAACTGCCGGCGGCCTTCTATCAGACAACCTTTACGTGTTCTAGGCTGGTACCGGGATTTCTTCAGACTTTGCGCCGACGTGAATAAAGCCATGAAATTAAAGGCCCCCCGGGGACGCGCGTAGTGCCCCGCTGGTGGGGCGTCTCTCTCTCTTTTTCTTTCTCGCGTCACGGGATCAATCGCAAAATAAAGTGGCAGGCAACCGCGATTTGCCGGAACGGCTAGAAATCCGACCGGCAATAAATTTCTGATTTTCAGAAATTACTCTTGACGGTTTGGTAGAAACAGGAATATAGCGATTCGGTCCCGTTCCCTCTGAGGGGCGTTTCGCGATCGTCACGGACGTAGGGCGCGGGATGCGGTGGACGCAGGCGGCGCTTAAGACGAGAGCACCGGCCGCGGACGGCTAAGACGTGTGGTCCTGACACCCCGACGCTGGTGTCAAGTCTGCGATAAGAAGCGCAGGCGACGGTGGCAAAAGAGCCCGGTCACCGGGGAGAGCTCGGTATAAGCCGTTAAAACCATTGCGCGGGGAATGCTGGGTGTTTCCGGTGTGACCGTGGTGACTATGCTTGTGTGCTTTTATCACTTTGCACACAAGGCTGCGGGCGCATCGTGCGCCCGGCATTCCCTGCGCCCTCTGATCTTCAGGGGCGGGACTTAAAAGCAAAACTCGCGCGAAAACGCGCGGCGAGATCGCGAAGCTGTGTCTACGGACGTGTTGTTTGAAAATTGAATTCGACTGTCATCGCCCAGCTTGACCGGCCGACCCAGCATTCCAGAGGCGCCTGTGAAAGAGCCCAAAAGCCGCGGCGTACTGGATACCCCGCTGGAGCCTGTCATCGGGCTCGCCGAAGGCGAGACCCGGTGGCGGGGTATGACGACCTCCTATGAAGCAAGCACAGCGCGTCAATGAAAACGACAACCTACCCCACCACCGGCGGCTTCTCGCCGTGGCGTTGCGACAGCGTGAAGATTTCGACGCCGTTCGCGGTCACGCCGACCGAATGCTCGAATTGCGCCGACAGCGAACGGTCGCGCGTCACCGCGGTCCAGCCGTCGGACAATATCTTCACATGCGGCTTGCCGAGATTGATCATCGGCTCGATGGTGAAGAACATGCCGGGCTTCAGCACCACGCCTTCGCGGGGCCGGCCGATATGGATGATGTTCGGCTCGTCATGGAACATGCGGCCCAAACCATGGCCGCAGAAATCGCGCACCACGCTCATGCCCTGCGGCTCGACGAAGCTTTGAATGGCGTAGCCGATGTCGCCGGTGGTGGCGCCGGGTTTTACGGCGGCGATGCCGCGCATCATGGCCTCGTAGGTCACCTCGATCAGCCGCTCGGCCTTGCGGGCGATCGGGCCGACCGCGTACATCCGGCTGGAATCGCCATACCAGCCCTCGACGATGAAGGTGACGTCGATGTTGACGATGTCGCCTTCCTTCAACACCCGGTCTCCGGGCATGCCATGGCAGACCACGTGGTTGATCGAGGTGCAGGTCGAATAGCGATAGCCGCGGTACATCAGCGTCGCGGGGTAGGCGCCATGGCCAAAGGCAAAGTCGCGGACGAAATCGTCGATCCGCGAGGTCGGCACCCCCGGCTTGACGATATCGGTCAGTTCATCGAGGCATTTGGCGACCAGCGCGCCGGCCTTGCGCATGCCGGCAAAGCCGCTCGGCCCATGCAGCTTGATCTGCCCGGTCTTGCGTAGCGAGGTGTCGGAGGCTTCGATGTAGCTCATGGGCGGATCATATCTTGGCGAGAATGGCTGATTTGCGGCCCTAATTTAATGATCGAGGCTGGCAGTAGCAAGCCAAGGTTGGTCGGCAATGCGGCCGTGAATCGGCGGGAATCCTGGGTTGATTTTGGCCGCAACGCCCGTCGGGCGTCAGTTCGAAACCTCGACCGTGGTCTCGACCGGCAGCGCGCCGCCGCGGATACGGATTTCGCGCACCGGATAGGGCACTCGGATGTCCTCGCGCTTGAAGGCATCCCACAGCGCCAGCATCACCTCGCTCTTCACATTGTCCATGCCGTCGGGATCGGCGATCCAGAAGGTCAGGGAGAATTTCATGCCAGCCTCGGCGAATTCGGTCAGCAGACAGCTCGGCGGCTTGCCCTTGATGGCGCGTTTCGCCGCCGCCGCCACCTCGATGGCGAGCTTGCAGACCAGCCGCGGATCGGCGTCGTAATTGGTGCCGAAATTGACCTTCACCAGCGTGTTCTTGTCGGTGTAGGTCCAGTTGACGACCTTCTGCGTCACCAGATCCTCGTTCGGGATCAGGAATTCCCGGCCGTCGCCGGCGGCGACCGAGATATAGCGCGTCTTCATCGCGCTGATGCGGCCGGTGCTGTCGCCGATGGTGACGAGATCGCCGGGCTTCACCGATTTGTCCGCCAAAAGGATGATGCCCGAAATGAAATTGGCGACGATTTTCTGCAGGCCGATGCCGATACCGACACCGACCGCGCCGGAAAACACCGCCAGCGCCGAAAGGTTGATGCCGACGGCGCTGAGCGCGATCGTGATCGCCAGGACCATCAGGCCCATCCGGATCATCTTGACCAGCAGCACCTGGATCGACGGGGTCAGGTCGGAGGAGCGGCTGATCCGGCTTTCGGCGAAATTAGAGGCAATGTTGGTGAGCCACAGCGCCACGATCAGGAGCGCACCCAGCTTGATCACGAGCAGCGGTGTCAGCCGCAACCCGCCGAGCACCACCGAGACCGAGTTCGAGCACGTCGATGGCCGGCTCAAGCTGGCCGACAATGCTCAGCGCCGCCACGATCCACGCCGACAGCGACACCAGCCTGACGATGAAGGCGTTGCGGATCACCGAAGTTACGAGCCGGATCACCAGCCAGGCGAGCGCGAGCTTGGCCGCCACCACCAACATGTAGCTGCGGCTCGGCCAGGTCGATTGGTACATGATGACGCGCGCAGCGATCAGCACTATTGCGAACGTCGCGGTGGAGGCGGTGGCGACCAGCACGCGGGCGAAGTGACTCAACGGCAGTGGCCAGCGCATCGCCAGCGAGGTCATGTCGACCCGCGCGCGGATGGCGGTGTCGACCGCATAGGCGATCCCGGCGGCGGCCAGCATCAGGCCGAATTGCAGATAGAACCAGGGCGAGGTGAGCTCGGCGCCGATCGAACGCGCGGCGCCCTGCAGGAGATCGAAGATATCGCTGAGGTCCATCGTCAAAATCTCATCGCAAGGCAGTTCATCGCGCAAACATTATTCGAATATCTCCCAGATTCCCATAATCGCAGCGTCGGCGCCATCGGCGCGACACGTCCGCGCAGCGTGCCGAGGCCGGAAAACGGGGCACATTGCCGCTATTGCGAGAAATGGGTTGGCGTCCAACTGTGGCGACGATAAGGATGCAAGTTCAAGTATATGCTCTGGTTTGCGAAGGTCCATGGCGTCTCTCGACACGGTCAGCATAGCCATTCTTCTGGGCGCGGCGCTGGTGATGGCCGGCATCCTGTCGAGCCTGCTCGCGCTGCGCTTCGGCGCGCCGCTGCTGCTGGTGTTTCTGTTGATCGGCATGCTGGCCGGCGATTCCGGACCGGGACAAGTGCGCTTCGACGACGTTCGCACCACCTATCTGGTGGGATCGGTGGCGCTGGCGCTGATCCTGTTCGACGGTGGCCTTAGAACCCGGTTTCAAAGCATCCGCGCGGTGCTGGTGCCGTCGATGGTGCTGGCCACCATCGGCGTGCTGCTGACCGCGCTGATCACCGCACCGGTCGCCCGCTATGTGCTCGATCTGAACTGGACCGAAGCGCTCTTGGTGGGCGCGGTGGTGGCGTCGACCGATGCCGCGGCGGTGTTTCTCTTGGTACATACCCAGGGCCTGCGGCTGCGTCCCCGCGTCGGCGCGACGCTGGAGGCCGAATCCGGCACCAACGATCCGTTCGCGGTCTTTCTCACGCTGATGCTGGTCGAGCTGATTTCGGTCGGCCAAAGCTCGGCCGCGCATGTCGCGCTGGAACTGACCCGCGAGGCCGCCCTCGGCGCCATCGTCGGCGTGCTCGGCGGCCGCCTGGTGGTGCTGGCGCTCAACCGCGTGGCGCTGCCGCAGGGCCTGCACGCGCCCTTTGTCGCGACCGCCGCCTTGGTGATTTTCGGCGCGGCACAGATCGCGCACGCCTCGGGATTTCTCGCGGTCTATCTTGCCGGCATCATCATCGGCAACCGGCCGACGCGGGCGCATAATTCGGTGGTGACGTTTCTCGACGCCGCGACCTGGCTGGCGCAGATCGTGATGTTCGTGCTGCTCGGGCTCCTGGTCTCGCCGCAGCGGCTGGTGGTCAGTGTGATCCCCGCGGTGATCGTGGCGCTGACACTGATGCTGGTGGCGCGGCCGCTGGCGGTGTTTCTCTGTCTCGCGCCGTTTCGCTTCAACTGGCGGGAAAAGGTCTTCATCGCCTGGACCGGCCTGCGCGGCGCGGTCGCGATCTTTCTGGCGTCGATCCCGATGCTGGTCGGACTTTCAAAAGCCTATCTTTATTTCGACGTCGCCTTTGTCGTCGTCATCATCTCGCTGTTGCTGCAGGGCTGGACGCTGGCTGCCGCCGCGCGGCGGCTGCATGTGGCGCTGCCGCGCACCGACCGCGGGCCGCGGCGTGTCGAACTCGATCTGCCCGGTCAGCTCGAGCAGCAGCTGGTCGGCTATTCGGTGCGGCCGAGAAGCCTGTATTTCCGGCGCGGCCTCATTCCATCCTGGTCGAAGCCGACGCTCGTGATCCGCGACCAGCATATTCTGTCGCCCGCCGAGGCCGACCCGATTGCCCCCGGCGACTACATCTACTTGCTGGCGCCGCCGGAAAAAGCCGAGGCGCTGGACAGGTTCTTTGTCGACATGCAGCCCGGCACCGCGCCCGATCCGCATCTGCTCGGCGATTTCATGGTCTCCGGCGAGCACACGCTTGGCGAGCTTGCGCAGGTCTACGGTATCGCGACGGATGAGGAACAAGCCGCGCTGACGCTGGCCGATTATTTCGATGTCCATCTCGATCACGCGCCGAAGGAAGGCGCCACGCTTGAACTCGACTCCATCGTTCTGGTGGCGCGCAGCATCTCCGGCGGCCGGGTCAATGTCGTCGGTCTTCGCCTGCCCGAAGAGGAAGAAGAAACAGTACCGCTGACGCGGATGGCGTTGTTCAAACGCAAGCTTTCGGAAATCTGGGCGTCGGTGGCGGGGATTTAGCGCGTCGTCTCGGCAGCGCTGAGTTGTTCAAGCCGGCACGCTACCCCTAACCGCGTTTGCCCATGCACCGGTGGTAATACGCCCCGCAGCATCTGCCGGCAGCCGTTCGCGCACTCGGCTTTTGAGCAGCGCCGCAGCATCCGGCGGCATCGAAGCGACCGTCGGGCCGGTGCTGGGTGCGAGCATCGCCGTCGTCCAGAAGTCGTCGAAATCGGCAAATGTCCGTTGCACCTCGATCTTCCGCATCTCCACTTTTTCGAGACCTGCGCTGGTCCATAAGTCCTGCAGCGCTTCAGCTCTCGAAATATCGGCGCTCGGCGGCCGCGCGGGGGGAAAGCCCATCGCGAACATTTCAGTCTGGATAGGCTGGAGCGGAAACCCACCACCGGGAATGTCCCAGGCATAAGCGGCCACCAATCCGCCTGACGTGACCACCCGAACCATCTCAGTGAGGCCTTTGCCGGGATCGGGAACGAAGAAGATCACCAGCGCCATGACGGCTGCGTCAAACCTGTGCGATGGGAAGGGAAGCTCCATCGCATCACCACGCTGGAACTGCGCGATGCCTGTCGTTGGCCGCGTGCGTGCAAAAGCGAGTTGCCCATCCGATGGATCGATGCCCTGAACCTCCGCCGGTGCGCACCGTTCGACAATCAGCTCGGTGAAGGCGCCGTTGCCGCAGCCGACGTCGATCCATCGCAGGCCGGAGCGCGGCCTGAGCCAGTCAAGGAAGATTTCGCCAGCCAGCTTGCTCCACGTTCCCATCATCCGCTCATAGGCGGCGCCGTCGTCAAAGCGGATTTGCGGTGCGGCCATCGATTTTATGTCCTGGGGGTTGAAGGCTTGTCTGCCTCTGCAACTACGCAGAGATACAGAAATGATTGGGTCGAAGCGAGTAGCGTATCCTCTGCCCACTTGCGAGCCTTAAGACGATGCCCACCTTGCGAGCACAGGGTCGCATGCGGCCGCATTATCACTATTACCATGTATTCGATCGGGATCGCGATGGCAACGATCGGGATTCACACTAGGCGCCGTAACTGCTGATCGAGCCTCAGTGACCACGGGTGGCGGGCGCAGGCTCGCCACCCGAATTGCATCAGGGTGTCGCGACGCTCATGCCGCGCGAAATATCAGCATAGCCCCGGAGCCGAGCAACAAGACGAGGACGACCTTCCGAAAGCTTGATTCGTCCAGCCGTCCGTAGAGCCTCACGCCTGCCCACGTGCCAATGAACAGAGCGGGCAACCCGACAAGGAACAGCTTGGCCGTTTCGCCCGTCACCGCTCCCTTCGCTCCAAGCCACAGCGCGCTCATGACAAAGACGGCGACCGCGACCGGCTGGAAGACGGTGCGCTGAACATCCTTGGGCCAACCGCGTAGCCCGCACCAAACTGTGACGAGAATGCCGGCCAGGCCTGTCATGCCGCCGATCATGCCGTTCAGAAAACCTACGCTTGCATCAGCCAGTGCGCCACCGCCCTTGATAGGCTCCATGGCCGGACGAAACAGCGCGTAGAGGCTGTACGATATGAGAAGAACCCCAATGCCGATCTTGACATGTTGCGGGTTCGCCCACGTCAGGAACGCTACCCCAACGGGGACGCCGATCGCTGCGCCGACCAGAAACGGCCAGAGTTTTCTCCAGTCAAGCGCTGGTCGAAGTTTCCATACTGAATACCCTTGAACGAGGAGGCCAAAGGCTATGATCAGGGACGCGGTCTGCAGCGGCGTAAGGATATAAAGCCAAATTGACGCCGCCACGAGCCCGAACGCGAAGCCCGAGAGACCCGCTACCAGGGCTCCGGCAAATGTTGCGACAAGAAAAATCGGAAGTTCGAGAGGTAATCCATCCATCGGCTCGCTCCAAACATGGGCGAGCAGCGCTTGAATGGGGTCACCATTTGATGGGGAGGCTGCGATGTCCCCGAAGCAAAGTATCGGTTAAGTCCTGCGTGAATACAATAGCCGTCCGCTTGAGCGCCCGGGGTCTGCATGCTATGGATTGGGGCTCGGGCCATCGACAACCGCCCGATGAGCTTTCGCGGCCAAGCGTTGTCTCGCTCCACTCCTGGAGGTGAGACATGTCTTGCGGCAACGCGAGTTGTACATCAGCCCAAGATATCGAGACCACTTTACCGTCATTCCCGGACCGCGGATGGTTCCGGCAAGTCCCGCTTTCATGGCTGGAAGGGGTTGTCCTGAGGTGCGAGCGGCGACACCAGCACAGACAGCTTCTCGAACTTGACGATCGTCTCCTCGCCGATATCGGCATATCGAGGCAACATGCCGTCGAAGAGGCGCTCAAATCTTCCTGGATCCGCGCATCGATGTGGCACATCTACCCATGACAATTTTTGCGTACGCGAAGCCGCAGCCAGACATCTTCTATTTGTACACCGCCAGAGCGCTGCGCGGATTCGGCGACGGTTTCGCCATTATCATCCTGCCGGTTTATCTTCTGGCAATCGGCCTTACCCCCCAACAGGTCGGAATCGTCGCGAGTGGCTCGTTGCTTGGAACGGCCGCACTGACGCTGCTGGTCGGGTTCGTGGCGCCCCGCTTTGAAATCAGAAACCTGTTTCTTGTTGGTGCCGGACTGGCCACCATAACCGGGCTTGTGTTTCCGATGGTCGAAGCGGTCGCGCCGGTCTTGCTGGTGGCATTTCTGGGAACCATCAATCCTTCGGCTGGTGATCTTGGGATGCTGATCCCCCTTGAGCACGCGCTGTTGACGCAGGAAACCACCGATCGGAACCGCACCAGCGTTTTCGCGCGCTATAGCCTGATCGGTTCGCTGACGGCCGCCGCCGGATCGCTCGCCGCCGCTTTGCCCCAGTTTCTGACCGCCAAGGGGTTGGCCGAACTCAGCGCCCTTCGGCTGATGTTCTACGCCTATGCGATGCTCGGACTGTTGGCGGCGTTTCTTTACCTCCGTCTGCCGCGCGACCATATGCGCGTGGCAACACGCCCAAGCCAGGCGCTCGGGCCGTCGCGCAGGATTGTCTACAAGCTGGCCGCCCTATTCAGCCTTGATGCCTTCGCCGGGGGTTTCGTCGTTCAGTCGTTGCTGGCGCTGTGGCTGTTTCAGCAGTTTAATTTGTCGCTTGGCGCAGCAAGCGCCTTCTTTTTCTGTGCCGGCCTGCTAAGCGCGATCTCATTTCCGGTTGCGGCATGGCTCGCCAGGCGCATCGGGCTCGTCAATACGATGGTGTTCACTCACATTCCATCCAGCCTCTGTCTGATCGCGGTCGCCTTCTCTTCGAACTTGACGGTCGTTCTCATTCTCTTGCTGGTCCGGTCGGCGCTGTCGCAAATGGACGTGCCGACCCGATCGTCTTACGTCATGGCGGTGGTAACGCCTGCGGAACGCACCGCGGCGGCAAGCGTGACCGCGGTGCCGCGCAGCCTGGCCTCTTCCATCAGCCCCGCGATTGCGGGCTTCATGCTCGCGGGACCGTTTTCGGCCTTGCCGCTCGTGGTGTGTGGATGCCTCAAGATCGCCTATGACGTAGCCCTGCTCGGGATGTTCCGGCACACGAAACCGCCAGAGGAATCGTGACGCCGGAACAGTAGGTCCAAGACGACGGCCTTATGCGCGGTGCACGGGGCAGCCGATTTCAGCTTTTGGCGATGGCCGTCTTTTCCAGCGCGGCGCGGACGCCCCGCGCAAGTTTGAAGGCGTCGTCGTTGGCCCAGAAGTGGATGAAGAACATTCGCGGCTGCTCGTCCAGCATGTGGCTGTGGATGGCGGTCACTTCGATGTCGTTCGCGCGCAAGGCGCGGATCAGCGGATTGACCTCATCCCCGGTCACCAGAAAGTCTCCGGTTATCGCGGCCTTTCCGTTGCCGGTGGGCTGAAAGTTGATCGCATTGGCGCCGCCCAGCGGTCCAGTGACTTTCATCCCCATTTCCACAGCGGGGTCTCGGCGCGGCACGCCGAACTGATACACGCCGCCGTTCGCGGTGCCTTTGACGCCAATGATTTCGTCAAGCTTGGTGGTATCGAGATCGATGGCGGGCGCCGGCGCGGTCCCTGTGGTCGGCGGGTCAAACGGCGTCTTGCTCGATGCCAACGCCGAGCGGATGACTGTTGCCATCTTATCCGGATCGCCGTGTCCGCCGACATGCATGTAGAAGGTTGCCGGCGAAGCACGCAGGATGTGATTGTGGATCGCGGTGATATCGAGACCGCCGTCCAACAGTCTGGTCATGACGGGTGTGATTTCAGTTTCAAGAAGCACCAGGTCGCCCATCACCATCGTTTCGCCTCCCATCGGGGCGAACGCAACCCATCCGCCCAGCGCCAAGGCCGGCTTGATGGCCACGCCGTCAAGCGTCACCTTAAGGTCGGACCGCGGCAGGCCGTAGCGGTGTACGTCGCCCGACACTGTCGCGGACTTTCCGAGCGCGGCGTCAACCTTCTTCCAATCGATTTCGGCCGCATGTGCAAGCGCCGGCAAGGCTGCCGCGGCGAGCAACGTCACGAGTGCAAGTCTTGTCTTCATGTTCAACTTCCTTCTGCTCTTGCGCCCCAATCCACGGTTTCAGTCAAGAGGTTTGACCTCGATGTTCTCGAACCATGTGATGCTGTCCGACTTGGTCCAAAGGCCGATCCTTCCCGCCGCAGCGAAGGTGCGGTCATTCGCGGCGAAAAGTTCCTGGCCGTCGAAGGTGATGGTGAAATGGTCTGCCTTCGCGACGATGCCCAGCGCGTGCCAGGCTTTCGATGACACTTTTGTATTGGCGCCGGCCAGCATTTCCCGCCGGCCGCCCACCACGCGGTAGAAGCGGACATTGTCCTCCAGCGCGTTGGCCCGCACGACGTAGTAGTCGTTGGCCGACGTCAGGCGGATCACGATGCCGCCGGCCTGATCGACCTTTCCCGCGACCGGCAGGAAGCGGGTCGAGACATCGACATCGCGTCCGGAGTACGGACGGTAGATCGCAAGCGGAAAGCGGTTGTCCGTGCTATCCGTCGAGGTCTGCGCCAACGCCTGAAGGGCGTCGCTTCGAACGATCGACCATTCGCCCGGCTTTCCGTCGCCGGTTTTTGCGAATTCGAAGTCGTCCAGGCCTTTCGCCACATCGAATTTGATCATGTCTGCCGATCCTCGCGATGCCATCGGCCCGCACATGACCAACGCAAGCCACATAGCGATCCCGTATTCTCTAAATTGCGTCTTCATCGCCTAGCGCTCTATTTCTTCCGACACGATTTCATGCACATTTGAAATTCGGTCTTGCAGGTCGGCCCGGCATAATTCTTCATGCACGCGCTTTGCTGATCGCTGCATATCTTGCAGCTGTTCGAAGATGCCGCAGGCTCCTTGGCGAAGACCACTCCACCAGTCAGAAGTACGAGTGCCAAAATAATCACAATCCGCATTTCGCTTCCCTTCGATTGGAGTCCGGCTGCGCTGCCAATTCTCACGTATCGTTACCGCCACGATTGAGGTTTCGGAATCGGCGCCACCGTGACGTGGTCAAACCGCATAATGCCGCCCGGCTCGGCCTATAGCGCGATAAGGTCGAGCGCGGCGCCTCCGTCAAAGCAGGAGCCGCACCCGATTGCGGTCGGGTGTCATGGTCGCATGGGGGAATGGAGTGCTTGCTGTGGTCCATGCGCAAATCCTCGACAGGTCGAGCGATGCGCAGTACTTGGACCGTGGTCTCAAGGGGAGACTGCATTTTCCCCTGGGGATTTTTTAGTTTGCGGTGTCGGCAAAAGCAAGGGCCGCCGTCGAAATGCATGATCCGGAATCGATCAAAGATCGGAGATGGAACCCTCAATCTTCCTCGCGGGACAATTTGGCGATAGGGTCAAATCCAGATGGTTTATTTCATCATCAAATGCGCGTTATCCGGCATCATCATCGCGGTGGTATCCGAGGTCGCGAAGCGCAGCCCCGCTCTTGGGGCGCTGATCGTCTCCCTGCCTTTGGTATCGCTCCTGGGAATTCTGTGGCTCTGGCGTGATACCGGCGACGCCGAGCGGATCGCCAGTCACGCGGAATCCACATTCTGGTATGTCCTGCCGTCGCTGCCGATGTTTCTGGTTCTCCCGGCGTTGCTCCGGGCAGGGGTTGGTTTCTGGCCGAGCCTTGGCGTGAGCTGTGTTCTGACGATTATGCTGTACGCCGCCACCGCATCGGTTCTGGCTAAATTCGGGATCAACCTCTGACGAGATGATCGGCTGCCTAATCGCGTCCCGGAATGACCGGTGAGGACGAAGCACCCGGCAACACCTCGGCTCCGCCGAACGCGATCACGCGCCCGCGCTTGAGCATCACAACCTGCGTCGCCAATTGGCGCATCTCGTCGGCGTCGTGGCTGACATAGACCATGGGGATGCCGGCCTCGTCGCGCAGCCGCACCAGATAGGGCAGGATCTCCACCTTGCGCTCCTCATCCAGCGATCCCAGCGGCTCGTCGAGCAGCAGCAATCGCGGCTGCGACAGCAGCGCGCGCCCGAGTGCGACGCGCTGTCGCTCGCCGCCGGAGAGTTTTCCGGGGCGGCGATCCAGCAAGCCGCCGATATCCAGGAGATCGGTGATGCGCGCGCGCTGCGCCGGATCGTCGGCAAGCCGGTTCATGCGCCGCCCGTAGTCGAGATTTTGCCCCACATCGAGATGAGGAAACAGCCGCAGATCCTGGAACACATAGCCGATACGGCGGCGATGCGGCGGGACATGCTGGTGCGACTTGGTATCGTCCAGCATGTCACCGTCGATGGCGATGGTGCCGCGATCGGGCTGCAGCAAGCCTGCGATCATATTGATCAGCGAGGTCTTGCCGGCGCCCGAGGCGCCGAACAGGCCGGTCACGCGCCCCTCGCTGGCGAAAGAAGCCTCGATCGAAAGTTCGCCGAGTTGTTTTGCAACGTCGACCCGCAGCATCATCAATTCCCGTGCAGGCGTTGCGTCGCGCGCCGGGCGAGCACTTCGGAGGCGACCAAAGCTGCCATCGCGATGACGATGGAGACCACGACCAGCCGCAGCGCCGCGGTATCGCCATCGGGCGTCTGGATCAGCGAATAGATCGCCGATGAAATGGTCTGGGTTTCGCCGGGAATGTTCGACACGAACGTGATGGTCGCGCCGAATTCGCCGATCGCCTTGGCGAAGCCGAGCACCATCCCGGCCAGCACGCCCGGCAGCGCCAAGGGGAGGGTGATGGTCGCAAATACCCGCCAGGGTTCGGCGCCCAGCGTGCCAGCCGCCTGCTCCAGCCGCCGGTCCACGGCTTCGATCGACAGCCGGATCGGCCGCACCAGTAGCGGAAACGACATCACGCCGCAGGCCAGCGCCGCCCCCGTCCAGCGAAACGCGAACACGATGCCGAGATGGTCGGCGAGCCACGCGCCGACCAGGCCGCGCCTGCCGAGGGTCAGCAACAGCAAATAGCCGGTGACGACCGGCGGCAGCACCAGCGGCAAATGGACCAAGGCGTCGAGCGCCGACTTGCCCCAGAAATCGCGCCGCGCCAACAGCCACGCGAGAGCGATCCCGAGCGGCGTCGCCACCAGCGTCGCCACCGTGGCGACCCGCAGTGACAGCAGGATTGCGGTCCACTCGGTAGGCGAGATGTCGAACACGCCGCTCAGGTCGTTGGGCTCATCAGAAATTTGAAGCCATATTTTTCGAAGATGGCCTTTGCAGCCGACGAGCGCAGGAAGGCGAGATAATCGGCGGCCTCCGCCTTCGCGGTCGCCGTCGCCGCTACCGGGTAAATGATGGCGGGGTGGGAATCCGGCGGGAAGATGCCGACGATCTTGACGCCGGGTTCGACCTTGGCGTCGGTCGAATAGACGATTCCGAGCACCGCTTCACCGCGCGCCACCAGCGCAAGTGCAGCTCGCACATTTTCGGTCATGGCGAATTTCGGCTCAGCGGCAGTCCAGGCGCCAAGTTTCTCCAGAGATGCCTTGGCATATTTCCCAACCGGCACGGATTTTACGTCGGCTGTCGTGATTTTGCCGTCGCCGGCGAGCTTGGCCAGATCGAAACCCGGCCCAATCGCGACATTGTCGATCTTGGAATCCTTCGGCGCGATCAGCACGATGGCGTTGCCGAGCAGATTGACCCGCGTCGGCTCGCTGATCGTTTTCTTGCCGATCGAATAGTCCATCCAGTCGGTGTCGGCGGACGCGAAAATATCCGCGGGCGCGCCCTGCTCGATCTGCTTGGCCAGCGCCGAGCTTGCGGCATAGCTGGCGACGACCTTGACGCCGGTCTTGGCGGTATAGGCCGCGTCGATGTCGTCGAGCGCGTTCTTCATCGAGGCGGCGGCAAACACGGTGAGGCTCTTGTCCTGCGCCAGGGCAGGCGAATAGTTCGATCCGAACAGGATCGAAAGGGCGAGGAGATAACCGGCAAGACGCTGCATCGTGGCGCTCCATACGTATTTGCGGCGCATGCGCGCGCAAATCAGGCGTTGGTTAAACGTGGAATGCGACAGGCGGAAGCGCCGTTCCGGCAATCCGGGGGACTTACGATCCGTCCGGACATCGCAGCAGCAACCCTACAGCATCATTGCGTCGAGGCAAAGCCTCTGCGCCGCCTCTGTGGCCCCCGAAAACAGCCCAATCCGCTCATTCGGAGGCCGGCAGGATCGCGATGTTGATCGAGTTGGCCTCGACGCCGGAAATCTGGATGGCGAAGGGTTTTGACGGAATCTCGAACTTCACGCTCTTTCGGATTCCTTCGCAATCCCTCACGCCGCTGGACGTGACTGACCGGAGCATTTGCCCGTCCTGCACCACGTCGATCCAGCCCGCCGCCGACAGGCTGATGGTGTACCTGCCGGGCGGAAGCGCGTTCTTGAAAATCGCGAAGCCGGCAAAGGTGCCTTCCTTGGGCGCGCGTTCGGGCGGCGAGGGCAGTTTTGCTTCAGCGGGCGTGCTCAAGGCGAGTGTCATTCCGGTGGTAGGCGGGGTGGCGAGTTCGGCGCCCAAGGCAAGCTTGATCCGCTCGGGCGCGGTCAGCGCCGCGCGCTCGCGCTCGATGTTCCATTTGAATTTGTCGCAGCCGCTCGGCTCTTCCGCCGCGAAGGCGGGAGCGGTTCCGAGCAGCATTAACGCGACCAGAAAAGGCGCACGCATGGTCAATCCACCCCGATCATCACGTCGGAGGCTTTTACTATCACGGTCACCTTGTCCTTGGCCTTGATACCCAATTCGTCGACCGCCTCATTGGTGATCGAGGCGGTCACGATCTGGCCGCCGCCGATATCGACGCGGACATGCGAGGTGGTCGCGCCCTTCCTGACTTCGACGACGGTGCCCTTGATCTGGTTGCGTGCACTGATGCGCATGATGGTCCTCTCGGAATGGCGCTAGCCGCGCGGCATCGCCGCGCAGCTGCGGGCTATCGGTTAAGATGAGAAGCCGGGACCGTCGTCCCAAAAAGTCGCCAGTGCTTACGGCGCGGCGATGCCCGATATTAGCGCACTTTGACCCCGAATGAAATCGCCCTGCGTCGCGCACTATTGCTTCGCATCGGGCGCGGCCAGAACCTGGCGGCAGGCGGCCGGCAATTGCGCCAGCGTCATCGGCGGCCGCGGTTTTGGCGGCTCTTTCGGCGGCTTGGGGTGGATGATCGAATCCTTGAACCAGAAGGCCAGATCGCCGGCGCTGCAGCCCTCGCTCGCCGCGGGCTCCGGCTGGCTCTCGCACTCGGTACTGCCGGGCGGACATCTGATGCGGATGTGGAAGTGATAGTCGTGGCCGTACATCGGGCGAACCCTGGAGAGCCAGCTGCGGTCGCCCTTGGCTTCCCGGCACAGTGCTTTCTTGATCGCGGCGTTGACGAAGATGCGTTGCACGGTCGGTTCCTGCGCGGCGTCGCGGATGACCGCGAGATGGCCCGGCGTAAAGACATGCGGATCGATGTCAAGCCGGTCCTCGCGCACCATCATGACCGCGGACATATCCTCGCGCTCTTCGCGCGACAATCGATGGTCCGGCATCGGCGTCAGCCAGACATCGGCATCCAGTCCGACCTGATGGCTGGCATGCCCGGTGAACATCGGACCGCCGCGCGGCTGCGACATGTCGCCGACCAATATCCCCGGCCAGCCCGCGTCCTTGTGCGCCTTGGCCGACAGCCGCTTCAGCAGCGCGACCATATCGGGATGCGCCCAGTTGCGATTGCGCGACAGCCGCATCACCTGCCAGGTGTCGCCGTTGATCGGCAGCGCTTCCGCGCCCGCAATGCAGCCGTGAGCGTAGAAGCCGATCACGTGTGTCGGCATCGCCGCCGGCAGCACCTTGCGGCCGAACAGTTCCTTGGCGCCGAGCTTCGGATCGTTGGGATTGGCCAGCGGCGGTAGCGGCTTTGGATCGACGTTGCCCTTGTCCTGCGCCAGCGCACTGGTGGCGCTGGCGATCGCGGCGGACAGCAGCAGGAGGGTGATGATCAGGCGGGACTTCATCGGATCACTCTATATCGCGCCAAGCGTAGCACGGATTCGGCAACCGGGGATAAGACGGGCCAATCGCATTTGCTTGATCGCGCGGCGGCCTCGTATACGGCACCGCGCGGCGGCCGGCTTAAGATCAATCTGCGACGGCGCGCGCCCGAACATCGTCCGGGCCTTTAACAACGCGCGACTGAAGAAGACATGGCCGCGTCAGGCCGCATCCCTCGCTTGCCGCGGCGCTGTTCGCATTGGTCGAGCGCAATGGGCCGCTGCCATACGCGGATCGAGATTTCGAATCGAGGCGGCGAAGAGTGCCGTTTTAACGGTTCGATAACCCTGTCGGTCATTGACGAAATTTCGTGCGCGCCTGCGGAAATCAGCGCCAGCCATTATACAATCGCGACGCGCGTCCGGGAGCCTTCACGAGGAAAGCGGGATCTTGCGCTACGCGCGCACAGGTGCAGCCAATTGCATGGTGTGACGCGTCGCTGGTTCTCGGATCGCGCGAGAGTTCGCCTGCCAAACAGGCAATCGGACCCCAAAACCCGTCTCGGTTGAGGCTGCCGTCCAAAGGCGCTACCGGCAAACGATACCATTTTTTCAGATACTTATCGCAGAACAGTATCCGCAGAGTGCGAGTAGGGCGTAGCTATGCCGAAAATTCGGCCAAGGACCGCAAAGAAGCTGAAGCATGCGGCGATCGTCCGCATCCCCGGCCGGCCAGCGAAGCCCAGTCCGAAACTCACAGCCAGCAGTCGGCGCGTCTCAGCGGAGATCGGCGAGATCGTGCGCAAGCGCGCCGAGGCGGAAGCCGCGATTGCGGAAGCGCGAAAGTCCCACGAGCGGCTGCGCCAGGCGATCGACATCCTGCCGCAGGGCATCGTGTTCCTCGACTCCGAGGGACGCTACATTCTCTGGAACAAGAAGTATTCCGAGATCTACAACCGCAGCTCGGACCTGTTCGAGCCCGGCGCGCGGCTGCAGGATACCATCCGCATCGGCGTCGAGCGCGGCGATTATCCCGAAGCGATCGGCCGCGAGGAAGAGTGGATCGCCGAGCGCCTCAAGAAGCTCTATCAGCCGGGCGAACGCCACGAGCAAACGCTCGGCGACGGCCGCGTCATCCTGATCGAGGAAAGGTTGACCGAGGACGGCGGCATCATCGGCCTGCGCGTCGACATCACCGAGTTGAAGGAGCGCGAGGCTTCGTTCCGGCTGTTGTTCGACAGCAATCCGGTGCCCATGATCGTCTGCGCGCTGGACGACGAGCGCATCCTTGGCGTCAACGATGCCGCAGTCGAGCATTACGGCTATAGCCGCGCCGAGTTCGAGAAGCTGACCATCCGCAGCGTCCAGGCCTTCGACTCCGAACCGCCCTGGGCCGGCGACCGCAGCAGCGACGAACTGACGGTCCGCACCTGGAAGCATGTGCGGGCCGACGGGACGCTGATCGATCTGGCGATCTATTCGCGTCAGCTGGTCTATAACGACCAGCCCGCGATGCTGCTGGCGCTGATGGACATTACCGAACGCAAGCGCGCCGAGGCGCGGCTCGCCTTCATGGCCCAGCACGACGGTTTGACCGGTCTGCCCAACCGCAACCTGCTGCGCCAGCAAATGGATGACATCCTGCTGCACACCCGCCGCAGCGCGGAAAAGGTCGCGGTGCTGGTGATCGGCCTCGACAATTTCAAGGCGGTCAACGATACGCTGGGCCACGGTATCGGCGACAAGCTGCTGCGCGGCGTCGCCAAGCGCCTGCGCTCGACGCTGCGCGAGGAGGACACCGTTGCCCGCCTCAACTCCGATGAATTCGCGATCGTCCAGAGCGGGCTGACGCGCCCGGAGGATGCCGTGCTGCTGTCGCGGCGGCTGCTGGAGGCGATCGGCGAACCCTATCTGCTTGACGGCCATTCGGTCGTGATCGGCGCCAGCATCGGCATCGCGATGGCGCCCGGCGACGGCGATGAGTCCGAGAAGCTTCTGAAGAACGCCGACATGGCGCTGTCCCGCGCCAAGAACGACTCGCGCGGCACCTTCAGCTTCTTCGAGGCCGGCATGGACGCGCTCGCCCAGGGCCGGCGCAAGATCGAGATCGACCTGCGCGACGCGATCCAGAACGACGTGCTGCAGCCGTATTATCAGCCGGTGGTCGATCTTTCGACCGGCCGCATCACCGGCCTGGAGGCGCTGGTGCGCTGGCCGCATCCCGAACGCGGCATGATCTCGCCGGCCGAGTTCATTCCGGTCGCTGAAGAAACCGGACTGATCAACGGCCTCGGCGGCTTGATGCTGCGCAGCGCCTGCATGGACGCGGCGCTCTGGCCCGACGATGTCCGCGTCGCGGTCAACCTGTCACCGTTGCAGTTTCGCGTCGGCAACCTGCTGTCGATCGTGATGGATGCGCTGAAGCAATCCGGCCTGCCGCCGAAGCGGCTGGAGCTGGAAATCACCGAGACGCTGCTTTTGGAAAAGAGCAGCCAGGTGCTGGCCACGCTGCATGCGCTCCGCGCGCTCGGCGTGCGCATTTCGATGGACGATTTCGGCACCGGCTATTCCAGCCTGAGTTATCTGCGAAGCTTTCCGTTCGACAAGATCAAGGTCGACCAGTCGTTCGTGCGCGGGCTGGGCTCCAATCGCGACGCGCAGGCCATCGTGCGTTCGATCATCAGCCTCGGCAAGGGCCTCGGCGTCACCATTACCGCCGAAGGTGTCGAGACCGAAGCCGAACTGAGCTGCCTGCGCGCCGAGGGCTGTCACGAGGCGCAGGGTTTCCTGTTCAGCCGCGCGCGGCCCAATGCCGAGATCGTCGGACTGTTGCGAGCCCAATGCGGCGTGGATTTTGTCGCGCCCGCGGATGTGGACGACGAAGCCGCGATGGTTGCCTGAGAGGCTGTTTCGTCATGCCCGGCACTCGGGTCCGGCTTCGCCGGCCCGAGCACAGGCCCATTGTGCCGGGCATCCACGTCTTGACACCGCAGCAGGAACCAAGACGTGGATGGCCGGGACGAGCCCCGCCATGACGAAGAACAAGTTGCGCGGGCCTCTATTTGGCGCGCCCACCCCTGCGCTTGTTCAGGTGGTAGGTCAGCGCCAGCGCCACACAGTGGCGCAGCGCCAATGCGGGAAGCTCCTCCGCGGCTTCGAGCAGGATGCTTCGGTTGCCGCCATAGCGCAATTCGCTCGGATAAAGTTCGCGGAAGGTTGCGACCAGGTCGGTCTGGCAATGGAAATAGATCGCATACTGGTTGGCGGCTGATTTCACGCGGTCGATTCGGATCGTGCTGCCGCTTTTGGTCTCTGCCGTGAGATAGCTCGGCTGGCCCCATTTCAGGGTTTCCTGCAACCTACCGACGCCGTTGGTGGCCTTCGCGGTGTCGAAGATCAACCGCCGCAGCGCCAGCAATCTTGCCTTCACCGGCTTTGGATAGGTGCTGAAAACCGCGTCAACCGCGGGATCGGAAAAATCCGCGCGTGGTTTGCCTGTCGCGCGCTTTGCGGCGCCCTTCCTGGTCGGCATCTTCATCGTGCGATCCACAAAGCGTACTCTTACGTCGTTGGTCCGCGCGGTATCGAACTGGCGGTCAGGATCATCCGGCCGACATCTTCGTAATGGGTGTCGCGGGCCTGGATCTGCTGCGCGATGGCGTGCATGTCGCGGAAGCGGCGCTCGAACGGGTTGGCCCGGAACACGGCAGTGGCGCCGGTCATGTGGTAGGCGGCATCGACCACCGCGGTCGCCTGATGGATGGTCCAGGTCGAGGCGAGGCGAAACGCCGCCCGGTGGTCCTCGGAGAGCTTTCCGGTGCGGGTGAGATCGCGCCAACCCTCGGCGGCCGCCGCATAGAGATAGGCGCGCGCGGCGCGCAGATTGCCTTCGGTGCGACCGATCAGGCCCTGGACGGCGCTGTTCTCGCGCATCGCCTTGAGGCCGACCGACGCCTTGCCGCGCGCAAGCTCGATGGCCGCATCCAGCGTGGCGCGCGCCACGCCGAGCGCGATCGCGGCAAAGCCGAGGCCGAACATCGAGTAGGTGGTGATGCCGTAGAGCGGTCCTTTTTCGCGCAGCGCGGAAAAATTGTCGCGCAGCGCCGCGAATTTTTCCGGGATGAACAGGTTGTCGACCGAATAGGAATTGGTGCCGGTACCGCTCAACCCGATCGCGTCCCAGACGTCGTACATGGTGGCGCTCGCCATCGGGAACAGGATCGTGCGGATCTCCGGCGTGCCGTTGGACAGCAATCGGCGGGTGCCGTCGGCCTCGACGACCTGGACATGGGCGCCGAGCCAGCTCGCCTGGCGCGAGCCTGAGGCGAAATCCCAGCGCGCGGTGATGCGGTAGCCGCCGGGAACCACGTGCATCTCGCGGGCGATCGCGCCCCAGGCGAGGATGCCGGGCGGCGTATTGAATATCTCGTGCGCCGCGTCCGGATCGATGTAGGCCGCCGTCATCGAGCAGACCGAGCATTGGCCGAGGCACCACGCCGTGGAGGCATCGGCCTTCGCGATTTCCTCGAGCACCTGCATGAAGACCTCGGGCGGTGCCTCGGCGCCACCGAGGCTTTGCGGCAGCAGCACCCGGTAAAGCCCGTTCTCGATCAGCGCGGAAACCACGGGTTCCGTGAGCCGCCGGGTCCGCTCGATCTCGTCGGCCTCGCGCGCGATCAGCGGCTGCAGCGCTTGCGCGCGCTCGACCAGGCTAACGCCGGGAGGCTTGTGCATTTTGTTTCCTCGCCCTCTTTATCGAGTGATCAATTGTTGGCCGCAACATTGGTCTATCTGGGGTTGGAGAGCAAGAGCGAGGGCGATCGAGCCGGGTCTGCCGCTTACGCGGCGGCCCGGCCGAGATCGAGCGGCTGCCGCTGCTTGGACGGAAAACTCAAGGCGATTGCGACGGCTGCAAGACCGATCGCGAAGGAACCGGCGTGCAGCCAAACGTAGCCGTGGAAAGTGTCGAACACAAAGCCTCCGGCCCATGGTCCCAGCGCCATGCCGAGGCTCGCAAAGGCGGACACCGCGCCGAACACCGTTCCCATGATGCGCGCGCCGAAGAATTCGCGGACCAGCACGGCATAGAGCGGCATCACGCCGCCATAGGCGAGACCGAACACGACCGACAGCGCGTAGAATTCGCCGAGCCGCGCAACTGCGAGGTAGGTCGCGATGCACAGCGCCTGCACGAACAGGCCTGCGACCAGCACCGGCTTGGCGCCGATCCGATCCGCCACGGCGCCGAGCAGGAGGCGCCCGCCCAGTCCGGAGAAGCCGGCGAGACTGTAGACGGTGACCGCGGTCAGCGGTGCGATGCCGCAAACCACCGCGTAGGACACCATGTGGAAGATCGGCCCTGAATGCGCCGCGCAGCAGGCGAAATGCGCCAGCGCCAGCGTGATGAATTGCGGCGTGCGAAATGCCTGCGCAGCGGTCCATTCGATCTCCGGCACGTCAGCGCTGTTCGCGGACGTGCCGGCGGCGCTCTGCGGCGCCGGGCGTACCAGAAAGGACGCCGGGATCAGGAGCGCCCACGCGGCGATGCCGATGACGAGCATCGCGGTGCGCCAGTCATAGGCCGCGATCAGCCAGCCTGCGGAGGGCGCCACCGTCAGCGGCGCCACGCCCATGCCGGCCGATACCAGCGCCACCGCAAGGCTGCGATGCTTCTCGATCCATGCGCTCGCGACCGCGATCATCGGCGCATAGAAACTGCCAGCGGCGATCCCGATCAGCCCGCCGAACAGCAGCTGGAATTGCCACAGGCTTTGCGCCTGGCTTGCGGTGACGAGCCCGAGGCCGAGCAGGAGGCTGCCGGCCAGCACCACGATGCGCGTGCCGAACCGGTCGGACACCGTCCCCCAGAAGAACGCGGCAATGCCCATGCAGAGGAAATCCAGCGTGGCCGCCGCCGACACGCCCGCGCGCGACCAGCCCATCGCTTCGGAAATCGGCTGCAGGAACACCGCGAGCGACAGCATCGAGCCGAAGCCGACGCAGGTCATCAGCGCGCCAGCGCCGACGACGACCCAGCCGTAGTCGAAACGGGAGGTTGGGGTCATGCGTTTCCTCGGGGCTCTTTGTTTTGTTGGGTCGTGCGGGGAGATGGTGATCTATTTGGCGCGGGAGGGCAAGATAGCATGCGCCCGGCAGTCATTCCGGGGCACGCGCATCACGACGTCGTCATTCCGGGGCGCGAAGCGAACCCGGAATCTCGAATTCCCCGATGCGCAATTGCGCATCTGATGTCCGGTCCTTCGACCATCCCGGAATGACGACGTTAAGTCCCTCAGCTATCCACCTTCAGCGCGCCAGCCCAAGCACCACTAACAGTGCGCTGTTGAGCCGTTCCGATGCCTCGTCGTCGAGCGATCCCAGCACCTGCCGGACGCGGTCTCGCCGCAACGCGTTGATCTTGTCCGTCATGATCTGCGAGCGAAGCCGCAGGCCGTTAGTGGTGGAGGGCTCTACGACCGGCCTGACTTGATGGAATTCGGTGACGTCGGACGACATCGGGCAAACCAGAATGGAGTTTGTCGTATCGCCCAGCTCGTCGGCTTGCACGATGACTCCGGGACGCGGCTTGCCCATGTCGCCCTGCGCGACGAGTAGCACCACGTCGCGACGCTTCACGACCAGTCATCCGGATCGCGGATCGTATCCAGCCAGTCGTCGATAGCCGCGTCCTCGGGATGCCTGGAGAGCATCGCGCCCTCGCGGCGGATTTGCGCCAGCACCTTGGGGTCGCGCAAATCCGGCACCCAATGCTGCACCGGCCGCAGCCCCTGCGCGCGCAGCCGTTCGCGGCGCGACGCCATGCGCTCGGGCCGGGGTGCGGGGCTTTGCCTTTTTCGGGGTCGTGGCCATGGAGAGAGCGTAACATGTTACGGGGCCAATTTCAAATGCTTGTCGTGCATGAATAGGCCGAGTTTATGAAAAGCGAGCCTTAACGTAGTCCATCTCTGATTATATCATAATCTGCGCGGTGATTAGCCTTGGGGTACGGGAGAAACGTATGGCGCAGAAACAAATGAGTGTCCGCGAACTCGAAGAATATTGGAAGTATAGAGAGAGCCTAAAAGACGGCGATATGATAGAGCTCATTGGAACCAGTGAGATGCCGCCGTGGAATGAGATCTGTTCCGAACTGAGCTGGCACTCCTACAGGGTAGACGACGGCCGTTTCACTAGAAAAGATCATGGATATTGCGGTGTATATCGGCTCATAGGTTTTGCAACTGATGACACTTTCAAACCGGCGCGGATAAGCCGTGCATGCGGCGAGGACGGTAGTGGCACTTTATACGTAGGAGAATCGGGGCGGGTCAACGAGCGCCTCAATCAATTTCGCCGCTCATTGCGTCGAGAGGACACACACGGTGCATGCCGATTGTGGCGGCAGAGCACACCTCTTAAATCAAAGTTTCCGTCGAACAAACTCGGTTTCGCGATACTATTTACCAGTGTTCAAATGCATGAACGGATCGAAGAAGATTTGATTCGCGCGTACCTAAATTCTTTCGGGGATACGCCGCCGTTGAATTGCAGTTTTTGATTGCTGGTGCTTGGCACCGTCTGCTCAAAATCTCTGCCCCCGCATTCTCTCGCTACAGAAGGGTTTTGCAGCACGCGGGACAACGTCCCGCTTCGCTCATTTATGGATTGTTTGTCCTGTTCGATGTAAATTGATTTCTGAACCGGCAAGGCCCTCGCCATGAGCGTGATTACAACAACCGACACTACCTTTTTCGATCCGTTCGAACAGCTCCTCCACGACCTGACCGAACGCATTGACGCTGTCGCCACCGCCATTGCAACCGAATCCCGTCAGCTCGATAGGCACGAAGAGTTCACTACCTCACGACTGGCCCAAGCGATCAACGACGCATTACACCGCGACCCCATCACGGCACCCGGTCTCGCGCTGGAGGTTCATGCCGAAGAGTTCACGAAACCTGCAGAGAAGGCCGCCGGTGCTGATCTCTATATCTCCCTTGTCCGTAAGGACGTTGATTTTCCGAGGAGCAAAGGCCTCCTCGTCCAGGCCAAACGCAGAAGCTCCATGCTTCGTAGCGACGAACCCCGCCGCTTGGGCAATCAGTGCAAGCGAATGAACCGGCGCTCAAAAAAAGGCTCCTATGTATGGATTTACGAGGATCATGGCATTGTCTCCGCCAAGGCGCCGCAGTCCTTCGAGCCAATGCTCCAACGCCTCACAGACGCCTCGTCGGTGGGTGAGCTGATTGCCGATGGCCTGCGCTGCAATAAGGGCGATGAAAACATCGGACGAGAGTTTTTCGCTGAGCCAACCGCCGGTATCAAAGCAGTGATGCGGCGACTCTCGATTCCCCAAGGCCTTGATTTTGTCGTTAGGCAAGACTGACGCAGCGCATGCGCTTCATGCCAACGAGGGCTCACCCGCAGTTCGCTTACGTCTCTCCCAGCCGGGCAGCCATCCGCTTGGCGGCGCGCAATCGCGTCCGTCGCAACGAAATACTGTCAGCGAGCTTCTTCTCATCCACTGGTAGCGACAGAAAATCCAGGATTAAGTCGCACTTGCGAAACTTACAGACGTTCCACAGAAAGAACTTGATCAAAGCCCCAAGATAAAGACTGCCGTACTGCGCACAGAGCAACGTATGGTCTCCGGCATCGCCGCGGTGCACGATCCTATTCCGGAATTCCTGGATGAAGGTAAGCCGCATCGTCGCAAAGATGGAGCTCGCCCGCGCGACAACTCGCTCGCTCGCCTCCTTGTCCTCCCGGGCGCACAGTACTTCGATACCGGTCCAGAATTTCAGCAGCGCAACTTCGATCTGGGTCGTTTCTAACCCCTCCTGAAAGAGCGAGACGGACTGAACGAGACGATCCTTGAAATCGATGCGCGATAGGTCCGACGCCAAGTTCTTGGCAAATTTGACAATCACATCGGTGTCCTGCGATTGCCAGACTGAGAAATTCTTTTTCCAGCGCACGGGATAGTTTGTTTCCGATTGCCAATGGCCAAGCTTGGCCGCCTTCGTGTCAATGAGGAACGCGGGCGAGGCAGCCAGAAATGTCCCAATCGGCGCACTCGGAAAGCCCATGCGCTGGTTGACCCCGTAGCCGTGGGTAGCAAGGTTGATGATCCCCATCGCATACTTCATGCGATCATAAGCCATTGTCAGCGCCGAACGGTCCTGACTGCTGACCACCTTGGTGGTCATGTAAACAAATTCACTTTGTAGATGGAGCCGCTCGCGCTCGTATTCCTTCAGACCGTCGATCACCCTCCTGCACACCGGCGGCAGCCTGCTCGCGATGTTCACCCGGCCCCCGGTTGAGACGATGGTCTTGGGCAAGTTTGCGTTCCATTGCGCGTTGATCTGCATCACCGCCGTATAGGAACGCTTCTCTTTGCTCGCCAACCCTTCGAGATAGCTGCGAAGCTTGCAGATAAAGAACGAGACCGAGAAATCTTTTGCCCGCGCGCATTCGGTTAGGGCATGCCAGATCGCACCGTCTTTGATGTAGTCCTCGACGGCCGGCTTGAAGGTCAGATTGCAGATGACTTCAAACGTACCACGGTCAAGCGCGTTTGAAATCCCAGGCGATGCGGCCCTCGTGCTCTTTCGGAACGCGTGATAAAAACTGCCAGGCTTCCGCAAGGTGGCTTTTGGGCTGGATTTGCATTCGCGTCCCGCAGTCAGACGTTTACAGCTTCCGTTCATACCCGATTCATCGGCTGACGGCAGGAGCGTTGAGCGGCCCCTCCCCCACGATCTCGGGTCAGCGCATGCTACTCGCCGTACGACGGCGGCCGGAGCTACGGTACCCCCGTGTTTCCGCCCTTCGGCGGACGCCCAGCCCAGGAAGGAGGAGAGCGCAAGCGCTCAGCTTCCTCCTTGCTAAGGCGGCTGCGGGCCTCGCGCGCGCAAGGCATCCACGTCCGCCGTCTGCGCCGGTTTCGATGGGTTCGGCAACGGCCCCACCGATCACACGCGCTGCGATGATGGCGTCCTGCCGCTGATTTGCCCGACGTGTCAAATGATTTTGCAAGATGCGTCAGGCATCATGCCGGCTGTCGTCGGCTACTTTGCAGGGGGTTGTTTTCGATGTTTTTGTTGTCTGGTCGCGGAAGCCTCAGACCGGACCTCATCTCATCCCATACGTTGACGGTGGTGCACTCGCCTCAGCTATCCACCTTCAGCGCGGCGATAAAGGCTTCCTGCGGAATGTCGACCTTGCCGAACTGCCGCATCTTCTTCTTGCCTTCCTTCTGCTTCTCCAGAAGTTTTCGTTTACGCGTGATGTCGCCGCCGTAGCATTTCGCGGTGACGTCCTTGCGTAGCGCGCGCACGGTTTCGCGGGCGATCACCTTGCCGCCGATCGCGGCCTGGATCGGAATCTGGAACATGTGCGGCGGGATCAGTTCCTTCATCTTCTCGACCATGGCGCGGCCGCGGCCTTCCGCGCGCGTTTTGTGCACCAGCATCGACAGCGCATCGACCGGCTCGTTGTTGACCAGGATCTGCATCTTGACCAGATCGGCCGGCTTGTAGTCGGTGAGATGATAGTCGAACGAGGCATAGCCCTTGGAGACCGATTTCAGGCGGTCGTAGAAATCGAACACCACCTCGTTGAGCGGCAGCTCGTATTTCACCATCGCGCGGTTGCCGACGTAAGTGAGCTCCTTCTGCGCGCCGCGCCGGTCCTGGCACAGCTTTAATACGCTGCCGAGAAATTCGTCGGGGGTAAGGATCGTGGCCTCGATCCACGGCTCCTCGATCTCGGCGATCTTCACCACGTCGGGCATGTCGATCGGATTGTGGATCTCGATCACCTGCCCGTCGGTCAGGTGCATCTTGTAGATCACCGACGGCGCGGTCGCGATCAGATTGAGATCGAATTCGCGATGCAGCCGCTCCTGGATGATTTCCAGATGCAACAGGCCAAGGAAGCCGCAGCGGAAACCGAAACCCAGCGCGGCCGAAGTTTCCATCTCGAACGAGAAGCTGGCGTCGTTCAGCCGCAGCTTGCCCATCGCCGCGCGCAGCGTTTCGAAATCGTCGGCGTCGACCGGGAACAGGCCGCAAAACACCACCGGGATCGCCGGCTTGAAACCCGGCAGCATGTCGGTCACCGGCTTCTTGTCGTCGGTGATGGTGTCGCCCACTCTGGTATCGGCCACTTCCTTGATCGCGGCGGTGATGAAGCCGATCTCGCCGGGGCCGAGCTCGTCGAACTGCGTCATCTTCGGGGTGAAGAAACCGACGCGCTCGACGTCATAGGCGGCGTTGGTGCCCATCATCCGGATGCGCTGGCCCTTTTTCAGCACGCCATCGACGATCCGAACCAGCACCACGACGCCGAGATAGACGTCGTACCAGCTATCGACCAGGAGCGCCTTCAATGACGCCTCGCGGTCGCCCTTCGGCGGCGGCAGCCGGTGCACGATGGCTTCCAGCACGTCGTCGATGCCGAGCCCGGTTTTGGCCGAGATCATCACCGCGTCCGAGGCGTCGATGCCGATCACGTCCTCGATCTGCTGCTTGACCTGATCCGGTTCCGCGGCCGGCAGGTCGATCTTGTTGAGGACCGGAACGATCTCGTGGCCGGCATCGAGCGCGTGATAGACATTGGCGAGCGTCTGCGCCTCGACGCCCTGGCTGGCATCGACCACCAGCAGCGAGCCTTCGCAGGCGGCCAGCGAGCGGGAAACCTCATAGGCGAAGTCGACATGGCCGGGCGTGTCGATCAGATTGAGGATGTAGGTCTTGCCGTCCTTGGCCTGATAGGTCAGCCGCACCGTCTGCGCCTTGATGGTGATGCCGCGCTCGCGCTCGATATCCATGGAATCGAGCACCTGTTCCTTCATCTCGCGTTCCTCCAGGCCGCCCGTGGTCTGGATCAAACGGTCGGCCAGCGTCGATTTGCCATGGTCGATATGCGCAACAATGGCGAAGTTGCGGATGTTGGAAATAGGGATGGATGTCATGGGCGCGGGATAGCATTCGCGCCCCGGTGCGGCAACCATAATGCGCCGGTTTAGCGGCACATCTTCACGCCAAGCTGATTCCACTTACGGCGAAAACGCGCTACGCACGGGGCATGTCAACTGCATCGTTCTTGCCCGCAACTTCGCGTGCGCGCCGGCGGCCCGGGATCCGGCGGATGGCGGCCTGGCTTGCGGCCCGTGCCAGCGATCCCAAGGCTTGCCTTTGGCTGGTGATTGGCTTTGTCGCAGCCCATGCCGTGCTCTGGACCTTTATCCTGATCAATCTCAAGGCGGCGCAGGACGTCCATATGGATGTCGCGGAAGCCTTCGCCTGGGGCCAGAAATTCCAGCTCGGCTATGGCAAGCATCCGCCGCTGGCGGGCTGGATTGCCGGTCTCTGGTTCAAGGTCTTTCCGGCCGTCGATTGGGCCACTTACGCGCTGGCGATGGTGACGCTTGCTTGCGGCCTGGTGATCACCTGGTTGATCAGCCTGCGCGTGGTCGATCGCCGCCGCGCCTTCTTTGTCGTGGTGATGCTCGCGCTCTATCCGATCTTCAATTTCAAGGGCTTCAAATATAATCCCGATCTGCTGCAGCTCGTGACCTTGCCGCTATTGGTTCTGGCCTATCTGCATGCCTTCGAAAAACGCAGCGCGCGCTCAGGTCTCTGGCTTGGCCTGGCCGGCGCGCTGGCGCTGATGACAAAATACTGGGTGCTGACCATGATCGGCGCGATCGGGCTTGCCGCGTTGATTCATCCCGACCGGTTGAAATTCCTGCTTTCGCCGGCGCCGTGGGTTGCGATTGCCACCCTCGTCGTTGCGATGGTTCCGCACCTGATCTGGCTGAAGCAGGTGGACTTCGTGCCGCTGACCTATGCCGCCGATGTCTATGGCCTGTCGAGCCGCGCCCAGAACGTTCAGCTTGTGCTCGGTTATGTCGGCCATAATCTGGCGCTGCTCGCGGCACCCGTGGCGCTGGCGGCGCTGGCTTTGGCGTGGGTACCGCGATGGTGGGTGAAACTGCTGCGGCAACCATTGGCGCTGTTGACGCACGCATGGTCCCGCGGTGGCAATCCAGGCGTCAATGGCTCACAGGCGCTCAATATCTGGATCATCCAGTCCGTGGTCGCGATCGGGCCGCCGATCGGCGCTTTGATCTTCACGGTCTATATGAAGACCGATTGGGGAATCTCGCTGTTCTTCCTGACGCCGCTGGCGCTGGTCGCGATTCCGTCGCTGCGCATTCAGCGGATGGCGCTGTTTCATATCACCGCGATCTGGCTCGCCGTCACGCTCGCGTCACTTGCCGCCTCGCCCTATATCGCCATTGAGGAGATAGCGGTAAATCCGAACGGAGCCTCCACCTATGGCGGTCGTTCCGAACTCGCCCGTGAGCTGACGCAAGCCTGGCATACGCGCTTCCATTCACGCTGGGCGGTGGTCGCCGGCACGACGGAAATAGGCGAGCCGATGACGTTCTACAGTCCCGATCATCCGGCGCCGTTCACGCCGGGCGAACTGTGGTCGTCGGGGCTGACCTCGCTCGAGGAGGCGAGGCGCCTCGGCTTCATCGGCATCTGCGATACGTCAGACGGGCGGCTGCCGGTCTGCGAGGCCTGGATGACGGCCAACGGCAAGGACGCCGAGCAATTGGCGATCACCACGCAGCGCTTCTTCCACGGCCGTCCCGGTCCTGCGATCAGCTGGAAGGTCTACATCGTGCCGCCGGCGAAGTAGGATACTGCCCCGCTCTGGAACAGGAGATGATCGCGGAGGGGGTCGAGCAACTCGACGGCAGCTATCTCCACGATTTCGATTTTGTCCCTCCTGCGAACGGAAACTTCAAGGAATCAATGTATGAATTTCGATCTGACTGGAAAGATTGCGCTTGTCACCGGTTCGACCCGGGGCATTGGGCTCGCCTCTGCCATCGGGCTCGCGCAAATGGGTGCTGAAGTCATCATCAACGGACGAGAGGGCGCCGCCGTTACCGAGGCGATCGCAAAGGTCAGGCAGGCGTCGCCAGCCAGCAAGGTGCATGCAGCAGCATTCGATCTCAGCGGGGCCGATGGCTGCGCCGGGATTATCGCGCAATTTCCCGGGGTCGATATCCTCGTCAACAATCTCGGAATCTATGAGCCGAAAGCCTTCTTCGATATTGAGGACGCCGACTGGACAAGGATGTTCGAGGTCAATGTGATGAGCGGGGTGCGCCTCACCCGGCATTACCTGAAGCAGATGCTGGACAACAAGGATTGGGGCCGCGTCGTGTTCGTATCCAGCGAATCCGCGATCTTTGTACCGAAAGAGATGGTCCATTACGGCTTCTCGAAAGCCGCACAGCTTTATATTGCGCGCGGCGCAGCCGAGCAGACCAAAGCAACCAATATTACGGTAAATTCGGTTTTGCCTGGCCCGACCTGGGTCGAGATGGCGCCGGTCCGTCTTGCAGCCCGAGCCAAGGGGCTTGGGACGACGGCTGATGACCTTGCGGCGCGGATGTTCACCGAACGCCGGCCTGCGTCGCTGCTGCAGCGCTACGCGACACCTGAAGAAGTGGCAAATCTCATCTGCTACGTCTGCTCGAAGGCTGCGAGCGCGACGAACGGCGCAGCCTTGCGCGTCGATGGCGGCATCGTCACCAATCCGTTCTGAGAGAGTGCGTCAGGATCGTCACGATGCGCATTCAACTCCGAAGCGCCGGCCTGCAGCCGATCACGTGGCTTCTTCGTTGAACTTGCTGGCAACCAGTTCGGTGATCGCGTTGATGGCGGCTTCGGCCTCGGGTCCAACAGCAGAGACGACGATCGATGTTCCCGGCCCCGCGGACAGCATCATCAGCCCCATGATCGAGGTGCCGCCGACGGTCTCGCTGCCTTTGGTCACCCAGACCTCGGCGTTGAAGCGCTCGACCATCTGAACGAATTTCGCGGAAGCGCGCGCGTGCAGGCCGCGCTTGTTGATGATGGGGAGTTCGCGGGATACCGCGCCCGCCGGGACATGCGGCCCCGCATCGTTTTCAGGCGACGGGACGTCGTCGTCGCTCATTTGCCGGCGAGAACCCGGCTCGCGATGGTGACGTATTTGCGGCCGGCTTCCTGGGCCATCGCGATGGCGTCGGGAAGCGACCGCTCTTCGCGAACCTTGGCGAGCTTGACCAGCATGGGAAGATTGATCCCCGCCAGCACTTCCACCTTCGGGCGGCTCATGCAGGAGATCGCAAGATTGGAAGGTGTGCCGCCGAACATGTCGGTAAGGATGGCCACGCCATCGCCGCTGTCGACGCGATTGACCGCTTCGATGATGTCGCTTCGACATAAATCGAAGTCGTCCTCGGCCCCGATCGTAACGGCTTCGATTTGCTTTTGCGGGCCCATAACATGTTCGAGCGCCGCCTTGAACTCGTCGGCAAGGCGCCCATGGGTCACAAGTACCAGACCAATCATCGGAAACTCCTCGCGGGTGCTTTTTGGTGCACCGCACGAACGCGCCACTTTGACCATCCAGAGCCCCCGCGCAAGAGGGGTTCTTTGCGATTCTCCCGGAAATTGGCGGTAGAGAGGGGAGCCTGCGCCGGTCTATTCGGTCGCGATAGTGGGGGTTATATGGTTACCAATTCCCTTCGAGCAATCGGCCGCGGGTTGAGTAAAAGCTGAACTTTCGGTCATGGTCAGTGCTGCGATAACCAGAGGAAGCGGCGCATAGCCCGCGCCGACAGGGATTCGCGGTACTTTGATACCGGAAATGCAGATCGTCAAGGCCTCTGGCGGCGGCAGCCGCTCGGCATCCGCGGCCGACAAATCGACGACCAGGCCGACAATGGCTTCCTGGGTGAAGTCGCAGCGGCGAATGCCGAGCCCGCGGATCTCGATCAGGCCGGCCAGTTCGCGCGCCGGCCGCGCCACCAGCCGGCCCTCGCTTGCGTCCAGATAGACCCGATCATCGCCGACCAGCACGGCCGGAGCGATCTGCCCCGTTCGCCCGGCAAGGATGAGATCGAACGCGAGATGCGATTTGCCGGCGCCAGATGGCCCGCGGATCAGCACGGCACGATTTCCCACCCGCACCGCGGAGGCGTGGACGCTTGCAGGCCACGCCACCGTCATGGTGCGGGCAGCCTGACCACAAAGCGCGCGCCGGCCACCGTCGCTTCGCCGTCGGCATTGAGCGGACCGGCGCGATTCTCCGCCCAGATGCGTCCGCCATGCGCCTCGATGATCTGTTTCGAGATCGAAAGGCCCAGTCCGGAATTCTGTCCAAAGCCCTGATGCGGCCGGTCGGTGTAGAAGCGCTCGAAGATTTTCTCCAGCGCATCCTCGCGAATCCCCGGCCCGTCGTCATCGATCACGATTTCGATTTCCGACCGCACGCGCCGGCACAGGATCCGCACCCTGCCGCCGGCTTCGGAAAACGACTGGGCGTTGGAGAGCAGGTTGGAGATCACCTGCCCGAGCCGCGAATCGTGGCCCGGCACCAGGAAGCTGTCGTTGGGGCCTCGTCCTTCGAAGCGCAGCTCGACGGCGATGTTGATGCCGCGCCGGGTTTCATTGGCAACCGTCGCCAGCGCGGTCAGCAGGCGGCGAAGATCGACGGATGTCATATCCTGCCGCTGCAGTTCGGCATCGAGCCTGCTGGCATCGGAGATGTCCGAGATCAGCCGGTCGAGCCGCTTGACGTCGTGCTCGATCACGGCGAGCAGCCGCGAGCGGCTGTTGTCGTTGCGCGCCAGGGGAAAGGTTTCGACCGCGGAGCGCAGCGACGTCAGCGGGTTCTTCAGTTCATGGGCGACATCGGCGGCGAACATCTCAATCGCCTCGATGCGGTTATAAAGCGCGTCCGTCATGTCGCGCAGCGCTCCGGAGAGATGGCCGATTTCGTCGCGGCGGCGGGTGAAATTTGGGATTTCGACCCGGGTCCGAATCCGGCGGCGAACCCGCTCGGCGCTGTCGGCGAGCCTGCGCACCGGTCCCGCAATGGTGCTCGCCAGCAGCAGCGACAGCATGATCATCACGGCGGAGGCGACGCCGCCGACTTTGAGGATCGCGAGCCGCTCGGAGGTCACCATCTGGTCGATGTCGTCCCCCTGGGTCGAAAGCATCAGGCCGCCGTGGATCGAGCGGCCCCGCTGCACCGGCACGGCAACCGACACGATCACCTCGCCGCGCTGGTTGACGCGCACCATGCTGCGCTTCTGTCCCTTCAGCGCGTCCGCGACCTCCTCATAGCCGCTGCCGTTCTCCGGCCCGAGTTCACGGTAGAGCGGAAGGTCGCCACGGTTTAGCCAGGTGCGGATCGCGATCATCGCGCGCGAGGCGATGCCCGGCTTCTCCGATGACGGCGGCGGCAATTCGAAGCGCAGCACGTTCTCGAGATTGCGGCTGTCGAGGATCATGCCACCCTCGCGGTCGTAAATCCGCGCCCGGGTCTTGGTCGGCGAAATCAGGGTGCGCAAGACCGGCGCGACGCGCTCCGGATTGATCGGGAAAACCAGCCCGGAATATTCATCGGGCGCGCCATAGGTTTCGCCGGGTTTCAGATCGAGCAGCCGCTCGGGATCGATGGTGATGGTGTTGGTCTCGACGGTGGCGGACGCAGCGATCGCACCCGCAATGATTTCTGCCTGCACCAGCAGGCTTTGCGCCCGCGCGTCGATCAGGCCGGCGCGAAATTGCGACAGGTAAAGGATGCTCGCCACCAGCGCGACCAGGCCCGCCAGGTTCAGCGAAACGATGCGGCGGGTAAGGCTCGAGAAGCTGAGCGCGAAGAAGAACTGGCCGGCCCGGCGCAGCCAGCCGAGAGGCCGCTGCCAGCCTTGCGCGGTCGGGGTCTCGACGGCAGCGCTGTCGAGCGCCAGCGACGACGAGGCGTCCTCGGCATTCAGGCTTGCATCAGGCTGCGTTCGATCAAGCAATGGCCAAAACTGCCGGTTGTTTCGATAACGTCTTTGAGAAGGCGCCCCGCCTTCGCATCCTACCCCAGACAGGCGCGTCCGTCAGTCAACAATGCGCTTCGTCAATGCCGGACAAATCAGGTTTCCTTAAAGCGGTAACCCACTCCGTACAGGGTTTCGATCATTTCGAAATCGTCGTCCACGACCTTGAACTTCTTGCGCAGCCGCTTGATGTGGCTGTCGATGGTGCGATCGTCGACATAGACCTGATCGTCATAGGCGGCGTCCATCAGGGCGTTGCGGCTCTTGACCACGCCGGGGCGCGTTGCCAGCGCCTGCAGGATCAGAAATTCCGTCACCGTCAGCGTCACCGGCTCGTTCTTCCAGGTGCAGGTGTGACGCTCCGGATCCATGCGCAGCAATCCGCGGTCGAGCGCCTTGGCGTCGGTTTCCTTCGGCACGGCAGTTGGATCCTTCGGCGCCGCGCGGCGCAGCACGGCCTTGACGCGCTCGACCAGCAGCCGCTGCGAGAACGGCTTGCGGATGAAATCGTCGGCGCCCATCTTGAGGCCGAACAATTCGTCGATTTCCTCGTCCTTGGAGGTGAGAAAGATCACCGGCAGATCGGATTTCTGCCGCAGCCGCCGCAGCGTCTCCATGCCGTCCATCCGCGGCATCTTGATGTCGAGGATGGCAAGGTCCGGCGGACTGGTGCGGAAACCGTCGAGCGCGGACGCGCCATCAGTGTATGTCATGATGCGGTAGCCTTCGGCTTCCAGCGCGATCGAGACCGATGTGAGAATGTTGCGGTCGTCATCGACCAGGGCGATTGTGGGCATGAGCCTGCTTTCCGAAACGGTTGCTGAAACGGCGAGCAATCCAGCGATGCGCCGCATAGATGGGCTTTGATCCCGGTCAACGAGCAATGCAAGCTGGGCTGAAGTGTGACCGAGTTCCGCAAAACGCCTGCGTCAAGCCCTGAATTGTAACCTATATAGCTACTGGTTTAGCCGAAAAAAGGCTCTTTTTGCAATGAGATATACGGGTACGACCGATGCAGCCCACCCCTGATTTCGATGCCGCTCACCTGGCCCGGTCGCTGCTGCGGCGCAGCCGGCAGGGGGCTTTGGCGACGCTTATGGCCGGCAGCGGCGACCCCTATTGCTCGCTGGTCAATGTCGCCAGCCACGCCGACGGCTCGCCGATCCTGCTGATTTCGCGGCTGGCAGTGCATACTCGAAACATCCTCGGCGATCCCAGGGTGTCGCTGATGCTGGATGAGCGCGCCGAAGGCGACCCGCTGGAAGGATCGCGGATCATGCTGGCGGGCCGGGCCGAGGAGGCCAAAACCGCCGAACTGGAGCTTCTGCGCCGGCGCTACCTCAACGCCCATCCAACTGCAGAAGTTTTTGTAGATTTTGGGGATTTTTCCTTTTTCAGGATCCACCCCACGGCCGCTCATCTGGTGGCGGGTTTTGGGCGGATCGTGGACCTTGGCCCCCAGCAGTTCCTGACCGATATCTCCGGTGCCGCCGCGCTGCTGGAAGCCGAGCAGGGCGCCATCGAGCACATGAACGCCGATCATCGTGAGGCGACTAACCTCTATGCGACGAGGCTGCTCGGCGCCGAGGCCGCAGATTGGCGCTGCACCGGGTGTGATCCCGGAGGGCTCGACCTGCAAGCCGGCGGCAAGACCTTGCGGCTGGATTTTCCGGAGCGGGTGACCGGGCCGGCAGAGTTGCGGAAGATGCTGGTCAGGCTGGCGGATGAGGCGCGCGCGAAGCGATAGCCGCCTGACTGCTCAAGCGTCGGGCGTGGATCGCGCCAGGCACGCGTTGCGGCAATTTACCGGATACAGCTGATGAGTTGAACGCAGCCCGCCAAGCGTACCCTTCACTGTGCGTTGCAGCAAGACCTGGAGTCAGTGGTTTACCGGCCCGCGGCCCATCGTCGCGCAGCATGATCGAATGAAAAACCCTGCGGTGCAGCAGGGATTTAAGTCGCATCAAGGAGGCGCCTTGGAATAAACCAAATATCGCGGGATCGGCTTGGCAAGGCCCGCGTTCATCAGTATTAGGTCGCCGGACCGAGGCCGGATCGCTATATTGGCGGGGACGGCCACCGCGACAGCGGCGCGTTCAGCGGTATTCGCGCGATCGGGCTGCGCGGTTTCAGGAGGAGTCTTTCGTGCAAGAGACGGGCGTGCATAACGGTGCCTTCGGCGCCGACAAATTCGGCTTAAGAAAACTCAAGGGCGTGAACTGGAATTTTGGTGCGCCCCAACTCTATGAGCACTCCCTGGCCGCCGGCGAAGCCGTGCTGTCCGCTGACGGCGCCCTTTGCGCGGACACCGGCGTGTTTACCGGCCGCAGCCCCAAGGACAAATTCACCGTTCGCGACACGACCACCGACAGGAACATGTGGTGGGCCGGCAACCAGTCGATCACCGCGGAACAGTTCGAAGCGCTCTACCAGGATTTCCTCAAGCAGGCCGAAGGCATGACGCTGTTCGCGCAGGACCTCTACGGCGGCGCCGATCCGAGCTTCCGGATCAAGACCCGCGTCTACACCGAACTGGCCTGGCATTCGCTGTTCACCCGCACCCTGCTGATCCGCCCCGAGGCGTCGGAACTCGCAAGCTTCGTGCCTGAACTGACCATGATCGATCTGCCGAGCTTTAAGGCCGATCCCAAACGCCACGGCGTGCGCTCGGAGAACGTGGTCGCGATCGATTTCGCCCGCAAGATCGTCCTGATCGGCGGGTCTTATTATGCCGGCGAGATCAAGAAGTCGGTGTTCACCACGCTGAACTACTATCTGCCCGAAAAGGGCGTGATGCCGATGCATTGCTCGGCCAATGTCGGCCCCGACGGCGACACCGCGATCTTCTTCGGCCTGTCCGGCACCGGCAAGACCACGCTCTCGGCCGATCCGAAACGCACGCTGATCGGCGACGACGAGCACGGCTGGGGCCCGGACGGCGTGTTCAATTTCGAAGGCGGCTGCTACGCCAAATGCATCAAGCTGTCGAAGGAAGCCGAGCCCGAGATCCATGCCGCCAGCAAGCGTTTTGGCGCGGTGCTCGAGAACGTGGTGCTCGACAAGAACACCCGCGAGCCTGATTTCGACGACGGCTCGAAAACCGAAAACACCCGCTCGGCCTATCCGCTCGAGTTCATCCCCAACGCCTCGCGCACCGGCCGCGCGCCGCATCCCAAGAACGTGGTGATGCTGGCAGCCGATGCGTTCGGCGTGATGCCGCCGATCGCGAAACTGACGCCGGCGCAAGCGATGTACCACTTCCTGTCGGGCTACACCGCTAAAGTGGCGGGCACCGAGCGCGGCCTCGGCAAGGAGCCGCAACCGGAATTTTCCACTTGTTTCGGTTCGCCATTCCTGCCGCGAGACCCCTCGGTCTACGGCAATATGCTGCGCGACCTCATTGCAAGACACGACGTCGATTGCTGGCTGGTCAACACCGGCTGGACCGGCGGCAAATACGGCACCGGACGCCGCATGCCGATCAAGGTGACGCGGGCGCTGTTGACCGCGGCGCTGAACGGCTCGCTGCGCCATGCCGATTTCCGCACCGACCGCTATTTTGGCTTCGCGGTGCCGACCTCGCTGCCTGGTGTCGAGCCGCATCTCCTCGATCCCGTCAAGACCTGGGCCGACAAGGTCGAGTTCGACAAGACCGCGCGGGCTTTGGTCGGCATGTTCCAAAAGAATTTCGCCAAGTTCGAAGCGCAGGTCGACGCCGACGTCCGCGCCGCCGCGCCGGAAGTGAAGCTCGCGGCGGAGTGAGCCGCAGGGTCGTATTGAACGAACGGGCGGCCGCGAGGCCGCCCTTTTTTGTTCGCGTACTCGCGGAAGTCAGACCTGTCATTCGCAGATGACGTGCTACGTTCTACGCCTTGAAATATGCAATCTGGGTGGTGCTCGCGAGCAGCCGGCCGTTCGGTGACCACAGTTCGCCGCTCTGGTCGCCGTAGCTCTTGTGGAAATTCCTGGCGTCGGCCACCGCCAGAACGCGGCTGGTGTCCTCGGCCGCAAGATCGTCTGCGTCGGCGTGGAAATAGGTCGTCAGCGACACCGTGCCGAATGGCACGAGTTCGCCTCTCGCATGAAAGACCCGGGCGAAGAACGCGTCCGACATCGACATCAGCGACAGCATATCGATCTTCCGCGGGACGCGGTCGCCGATCCATAATTTGGAGAACGCGCTTGACGGCACTTCCTTTTTCGCGCCGCCAAAATCCGGATTGCCCTCAATAAACCGAAGATCATATTGCTTGACCCAACTCGCCGCGGTCTTTGGGTAGGGCTGGACCTTTTCGAATGGCAGAGCCTGCGGAAATTGCGCCTGCTGGTGCGACCATGACGGGCGGCGTTCGGCGAACACGGCGGTCGCCAGCGTCGCGACGTCGGCGCCATCTTGCGTCAGCTCGACGCACCAGTGTTGCGTCGAGCGGTTGGCCTTGACCAGGCGCACGTCGAGATCGAACGACCCTTGCGCGATCGGCGCGCAAAAATTGACGGTCAGCGACAGCGGGTCGCCCGATCGTTGCGGGTGCTCGATCAGCGCCCGCAGGATGGTGGCGGCGGTGGCGCCGCCGAACGGGCCGACAAACGCCCAGTAATCCTCGCTGGTCTGCCCCTGCCAGCGGCTGTCGCCGGCGGTCACCCGGGTGGCGTCGTCGAAAAGGTGCTGCGTTCTGGTAAGCATTTTGGCATTTTCCGTCATTGCTTCGCTGAATTTATCGTCGGGCGCGCATTCGCGCGACCCGTTGGCTCGCAATGGCGTTCCTATCCCGCCCGCGCAGTATCATGACTGCGCGGACAAATTCAATGACGCCGGAGGTAGTGGTTGTCAGGACTTCAGCGCGTCGCCCCGCGTTGCACGCCGGCCTCTTGCGACCCCAGCGGCGGAGTCCCGCGCACCGGCACGTTCCAGATATCCTCGGCATATTCGCGGATGGTGCGGTCGGAGGAGAACCACGGCATCCGCGCGACGTTGAGGATCGAGGCCCGTGTCCATGCCGGCACCACCTGCCAGCGCGCGTCGATGCCGCGCTGGGCCTGGTAATAGGAATCGAAATCCGCGCTCACCATGTAGTGGTCGAGATGGCGCAGCGCATGCGCGATCGATTCGAACCGGCCGGGATCGCCGGGCGAGAACTCGCCGCTGCCGATCGCGTTGATGGCGCGCGAAAGGCCGGGCGAGCGCCGGATCACGTCGGTCGCATCCAGCCCCTGCTTGCGCCGCACCACCACGTCCAGCGCCTCCATGCCGAAAATCGCGATGTTTTCCGCGCCGACATGATCGCGGATCTCGATATTGGCGCCGTCGAGCGTGCCGATGGTCAGCGCGCCGTTCAGCGCCAGCTTCATGTTGCCGGTGCCGGAGGCTTCCATGCCCGCGGTCGAGATCTGCTCGGACAGGTCGGCGGCGGGAATGATCACCTCCGCCAGGCTGACATTGTAGTCGGGCAGGAACGCGATCTTCAGCCGTCCGCCGATGACGGGATCGTTGTTGACGATTTCGGCGACGTCGTTGATCAGCTTGATGATCAGCTTGGCGTAGCGATAGCTCGCCGCCGCCTTGCCGGCGAAGATCTTTACCCGCGGCACCCAGTCGCGCTGCGGCTCGTCCTTGATCGCGTGATACAGCGCGATCGCTCTCGAGGATGTTGAGCAGCTGGCGCTTGTATTCGTGGATGCGCTTGATCTGGACGTCGAACAGCGCGTTGGCGTCGACCTGGATGTTGAGGCGTTCGCCGATCAGCCGCGCCAGCACCAGCTTGTTGTGGTGCTTGACGCTGCGGAATTGCTGCTGGAACGCGTTGTCGCTGGCGCGGGCCTCGAGACGTTCAAGCAAGGTGGGATCGTCGAGCACGGCTTCGCCGCAGGCTTCGCGCAGCAGATCGGTCAGCTTCGGATTGGCCAGCATCAGCCAGCGGCGGAAGGTGATGCCGTTGGTCTTGTTGGTGATGCGCCCCGGATAAAGATGATTGAGATCGTGGAACACGGTCTCCTTCATCAGGTCGGAATGCATCGCCGAGACGCCGTTGATGCGGTGCGAGCCGACGAACGCCAATTGTCCCATCCGCACCCTGCGGCCGGACCTCTCGTCAATCAGCGATACCGAGGCACGGAAATCGACGTCGCCGGGACAGCGCGCATCCGCCAGCGCCAGATGCGCGACATTGATGCGGTAGATGATTTCCAGATGGCGCGGCAGCAGCCGTTCGAACAGCTCGACCGGCCAGGTCTCGAGCGCCTCCGGCAGCAGCGTGTGGTTGGTATAGGACAGCGTCGCCACCGTGATCTTCCAGGCCTCGTCCCAGCGGAAATTATGCAGATCGACCAGGATCCGCATCAGCTCGGTGACGGCGAGACTGGGGTGGGTGTCGTTGAGCTGGACCGCGGCCTTTGACGCCAGACCGCGCAACTGCCCGTCGGAGGCGAGATGGCGCTTGATCAGATCCTGCAGCGAGGCCGAGACGAAGAAATATTCCTGGCGCAGCCGCAACTCGCGGCCCGCCGGGCTCTCGTCGTTCGGATAGAGGAATTTGCAGATCGATTCTGCGCGCGCCTCCTCGGCGCTGGCGCCGAGATAGTCGCCGCTGTTGAATACGTCGAGTTTTAAGGGGTCGGGCGCGCGCGCCGACCACAGCCGCAGCGCGTTGACGTGCTGGCCGCGCCAGCCGACGATCGGGGTGTCATAGGCGACCGCCTGCACGGTTTCGGCCGGATGCCAGATCGCGCGGTCGCGTCCCTTGGCTTCGACATGTTCGACGCCGCCGCCGAAATGCACGTGGTAGACAACCTCCGGCCGCTGGAATTCCCAGGGGTTGCCGAAGCTCAGCCACTCGTCGGGATATTCATGCTGCCAGCCCTGCGCGATGATCTGGCGGAACAGGCCGAAATCGTAACGGATGCCATAGCCGATCGCGGGGATGGCAAGCGTCGCCATGCTCTCCATGAAGCAGGCCGCCAGCCGTCCGAGGCCGCCATTGCCGAGCGCCGCATCGGGCTCGCATTTGCGCAATTCGGAAAGACCGACGCCGAGATCGCCGAGCGCGGCCTCGAACACCGGCAACAGCCCCATATTGTTCAGCGCATCGCTGAACAGGCGGCCGATCAGGAATTCCAGGCTGAGGTAATAGACCCGCTTGGCGCCGGCGTCGTAGCTCCGCTTTTCCGCGGTGAGCCAGCGGTGCACGATGCGGTCGCGCAGCGCCAGCGCCGCCGCCTTGTACCAGTCGTGCCTGGTCGCCATGCCGGCTTCCTTGCCCAGGGCCAGCCGCAGCTTGGTGAGAATGGCGCTCTTGATCTCGGCCAGCGCCAGCTCGTCGATAGGCTGGCCCGGCGCCGGAAAGTTCGCTGGGAATGATGGATCGGGCAATCTGGGCATCCCTGCAATGATGAGTCTTCTTGAATGATACGCGCTCCATGCCGCGATCGAAACCCGCCGAGGGGTCTCGATTGTGCAATGCATGCATGGTTTTTATGCAAGGACCGGGCCGATTTGCCGGCCTCCGCACGCGCGCCGCTGGATGATATAGTGAAATATCGCGATCGTTTTGGGAAGGACCGGGCCATGAGATTGACCATCGAGATCGTCGCCGCCGCACTGCTGGTAGTCTGCATCACCGCCACCAGCGCGGCCTTCGCCGCCGGCAAGACAGGCCAGAGCGCCGACGGCCTGAGCTGCGCCTTCAGCGTTCCGGCCAACGCCTCGCCCGCCGCGCGATGTGCCGCGATCAAGCGGCAGTGCGGCGGAAAGTTTTTCGCCAACTATTGCGGCGACAAGCTGTTGTCGGCGATGTGAGGCAGGACGGGAGCGTGCAGTTTGGTTGGAGCGAAGCGCAATCCGGGATCGGTTCATCCGCATGTGAGATGGTCCCGGATTACGCTGCCGCGCTATCCGGGCTACGTTTGTTGCGGCGGCATTCAATCAGTTAATGAAATTGACGGACCGTACCGCACGACCAATCTTTCCCGAATTCGCCCAACCCAATTCGGCTCATATTCGGGTTTCATTTTCTCTGCTCTAAGAACGGCGTATGCAAATTCTGTGTCGCTAAGGACCGTCCCCTCAGAGACTAAGTCGGCAGCGGAAAGGCGATTGCAAAAACCCCACTCCCTGCACAGGTCGCCCAGCAGGAGGTCGAGATCGTTCAATAGGTCTTGTCGCTTTTGCATCGAAATTCGTGGAGCTAGGACCGTCGAAGGATCAATTGGGAAGTCGCCGGCAAGATGGCTCTGGAACAAATTAAGAACACTTTAGCAAGTGTTTGATATATCATAGTGATTCGACGCTACGTCCACACAACATCTATGGTCTATCGAGCATTCCGAGGACTACATGTCCACCATCGCCTTCGATTCCTTCGCGCTCACCCGCATCGCCGACTTCGCCCGCTCGCTGTCGCGGCTGCATCAGGCCTCCCGCCGCCAAATGGTCGACGACGACGCGATCGACCGTGAGTTCAACGCGGTCTGCCTGTCGGTGTGGGGCTACACGACAGACGATTTCAGCGACGAGCTGTTCTCCGACGCCGACCACGCCTTTCTCGATTCGCTCGACGAGGCGCATGCGCGCATCTTCGCAGCCCAGGCGGGCTACGACCTGGTCGACGACGAGGGCATGCTGACGGACTGGTGGGGTTATTGCTGGATGATATTGGCCGAAAAACGCGGCCTGCTGACGCCGGAAAACCGCGCCGCGGCGCGTGCGCAGATCGAGGAAAAATACCTGATGGCGCCGAACGTGATCGGCGTCATCGTCGGGCGGTGATTTTCTTAAGACTCATCCTGAGGAGCCGCGCTTCGCGCGGCGTCTCGAAGGATGGCCGCAGGTCCGGTTGTGGCCTCATGGTTCGAGACGCGCGAAAGCGCGCGCCTCACCATGAGGGTCGGGTCTAATCCGCTTCCGCCCGCTTCGCCCTTGTCGCAGCTGTCTTCGGCAGCGCGCTCGCCGGTGGCGCGACGTCGCGGCTCGCCTCGGGCAGCGGCATTTCACTGGCGACTGTTTCCGCAGCCATCGGCGCCACTTTCATTTCGCCGAGCCGGGCGCGGACTTCGGCGGTGAGGCCCGGATAGGATGCGACGGGAGTGAATTCGGCGGTCTGGTTGACGCCGACCTTGACGCCGGAATAGGCCACCAGCCCGTCGGTGGTGGCGATGACGTCGCCCGGACGCAGCGAGGTGTCGAGTGTCAGGTCCACCGGGACGAGGCCTGCCGGATCGCGGCCGTTGCAGGTGCAGTCGGCGCGCATCGCCTTGCGATAGGCGAACGCGTTTTCGCTGTCGGCATAGCGCTCGCCGGTGGCAGACGACGCGCCGTCGATGTTGCTGCCGAAGAAGACCTTTGTGGTGCTGGCGGGGCAAAACGCCTGGCACATCTGCGCCGGCGAGGCACTGCGCGTCGTCAGCGGGAAATACCTGCCGTCGCAACTGCGTACGCAAAAGGCGGGCCCGGAGCCCGACGCCACGGCGCGCGGCGCGGGGCTGAGCGGATCGGCAAAGAAATTGGCTTGCGGCGGGGCCTTTTGCTTTTGGATGCCGCCGAACAGGAAATCGAACAGGCCTTCGGCGGACGCCACGCGCGGGGAAAGCGCAATTGTGCTGGCGAACGCGACGGCAACAAGCAACACGCGGCGCCGCATGCGCTGATCAGGCAACTCGGTACGCAACGCTTACTCCACCCAACGCAACCAAACCCGCTGAAGCAAAGTGTGCCCTCAGCGCGAGTAACCTTAGTGCGGGATGGTAAACGAGCAGTGAGCAAGCGCCGGAGCACGAAAAAGAAATGCGCTTCTTTCTTCACCTCGCCCCGCTCTTGCGGGGAGAGGTCGGCGCGTAGCGCCGGGTGAGGGGGAGTCACCGCGATCACTTCTGTCGAATTTGCGGAAACAGCCCCTCACCCCAACCCTCTCAGAGCGAGCTTCGCTCGTCTCGACCCCGCAAGCGCGGGGCGAGGGAGAGGAGAGAGCAAGCGCGTGGGTAGGAAAATCACCCCTTCAAGAACTCGCCGGCCTTGTAGAGCGAACGGAAGGGAATGCCGGCTCCTGCAAAGGTCTCGGTCGCGCCTTCGTCGCGGTCGACCATGGTGAAGACCAGCGCGATCTCGCCGCCGGCATCGCGCACCGCTTCGACCGCCTTCAGCGCCGATCCGCCGGTCGTGGTGACGTCCTCGACGATCACCACGCGCTTGCCGCTCAGGCTCTCGCCTTTTGCCAATCCTTCGATCGCAAGGCGCGCGCCATGCTCCTTCGGCTTCTTGCGCACGAAGAATGCCGCGATCGGATGGCCCTTGAGCCAGGACAGCTGCGCGATCGCACCCGCAAGCGGCACCGCGCCCATCTCCAGCCCGCCGATATAATCGAGGTCGTCATCCCTTAACGCTTCATAGGTCAGTTCTGCGAGCAGTGAGGCGCCTTCGGGATCGAGCATGGTCGGCTTGAGATTGAAGTAGAAATCACTCTTGCGGCCCGAGGCCAGCGTGATTTCGCCGCGTCCGAACGAGCGCTTGCGGATGATCTCGGCGAGGCGGGCGCGGGAGGCGGATTTGGACAAGGTATTTTTCCCGGGGGCTAAAGGCGGGCGCAATCTATCGGCGGACGCGCGCACATTCCAGAGCCGATATCGCCCCGTCAATAGAGGAGGTGTCATCATACGCCACCGGGACTCGCTTTCGGCGAGCCCGATGACAGGCTCCAGCGATGATCCAGTATTCCGCAGGGGTAGTTGTAACGCCGTGAGGTTCCGGGCTACGGGATATCCAGACTTTGGGGGAAACAACATGGCCATCGAACTCCACACCTGGAACACGCCGAACGGCCGCAAGATCAGCGTCGCGCTGGAGGAGATGGGACTGCCTTACAAGGTGTTCCCGGTCAACATCGGCAAGGGCGAGCAGATGACGCCGGATTTCCTTGCCATCAGCCCGAACAACAAGATCCCCGCGATCGTCGATCCCGACGGGCCCGACGGCAAGCGCGTCAGCGTGTTCGAATCCGGCGCGATCCTGCTCTATCTCGGCGAGAAGACCGGAAAATTCCTGCCGCTTCCGCTGATCGAGCGCATCCCGGTCTATGAATGGCTGATGTGGCAGATGGGCGGCTTCGGGCCGATGCCGGGCCAGGTGCATCACTTCATCGCGCTGGAGAACGAAACCGACCGCGCCTACGGCCTGAAGCGCTTCATGGCGGAGACGCGCCGGCTCTACGGCGTGCTCGATCGCCGCCTCGCCGATCGCGACTTTGTCGCCGGTCCCCTGTCGGTCGCGGACTTCGCCATCCTCGGCTGGGCCTGGCGGCATCCGCGCCACAAGGTGGAGCTGAAGGACTTTCCCCATGTCGAGCGCTGGTACAACGCGATGATGGCGCGGCCGGCGGTCAAGCGCGGCATGGAAGCGAAGCTGGACTGAGTTTTCTATTTGCTCCCTCTCCCGCTCTTGCGGGGGAGGGTTGGGGTGGGGGTGCCTGACGAGAACTCCAGCGTGCATGGCGAGAGCCCCCACCCGCCGCGCTCTACGAGCGCGTCGACCTCCCCCGCAAGTGGGAGAGGTGAAGAAGCGCGGCGTCAGCTACTAATGCGCCTCTTCCGGAGCCGCTGAGTCCGGATCCCCGCGATCGCGGGAATGACGATGTGCGGGAAAACGACGTCACCCCCGATCAGTCGGCCGCAAGCACGATCTTGCCGTGACGCCGTGCATAGAGCTTTTGCGAAAGCAGATTGAAGTTTTCCCGGGTGGTCACGTCGATCATGCGGCGCGCCATGGCCTCGGCCGCGGCATTCCCATCATCAAGGATGAATAGCTGATCCCGACGCGGGAGGGCTATGAGCACATCTCCGGGGAACCTCGTTTCGATCGATTTCCAGAATTCATCAAGCAGGATGAGACTCGTCGACAGCATTGTATTGCCTTCGACAAAGTAGAGAACCCCAAGCCGAAGCTGGCCGTCAGCCACGACTTTTGGGAGCCACCGCCTCATGTTGGTGAAAGCCATCTTGCGAACGTTCTGCAAATCCTTCCCCGGCACGTCCTTGGCTGTCAACGGCGACATCGAGTTCGGGTCGATCAGCCATATAGACGATCGCCAAGTCGGCACCGAGCGGTTCGTGCAGGATATCGAGGCCTTTTCTCGTGATATGATCGATGTATTCCCGATTGCGAATGACGGCGACGATATTTTCGTCGCTGATGATTCGAAGTCTTCACGTCGACGATCGAGCGTATGAATTGATCGATTTGCCTGTCGGCATCTTCATCGGGATAATTGTTGAGATAGCCAAAGATATTCGTCACGTCGCCGGTTGCCGACTGTCCATCCATTGTAATTACAAGCTTCGCCGGGTCGCTGGAATCTGCCACAACGCTATCGACGTCCGGCTGCCTCCTGAAGGCCGCAATAACGAGTTCGCGGAACTCGGCAATATCGGCGAAGCGGCGCTTGTCCGCCTTCGCGCGTCCTAGCCAGCTTGAAAGCGCCGCAAGCCACGTCATCGTAAAAAATCTCCGCCTGCTTGCACCCGACAGCATGGCTGGAGCTCGCTCGTTGGAATTCCACGCCATCTGCCAACTTCCGCTGCGGTGCTCTCAATGCGCCTCGTCCCAATTGTCCGCGGCGCGGGCGTCGACATGCAGCGGCACCGACAGCAGCACCGCCGGGAATGGCGCGTCCTGCATCACGTGCTGCACCACCGGCAGGGTCGCGGCCACCTCATCGTCGGGCACTTCGAAGATCAGTTCGTCGTGAACCTGCAGCAGCATCTGCGCCGAGAGTTTCTTCTCCGCCAGCGCGTCCTCCATCCGGATCATGGCGCGGCGGATGATGTCGGCGGCGGTGCCCTGCAATCGGCGCATTGATCGCGGCGCGCTCGTTGAAGGAGCGGACCGAGGCGTTGCTGGCCTTGATGTCGGGGTAATGGCACTTGCCGGCCGAACAGCGTCTCGACGTAGCCATGGGCGCGGCAGAAATCGCGCGTCGCATCCATGTAAGCGCGGATGCCGGGAAAGCGCTCAAAATATTTCTTGATGTAGGCGGAGGCTTCCTCGCGGGCGATACCGAGCTGGTTGGCGAGCCCGAACGCCGAGATGCCGTAGATGATGCCGAAATTGATCGCTTTGGCGCGGCGGCGCACTTCGCCCGGCATGTCCTTCACGGGAACGCCGAACATTTCCGACGCCGTCATGGCGTGAATGTCGAGCCCGTCGCGGAAAGCCTGTTTGAGCACGGGAATGTCGGCGATCTCAGCCAGCAACCGCAGTTCGATCTGCGAATAGTCCGCCGAGACCAGTCTGTGGCCCGGGGACGCAATAAAGGCGCGGCGAATCTTGCGGCCGTCCTCGGTGCGCACCGGAATGTTCTGCAGGTTCGGCTCGTTCGACGACAGCCGTCCGGTGGTGGTCGCCGCCAGCGCATAGGTCGTGTGCACGCGATGGGTCTGCGGATGCACGTAGGTTGGCAGCGCGTCGGTATAGGTCGATTTCAGTTTTGAAACTTGCCGCCATTCCAAAATCTTCTTTGGGAATTCGTGGCCCTGCTCGGCGAGTTCGTCGAGGATCTGGGCGGAAGTGGACCACGCGCCGGTCTTGGTCTTGCTGCCGCCAGGAATTCCCATCTTGCCGAACAGGATGTCGCCGATCTGCTTGGGGCTGCCGACATTGATCGGCTCGCCGGCGAGTTCCTGCAGTTCGGCTTCGACCCGCGCTGCGGTCTGGGCGAATTCGCCCGACAGCCGCGACAGCACCTGACGGTCGATCGAGATGCCGCGGCGTTCCATCCGCGCCAGTACCGAGATCAGCGGCCGCTCCAGCGTCTCATAGACCGATGTCACGCGCTCGGCGATCAGGCGGGGCTTGAGCACCCGCCATAGCCGCAAGATGACGTCGGCATCCTCGGCCGAATAGGCCGTGGCCTTGTCGATCGCGACCTGATCGAAAGTCAATTTGCTTTTGCCGCTGCCGGTCAGTTCGCCATGGCTGATCATGGCATGGCCAAGCCAGGTTTCGGCCAACGCATCGAGACCGTGGGCGTTGCGCCCGGCGTCGAGCGCATACGACATCAGCTGCGCATCGTCGTGGTTGCGGATGATGATTCCATGCTGCGCGAACATCACGGCGTTGAACTTGATGTTGAAGCCGATCTTCAGGATCCCCGCCGATTCCAAAAGCGGCCCCAGCGCCTCCAGCGCATCGCTCGTTTTGACCTGGTCCGGCGCGAGGCCGGCGGCGAACAGGCCCGCGCCATCGCCGGACTGCTTGTGGCCGAGCGGAATGTAGCAGGCGTCGTTGGGCCCAAGCGCCAGCGCAATGCCGCACATCTCAGCCTGCATCGGATCGATCGAGGACGCCTTGGCGTCGATGGCGAAATGGCCGCCATCGTGTACCCGTGCGATCCAGCGCTGTAGCTCTTCCACGCTGCGCACGGTCTGGTACCTGCCGCGATCGATCTTCGTCTTGCGCGCCTCTTCCGCGCGCGCGGCGGCGAGCGAGACGGGGGTGCCTTTGAGGCCGGCGGTTTTGTCTTCCTTACCCCCTCCGGTTTTGCCCGGTGCGCTCCCTCTTTCGCTTGCGCGGGATGGCCTGCCCCCGACTTGATCGGGCGGCGGGGTAGGGGTGCCTTGATCGGCAAAGAGGTCGCCGCCAGCGTCGCGCGGAGGCGGCGGAGACGAGCCAGCCGACCGGCCGGTCGCCGCGCTTTTGTTGCCCGCGTCCGCCTCCACATCCGCCGGATCGATCTGCGCATATTCGGCAACCCGGCGGGTCAGGGTGGCAAATTCCATCGCTTTCAGAAACGCGATCAGCTTGCGCGCGTCGGGCTCATGCACCGCGAGTTCGTCGAGCGGCACGTCGAGCTTGACCTTGTCGTCGAGCAGCACCAGCTGCCGCGAAATCCGCGCCTTTTCGGCATTCTCGATCAGCGCCTCGCGCCGCTTCGGCTGCTTGATCTCGCCGGCGCGCCTGAGCAGCGTTTCCAGATCGCCGTATTCGACGATCAGTTGGGCCGCGGTCTTGACGCCGATGCCGGGTACGCCCGGCACGTTGTCGGTGGAGTCGCCGGCCAGCGCCTGCACCTCGACCACCTTTTCCGGCGGCACGCCGAACTTCTCGATCACCTCGGGAATGCCGATGCGGCGGTCCTTCATGGTGTCGTACATCGTCACCTTGTCGGTGACGAGTTGCATCAGGTCCTTGTCGGAGGAGACGATGGTGGTGGTCGCGCCACGCTCGCCGGCCTCGCGGGCGTAAGTGGCAATCAGGTCGTCGGCCTCGAAGCCGCCTTGCTCGAGGCAGGGCAGGTCGAACGCGCGCACCGCCTCGCGGATCAGCGCAAATTGCGGGATCAGGTCGTCGGGTGCCGGCGGCCGGTGCGCCTTGTAGTCGGGGTAAAGCTTGTTGCGGAAGGTGACTTCCGACTTGTCGAACACGATGGCGAGATGGGTCGGCCGGTTGTCCGGCGGCATGTCGCGCAACAGCTTCCACAGCATGTTGCAGAAGCCGAGCACGGCATTGACCTGCAGGCCGTCGGATTTGCGGTTCAAGGGCGGCAGCGCGTGGTAGGCGCGGAAAATGTAGGAGGAACCGTCGACCAGGAAGACATGGTCGCCCTTGGCGGGGGCCTTGGCGGCAACGGGTTTTGCGGCGGCGTTCTGGGATGTTTTCGGCATGGCCGAAACTTAAGGATTTTTGCGGCGAATGACAGCCTTCGTGAGGCGGTTGTGCCGTGATTTTTGCTCCGCCTGAATGTCCGGGAATTGGTTGCGTCAGCGGCCGTTCCGTGAGCCCCTGCTTGCACCGGAGCGACCCGAAAGGACCAGGCCATGACCACGCAGCTCGACGAGTTGATGGAGAAGCTGCGATCGGTCGAGGCCGAGATCGAGACCGAGCTGACCAAGCGGCGGGAAGAGCTGCGTTTCCGCATCGAGAACCGCCGGATCGTGTTTGAGCAGGAGGTGCTGCGGATCCACCGCGAGATCAGGACGCGGGCTTCGCGCTATCTCCTCGATGCCAATCCGCTGATGATCCTGACCGCGCCGGTGATCTATTCGCTTGTAGTCCCGGTCGTGCTGCTCGATCTCTGGGTCATGGCGTATCAGGCGATCTGCTTTCCGGTCTATAAAATTCCAAAAGTACGCCGCCGGGATTACCTGGTGTTCGACCGTCACCACCTCGCCTATCTCAACATCATCGAGAAGATCAATTGCGCCTATTGCTCCTATTGCAACGGCGCGGTGGCGTTCATGCGCGAGGTGGCGTCGCGCACCGAGGTGTGCTGGTGCCCGATCAAGCACGCCCGCCGGATACTCGGTCCGCACCCGCATTATCAGGGGTTTGCGGATTTCGGCGATGCCGAAGGGTTCCGCGATAAGCTCAGGCAGATGAAGGACGGCGTGAAGATCGAGGAGGCTACCTGATCGGCGGCGCGTACTGGATGCCGCCGGCGCTCCAGAGCTGGTTGAGTCCCCTGGGAATGCCGAGCTTCGATCCTGATCCCACATTGCGCTCGTAGACTTCGCCGTAATTGCCGACGTGCCGGATGATGCGCACCGCCCAATCCCTGGTGAGGCCCATATCCTCGCCATAGGTGCCTTCGGTGCCGACCAGCCGCATCACGTCGGGCTTCTTCGACTTCAGCGCCTCGTCGATGTTCTTGGAGGTGATGCCGAGTTCCTCGGCGTTGATCATCGCATACAGCGTCCACTTCACGATCATCATCCAGTCGTCGTCGCGCTGCCGGACCACGGGCGCGAGCGGTTCCTTGGAGATGACATCGGGCAGGATGACGTGGTCGCCGGGCTTTCCGAGACTCAGCCGCAGCGCGTAAAGCTGGGAGACGTCGGCGGTGAGGGTGTCGCACTGGCCGGAATCATAGGCCTTGATGAGTTCCTCCAGTTTGCCGAATTTCATCTCCTGGTATTTCATGTTGTTGGCGCGGAAATAGTCGGCAAGGTTGAGCTGCGTCGTGGTTTCCGACTGCACGCAGACCTTGCTGTCATTCAGCTCCAGCGCGGACTCGACGTTGCGCGCCCGCGGCACCATGAATCCTTCGCCGTCATAATAGGCCACCGCCGGGAAATACAGGTCATAGTTGGTTTCGCGGGCCATGCTCCAGGTCGAGTTGCGCGACAGAATATCAACCTTGCGGTTCTGCAGTTCCTTGAAGCGCTCGCTGGCGTCGAGCGGAACGAACTTTGCCCTTTTCGGATCGTCGAAGATGGCGGCAGCAACCGCGCGGCAGAAGTCGACGTCGAAGCCGCTCCAGTTGCCCTTGTCGTCCGGGATCGAGAAACCCGGCAGGCCCTTATTGACGCCGCACAGCACTTCGCCGCGCCGGATCGTCCGTTTCAGGGTGCGCGTGTCATAGCGTTCATAGGCGATGGCGATAGCCGCGACCGCGACTGCGACCGCCAGCCCGATCAGGAGGCCGCCCCGGAATGTCCGCATGATGTGTCTCTCGCCAATGATTTGGGAATAAAACCGGCCCTGAAAGCGCCGCCGCGGTTACAATTCCGGCTTCTGCCGCACGACGACCTTGGTGCCGACCGGGACGCGCTCATAGAGGTCGGTGACGTCGGCATTGACCAGCCGGAAGCAGCCGGACGACACCGCGGTCCCGATCGTATCCGGCCGGTTGGTGCCATGGATTCGGTAGACGGTGGTCCCGAGATACATCGCGCGAGCGCCGAGCGGATTGCCCGGCCCGCCGGCCATGAAGCGCGGCAGATAGGGCTGGCGCGCGATCATCTCCGGCGGCGGCGTCCAGTCCGGCCACTCCGCCTTGCGCGTGATGTTCAGTAGCCCCTGCCACTGGAAATCCATCACGGCCGACGCCGATGCCATAGCGCATCGCGCGGCCGTTGCCCTGGATCAGATAGAGATGACGCTCCGCAGTCGCGATGATGATGGTGCCCGGCGCCTCGGTGGTGCGATAAAGCACCGGCTGCTTCCGAAATTCCGGATCCAGTTGCACGGAATCATCGGGCAGCAGTCCCGGCTGGTCGGCGTCGGGCTGCTGCGCAAAGCTCTGCGAGACCGAAAGCATCAGGCTGCCTGCGGCCATCATCGTCCAGATCAGGTACCGAAATTTTGTCATCCAAGCCTCTCCTCGTCGAACGCCGCCCGTCTCTTTACATCGTTTGCCGTATCACTGAAACCATCAAATCTCAGGGATGGCGTGATGGCAAGCGAACCGGCTATCGCGCTGCAATGCCTTGCATTTTCATGGGTAGCCCGATGCCGGGAATGTGGCCCGAACGCCTTATTTGGGCGCGAGCCACAGCCGCAAGCCGAAGGACACGATCGCCACGGTGCCGACCCCGCCGAGCCAAAGAGCGATGAACCACAACAGGCGCCGCGCCAGCGGTTGCGGCTTTTGCTCGGATGGCGTCAATGATAGCCGCTCCCGGGCCTCACCTTGCCGCGGAACACCCAATAGGCCCACCCGGTATAGCCGAGAATCAGCGGGATCAGCACGGCCACGCCGGCCAGCATGAAGAGCTGGCTGTTTTCGGGCGAGGCCGCCTGCCAGATGGTGATGCTCTGTGGCACGATGAAAGGATACATGCTGATGCCGAGCCCGGCATAGGACAGCGCGAACAGCGCCAGCGACAGAAAGAACGGCTGGTAATCCCATCGGTTGGCGAGGCTGCGCAGCAGCAGCGCGGTGACGGCGGCGACCGCGATCGGCACCGGCGCGGTCAGGATGATGTTCGGCCATGAGAACCAGCGCTGGGTATACTGGACATGAAGGAACGGCGTGGCGACGCTGACCGCGCCGATCGCGCCGAGCATCGCGAACAACAAAAACCAACTCAGGTGATAGGCTCTTTCGCGAAGCCCGCCCTCGGTCTTCAGCACCAGCCAGGTCGCCCCCAACAGCGCGTAGCCGACCGCCAATGCGAGGCCGGTCAGGATGCTGAACGGCGTCAGCCAGTCCCACCAGCCGCCGGCATAATGCCGTCCCTCGACATGCACGCCCTGCAGGATCGCGCCGAGCGCAATTCCCTGCGCCAGCGCCGCCAGCAGCGAGCCGCCGGCGAACGCGATATCCCAGCGATTGCGCGTGCTTTGTGTCGTCCGCCAGCGGAATTCGAAGGCCACGCCGCGAAAGATCAGCCCGATCAGCATGGCAATGACCGGCGTGTACAGCGCCGGCATCAGCACCGCATAGGCCAGCGGAAAAGCCGCCATCAGGCCGCCGCCGCCGAGCACCAGCCAGGTTTCGTTGCCATCCCACACCGGCGCCACGCTGTTCATGATCACGTCGCGATCGGCCTTTTCGGGAAACAGCGGAAACAGGATGCCGAGGCCGAGATCGAATCCGTCCATCACCACATAGACGAAGACCGCAAACGCGATGATGAAAGCCCAGACGGTGGCGAGGTCGATGCCGGCGATCATCGGGCGGCTCCTTCCGTTGCGACGCCGGCCGCCGGCGTAATGCCTGCGGCGCGGGTCGGCGTATTCGCACCCGGTCCCTGTTCGCCGTGATGCGGCGGCGAGGCCATCAACCGGAACAAATAGGTGAGGCCTGCCGCATAGACGATGAAATAGACAATGACGAAGGCGGTGAGCGACGAGCCGACCGCGGGCGCTGCCAGCGGCGACGCCGCGTCGGCGGTGCGCAGCAAGCCGTAAACGAGGAAGGGCTGGCGGCCGACCTCGGTCGTGAACCAGCCCGCCAGCACCGCGACAAAGCCCGCAGGCCCCATCGCCAGTGCCGACATGTGCAGCAACCGGGTTTCGTAGAGCGTGCCGCGCCAGCGCGTCCACAGGCTGAACAGGCCAAGTCCCAGCATCAAAAATCCCATGCCGACCATGATGCGGAACGACCAGAATATGATCGCCACCGGCGGCCAGTTTTCGCGCGGCACCGTGTCGAGGCCGGCGAGCGGCGCATCGAGCGAATGTTTCAGAACCAGCGATGACGCCTTCGGGATCTCAAGCGAATATTTCATCTTGCCCGCGGCCTGGTCGGGCCATCCGAACAGGATGAGCGGGGCGCCGTCGGGATGGCTGGTGAAATGGCCTTCCATCGCCATCACCTTGGCAGGTTGATGCTCGAGCGTGTTGAGACCGTGCTGATCGCCGGCGAGAATCTGGATCGGCGCCACCAATGTCGCCATCCACATCGCCATCGAGAACATCACCCGCGCGCCCGCAAGATGCCGGTCGCGCAGCAAATGAAACGCGCCGACCGCGCCGACCACGAGCGCTGTGGTGAGATAGGCCGCCAGCACCATATGGATCAGGCGGTAGGGAAACGACGGGTTGAAAATCACCTTGAGCCAACTGGCGGCGACGAATTGCCCGTCGGCGTTGACGGCGTAACCGGCAGGCGTCTGCATCCAGGAATTGGCGGACAGAATCCAGAACGCCGAGATCAGCGTGCCGATCGCGACCATCAGGGTCGCGATGAAATGCAGCCTGTGGCCGACCCGCTCCAGGCCGAACAGCATGACGCCGAGGAAGCCCGCCTCGAGAAAGAACGCGGTGAGCACCTCATAGGCCATCAGCGGGCCGATCACCGGGCCCGCCTTGTCGGAAAATGCCGACCAGTTGGTGCCGAACTGGTAGGACATCACGATGCCCGACACCACGCCCATGCCGAAGGCGACCGCGAAGATCTTCAGCCAGTAATTGAACAGGTTGATGAAGACCTCGCGCCCGGTCCATAGCCACAGCGCTTCCAGCACTGCCAGATAGCTGGCAAGCCCGATCGAGAAGGCGGGAAACACGATGTGGAACGACATCGTGAACGCGAACTGCGCCCGGGCCAGACCTACGGCATCCCAGCCCTCGAACATGACCGCCATCCGTCGCCACTAATCCCGCGCAAACCCTACCACGCGGGACATGACGATGGTACAGCGGTGTTCGCGGGACAGTTCAGCTGCTGGCGTTGAGCAGGCGGGCGATGGTGCGGTCGATCTGCTCGTACTGGCCCTCGCCGTCGTGCTGGAACACGATCTTTCCACTTTGATCGACGATGTATTGCGCCGGCCAATACTGGTTGCGCCAGGCGTTCCAGGTCTGCGAGTCGTTGTCCTGCGCCACCGGATAGGTGATGCCATGCCGCTTCAGCGCGGCCTGCACGTTGGAGGCGGATCGCTCGAACGGGAATTCCGGGGTGTGGACGCCGACCACGACAAGGCCGCGATCCTTGTATTTGGCATAGAGTTCGGTGACGTGCGGCAGCGTGTTGACGCAGTTGACGCAGCCATAGGTCCAGAAATCCACCAGCACCACCTTGCCGCGCAGGTTCGCCATGGTGAGCGGCGCGGAATTGAACCAGTTGCTGATGCCGGCGAAGTTCGGCGCGCTTGCCTCAGCAGTGGCGACAGCAAGCGGAGCCGCCGCCTGGTCCCGCGCGGCCTCGCCGCTGATCCCGGGGGTGGCGGCGCCGATCAGGCAGAGCGCAATCACGGAAGCGGAGGTAGCGAGCGATCGTAGCGTCATGGAAGTCTCCATCGTCTGGTCTGAGGTTGGTTGGTTACAGGCCGATCTGGCCCTGCGGATAAAAGGCGGTCAGCCACGCCACGATCAGCGTGTCGTATTGGAAATAGGAGAGAAGCGCGAACGCGATCACGACGACTCCAAATCCCTGCTGCAGCCTTGGGGAAATTCGCGCGATGCTGCGAACGCGGGTGGTGACGGCCTGGCCGCCATACGCGATCGCCAGCATCGGGATCGCTGCGCCGATGGCATAGACCACGAGCAGCGCGCTCGCCCAGGCGGTGTCTTTGGATGTCGCCACCACGGTCAGGATCGAACCCAGCACCGGGCCGGCGCAGGGCGTCCAGACCAGGCCGAGCGTGGTGCCGAGCACGAAGCCGCCGATATTGCCTTGATGCGAACTGGTGTTGCCGGTGGAACGGGTGTTGACGAGCCCACCAAGCCTGAGCGACAGCCATTCGAACGGCGCAGGCCAGACCATCAGCAGCCCAAATCCCAACAGCAGCACCGCTGCACCGGTGCGCAGAACATTGGGATCGAAATCGAAGATGCGGGTGATCGCACTGAGCAACAAAGCCGCAGCCGAAAACGAAATGACAAAACCGAGCGCGATCATCGCGGGACGGGCCTTGCTGCTGTGACCCACGGACGCGCCAAGCAATATCGGCAGCACCGGCAGCGTGCAGGGTGCCGCGATGGTGACGACGCCGGCGAGCAGGGCAAGAACGAGGTTGAACATCGGACAGGATCCCTTGGACCGCGGGCCATGCGGCCACGGGGAAGCTCTCAAGGTCTTTCGGGACGCCGGGGCGCCGCGTTACGCCGGCCGCGTCACGTGTTCGTGAGAGGCTGCACGCGCGATCGGTCGCAGCGTTTGCGAACCCCCAAACGCAGAGCGACCCGGAGGGGGGCATCCCGTCCGGGTCGTTGGAGGTACTTGGAGGTTAGAAAGCTCTGGAGGCTAGAAAGCCTGGGTCAGCGGATCACGCAGACCTCGGCGGGATTCTTGTCACTGCAATCGACCACCTGCTGATGCACCATCGAACCGGAGTCGCGCTGGGTGCGCGGTGCGGAATTCTGGGCGGACAACGAGGCCAGGGTGCAGATCGCGCCGAGCGGAATGATGAAGAAGCGTAAGGACGGTTTTGTCATCTTCGAACTCCTCTTCTGCTTTGCTCGGTTCGGCGTTTGTGATTGTCGGTGTAACGGCTGAGTTTTTCCGCCTGATGTCGTCGATTGTTTCATTTGTTTCGCGGGCGAGGTGCGCAGCGGTTGTCATTGCGGCCGCTGCACACCTAACCTATTGAATTGATGATCATTTATCTCACGCCGCCAGACTGTCGACGCCGGCACCCTTGAGCAGGTCAGCGAGCTGCTTGCGGGCATAGAACATCCGGGTCTTCACCGTGCTCTGCGGGATCCCGATGATCGCGCCGACCTCTTCCACCGACTTCTCATGGTAGTAGACGAGATTGATGATTTCGCGATGCGCCGGTGACAGCTTGGCGACGCAGGCGCGCAGAATGGCGCTGGTAGAGCTGCGCTCGAGCGAGGCTTCGGGCGTGTCCGCCTCGTCGGCGATTTCAAGCACGTCCTCCTGGTCGATGTCTTCATGCCGGCGCTGGCGCAGCGCGGTCAGCGCCTTGAAGCGGGCAATCGACAACAGCCAGGTGGAAACCTGCGAGCGGCCCTCGAACTGGTTGGCGGTGCGCCACACGTCGAGGAACACCTGGCTGGTGAGATCTTCGGCCATGCTGGTGTCGCGGACGATGCGCAGCACGAAACGATAGACCCGCACACTGTGGCGCGAATAAAGGATGTGCATCGCGGTCCGGCCGCCATCGGCGATGCTTTCCAGCAGCATTTCGTCCGAGGTCGCCTGGGCGGCGATAATGCCCTCGCGGGCGGCGGCATTGATGGCGATGACGTTCTGCATGACAGGCTCCCAGTGACCGCAACTTCGGCGGCATTGGGCAAATTGGTAATCAGCCAACGTTTCGGGACGTCTGCACGAAAAGGGGAAAATGGTTTCGTGGACAGGAGAATTGTTTCATCGTCCGGCCCGCGACGAAACAATTGGGCCAGAAAAGTGAGCAATTTCAATGAGGGGGTGGAGTTGTTGGGCGGCTGACTGCCGGGATGCCACTCTATCCATCGTCATGGCCGGGACGAAGCTAGGACAGGCCCGGGCATGACGGATAGTTATGTCGGCTAATCAGGCCTTCTCGCCGACGGGCGAGAACAGGTATCCGCCGCCCCTGATGGTGCGGATTACCGCGGGCTTGGTCGGATCGATCTCGATTTTGCGGCGGATTCGCATGATGCGCAGGTCGACGGCGCGATCGAACGCTTCGGCGTCGCGCGCATTGGCCAGCTCCAACAGCCGTTCGCGCGACAGCACCCGCTTCGGATTCGCCGCGAAGACCTTGAGCAGGCCGAATTCGGAAGCGGTCAGCGGATGCTCATTGCCCTCGTCGTCGCGCAGCGCCTGCGCCTCGAGATCGAGCCATTTGGTTCCGAACCGCACCAACTGGTCTTTCGACGCTTTCGCGCCTGCGGCCTCCGGCGTCGCAGGCCCCTTGGCCGGCGCGCTCCGCCGCAACACCGAACGGATCCGCGCCATCAGTTCGCGCAGTTCGCAGGGCTTTGCGACGTAATCGTCGGCGCCGAGTTCCAGCCCAACCACGCGGTCGATCGGGCTTGCGGTCGCCGTCAGCATGATGACCGGGACATTGATGCGGCTTTTCAGATCGCGGATGATCGAAAGCCCGTCTTCCTCGGGCATGTTCAGATCGAGCACCACGAGATCGGGCACCGAGGTTGCGATCGCATCGCGCAGGGTTTTGCCGCCGTCGCACAGCGTCACGGCAAAGCCGTGCATCTTGAGATAGTCGCCGACCATCTCGCGGGCCGGCGCCTCGTCGTCGACGATGATGATGTGCTGGCTCTGGGTCATGACATCTCTGTTGCGGGCAACACGACTGTAAACGTCGATCCCCGTCCCGGGCCACGGCTATCGGCGGTCACCTGGCCGCCATGCATGTCGATAATGCGCTTGACGATCGACAGGCCGAGCCCGGTCGAGCTTTCGCCGGCGGTGGGTTTTGCGGACAGCCGCTGGAAACGGCCGAACAATCGTCCGAGATCTTCCGGAGACAGGCCTGCGCCTTCGTCGGCGATCCGGATGACGGTGTTGTGGTCTTCGTGGCTCACCAGCGCCGTGATCTTGCCGCCGATCGGACTGTATTTGATGGCGTTGCTGAAGAGATTGTCGATCGCCTCCCGGATCCGGTCGGCATCGCACATGGTGACGAAATTCGGCGGCGCCGACACGGTGATGGTCTGCTGCTTGTTGACGGCCAGCGGCTGGTTGGCGTCGGCGACTTCGCTGACCAGGCCCGCGATGTCGACCGGCTCGCGGCGGATCGAGATGTCGAAGGCGTCCGCCATTGCATCCGAGATCAGATGATCGACCATCGAGGTCAGGCGCCTGGTGGCGTCGCGGATGTGTTCGACCTGGGCCGTGACGCTTTCCTTGGAAGCTCCGGCGCTGATCAATTCGGTCAGCATTTCGGTGCGGCCGAGGATGACGCCGAGAGGATTTTTCAAATCATGGGCGACGGTGCCGAGAATTTCGTTCTTGAAGCCGTTGGCGCGCTGCAGCCGCAGCCATTGCGAGGAAAGCCGGCGGTTGGCCTGCATCAGTGCGCGGGTGCGCTGGGCGACGCGGTCCTCGAGCTGGGTGTTGGCCTCGTGCAGCTGCTGATAGAGAATGACATTGTCGAACGCGATCGAAAGCCGGCTGCCGAAAATCTCTACCAGCGACCGGTCGGTTTCCGATAGCGGCCGCTCGGCCTGCAGCAGCACCACGACCTCCCGTCCGCTGCCGGTACGAATGTAGAGAACGGTGCGGTGATCGACGAATTCATGCTTGCGCCGCTTGAAGGCGGCCTCGACCATCGATCGCAGATCGGGGTCGAGCGATCTGGATCCGGCAGCGCCGATGAAGCGGCTGTAGCAGCCGGAGCCTGCCAGCACCGAAAAGTCGTCGCCGATCACGCCGCCGTCGCGCAACACCAGAATGCCGGCGCAATCGACGTTGAGCAGCGAGGCGATCTGCGTCAGCACGCCTTCGGCCAGACGCTGCATCGATTTGAAATCGTACAGCGTCGAGGCGGCGTCGATGATGATTTCCAGTCCGCGCCGGGTCTGCACCATGCGCTCGAGCTGCTGATAGCTGCGCAGCGCCGCGGTCAGCGAGGTAAACAGCTTGTCCGCCGTCAGCTCGGTCTTGGCCTTGTAGTCGTTGATGTCGTATCGGACGATGACGCGGCGCTCGGGCGCCTGGCCGGGCTGCCCGGTGCGCAGGATGATGCGGACGGTTTCATTTCCGAGGTCGTTGCGGATGTATTCGACCAGATCAAGGCCGGCGGCGTCGGTTTCCATGATGACATCGAGCAGCACGGCGGCGATATCGGGATGCGCGCGCATCAATATCCGGCCCTCGGCCGCCGAATAGGCCGACAGGATTTCGAGCGTCTGGCCGTTGAGATTATAGTCGCTCAGCGCAAACCGTGTGCCTTCGTGCACGGCCTGATCGTCGTCGATCACCGCGATCTTCCACTTGCGCGCGGTCGAAGCTTCCGGAGCGGCTCCGGAATCGTCGATCAGGTGGAGGACATCGTCCTGTTCGGCCATTGAGGGGTCCCGTCGCTTGCTTGCTCAGAGGTCGCGGAGCCGCCCTTGGCGGCCCTCGGCATAATAATGCGAAATGTGGTGCCTTGTCCCAGCCTTGAATCCAGCATCATCCGGCCGCCGAGTTGCTGGGTGACGAGATTATAGACGATGTGCAGGCCAAGGCCGGTTCCGCCTTCGTTGCGGCGCGTGGTAAAGAACGGGTCGAACGCCTGCCGCTGCACGTCCGGCGTCATTCCGGCGCCGTTGTCGGCGAAGATGATCTCGACGTCGTCAGCGCCGCGAGGCCGCGCTGAAATCGTGATCGCCCCGCTTCGGCCGTCGGCAAAGGCGTGATTGGCGGCATTCAGAAACAGGTTGGTCAGAATCTGCCCGTACGATCCGGGATAGCCGTCGATCACCAGGCCCTCCGGCACGTCGACCGTTAGCGTGATCGGCGCCCGCTTCAGAACCGGCCGCAGGCTGGCGATGATCTGGTCGGTCGCCTCGCGGAGGGCGAATTGCCGGCGCTCGGCATGCGAGCGGTCTACCGCGACCTGCTTGAAGGACTGAATCAACTCGCCGGCGCGATGCAGGTTTGCCACCAGTTGTTGTCCGGCATCGCGCGAGGTGCGGACGAATTCCTCGAGTTGAGATCGGCGCAACGGAGAATCGGATTTCAGCTCGGCCTCGAACATTTCCGCGCGGCGCGAGAAGCTGGAAGCCACCGTCAGGCTGATGCCGATCGGGTTGTTGACTTCATGGGCGACACCGGCGACCAGGCCGCCGAGCGCCGCCAGGCGCTCGGCGTCGATCAGGTTCTGCTGGGCAGTGTTCAATTCGAGCAAGGCACCCTCGGCCTTTTCCTTGGAGGCGCGCAACTCGTCTTCGGTCTCGCGCTTGGCAATGGCGTTTTCGCGGAACACCTCGACCGCGCGCGCCATCGCGCCGACCTCGTCCCTGGCGTCTATCCCCTGCACGCGCCGGCCGTAATCGCCCGACGTGATCGCGTGCATCGCCGCCATGATCTGCTGCAGGGGCAGCCGGATGCTCAGCGCGATCAGGACGCCCGCGGTGATGATGATGCCGAGAAAGATCACGGCGATAGACAATACCCTGCGCGATATGTCGCCCAGCGTCCGGTCGAATGTCTCCTGCGCTTTCTGCTCGCGCTGGCGCATCTTGACCGACAATTCGTCGATCGCGCCGATGGCTTCGGCCTGGCTGGCATCGATGGTATTGCGCAATAGCTCGGTGCGGTTGGCGAGCTGCTCCGACAATTTCGCAAACCCCTCCCGCAGCGCCACGGTCCGCGCGTTCAATCGCTGCAGCGCCAGCCGCTGCAGGTCGTTGTCGGCGAGATCGGACATCACAGGGATGGTTTTCTCGATCGTCTCGGTATTCCGCCGCGCGTCCTCGGCGGAGGCGGTGGCGAGCGAAAGATAATAGGAATTGGCGGCGACCAGCATCGCGGTAAACGCCTCGCGGGATTTTCCAAGCGACGGCCAGATCAGGGCATCGCGGTGCCCGGTCGCGCCCTCGATGATCGAATAAAGCCCGGCCATGTCCCTCGCCGGGGCCAGCACCTGTTCCTCGTAGGTTTTCGAAATGGTCGCCTGGACGCCGCGCAATTCGCCGAACCCGTTGAGGAAGCGCTCGGTGACGCGCTCGAGTTCCTCAACCGATCCCGACAGCATCGGGTCGGTGGAAGCGCGCGTCGTAAGCGTGCCGAGAACCGCCTCGCGCAACAGCAGGATCTCGGCGAACAATTCGGGGCTCGGCTGATTGATGTAGCGATGGATCAGGTTCTGCAGGCGGCCGGTTTCGCCCTCCAACAGCGCCAGGATCTTGTCCGACTCCCGCACCTGCCGCACGTCATCCCAGGCCGACCCGAGCACCTGGGCGCCATTCCATATCATCGCGGCAAGCACCACGACGACCGCCGAGTTCAGCGCGGCAATCGACAGGATACGCCATCGGATCGGCACCGCGCGGACCAGCCCGACGATGCGGGCGCGGCCGCGCGCGGCAAGGCCCGCCGGCCGTTCCGCTGCTTCGTCCTGCCGGGGTGTTGCCAAGGACAATTCACTCCACCTTGCGGATGCGTTCGATCAGTTCGGCGGAGGCCGGATCGTGTTGCGCCTTTGCGTAGATTCCCGTCATCGCGGCCTCGAAAGGCTTGCGATCGAAGTCGGTCACGATGGTTACGCCTGCGGCTTTCGCCCGCTGGCGCGACTGATCCTCGAGATCCTTCCACTTCTTCCGCATGAAACGGCTGGAGCGGAGCGCGGCCTCGCGAAAGATCCTGCGATCCTCACTGGACAGGCTTTCCCAGGCTTTCTGCGACATGATCAACACTTCCGGGCTCATGGTGTGCTCGGTGAGGGTGTAATAACCGGCATATCTATAATGACCTGTAGTAACGAAGGACGGCCAGTTGTTCTCCGCGCCGTCGACCAGTTTGGTGGCAAGTCCGGTAAGGACCTGGCCGTAGGGCAGCTGGATTGGCTCGGCGCCGAGCGCCTTGATCATATCGGACATCAGTTCCGATTGCTGCACGCGAAGCCGCAAGCCCTTGACGTCGGCGATGGAACGGATCGGCCGCACGCTGTTGTAGATCGAACGCGCGCCGGAATCGTAAAACGCCAGGCCGACAAATCCATAGGGCTCGAAGCTATCGAGGATTTCGTTGCCGATCGGGCCATCCAGCACCTTCTCCAAATGCTCGATTGATCGAAACAGAAACGGCATCGCGAGCACGTTCATCGCCGGCACGAAGGTTCCAATCAGCGCCACGTTGATACGATTGAGATCGATGGCGCCGGCGCGGGTCTGCTCGATGGTCTCCTTTTCCTCGCCGAGCTGGTGCGAATGAAAGACCCGGATCTGGTGGCGGCCGCCGCTCTTCTCGGCGACCAGGCGGCCCATGTAAAGCAGCGCCTGTACGGTCGGGTAATCCTCGCTTTGGGTATCGGCGGCGCGAAATTCCCGCGCGACCGCACCCGTCGAAATCGCCGCGGAAAACAGCGCTAGGACGACGGCTGTGATCCGCGAAAGGTCGGCGCGGCTGTACACAGGCAACCTCAACCCCTTATGATGGTGTCGATGGCGGGAAAAAAAGGTTCAATGCAAGTTTCCGGAAAGTCGCGAGGGATGGCTATTCTGACAGCGCCGCTGACGTCGTCAATTGTGCGCTGCGACCGGCCTGCGCGGATTGAACCGCCTGCGCGGATTGGAATGGCCTGGTCGTGAGGTTAACCAGATTCTTGCAAATCGCCGCGGCCGCGGCGGCGCTGATTGCAGCTTCGCCCGCGCTTGCGGTCACCGATGTCATGTGGTGGCATGCCATGTCGGGCGAACTCGGGCGGCAACTGGAGAAGCTCGCTTCGGATTTCAACGCATCGCAGTCCGAATACCGGATCGTGCCGCACTACAAGGGCAATTACACCGAAACCGTCACCGCGGCGATCTTTGCGTTCCGCTCGCGCAGCCAGCCCGCCATCGTTCAGGTTAACGAGATCGCGACCGCGACCATGACGGCGGCAAAGGGCGCGATCTATCCGGTGTTCGAATTGATGCGCGACGAGCAGGAGCCGTTTTCGCCAGCCGCCTTTCTGCCGGCCGTTACCAGCTATTATTCCGATGTCGCCGGCAACATGCTGTCATTCCCGTTCAACTCCTCGACGCCGATCCTTTACTATAACAAGAACCGGTTCCGCGCCGCCGGCCTCGACCCCGAAGTCGCGCCGAAGACCTGGCCGGAGGTCGGCGCGGCGGCGAAGCGGCTGCGCGCTTCGGGCAGCGTTTGCGGGTTCACCACGTCCTGGCCGTCATGGATCAATGTCGAGAATTTTTCCGCGTTCCACAATCTGCCGATCTCGACCAAGGCCAACGGCTTCGGCGGTCTCGACGCGGTGCTCAATTTCAACAATCCGGTGGTGGTCCGGCACATTGCGCAACTGGCGGAATGGCAGACCACCAAGGTGTTCGACTATGGCGGCCGCGCCACGACGGCGGAGCCGCGGTTTCAGAACGGCGAGTGCGCGATCTTCATCGGCTCGTCGGCGACGCGCGCCGATATCAAGGCCAATTCGAAATTCGAGGTCGGTTACGGCATGCTGCCGTACTGGCCCGATGTCGCAGGCGCGCCGCAGAACACCACGATCGGCGGCGCGACCTTGTGGGTGCTGCGGGACCGGCCACGCGCCGAATACAAGGGCGTGGCAAAATTCTTCGGCTATTTGTCGAAGCCGGAGGTCCAGGCCGCCTGGCACCAGAACACAGGCTATCTGCCGGTGACCCGCGCGGCCTTCGATCTGACCCGCGCGCAGGGATTTTACGACCGCAATCCCGGCACGGCGATTTCGATCGAGCAGATCACGCTGAAACCGCCGACCGAAAATTCGAAGGGCGTTCGGCTCGGGTCGTTTGTCCTCATCCGCGACGTGATCGACGACGAGCTGGAGCAGGCCTTTTCCGGCAAGAAATCCGCGCAGGCCGCGCTGGATTCCGCGGTCGAGCGAGGCAATCGGCTGCTGCGTCAGTTCGAGCGGGCTAACCCGGACCGCTAAAATCTCAGCGGGCCGACAAAGCTCGCCCAAGAAAACGGCCTAACAAAAACTGCACTGAGAATAGGCAAAGCTATTTCTTTGTATGCAAGGGCCGTTGCGTCGGGCCGACCCCAAAAGCCAATATTCGGAAGCTAGATCATGCGCTTAAGGCGTCATTAAGCTTGCGTTAAGATTTGGCACAAACCTTGCGAAGTCGCTCCTAAAGCCGATTCACTCGTAGCGTTGGAGCATCCCATGAAGCGTCGCGATTTTCTGAAATCCGTCACCGGGGTCGCGGCCGGCGCCATGGTGCCGGCGCCGGCGATCTGGTCCGCCGCCAAGGCCGACGCCCGCTCCGAGACGCTTTTGATCGTCTCCGAAGGCGGCCCCAACAATCTCGACATCCACGGCATCGGCACCAACGTGCCCGGCTACGAGGTGTCGTGGAATTGCTACGATCGGCTGATCAGCCACGAGATGAAAAGCGGTCCGGGCGGCGTGCCCTATTACGACCGCGACAAGTTCAAGCCCGAACTCGCCGAAGACATGAATGTCGGCGACATGTCGGTGACCTTCAAGCTGAAGAAGAACGCCAAGTTTCACGACGGCACGCCGGTCGCGGCCAAGGACGTCAAGTGGTCGCTCGATCGCGCCGTCAGCGTCGGCGGATTCCCGACCTTCCAGATGAGCGCCGGCTCGCTGACCAAGCCGGAGCAGTTCGTCGTCGTCGACGACAACACCATGCGCGTCGACTTTGCCAAGAAGGACCGCCTGACCATACCCGATCTCGCCGTCATCGTGCCGTGCGTGGTCAATTCGGAGCTGGTGAAGAAGAACGCCAGCGAGAAGGATCCCTGGGGCCTCGAATATACCAAACAGCAGACCGCGGGCTCCGGCGCCTACAAGGTGGCGAAATGGACCGCCGGCACCGAAGTGATCCTGGAGCGCAATGACGAGTGGGTCGGCGGCCCGATGCCGAAGATCAAGCGTGTGATCTGGCGCATGGTGCCGCAGGCCGGCAACCGCCGCGCGCTGCTCGAGCGCGGCGACGCCGATATCTCCTATGAACTGCCGTACAAGGATTTTCAGGAACTGAAGGCGGCCGGCAAGCTCGACATCGTGTCGTTGCCGTTCTCGAACGGTATCCAGTACATCGGCATGAACGTGACAAAACCGCCGTTCGATAATCCGAAGGTGCGCCAGGCGGTGGCTTACGCGATCCCCTATCAAAAGATCATGGATGTGGTGCTGTTTGGGTTGGCCAACCCGATGTTCGGCGCGCCCGCCAGCAAGGCGACCGAGGTGGCGTGGCCGCAGCCGACCAAGTACAATACCGACATGGCCAAGGCAAAAGCCTTGATGACCGAAGCCGGCTACGCCGATGGCTTCGAGACCACCATTTCATTCGACCTGAATTTCGCGGGCGTCAACGAGCCGCTCTGCGTGCTGGTGCAGGAGAGCCTCGCCCAAATCGGCATCAAGACCACGATCAACAAGGTGCCCGGCGCCAACTGGCGCACCGAGTTGAACAAGAAGGAAATGCCGCTTTACACCAACGTGTTCTCGGGCTGGCTCGATTACCCCGAATACTTCTTCTACTGGTGCTATCACGGCAACAATTCCGTCTTCAATACCATGAGCTACAAGTCGCCGGAGATGGACAAGCTGATCGATGGCGCGCGCACCGCCGCGGCCACGGGCGACAAGTCGACCTACGACACCGACGTCAAGGGTTTTGTCGATCTGGCATTTACCGATGTTCCGCGGATTCCGCTGTATCAGCCCTACGTCAACGTCGCGATGCAAAAGAACATCTCGGGCTATCAATACTGGTTCCACCGCCGGCTCGATTATCGCGCGCTGGTGAAGGCGTAAGCGGGCGAGGGGCGAATAGTGATTAGCGAATAGCGAATAGGGAGCAGCGACTAGTGACCGAGCGTAGCCATCATCTTCCATTCGCTATTCGGTACTCGCCATTCGCGCGGTCACGGCAGACCGAGAGGCGCGTCTCATGCTCACCATGATCGGCAAGCGGTTGATGTTCGCGATCCCAAGCCTGATCGGGGTGGTGATCGTCACCTTCCTGTTGACGCGCGCGCTGCCGGGCGATCCCGCGGCGTATTTCGCCGGTCCCGCCGCAAACAAGGAGGCGATCGAGCAGATCCGCAAGAAACTCGGCTTCGACAAGCCGCTGATCGAGCAGTTCTTCCGCTACACCGCCGATCTCGCGCATGGCGATTTCGGCAATTCGCTGACCACCGGCCAGCCGGTCGCCACCGAAATCCGCAATCGGCTGCCGGCCTCGGCCGAGCTGACGCTGCTTGGGCTCGTGGTTTCGATCGTGATCGCCATACCGCTCGGCATTCTCGCCGCGACAAAGCCCGGCTCCTGGATCGATCATCTCTGCCGGGTGACGACGACGGCCGGCGTCTCGCTGCCGGTTTTCTTCACCGGACTGGTGCTGGTCTATATCTTCTATTTCAGGCTCGGATGGTCACCGGCGCCGCTCGGGCGGCTCGACGTTTTCTATAGCGCGCCGCCGACGGTGACGGGATTCTATTTGATCGACGCCCTGATCGCGCGCGATTTCGAAGTCTTCCGGTCCGCGCTCAGCCAGTTGATCCTGCCGGCGATGACGCTTGCGATCTTCTCGCTGGCGCCGATCGCGCGCATGACGCGCGCCTCGATGCTGGCGGTGCTGGCGTCGGATTTCGTCCGCACCGCGCGCGCCAGCGGCCTGTCGCCCGGCACGGTGATCGTCACCTATGCCTTCCGCAACGCGATGCTGCCGGTCATCACCACGCTCAGCATGGTGTTCTCGTTCCTGTTGGGGGCCAACGTGCTGGTCGAAAAAGTGTTCGCCTGGCCCGGCATCGGTTCCTACGCGGTGGAAGCCCTGATCTCGTCCGACTTCGCGCCGGTACAGGGTTTCGTGCTGACCATGGCGGTCATGTACGTGATGCTCAATCTGATGATCGACATTCTCTATGGCGTGATTGATCCAAGAGTAAGGCTTGAAGGGTGAGGGTGGAAGCATGAGCACCGTTGCGCCAGCCGTTGAACCCGCAGGCCCCGCGCGCACCTCGGGGCTATCGGCGATCTTCGAGCACACCCGCTATGTGCTCGGCGAGAACCGCGTCACCGCGTTCGCGTTCGGCCTTCTGATCGTCATTGTCTTTGCGGCGCTGTTCGGCCCCTACGTGGTTCCCCATGATCCGCTGGCGTCCGATACCGCGGCTGCGTTAAAGCCGCCGTCCGCGGCGCATTGGTTCGGGACCGATCAATTGGGCCGCGACATCTTCAGCCGCGTCATCGTGGCGACGCGGCTCGACACCTTTATCGCGGTGGCATCGGTCGTGCTGGTGTTCCTGATGGGCGGGCTTGCCGGCATCGCCGCAGGCTATTTCGGCGGCTGGACCGACCGCATCGTCGGCCGCATCGCCGATACCATCATGGCGTTTCCGCTGTTCGTGCTGGCGATGGGCATCGTCGCGGCCCTCGGCAACACCGTGCAGAACATCATCATCGCGACCGCGATCGTGAACTTCCCGCTTTACGCGCGTGTCGCCCGCGCCGAAGCCAATGTGCGGCGCGACGCCGGCTTCGTGCAGGCGGCGCGGCTGTCGGGCAATGGCGAGTTTCGGATCCTGCTGGTGCACATCCTGCCGAACATCATGCCGATCATGATCGTGCAGATGTCGCTGACCATGGGCTACGCCATCCTCAACGCCGCCGGCCTCTCCTTCATCGGGCTCGGGGTGCGGCCGCCGACCGCCGAATGGGGCATCATGGTCGCCGAAGGCGCGGGCTTCATGGTTTCTGGCGAATGGTGGATCGCGCTGTTCCCGGGTCTGGCGCTGATGGTCGCGGTGTTCTGCTTCAACCTGCTCGGCGACGGCCTGCGCGACATCGTCGACCCGCAGCGAAGGACGTGAGGCGATGGGTGCTGAATACGCCCGCGCTTCTCTTACCTCGCCCCGCTTGCGGGGAGAGGTCGGCGCGCGGAGCGCGTCGGGTGAGGGGGACTATCCGCGAGTCGCGCTTGCTGAGAGAGCCCCTCACCCCAACCCTCTCCCCGCAAGAGCGGGGCGAGGGGGCTCACGTCATCCGCGGAGATTCTAAGATGACCGCGCAGCCGCTGCTCGACGTCAGCGATCTCACGGTGGAATTCGCCACCAGGCGCGGCATCGTCAAAGCGGTGCAGCACGTCAACATCACGGTGGCCAAGGGCGAAACACTCGGCATCGTCGGTGAATCCGGTTCCGGCAAATCCGTCACCTCCTATGCGGTGATGCGGATTCTCGATCGCGCCGGCAAGATCGCCGAGGGCTCGGTGATGTTCTCCGGCATCGACGTCAAGACCGCCAGCGAAGACCAGATGCGCGATTTGCGCGGCCGTGAAATCTCGATGATCTTCCAGAATCCGCGCGCGGCGCTCAATCCGATCCGGAAGGTGGGCGACCAGATCGAGGACGTGCTGCGCCAGCACGTGCAGCAGTCGCAGGTCAGCGATCGCGGCGAGAAAGCGATCGAGGCGCTGGAGCAGGTCAAGATCGCCCGTCCCCGCGAGCGCTATCACGCCTATCCGTTCGAGCTGTCGGGCGGCATGTGCCAGCGCGTGGTGATCGCGCTGGCGCTGGCCTGCAATCCGCAGCTCCTGATCGCGGACGAGCCGACCACCGGTCTCGACGTCACCACGCAGAAGGCGGTGATGGACCTGATCGTCGAACTGACAAAACGCCGGGGCATGTCGACCATCCTGATCACCCACGATCTCGGCCTGGCCGCGGCCTATTGCGACCGCGTGGTGGTGATGGAAAAGGGCCGGGTGGTGGAAACCGCGCTGTCCGCCGACATCTTCGCCAGGCCCGAGCACGCCTATACCAAGAAACTGATGCGCGCGACGCCGCGCATCGGCGTCTCCCTGCGCGATCTCTTGCCGGAGGAGGAGGCTGCCGCGCTGCCTGCACCTTCGTCCCCTTCGTCCAACGTTGGTGAGGAGAGCGCAAAACCCCTTCTTCTCGTCGAAAAGCTGGTCAAGGAATATCCGCGCCAGGGCGCCACCGCAACGCTGACAAAACTGTTCTCGCGCAAGCCGCCGGTCGAAGCCGAGCAATTCCGCGCGGTCGACGGCATCAGCTTCACGGTCGGCCGTGGCGAGAGCGTCGGCCTGGTCGGCGAATCCGGCTGCGGCAAATCCACCACCTCGATGATGGTGATGCGGCTGTTGGATCAGACTTCGGGCCGCATCAGTTTCGATGGCGACGAGATCGGCAACATCCTGCCCAATGCCTTTGCGCGGCTGCCGCTGCGCAAGAGCATCCAGATGGTGTTTCAGGATCCGACCGACAGCCTCAATCCGCGCTTTACGGCGGCGCGTGCCATCGTCGATCCGATCATGCAGCTCGGCGACATCAAAGGCCGCGACGCGCTGCGCGCCCGCTGCGAGGAACTGGCCGGCATGGTCGGCCTGCCGATCAACCTGCTGGATCGCTTTCCGCATCAATTGTCGGGCGGCCAGAAGGCCCGCGTCGGCATCGCGCGCGCCATTGCCTTGCACCCGAAACTTGTGATTCTCGACGAGCCGACCGCGGCGCTCGATGTTTCGGTGCAGGCGGTGGTTTTGAATTTGCTGCAGGATTTGAAGCAGTCGATGGGCATGAGCTATTTGTTCGTGTCGCACGATTTGAATGTGGTGCGGCTGTTGTGCGATCGTGTCATTGTGATGCGGACGGGACGAATCGTCGAGCAAGGCCCGTCCGAGCGTGTGCTGGGCGATCCGCAGGATGCCTATACAAAGGAGCTGCTGACGGCTATTCCTCATCCGCCGTTGCCGGTTCACTGAACGCGCCGACCGATGGGAGAGTTATGGCCGCCGATCCGCTTGATGATTATATCGATGCCGTCGCCAGCGCCCTGGGCCTGCCGGTCGACGCTGCCTGGAAGCCGGCAGTGAAGGCCAATCTCGAGGTGTCGCTGCGGCTGGCGCGGCTGGTCGATGAATTCGCGCTGCCAGACGAAACCGAGCCGGCCAGTGTCTTTGCAGCCTGATCTCGCCATGACGGTCGACCTCGACGGGCTGTCGGCCGCGGAAATCGCGCAACGCGTCGCTGGCCGAAAGACGTCGGCCCTCAGCGTGACCGAAGCGGCGCTGGCGCGGATCGCAAGCCACGATCGCGTCCTGAATTCCTTTACCGATGTGACGGCAACCCGCGCGCGGGCGAAAGCCCGTGCGGTCGATACCGCGATCGCCGCCGGAAAAAATGCCGGCCCGCTCGCGGGTGTTCCGTTCGCGGTCAAGAACCTGTTCGACGTTGAGGGGCTGCCAACCCGTGCCGGATCGCTGATCAATCGCGATCTCGCACCATCGCCGCGCGACGCCACCCTGATCGAGCGGATGGAAGCGGCGGGCGCGGTTCTGGTCGGCGCGCTCAATATGGGCGAATACGCCTATGACTTCACCGGCGAGAATGTGCACGACGGTCCGTCGCACAATCCGCATGATGTGACGCGAATGACCGGCGGCTCGTCGGGTGGCTCCGGAGGGGCCGTCGGCGGCAATCTGGTGCCGATCGCGCTGGGGTCCGATACCAACGGCTCGATCCGGGTGCCGTCGTCGTTTTGCGGAATTTTTGGCTTGAAGCCGACCTATGGCCGGCTGTCACGTGCACGCTCGTTTCCGTTCGTGTTCAGCCTCGATCATCTCGGTCCGTTCGCGCGCAATGTCGGCGATCTCGCGCTGGCCTATGACGCGATGCAGGGGCCTGATCCGGAGGACGGCGCCTGCAGGACCCGGCCGGCCGAGCCGGTGAGCGGGCTACTGGCCCAGGACACTGGCGCCTTGCGGATCGCGATCGCCGGCGGATATTTTCAGAACAACGTATTCCCGGAAGCCAGAGAGGCGGTCGCCCGCGTCGCCAGGGCGCTCGGCACCACGCGCGTTGTGGAAATTCCTGAAGCCGGGCGCGCCCGCGCTGCTGCCTATGTCATCACCACCGCCGAAGGTGCCTCGCTGCATCTCGATCGCCTGCGCAAGCGCCCCAACGATTTCGATCCGGCGGTGCGCGACCGGCTGCTGGCGGGCGCGATGATCCCGGCGCCCCTGGTCGACCGCGCGCAAAAATTCCGCCGCTGGTATCGCGCCCAGGTGCTGGAGCTGTTCAAATCGGTCGATGTCATCATCGCGCCGGCGACGCCCTGCGTCGCGCCAAAACTCGGGCAGGCGACCTTCGTGCTCGACGGCGTCGAAATGCCGGTGCGCGCCAATATCGGCATCCACACCCAGCCGATTTCCTTCATCGGACTGCCCGTCGTCGCCGTGCCGGTTCCGCTCGAACCGATGCCGATCGGCGTGCAGATCATTGCCGCGCCCTGGCGGGAAGATATCGCGCTGCGGGTGGCGTACGCGCTGGAGCGCGCCGGCGTGGTTTCCGCGCCGCGGCCGAGGGGATTTTAGACATGCAGGTCGACCTCCCCGAGGTGCTCACTGAAGTGACCGCGCAGTTTGCGCGCTACGAAGCGGCGCTGGTATCGAACGACGTCGCCGTGCTCGATGAGCTGTTTCGCAAGGATGCCCGCTCGCTGCGCTACGGCGTCGGCGAAAACCTCTATGGCTATGATGCGATCATGGCGTTTCGCGCCGCGCGCTCGCCGATCGGTCTGGGGCGAAGGACCGACAAGACGGTGATCACGAGCTATGGCCGCGACACCGCGGTGGCCTCGACATTGTTCTATCGCGACACGCTGCCCGGCAAGGTGGGGCGGCAGATGCAGACATGGGTGCGATTCCCGGAAGGCTGGAGAATCGTCGCCGCCCATGTCAGCATCATCGAGGAACCCGGATCTTCCAAAGATATCGGTCAAAAGCCATGAGTCTCGACGATCTGCCGACTAACGCTCCGCAACGTCCGGCCGCCGAGGCCGAGGTCGTGGTTCGGCGCGTCGACCGTGCCTCGCCCTATCCGGCCAAGATCACGCGCGCGGAGGAATTGCGCCTGCAGCTTGCGGACGAAATCGTGCGCGGCGCGCTGGCGCCGGGAGCCGCGCTTGACGAGACCGATATCGCCCGACGATTCAATGTATCGCGCACCCCGGTCCGCGAGGCGCTGCGTCAGCTCGCGGCCTCGGGCCTGGTCGATGCGCGCGCCCACCGCGGCGCGGTGGTGGCGCGGCCCTCGATCGACCGGCTGACCGGGATGTTCGAGGCCATGGCGGAACTGGAGGCGCTGTGCTCGGGCCTTGCCGCGGAACGCATGTCGCCTGCGGAGCGGCACCGGCTGGAGGCGATCCACGAGGAACTGCGGGTCTTGAGCTACGCCGGCAATCCGGACCGGTTTCACGAAGTCAACGAACGCTTCCACAACGCGATCTATGCCGGATCGCAAAACGCCTATATCGCCGAGATCACGCTGGCGACGCGGGTGCGGGTGCAGCCGTTCCGCCGCGCCCAATTCCGCAATCTCGGCCGGCTGGCGAAATCGCACGCCGAGCACGACCGCGTCGTGGTGGCGATCCTGCGCGGCGACAAGGCCGGCGCGGCGGCCGCGATGCGCGCGCATATTGAGCTTGTGCGCGACGAATACGAGATCTACGCGGTATCGGTGTAGCCTTCCCAACCTCTCCCCGCTTGCGGGGAGAGGTCGCCGCGTGCGTAGCGCCCGGGTGAGGGGGACGTGCCGCGCATTCGGTATTCGTGGAGGCAGCCCCTCACCCCGACCCTCTCCCCGCAAGAGCGGGGCGAGGGAGTAAATCGCAGCGCGTCTACTCCGCCGCCGCTTCCGCCATGAACGCGCGCCAGCCGCCGAATGTGGAAATCTCGCGGGCGCCGTTGACATCGGCGGCTTCGACAATGAAGCCCTTGACGGCGCGGCCGTCCGCCAGACGTATGGTGCCGATCGACAGCGGCGGTGGCACCGCCGCGACGAAATTTCCGAACGCCGCCGCCGGCAGCGCCCACACTTCGAGTTCGATCGCCGAACCCGTGCCCCGCTCCACGCGGAGCATGCCGGGCTTTGGCGGCGTGGTATCGAGCGCGTAGAGCTTGTAATCCGGCGCGGTCCGGGCGGCTTCCAGCAACCGCCCGCCGAGCGTCTTCAATTCGCCGTTGAGCGCCATGCCCGACAGATGCGCGCCCACCACGGCGATCGGAATTTCGTCGCCGCGCACGCCCGCCGGCAAGGCCGCAAGCGGCGGCTGCGGCAGACCTCTCGCGCCCATCGTCAGTTTGGTATCGGCATGAAACGCCCGGCCGATGCTGGCAAGCTGCGCATCCTGTCCGGCGGGCGCCAGTAGCGTAATGCCGAACGGGATTTCGTCCGGCCTGATCGCCGCCGGCAATGCCAGGCCGCAGAGGTCGAGCAAATTGACGAAATTGGTGTAGGTGCCGAGCCGGGAGTTGAGCTCGAGCGGATTGGCCAGCACCTGCGCCGTCGAGTACACGGTCGGCGTCGTCGGCAGCACCACGGCGTCGATGCCGGCGAAGGCGCGCTCGGCGATCTTGCGCAGTGCCTGTAGTCGATACAGCGCCGCAAACGTGTCGGCGGCGGAAAGCCGCGCACCGGCGATGATGATCTCGCGCGTCACCGGATGAATGGCGTCCGGCGACGACGCCAACAGGTTGCGGATCACCAGATATCGTTCCGCGACCCACGGACCTTCATAGAGCAGCCGCGCGGTTTCATAGAACGGTTCGAGATCGAACTCGACCAGCGTGGCACCTAGCCCGGTCCAGCGCTTGAGCGCCTCGCCATAGGCCTTCTCCGACGCCTTGTCGCCAAAGAATATCAATTGCCCGCTGCGCGGCACGCCGAGCCTGAGGCTCGTGGGAAACGGGGTGATCTCCGCCAAGGGCCGGTTGCGCGAATAAGGATCGGCGCCGTCGGGGCCGGCCATCGCCTTCAGCGCCGTCATGGCGTCGTCGACGGTGAGCGAGAACACCGACACGCAATCCAGCGTCCGGCACGCCGGCACCAGGCCGGCGGTGGAGACCAGTCCAAGGCTCGGCTTCAGGCCGACGATGTTGTTGAGCATGGCGGGCACACGGCCGCTTCCCGCGGTGTCGGTGCCAAGCGTCAGCGGCACCAGTCCGGCCGACACCGCAACGCCCGACCCCGAACTCGATCCGCCCGGAATCAAATCGCCGCGCAGCGGATTGTTGGGGATGCCGTAGGGCGAGCGCACGCCGACAAGGCCGGTTGCGAACTGGTCGAGGTTGGTCTTGCCGATCATGATCGCGCCCGCCGCGCGAAGCCGCGCCACGGCGGTCGCGTCGTGCACCGGCGAATAGGAAAACGCCGGGCAGGCGGCAGTCGTCGGCATCCCGGCGACGTCGATATTGTCCTTCACGCCAACGGGAACGCCATACAGCGGAAGCTGCGCGGCATCTTTTGTGGTCAGCGCTTCTGCCTCCGCCAGCGCCTGCTTCTCATCGCACAGGCTGATGAAGACGGCGGGGTCGTCATATTCGCGGATGCGCGCATAACTGCGCGCCACGGTTTGCGCCGGCGTAACAGTGCCGGCGCGATGCGCGGCGACGATCGCTGCGACGGTTTCAGTCACGCGCGGCCCCGATCCAGGATGAGCCTGACCGGTGGGAGCGGCAGGATGGGAAACGAGCGGGAGGACTAAGGTTCGCCATCGCTGACTGCGCTCCGGGATGCGGAAATCTTGCTCAATCGAAGCAAGCGGTGTGCCATTGTGTACATCGCCATGGCGAGGCCCAATTGTCAAAATCAGCGCATTTTATCATAAGCTTGATTGACTTCCCGGCGCCGATAATGTGCGTGCCAGCCAAGCCGCTCAATCGGGTTTGCTTATTTTGTAGGCAGGGTCCGTTGTCGGGGTCGCGCCGACCACCTTGCTCGAGCCTTGCGTGATCAGCCGCGCGGCGCGCTGGTCGCGGGCGTGGATCCACAGCCAGCTGATCGCGACGCTGAGGCGGTTGCGCAGGCCGATCAGAAAATAGATGTGCGCGATGCCCCAGATCCACCACGCCAGCGCGCCGCTCATTTTGATGCGTCCGAAATCGATCACCGCCTTGTGCTTGCCGATCTGCGCCAGGCTGCCGGAATGTTTGTAACGGAACGGCGCCGGCACCTCGCCGCGCAGCCTTGCCTTTATCGACGCGGCGACGTAGCGGCCTTGCTGCTTGGCCGCCGGCGCAATGCCCGGGACCGGCTTTCCGTCGGGACCCGCGACAACAACCGTATCGCCGATCGCGAAAATATCGGGATGGCCGGGCACGGTAAGATCAGGCTCGACCTGCAGGCGGCCGGCGCGGTCGGCCGGCGCCCCCAGCCATTCAGCCGCGGGCGAGGCGCGCACGCCGGCCGCCCAGATCAGGGTCTTGGCTTGCAGGTTTTTGCCGCCGTACATGACGCCGTCGGCCGAGCATTCGGTGACGGCCTGTCCCAGCATCACCTCGACGCCGAGACTTTCGAGCGAGCGCTGCGCGTAAGCCGAGAGATCGTCGGGAAAGCCTGCCAGCACGCGAGAGCCCGCTTCGATCAGCACGACGCGCGCCTTCTGGGTGTCGATGTTGCGGAAGTCGGGCGGCAGCGTGTCCTGCGCCAGTTCGGCGATGGTGCCGGCGAGTTCGACGCCGGTCGGGCCGGCGCCGACAATGACAAAGGTCAGCAGCGCCGCGCGCCGCAAGGAATCGCTCTCGCGCTCGGCACGCTCGAACGCCACCAGGATGCGACGGCGCAGCGTGGTGGCGTCTTCCAGCGTCTTCAGGCCGGGCGCGAACGGTTCCCATTCGTCATGGCCGAAATAGGCGTGACGGGCGCCGGTGGCGAGCACGAGCGTGTCGTAGGGCACGGCGTCGCCGTCATCGAGCAGCACGCGCTTGCCCGCGGCATCGACGCCGCTCACGGTGGCGAACAGGGTCGTGACCTCATGGCGTCCGCGCAGCAAATAGCGGATCGGCCAGGCGATCTCTGAAGTGGCCAATGACGCGGTCGCGACCTGATAGAGCAGCGGCTGGAACAGATGATGGTTGCGCCGGTCGAGCAGCGTGATCGAGACCGGCGCGCCCGCCAGCCGATGGGTCGTCTCCAGTCCGCCGAAGCCGGCGCCGACGATCACCACGCGATGGAGCTTCGGCCACGCCTGTTCGGTCGACATCTGGAAACGCCTTTGGTTGCAGTTTTCGCCGTATACCCGAATTATGTAAGCGCTTGGGAGTACAGGTCCAAGGCCGTTTTCCTAATCGAACGATAGCGATTGCGTATCGTCAGCAACTGGCATCCGGTGAATAATATTTTCTTCGCGGCCGAATCCTTATCCCTGCGCCAAACGTCTATGGAGACGAAAGGCCATGATCCCGCATCGCCAAGCCCATGGAGAGAATGATGAAACGGACTTTGATCAGATATAAGACCAGGCCGGAGTTGGCCGACAAGAACGCAGAACTGATCGCGGGCGTGTTCGAGGAGCTGAAGGCCACAAAGCCCGACGGCGTTCGCTATCTTTCGCTGCGGCTCGACGACGACAGTTTCGTGCATTTCGTCGAGACGCAATCCGATTCCGGAGGTGTTATACCGGCGCTGGCGGCTTTCAAGGCGTTCCAGAGCGGGATTCGCGAGCGCTGCATCGAACCGCCGCAACCCGGTGGCGTCACAATCGTCGGCAACTATCGGATGCTGGCCGAACCATAGCTGTCGTTTCGGGAACAACAATGGAATCGGTTCCAAATCCGGCGCTCGCCGCCGACATCGAGCGCCTGTTGGCCGAGATGCGGCCGAAACTGCATCGCTACTGCGCGCGCATGGTCGGCTCCGTGATCGACGGCGAGGACGTGCTGCAGGATGCGCTGATCAAGGCGATGGAGTCGTTTGCCTCCACCGGCGGTATCGGCAATGTCAGGGGCTGGCTGTTCCGGATCGCACACAACGCCGCGCTGGATTTTCTGCGCCGCCGCAACCGGCAGGACGCGCTCCGCTCGGGCGAGGAGGTGGACATGATTGCCGATCCGGACGATAGCATCGCTGCCCGCGAGATTGCGAGCACAAGTCTTCGCACCTTCATGCGCCTTCCCGTTGCCCAGCGCGCCAGCGTGATCCTGATGGATGTGCTCGGCTGCTCGCTGAAGGAAGTCTGCGAAGTGATGGATTTCAGCCTGCCGGCGGTGAAAGCGGCGCTGCATCGCGGCCGCGCCCGGCTTCGTGAACTTGCCGACGAACCCTGGGATCTTCCGCATCCGGAATTATCAGAGATCGAGCGCGATCGCCTCGGCGCCTATGTCGCGCACTTCAATGCGCGGGATTTCGACGCGATCCGCGCCATGATCGCCGACGATGTGCGGCTCGACCTCGTCAGCAAGACCCGCATGCGCGGCAAGGCCGAAGTTGTCAGGTATTTCGGCAATTACTCGAAAGTCAGCGACTGGCATCTGGTGCCGGGGCTGGTCGAAGGACGCCCGGCGATCCTGGTATTCGATCCCGATGAGCCCGGCGCGGCGCCGAAATATTTCATGCTGCTGCAATGGGCTGCCGGCAAGGTTGCCGATATCCGCGACTTCCGCCACGCGCCCTATGCCATCGATGGCGCCGAATATCTGGTCTGATTGGCCGTTCGGACCGCGTGTCCTGATCTCTAGTCGAGTTCAGGCCTGCCGGCATAACCGCAATAGCCGTGGTGCACGCCTTCCTCGCTGCCCTTCTGGTAGGAAAGATGAAACTGCCGCCAGCCCATGCAGTCGCTGGCGATGCAGTGATACATCTTCTCCGAGTTCTGGAATCCGTCGGTCAAGCTGTTGTGGAGACGGTTGTTGTTGTCGATGCGCACCATCGGGCACCATTTTGCGCGCGCGACCTTCTCGCTGATTAACATCTGGCTTCTCCTGGGAACGGGCTTGAGTCTGGCGTCAATGCGTTAAATGGCGATGAACGGCGGGCCGGCCTCGGCCTCAGCCCAACGTTGGTGTGGACACCACTTGTAATAGCGATGCTGTCGCTGCCGCTCTCCCTGCGGGAATGAGCAGACCGGGGCTGGCCTGAACTATAGTTCTTGCCATCTGCGCTCGATGCGAATTATGGTGCACAAATGCGTGCATTGAGCCGAAGGTTCTAAGAGGGAGCCGGCGGTTCGTGCTTGCTGCCGACCTGCCATTTCGCGCACAAAACACCGCGTCTGAAAAATCAGAGCGGCCCGAGATCCGAGCCGGGCGTTCCCCGAACGGGGCAGGTCGGTCGACCGGCGGCATTCAGGGATAACGAGGAGGGATAGGGATATGAGAACGGCATTCTGGCTGGCCGGCGCGACGGTTTTGGCGCTGGCAACCCCCGCGGTTGCGGCGGATTCCATCAAGATCGGATTTGTCTCCACATTCAGCGGGCCGACCGCGGTGATCGGCAACGACATGCGCAACTCGTTCGAGTTAGCGCTCGATCACATGGGCCGCAAGATGGGCGGCAAGCCGGTCGAGGTGATCTACGAAGACGACACCTTCAAGCCGGACGTCGGCAAGCAGAAGACCGAGAAGCTGGTCCTGTCCGACAAGGTCGACTTCATCGCCGGCTATATCTGGTCGAACGTGCTGCTCGCCTCGCTCAAGCCGATCGTGGATTCGAATACGATGCTGGTCGTCGCCAATGCTGGCCCGTCGCAACTCGCCGGTGAGCTGTGCTCGCCTTACGTGTTCTCGACGTCCTGGCAGAACGACCAGACCCCGCAGGCCATGGGCCTCTATATGAACCAGAAGGGCGTCAAGTCGGTGTTCCTGATCGGCCCGAACTATGCCGCCGGCAAGGACATGCTGGCCGGCGTCAAGAGCACGTTCAAGGGCGAGATCAAGGGCGAGGAATATACGGTGTGGCCGACCCAGCTCGATTTCTCCGCCGAACTTTCCAAGGCGCGCGCATCCGGGGCAGAGTCGATCTTCGTGTTCTATCCGGGTGCGGCCGGCGTGCAGTTCCTCAATCAATATACCCAGGCCGGCCTCAAGGCGCAGATGCCGCTCTATACCGCCTTTACGATCGACGAAACCACGTTGCCGCTGCAGAAGGAAAATGCGCTCGGCGTTCCCGGCGCGCAGGAGTGGGTGAACGATCTGCCGAACGATCAGAACCAGAAATTCGTCGCCGACTACCTCAAGAAATATCCCGGCCAGCGCCCGAGCTTTTACGGCGCGCAGTCCTATGACGCGGCGCAACTGATCAACAGCGCGGTGGTGGCGGTCAAGGGCGACACCAGCAAGAAGGACGAGATGAAGGCGGAAATGGAGAAAGTGAATTTCAAGTCGCTGCGCGGCCCGTTCAAATACGGCAACAACCACATCCCGATCCAGAATTTCTATCTGCAGGACGTGGTGAAGGGTGCCGACGGCGCGCTCTCGCTGAAGACCGTCGCCACCATCGTCAAGGACAGCCAGGATCGCTTCCACGACAAATGCCCGATGAAGTGATCACGGGTTCTGACCGAAACAGCGGCGGTGCTTGCGTGCTGCCGCTGTTTTCCTTTCGACACATCTTTTGCCGCCCGATGACTTCCGGACTGGTAGCCTCATCCTTCGAGACGCCGCGCAAAAGCGCGGCTCCTCAGACCGTATGTCCCTTTGCGGAGCGGAGGCGACTTACCCCCGATGCGAGTGCGAGGGTTACCCGGATAGGCCGGGCAGAGCCTCACGCAAGGAGGGCGAGTCATGGGTGATTATAGCGAGGCTTTCGTGGGTTTTGATACGTCGAAGTCGCGCAATTCGGTTGCGATTGCGGACGGCGGCCGAGGTGGCGAGGTTCGGTTCCTTGGGGAGATTGAGAACACACCGGCCGCAACGGCGAAACTCGTGCGCAAGCTGGCCACCAAGTACAAGCGGTTGACGTTCTGCTACGAGGCTGGGCCGACCGGCTACGGACTGCACCGGCAGATCAAGGACCTCGGCTTCGAATGCGTGGTGGTGGCGCCCTCGCTCATTCCAAAGCGGCCAGGCGACAAAGTGAAGACTAACCGGCGCGATGCGCTCAGCCTGGCAAAGCTGCTGCGTGCGGACGAACTCACCCCGGTCTGGGTGCCGGACGGACCTCACGAGGCGATGCGCGATCTGACGCGGGCACGCGAGACGGCGATGCTGGATTTGCGCACGAAGCGCCAGCACGTCTCGGCCTTTCTGCTGCGGCTGGGAAAGCCTTACCCGGAGCGCAAGACGACCTGGACCAAGGCGCATGTGAACTGGATCGTGAGCCAGAAGCTCGAGCATCCGCAACAGCGCCTCGTGCTGGAGGAGATGATGCTGGCGATCCGTCAGGCGCAGGAGCGCCTCGCTCGCCTGGAGCAGGCCATCGCCGCGGCCGTTGTGGAATGGTCGCTTGCGCCGATGGTCACCGCATTGATGGCCATGCGCGGCATCGATCTGGTCTCGGCCACAACGCTGCTGGCCGAGATCGGCGATCTCTCGCGGTTCCGAACGCCGACCGAGTTGATGGCCTATCTCGGGCTCGTGCCTTCGGAGCATTCGACCGGCGACACCGTCAAGCGCGGACCGATCACCAAAGCCGGCAACCGGCGTGCCCGCCGCATGCTGGTGGAGTGCTCGTGGAGCTACCAGCATCCGCCGCGGGTCGGACAAGCCAAGCAACCGAAGGTCGATGCGGCGCCGCCAGCGGTTCGCGAGATTGCCTGGAAGGCGCAGTGCCGGCTGTAGATGAGGTTCTAGACCCTCATGGTGAGGAGCGCGGCAACGCCGCGCGTCTCGAACCACGAGGCCCGTTGGATGCCTGATTTTGATACGCCTCACCTGGAAAACGACCTAGAACGCCCATGCTGCTTGTCGTCGAACAATTCCTGAACGGATTGCAGTTCGGCCTGCTGCTGTTTTTGCTGGCGGCGGGGTTGACGCTGGTGTTCGGCATCATGGACTTCGTCAATCTGGCGCATGGCTCGCTCTACATGATGGGCGCCTATTTCGCGGCGACCTTCGTGGCCTGGACCGGGAATTTCGTCATCGGCGTGCTGCTGGCGCTGGGCGCGACATTGCTGCTCGGCATCGTCCTGGAATTCGTGGCGCTGCGGCACCTCTACGGCCGCGATCATCTCGATCACGTGCTGGCGACGTTCGGGCTGATATTGTTTTTCAATGACGCGGTGCGGCTGATCTGGGGCCCGGCCGGCCTGGCGCTGCCGCTGCCGGCCTGGCTGACGGTGCCGGTCGTGATCCTGCCCGGCATCTATTATCCGGCCTATCGTCTCGCGATCATCGCGGTCGCGCTCGCGGTTGCACTGATGCTGTACACCGTGGTGATGCGGACCCGGGTCGGCATGCTGATCCGCGCCGGCGCATCGAACCGTGAGATGATCGGCGCGCTCGGCATCAACATCAAGCTGCTCTACACTTTGGTGTTCGGGCTGGGCGCGGCATTGGCCGGTCTTGCCGGACTGATGCAGGCGCCGATCCTCACGGTGCAGATCGGGATGGGCGAGAACATCCTGATCCTTGCCTTTGTCATCATCGTGATCGGCGGCATCGGCTCGATCCGCGGCGCATTCCTGGCCGCGATCTTTGTCGGCATGATCGACACGCTCGGCCGCGCCTTCCTGCCCGATCTGCTGCGCCAGATCCTGAGTTCCTCCGCCGCCTCGACCGCGGCTCCCGCGCTCTCCTCGATGCTGATCTATCTCGTGATGGCGATCGTGCTGGTGGTGCGGCCGGAGGGGCTGTTTCCGGCCAACCGGCGATGAAGGCTTCGCTCAACGCCCGCAATGCGGCCGCGGTGCTGGTGGTCGCCGGGCTGCTGCTGCTTCCGCTCTATACCTCGTTGAGCGGCAACGTGTTCGCGCTGACGCTGTTCACCCGGATCGTGATTTTTGCGCTGGCCGCATCCAGCCTCAATCTCATCATGGGCTATGGCGGGATGATGAGTTTCGGCCACGCCGCCTATCTCGGGATCGGCGGCTATGCGGTCGGTATTCTCGCGGTCGAAGGGATCGGCTCGGGCTTCATCCAGTGGCCGGTGGCGCTGTTGACGTCGGCGCTGTTTGCGCTGGTGATCGGCGCGCTCTCCTTGCGCACCCGCGGTGTCTATTTCATCATGATCACGCTGGCGTTTGCGCAGATGGCCTATTACGTCGCCTCCGGGCTTTCCCGCTACGGCGGCGACGATGGGCTTACGATCTACAAGCGCAGCGATTTCGGCGGGCTGATCAATCTGTCGAACCGCGTGCAGTTCTATTATCTTTGCCTCGCCTGCCTCCTCGGCGGACTGTATCTGATCTGGCGCATCGTCAATTCACGCTTCGGCATGGTGATTCAGGGCCTGCGCTCCAACGAAGCGCGGATGCAGGCGATCGGGTTTCCCGTCACCCGCTACCGGCTGGTTTGTTTCGTGATATCGGGCACGATGTGCGGACTGGCAGGCGCGCTGCTCGCCAACAACACCGACTTCGTCAGTCCGGCCGTGATGTACTGGACCCGCTCCGGCGACCTGATGGTAATGGTCATCCTCGGCGGCATGGGCTCGCTGTTCGGCCCGGCGATCGGCGCGATCGTCTATCTGGTGCTGGAAGAATTTTTGTCGCAGGTCACCGAATACTGGGCGCTGATCATGGGCCCGCTGCTATTGTTGATCGTGCTGTTCGGGCGCGGCGGCATCGATGGGTTATTGGGGAGGCTAAGGCGTGGCTGAACCCTTGCTCCGTGTCGAGAAACTGGTGCAGCGGTTCGGCGGCATTGTCGCCACCGACAACGTCTCGCTCGATTTGGCGAAAGGCGAATTGCACGCGATCATCGGGCCGAACGGTGCCGGCAAGACGACGCTGGTCAGCCAGCTGACCGGCCAATTGCTCCCGCTTTCCGGCACCATTCACCTCGACGGCCGCGACATCACCGGCGTGCCGGCCTGGCGCCGCAGCGCGCTCGGACTGGCGCGCTCGTTCCAGATCACCTCGCTGCTGATGGACTTCACCGCAGCGGACAATGTCGCGCTGGCCGCGCAGGCGCACGACGGTCACTCGTTCCACTTCTGGGGCAGCGCGCGCAAGGTAGCCCACCTCCGCAGGGCCGCGCAGGCGGCGCTCGATCGGGTCGGGCTGGGTGATCGCGCCGGTGTGGTGGTTTCGCGATTGAGCCATGGCGAGCACCGCCAACTCGAACTCGCGGTCGCGCTCGCCACCAGGCCGCAAGTGCTGTTGCTCGACGAGCCGTTGGCGGGCCTCGGCATCACCGAATCGGCGCGCATGGTGAAGCTGCTCGCAGAGTTGCGGCGCGAGGTCTCCATCGTACTGGTCGAGCATGACATGGATGCCGTGTTCGCGCTCGCCGATCGCATCAGCGTTCTGGTCTATGGCCGCATCATCGCATCGGGGCAGCCTTCGGCGATCCGCCAGAACGAAGAGGTCAAGCGCGCCTATCTCGGCGATCAGCATGCGGTGACCCGTCATGGCTGACGCAGCGCCCCTGCTTGAAGTCGATGCGATCGAGACCTGTTACGGTCTGAGCCAAGTGCTGTTCGGGCTGTCGCTGTCGGTGCGATCAGGCGAGATGGTGGCGATGATGGGCCGCAACGGCATGGGCAAAACCACCACCATCCGCTCCATCATGGGGCTGACGCCGGCGCGCGCCGGCACGATCCGTTTCGCCGGACAGGAGGTGCGGAAACTTCCCTCGTTCCGGATCGCGCAAATGGGAATGGGGCTCGTCCCCGAGGGACGTCAGATTTTTCCGAACCTTACGGTGCGCGAGAATCTCGTCGCGGCTTCCGGCAATCGTCTCGGCAGCCCCGATCCCTGGACCATCGAAAAAATCCACGGGCTGTTTCCGCGGCTGGCCGAACGCGGCGACAATATGGGCGATACGCTGTCCGGCGGCGAGCAGCAGATGCTGGCGATCGGCCGCGCGCTGATGACCAATCCGCGGCTGTTGATCCTGGACGAGGCCACCGAGGGGCTGGCGCCGTTGATCCGCGACGAAATCTGGCAGTGCCTGTCGATGCTGAAGTCGCGCGGTCAGTCGGTTCTGGTGATCGACAAGAACATCGCAAACCTCACCCGCATTGCCGACCGCCATTACATCATCGAGCGCGGACGGGCGGTATGGAGCGGGACCTCGGAGCAGCTGATTGCCGAGCCCGATCTGCAGCATCGCTATCTCGGGGTGTGATTGAATCGTACTTCGTCATGCTCCGGACATGACGAGTTGAGAGGCCAGCGCTCAGTCCGCGGTCGGAAGGTGCCGCATCGTGAATTCGATCTGGCCGTCGGGAAGCTGCCGCCAGTTTTCGACGACAGCCATATATCCGGCTTGCGGAAATTGACCGAGAATTTCCCGGGCCTTCGTGCGAGCGGCGTCGATCGGCAGCGTGAATGTCTTTGGCTGCCGGGGGACGGACATCCGGTCTGCCAAATCGCGGGGGCGAACGTGCATGTCGGACCTCCTTTGGGTATCAAGCCCGCCATTCCTGAGCGCCTGAAAATGAAATAAAAGAGGGCGCCGTGAGGCCATTCGACTTGTCCCCGCTAATCACCGGGATTTCGGGAGATCAACCGGTTAAATCCGACCAAAGTGGCAATGGCGCGTTAACGAAGCGTTAACCAATCGGTGGGGATAATCGCTCCGGGTTTCGATAATTCCAGATGGAGTTCTCGATGTCGAAGTTTGCGATTGGCGAGCTGGTCGATAGCGCCGCCGACGACCACGAGAGCGGCACGGTCATCGCCGTGTTTCCAACAGTTGACGGCAACTTCAGATACGCCGTCGACCTCGAAGGGTACGGCTCGCTGCAGTTTTTCGCCGAAGAAAGACTTGTCGGTCACCAGTCGTCCCGCACGTGAACGCCGTTTGAAGGCGGTTGTCGTGCCAACATGAATACTCATTGCGGCGCGGGCGGATGTACCCCGCGCGCCAGTAAGGTCGGGCCTCGGAGCATTCCGGGGCCTTACTTTTTTGCGGCAAGTCCGGAAAGCCGCAAGGCATCGCCGCATAAATGCAATAATCATGTGGGAGAAGGAGACACAGCGCGGACGTACCAAGGGACCGACCAATGTCAGAAGTGATACCCTTCCGCAAACCACCCTCTAAACCGAAAGAGGACGAGACAGCAGAGTTCTTGAAGCTGCTGGACCGCATCGCAAAGTCAATTAGATCAAAATGAATATGAGAAAGACCCC
>CAVZWE010000038.1:0-134900 GCA_963778925.1 uncultured Alphaproteobacteria bacterium | reverse complement strand
GATTTCATTGGTGGGCCCGGCAGGACTTCGAACCTGCAACCAGACCGTTATGAGCGGCCGGCTCTAACCATTGAGCTACAGGCCCCGCCGAGGTGCTGCTTGCGCGGCAGGCAACGGTGCTGGAGACCCCTTACAATGTGGCCGGCGATCCGGCAATGCCGCGGTCCCAACCCGCCTCTAATCCACCGAAACGCCGGCGAACGCCACGACCTTGCGCCATTTTTCGGTCTCGTCTGATATCAGCTTGCCGAACTCGGCCGGCGTCATCGGTTTCGGGATGCCGCCGATTTCGGCAAGCCGGGCGACCAGCTTGGGATCCTTCAGCGCCTCGCCGATCGCCTTGTTGAGGATGTCGACGATCTCCGGCGGCGTGCCCTTGGGCGCGGAGATGCCGTAGAACCCGACCGATTCGAATCCCGGCACGGTCTCGGCGATGGCGGGAACGTCGGGCACGCCGGGCCAGCGCTGCGGCGAGGTGACGCCGAGCGCGCGCACGCTGCCGCCGCGCGCCTGTTCGAGCGCCGACGGCAAATTGTCGAAGATCAGCTGCACCTTGTTGGAAATGATGTCGGGAAACGCCAGCGCCGATCCGCGATAGGGCACATGCACCATGTCGCACTTGGTCATCGCCTTGAACAGTTCCGCCGACATGTGCACCGAGGTGCCGTTGCCCGACGACGCATAGGAAATCTTGCCCGGATTGGCCCTGCAGTAGTCGATGAACTCCTGGACGGTCTTCACCGGCATCGCGTTGGAAACCACCAGCATGTTGGTGAGTTGCATGATGTTGGCGACCGGCACGGTGTCGCGGATGAAATCGTAGGACAGATGCTTGTAAAGCGAGGTCGAGATCGCGTTGTTGGGCGCGACGAACAATAGCGTATAGCCGTCTGGCGGCGAAGCGATCGCCGCGGCGGCGGCAATATTGCCACCGGAACCGGTGCGGTTCTCGACGATGAATTGCTGGCCGAAACGGTCCGACAGCCACTGGCTCATGATCCGCGCCACGATATCGACCGGGCCGCCGGGTGCGAAGCCGATCAGCCAGTGCACCGGACGGTTCGGATAATCGGCGGCGGATGACGGCGCGATGCCTATGGTGAGACTTGAAAGACAGACCAGGCCGAAGAAGGCAGCGCGCAAAAATATCAACATCGTGGTTCCGTCGCTTTCCATTCGTTGCTGTATTTGTATTTACGGAGAATAGTCTAATCCACCGACACGCCGGCGAACTCGACCACCTTGCGCCATTTCTCGGTCTCGTCCGCAATCAGTCTACCGTATTCGGCAGGCGTCATCGGTTTGGGGACGCCGCCGATCGCCGCGAACCGCGCGATCAGCTTCGGGTCCCTCAGCGCTTCATTCACCGCCTGGTTGAGGATGTCGACGATTTGCGGCGGCGTGCCCTTGGGCGCGGACATGCCGTAGAAGACGCCCGCCTCATATCCCGGCACCGTTTCGGCAATCGCCGGAACCTCGGGCACGCTGGGCCAGCGCTGCGGCGAAGTGACGCCGAGCGCGCGCACGCTGCCGCCGCGCGCCTGTTCCATCGCCGTGGGCAGGTTGTCGAAGATGAGCTGCACCTTGTTGGAGATGACGTCGGGAAATGCGGTCGCCGATCCGCGATACGGCACATGGATCATGTCGCACTTGGTCATCGCCTTGAACAGTTCCGCCGACATATGCACCGAGGTGCCGTTGCCCGACGAGGCAAAGGAGACCTTGCCGGGATTGGCCTTGCAGTAATCGATCAGCTCCTGCACGGTTTTGACCGGCATGGCATTCGCCACCACCAGCATGTTGGGCACTTGCGTGAAGCTTGCGACCGGAACGGTGTCGCGCATGAAATCGAACGGCAGTTTCTTGTAGAGCGAGGCGGAGATCGCGTTGTTGGCGCCGCTGAACAACAGCGTGTAGCCGTCCGGCGGGGAACTGATCGCGGCCGCGGTCGCGATATTGCCGCCGGAGCCGGCCTTGTTCTCGACCACGAACTGCTGGCCGAAATGTTCCGACAGCGCCTGGCTCATGATGCGCGCGACGACATCGACCGGACCGCCGGCGGCAAAGCCGATCAGCCAGTGCACCTGACGGTTCGGATAGTCGGCGGCGGAGCTTGTCGTGATGCCGAAGGCGAGGCTCGCAAGACAAGCCAGGCCGAATAAGCCTGCGCGCAAGGATGCGATCATGGTCTCCCCCGACATCTTGTCATTGCTGTCGAATGCATCGTCGACAGATCAAGGCTTTTGTCGCCCGTTGCATCCATGCTTCCACAAAATCCGGATTTTGCCTACAACCTCAGTTGCGCGATTATTCGTCATCAGCGTCCGGGGCCGAAAATGAACCTCGTTTGCATTGTTTGCGCCGGCCTCGTGCTGCTGGCGGGTGGCGCTGCGGCGCAAGATGGAGGCAAGCCCATTCAAACGACAACGATCAGCCTGGGGACAGCGACGCCCGGCGGTGGTTTTCCGCTCTATGGCAATGCCTTTGCCGAGATCATGAACGCGGCCGACCCGACGCTGTCGATTCAGCCGCGCAACACCAAGGGCAGCACCGAGAACATTCCGCTGCTGGAAGTAGGTCAACTCGATCTCGGGTTGGCGACGGGAGAGCCATCCTACGAGGCCTTCATGGGCATCGGGCGGCCGCCGACCCGCCTGAAAATCCTGACCGCGATGTATTCCAGTCCCGGCATGTTCGTGGTGCGCGCCGACAGCCCCTATAAAACCATTCGCGACCTCATCGGCAAACCGATCGCATTCGGTGCGAAGGGCTCCGGTCTTCCGATCCTGTCGCGTTACATGCTCGACGGTCTCGGCCTGAAGCAGGACGAAGATTTTCAGTCGATCTATCTCGATCGCGCCGGCGACGGTCCTGTCATGGTGCAGGAGGGAAGGGCAGCAGCGCTCTGGGGCGCCGGCATCGGCTGGCCCGGATTTGCGGCCGTGGCGGCAAGCCCCGGTGGTGCCCGCTTCATCGCGCCCGATGCCGATCAGATCGCCCGGATCAGGGCCAGGCACAGCTTTCTCAAGCCGTTGACCGTGCCGGCCGGCAGCTATCCCAACCAGAACGATCCGATCAATTCGGTGGGTTCATGGAGTTTTGTGCTGGCGCGCGAAACCTTGCCTGACGATGTCGCCTATCATCTGGCGCGGTCGCTGCACGGCGTCCAAAGCGCGTTCTGCAAGAAACTGGCACAGGCCTGCGAAACCACCGCCGCGAACACGGTCGCGGCGGCGCCGAACCTGGAACTGATCCATCCGGGCGTGCTGAAGTATTTCCGTGAGATCGGGGTGGTGAAGTGACCGTCACCCCGAGGAGCGCGCAAATTGGCGCGCTTCTCGCAGGGTGAGGTGTCATTCCGGGGCGCGAGTGAAACGAGCGAACCCGGAATCTCGAGATTCCCCGATGTGCAATTGCACATCTGAGGTCTGGTCCGGAGCCGGTCATCGGGCCGCGCTTTGCGCGGACCCGTTGGGACCATCCCGGAATAACTGCTACGCAGTCACTTCTTCCCCAGCGGACAGGCCGCATCCGGCGGCCCGAACGCGTCCTCGCCCGAAATCTTCGCGAGGATCTTGTAATAGTCCCACGGATATTTCGATTCCTCCGGTTTCTTGACCTCGACCAGCATCAGGTCGTGAACCATCAGATTGTCCTCGCGCAGTTTGCCGTTGCGGGAAAAGAAATCCTCGATCGGCTTCTCGCGCATTTTGGCCGCCACCTTGAGCGGCTCGTCGGTTCCGCTGTCCTTGATGGCGTTGAGATAGTGCATCACCGAAGAATAGACGCCGGCCTGCCACATCGTCGGCATCCGGTTCATTTTGGCGAAATAGCGCTTCGACCATTCGCGGGTCTTGTCGTCCATGTCCCAGTAGAACGATGTCGTGAGCAGCAGCCCCTGCGCCGCCGGCAGCCCGAGCGAATGGATGTCGGTGATCAGCGCCAGCAGCGCGGCCATCTGCTGTCCGCCCTTGAAGACGCCGAACTCGCCGGCGGTCTTGATCTCGTTCATGTTGTTGGGGGGACCGGCAGCGATGCCAATGATCTTGGCCTTGGAAGCCTGCGCCTGCAGCACGAAGGACGACAGGTCGGGTGTGGCCAGCGGCGGGCGCACCGAGCCCAGCACCTTGCCGCCGCTCCTGGTGATCACGGTCGAGGCGTCGCGTTCAAGCGAGTGACCGAACGCGTAATCGTCGGTGATGAAGAACCAGCTGTCGCCGCCGCGCTTGACAACGGCATCGGCGGTGCCGACCGCGAGCGAACGGGTGTCGATCACCCATTGCATCGCATAGGGCGAACAGAATTTTCCGTGGAAATCCGCGGCTAAAGTGGAATGCGTAATAAACAGTCGCTTCTTTTCATTGGCAATGTTCTGGACCGCGAGCCCGACCGCCGACACCGGCACGTCCACGATCAGATCGACCTGTTCGGTGTCGTACCAGCGCCGCGCGATGCCGGCGCCGATATCGGCCTTCAGCTGGTGATCGCCGACGATCACGATGATCGGCTTGCCCAATACCTTGCCGCCGAAATCGTCCACCGCCATTTGCGCCGCGGTTACCGAGCCCTGGCCGGTGGGCGTTGAGGCCGGGCCGTTCATGTCGGTGAGAACGCCGATCTTGACCATGTCGTCGGAGATTTGGGCCAGCGCCGCCGGCGACGACAATACCGCGGCCGCAAACGCCGCGAGCATGGATAGCTTCCTGATTGAATTCACGACATGTCCTCCCGTTGGCGTCAGGCGCATTGGCCTTGATTATTGACCGGAACAGTAGCTCAGCCGGTTCAATTTCATCCAATTAATTCGCGGTCCGCGTCAACGGAGCTGGTTCGATCAAGCCGCGAACCGGATCTGACCGGCCGGCGTCAGGTCGTAACCGGTCAACTCCGCGGCTCGCTGCTTCAGCCGCTTCTGTCCGAGGAAGCCGATCAGGGTCTGGATCGGTGGTCGGAAATAACTGCGCTGCCGCATCAGCAGATCGTAATTTTCCCAGAGCAGCGGCACAAAATCGAGGCCCGCGGACTTTGCCGCAGCGCGGGTTGCGACGCCGCAGTCTGCCTTGCCGGAGCGGACCGCGACGGCAAGATCGGGGCCGGTCAGACATGGCGGCTCCAGCCGGCGCAGATCCTTCAGCGCCGCGCCGGCGCGCGTCAGCAGCACCTCGAGCAGCATCTGCGCGCCGGCGCCGGGCTGCCTGAGCGCCATTTTCGCGCCCGAGCCCAGCACATCGGCGAGACTATTCAGATGTTTTGGATTGCCAGGGGCAAGCAGCAGGCCCTGTTCGCGCCGCACCAGACCAACCAGTACGGCGTCATGCAGGTCCGGCATCGCGCGCACCGCCGCGATATTGGCGTCGCCGTCGGTGTCGGTGGAAATGGCAGGGCTGTGGAAATGGATGGCCGCGGCGATGATCTCACCGCGCTGCAGCCGGTCGGCGCCGCGCGAGGTGCCCTCGGTGAGCGAGGCAAGGCCTGACCCGGATTCGCGCAACATCCATTCCAGGAGGTCGTCCTGGCTGCCGCCGACAATGGGCGGCGGGTCGGCGGCGATCATGCCGGCCGGTCGCGCCAGCCCCGCGAGCACCCAGAGATCGAGCTCGTGGCGCGGAAACAACCACTTGCCCGTCACCTTGCTGCAGGGAATCGCGCCCGCCGTCACCAATTCATAGAGTTTGCGCTCACCAAGCCGGAGATATTCGGCAGCCTCGCTGGTGGTCAAGAATTCCATCCTGCATCTGTATGCATATATCTGCGTGTGTTCAATCAATTGACAGTTGCGTAATTCTTGCCGAACAAGGCCGCCAGAGGGAGCCCAGAGGGAGCAATGTCTGACCAATTGGGTGCCTGGCAACTGATCCTGGGCGGCGATGCGGCACTGTTTGCCATCGTCAGGCTTTCGCTTGCCGTCAGCCTATCGGCGGTAGCGCTGGCGGCGCTGGCGGGCATGCCGCTCGGCGCGCTGCTCGCGCTGACGCGATTCCCCGGACGCTCCGCGCTGGTGGTGCTGCTCAACGCGCTGATGGGGTTGCCGCCGGTGGTGGTGGGTCTTGCGGTTTACCTGCTGCTGTCGCGGTCGGGACCGCTCGGGGCAATCGGCATTCTGTTCACGCCGACGGCGATGGTGATCGCCCAGACCATCCTGATCCTGCCGATCATCGCGGCGCTGACGCGCCAGACCGTCGAGGATCTCTGGAGCGAATATCGCGACGAACTGACGGCGATGGACGTCAGTCCGGCCGGCCGCGTGATGACGCTGTTGTGGGACGCGCGCTATAGCCTGCTGACGGCGCTGTTGGCGGGGTTCGGGCGAGCCGCCGCCGAAGTCGGCGCGGTCATGATCGTCGGCGGCAATATCGACGGCTTCACCCGCACCATGACGACGGCGATATCGCTCGAGACTTCCAAGGGCAATTTGCCACTGGCGATGGGACTGGGGCTCATTCTGATTACAATCGTTCTAGCGATCAACACCGCCGCATGGGGGACGCGTGTGTGGTCGGAGCGGCAGGCGGGTTGATGATGCGCGCACCCTTGAGCGAGCTTCCCCTGGTTCTCCATGACGTCTCGCTGCGGGCGGGCGCGACCACGATCCTCGACCGTTTGAGCCTGACGATTATGCAAGGCGCCCCCACGCTCGTTGTCGGGCCGAACGGCTCGGGCAAGACCACGTTGCTTCGGCTCTGCATGGGGTTGACGGCACCGTCGACTGGCGAGGTCAGCTGGGGTGGCCGCGTCGATGGCGCGCCGGTGCGCCGCGCCATCCTGTTTCAGCGACCGGTGATGCTGCGAAGGAGCGCTGCCGCCAACGTCGCCTATGCGCTGGCCCAGGCCGGCGTCCCGCGCAAGGCGCGCGCAGAGCGCGTGGACGTATTGCTGGAACGGGTTGGACTTTCCGATCTGGCGCAACGCCCGGCGCGGCGGCTGTCGGGCGGCGAGCAGCAGCGGCTGGCGCTCGCCCGTGCACTGGCGCGCGATCCTGAAATTCTGCTGCTTGATGAGCCCACCGCCAATCTCGATCCCGCCGCGACGCGCAGCGTCGAGGAGATCGTGCTGACGGCGGCGCAATCCGGCATCAAGATCGTGATGGCCTCGCATGATCTCGGCCAGGTGCGCCGTCTCGCCGGCGACATCGTCTTTCTGGTTCGCGGCGCGCTTTGCGAACGGGGTCTTGCCGGCGATTTCCTCGACCACCCGGCGACGCCGGAAGCCGCCGCCTTCTTGCGCGGCGATCTCGTGATTTGAATGGCCTGAACAGGAGGTGTGGATGCCGAGCCGTCTGTTATTTTTCGCGCTGCTGCTTTGCGTCGGCGTCGCAGCCGCTCACGCGCCAGCAGCCGCCGAGGATCGATCAATTGTCGTGGCCTCGACCACCTCGACCCTGGATTCCGGGTTGTTCGGCCATCTGTTGCCGATTTTCAAGAACAGGACCGGCATCGACGTGAAGGTCATCGCGCAGGGCACCGGGCAGGCGCTCGACACCGCGCGGCGCGGCGACGCCGACGTGGTGTTCGTCCACGCCAAGGCGCAGGAGGAAAAATTCCTCGCCGAGGGTTTTGGCGTGAAGCGGTTTGACGTGATGTATAACGACTTCGTGCTGATCGGCCCGAAAAGCGATCCCGCCGGCATCAAAGGCGGCGATATCGAGACCGCGCTGCAAACCATCCAGGCCAAGAGCGCTCCGTTCGTCTCGCGCGGCGACAGATCGGGCACGCATTCAGCCGAACTCGCGCTGTGGAAGCAGGCCGGCATCGATATCGCCGCCAGCAAAGGCACGTGGTACCGCGAGATCGGGCAGGGCATGGGCGCAGCGCTGAACACCGCCAGCGCCATGAACGGCTACGTGCTGTCCGACCGCGGCACCTGGATCTCCTTCAAGAACCGGGGCGATCTCGAAATCGTGGTCGAAGGCGACCGGCGGCTGTTCAATCAATATGGCGTCATGCTGGTGAACCCTGCGAAATACCCGTCGGTGAAGAAGGAACTCGGCCAGACCTTCGTCGACTGGCTGATCTCGCCGGAAGGCCAGGCCGCTATCGCCGGCTACAAGATCGACGGCCAGCAGCTGTTCTTTCCCGATGCGGACAAGAAGGGGGCGTGAGTTTCCCCGTCGGACGTGATTCTTTTGGCAACGGTTGCCAAGCGAACAACGTCTGGTCCACCATCCGCAAATGATCTCGACCCAGCGCCTGCCGGCTTCGCTCACTGCGCTCGACACAGCGCTTGCGGCATTGCTGGACCGGCTGCATCCGGTCGCGCCCGTTGCGCTGCCGCTGGCCGAGGCGCTGGGCTGCGTTGCCGCGGAGACGCCGCGGCTCAAAGCGCTTCCAGATCGCGACATCGCGACCAGCGATGGCTGGGCGTTGTGCGCGCGCGACCTCGTCGGCGCCTCGTCCTATTCGCCGCTGCCGCTTAAGAAATCGCCTGTCTGGGTCGAAGCCGGCGACACCATGCCGGAGGGGTGCGACTGCGTGATCGATGCCGATTGCCTCGACGCGACTGGCCCGATGGTTCAGGCGCTGGCGGAAGCGATACCGGGGCAGGGTGTTCGCCACGCCGGCGGCGAAATCGCCGAGGGCAGCATCGTCATTGCGACCGGGCGACAGCTTCGCGCGCTCGATCTCTTTGTCGCGCGCGCGGCGGGCTTGCAGGAGCTGATGGTGCGCCGTCCGCGGCTGCGCATCGTCAATATTCCGGCGGGCGAAGCGGTGACAGTGCATCTGATTGCGGAGTGCGCCCGCGCGGCCGGCGCCGATGTTGTCCGCACCGAGGCCACGGGGCGCGACGCGGCATCGATCGCAAGGGCGGTCGAACCCGGCGGTGCAAGCGATATGCTCATCACCATCGGCGGCAGCGGCGTCGGACGTACCGACGCGACGATTACGGCATTGGCCCAGTGCGGCGAGCTCGTCGCCCATGGCATCGCCTTGCAGCCCGGCCGAACCGCTGCGGTGGGCTGGATTGGAACGATTCCCGTGATCGCCTTGCCGGGTGCGCCGGATCAGGCACTCGCGGCGTGGTGGACGCTGGCGCTCCCGCTGCTGGACCGGTTGTCCGGGCGAGAGCCGCGGCAGTCGGTCAGCCTGCCGCTCACGCGCAAGATCGCCTCGAGCGTCGGCATGACTGAAATCGTCCTGCTCGAAAGAAATCGGGGCAACTGGATGCCGCTGGTATCGGGCGAACTGCCGCTCGGGACGATCGCCCGCGCCGATGCCTGGCTGGCGGTGCCCGGCGGGTCTGAGGGTTTTGCTGCGGGCACGCCGGTCGATGCCTATATACTTTGGGAGTAGTGTCCCGGTTCCGAAGTTCGCTTTTCGTTGCGGCGCCCTCCGATGCGAACTTCGGAATCAAAGGGACACTACAATAAATTTGATTCCAGTGCGGTTTCGGGATTTGAAGTTCCTAAACGGACGCGCGGCGAATTGGTAGGAACTTCAAATCCCCCGCACTAGGATGGGTTCCGACATGACCAATGCGCCATCGCCGAGAGATCGCGACAATATAGATCAGGATCAGTTCCTGACGATCCTGTCGCGCGAGGACGCGCTGGCGCGTTTTGAGGCCGCATTGTTTCCGCTGATAATCCCGAGCGAGCAGCGACCGCTTGCCGATGCGCTCGGTTGCGCGCTGGCGCAGGATATCGTGGCGCCGATCGACGTGCCGCCGTTCGATCGCGCCAATGTCGATGGCTTTGCGGTGCGTTCCGCCGATCTTGCCTCGGCCGGCGAAGCGGCGCCGGTGCGCGTCATGCTGAACGACGAAGTAATCGCCTGCGGCACCGCGCCGACGCGGCCGGTGCTGTCGGGCACGGCCACGCCGATTGCGACCGGCGGGCCGCTGCCGCGCGGCGCCGACGCCGTCGTCATGGTCGAGCACACGCAGCCTGCGGGACATCGCGCGATCGAGATCCGCCGTGCCGCCTCGCCCGGCCAATTCGTCTCCTATGCCGGCTCCGACATCGCCCGCGGCGAGGCGCTGCTGCGCGCCGGCACCGTGGTCGGCTCGCGCGAGATCGGCATGTGTGCGGCCTGCGGGATCGGCGAAGTTTCGGTGGCGCGCCGGCCGCGCGTCGCCGTGATCTCGACCGGCGACGAACTGGTGCAGCCCGGCCGGCCGCTAGGTCCCGCCGAAATCTACGACACCAATGGCGCGATCGTCGCCGCGGCGGTGAACGAAAATGGTGGGGAAGCGGTATTTCTCGGCGCCGTCCCGGACGATGAAGAAGAACTCGAAGCCGCGATGCGCAAGGCGCTCGAGAGCAGCGACATGCTGGTGCTCTCAGGCGGCACCTCGAAGGGCGCAGGCGACGTGTCCCATCGCATCATCGCGCGGCTCGGCAAGCCCGGCATCATCGCGCACGGCGTCGCGCTGAAGCCGGGCAAGCCGTTGTGTCTGGCGGTCTGCGACGGCAAGCCGGTGGTGATCCTGCCGGGCTTCCCGACTTCCGCGATGTTCACCTTCCACGACATGATCGTGCCGGTGCTGCGGCGCATGGCCGGCCTGCCGCCGCGCCCGGATGCCAAGGTCACCGCGAAAGTACCGGTGCGGATACCATCCGAACTCGGCCGCACCGAATTCGTCATGGTGTCGCTGGTGCAAGGCGCTGGCGGCCTGATCGCCTATCCCTCCGGCAAGGGAAGCGGCGCGATCACCTCCTTCGCGCAGGCCGACGGCTTCCTGAAGATCGATGCGCTGGCCGATCAGATGCCGGCGGGCACCGAAGCCGAGGTGACGCTGTTCACGCCGCATGTGCGGGTGCCCGATCTCGTCATCGTCGGCAGCCACTGCACCGGGCTCGATCTGGTGACGGCGCAGCTTTCGCGTGCAGGGCTTTCGGTGCGTTCGATCGCGGTCGGCAGCCTCGGGGGACTTGCGGCGGCAAGGCGCGGCGAATGCGACTTCGCGCCGATCCATTTGTTCGACGAAAAGTCCGAGACCTACAACACGCCGTTTCTCGGCGACGGGCTTGAACTGGTGCCGGGCTGGCGGCGAATGCAGGGCATCGTGTATCGAGCGGGCGATCCGCGCTTCGAGGGATTGAGCGCGCAGGACGCGGTGCGCGCCGCGCTCGCCGATCCCGCCTGCATCATGGTCAACCGCAACCAGGGCGCCGGCACCCGCATCCTGATCGACCGGCTGCTCGGCGAGGCGCGCCCCGACGGCTACTGGAACCAGCCGCGCTCGCACAACGCGGTCGCCGCCGCCGTGGCGCAGCATCGCGCCGATTGGGGCATGACGATTGCGCCGGTCGCGCGGGCCGCGGGTCTCGGCTTCATTGCTTTTGCCGAAGAGCATTATGATTTCGCGCTGGTGACGGCGCGAAAGCATCGCCCCGCGGTGCAGGCGTTTCTGGCAGCGCTGGCGTCAGAAGAAAGCCGCGCCGCGCTGACGCAAGCGGGATTCCGGCCGGCGTAAGCGTCACTCTCCACGATAAGCCGTCACCCTGAGGAGCGCGCTCTCCCGGCAGCGCACTTGCGCTGTCCGGTGCGCGCGTCTCGAAGGGCTACGGCGAGAAGTGAGCTCGAGGCCGCATCCTTCGAGGCTCGCTCAAGTACGCGATGCCAAGGCATCGCGCGCTCGCGCCTCAGGATGACGACAACCGCTCAAATGAACGCCATGCCGCCATTCAGACGATGGTCTGGCCGGTCATGTAGTCGTTGCCGAGCACCATCAGCACCGCCTGCGCGACTTCATCCGGCTGCCCCAGGCGTCCCAGCGGGATGCGGGCCGCCAGATCGGACCGGCCACGCATCATGTCGGTTTCGATCAGCGACGGCGCCACCGCGTTGACGGTGATGCCTTCCTTGACCAGCCGCGCCGCATAGCCGCGCGTCAGTCCCTCCATGCCGGCCTTCGACGCGTTGTAGTGCACGCCGATAGCGCCGGCGCCGCGCGCGGCGCCCGACGAGATATTGACGATGCGGCCCCATTTCTTCGCGCGCATCGCCGGCAGCACGGCCTGGGTGCAGAGAAAGGCCGATTTCAGGTTGACCGCGATGGTCTGGTCGAAGTCGGCTTCGGTCAGGTCATCGATGCCGCGCACGATCGCCATGCCGGCGTTGTTGACGAGAATGTCGATCGGGCCCAGTGCGAACGCGATGTGATCGACCATCTCGGCGACAGCGGCGGCCTGCGAAACGTCGGCGGCGACCGCGATCGCGCGACCGCCCTTGCTCTTGATCCCAGCTACCACCGCATCGGCTTCAGCGGCGCGCTGGCGATAGTTGACTGCGACCGCGGCGCCCGCTTCGGCGAGCGCCGTGGCAATCGCAGCCCCGATGCCGCGCGATCCGCCCGTCACCAAGCGCAATGTGGCCGCTCAAATCCGCACTTGTGGTCATGACCGAAGTCCTCAGCTAGCGATCAATCAACTCATCCAGCGCCGCCAGCCGCTCGGCCGCGCGATATCATCCACGGTGTTGGCGTTGAAGAAGGGATCGAGTTCATCCACCGGCCACTCGACGGTCGCAAGCCTGTAGCGCGCGGTCCAGCGGTCGATCTTGCGGATGTCCTCCACCACCAGTGCATGGCGCAGTTCCTCGCGCAGGCCGACGTTCCACAATCCGATCACCGGATGCGACTGTCCGTCGGAAGCGGCGACCGCAAGCTGCGCGTCCTGCTCGGTGCGGGCGCGGTGCAGGCGCGCGACCAGATCGCGCGGCAGGAACGGGCAATCGGCCGCGGCGCTCAGCATCCACGCAACCTCGGGCCGGTTGGCCGCGGCCCAGTCGAGGGCAGCCAAAATGCCGGCGAGCGGTCCGGGAAAATTCTCGACCGTGTCGGCGATCACGGGCAACCCGAAACTTGCGAACCGCGCCGGATCGCCATTGGCGTTGAGAATGAGCCCGTCGCATTGCGGCTTCAGCCGCGCGATCACGCGCTCGAGAATGGTGCGGCCGCCGATCCGGCGCATCGGCTTGTCGCCGCCGCCCATCCGCCGCGCCAGGCCGCCGGCGAGCAATACCCCGGGCGTCGCCGGCGCATCGCTTGACGTCGCCGGCGCGTCGCTTGACGTCGCTGGAAATTCAGTCGTCACGCTCGGCGCCCTTGCGCTTGTGACGGGCGGATTCCTCTTCGACGAAAGCAAGATTCTGGTCGTAGACGATGCGCTCCTGGCCCGACAGCGCGATGAAGCGTTTGCCGCGCGTGCGCCCGACCAGCGTCAGTCCGACCTGCCGCGCGAGGTCGACGCCCCAGGCGGTAAAGCCCGAGCGCGACACCAGGATCGGAATGCCCATCCGCACCGTCTTGATCACCATCTCGGAGGTCAGCCGTCCCGTGGTGTAGAGAATCTTGTCGGCGGGATCGACGCCGTGGCGGAACATCCAGCCCGCGATCTTGTCGACGGCGTTGTGGCGGCCGACGTCCTCGGTGTAGCAGACAGGCGTGCCTTGCTTGCACAGCACGCAGCCGTGGATCGCGCCGGCCTCCAGATAGAGCGAGGGCATGGTGTTGATCGCGTGCGTCATCTGGTAGAGCCAGGAGGTGCGCAGCTCGGCCTTCGGCAGCGCGACGCTTTCCACCGCTTCCAGCAGATCGCCGAACGCGGTGCCCTGGGCGCAGCCCGAGGTCTGCGTGCGCTTCTTCAGCTTCTGCTTCGAAATTGGTGTGATGCTCGGTGCGCACCACCACCACCTGCAGATCGTCGTCATATTCGACCTCGGTGACGACGTCGTCGTATTTCAGCATGTTCTGGTTGAGCAGATAGCCGAGCGCCAGATATTCCGGATAGTCGCCGATCGTCATCATGGTGACGATCTCCTGCGCGTTCAGATACAGCGTCAGCGGCCGCTCCACCGGCACGTTGATCTCGACCGCGGCGCCGGTCTGGTCGGTGCCGGCGACGCGTTCGGTCAGCCGCGGATCGTCCGGATTCGGGACGATCAGGGGGACGGGGGCTTTGTCGATCTTCATCATGGTTCGCAGGCTAGCATGACATTGCCTGTTGGCCGATATAAAGCACGCCATGGCGAAAACCTAGCCCGGTTCCGCCGGCGGCTCGGAGAATAAGATGAAAGTGATTGGCCTCGCCGGGTGGAGCGGCGCCGGCAAGACGACGCTGCTGTCGCGGATGATCCCGCATTTGCTCAGCGAGGGTCTGCGGGTTTCCGTCGATCAAGCACGCCCATCACAGTTTCGATGTCGACGTGCCGGGCAAGGATTCCTGGGTGCACCGGCAGTCGGGCGCCGAGGAAGTGCTGGTGTCCTCCGGCAAGCGCTGGGCCCTGATGCACGAATTGCGCGGCGCTGCCGAGCCGCGGCTGCCGGAACTGCTCGGAAAATGTCGCCGGTCGATCTCGTCGTCGTCGAAGGCTTCAAGTCCGAGCCGCATCGCAAGATCGAGGTGCATCGGCTTGCCAACGGCAAGCCGCTGCTGTTCCCCGGCGATCCCGCGATATCGGGCATTGCCACCGACGCGACGGTTGAAACCGCGCTGCCGGTTGCCCATCTCGATGACATCCCGGCCGTCGCCGCTATGATGCAGCGATCGGCGATATCGGTCGAAGACGTGCTGGCGCGAAGCGTCAGCGAAACCTGAGACGGCACATGGCGCAATTGTCCGACGATTGCTTTGCCTTCGGCGGCCCGATGATGTCGGTCGATGAAGCCGTCGGCATCATCGCCGCGCGGGTCACGCGCGGTTGAGGAGGTCGAGACCGTGGCGCTGACAGCGGCCGACGGACGCATTCTCGCGCGCGACATCGCGGCTGCCCTGCCGCTGCCGCCCTTCACCAATTCCGCCGTCGATGGCTATGCGGTGCGCGAGCCGCGATCTTCCGCTGACGGCGGAAGCGGCATTTCCCGTGATCGGACGCGTTCAGGCCGGCGCGTCGGCAGGCGAAGCGATCAAGCCAGGGCACGCGGTGCGGATCTTCACCGGCGCGCCGATGCCCGAGGGCGCCGACACCGTGTTCATGCAGGAGGACGTGCGCCTCGATGACGAGGGCAGGGTTGTGCTTCCGGCGGGCCTGAAACCCGGCGCCAATGTGCGCCCGGCCGGCGAAGACATTCCCGCAGGTTCTGCTGCGCTGCGCGCGAGGCCAGCGGCTGCGGCCGCAGGATGTCGCGCTGGCCGCGGCGTTCGGGCTGACCGAGGTCGAAGTGGCGCAGGCGCATCCGCGTCGCGGTGTTTTCGACCGGCAACGAACTGGTCTCGCCGGGGAGCCGCGCGCGGCCGCGCAACTGTTCGATTCCAACCGCTTCATGCTGATGGCGATGCTGGCGCGGCTTCGGCTGCGAGGTCAGCGATCTCGGCATTCTCGCGGGACGATCGCGCCTCGCTGGCGGAGGGCCTGAAGCAGGTGGCCGGCCGCCACGACCTGATCCTGACCACCGGCGGCGTTTCGACCGGCGAAGAGGACCACGTCAAGGCCGCCGTCGAAAGCGCGGGCACGCTCGTGCTGTGGCGGATGGCGATCAAGCCCGGCCGCCCCGTCGCGATGGGAATTATCGGCGGCACGCCGTTCATTGGATTGCCGGGAAATCCGGTGGCGAGTTTTGTCACCTTCGTCCATGTGGTGCGCCCGACCGTGCTGGCGCTGGCGGGCGCCACGCAACAGCCGCTGGTGCCGATGCCGGTTCGCGCGGCTTTCAGCCTACAAGAAGAAGATCGCGCGCCGCGAATATGTCCGGGTCAATTTGCGCAGGGCGGCCGACGGCGCACTCGAAGCGGCAAAATTTCCGCGCGAGGGCGCGGGGCTATTGTCGTCGCTGGTCGACACCGACGGACTGGTCGAACTCGGCGAGGAAATCACGCTGGTGGAGCCGGGCCAGAGCGTCGGGTTTCTCGGCTATGCAAGCCTGATGTGAGACGATCAGGCTTGCGGCGGTGTCCGTTGACGATACAGGCCCGCTTCGCCATGGTTGGAAGCATGACCACGACAAAACTCGATCTCACCGGCCTGAAATGTCCGCTGCCGGCACTGAAGACGCGAAAGGCGCTGAAGGCGCTGAAGCCGGGCGATCTCCTGGAAGTCCACTGCACCGATCCATTGTCGGTGATCGACATCCCCAATCTGATTCGGGAAACCGGCGACAAGGTCGAGATCACCGAACGCGCCGAACAGCGAATCGTGTTCGTGATTGAAAAATCAAATGGCCTGATCGAAAACACAAATGGTTAGCCATCTGCTGTGATCGCTACCTTTGACCTATCGACACAAGGCCCCGCTTCTGCCCCAATTGCATTTCTCTGTATGAGCGCGGGGGGCAGATCTCATCGGTCACACATGCCGTGCAATCCCGAGTAGAACTCGGGCTGGGCGTAGCGCACGGAATAACCGGTCCCGCTCAGGTGTTAAGATTTCGGATGCGCAGACATGTCCGGGCACGGGCAGCTGCAGGGGAGGACTGAATGGCTACAATTCGAAGCGCTGGGACAGTGTCCGGCGGCGGTGAGGGGATTTTCGACCGCGAGCACACCATTGCAAAGGCCGGCTTCAATCGCTGGCTGGTGCCACCCGCTGCACTTTGCATTCATCTGTGCATCGGCATGGCCTACGGCTTCAGCGTGTTCTGGCTGCCGCTGTCGCGCGCGATCGGGCTGACGGCACCCAAGGCCTGCCCCGACATGTCGCTGGTGCAGGAACTGTTCACCACCACCTGCGACTGGAAAGTCGCCAGCATGGGCTGGATGTACACGCTGTTCTTCGTGCTGCTCGGCGTCTCTGCCGCGATCTGGGGCGGCTGGCTGGAGCGGGTCGGCCCGCGCAAGGCAGGCGCGGTGGCGGCGTGCTGCTGGGGCGGCGGCCTGTTGATCGGCGCCTTCGGCGTTTACGTCCATCAGCTCTGGATTACCTGGCTCGGCTGCGGCGTCATCGGCGGCGTCGGTCTCGGCCTCGGTTACATCTCGCCGGTCTCGACGCTGATCAAATGGTTCCCCGATCACCGCGGCATGGCGACCGGTTTCGCCATTGGAGGTTTCGGCGGCGGCGCCATGATCGGCGCGCCGCTGGCGAATTTGCTGATCAACTACTACAAGACCCCCAGCTCGGTCGGCGTCTGGGAAACCTTCGCCACCATGGGCGTGATCTATTTCGTCTTCATGATGATCGGCGCCTTCGCCTATCGCGTGTCGCCGGTCGGCTGGCAGCCCGATGGCTGGACGGCGCCGTCCAAAGCCAATGCGATGATCTCGACCAACAACGTCCATCTCAGGGACGCACACAAGACGCCGCAGTTCTGGCTGATCTGGGGTGTGCTCTGTCTGAACGTGTCGGCCGGCATCGGCGTGATCGGCATGGCCTCGCCGATGTTGCAGGAGATCTTCGCCGGCAAGCTGATCGGATTTCCAAACCTCGGCTTCAACGCGCTGAGCGTCGAGCAGAAGGCCGCGATTGCGGCGATCGCGGCGGGCTTTGCCGGCCTGCTGTCGCTGTTCAACATCGGTGGCCGGGTGTTCTGGGCGTCGCTGTCGGACTATATCGGCCGCAAGAATACCTATTTCTGCTTCTTCCTGCTCGGCATCGCGCTGTACGCGCTGGCGCCGACCTTCGCCAATATGGGCTCGAAGGCGCTGTTCGTCGGTGCCTTCTGCATCATCCTGTCGATGTATGGCGGCGGCTTCGCCACCGTGCCGGCCTATCTCGCCGACATGTTCGGAACCCAGTTCGTGGGCGCCATTCATGGCCGGCTGCTGACCGCGTGGTCGACCGCCGGCATCGTCGGTCCGGTGGTCGTGAACTATATCCGCGAATTCCAGCTCGCCGCCGGCGTTCCGCGTGACAAGCTCTATGACACCACCATGTACATCCTCTGTGCCATGTTGATCGGCGGCCTGATCTGCAACTACCTGATCAAGCCGGTCGACCACAAATGGCACATGAGCACGGACGAGGTCGCGAAGCTGCAGGCGGCGAGCGCCAAGAGCGAGGCGGCGATACAGCATGGCTCGTTCGGCATCGGCAAGGGCGGGCTGGATGCCAGGGCCGCGTTGTTCTGGGCCTTTGTCGGTATCCCGCTCGCCTGGGGCGTGTGGAAGACGCTGGAAAGCGCGATCAAGATCTTCTGACGCTTTTCACCGCGGGGATGCGAGCTACGACTATCAAGGGGCATGACAGCAACCGCTGCATGCCCCTTAAATCATTATTTTTGCTGCATCATTGCTCTTGGCATGTGGCATGCCACAAACTAGAGTCCGGTGGCTGAGGCTGAAAACGAGCGATCCGAATATGAGTCATGATGTGCAAAAGGTCCGCTTGTTCGAACATCCCGGCGAGGGTCGAAAGCGGGCCAAATCAACCCCCAAGGGCCGCCAGATCGATCCCCAGGCGGCCGAACAGGTAGCGCTTTTGCTCGGCGACCGGCCGCGGCGCCGCGACCTCCTGATCGAACATCTGCATCTCATCCAGGATAAATATCACCAGATTTCCGCGGCTCACCTCGCAGCCCTCGCCGACGAGATGAAGCTGGCATTTGCGGAAGTGTTCGAGACCGCGACCTTCTACGCGCATTTCGACGTGGTGAAGGAGGGCGAGGCGAACATCCCGCCGCTCACGATTCGCGTCTGCGATTCGCTGACCTGCGCGATGCTGGGCGCGGAAAAATTGCTGCAGGACCTGCAGGCCGGCGCCGGTCGCGGCATTCGCGTGGTGCGCGCGCCCTGCGTCGGCCGCTGCAACACCGCGCCCGCGGCCGAGGTCGGCCATCACTTCGTCGATCACGCGACCGTCGCCAATGTGCTTGGCGCCGCCAAGGGCGGCGATACCCACGCGCATCTGCCAAAGTATGTCGACTACGACGCCTATGTCGCGGGCGGCGGCTACAAATTATTGAAGCGCCTGCGCTCCGGCGAATTGAAAAAGGAGGATCTGCTGAAGGCGCTCGACGACGCCTCCTTGCGCGGCCTCGGCGGCGCGGGTTTTCCGACCGGACGAAAATGGCGCGCGGTGCTTGGCGAGCCCGGTCCGCGGCTGATGGCGGTCAACGGCGACGAAGGCGAGCCCGGCACGTTCAAGGACCGCTATTATCTCGAAACCGATCCGCATCGTTTTCTTGAGGGTACGCTGATCGGCGCGCATGTCGTGGAAGCGACCGATGTCTACATCTACATCCGCGACGAATATCCGGCCTCGCGTGAAATCCTCGAGCGTGAAATTGCAAAGCTGCCACCGGGCGGGCCGGTGCTGCACATGCGGCGCGGCGCCGGCGCCTATATCTGCGGCGAGGAATCCTCGCTGCTGGAAAGCATCGAAGGCAAGCGCGGATTGCCGCGGCACAAGCCGCCATACCCGTTCCAGGTCGGGCTGTTCGGCCTGCCGACGCTGATCAACAATATCGAGACGCTGTGGTGGGTGCGCGACATCGTCGAAAAGGGCGCGGACTGGTGGAAAAGCCACGGCCGCAACGACCGCCACGGCCTGCGCAGCTATTCGGTGTCTGGCCGGGTGAAAAATCCCGGCATGAAGCTCGCGCCATCAGGCGTCACGGTGCGCCAATTGATCGACGAGTTCTGCGGCGGCATGGCGGAGGGGCACAAATTCCATGCATATTTGCCGGGCGGCGCCTCCGGCGGCATCCTGCCGGCAACGATGGACGACATCCCGCTCGATTTCGGCACGCTGGAAAAATACGGCTGTTTCATCGGCTCGGCCGCGGTCATCATCCTGTCCGAGCAGGACAGCGTGAAGGACGCGGCGCTGAACCTGATGCGTTTCTTCGAGGACGAGAGCTGCGGTCAGTGCACGCCCTGCCGCGTCGGAACCCAGAAGGCGGCGCTATTGATGCAAAGGCCGGTCTGGAACCGGCAATTGCTCGAGGAATTGAGCCAGGCGATGCGGGACGCCTCGATCTGCGGCCTCGGCCAGGCGGCCTCGAATCCGCTCACGACCGTGATTAAATATTTTCCGGATGAATTCCTGCCGAAAGAGGCCGCGGAATGACAAAAATCCAGTTCGAACTCGACGGCAAGCAGGTCGAGGCCGTCAACGGCGAGACCATCTGGCAGGTGGCAAAACGCCAGGGCCACGAAATTCCGCATCTGTGCTATTCGCCGGAACCGGACTACCGGCCCGACGGCAATTGCCGCGCCTGCATGGTCGAGATCGAGGGCGAGCGCGTATTGGCGGCGTCCTGCAAGCGCACGCCGAGCGTCGGCATGAAGGTGAAGTCGGCGAGCCCTCGCGCCGTCGCGGCGCAGAAGATGGTGATGGAGCTTCTGGTCGCCGATCAGCCGGCGCGCGAAACTTCGCATGACCCTGACTCGAAATTCTGGCACTGGGCCGAAAAGGTCGAGGTGACCGAGAGCCGCTTTCCGGCCGCCGAGCGCTGGCATGGCGACGCCAGCCATCCGGCGATGCGCGTCAATCTCGATTCCTGCATCCAGTGCGGCCTGTGCGTGCGTGCCTGCCGCGAGGTTCAGGTCAATGACGTGATCGGCATGGCCTATCGCAGTCACGCGTCGAAGATCGTGTTCGATTTCGACGACCCGATGGGGGAATCGACCTGCGTCGCCTGCGGCGAATGCGTGCAGGCCTGTCCGACCGGCGCGCTGATGCCGGCGGTGATGCTGGACGAGAAGCAGACCCGCGTCACCTATGCCGACCGGAAGGTGGACTCGCTTTGCCCGTTCTGCGGCGTCGGCTGCCAGGTCACCTATCAGGTCAAGGACGAGAAGGTGATCTATGCCGAGGGCCGCGACGGCCCGGCCAATCACAACCGGCTTTGCGTCAAGGGCCGCTTCGGCTTCGACTACATCCATCATCCGCACCGCCTCACAAAACCGCTGGTGCGGCTGCCGAACGCGAAGAAGGATGCCAACGACCAGGTCGATCCCGCCAATCCCTTCACGCATTTCCGCGAGGCTTCCTGGGAGGAGGCGCTCGACATCGCGGCCAAGGGCCTGGTCAGGATTCGCGACCAGAAGGGCGTCAAGGCGCTGGCGGGGTTCGGCTCGGCCAAGGGCTCCAACGAGGAGGCCTATCTGTTCCAGAAACTGGTGCGCACCGGCTTTGGGTCCAACAATGTCGATCACTGCACGCGGCTGTGCCACGCTTCCTCGGTCGCGGCCCTGATGGAAGGCCTCAACTCGGGCGCGGTGTCGGCGCCGTTCGCGGCAGCATTGGACGCCGAAGTCATCATCGTGATCGGCGCCAATCCGACCGTGAACCATCCGGTCGCCGCGACCTTCATCAAGAATGCGGCCAAGCGCGGCGCCAGGCTGATCGTGATGGATCCGCGCGGGCAGTCGCTGTCGCGCCACGCCTACAAGCACCTGGCGTTCAAAGCCGGCAGCGATGTCGCGATGCTGAACGCGATGATCAACACCATCATCACCGAAGGGCTGACCGACGAGCAATACATCGCCGGCTATACCGAGGGCTATGACGATCTCAAGGCGCGCATCAAGGAATTCACGCCGGAGAAGATGGAGCCGATCTGCGGCATCCCGGCCGAAACGCTCCGCGAAGTGGCGCGGATGTATGCGCGCTCGCGCGCGTCGATCATCTTCTGGGGCATGGGCATCAGCCAGCACGTCCACGGCACCGACAATGCGCGCTGCCTGATCGCGCTGGCGCTGATCACCGGCCAGGTCGGCCGTCCCGGCACCGGGCTGCATCCGCTGCGCGGACAAAACAACGTGCAGGGCGCCTCCGACGCCGGCCTGATCCCGATGTTCCTGCCGGATTACCAGCCGGTCGGGCGCACCGACCTGCGCGCGCCGTTCGAGAAGCTGTGGAATCAGGATCTCGATCCCGTACGCGGGCTCACCGTGGTCGAGATCATGAACGCGATCCACAAGGGCGAAATCACCGGCATGTATATCGAGGGCGAAAATCCCGCGATGTCGGACCCCGATCTGCAGCATGCCCGCGAGGCGCTGGCAAAACTCGACCATCTGGTGGTGCAGGACCTGTTCGTCACCGAAACCGCGTTCCATGCCGACGTGATCCTGCCGGCTTCGGCGTTCGCGGAAAAATCCGGCAGCTTCACCAATACCGACCGCCGCGTGCAATTGGCGCGTGAGGTGATAAAGCCGCCGGGCGATGCGCGGCAGGATCTCTGGATCATCCAGGAGATCGCCAGGCGCATGGGGCTGCCCTGGAATTACGGCGGCCCGGCTGACGTCTTTGCCGAGATGACGCAGGTGATGCCGTCCCTGAAGAACATCACCTGGGAGCGGCTGGTGCGCGAGGGCGCCGTGACCTATCCGGTCGACGATCCCCAAAAGCCGGGCAACGAGATCATCTTCACCACGGGTTTTCCGACCGCGAGCGGCCGCGGCAAGATCGTGCCGGCGCGGGTACTGCCGCCTGACGAACTGCCCGACGACGAATATCCGATGGTGCTCTCCACCGGCCGCGTGCTCGAGCATTGGCATACCGGTTCGATGACCCGCCGCTCGCACGTGCTCGACCAGATCGAGCCGGAGGCGGTGGCCTTCATGTCGCCAAAGGACATGCGGCGGCTGAAGGTGTGGCCCGGCGATTTTGTCCGGCTGGAGACCCGCCGCGGCGCGGTCGAGGTCAAGGTGCGTTCCGATCGCGACGTGCCGGAGAACATGGTGTTCATGCCGTTCTGCTACGCGGAAGCCGCTGCCAACCTGTTGACCAATCCGGCGCTCGATCCGTTCGGCAAGATTCCCGAATTCAAGTTCTGCGCGGTGCGGGCCGGGCGCGCCGAGATCAGCAACGCGGCGGAGTGAATTCTCGCCACAGTAGCTGCGAGCGTTGATTCATATCAAACCGTACCGCCCGCGGCCGCCTCCTGCTGCGCAAGCTTGTGTTGCGCGACGATCCCCTCCAGCCGCGCGATATTTTCCAGGAGGCGCTGGCTGGTCAGGACCAGGAAGTAATAGCCGAATTGCGGGTTCTGGAAGTAGATCTCGAGCAATTTTTCGTAAGTGATGGTCAGCACGTGGCCGTCCTCGATGCATTCGATCGTCGCCGTTCGGCGGTTATCGGGTGTAAGGAAACCCAGTTCGCCCATCAGGCGTCCCGGCGGAAGTTCGACGCCGATCTCTCTTACCAGGAATTTTCCGGTGACGGTCAGCAGCATTTCGTGAGCTGCGTCGTCCTTCTTGAACAGAATATCTGCCTTTGCGATATTTGCGCTCGGTCATGAACGGCTTCAGCCATTCCATCGACGTGTCGCCCTGCGTTGCGCCGCGGGCCTTCTTCACGAGAACGAGCATCTGACGGAGGCGATACGCATTGATGGGAACCATCAGGAGATACAAGAGGAAGGTCGTGACGGTTCCGGTGAGCGCGCCGAAGGCGGCGAAGAAAGCGCAACCGATCATGTTGGCGACCCGCAGCGGCACCATCGTCTGCGTCAGCAAGGTGGCGACAAAGAAGATGGCGCCAACCAGCGCGAACATGTTGGCCAGCGTGATGTTGTGCAGAAAGATTTCCAGCAGGCGGTTGAAGATGCGCGTCGTAGGTGACGTTGTTGGGATCGAGACCCAGTTGAACCAGGATCTTTGCGATCCTGAGGTTGTCCGCCGCCGCGTCGAGAATGCGATTGAGCGTCGTGGACATGTCTGCACTGATGAAATTCATCGGATCTCCCCGGCGCCGCGGCGAAGCAAAATAGCTCTCGGCAAAGCAGGGAGCGACAGCAACTCCTTATACGGAAGAGGAGGCAGTTCTCAAGCCGGGCGGAGAGGCCGCGGCTAGGCATATCGATGTATCAACCGCCCGGGCTCGGACCGGGCGGTCTCGAAGAGGGCCGAACCTGCGCCCGTTACGCGTCAATAATAATGAAAAACCCAGATAAAGAGTGCGGCCTTCAGCGCGATGATGGCGGCGAGAGCACCTCCCGCCGCCAGGACCACAAGGGTGCCGGCGCCGAGCCGTTTGATGACAGCCAGGTGAGCTTGGGCCACGCCTTTGCTTGCGGTATCGCGCCGCTTCATCGAAGAGACCGACCGCCCGAGGGGGTCGCTTGTGTGCATCAGCATCGTCATATCCGACATTCTCTACCCGGAGTTATTCGCGAGGCGGTGCGCCTCTCGCGGCGGCAGCTTTAAAGGGTGCGTAGATCGTTCAGCCTGCGCTTGACCGCTTCCGTCGTCTTATCGACGAGCGCGGCGATGTGCTGCCGGGAGCGGGTCGCAAGGCGCATCCATGATCCGAGCCGTTCGACGAGCGGATTGCCGTTGTTTTCCAGATCGAGCTCGAATCGCTCGGACGGATAGATCGTTGCGCATCCTGCGGGCCAGCTACTCCTTCGTGCAAACGACAGCGCGGAGTTCTCGAGCAGGAAGATCCCGCCGATCTGTCCGTTGGCGTCACGGGCCACCCAAAAACCTTCCTTGTTGCGGCCGATGAAGAATGCCGGGATCGCCTCGTTGACGATGCCGGGATCGAGCGGCCGAAATTGTGCGGTGACGGTGGCGCGCGGCTCCGGCACAGCGCCGGGGCTTTCGCCGATCGGCCCTGGTTGATGCGCGGTGCAAAAAGTGATCGTGGCCATGGCGGCCTCCACACGAATCCAACGCGCATGATGTGCCGACGATGCCATAGGAATGCGAGACGAATGGGCGCTGCGTCACATAGGAAAAGCATAAAAATCCGGAGGCGCAATTTCCCCGCGTTGATCCGCTCCGGACACTTATGGCGTGGCTATGAGAGAGCGACTGGAGGCCGCCTCGATTTCCTATGCGGTGATCCGCATCTTCGACCAATAGTTCGCAATCCGAGCTGACGCGGAGTTGGAAGATGGCTCACTTTCTCACCAGCGATGACAAATATCGCGACTTGATCCATGACGATGATTATCGCTCGTATCTTGTCGACCGATCCGACTCACCGGTCGGCTACCGGTTCGGCAGAAGGGACGCAAAACGCGCCCGCGTCCGCGCGGACCGCATTGCGCCGGGTCAACGGCTATCTGAAGAACATGATCGAGGCGATCGCCAATTCCAAGCTGCGCCGCATGGAGCGCGAGCTCGAGCTGCGCGGTATTCACTTCGACCGGTCCAGCAATAACTGGGTGGTCCGCAACTCCGAGCCGCGTTCGCGCGGGATCGAAATAGGTCCCACAGCGCCCGCCAATTCCAATTCAGCTTTTCGCGTGGAGCGTCACATGCCACGGCTTTCGTCGATCGCATCCGTTCTGATTTCCCATCTGCGCAGTGCCGCCAGCGCGCTGGTGACGTTTCTCGGTCCATCCTGGGATGGGCCGGTCAGGAAGTACCGGCCGGAGGATCACTACATGCGCGGTCCCGGCCCGAAATGGCGGGAAAAGCACGTCCTCGATCGCGCGTCGTCCGCCGGCGGCAGGTAAGTTCGCGCGGCGCCGGGCGTGCGGCGCAACCATGCATTAGAGCGGATGGTTGTTCCCTGAGGAAAGCCCTCTCCACAACCCTTTGTCGCGCTTGCAGGATTTGCTGACCGAAGACGCCCGCGGTTGGTCAGCATCAATTGATGCCGCGAACACGCGCCTGAGACGGTCATCATCAATTCGCGCGAGGTATTGACGCAGGAGTGTGGGGGTAACTTCGTTCGGCTGCAGGATAGCGGCGCATAGCTCGGCACTGGTCCGACGAAAAAAGCTGAAATCCGGTTTGCCGTCGTGCCGGGGACCAAGCCTGTCGATCTCGCTTGCAATCGCCTGCACCGCCAATCTGTCGGCATTGTCCAATGTCACGGCGAAGCGCAGAATCGCAAAGTGCCAGGCACGCAGTGTTCTGTGCCATTCCCCTGCTGGAACGTTCGAATTCATCTGGGACGCCTCTACGACGCAGCTGTCGAATGCTCGTGAAGGCGGGGGCCGTGCCAGCTCTCGCTCGGACAGGCCAGGTCCTCGTCGCCGATCTCCGCGAGCGCGCTCGCGACTTCGCCCTTGGCCGCATCGGCCAATTCGACGATCGGCAGGCGGGTGCGCGGCGACATGAAGCCGAGCAGGCACAAGGCATATTTCAAGGCGGCCGGGCTCTCCTTGCCGAGGGCGGCGGTCAGCGGCGCCAGCCGATTTTGCAAATATCTCGCCGACTGTAGCCGCCCCTGCCGGCAGCTCGAAAAAATTGCCCGGCACAGTTCCGGTGCAACATTCGATGTCAGGGATATGCAGCCATCCCCGCCATTGGCGATAAACGCCAGCGCGGTCGCGTCGTCTCCGGACAACAGCCGAAACCCCTGCGGCAGCAGCGCCCGCAGGCGCAGCACGTGCGCGATATCGCCGGTTGCGTCCCTCAATCCGATGAACTGCCGTGATTGCGCCAGCCGCGCCAGGGTGTCGTCGGATAATTCGCGCAGCGTGCGTGAGGGAATGTCGTGCAGGATGATGGGCAGCGTGGTCGCTTCGGCGATCGTCTGAAAGTGGGCGTAGATGCCGGCCTGCATCGGCTTGTTGTAGTAAGGCACCACCGAAAGCACCGCGTCGGCGCCGGCGGCCTCGGCGCGCCGCGTCAACGCGATGGCCTGGCTGGTCGAATTGGATCCCGCGCCGGCGATCACACGCACCCGGCCGCGCGCGATTTCGACCGCGGCGCGGACGATGGCCTCATGCTCGGCCGGCGTCAGGGTGGAAGCTTCGCCGGCGGTTTCACCGGCCACGATTGCGGAGACGCCGGCTTCGATCTGGCGTTCGCAAAGTTTCGCGAATGCCGCCAGATCGAGTTCACCTGCTTGGTCGAACGGGGTGGGGAGATCGGGGATGTAGCCCGAAAGCCAGGTGGCGGGATGGGCAAGGTGTGTCATCGCATTTCACGCCGCGTTTTCCATCTGGGCGAAGCCTTGTCGATAGGCCGACAACACCAGCCCCTGCTGGCAACGGACGCCGGCCTCGATCCGAAAGCCCATCTGTTCGAGTCGGGTCCGGATCTTCAGCGAGACGCCGCTTTCGCGGGAGTCGATCAGGACGGCAATCGCCGCGCTGGTGCTGAGAAACGGCGATATCTGGGCCAGCGCCGTCTCGATCGCGACAAGCGAGTTTTGCCCGGTGACCAGCCCGACGGCGTGCTGGGCCCTTGGAATGCGGCACGTCGCTATGGTGGCGACGCGGACGAAACCGCGCCGCTGCAGCGCAAGATAGAGCTCCAGGCTTTCGCTGCCGGCGACGATGGCACGATGCTGATGGGACAGGCGCGTGAGCCCGACCATGGTATCGATGACCTGCTCCCGGTTCGGAGCGCAAACAGGCTGATCCATATGGTCCTCCTGGGTGATGGCTGGTCTGATGGTCATGCCGCGCGTCGTGCGCTGACGGCGGGGGCTTGCAGGTGATCGGGAGCGGGCAGTTTGCGCGCCATGTCGAGTTCGATTTCGCGCGGCAGCTCGATGATGGTTTCGGGGTGATGGCCGTTTTCGATTAGCGCATATTTGACGGCTTGCGCGCGGTTGACGAACAGACCGCCATAGAGGCCGTTCTGTTCCTGGGCGACCCAGTTGCCGCAGCTGTTCCTGCCGATGAAGACGATGGTGGATGCCGAGCTGCACGAGGGAGGTTCGACGAGCTTCACGTTGGTATTCCTTCTGGTGGCGAGCAGCGCGGGTTCCCGGAGCCGCCGACCTTCCGTCGCCGTGTTGTTCGGTGCGAATGTCCGGATGGTTGCTGTTGGCCGGGAGGCCGCTTCACTCATGCCAGCAATATCCTTGGGCGCGGATATGAATTCGAGGGCGACCGGGCGGCGATCTCATAGGCGCCGTATAGGATCGCGGCCTGTCTCAAACCGGGACGGAATGATTGAAGCTGCTGACCAGGGCGAACAGCGCCGCGTAGGCCACCGTTTCATCCCAATGATTGAGAGCCGCAGCGAACGGAGGCTCGCGCCTCATGGTGCCGATGACGGCGCAGAGGATGATGGCCATCCACAGCAACGCGGCAAGACCGCTAGCGAAGCCGACGCTGGCAAAAGCCGCAAAGATCACCAGGATGCTCATGCGCAGGAAAAAGCGAATGAGCACCTGGACTCGAGCTCAGCTCTCGCGATAGGTTCGGAAGCTGCGCCAAGGCTCGAAACTCCGACAATCCCCGGGGTTGCGGCCTAGCCGAAATTGTCGCAGCAGACTGGCTCGTAGAGCGGGTTCAGGTCACGCGATACGATGGGAACGCTTGGCTTGGCCGACGGTGCCGCAAGCCGCTGGGCGTCGACGAACGCGCTCAGGATCGCCAGCGCCAGATCCGCGTGACGGGCCTCGATCGATCGATCGAGCCAGTCGGGAAGCTCGCGCTCCCGCGACAGCGCGCAATACCATTCGCCCTCGTCATAGGCGATGCGGCGAACCTGCCATAACGGCAGCTCCAGATCGATCAGCGCCAGCGCCGCGTCGGTCCAGGCTTCCGATGCAATCAATCGTTCGATCCGCGCCGTCTTGGCGGTCTGGCCGACAGACGGAAAGCGCCGGCAGGCTTCGCCGATGATTTGTGACATCAGCTCGGCCGTCACGGCATGCGCCTCGCGCAGCCGGTCGCCGAGCTCGCCGGGATCGTGAATTTTGGAAAGGAGCGGCATGGCATTATCTCGCAAAACTCACGGCCGTGGACTGCGGCCGCACCCTGCAAGATGATCAAAACCTCATTTGAAAACGAGGTGGAACGGAAGCCAGAGATATAGGAAGCGTATAAACGTGCATTCCTGCGAAATGCTCGGGATTCAGTAAGATGGTGATTCCGTTCGCAAATATGTTCGACCATCAGGCGGTTTGCGCGTGTCGGACCGAACGGCGTCTTTATGAGATTCCTATAACATTATCGTTGCCCCCGCCTCGAAAACCTATGCGGCGAGTGGCACTTCACCGCCAATGACACGGGGTAGGCCGGGATCGAAATCCGATTGTCGATTGATCGATCGCAATTCGCCTTCCCGAGAACGCGCAGACATTGCGCAACCGACACAAGCGCGGCAAGGAGCATTTTCATGTGGGACGTCGTCATGCTGGCCCTCGGCCTTGGCTTCTTCGTGGTGGGCATAGGCTACGCCTACGCCTGCGAACGGCTTTGAGGGAGAACGACCATGATCTTCGATTATTCACTCGCCGGCCTCGTCTCCGTGGGCCTGCTGATTTACCTGACCTACGCGCTGCTGCGGCCCGAGCGGTTCTGACCGCATCGTGCACCGATCCCGCGTAACTCCAAAAGGCACACGACCATGACCGCCATCGGCTGGATTCAAATCATTCTGTACTGCGTCATCATTGTCGCACTGACAAAACCGCTCGGCGGGTACATGACGCGCGTCTTCAACGGCGAGCGCACATTCCTGTCGCCGGTGCTGCGGCCGGTCGAGGCCGGGATCTACTGGATCGGCGGCGTCGACGAGAAGCGCGAGCAGCACTGGCTGACCTACACGGTCGCCATGCTGCTGTTCCATGTCGGCGGCGTTCTCATCATCTATGGGCTGATGCGGCTGCAGGCGTTGCTGCCGTTCAACCCGGCCGAGCAATCGGCGGTTGCGGAGGACCTGTCCTTCAACACCGCGATCAGCTTCATCACCAACACCAACTGGCAGAACTACGGCGGCGAGAGCACGCTGTCCTACCTGGTGCAGATGCTGGGGCTGACGCACCAGAACTTCCTGTCGGCGGCGACCGGCATCGCGCTGGCGGTGGCGCTGATCCGCGGCTTCTCGCGTTCCTCGATGCGCACCATCGGCAATTTCTGGGTCGATGTGACCCGCTGCACCCTTTACATCCTGCTGCCGATCTGCGTCGTCTATGCGCTGTTCCTGATCTGGCAGGGCATGCCGCAGACGCTCGGCGACTATGTCGAAGCGACCACGCTGGAGGGCGCCAAGCAGACCATCGCGGTGGGTCCGGTGGCCTCCCAGATCGCCATCAAGATGCTCGGAACCAATGGCGGCGGCTTCTTCAATGCCAATGCCGCGCATCCCTTCGAGAACCCGACCGCGCTGTCGAACTTCGTGCAGATCATCTCGATCTTCTCGCTCGGCGCCGCCCTGACCAACGTGTTCGGCCGCATGGTCGGCAACCAGAAGCAGGGCTGGGCGGTACTGGCCGTGATGGGCGTACTGTTCATCGCCGGCGTCACCGTCGCCTATTGGGCGGAAGCCGGTGGCACCACCGCGATGCATGCGCTCGGGCTCGCCGGCGGCAACATGGAAGGCAAGGAAGTCCGCTTCGGCATCGTTGCCTCCTCGCTGTTTGCCGTCATCACCACGGCCGCCTCCTGCGGCGCCGTCAACGCCATGCATGACAGCTTCACCGCGCTCGGCGGCATGATTCCGCTGATCAACATGCAGCTCGGCGAAATCATCGTCGGCGGCGTCGGCGCCGGTCTCTACGGCATGCTGATCTTTATCGTCATCTCGATCTTTGTCGCCGGCCTGATGGTCGGCCGCACCCCGGAATATGTCGGCAAGAAGATCGAGGCGCGCGAGGTCAAGATGGCGATGCTCGCGATCCTGGTGCTGCCGCTGATGTATCTGGGCTGGACCGCCATTGCGGTTGTCTATCCGACCGCGGTGGCCTCGATGGCCAATGCGGGTCCGCACGGCTTCACCGAGGTGCTCTATGCCTATACCTCGCAGACCGGCAATAACGGCTCGGCCTTCGCGGGCCTCACCGGCAACATCTTTTTCTACAACGTCACCGGCGCGGTGGCGATGTTCGTCGGCCGCTTCTTCATGATCGTGCCGGCCATGGCCATGGCGGGCTCGCTGGCGGGCAAGAAGTCGATCCCGCCGTCCGGCCGGCACGCTGCCGACCACGGGCGGCCTGTTCGTCGGCCTCGTCGTCGGCGTGATCCTGATCATCGGCGGGCTGACCTTCTTCCCGGCGCTGGCACTCGGACCGATCGTCGAGCACCTGGCGATGAACGCCAACACCCTGTTCTGATCGAACTCATTTCGGAGTTACGTCCATGGAAGTCGTGCAAAAATTGAACAAGCGGATGCCGGTCTCGGCGATGCTGGACCCGAAGATCGTGATGCCCGCCATCGGCTCGGCCTTCGCCAAGCTCGATCCGCGGGTGATGATCAAGAGCCCGGTGATGTTCGTGGTCGAGATCGTGGCCGCGCTGACCACGGTGATCTTCCTGCGCGATCTCGTGACCGGCGGGGCAAGCCTCGGCTTTACCTTCCAGATCATCCTGTGGCTGTGGTTCACGGTGCTGTTCGCCAATTTCGCCGAAGCCGTCGCCGAAGGCCGCGGCAAGGCGCAGGCCGAATTGCTGCGGAAGACCCGCACCGAGAGCCAGGCCAAGCTGCTTGACCGGTTCCGACAAGACCTATCGCCTGGTCTCCGGCACCAGCCTCAAGGTCGGCGATATCGTCCTGGTCGAAGCCGGCGACAACATCCCCTCCGACGGCGAAGTGATCGAGGGCGTTGCCTCAGTCAACGAAGCCGCGATCACCGGCGAATCCGCGCCCGTGATCCGCGAATCCGGCGGCGACCGTTCGGCGGTCACCGGCGGCACCCAGGTGCTGTCCGACTGGATCCGCATCCGCATCACCGCGGCGCAGGGATCGACCTTCATCGACCGCATGATCAAGCTGGTCGAGGGCGCCGAGCGGCAGAAGACGCCGAACGAGATCGCGCTCAATATCCTGCTCGCGGGCCTCACCATCATCTTCGTGTTCGCGACGGTGACGATCCCGAGCTATGCGACCTATGCCGGCGGTTCGATTTCGGTCGATCATCCTGGTGGCGCTGTTCGTGACGCTGATTCCGACCACGATCGGCGCGCTGTTGTCGGCGATCGGCATCGCCGGCATGGATCGGCTGGTGCGCTTCAACGTGCTGGCGATGTCGGGCCGCGCGGTCGAGGCCGCGGGCGACGTCGATACCTTGCTGCTCGACAAGACCGGCACCATCACGCTCGGCAACCGGCAGGCGACCGCGTTTCGCCCGGTGCGCGGCGTCACCGATATGGAACTGGCCGACGCGGCGCAGCTTGCGTCATTGGCGGACGAAACTCCGGAAGGCCGCTCGATCGTCGTGCTGGCGAAGGAGAAATACGGCATCCGCAGCCGCGACATGGCGGAACTTGCTGCGTCGTTCATTCCGTTTACCGCGCAAACCCGGATGAGCGGCGTCGACGCCGGCGCATCCTCGGTCCGCAAGGGCGCGGTCGATGCGATCCTGAATTATGTCGGGGGCGGCACGGCTCAAACCATGGCCTCTGGCAACACTGTTCGGGCGATCCAGTCCACGGTGAATTCGGAAACGGCTCGCGAAATCCAGACGATTTCTGACGAAATCGCCAAAGCCGGCGGCACGCCGCTCGCGGTCGCCAAGGACGGGCGTCTGCTCGGCGTCGTGCATCTCAAGGATATCGTCAAGGGGGGCATCCGCGAACGTTTTGCCGAACTGCGCCGCATGGGCATCCGCACCGTGATGATCACCGGCGATAATCCGATGACGGCAGCGGCGATCGCCGCGGAAGCCGGCGTCGACGACTTCCTCGCCCAAGCGACGCCCGAGGACAAGTTGAAGCTGATTCGTGATGAGCAGGCCAAGGGCAAGCTGGTCGCGATGTGCGGTGACGGCACCAACGACGCGCCGGCTCTCGCCCAGGCCGACGTCGGCGTCGCCATGAACACCGGCACGCAAGCGGCGCGCGAGGCCGGCAACATGGTCGATCTCGACTCCAACCCGACCAAGCTGATCGAGGTGGTCGAGATTGGCAAACAGCTCCTGATGACCCGTGGCGCGCTGACCACGTTCTCGATCGCCAACGACGTCGCGAAGTATTTTGCCATCATTCCCGCGATGTTCCTGGCGTTCTACCCGCAGCTCGCCGTGCTCAACATCATGCACTTGGCGAGCCCGCAGAGCGCCATCCTGTCGGCGATCATCTTCAATGCGCTGATCATCATCGCGCTGATTCCGCTGGCGCTGAAAGGCGTGGCGTATCGCGCGATCGGGGCCGGCGCGCTGCTGCGCCGTAACCTGATGGTCTATGGCGTCGGCGGCATCATCATTCCGTTTATCGGCATCAAGGCGATCGACCTCGTGGTCGCCGCCTTGCACCTGGCCTAACCCCAATCGTCATTGCGAGGAGCGAAGCGACAAAGCAATCCACACTTCCTTTGCAGCCATGGATTGCTTCGCTTCGCTCGCAATGACGGAAATAATAGGAGACACACATGTTGAAAGAAATTCGCCCCGCCATCCTGATCCTCGTCCTGCTGACGCTGATCACCGGGCTTGCCTATCCGCTGGCCTTGACCGCGATTGCGGGCGTGATCTTCCCGAAGCAGGCGCAGGGCAGCCTGATCGAGCGGGACGGCAAGGTGGTCGGCTCGGCGCTGATCGGGCAGGAATTCAAGGACGACAAATACTTCCATGGCCGGCCGTCGGCAACGACGGCGCCTGACCCGGCCGATTCAACCAAAACCGTTTCGGCGCCATATAATGCGGCCAATTCGGGTGGCTCCAACCTCGGCCCGACCAGCAAGGCGTTGGCCGACCGGGTCAAGGAAGACGTCGACAAGTTGAAGGCGGAGAATCCTTCAGCCGACGTTCCGATCGATCTCGTCACCACCTCCGCCAGCGGCCTCGATCCGGATATTTCGCCGGAGGGCGCGCTGTTCCAGGTGCCGCGGGTGGCGAAGGCGCGCAACATGCCGGAAGATCGCCTCCGCGCGCTGGTCACGGCGAACACCTCAGGCCGCCTTGCCGGATTGCTCGGCGAACCGCGGGTCAACGTCCTGGCGCTCAATCTGGCGCTGGACGCGGCCGCATCCAAGTAAAGCCAGCTAGGCGCTATCTGGCGTGAAGGCTATATTGCCGCATGGCAAACGAACGCCGCGACCCCAATAAACGACCCTCGCCGGACGCGCTGCTGGAAGCCGTCCGGCGAGAGAACGATCAGGCCGGCCGGCTCAAGATTTTCGTCGGTGCGGCTCCCGGCGTCGGCAAGACCTTTGAAATGCTGCAGAGCGCGCACGCCAAAATCAGGGCCGGCGTCGATGTCGTGGTTGGTGTCGTCGAAACCCATGGGCGGGCGGAGACCGAAGCGCTGCTGCAGGGCCTCGAAGTTCTTCCGCGCAAGCGGCTCGAATACCGGGACCAGATTCTCGAGGAGATGGATCTCGACGCGCTGATCGCGCGCCATCCGAAGATCGCGCTGGTCGACGAACTCGCCCACACCAACGCATCAGGCAGCCGGCACCCGAAGCGATACCTCGACGTCGAGGAGCTACTCTCGCACGGCATCGACGTCTATACTGCGGTCAATATCCAGCATATCGAAAGTCTCAACGACGTGGTCGCCCAGATCACGCATGTGCGGGTGCGCGAGACGGTGCCGGATTCGGTGTTCGACCGGGCCGACGCCATCGAACTGATCGATCTCACGCCCGACGACCTGATTCAGCGGCTGAAGGAGGGCAAGGTCTACGTCCCCAGGCAAGCCGAGCGCGCGCTCGAGCATTATTTTTCCCCGGGGAATCTGACCGCACTGCGCGAGCTGGCGCTGCGCCGGACCGCCGAGCGGGTCGATGAACAGCTGCTCACGCACATGCAGGCCAACGCGATCGCCGGGCCCTGGGCCGCGGGCGAACGCATCCTGGTCTGCCTCAGCGAGGATCCGCGCGCGGCCGGGCTCGTGCGCTACACCAAACGGCTGGCCGACCGGCTGCATGCACCCTGGACCGCGGTCAGCATCGAGACGCGGCGCAGCCTGCAATTGAGCGACGACCAGCGCGACCGGCTTGCCGACACGCTGCGGCTGACGGAAGCGCTGGGAGGCGAGGCGCTCACCATTCCCGGCGTCGGACGCCGCATCGCCGACGACCTGATCGGCTTTGCGCACGCCAATAACGTGACCCAGATCATCATCGGCAAGTCGACGCGCTCCTGGTGGTTCGAACTCACGCGCGGTTCCGTTGTGCATGACCTGGTTCGGCGCGCCGGCAATATCAGCGTCAACGTCATCGCCGGCGAGGAACTTGAGGCGGAGCCCGTTCCGAAAAAGACCGTGCGCACCGCCGACCGGCCGGAGCCGTTCGACCCAAAACCTTATTTGATGGCGCTTCTGGTGGTTGCGGTCGCGCTCGGCGTCGCCGAATTGATCAAACCGTATTTCGGCATCGAAAACGTCGACCTGGTATTCCTCACGGCGGTGGTCAGCGTCGCCGTTCGCTATGGTCTTTGGCCGTCGCTGCTCGCCAGCGTCGCGGCCTCGCTTTGCTATAATTTCTTCTTCTTGCCACCGGTCTATACCTTCACCATCACCGATCCGACCAACGTCGCGGCGTTCTTCTTTTTCATGCTGATCGCCATGCTGGTCTCCAACGTCGCCGCGCGCGTCCGCACCCAGGCGGTGGCTGCGATCGGCCGGGTGCGGACAACGGAATCGCTTTACGCGTTCAGCCGCAAGCTCGCTGGCACCGCGACGCTGGACGATGTGTTGTGGGCGACCGCCTACCAGACGGCGCTGATGCTGAACGTCCGGGTGGTGCTGCTGCTGCCCGAGGACGGCATCCCGACCGTGAAGGCGGGCTATCCTCCCGAGGATGAGCTCGACAAGGCCGATCTGGCGGCCGCGAACTGGGCCTGGGGCAATGATCGCGCCGGCCGGACGCGGCTCGGAAACACTGCCGGGCGCCAAGCGCCTGTTCCTGCCGATGCGAACCGGGCGCGGGCCGATCGGCGTCATCGGTATCGATGACGACAAGACCGGGCCGCTGCTGACGCCGGACCAGCGCCGGCTACTGGATGCGCTGGTGGACCAGGGCGCGCTGGCGATCGAACGCGTGCTGCTGGTCGAGGACATGGACCGCGTCAAGCGCACCGTGGAATCCGACCGTTTGCGCTCGGCGCTGTTGACCTCGATCTCGCACGATCTCAAGACGCCGCTCGCCTCCGTGCTCGGCGCCGCCTCGACGATGAGGGATCTCGAGAGCGGCCTGAGCGATACGCAGAAGCGCGACCTGCTTGCGACCGTGATCGACGAGTCCGAGCGGCTCAACCGTTTCATCGCCAACCTGCTCGACATGACCAAGCTCGAATCCGGCGCCATCGTGCCGAATACGGCGCGCCACGATATCGGCGAGATCGTCGGCAGTGCCTTGCGGCGCGCGGCCAAGATTCTCGTGCGCCACAAGGTCTCGCTCGATCTCGCCGCTGACCTGCCGATGCTGGAACTCGACGCGGTGCTGTTCGAGCAGGTGCTCTTCAACCTCCTGGACAACGCGGCGAAATATGCGCCCGCCGACACCACGATATCGATCAGGAGCTTGCGGGACCGGGATTCGGTCGCGTTGCAAATCATCGACGAAGGCGAGGGCATTCCGCCGGCGGAGCTGGAGATGGTGTTTGACAAATTCTATCGCGCGCAAAAGGGCGATCATGTCCGCCCCGGCACCGGGCTTGGGCTCGCGATTTCCCGCGGTTTTGTCGAGGCGATGCATGGCACGATCTCGGCAGCGAACCGTACCGATCGGAGCGGCGCCGTGCTGACGGTCCGCTTGCCGATCCCGGCGGCGTCGGCTGCACTGGACACCGCTGCATGAGCGCTGCACCGATCAAGGTCCTTGTCATCGACGATGAGCCGCCGATCCGCAAATTGCTGCGGATGGGGTTGACCACGCAGGGCTATGAAATCCTGGAAGCCTCCAACGGCAGACTGGGGCTCGAATTGCTGGCCCAGGAGCCCGCCTTGGTCATTCTCGATCTCGGTCTGCCGGATATCCAGGGCCACGAGTTGCTGCGGATGATCCGCGGCCGCAACGACAGCGTCCCGATCGTGGTATTGTCGAGCCGCGGCGATGAGGCCGGAAAAGTCCAGGCGCTCGATCTCGGCGCCGACGACTATCTGACCAAGCCGTTTGGGATGGACGAACTGCTGGCCCGCATGCGCGCGGCATTGCGGCATCAATTGCAGGTCCATGGCGAGCGTCCGGTGTTTCGAACCGGCGACCTCACCGTCGATCTGGTGCGCCGCATCGTCAAGGTCGGCGACCGCGAGGTCAAGCTGTCGCCGAAGGAATATGAATTGCTGCGGGTGCTGGTGCAGCACGCCGGCAAGGTCTTGACCCACCGGTTTCTCCTCAAGGAGCTGTGGGATGAACTGACCGACGCGCAGTATTTGAGGGTCTATGTACGACAACTCCGGCAGAAGATCGAAGCCGACCCGGAGCGTCCGCAATTCGTCCTGACTGAAACCGGGATCGGCTACCGGCTGCGTGCGCCGGACTAGTGCGTGGCAGCCGGCTTTTGGTGTTTTGAACCCTTCCGATTGCGGGCAAGGTGGCGTAAACCGCGCTCCGATATGAGACCTGATCGATGCTTTTAACGACGCGCGTTGCTGGAGCGGCTATGAGAATCTCCGACCTGCTGTCGCCGACGGATGTCATGATCGACGTTCGGGCCTCGAACAAGCGGCAGCTGCTGCAGGAATTCGCGGCCAAGGCCGCTGATAGTCTCGGCTTGCGTGTCGATCAGATCGCGCCCCATTTGCTCAAGCGGGAAGAATTGGGATCGACCGGGGTGGGCGGTGGCGTTGCCATTCCGCATGCAAGGCTGCTCGACGTGCAGCGGCCTTACGGACTGCTGGCGAAGCTGAAGCAGGGAATCGACTTCGACGCCATCGACGGCAAACCGGTGGACATCGTATTTGTTCTGTTGTTGCCGGCTGCCGTGGAGAATGGCCAGCTCGGACCGCTGGCGCTGGTGGCCCGGACCTTGAGGCCGCCGGAGAATCTTGTCCGCTTGCGTGCAGCAAAAACGGCATCCGAGCTTTATTCAGCGATCGTCTGACGGCCTGAAACGGGAACCATCTTTCGCGGCGGAGATTATTTTCCCGCAACCGGGAGAAGTGTCATGGTAAGAAAGTATTCCAAGAAAGCCTCCGCCAAGGTCGAGCGCGCGATGAAAGAGCGCAACGCCGGCACGCTGAGGAGCGGCCGCTCCGGCCGCAAGGTCACGAGCCGCAAGCAGGCGATTGCGATCGGCCTTTCCGAGGCGAGGGCCGCGGGGGCGAAAGTGCCGAAGAAGACCGCGACGAAGAGGGCGGCGAAGAAGTAGCGGGCGGAAAGCGAAGAGGTAGGGCGTCGATGGGCGCGCATGCCATCATTTGTCATGGCCGGGCTTGACGCACGGCTGTCCGGTTGAGCGAAAACGGTTGCAAGCTCTTCACCGGGACTCGCATCGGTGGTGAGCCGACGTTGTTTAGACTCGTTCTTTCGGCCGTGACAAAAATCAAACCCTCCTACGATAGCCGGACGCCTTGGAGAAAGTTGGCTACAAGCGGGCAATTTGGAGCACTCCTGAAGTATTCGCAACTGAACTCGATTATGCCAAGGCTCTGCTTTGACTCCACTTTCACCACTGAGAGATGAACCGGACACTCGTGGGCTTGACCCGGCCATCCACGTCTTTCTTGCTTTTGTGGTGTCAAGGCGTGGACGCCGGGGTCAAGCCCGGGCATGACGAAACTTATTTTCCCACTGCATCGGCGCGCAACGGCGAATTTGTCGAGGCGATTCAATCTGATTTGCCCGACGGGCTGATCCGTGACTTTCCTGTCCAGCCCCTTTTGCAAAAATATTTCGCTTTGCTCGTCGGGCAAATCAACGCCATAACTTCCGCCATCCCGTCCCGACACAGAGGGGCGCTCGCGATCGTCACGGACGTTGGAGCGGGATGCGGTGGACGCAGGTGGTGCTGCTGACGAGAGCGCCATATTGCGGACGGCAAAGCCGTGTGGTCCTGACACCCCGACGCTGGTGTCAAGTCTGCGCTAGGAAGCGCGGGCGACGGTGGCAAAAGAGCCCGGTCACCGGGGAGAGCTCGGAGTAACCGTTAAAACCATTCGCGTGCGGGAATGCTGGGTAATCCTGGTGGACCTGTGGTGACTACACTCGTGTGGTTATTTTTTATCCCACGCGAGGCTATGGGTGCATTGGGCGCCCGGCATTCCCCACGCCCTCCGGGGCGGATGGTTCTTGCATCACTCGGACGCATCGCGCCGCGAGAATGCGAACGTGTATCTGAAATTGTCTTGGCTGTTTGAAAGTTGAATCGGGACTTCGACCGCACGTCATTGCAATGACGGTCTCAAGTTCGTTGCTCTTGGCTGTTTGAAAATCGAATCCACGACTTTGGAGCGCGCCGTCTTTGTGGAGGCATTGGCGCTGCTTTTCTGTTCCCTCCCCCCTTGTGGGGGAGGGCCAGGGAGGGGGGTGGCGGCATCGGGACTGCCCGTGTGGACCCCCTCTCCCCAACCCTCTCCCACAAGGGGAGAGGGAGTTCACCGCCGTTGCCGAAACATCGAACCAATACTTCACAACAATCCCCGGCGTGTTACGGTTTTGCCGGGTTCGGGAACTTCGACGGTCATTTAGGGTTTTGGCTCCGGGCGTTCGTTTTCGTGCCGCAGGGCATCGCTCCTTAATTGCGCGGGATTGATTGTGCCTCTCAAGAAGCTCTCCACCTATCGAAAGAAGCGCGACTTCGAAAAGACCGCGGAGCCGAGCGGCGACACGCCGGTCAAGCCGTCGAAACAGCGGCGGTTTGTGATCCAGAAGCATGCCGCGACCAGGCTACACTACGATCTCAGGCTGGAGTTTGACGGCGTCTTCAAGTCCTGGGCGGTGACCAGGGGTCCCTCGCTCGATCCTCACGACAAGCGGCTCGCGGTCGAGGTGGAAGACCATCCACTCGATTACGGCGATTTCGAAGGCACCATTCCGAAGGGAGAATATGGCGGCGGCACCGTGCAGCTCTGGGACCGCGGCTATTGGCAATCCGACGATCCCGAAAAAGGCTTCAAGAAGGGCGATCTGAAATTCACGCTGCACGGCGACAAGCTGCACGGTAGCTGGGTGCTGGTGCGCATGCGCCACGACCGCAACGGCGGAACACGCACCAACTGGCTCCTGATCAAGCATCGCGACGAGTTCGCCAAGGAAGGCAAGGCCAACAACATCCTGGATGAAGATCGATCGGTCGCGTCGGGCCGGACCATGGACCAGATCGCCAAAGGCACCGGCAAGGCGCCAAAACCGTTCATGACGGCGAAGTCCAGGCGCGCAAGCGCGGATGCGGTCTGGCACTCGAACCGAAGCGATGTCGTGACGTCGGACCCGGCGCCCGCAAGGGAGACGAAGGGCAGGAAGGTCGCGGCAATACCCGATTTTGTCGCGCCGGAACTCTGCACGTCGGTCGAGCGTCCGCCTGGCGGCGAGGGGTGGTGCCATGAGATCAAGTTCGACGGCTATCGCGTGCAACTTCGGGTCGAGGACGGCGAGGCGACCCTGAAAACCCGCAAGGGTCTGGACTGGACAGAAAAGTTTCAAGCTATCGCCAAGGAAGGCGGCTCGCTGCCGGATGTGCTGATCGACGGAGAAATCGTCGCGCTCGATCATGATGGCGCGCCGGATTTCTCGACGCTGCAGGCCGCGATCTCCGACGGCAGCACCGATGATCTGATCTTCTATGCGTTCGATCTGCTGTTTGCGGATGGACTGGATCTCCGCGGCCTGGAGCTGCGCGAGCGCAAGGCGCAGCTGAAGAAAATCCTGCAGGCGCGGCCCAAGGGGAAGGCAAAACTGATCCGCTATGTCGAGCATTTCGAGACCGGCGGCGACATCATCTTTCAATCGGCGCGCAAGCTGTCGCTGGAGGGCATCGTCTCCAAAAAGCTCGGCTCGTCCTATCGTTCCGGCCGCTCCGAGAACTGGACCAAGGCCAAGTGCCGCGCCGGTCACGAGGTCGTGCTGGGTGGGTGGAAAACCACCAACGGCAAATTCCGCTCGCTGATGGCCGGCGTCCATCGCGGCGATCACCTGGCCTTTGTCGGGATGGTCGGCACCGGCTTCGGGCAGGACAAGGTCCGGCGGATCATGCCGGCGCTGAAGGCTGCGGAGTCGGACAAAAGTCCGTTCGGCGGCAAGGATGCGCCGCGCAAGACCCGCGACGTGCACTGGCTGAAGCCCGAGCTCGTCGCCGAGATTGAATTCGCAGGCTTTACCGATGGTGGCAATATACGGCAGGCTGCCTTCAAGGGGCTGCGCCAGGACAAGCCGGCCAGCGAGGTAGTCGCGGAAGAGCCTGCCATGACCAGGATCGCCAAACCTGCCGGGAACAGTGCCGCCAAGTCCGGCAAATTCCGCGCGGCCGGCGCGAAGCCGGCGGCGAACAAATCCGCCGAGGTGATGGGCGTCGTTATCTCAAAACCCGACAAGGAGCTGTGGCCGGACGCCGGCGACGGCAAGGGTGTGACCAAGCTCGATCTCGCCCGCTATTTCGAAGCGGTGGGCGGCTGGATGATCGGCCATTTGAAGGGCCGGCCCTGTTCGGTCGTCCGCGCGCCGGATGGCATCCGCGGCGAAAAGTTCTTTCAGCGCCATGCGATGACGGGCACCTCGAGCCTGCTGGAGCTGGTCAAGGTTTCCGGCGACCGCAAACCTTATCTGCAGATCGATCGCGTCGAGGGCCTCGCAGCAGTAGCGCAGTCGGGCGGCCTCGAGCTGCATCCCTGGAATTGTGCGCCGGATGCGTATGACGTGCCGGGGCGGCTGGTATTCGATCTCGATCCCGCGCCTGAGGTCGGGTTTGCCGACGTCATCGAAGCCGCCAGGGATATGCGGCAGCATCTCGCCGATATCGGCATGGAAAGTTTTTGCAAGACCACCGGCGGCAAGGGACTTCACGTGGTGGTGCCGTTGCTCTACGGCGCCAGGGACAGGGTGACATGGAAGGAAGCAAAAGCCTTCGCGCTGGGCGTCTGCCAGTGGATGGCCAATGAAGACCCCGAGCGCTATCTGCTCAACATGTCGAAGAAGCTGCGCAAGGGAAAGATCTTCCTCGACTATCTTCGCAACGATCGCATGGCGACCGCGGTTGCGGTGCTGTCGCCGCGGGCGCGCGAAGGCGCCACCGTCTCGATGCCGCTGACCTGGGCGCAGGTGCGCGGCGATCTCGATCCCAGGCGCTACACGGTTCGCACCGTGCCGGCGCTGCTGGCCAAAACCAGGGCGTGGGACGGCTATGACAACGCGGCGTCATCGATCAAGGCGGCAATGAAGAAATTGGCGGGGCGTAATTGATCGCGGTCGCCCGGCACCAACGGCTGTCATACTCCGCGAAGGCGGAGTATCCAGTATCCAGTGCTCCTTCGATTTATCATCGGCGCCGCGGCGTACTGGATTCACCCGCTGGAGCCTGTCATCGGGCTCGCCAAAGGCGAGACCCGGCGGCGGGTGATGACGAGCTATCGTTGAGAGCTCAGAGCCTTCCGAGCAGCAGCAATATCAGCAGAATAACGACCACCAACCCGAGGCCGCCGCCGCCATAATATCCGGTGCCGTAGAACGGCCCGCCGCCGATGCCGCTGAAGCCGCCGAGCAATGCAATGATGAGAATAATCAGGATTATCGTTCCAATTGACATTTCGTCTCCTCAAGCCCGGCAGCCAGCACCTGTTGCGCCGCCATCAGCCGGAGAAACAGACCGGAACTCGGAAAGTTCCTGCGGTTCGCGTTGGTAGGCTGCGCTCTTTTTTTCCAACAACGCGGAACTACATGCAGTTGCCTCAGAACAGGATTCAAGAATGTCCGCACCTCTCATCGTCTCGATCCCGCATCGCCTCGGCCGCGAGGAGGCGACGCGCCGCCTCAAGGCAGGACTGACGCGGGCCGCCTCCAGCATCCCGGTGTTGAAAGTCGACGAGGAGAGATGGGAGGACAACCGCATGATCTTCCGGGTCCGCGCGCTGGGCCAGGTGGCCACGGGCCGTCTCGATGTCGGCGACGATCATGTCCGGCTGGAAGTCATGCTGCCGTGGCTGTTGCAGCGGTTTGCGGAAGCAGCGCAAGTCGCGATAAGGAATCACGGCAATCTGCTGTTGACCAAACGGAGCTGACGTATCGCCCGTCGATGTTGCTCTGCAATAAAGCAGTGAAGAAATCTTCGCAGCTCACAGCGCGTGAACTTGCCGGTAACGAATTTTCCCGAATATCTCATCCGTGCGGGGGAGGGAACCGATCTTCCAGGGTCGGCACGACATCCGCCGGGCCGTCCGGCCGTCGATCCCGGACGGCCTTTCGCTTTTCAAGCGCGCTTCAGCGCGCTTCCACTTGCCAGAACACCGACCATGGCGGGATGAGGTCACTGGCTCTCGTCGCCCCAAATCATCCTGCCGACCCTCTCGCTATGATGCTCGATGGTTCGAGCCGACGGATTGGCCGTAAGCCGCAGCGTCGCGCCGTCGCCCATGCGCCAGCTTGCCGTCAGCAAGCCGTTATCGGTCGCATGCGCTTCGCCGAAGGCAGCACCTGCCAGCCGGGGGATGATTTCCTGCCGGCGTATCGCGAGCAGTTGCCGCACCAGCGCCAGCCGCTTTTTCCCCGCCGCCTCGTTGCGGGCTTCCCAATCCAGCACCGCGGATCGAACCGTCGACAGATCGAGCGGATCGGGAACCTCGTCGCCATAAGTCGCGTAAGCCCAGCCGTATTCCCTGCGCCGGCCCTCGCGCACGGCGTCGGCCAAATCGTCCTCGAAACCGCAGAAGAATGGAAACGGCGCCTTCGAGCCCCACTCCTCGCCCATGAACAGCATCGGGATGGCGGGCGCCAACAGCGTAATCGCCAAGGCGGCCTCGATCGCCTCAGGGCGCACTTGGCTTTCGAGCCGGTCGCCCAGCGCCCGGTTGCCGATCTGGTCGTGGTTCTGCAGGAAATTGACGAAGGCGGTCGGCGCGAGCTTGCCGCTCGGCTCGCCGCGCAATTGCCCGCCGCGAAAGGCGGAGGCTTCGCCCTGATAGACAAAGCCGGAGCCGAGCGCACGCGCGATATCCGACAGCGGCGACTTCGTATGGTCGCCGTAGTAGCCCTGCGTCTCGCCGGTCAGCAGCACATGCCAGGCGTGATGATAATCGTCGTTCCACTGCGCGCGGTATTTCCCGCATGCCGGGTCTTGTTCGGCGTCGAGCAAGCTCGCAATGTTGTCACCATTTTCAAGCACCAGATGGATGTGGCGGCCAGTTTTCGCGGCAAGCTTGCCTACAGCATTGCTGAGGTCATGCAGCATCGGGATTTCGCCGGGCTCAAAGATGGTATTCACCGCATCCAGCCGCAGCCCGTCGAAGCGGTATTCGCGCAGCCAATACAGCGCATTCTCGATGGCGAAGGCGCGCACCTCATCCACCCGATAATCGATGACGCTGCCCCAGGGGGTCTGCGCCTGCGTAAAGAAAGTCGGCGCATAGCGGCCGAGGTAATTCCCCTCCGGCCCGAAGTGATTGTAGACCACGTCGAGAAACACCATCAGTCCGCGCAGATGGGCTTCGTCGATCAGGGCTTTGAGGTCGTCGGGGCGGCCATAGGCGCTGTCGGGCGCGTACCACAGCACGCCGTCATAGCCCCAGTTGCGCGAGCCTGCGAAATCCGCCAGCGGCATCAATTCCAGCGCGGTGATGCCGCTAGCCACCAGGTGATCGAGCCTGCCGATCATGGCGCGGTAAGTACCTTCTGCCGTGAAGGTACCGACATGGGTTTCGATCAGGACGGTTTCATGCCACGGGCGTCCGCGCCAGTCTGTGGCGCGCCACTTGTAGCTTGCGTGATCGATCACTTCGCTGGGGCCAGAGACGTCATCGGGCTGAAAGGCCGATGCCGGATCGGGCACATCGATCTCGTCGTCGATGCGGAACTTGTAGCGTGCGCCGGCTCCTGCGCCGGAAACATGGACCGAAAACCAGCCGTCTTGGCCGCGCCGCATGGAATGGGATTCTTCCAGCAGCAGATCGACGCGTTGCGCCGCCGGCGCCCAAAGCCGGAACGACACGCCGTCGGCTGTCAGCCTGGGGCCGAATGTTTGCGCCGAATTGCCGCTCATTCATGCCGAACCCGCAAAGGCCAGGACCGAGCGGGGAGGCGCCTTTGCCTCGCCACCCGACGCGAGGCCCTTGACCGTTTGTTTGATGTCGGCGGTGTTCAAGAGTTGCTGCCAGCTCTTGTATTCCGGCAGCTTCGGCAGCTTGAACGCGATCTCCTCAGGCGCGGCGTTGAGCACGATAAAAATCGGCGATCCACCCTGTTCGGCCGGGCCGAGCACGTAGGCAAGAAACCGCCCGTCGGGGAATGTCCAGTCCTCTGCCTTCATGTCTTCGGCCGCCGGCGTCAGCCACAACACGCCGTAGGATCCGTCGGCGCGCCGGCCATCGAGCCAGCGATGCGAACGGATCTGCGGAAACCGCCGCCGCAGCTCAGTCATGTGGCCGATGAAATCGATGAGATCGTCGTCTTCGCGGCCAAGGCCTTCCCAGCCGACCCAGCCGATCTCGTTATCCTGGCAATAGGCATTGTTGTTGCCGGACTGCGAGTTGCCGACTTCGTCGCCGGCGAGAATCAGCGGCAGGCCCTGCGCCAGCAACAGACAGGCAAGCTGGTTCTTCCGGAGCTGGCGGCGAATGGCGATAATCGCCGGATCGTCGGTCGGACCCTCGTGGCCGCAATTGGTACTGTGGTTTTCGCTGGCGCCGTCGCGGTTGTCTTCGCCATTGGCCTGGTTGTGCTTTTCGTTGTAGCTGAACAAATCCTGCAGCGTGAAGCCGTCATGCACGGTGATATGATTGATACTGGCGCGGGGCCTGCGGCCGTCGCGGTTGAACAGGTCGGACGAGCCGGTCATCCGGCTGGACACTTCGCCGATCAGGCTGCCTTCGCCGCTCCAGTAGCGCCGCATGGCGCTGCGATAGCGGTCGTTCCACTCCGACCATTGCGAGGGAAACGCGCCGACCTGGTAGCCGCCCATGCCGAGGTCCCAGGGCTCGGCGACCAGTTTCACCGAAGCCAGCACCGGGTCTTGCCGGATCGCGGTGAGCAAGGCGCTGTTGCGCTCGAAGCCGTTCGGCCCGCGGGTCAGCGTGGTGGCGAGATCGAAGCGGAAGCCGTCGACGTGGCAGACCTCGACCCAGTAGCGCAGCGAATCCATCACCATCTGCAGCACGCGCGGATGGGTGAGGTTGACCGAACTGCCGCAGCCGGTGAAATCGTCGTAGAACCGCGGATTCTCCGGCTTCAGCCAGTAGTAGGAAGCGTTGTCGATGCCGCGGAACGACAGCGTCGGGCCCATATGGTTGCCTTCGGCGGTGTGATTGTAGACGACGTCGAGCATCACCTCGATGCCGGCGTCGTGCAGCCGCGCCACCGTGGTGCGGAAGGCGTCGAGCGGGTTGTCCTGCGAGTAGCGCGGCTCGGGTGCAAAAAAGGAAAGCGTGTTGTAGCCCCAGTAGTTCACCAGCTTCTTTTCCACCAGCACCCGGTCGTCGATGAGACCGTGAATCGGCAGCAGCTCGATGGTGGTGACGCCAAGCCGCTTGAGATGATCGATCATCGCCGGCGAGGACAGGCCGCCATAGGTGCCGCGCAGAATTGGCGGCACGTCTTCGCGCTTCTGCGTCAGGCCCTTGACGTGCGCCTCATAGATGATGGTGTCTTCCCAGGGGATGTTGGGGCGCATTTCGCGGCGGCCCCAATTGAAGGTTTCGTCGACCACCACGGCCTTCGGCATGCCGCGGGCATTGTCGCGGCGGTCGAACGAGAGGTCCTCGCGCGCACTGCCGGTGCGATAGGCAAAATGCGCATCGCTCCAGACCAGCCGACCGGCGAGCCGCCGGGCATAGGGGTCGAGCAAGAGCTTGTTGGGGTTGAAGCGGTGGCCGTGCTCGGGCTCGTAGGGCCCGTGCACGCGATAGCCATAGAGCTGTCCTGGCGAAACGTCGTTCAGGTAGCCGTGCCAGACGTCTTCGCTGCGTTCCGGCAGTTCGATGCGCTCGAGTTCGCGGCGGCCCTGGCTGTCGAACAGGCAAAGCTCGACCTTCTGCGCATTGGCGGAGAACAATGCAAAATTGGTCCCGCGGCCGTCCCAGCTTGCACCGAGGCGCGAGAACGTTCCGGCGGACAATCGCATGCGTCAGCTTTCCGGTACGAGAAAAATCGCGGACAGTGGCGGGATGGTCAAATTGAGTTCGGGCACGGGGCCTTCCAAGGTCTGGACTTCGCCGATGTTACCGACATTGCTGCCGCCGTAATGGCTGGAGTCCGAATTGAGAACCTCGCGCCAACTGCCGGCGAACGGCACCCGGACACGATAGTTGTAATACACATTGGGTGAAAAATTCACGACCACAAGGCACCGCGCGCGGGCATCGTTGCCCTTGCGGATCCAGCCAAACACGTTGCCGCCGGCGTCATCGGTGATGACCCACTCAAAGCCGGCGGGGTCGCAATCCAGCTCGTGCAGCGCCGGCAGCGTGCGATAGAGCCGGTTCAGATCGCGGATCAGGCTGTGGATACCGGCATGTTTCTTCTGCTTGAGCAGATGCCAATCGAGCGAGCGATCGTGGTTCCATTCGCGGGCTTGCGCGAACTCGCAGCCCATGAACATCAGCTTCTTGCCGGGATGGCCGAACATGAAGGAATAGTAGGCGCGCAGGTTGGCAAAGCGCTGCCAGTCGTCGCCGGGCATCCGTCCCAGGATCGAGCGCTTGCCGTGGACGACTTCGTCGTGCGACAGCGGCAGAATGAAATTTTCCGAGAACGCGTAATGCAGGCCGAACAGGATGTCGCCGTGATGATGCCTGCGGTGGATCGGATCCTTGCTGATGTAGTTCAGCGTGTCGTGCATCCAGCCCATGTTCCATTTGTAGCCGAAGCCCAGCCCGCCATATTCGACCGGCCGCGACACTTGCGGCCATGCGGTCGACTCCTCCGCGGCGGTGGTCGCCTGCGGAAAGCGGCCAAACACTTCGGTATTGAAGCGGCGCAGGAAATCGATGGCGTCGAGATTTTCCCGGCCGCCATGCCTGTTCGGGATCCAGCCGCCGGCGGGGCGGCTATAATCGAGATAGAGCATGGAAGCGACCGCATCGACGCGCAGGCCGTCAATGGCATAGCGCTCCAGCCAGAACAGCGCGTTCGACACCAGGAAATTGACGACTTCGGTGCGGCCGTAATTGTAGATCAGCGTGCCCCAGTCGAGGTGGCGGCCCTGCTTCGGATTGGCGTGCTCGTACAGCGCGGTGCCGTCGAAATTGCCGAGGCCATGGGGATCGTCCGGAAAATGCCCGGGCACCCAGTCCAGCATCACGCCCAGCCCCTCGCGGTGACAGGCGTCGACCAAGGAGGAAAAATCCGAAGGCGTGCCGAACCGGCTGGTCGGCGCGTACAGGCCGGTCGGCTGATAGCCCCACGAGCCGTCGAAGGGGTGTTCGCTGACCGGGAGAAATTCAACATGGGTGAAGCCGAGATCTCTGACATAGCCTGGAAGCTGCTCGGCGAGATCGCGATAGGTCAGCCATTCGTTATTGTCCTTGCGCCGCCATGAGCCGAGATGGACCTCGTAGATCGATATCGGCGCATTCAGCGCGTTGATGCGCTCAGGCGCCAGGCGCGGATGCGGCAGCTTGGTTTCGTCGAACACGATGGAGGCGGTGCTCGGGCGCATTTCCGCTGCAAAGGCAAGCGGATCGGATTTCAACGGCAGATGCTGGCCCTGCGGGCCGATGATATCGAATTTATAATGATCGCCCGCGGTGGCATGGGGCACGAACAGCTCCCAATAACCGACGCCGCGCACGCGCATCGGATGCCGCCGCGGATTCCAGTAGTTGAAATCGCCGACCACGCTGACCCGCCGGGCGTTGGGGGCGAACACCACGAAGGCCACGCCGTTGACACCGTCCAGCGTCATCGGATGAGCGCCGAGCTTGTCGTAAAGCTGCCGATGGGTGCCTTCGCCGAGGAGATACAGGTCGAAATCGGTCAAAACCGGCGGAAAGCGGTAGGGGTCGTCGAGGTCAACGACGGCGTTGCCGTAGCGGGCGCGCAACTGGTAGCGCTTGGAGCCGTTCGGCAGCGCGCCTGCAAACAGCCCGGCGTCGTGAATCCGCGCCAGCGAAGCTGCTTCACCGTGCTCGCCGATCGCCTCCACGTTCGACGCCTCGGGCAGGAATGCACGCACCACGGTTTTGCCGCCCTCGGTATGAAGGCCGAGATAATGGAAGGGATCGGAGTGGCGGCCTTCCACAATCGCATAGGCCTCGGCGGAAAGTTTGGTCATGAGGCCTCGTTGGTACGCCGGGACAATGTTCGGAGCATTCCCAGCAGGGGAACGCGCAGCCATTCAGGCCGGTAGGCCATCTCGTATTCGATCTCGCAGAGCGCTTTTTCAAGCAAAAAGAAATTCAGCATCTGTTCGGCGGCCTGCGGATCGGCCGGCCATAGCGGCGCATCGGCCATCGTTTCGCGATAGGCGGCCAGAAACGCAGTCGTCGAGCGATCGCGCCATTCCGCGAGCGCCGCGGCAAGTTTGCCCTGCTCGTCGGGGACGACTTTCAGCGCGCGCTCGAGCGCGGCCGTGGCCGAATAATCGATCGAACGGATCAGTCCGGCGACGTCGCGCGCCGCGGGCGCCTTGCGCCGGCGTTCGTCCAGCGGTCGGTGCGGCTCGCCCTCGAAACCGATGACGAAGATATCGTCCTTGACGATCAGGATCCGGCCGAGATTGAGATCGCCATGGTGACGGATGTTCAGGCCATCGATATCTGGCGGAAGCAGCGCGCTCAAACGGTCAAGCAAGGTCGGGCGTTGCTCCAATAGCTGGTCGACCAGCGCATAATCGGACTCCTTGATCGTATCGCGCCGTTGCTTCAAGGCGTCGAACACCCGCTCGGCATGGGTCATCACCTCGTCGATCCAGCGCTGCACGTCTTCAGGCCGGATCGGTTCGGGTGTAAAATCGGCAAACGTCTCGCCAGCGGCGAGCGCGAGGTGCATCTCGGCGACGCGTCTTCCCGTCTGCGACATGTAGCGCAGGTAAGGGATCTGCTCCTCGCTTTCACCGGGATGTTCGGTTGCCGCCAGCAGGCGCTGCTCGTCGACGAAGCGATCGAGATAGGCCGACGTCACGGTCCAGGCGTCGCCCTGGTTTTGGACAAAGGCATGAACGACCGCGATCGCGCTTTTATTGTTGCCTTCGACCAATTCGACGCTGCCAAGCAATGCGGGACTGTTGGCAAAGCCTGCGACCTCGGTGAGAAACCGGCCGATCTCGATCTCGGGATTGATGCCGGATTCGAGCTTGCGATAGACCTTGACGACGTATTCATTGTCGACCAGCGCCGTGCTGTTGGATTGTTCGGTTTCGACGGCGTGGACATACTCGGGCGGCTTGATCGGTTCATTCGGAAATTTGCCGGTCGGCCTGAATTCAAGCCGCGGGCCGCCTTCCTCGACGGTCAAGGTTTCGCGCAGATTGCGCAGCAGCAGCGCGATGAAGATCTGGTCGGTCGCGACGTCGAGCAGCGTTCCTTCCCGCGCGCCCTGACGAATGGCTGCGAAGGCGTGGGGGTTATAGCGCTCGCGATCGAAGCGCACCCATTCGATCTGCATCGGCAATATGTAACGAGCAGTTACGCCGTGCTGGGTCGCTTCAAAAAAGGCCAGCCAGGGGCGGTTGTCGCCGATATCGCAGAACGGGATGGCCGAGGTCAGGGTCGGATGGATGGCGCTTGGCGAGTGCTCCGGATACCAGCGGGTTCGCGCCAAATATCCCGGCAAGACGTCGCGCTCGAATACGCCACGGGCGCGGGCCAGCGACACCCAGGTTGCGCCCAGCGGCACCACGAGGGTCTCGAATTCCGGAACCACGGAAGGGGCGACATGCTCCGATTTGTCGCGCTCCTTGAGCTGGAACCAGTAGAAGCCATACGGCGCCAGCGTGATCATGTAAGGCAGTTCACCGATCGCCGGAAACCGGGTACGGCCGAGCATTTCCAGCGGAATCCGGTCCTTCCAGGCCGAGAGATCGAGTTCGGTAGCTTGCGCCGAACGCGACAGGTTGGCGACGCAGAGGATGACCTCGTCCTCGTATTGCCTGACATAGGCCAGCACCGAGCGGTTGACCGGGCGGATGAAGGCCATGGTGCCGCGGCCGAACGCCAGCGTCGACTTGCGCACCGAGATCAGTCGCTTGGTGGCGCTCAACAACGAGGACAGGCTGCGCGACTGCGCCTCGACATTGACCGCCTCATAGCCATAGACCGGATCCATGATGGTCGGCGCATAAAGCCGCGCGGGATCGGCGCGGGAGAACCCGCCATTGCGGTCCGGCGACCATTGCATCGGCGTGCGCACGCCGTTGCGGTCGCCGAGATAGATGTTGTCGCCCATGCCGATTTCGTCGCCGTAATATATGATCGGCGTGCCCGGAAATGACAGCAACAGCGAGTTCATCAGCTCGATCTTGCGCCGGTCGTTGTCCATCAGCGGCGCCAGGCGGCGGCGAATGCCGACATTGATGCGGGCGCGGGGATCGTTGGCGTAGGTCGACCACAAATAGTCGCGTTCGACGTCGGTGACCATTTCCAGCGTCAACTCGTCATGGTTGCGCAGGAACAGCGCCCACTGGCAGTTGGCGGGGATATCCGGGGTCTGGCGCAGGATGTCGGTAATCGGAAAGCGATCCTCCTGGGCGATCGCCATATAGATCCGCGGCATCAGCGGGAAATGATAGGCCATGTGGCATTCATCGCTCTCACCGAAATATTCCTGCACGTCCTCCGGCCATTGATTGGCTTCCGCCAGCAGCACCTTGCCCTTGGCATAGGCGTCGAGTTCGCTGCGGAGTTTCTTGATGATGGCGTGGGTTTCCGGCAGGTTCTCGTTATTGGTGCCGTCGCGCTCGCACAGATAGGGGATTGCATCGAGACGGAAGCCGTCGACACCGGCGTCGAGCCAGCGCTTCATCACCTGCACCAGCGCGCTGACCACGCGCGGATTGTCGAAGTTGAGGTCCGGCTGGTGCGAGAAGAAGCGGTGCCAGTAGAACTGGCCGGCTTCGGTGTCCCAGGTCCAGTTCGACTTTTCGGTGTCGGTAAAGATGATCCGCGTACCCGGATATTTCTGGTCGGTATCGCTCCAGACATACCAGTTGCGCGCGCTGGATTTGGGATCGCTGCGGCGGGCCCGCTTGAACCAGTCGTGCTGGTCGGAGGTGTGATTGATGACGAGCTCGGTGATGACCCTCAGGCCTCGCCGCTTGGCTTCGACGATGAAGCGGCGGAAATCCTTCATGGTCCCGAAATCGGGATTGATGGCGCCGTAATCGGCGATGTCATAGCCGTCGTCGCGGCCGGGCGAGGGATAGAACGGCAACAGCCACAGCGCGGTGACGCCGAGGTCCTGCAGATAGCCGAGCTTTTCGCACAGGCCCGCGAAATCGCCGATGCCGTCATTGTTGCTGTCGGCAAAGGCCTTGACGTGAAGCTGGTAGATGATGGCGTCCTTGTACCAAAGCTCGTTGCCGTCCAGCGCGGTGACCGGCAGGTCGGTTGCATCGATCGATGACAGCAGGTTCATGCGCGCCTCACGCCAGACAGCGGAAGAGCAAGACGGGATCCTGCATCGGATCGATCCGCAGATGAATACCGCCCCAGTCGAGGGGAGAGCGTTCGCCGGTCATCAGGTTTTCCACCGCGGCGACGTGGCGGCGGTCGCCGGGCATGCCGACCTGGACGTCGCCGAGCTTGAACCAGAATTCATGCACGTCGCGCGACAATGCGATCACGACCACGACGCTGTTGGTTTGATTGACCGATTCCTTGACGAAGGCAATGACGTTGCGGTCATCGACCGGAATGAATTGCAAATTGCCGGTCTGCTGCAGCGCCGCGTTTTCCCGCCGCGCGCGGTTGAGGTCGCCGAGGTAGGGCCTGATATTGCCTGGCTGGTCCCAGTCCCGCACCTTGATCTGGTATTTTTCGGAATCGAGATATTCTTCGCGCCCCGGTAGCGGTTCGTGTTCCAAGAGCTCGAAGCCATTGTAGATGCCGTAGCTGCTCGACAGCGTCGCGGCCAGCGCGGCGCGGGATTTGAACATCCAGGGCTCGCCGCCCTGCAGCTGATAGGGCAGGATTTCAGGCGTACTGACGAAGAAATTCGGCCGATAGAAATCGCGTTCCGGATAGGCCGTCAACTCGCCCAGATATTGCTCCAGCTCCGACTTCTGTGTCCGACAGGTGAAACAGGCAGTGGACTGCGTGAAGCCGAGTTTCGCCAGGCCCTTCATCAATTTTGGCCGCGTCAACGCGCCGGCGAGGAAGATGGCGTCGGGATGGCGAAGCTGAACGTCGTGGATCAGCCATTCCCAGAATCGAAGAGGTTTGGTGTGGGGATGGTCGACCCGGAAAATCTTGACCCCCTGTACGACCCAGAACAGCACCACGTCGCGCAAGGCGTTCCACAGTGCGCCGGCGTCTTGCGACGAAAAATCGGGATTGACGATGTCCTCGTATTTCCCGGGCGGATTTTCCGGATGGCGAATCGAGCCGTCGGGCCGACGCCTGAACCATTGCGGATGGTCTTTGAGCCAGGGATGGTCCGGGGAACACTGCGCGGCGAAGTCGAGCGCGACTTCCATCGCGAAATGGTCGCAGGCCGCAACAAATTCGCGGAAGTCTTCCAGCGTGCCCAGTTCCGGATGTACCGCGTCATGGCCGCCTTCCGCGGCGCCGATGGCATACAGATTTCCGGGATCGCCTTCGGCCGCGGTCTCCGCATTGTTGCGGCCCTTGCGGTTGGTGCGGCCGATGGGGTGGATCGGCGTGAGATAGACTACATCAAAACCCATCGCCGCGATGTCGGGCAGCCGTGCGATGCAATCCCTAAACGTGCCGTGCTGGCCCACCGTCTGGCCTTGACTGCGCGGCACCATCTCGTACCAGGCGCCGCAGCGCGCCCGCGGCCGGTCCGCCACCAACGGAAACAGCGGCGATCGCGCCAGGTCGGGCCGGAACTGGCCCTCGGCCATGGCGTCCTTCAACTCGTCGGTCAAAAGCGGCGCGGCCTCGCCGGTTTGAAGATAATCCTCGCATTGCCGCAAGATCACGGCGGAAGCGGCATGTCCGCCCCCTTGCGCCTTGGTCAGCATAGCCGCGCCCTCGATCGCGTCGAGCGTAAGGTCGATACCGGCTTTTTGCTTGCGCTCGAAGCCCTGCCGCCATGTCGCGAATTCGTCGGTCCAGGCCTCGATCGCATAGACATAGCGGCCGGGGGCGTCCGGCACGAACGATCCGCCCCAGCGGTCGTTGCTGTGATGGATCATCGGCTCGCGGCGCCATTCCCGGTCGCGTTCGGGCCGCCAGATCAGCGCTGCGGTCACCACATCATTGCCGTCGCGATAGATATCGGCCCAAACCTCGACACGTTCGCCCACGATACGCTTGACGGGAAAGCGCCCGCCGTCGATCAGCGGATAAACATCTTCGATATGGAAAGCGCCGCCGGCCGCGGCGCTCTCGACAGTTTGAGTTGTTTTGTTCACGGTGATGCCATTGACATGCGAATAACGTCCCGTTTCGATTGCGGGAAAGGAGACGCTCCGGACATAGATAGAAAGCCGCTGACCGGGCATTGGTTCCCGGGGAACGCCGGGGACGCCCCAGAGTTAAACACGGCTATCCTCTTCCTGCATCTAGACAATTTCGCGACGCCCCCACCCGTCGCGTGCAAACCGCGTGCCGAATGGACCTTTTCACCAAAGCCCAAGAACTCGGAATTCAAACCGAATATATCGACGCTCTCGGTCACCGGCGCGTGACAGGCGCTGCCGCGCTGAAAATCATTATCGACGCCCTGCCGTTTCGCGCCCCGCACCGGTTTCTCACCGAGACGGTGGTGATCCGGTCTGATCGGCCGGCGCGGACCGAGCTGAAGCAGGCTGCCACGTTGCCGCTGCGGTGGAAAATCCTTGCCGGTCTTAAGGTTATCGCCGAGGGCGAGACCCAGGACCGAGTTATCGACTGGCCGCCGGATTTGCCTGCGGGTTCTTATCGGCTGCACCTGACCGATGCGGCTGGCTTTACGGAGGAGGCGCCGCTGATCGTGGCCCCGCCAAGGGCGTTCGGCGGCGATTTCGACCGATGCTGGCTGCTGGCGGTCCAGCTCTATGGCGTCCGCTCGGGCCGCAACTGGGGGATCGGGGATTTTACCGACCTCGAAGGGTTGATCGAAATCGCCGCCGGTCTGGGGGCGGATGGCGTCGGCCTCAATCCACTGCATGCGCTGTTCGATGACCGGCCGGCCGATTGCAGTCCGTATTCGCCAAACAGCCGGCTGTTTCTCAATGCGCTCTATATCGACGTCGAAAAACTGCCGGGATTTCGGCCCGGCACTTTCGCAGCGAGCCGGGAAGTGCTCGCCGCGCTGAGACAAGGCAATATCGTCGATTATGTCGCCGTCGCCGAATTGAAATGGCGCGCGCTGCGCTCGGCCTTCGAGGCCTTCAAGGCCGATCCCCCAAAAAAACGCCGGCAGCAATTCGACAAATTTCGCGCCGGGCGAGCCCCGCTATTGTCGCGGTTTGCCTGTTTCGAGGTGCTGCGGCACAAATTCGACAAGCCGTGGTGGGAATGGCCGGAACAATGGCGGCAGCCGGATGAGGCCAAATGCGCTCGCCTGCGTGAGGGCCCCGACAGGGAGGAGATCGAATTCGTCGAATTCGTGCAATGGATCGCCGACCGGCAGCTCGGGGCCTGCCGCGATCGCGCGAAAAGGCTCGGCATGAAGGTCGGTCTCTATCTCGACGTTGCGGTCGGGGTGCAATCGGATGGCTTCGATGCCTGGAACGAGCAGGCCGCGATTTCCCGCCGCCTCGCCGTCGGCGCACCACCGGACCCGCTGAACACGGTAGGCCAGAATTGGGGACTGGCCGGCTTCAACGCCGCCGGCCTGGAGCTCAGGTCGTTCGAGCCGTACCGCGAGATGCTTCGGGCCTCGATGCGTCACGCCGGCGCGATCCGGCTCGATCATGTGCTGGGGCTGAAGCGGCTCTATCTCGTGCCGCACGGTTTTGCCGCCAGCGAAGGTGTCTACGTGCAAATGCCGTTCGAGGCGCTGCTGGCGGCGACCGCGCAGGAGAGCGTGGCGCATCGTTGCGTGGTGATCGGCGAGGATCTCGGCACCGTTCCGGAAGGTTTTCGCGAGCAGATGGCCGACTGGGGCATCTGGTCCTACCAGGTGATGATGTTCGAGCGCGACGATCATGGCCGGTTTCGCGGCATCGATCATTATGCGCCCAATGCGCTGGTCACCTTCAACACCCACGATCTCTCGACCTATGCCGGCTGGCGTTCGTTCAGCGACCTGAAGCTGAAACGTTCGCTCGGGCTCGACCCCGGCGAAAGCGACGACGCGCGCTGGCATGCCCTGACGATGCTGAGCGATGCGCTGCGTCATCACGCCATCGACCGCCATGATCTCTTTGCGGTTGCCGGTTTCCTGTCGCGGACCAGATCGCGCCTGCTGGCGATATCGCTGGAAGACCTGCTCGGCGTGATCGATCAGCCCAATATTCCCGGCACCGTCGATGAACATCCGAACTGGCGGCGGCGGCTGCCGGTCGCGATCGACGAAATGGCTTCGGCGATCGACGTTCCCGAGCTTAAGGCCGCGACGGCGGAGCGGGCGCGCGCGTAAATAATTTTTTTCGTCGTCCCGGCGAACCAGGCTGTGTGAAAAGTCGGTCGCTCAATTTGGACGTAGAATATCTGTCTCAATTTCGTCGATGCAGAAACCAAATGCATTGCGAACTTCTGTCGAGTGACGAAAATTGAGAAAGCAATTCTGTGCGTCCTTGGCTCAAGCGACTTTTCACACAGCATGGAACGCCGGGACCCATAACCACCGAGCTCATTTGTTAGCGAAGGCAACTACCGCGGCGCTCTAAAGGGAGAGCACGGCGTATGGGTCCCGGCTCGCGCTCGCTACGCTTGCTTGGCCGGGACGACGCGGCGAGAGGGCGGTGCGGGTCTCGCTCAGCCGGCAGCGTTATTCTTCAAGATAATATCGATCGCGCCCGCAAAACCCTCATCCTCGTTCGATGTCGTGACATGCGTTGCCGCCTTCTTGATATCGTCGGTCGCGTTGCCCATCGCGACCGACAGGCCGCTGTTGCGAAACATCGCCAGATCATTCTGCATGTCGCCGATGGTGGCGACCGCGTCGGTCGAGATGCCGAGACGCCCGGCCATCGCCTCCACGAAGGTGCCCTTGTCGCAGCCGGGCGGAGTAACATCGAGATAATAGGTCTGCGATCGCACCGCAGTGGCCTCCGCGCCCAAGGCCCGCTGCATCGTGGCTTCGCAGCGCTGCAGCAGGGCCGGGTCACTGCTTGAGCCGACAATCTTGCAGGCGGTGGACAGATAAGGTGAAAAATCCGCAACGATGGTCGGATCGGCGCGGATGGCGCGCTTCTCGTGCTGCACATATTCGCCGTCGGGCCGGCGCGTGAGCCAGAGCGCGTTGGTGAACAGCCAGATGTCGACACCGAATTCGTTCAGTACGTCGAGACAGCGTCCGGCCGCCGGTGCCGGGATCAGATGCTGCTCGATCGGGTTCAGTTTGGGATCGACGATCGAGCTGCCGTTGAAAGCCCCGACCGGCAAAGTGATCGACAGCGGCTCAATCAGGAACCGCATGCCGATGGTCGGGCGGCTGGAGGTGATGGTGAAACCGATCCCGGCATCGTGCAGCCGCCGCACCGCGTGCATGGCGCCGTCGGTCAGGGTCTTGTCCCTGGTCAGCAGCGTGCCGTCGACATCGGACACCACGAGGGCGATACGTGTCATAAGCGGTTCCTGCTGCTGGCACCGCCGTCGGCGGGACTTAAATTCAGCTGCCGGATGATGTCATCGACGATGGCGTCGACCGAAGCGTCAATCGATACGGTCACGGGATTTTCGCTCGTCTCCGGCGGCTCGAGCGTCCTGAACTGGCTGTCCAACAGCCCCGGCGGCATGAAATGATTCTTCCGTGAGCTGAGGCGGCCGGCGATCAAATCCTGCGTGCCCTTGAGATAGATGATGCGGACGTTGCTCCGTCCATGCACGAGGATATCGCGATAGGCACGTTTCAGCGCGGAGCAGGCGATTACCACATGATCGTCGGCTTCGCAGACCTGGTCGATCTCGCCGGCAATCGCCTGCAGCCAGGGCCAGCGATCCTCATCGGTCAACGGTTGGCCGGCGCGCATCTTGGCGACATTGCTCGCCGGATGAAATATGTCGCCATCCTCGAAATCCCAGTCCAATCGTTGGGCCAGTCTGTCCGCGATGGTGCTCTTGCCGGAGCCGGATACGCCCATCACTATGAGCGCGCACGGCATTCCGCTGACTTTATCGGCCACCAAAGTCCTCCGGCAGCGCCGCCTCATCCACCAGCCAGATCGTCTCGCCGATGGCGTGCGCGCGGTTGGCGGGCAGGTTCTCGCCCGCGAGCACGCGCGTCAAGATCGCACGTTTGTCTAGGCCTGCGACCTCGAACAGCATTTCGTGGCAGGAGCCGAGCGCCGGCAAGGTCAGCGTCACCCGCGGCACGAACGGTTCGACATGCGCCTTGGGCACGCCGACCACCCAGCGTTTGCTCTCGTCCACGGCCCGATAATCGGGAAACAGCGACGCGGTATGGCCGTCGGGCCCGACCCCCATCAGCACGAGGTCGAACAGCGGCCTGAGCGGATCGAGCGTATCAGCGCCGTAGAATGATTTCAGCTCGGCCTCGTAAAGCTCCGCCGCTTGGTCGGGGCTCGTCGCCTCGGTCGGGATGGCGTGGATGTTGGGAGGTGGCGCATGGCGGTCGAGGAAGATGCGCCGTGCCATGCCCATATTATTGAGCGGATCGCCGGCCGGTACGAAACGATCGTCGCCGATGAACCAGTGCACCCGGCGCCACGGAATCTGGTTCGCGTAGACTGGGCCGCCGAGCAATTGGTAGAGTTGTTTCGGGCTCGATCCGCCGGTCAGGCAAATCGCTACGCGATCGCCGTTGGTGGCGATCCGCGCCAGCATCCGATCCGCGGCAGCTTTCGCCAGCGCAGCCGAATCGTAAACCGCGATCAGGTGGCGGCTGTCGTTCAAATCCATCCGATCTAACCGAGCTTGCGCCAGCTGCGGCCGTCGCGCTTGAGCAAGTCCTCAGCGCAGGCAGGACCTTCGCTGCCGGCTTCGTATTTCTCCAGGCCCTTGGCGCCCGCCTTCTTCCAGGCATCGAGAAACGGTTGTACCGCCTGCCAGCCGGCCTCGACGCTGTCGGCGCGCTGGAACAGGATGTTGTCGCCGATCATGCAGTCGTAGATCAGGGTCTCATAGCCCGTGCTTGGCTCCGCCTTGAAGTAGTCCTTGTAGCGGAATTTCATCTCGACGCCGCTGATGGTAATCGTCGGCCCCGGTACCTTGGTGTTGAATTGCAGCGCGATGCCTTCGGTCGGCTCGACGCCGATCACAAGGTAGTTCTCCGCCAGCGTCTCCGCCGCGGTGCAGCTGAACATCGCGAACGGCGCCTGCTTGAACTTGATCGCAACCTCCGTGCGCTTGATGCCGAGCGCCTTGCCGGTCCGCAGATAAAAGGGAACGCCGGCCCAGCGCCAGTTGTCGATGGACAGTTTCAGCGCGGCATAGGTCTCGGTGGTGCTGCCGGGCTTGACGTCCTCGGTCTTGCTATAGTCCTCGATCTCGGTGTCGCCGATCCTGCCGCCCAGATACTGGCCGCGCACGGAATTCTTCAGCGCCTCCGCCTCGCTCTGGGTCTGGATCGCCGCCAGCACGTCGGCCTTTTCCGAGCGCACCGAATGCGCGTCGAAACGGGTCGGCGGCTCCATCGCGACCAGCGACAGCAACTGAAACAGGTGGTTCGGCACCATGTCGCGCAAGGCGCCGGTTGAGTCATAAAAGCTGCCGCGATGGCCGACGCCGAGCTTCTCGTCGACGGTGATCTGGATATGATCGATGTGATTTCGATTCCAGATCGGCTCGAACATGCCGTTGGCGAAGCGCAGCACCAGGATGTTCTGGACCGTCTCCTTGCCGAGGTAATGATCGATCCGGTAGAGCTGGTGCTCGTTGACGATCTTCAGCAGTTCGCCATTCAGCGCTTTGGCCGATGCCAAATCGGTCCCGAACGGCTTTTCGACCACCAGCCGCCGCCACGCGCCGTTGGCCTCCTTCAGCAACCCGGTTCGGCCGAGCTCGCGGCTGATCGGCGCGAAGCCATTTGGCGGCGTCGCCAGATAGAACAGCCGGTTGCCGCCGGTCGACCGGTTCGCTTCCAGCTTTTCCAGCCGCTCACGCATCGCATCGAACGACGCCGGGTCCTTCGGATCGGCTTCGATACTGGTGACGCATTCCAAGAGACGCCTGGCGACCTTATCGTCCACCGGACGGGTGGCGAACTGGCGCAGGCCTTTCATCAGGCTGTCGCGCAGATCATCGCTCGACATGCCCTTGCGGGCGACACCGACCACGCAGAATTTGTCGGGCAACAGCCCGGTCGCCTTGAGGTTATAGAGGGAGGGTATCACCAGCCGGTGCGTCAGGTCGCCGGTGGCGCCGAAGATCACGAAGGAGCAGGGGTCGGGCTTCTTCTGATTTGAAATCCGGTTTGTGGGGATGTCCGTCACGAGCGGCCGGCCTTTGGCTTGACGATATCGGGCGCGTTCTGCCGCGCTGGATCGGGATGCTGCTGCGGCTCCTTGTGGCCGCCAAAACCGTCGCGCATCGCGGAGAGAATCTTTTCGGCAAAGGTATGTTCCTTGCGCGAGCGAAAGCGCGCAAACAGTGCCGCTGTGAGCACTTCGGCAGGCACGGCTTCATCGATCGCGGCATTGACGGTCCAGCGGCCCTCGCCGGAATCTTCGACAAATCCCGAATAGCTCCCGAGCGTCGGATTTCTGGCGAGCGCGGAGGCCGTGAGATCGAGCAGCCATGACGGGATCACGCTGCCTCGCCGCCACACCTCGGCGATATCGGCAATATCGAGGTCGAAGCGATGCTCGGCGGGGAGCGCCTCGATACCGGCGTTCTTCAGGATGTCAAAGCCCTCGGCGTAGGCCTGCATCAGGCCATATTCGATGCCGTTGTGGACCATCTTCACGAAGTGCCCGGCGCCGACGGGACCGGCATGGATATAGCCCTGCTCGATGCGCGGGTCGCGGCCCTCGCGCCCCTCGGTGCGCTCGATGTCGCCGATGCCCGGCGCCAGCGCCGCGAAGATCGGATCGAGGCGGCCGACCACGGCCTTGTCGCCGCCGATCATCATGCAATAGCCGCGGTCGATGCCCCAGACGCCGCCTGAGGTGCCGACGTCGATGTAATGGATGCCGCGCTCTTTCAGCGCTTTGCCGCGGCGGACGTCGTCCTGCCAGAACGTGTTGCCGCCGTCGATGATGACGTCGCCGCTCTCCATCAGTTTTGTCAGTTCATCGATGGTCGCTTCGGTGATCTTGCCGGCCGGCAGCATCACCCAGGCGGTGCGCGGCTTCGTGAGCTTCTTGACAAAGTCCTCCAGCGCGCCAGCGCCGACAGCGCCGTCGGCGGCGATCGCCGCGACCGCCTGTGCGTCCTTGTCGTAAACGACGGTGGTGTGTCCGTGCTTCATCAGCCGGCGGACGATGTTGCCGCCCATCCGTCCCAGACCGATCATGCCGAGCTGCATCGAAGGTTCCTTAGTTCAGAGCATCATGGATGGCGCTGTCGAGCATCTTCAATCCCGCTTCGAGATCGCCCTTGAGATGCACGCGAAGCGCGCGCCGGCCGCGCTCGGTCAGCACGTCGAAATCGCCGCGCGCCTGAGCCGCCTTGATCACGCCGAAGCTGGCCTTCTGGCCGGGCACCGCGAGATCCCTGGCGTCATCGGCGGTGATCTGCAAGAACACGCCGCTGTCGGGGCCGCCCTTGTAGGCCTGGCCGGTGGAATGCAGGAAGCGCGGGCCGAACTCGGCGCAGGTCGCAAGATGCCGCTTGTCGCGCACCGCAAGCCGCATGTGCTGGAGTGCGTCGATATGCGCGGCATTGCGTTCGATATAGGCGAGCAGCGCCACGTAATCGTCGCTGCCGGAGCGGGCGAGATGGGCCTTCAGCCAGGAGCCGAGATCGCCGTCGGCGCCGGCCTTATGCAATGCGGCGGCATTTTTTTCGTCGGTATAAAGATCGGCCTCGCTAGTGGACATCACCGGTTTTTCCGCGGGCAGCGCGCCGGATTTTTCGAATGCCGCGGTCAGCTCACGGGTCTTGATCTTGGCGGCCTCGACGTCGGGCTGGTTGAACGGATTGATGCCGAGGATCGCGCCCGCGACCGCCGTCGCCATCTCGAAGCGGAAAAACTCCTGGCCGAGATGGTCGATCGATTTCATGACAATGCGAACCACGGGATGGCCGGCCCTTTCCAGCGCGGCCAGCCTGTCGTCATGCGCGGTATCGTCCTCGCCTTCGGTCCTGATGTCGATGAAAAAGCGATCGTTGCCGTAGAGCGCGGGAGCGGCCAGCGGCTCGCCGTCGATCGGGATCAGGCCCTTGCCTTCCTTGCCGGTCGATTCGGCGATCAGCTGTTCGGCCCAGGCGCCGAAGTCCGCGACCTTCTTCGACGACAGGATGGTGACCTTGTCGCGGCCTTCGAGACCGGCGAGCCCCATGGCCAGCCCAAGCTGCACGCCGGGGTTTTCGTGCGGCGGCACGTCCGGCCCGCAGGAGCGCACCATCGCAAGGGTGTGTTTTATCAACGTGCGCACGTCGATGCCGGCGGTTGCGGCCGGCACCAGCCCGAACGGCGACAGCACGGAATAGCGCCCGCCGATGGTGGGATCGCCGTGGAAGATGCGGGCAAAGCCCTGTTGGGTCGCGAGTTTTTCCAGCGACGAGCCGGGATCGGTCACCGCGATGAAGCGATGTCCGGCCTTGTCGGCGCCGATAGCCTCGGAGACGCGGGCGAAGAAATAATCCTTCATCACGTTGGGCTCGGTGGTGCCGCCGGACTTGCTGGAGACGATGAACAGCGTGTTGGCGAGATTGACCGACGCCTGGAGGCTGCGGACCTGCGCGGGATCGGTGGAATCCAGCACGTGCAGTTTCGGGAAGCCCGGCTTCCTTGCAAAGGTCTCCGCCAGCACCTCGGGGCCAAGGCTCGATCCGCCCATGCCGAGCACCACGGCATCGCTGAAATTCTGTCCCTTCACCTTCTGCGCAAAGTCCTCGTAGTCGGCGATGTCGGCTGCGGCGGCGCTGTTCAACCAGCCCAGCCATTTGTTTTCGTCGGTGCCAGTCCATACCGATTTGTCGTGCTGCCAGAGCCGGCGGATTTTCGCCGCGGCACGCCAGTCTTCGGTCGCCTTCTCGACCGCCTTGCCGATGCCACTGCCGAGCTTGAGTTCCTGCCGGTCGATGCCGGCGCCGAGCACGGTTGCGCGCTTGTGCGCCACCGCGCCGTAAAGCTTGTCGGCGGCATCGGCGAATTGCTTGACGCCGTCCTTGACCAGCTCAGTGGTGATCGCGTCGAGCGAGATGCCGGATTTTTCCAGCTCAGCGAGCACATGCCTGGCCTCCTCGATATTTTCCTCGAGGCTGTCGCGCGGCTTGCCATGATCGCGGAACGCATCAAGCGTCGCCGGCGGCACGGTGTTGATGGTGTTGGGGCCGATCAGCTCCTCGACATAGAGTACGTCGCTGTAGTCCTTGTTCTTGGTGCCGGTCGAAGCCCACAATAGCCGCTGCGGTTTTGCCCCCTTGGCCGCAAGCTTCTCCCACCTGGCCCCCGAAAACAGCCGCTTGTAATCCTGATAGGCGAGTTTTGCATTGGCGATGGCGATTTTGCCCTTCAGCGCGGCGAGGCGTTCCTTCTCGGTCGGGTCGTTGGCGCGCGCGATCTTCTCATCGAGCTGCTTGTCGACGGCGCTGTCGATGCGGCTGACGAAGAAGCTGGCGACGCTGGCGACGTGGGAGGGATCGCCGCCGCCTTTGACGTATTGCTCGAGGCCCGTGAGATAGGCCTCGGCCACCTCTCGATAGACCTTCTGAGAGAACAACAGCGTGATGTTGATGCTGATGCCCTCGCCGATCAGATGCTGGATCGCGGGCAGACCCTCGGGCGTTGCCGGCACCTTGACCATCAGGTTCCTGCGCTTGACGGCTTTCCAGAGTCGTTCGGCCTCGGTGACGGTGCCCCTGGTATCCATCGCCAGATAGGGCGAGACTTCCAGGCTGACGAAACCGTCCTCTCCCCTAAGCTGATCATAAACCGGGCGCAGCACGTCCGCCGCGTGCTGGATGTCCTCGACGGCGAGTTGCTCGAACAACACCGCCACCGGGCGATCGCCGCCCTTCAGCGCCTTGCCGATCGCGCCATCATATTCGTCCGAACTGCCGATCGCCTTCTCGAAGATCGACGGGTTCGACGTGACGCCCTTGACGCCGTCGCTATCGATCAGCTTCTGCAGGTCGCCCTTGGCGACGAAGCCGCGGGCCAGGAAATCCAGCCAGACCGCCTGGCCGTGGTTTTCGAGTGCTTTGACGGGATTCATGATGCCCTGTTTCGGTTGGAGCCGGCCCATTTTCGAAAAGTTTCCGCACCTTCGGGCGGGAAGCCGAATTTTGTCAACCAATCCTTAGGCTGCGCTCGCGAGGGAAATATGTCGCCCCCGGCATAACGCCATTCACGATAGTTCGATCCCTTCGGGTATCGACGGCTGGCCCCCTCAAGCAGACCATTTGGGTGGGGTTGGGCAGGATGACTAAAAATTGGTCGATTGGCAGGCGACGCGGCGCGTCTTCTCTGCGTACGCGCCATCGGGGCAGGCGGACTGCTTCGCGGCGGTCGGCGACCCCGGTCGATAGCCCTGCTGTTGGTGTGAGGGTCCAGACCGAAATTCATGAGTATAGGACCGAGGAGCATTCCAGTTCTGTGGAATCGCGATGGTGTACCCCATGGCCTCGTGGTTCGAGACGCGCGGCGTTGCCGCGCTCCTCACCATGAGGGTCTAAGACCTCATCCTGAGGAGCGCGCTCTTGCGCGCGTCTCGAAGGATGAAGCCGCGAACCGGAAATGCTTTATTTACCGCAGGCCGGCGTTGATCTTGTCGAGCGCGGCGGAGCCCGGGCACAGCGCTTTCTCGCCAAGCTGGTTGAGCGGCGTTTCGACGGTGCCGAGATGGCTGTGCAGGTCTTCCGATTCCGGATCGACGTAGAGCAGGCCGGTGACGATCTGGCCCTTGGCGGCATGGCGTTGCAGGAACGACAGCGCCCCGACCCGGTCATGCGGGTCATAGTCGGCGTCGATCTTGCGCAGCGCTATCCGGGTGCCGTCGTGCTGCTCGACCTCCTGAACCGTGCCCGGCGCGTAATCCACCGTGATCTCCTCGCGGCCGGTGATGACGTCGAGCCGGTTCACCGCGTCATTGTGCTCGCGCACATAGTCGAAACTCTTGGTCGAGCCGGCGTGGTTGTTGAAGGCGACGCACGGGCTGATCACGTCGATGAAGGCCGCGCCCTTGTGCTCGATGGCGGCGGCGATCAGCGGCACCAGCTGGGTCTTGTCGCCGGAAAAGCTGCGCGCCACGAAGCTCGCGCCGAGCTGCAGCGCGATCGCCACCAGGTCGATGGCGTTGTCGGTATTCATCACGCCGCGCTTGTTCTTGGAGCCGCGGTCGGCGGTGGCTGAGAACTGTCCCTTGGTGAGGCCGTAAACGCCGTTGTTCTCGACGATATAGGTCATGTTGACGCCGCGCCGGATCGAATGCGCGAACTGGCCGAAGCCGATCGAGGCCGAATCGCCGTCGCCGGAGACGCCGAGATAGATCAGGTCGCGGTTGGCGAGATTGGCGCCGGTCAAGACCGACGGCATGCGGCCATGCACCGAGTTGAAGCCGTGCGAATTGCCGAGAAAATAGTCGGGCGTCTTCGACGAGCAGCCGATGCCGGAAATCTTGGCGACGCGGTGCGGCTCGATCGAAAGCTCGTAACAGGCCTCGATGATCGATGCGGTGATCGAATCATGGCCGCAACCGGCGCACAGCGTCGAAACCTTGCCCTCGTAATCGCGGTGGGTATAGCCGAGCGCGTTCTTGGGAAGGCCGGGATGCTGGAATTTCGGCTTGGCGATATAGGTCATGACTTTACCTTGCGGAGCTTGGTGACCTGGAGCTGATCCTGGTGGTCGCCGATGGCGCCGGCGATGAAGCGCGCGGTGATCGGCGTGCCGTCATAGTGCAGGATCGGAACCAGCCGGACCGGATCGATGCCGTTTTCGTTGACGATCAGCGAACGAAGCTGCGCGTCGCGGTTCTGCTCGACGACGTAGACGAAGTCGTGGTCGGCGAGGAAGCTTGCGACGCTGGAATGGAACGGGAAGGCGCGAATCCGCAGGCGGTCGAGCTGATGCCCGCGCGCCTCCAATAGCCCGATCGCCTCGTCCATCGCCGGTGCCGTCGAGCCGAAATAGATCACGCCGAATTTGGTCGGCTTGGCGGCGTTGGCCTGCAACGGCCGCGGCACCATGTCCTGGGCGGTTTCGAATTTGCGCACCAGCCGCTGCATATTGTCGGCGTAGACCGAACCTTCCTCGGAATAGCGCGCGTAGCGGTCGCGCGAGGTGCCGCGGGTGAAGTAGGAGCCCTTGGTCGGGTGGGTGCCGGGATAGGTGCGGTAGGGAATGCCGTCGCCGTCGACGTCGAGATAGCGGCCGAAATCGCGGCCTTCCTCCAGCATCTCCGCCGTCATCACCTTGCCGCGGTCGTATTGCCTGGAATCATCCCATTTCAGCGGACGGCTGAGCCGATGGTTCATGCCGATGTCGAGATCGAGCATGACGAAGATCGTGGTCTGCAGGCGTTCGGCGAGATCGAAGGCTTGGGCTGCAAATTCAAAAGCCTCGGCCGGGTCTTCCGGAAACAGCAGCACATGCTTGGTGTCGCCGTGGGAAGCGTAGGCGCAGGCGATGATGTCGCATTGCTGGGTGCGCGTCGGCATGCCGGTCGATGGCCCGGCGCGCTGCACGTTCATGATCACGGCCGGGATTTCGGCGAAGTAGGACAGGCCGATGAACTCCTGCATTAGCGAAATGCCGGGGCCGGAAGTGGCGGTGAAGGCGCGCGCGCCGTTCCACGACGCGCCGATCACGATGCCGATCGAGGCCAGTTCGTCCTCGCCCTGCACGATCGCGTATTTCGCCTTGCCGGTTTCGGGATCGTGCCGCAGCTTCTTGCAATGGCTGCCGAAGGCGTCGGCGAGCGAAGATGACGGTGTGATCGGATACCAGGCACAAACCGTGGCGCCGCCATAGACCGCGCCGAGCGCAGCCGCGCTGTTGCCCTCGATGAAAATGCGGTCGCCGACCTTGTCGGCTTTCCTGACCCGCAGGCCGATCGGGCATTTGAGATTTTGCAGCGCCCAGTCGCGGCCGAGATGCAGCGCGTGGACGTTCGACGACAACAGCTTTTCCTTGCCCTTGTACTGTTCGCCGATCAGTTGCTCGACGAGCTTGGGGTCCATCTCGAGCAGCGCGCACAGCGCGCCGAGATAGATGATGTTCTTGAAAAGCTGGCGCTGGCGCGGGTCTTTATAGGTGGAGTTGGTGATGGCGGTCAGCGGCACGCCGATCACGGTGATGTCGGCGCGGAATTTCGACGACGGCATCGGCTTGGTCGAGTCGTAGAACAAATAGCCGCCGGGCTCGATCGCGGCGATGTCCCTGTCCCAGGTCTGCGGGTTCATCGCCACCATCATGTCGACGCCGCCGCGGGCGCCGAGATGGCCGTCCTCGGTCACCCGCACCTCGTACCAGGTCGGCAGGCCCTGGATGTTGGAGGGGAAGATGTTGCGCGGCGAGACCGGCACGCCATGGCGCAGGATCGAGCGCGCGAACAGTTCGTTGGCGCTTGCCGAACCCGAGCCGTTGACGTTGGCAAAGCGGACGACGAAGTCGTTTACGCTGCTGATCGGCGTTTGGACGGGCATGATGTTCCTGCGTGGGTCATATCGATTAGGTATTTCTGCATGTCCCAGGCGCCGGTGGGGCAGCGTTCGGCGCACAGGCCGCAATGCAAGCAGACGTCTTCGTCCTTCACCATCACCCGCCCGGTCTTGAGGCCGTCGGCGACATAGAGGTCCTGGTCGAGATGCGGCGAGGGCGCCTTCAGGCGCGCTCGCAGATCGGCTTCCTCGCCATTCTCCGTGAAGGTGATGCAGTCCATCGGGCAGATATCGACGCAGGCGTCGCACTCGATGCACAACGGTGCGGTGAACACGGTCTGGATGTCGCAGTTCAGGCAGCGCCGCGCCTCGCCGAGCGCGAGCTTGACGTCATAGCCGAGCTCGACCTCGGCGCGGATGTCCTTCAGCGCGATCACCTTGTCGCGATGTGGCACCTTGTAGCGCTGGTCGGCGGAGATGTCGTTGTCGTAGCTCCATTCGTGGATGCCCATCTTCTGCGACGAGATCTGCACCTCGGGAAGCGGACGTTCGGTGATGTCTTCGCCGGAGAGAAGCTGGTGGATCGAAAGTGCGGCGTCGTGACCGTGCGCTACCGCCCAGATGATGTTTTTCGGGCCGAAGGCGGCATCGCCGCCGAAGAACACTTTCGGGTTGGTCGATCCCATGGTCTTGGCGTCGACCTTGGGCATGTTCCACTTGTCAAATTCGACGCCGCAGTCGCGCTCGATCCAGGGAAAGGCATTTTCCTGGCCGACCGCCACCAATACGTCGTCGCATTCGATGGTCTGGTCGCGTTCGCCCGTCGGCACCAGGTTGCGCCGTCCCGCCGCATCGTATTCGGCCTTCACCTTCTGGAAGGTGACGCCGGTGAGCTTGCCGTTTTCGTGGGTGAAGGCGACGGGCACCATGAAATTGAGGATCGGAATGTCCTCGTGGAGGGCGTCGTCCTTCTCCCAGGGCGAGGCCTTCATCTCCTCGAAGCCGGAACGCACGATCACCCTGACGTCCTCGCCGCCGAGACGGCGCGCGGTGCGGCAGCAGTCCATCGCAGTATTGCCGCCGCCAAGCACGATTACGTGCTTGCCGATCTTGTCGGTGTGGCCGAACGACACGCTGGAGAGCCAGTCGATGCCGATGTGAATATGGCCGGCTGCTTCCTTGCGGCCGGGAATGTCGAGCTCGCGGCCGCGCGGCGCGCCGGAGCCGACAAAGATCGCGTCGTAGTTTTCAGCCAACAGCCCCTTCAGGCTGTCGATGCGCTGGCCGCCTCTGAACTCGATGCCGAGATTGAGGATGTAATCGGTTTCCTCGTCGATCACCGAATCAGGCAGCCGGAATTTCGGAATCTGCGTCCGCATCATGCCGCCCGCCTTGGGATCGGAATCGAACACGACGCAGTGATAACCGAGCGGCGCGAGGTCGCGGGCCACCGTGAGCGAAGCGGGGCCACCGCCGACGATCGCGATCCGCTTGCCGTTTTTCGCCGACGGCCGCGGCATGCGGCCTTTGACGTCGTCCTTGAAATCGGCGGCGACGCGCTTCAGCCGGCAGATCGCGACCGGGGTTTCCTCGACGCGGCCGCGGCGGCAGGCCGGCTCGCACGGGCGATCGCAGGTGCGTCCCAGGATTCCGGGAAACACGTTCGATCTCCAATTGATCATGTAGGCGTCGCTATAGCGGCCTTCGGCGATCAAGCGGATGTATTCCGGAACAGGCGTGTGTGCTGGACAGGCCCACTGGCAATCGACCACTTTGTGAAAATAGTCGGGCGCCGAAATATCAGTCGGTTTCATTCCTACCTTGTCCGCGCTATCGCAAGAATAACGCGGCCTTATTTTTTCCTGGCGAACGCTCAGATGGCATTCTTGCGGTTTTCGAATTGGATCATGGGGTTATCTTATTAGAGCCATTCGACATGATCCACAAAGCCATTTTTGCTTGATCGCCGGCTTTCACCGGCGGAGGCAACATAACGTTAATGTCATCACGCTCCTTATGTGTAATGTGGCACTGCACCATATCGTCCTCTCCGGCTCACGCCTTGATTCAGGACAACGCAAGGTCGCATCTCGCCAGATCCCACATCAGATTATAGGTCCCCGCCGACACCTTTATTCCCGACGCGAGCGGTGTGGCGTTGAAACGTGTAACGGCGGCGGAAATCGCGGTCACATGCGTTCCGTCGATCAGCACAAACCAGTCGCCGGCGCCGGGATTGGGAACAGCGGGATCGTCCGATATCGGACGCGATAGTGCCGGATCGCTCTCGATCAGATGCATCGATATGATTCCGTCCGACATTTCCGGATCGAGTTTTTCCCGCAGTGCCGCGCGCAAACTCTCTTCGCCGCCGGCCGCCGGGCGAAGGCGGATGATGCCGAGCGCCGCGCCGCGGCCCTTGCCGCGGCTGATGGTGATGCGCGCGACCGCGCGAATCATGTTCTTGAAACGCGCCATGGTCGCCTTCGACCAATCGGTTGGACTGGCGAGGGCTTTGCGATAGGCCGGACTGTCGAGCACATCGAAGGTCGCGGTCGAATACAGGCAGAGATATTTCGGGGAGCCTTGGTGCGCGACATAGCGCCGCGCCTCGAGAAAGCCGTCGATGGCGACGCGCTCCTCGAGGTGTTCGCGGTCGTACCAGCGGTTGAAGTCGGCTTCGTCCGAGGGATCGATGTCCATCGACGTCAGCAGCATTCCCTTTCCGGCGAGCGGCATCTTTCGATGCGTCCCTATCCGGTAATCTCCGAGGCCAGATCCGAGATTGCCCGCATCACGGCATCGCGGATGCCGGGATCGTACAGCGAATGGCCGGCGCCCTCGATCAGGCGAACTTCGGAATCGGGCCACGCTGCGCAAAGCGCATGCGAGGTTGTTGGCGGACACAACAGATCGTAGCGGCCTTGCACGATCAGGCCGGGAATGTTCTTCAGCCTGTCGGCCTCCGCCAAAAGCTGTCCTGGCCTCATGAAGCAATCATTGTGGAAATAATGCGCTTCCATGAATGGCGTGGTGGGCAGCGCCCGCGTCGAGTTCTAGCGCCGCGGGATCGAGCCTGACACGCCCCGTGGTGAGTTCGGAAAGGATCCGTTCGGTGTCATGCCAGGCGCGCGCGGCCGGGCCGTGCACCTTGGGATCGGAATCGAGGATGCGGCGCCAGTAAGCATCGAGCAACTGCCCACGCTCCTCCGCCGGCAGCACATTGACAAAATCATCGCTGAGATCGGGATGGAAGCGCGGCAGCGCGTCGAGAAATGCGCCTTCGAGCTCGCTGCGGGTGCCGAGGAAGGTCGCGCGCAGGACGATACCCGTCACCCGGTCGGGGTGGGCCTCTGCATAGGCCAGCGCCAGCGTCGCGCCCCACGAGCCGCCGACGATCATCCAGCGCTTGATGCCGAATTTCTCGCGGATGATTTCCATGTCGGCGATCAGGTGCGGCAGCGTATTGTCTTCGCGGCGGCCCTTGGGACGGCTGCGGCCGGCGCCGCGCTGATCGAACAGGATGGCGTGAAAGCGCTCCGGATCGAACAGCCGCCGGTGATCGGGCTGGCAGCCGCTGCCGGGCCCGCCGTGCAGATAGACCGCCGGGATGCCGTCGGCGCGGCCAACGCTTTCGACATAGATCTCGTGGCCGTCGCCGACCGGCAGCAATTGCGAGGTCAGCGGGGCGAACGGATCGGAGCGTGCGGTCGACTTGCCGGCGTCGGCGTCAGGCGCCATGGTCGCCGCCCGTCTCGGGCGTGCCACCCGCAAAATTGCGATAGATGAAACGGGTGTTGTCGGCTGCCGACTCGGCTTCGGCCAGCTTGAAGATCTGCTCGTGCATCGGCGACAGCGTGCAGGCCGGATCGGTATTGCCGGCATCGCCGGTCAGCGCGAAGGCCTGGCAGCGGCAGCCGCCGAAGTCGACTTCCCTGAACTCGCAGCTCTTGCACGGCTCCGGCATCCACCCCGTCCCGCGATAGCGGTTGAAGGCTTCGGAATTCTGCCAGATCCAGGCGATCGAATGATTTGACCGCACCGATTCGAATTCCAATCCGGTGATGGTTTCGGCGGCGTGGCAGGGCAGGATCTTGCCCGCCGGCGAAATGTTGAAGAATTGCCGGCCCCAGCCGCCCATGCATTTCTTCGGCCGCAGCGCGTAATAATCCGGCACCACAAAGTCGATGGCGAGCACGCCTTTCAGCCGCGCCCGCGCTTCCTCGACGATGCGGCTGGTCTCCTCGATCTGCGCGACGGTCGGCATCAGCGCCGCGCGATTCTTCAGCGCCCAGCCGTAATACTGCACATTGGCGACCTCGAGCCGGTCGGCATCGAGATCGACCGCCATCTGGATGATATCCGGCAGCTGGAACAGGTTCTGGCGATGCATGACGGCGTTCACCGTCAGCGGCAGATCGAGTTCGCGCGTCCACCTCGCGACTTCGATCTTTTTGGCATGCGCGCCCTTGAAACCGGCAACCCGGTCGGCGACCACGGGCTCGTTGCCCTGGAAACTGATCTGCACGTGGCACAGCCCGGCATCGGCCAGCGCGGATAGCTTTTCGCGCGTCACCAGTACCGCCGACGTGATGAGATTGGAATACAGGCCGACATCGCTGGCGTGCTGTACCAGCTCGACCAGATCCTTGCGCGCGGTGGGCTCGCCACCGGAGAAATGGATCTGCAGCACGCCGATTTCGGCGAGCTCCGTGAGGACTTTCTTCCATTCCCCGGTCGTCAGTTCGCTGCCGCTGCGCTCCAGTTCAACCGGATTGGAGCAATAGGGGCATTGCAGCGGACAGCGATGCGTCAGTTCGGCAAGCACCGCGAGCGGTATCCCGAATGTCTCCGCCGTCGAGCCGCGGCTCTCCAGTACCGCGAGCCCGTCCGAGGGATCGCTGGCCACAACATGGGCATCGGTCAATGTCGGGCTCATGATGTCTTCTCGCGCGCCTCCGTGAGGAATCCCTTGTCGGCGAGATCCTGCAGCATGGCGATCACGTCGGTGGCGATCGCGTCGCGCTCGGCTGCGTATTTCGCGGCGAGCTGATCGATCATCGCCGCCACGCTGCGGACGCCGTCGCAAAGCTTAAGCACTTCTACCGCGATCTCGTCCGGCGCCAGCACGCGTTCCGGCGCCAGGATGACCCAGACCTGCCTGGTCTCGTCGAACTTCAGCCTGGCGTGGCGCGGCAGAACCGGCCGGCTGGCCTCGCTGACACTGATGTTGCGGCTGCGGCCCGCCATCGCTTCGCCTCTGATGTTTCGCTACATTTCCTTGGGAACAAAAGCGCCCGGCGGTACGTGGCCCTCGACATAGGCATGATACAGCGCGTCGAGCTGAACCCATAGCACATTGGTCTTGAAAAGCAGCGCGTTGCAGACCGCCTCGCGCTCCGCCGGCGTCCTGGCATGGGTCTTGACATAGTCGAGCGCGAAGCCGGCATCGCGCGGCGCCTGGGTCAGGCGCCGGCTGAAATAGCTCATGATATCGGGATTGACGAAATCGTAATGCGCCAGCATTCCCGAGATTCGCTCCTCATGCAGGTTCGGCGCGAACAGTTCCGTCAACGAGGAAGCGATGGCCTCGAGCGGGCTTTTGTCGCGGACGTAGTGCACATAGGCCTCCACCGCAAAGCGCGTCGCGGGAAGAATGCCTTCGGTGGATTCCACATAGGCGCTGTCGAGCCCGAAACCTTCGGTCAGCTTGAGCCAGCGCTCGATGCCGCCTTCGGTGCCGACATCGCCGTCATGGTCCTCGATCCGGTGCCGCCATTCGAGCCGGGTGGCGCGGTCGCGGAAGCGCGAGATCACCACCGCGTCCTTGATCGGGATCGTGCTCTGGTAATAATAGCGGTTCAAGGCCCAGGCCTGCACCTGTCCCTTGTTCAGCTTGCCGCCGTGCAGCAGCCGGTGGAACGGATGCAGATTGTGGTAGCGCACCGCGCCGATATGGCGGAGCGCCGCTTCCAGTTCTGCGGCACTGTTCAAGGGCGCGCTGTTGCCGCGCGAAAAGGCCGTCATTCCGTCCGGTTTCATCGCGTTCTGGGCCATCACGTTCACAGGGTGATCTCCGTTCCATCGGCGGGGATTTGCCATCCCGCATGCTCGGCCATCTTGCGCTCCGCGGAATCGTGCAGCAGCGCCGGATTGGAATTGTTGATATGCAGAAATATTTTCCGGCCGATATCAAGGCCGGCCAGGCTTCCGATCGCACCATCATCGCCCGACATCGCGATATGTCCCATGCTTTGCCCGGTCTTGGTGCCGAGGCCGGCTGATATCATCTCGTCGTCGCGCCACACCGTGCCGTCGAAGAAGATCAAGGGAGCGCCGGCAAGCCGGGCCTTGAGATCGTCGGAAACAGAGGCGCAGGCGGCGAGAAAGTAGAAATACTTGCCCGTCGCTTTGTCGCCAATCCGGAGCCCGAGCGTGTCGCCGGCGCCGCCATTGCCGCCAGGGTGGACCTTGCCCTCCAGATACCAGGCGCCCTTGCCGGGAACCTCGAACGGCACGATCTCGATGCCGGACGGCGTGCCGTCGGGCGAGGCCGGTTCGAACGCACGGTCCACTTCGATCGGCAGCGCGCCGGACATTCTTCTCGCTCAGCACATTGAAGATGCTGTTGGTCTTGAGGATCGCAAGCACCTTCTCGTGCGCATAGATCGTGAATGGCCAGCCTTCGCGCATCGACAGCAGGCCTGCGACCGCATCGATCTCGCCGTTGGTCAGGATCACGCCCGAGATCGGACTGTGCCGGAGCTTTCCGGCCTTGGGGTGAAGCTGCGGCGTCGCGGTCAGTTGCTGGCGCAGATCGGGAGAGGCGTTGATCAGAAACCAGTGCTCGCCGTCGGCGCTGACCGCGATCGAGGCTTGCGTGCTTCGAAGCTCGGGATGTCCGCTACGCGCTTTTCGGCAAACCGCACATCCGCAATTCCATTGCGGAACGCCACCACCTGCCGCGGCGCCCAGGACGACGACGCGAAGCATGATCCGTCTCCTGGAGATTCCAAAACCTAGATATTCGAAGTTCAGTATTCGAACTTCGATCTTCGGAAAGCTTCGAAGGTGGACACCGGCATGGCCACGATCCCGCGATCAGGAACGTGTCACGCCTGGAGGTCCACCTGCGTTAAAACGTGAAGCTATCGCTGCCGCTTACTTGCGGGCGGCGCACGCATACATGTTGATTTCCATGCCGACCGGCACTTCGACGATTCTTCGGGGTCTTCCAGGCCATTTTGGTCTCCTTGCTAACCGGACGAATTCCGCCCTCGCGACAAACTAAACGGGATTGAAAAGTTCGCCAGTGAAATCTTTGGCCATAAACCCTATGTTTCCATGCTGCACTGCAAAATAAGTTCACGTTGTTTTGCGGCCGGGCGTCAAACCAAAAACCCGCTGAACCGGTCCAAACTGGCATCTCGGGAAGGTATTGCCAGGTTCCTCAGTTAGCTGGGACCTCGACCGAAAACGGATTTTCACCCATGCCGCGGTATTTCTTCAACACCCGGATCGGCGATGAGCTGATCGCCGATCCCGAGGGCGAGGAGCTGCGCGATCCCGATCGCGCCTGGGAAGTTGCGCGGGCGATGATCCAGGAATTGCTGAGGAGCGAAGGCGCCGAGAGCGGCCTGTTGAATGCGATCCTCGAAGTGACCGACGCCGCCGGCGAGATCGTGCTGGAGTTTCCCTTCACCGAAGCGATTCTCGACTTTCCCGACGAGCCGGTCACAAGACACTAACCATCACACGCAGTCATTCCGGGGCGCGCCAAAAGCGCGAACCCGGAATCCCGACGTGCCGGGCACACAAGACGACATCGAGATTCCGCGTTCGTGCCTGCGGCACGACCCGGAATGATCGGCTGAGCGGATATCATCGACAACCATTGCGACACAGCGCTACAAGCGAGCGTTAAATGGAGTGAGCAATGCAAGACCTCTGGCGTCTGTCGGCTAAAGAAATCGCCGCCTTGATCAAATCGAAAAAGGTATCGGCGAAAGAGGCGGCATCCGCGGCGCTGGCACGGCTCGATGCGGTCAACCCCGCGATCAACGCCGTGGTCGATCACCGTCCGGCCGATGTGCTGGCGCAGGCCGCAGCCATCGATGCGGCGATCGCGGCGAAAAAGGACCTTGGTCCGCTGGCGGGCGTGCCCGTCACCGTCAAGGTCAATATCGACCAGGAAGGGTTTGCCACTACCAACGGCCTGAAACTGCAGCGCGACGTCATCGCCGTGAGCAACAGTCCGGTGATCGACAATCTGCGTAAAGCGGGCGCGGTGATTCTCGGGCGCACCAACTGCCCGGCGTTTTCCTACCGCTGGTTCACGACCAATTTGGTCCATGGCGACACCAAAAATCCGCGCGATGCGAGTATCACGCCCGGCGGCTCGTCCGGCGGCGCAGGCGCGGCGGTCGCGGCGGGCATCGGGCATATCGCGCACGGCACCGATATTGCGGGATCGATCCGCTATCCCGCTTATGCCTGCGGCGTTCACGGCCTGCGGCCGACCGTCGGCCGTATCGCGGCCTTCAATGCAGCGCTGCCCGAGCGCACCATCGGGCCGCAGATCTCGGCGGTATCCGGTCCGCTCGCGCGCACCATCGGCGATCTCCGGATCGCGCTTGCCGCGATGTCCGGCAAAGACGTGCGCGATCCCTGGTGGGTGCCGGCGCCACTGGAAGGGCCGCCGATGCCGAAGCGGGCTGCGCTGTGTCTTCAGCCGGATGGTCTCGAGACATCAGCGGAAGTGAAGGCGGCCGTCGCGGACGCGGGCAAGCGTCTCGGGCGCGCCGGATGGACGGTCGAAGAGATCGAAACAACGCCGCCGCTGCGTGAGGCCGCGGACCTCCAGACCAAATTGTGGCTCGGCGATGGCTATGAGGCGCAGCTCGCCGCCGCCGAGCGCGAAGGCGATCCCGGCGCGCTGGCCTGCCTGCGCGGCAACAAGACAAAAGTTTTTCCATTCGACGCGGCCGCGTTTTCAAGAGCCTTGACGCGGCGGGCGACCTTGACGCGGCAATGGCTGCAGTTCTTCGAAACCTATTCGGTTCTCCTGATGCCGGTCTCGGGCGAACTGCCGTTTCCCGACGGCCTCGATATGCGCGACGACGCCTCGTTTGCCCGGGTATGGCGGGCGCAGCTCGCCCAGATTGCCATTCCCTTCATGGGCCTGCCTGCGCTAACGGTCTCCACCGGACTGGTGGGGCGGGTTCCCGTCGGCGTCCAGGTCGTTTCCGGCCGATACCGCGAGGATCTCTGCCTGCTGGCGGGCGAGGCGATCGAGGCCGGCGGAACGCCGACGGCACCGATCGATCCCGTCAGGTAAGTGGATCAGGCGGAAAGAGACAAAATGGCTGGCATATACGATTTCACGGCAAGGTCGCTCGCCGGCGAGGAGGTTCCGCTCAGGCGGTTCGAGGGCCAGGTGCTCCTGATCGTCAACACCGCGAGCGCGTGTGGGTTCACCCCGCAATATAAGGGGCTGGAAGCGCTGCAAAGGGAACTTGGCCCGCGCGGCTTTTCGGTGCTCGGTTTTCCCTGCAACCAGTTCGGAAGCCAGGAACCCGGCGACGCCGCGCAGATCGAAAAATTCTGCAGCAACAAGTATGCCATCAGCTTTCCGATGTTCGCCAAGATCGACGTCAATGGCGGTAGCGCGCATCCGCTCTATCAATATTTGAAGGGCGAAAAATCCGGGCTATTGGGACCGTCGATCAAATGGAATTTCACCAAATTCCTGGTCGATCGTTCGGGCAAGGTGGTGGCGCGGCATGCGCCGACTGCGACCCCGGAAGGTCTGAGGAAGGAAATCGAGGCCTTGCTGTGAACGAGAACAACGACGCCAAGGGTGACCCATCGTCCGACCAACTGCCGGATCGGCTGTCGACCGACCCGAAGAGCCCCTACTACAATGAAGCGGTGCTGGCGCGCGATGTCGGCATTCGCTTCAAGGGCGTCGAGAAAACCAACGTCGAGGAATATTGCGTCAGCGAGGGCTGGGTCCGCGTCACCGCCGGCAACGCCAGGGATCGCTACGGCAACCCGCTCACGTTAAAGGTTCACGGCCCGGTGGAGCCTTACTTTCGAGACAAGAGCACGTCCTAAGAGCCGGACTCGAAATGCAGCCAATGGAAAGTCGTCATGGCCGGGCTTGTCCCGGCCATCCACGCCTTTCTCGTTGCAACACCGTTAAGACGTGGATGCCCGGCACAAGGCCGGGCATGACGAAGAGATAGTTCATTACGCGAAAGCCAAAGCCATGTCCGTCCGTATCGTCGACGTCCGCGAGGTGACAAAGCCGATCTCCTCGCCCATCCGCAACGCCTATATCGACTTCACCAAGATGACGACGAGCCTGGTCGCCGTCGTCACCGATGTCGTTGCGCGACGGCAAGCGCGTGGTCGGCTACGGCTTCAATTCCAACGGCCGTTACGGGCAGGGCGGGTTGATCCGCGAACGTTTTGCCCCGCGCCTGCTGGAAGCCGATCCCCAAAGCTTGCTCGATGAGGCCGGCGGCAATCTCGATCCGGACAAGATCTGGGCGATCTTGATGTCGAACGAAAAGCCGGGCGGACATGGCGAACGTTCGGTGGCGGTCGGCACCATCGACATGGCGGTGTGGGATGCGGTGGCGAAGATCGCGGGCAAGCCGCTGTTTCGATTGCTCGCCGAACGCCACGGGCGCAACCCCAATCCGCGCGTGTTCGTCTATGCCGCCGGCGGCTATTATTATCCCGGCAAGGGCCTGTCGATGCTGCGCGGCGAGATGCGCGGCTATCTCGATCGCGGCTACACCGTCGTCAAGATGAAGATCGGCGGCGCGCCGATCGCGGAAGACCGCAAGCGCATCGAGGCGGTGCTGGAGGAAATCGGCAACCAGGCGCAGCTCGCCGTCGATGCCAACGGCCGCTTCGATCTGGAGACCGCAATCGCCTATGCAAAAATGCTGCGCGACTACCCGCTGTTCTGGTACGAGGAGGCCGGCGATCCCCTGGATTTCCAGTTGCAGGCGGCGCTGGCGGAATTCTATCCCGGGCCGATGGCGACCGGCGAAAATCTCTTCAGCCACCAGGACGCGCGCAATCTGCTTCGCTATGGCGGGATGCGGCCGGATCGCGACTGGCTGCAATTCGACTGCGCGCTGTCGTATGGACTGTGCGAATATCAGCGCACGCTCGAGGTGCTGCAAAACCAGGGCTGGTCGCCAAGCCGCTGCATTCCGCATGGCGGCCATCAGATGTCGCTGAACATCGCCGCCGGTCTCGGCCTCGGCGGCAATGAGAGCTATCCCGACCTGTTCCAGCCCTATGGCGGTTTTCCCGACGGCGTCCGCGTCGAGAACGGCCACATCACCATGCCGGATCTGCCGGGCATCGGCTTTGAGGGAAAATCCGATCTCTACGCGGAGATGAAGGCGCTGGCGGTGTGAGTTATGAACTGCGAGTCATTCCGGGGCGCGTTGCAAAACGCGAACCGTCGATGTGCAATTGCACATCGGGACTTTGCGGATTCCGGGTTGCCTGCTTCGCAGGCATGCCGGGAATGACGACGAAGTGGCCTACGACAGCCGCATATCCAATAATCTTCGCCCTTCGCTCTTCAGCAACTTCTTCACCGCACTGGAAGCGGCGACCTCGCCCTGATTGGCGTAGGCCTCGTGGTTCTTCTCGATATCCTCGAGGCGATAGAGGTAGTTGACCATGATGCCGGCGGATTCGCGCAAGCCTTTCGGCGAGAGATCGCCGAGCCAGTCGATCCGCTCCAGCCGCGCGCCGTTGCCGAGATGGAACCGCGCCACCGAATCGATCAGCCGGCCTTTCGGCGTGCGCGCTTTCAGGAAATAATAGGCCGCGAGCGGTTCGAGCAGCGCCCGCAGTTGCGCTGCCAGTTCCGCATTCTCGAACCAGTTCGGTTCATCGAGATGGTTGAGCAGCGCGCGGTCCTCCTCGGTGACCGGAACATCGTCGGCCTGTTTCAGCCATTGCATGAAGCCCGGCACCGGCGACAGCGTCACGAAATTTTCAAGCTTGGGCAATTCGCGCCGCAATTCCTCGACCACCTGCTTGATCAGGAAGCTGCCGAAGGAAATCCCCCCGAGGCCGCGCTGGGTGTTGGAGATCGAATAGAACACCGCGGTGCGGGCGCGCTCGATCGGCACCGGCTTGCGGTCCTCGGCCAGCAGCGGCGCGATCGCGCCCGGAATCTGTTCCGTCAGCGCCACCTCGACGAAGATCAGCGGCTCGTCGACCAGCGCCGGATGGAAGAACGCATAGCAGCGCCGGTCCGCCGGGTCGATGCGGCGGCGCAGATCGTCCCAGTCGCGGATCTCGTGCACCGCCTCATAGCGGATGATCTGTTCCAGGATATTCGCGGGTGTCGACCAGTCTATCCTGCGCAACACGAGAAACCCCCTGTTGAACCATGACGACAGCAAGTGCACGACGTCGCGGTCGAGCGCGGCAAGGTCCTTGTGGCCGTTCATGAGGTGAAGCAGATCGGCGCGCATCGCCACCAGCTCGCTGGTGCCGCCGGGCGCGCGGTTCAGGCGCCGGATCAGTTCCTGCCGCCGCGGCTCGGAGGCAAAGTGCAGGTCGCTGGCGTCGGCGTCGTTCGGCTGCGCGCGCCAGCTCTCGATCGCCTGCGCCAGCTTTTCGCGGTCCGGGCCGAATTTGCGCGCCAGGGTTTCGAAGAACGCGAGCCGCTCGGCCTCGTCGAGATGGTGGTAGCGGTCGAGAACCTCGCGTGCCATCGCGGTGCCGGAGGCCTCGCCCCGGCCCGACAGCAGCGCCTCGCACAACGCGATCAGCTCGTCGCCATCCGGTTTGGTTTCGGATGACCCGACGCGCCGAAGCAGCGTGCGGCCCCGCTCGGAAATCGAGGTCAACAGGTCCGAGAAAAAGGCGTTGCTGCTCATGTCGACGGTACGAATCCAGCCCGGGCGCGATTGTTACATGGATTTAAGGCGGCGCGGATCACAATCAAGCGGGCGTGAAGCGCAAAAAACGATCATGCCTCAGTGAGGGTGTCATGCCCGGCGAAAGCGGGGCATCCAGTAATCGCTAGCGTTTACTGGATTACCCGCTTTCGCGGGTAACGACAGCCCCTTCTGAGGCGGCGGCTCAATATCCGTCACGGCCGATACGCGCCTCACTTCGCCTCCGAAAACTCCGTCGGCGTCCTGCCCGTGACCTGCCGGAAGGCATGCGAGAACGCCGGCACGCTGGCATAGCCGAGATCGGAAGCCAGCTGCTTGACCGAGACATCGGCCTCCATCGACAGTCTTTCGATCGCAGCCGCAATGCGCGCGCGCTGGCACCAGCTCTTGAAGCTCAATTGCGTCTCCGACGAAAACAGCCGCGACAGCGTCCGCGCCGAGGTGCCGACCTCGCGCGCCAGCGTTTCGATCTCGTGCGATCCCGTGGGGTCGCCAAGCACGATGTCGGCCGCGCGCCGGCAGCGTGGCTCCTGCGGCAGCGGAATGAAGGTTGTCGGAATCCTCGGCGTGATGCAGCTCGAGCATCGCCAACCTGACCAGAAGCGAGGTGCGGTCGGAGTGGTCGCGGCCATCGAACAGCGCGAGGATTGTTTCGTGCAGCAGCCGCGAGACCCGCACCACGAATTCGGACTTGAGACTCTCGCTGCGCTCCTCGCGCTTGAGCCAAGCCAGATCGAAATACAGCGTCCGCATCTCGATGTCCGCCAGCACGTCGATGGCATGTTCGAGCTTTGCCGGCACCCACACCGCGCGATCCGGCGGCACCAGCCAGCGCCCCTTCGGCGTGGTGACCTGCATGGTGCCGCGTGCCGCGTACACAAGTTGCGCCTCGCGGTGCATGTGGGTGTCGAGCCGGACGCCTTTCCGGTAATTCCGCGCCACCAGATGGATGCCGTCCCCGGTCGCGCGGTGGTGTCCGCCTATGATGGCAGCGATTGGCGTTTCGACGATAGTCATTGGCCACATCCCGTCAGGACAACGACATATAACCTAATTCAAACGATTTGAGGATTTGCCATGAACAGCCCGGCCCGGGTGATCGGTTTCGTCAACGCCGCCCATTTCATCGACCATTATTCGATGCTGATCTTCGCAGCCGCGGTGATCGTGATGGGGCCGGCGCTTGGCATGGCCTATTCGGAGCTGTTGCCTTACGCTACCCCTGGCTTCGTCGCCTTCGGGGCGGGATCGCTGCTGACGGGCTGGCTCGGAGATCGCTGGAGCCGCCGCCATATGATGGTGATCTTCTTTGCAGGCATCGGCGCCTCGATGATCGCGGTTGGGCTGGTGCAGACGCCCCTGCAGCTCGGCGCTGCGCTGCTTTCGATCGGCCTGTTCGCGTCGATCTATCATCCCGTCGGCACCGCGATGATCGTGTCCTATGCCGACCGGCTCGGCCGCGAGATGGGGCTGAACGGCGTCTGGGGCAATCTCGGCGTCGCGTCGTCGGCGCTGGTCACCGGCGTGGTCGGCCAGTATCTCGGCTGGCGCTGGGCCTTCATCATTCCGGGCCTCGTCACCATCCTGATCGGCCTCGTCTTCGCGTGGACCGTGATGCATGAAGATCGTTCCGGCTTCAAGCAGGCGGCGGCGCAGGCGCGGGTGGCAAAGAGCGACATGTGGCGGGTGATCGTGGCGCTGCTGATCGTGGTGCTCGCGGTGTCCACTACATTCAATGCGGTGACGGTGGCGCTGCCAAAACTCTTTGCCGAGCGTTTGGTTGATCTGACCAGGAGCCCGGCGCTGTTGGGCGTGATCGCGGCCTGCGTCTATGTGTTCGGCGCGATGACGCAATACACCATCGGCAAGCTGATCGACCGCTATTCGCTGAAAGCGGTCTCCCTGCCGCTGTCGTTCATGCTGGCGCCGTTTTTGTATCTGGCAGCCACCCTGTCGAACCTGCCGCTGATCATCGCCGCGATCGGCATCGTGATGGGCGCGTTCGGCCAGGTCACGGTCAACGATGCCATGGTCGGCAAATACACCAGCGAGGAATGGCGCTCGCGCGCCTATGCGGTGCGCTATTTCATCGGCTTCACTGCCGCCGGCGCGTCCGTCGGTCTGGTGGCGTGGCTGTACGAGCAGGGCGGTTTTGTCACCATGCTGCATGCGTTCGCGGGGCTGTGTTTGCTGGTGATCGCCGCCGCCATCATCCTGCCGACCGAGATCAGGGTGCCTGCGATGGTGCCGAATCCGGCTGAGTGATTCCTCCCGCCAGTGCATCACGTGTCATGTTTAGGTCCCGCGCCAGCGACTGTCGTTTGCTAGCGAGATACGAAGGATCGGCCGGAATCGCTTGCGCGATGCGGGAGCGCGGAAAGTTGCGGGATGCGAGCCTATTCTATTTGTCGGTTCCGGGGTTACGGAGCATCGCAAGATTTTCTTCGACGCGCTTGCGAATGACCTCGAACGCATCCTTCTGGGATTTGGCTGCCATCTCGGCCAGTTCGCGCATATTGGAGAGCGCGGTCTCGAACGCGTGCGACGCCAGCTCCATGCGCTGTTTGCCCGCATCCTCTCCTTGCACGGTGCCGACGGCCCGCTTGATCGATTCCTGCAAAATCTCGGCCTGTCGGTGAACCAGCGCCTGCCAGCCTTCGAACGCGACACGATTCGCCTCGGTCAGGGCTTCGATATTCTTCTTTTCACGATCCATGATCGTTGCGAGATCGACTTCCGGCAACTTGAAATCTTTCATCAGCTTGGTGAAGTCGAAGCTCGGCATTTTGCCAAATTCGCCGAACGGTGAACCCTTGTTCTCGTCAGCCATGTGCGTCGCTCCCGTCGTGAAGATTGTTGGTCGTTGCCCGGTTCGTCCGTGGCGCGGCCCGGACGCGTCAGTAGGGCCGATAATAATAGCGGCGGCCGTAATAATAAGGCCCACCGCCATAATAATACGGTCCGCCGCCGTAATAGCCCGGCCCATAATCATAGTAGCCATAGCTGTTGTAATAGTCCTCGCGCCGTTGCTGGGCGGCGATCGCGGCGATGGTTCCAAGCGCCATTCCCATGAAAGCGAGTCCGGCGGCGCTGCCCCCACCTCGATAGTAGCGGCGACGGCGGGCCGAGCTGAAATCCGTGGCATCGCTCTTCGCCGCGGCGGCCGAAACGCCCTTTGAGACGGGGGCCGCCGAACCGGCGACGGCCAGCGGCGGCTCGCTCATCGTGACGACCAGCACTGCAATGGTCGCCATTACGACGCCGCGGCCAGCCGAAGAAAGCAATCCCTCGCGCCTCAGCATTTTCGCCTCCTCGTCATTCCGAGCTGATTGTTTTACCGAAGTTTGCAGCGGGAATAGCCAAGTCGAATTGACCCAAATCAAGAATGGCTGAAGTGACAAGAGACTTCGCTGCACGCCCCGCGCCGTGTCCTGCCCTTCCAGCCCCGATGACATGGCCTAAATCTTGAATGCAAAACCGCGAGCGCAGACCGTGTGGTCCACCGTGAGGTTCATATGGATATGCCATCGCGTGCCCCGGTCGGCGGCCCAGCTGGCCTCTCGGTCCAGAGTCACGCTGCGAGCCAGCCAGGTGCCGTCTCCGACCACGCCAATTACCTCCGTCACGCGGGCAGCCCGGCGTTCCTGGCGCTGACCGCGCTCGGCGTCGTCTACGGCGATATCGGCACCAGCCCGCTCTACGCGTTTCAGGTTGCACTGTCAGGCATTGGCCATGCGGCCCCGGCCGCCGCCGAGGTTCTCGGCATCGTCTCGCTGATCTTCTGGGCGCTGATGGTGATGGTGTCGCTGAAATACGTCATCTTCGTCCTGCGCGCCGATTACGACGGCGAGGGCGGCATCCTGGCTTTGCTGTCGCTGGTCGCGGCCGACCGGGTCGCGGAAGGGGCCAGGCTGCCGATCCTGGTCCTGCTCGGCGTGATCGGCGCCTCGCTGCTTTACGGCGACGGTGTCATCACCCCGGCGATATCGGTGCTTTCCGCCATGGAAGGGCTCAAGCTGGTCGCGCCGGGATTTGAAAAATTCATCGTGCCGGTCACGCTGGCGATCCTGATCGGGCTGTTCGTGATCCAGCGCCGCGGCACCGAAAGCATCGGCAAGCTGTTCGGTCCGGTCATGGTGGTGTGGTTCGTGGTGATCGGGATGCTTGGTGCGGCCAATATCCTGATGGCGCCGGCGATCCTGCAGGCGGTCAATCCGGCGCATGCCGGGCGTTTCCTGATAGCCGACCCCACCGTGTCGTTCGCGGTGATCGGCGCGGTGTTCCTGGCGCTGACCGGCGGCGAGGCGCTTTACGCCGATATGGGCCATGTTGGTCCGGCCGCGATTCGAAGGGCGTGGTTCGGGCTGGTGTTGCCGGCGCTGATCCTGAATTATTTCGGCCAGGGAGCGCTGATCCTTGTCGACCCGGCTGCTGCCGACAATCCGTTCTACAAACTGGCCCCCGGCTGGGCGCTGATCCCGATGGTGGCGCTGGCGGCGCTCGCCACCATCATCGCGTCGCAATCGCTGATCTCCGGCGTGTTCTCGCTGACGCGGCAGGCGATGCAGATGGGACTGTCCCCGCGTGCGCGGATCGTGCCGACATCGGCGGATGAAGCCGGCCAGATCTATATCCCGGCCGCCAACTGGCTGCTGATGGCCGGAACGCTGTTCACCGTCCTGTTGTTCAGGTCGTCGGAAAATCTGGCGGCCGCCTATGGCATCGCGGTTTCCGGAACCATGCTGATCACCACCATCCTGCTCTATCGGGTGGCGGTTTCGCGATGGCAATGGCCGCCAGGCGTCGCGATCCCCGTCATCGCGATCTTCGGCGCGATCGATGCCACCTTCCTGGTGTCGAATTCGATCAAGATCATCGAAGGCGGCTGGTTTCCGCTCATCGTCGGCGGGCTGATCGCGGTCCTGATGCTGTCCTGGCGCAAGGGCTCGGCGGCGGTCAGACATCGCCTGCAGGAAATGTCGATGCCGCTGAAGGAGTTTCTCGACTACGCCGACAAGGCCTGCATCGGCCGGGCCCCGGGGATGGGGGTATGGCTGACCAAAGTCGAGCACGGCGCCTCGCCGATGCTGCTGCGCCATATCGAGCACAACCGGGTCCTGCACGAAACCGTGGTGCTATTGACGTTCGTGCCGGACCGCCGGCCGCGGGTCCCGTTTCATGAACGCCATTCGGTTGACCGTCTCAGTCACGGCTTCTACCGAATTCAGGTCAGGCTCGGATTCATGCAGACGCCGGACATCCCGCTTAGCCTGATCAACTGCAACAAGCTTGGGTTCGATGCCGATCTCGATCACAAGAATTATTACATTGCGCATGAGACGATCGTTCGCCGCGAGGCGGGATCGGCGATGGATCCGATATCATTTTCGATCTTCTCGTTTCTCAATCGGATCGCAAGCAGGGCACCGGATTTCTTCAGAATTCCGCATGATGCCATTATCGAGGTGGGCTTTCGGGTAGAGATCTGAATTTGCCGTCGTCACTATCCTCGGTCTTCAGCCCTGCGCCTGCCATCCTGACGTGCAGCGTTCATCTTCTTCAATTGAAGATTCCAATCCTTGGTGTTGGCACGGCGTGAGCGTCGCGGCGTTTTTGAGCGGCGGTGCTGCGCGGCAAGCAGGCGCTTCCCGTAAAACCCCGGATAGACACCGCCGGTAAAACCGCGAACAGATTTGCGTGAGGGGATGACCCCCTTAACCCGCTCATTCAACTCACACAGCCGGACAATGATGCCTGAAGCTGTAGCCGATCCATTGCATCGTTTTCCGGTGTTTCGGACTTCCAATCCTGAAGAGCTGGACTATTTGGCATCGACGTTGTTCGGCGCCGCCCGGGTCGACTTGAACGGTACCGAAGACTTCGAGGCGCGGGTAAATCTCATTCGGCTTCAGGAGACCGGGTCTGGCCTTTGGCGCGACCACTGCCGACCTGGCGATGGATCATTTTCCGACCGACTTCATCCGGCTTCAAATCGCGCTCAGGGGCCGCGCCACCACAACCGCCTACGGTATCGTCACCGACATCAGCGATCGCCAAATTGCCATTACGCCGGCCGGGCTATCCTCGCGAACGGTTTGCGAGGCAGGCCATGAGAGGCTGACGCTTCGCCTGGACCATCAGGCGCTGCTGCTGCGGTTGACGGCGCTGCTGGGCGCCAAGCCGAAGGGCGCAATAACGTTCGAGGCCGCGATCGAGACGGGCCAGCCTCATGCGCAAGGCCTTTGCCACCTCATCCATTTTCTCGCCCAGCAACTGAACGCAACGGCGTCCCGATTGCCTGCGGCCGTATGCCGTGAGCTTGAGCAGGCGGTGCAGATTGCGTTTCTCTATGCGAGCCGCCACAGCTTCAGTCATCTGCTGGAGAGCCAGGAAAGCATGCCCGCGTCCTGGATCGTCCGCCGGGTCGAGGAGTTCATCGAAGCCCACTGGCAGCAAGCGATCAGCATCGAGCGGCTGGTGGCCGAGGCAGGCGTCAGCGCGCGTGCCATTTTCAGGGCGTTCGAGCGCAGCCGAGGCTATTCGCCGATGGCCTTTGCCAAATCCGTCCGCCTCAAGCACGCAAGAGCGCTCCTTGTGTCAGGCGATCCCGGCGTGAGCGTCACGGTCGCGGCGTTCCAGAGCAATTTTGCAAGCCCGAGCCGCTTTGCCAAAGACTATCGTGAAACATTTGGCGAGCTGCCGTCCGAAACAATTTTGCGAACGCGGCAATAGCTCGGTCATCTCCTAAGTCGGCCTGGCGTCAAGGATGGGATTTCCGCATCCGCTGCCCTGACAAATTTGTCGGCTCGGCCGGAAATTTGGGTTCCAACACTTCTCCCGATCGACGACAGTGATGGATGAAGCCCGATATCAACGGGCCGATATCAGGGAGTATCCGATGTTGGATCGATCATTGCCTCGCTTCGCCGGTCTCGCTCTGGCGCTCGCTGTCATGATGGCAAGCCCCGCGAGCGCCGATCCGCTGAAAGACGAAATCGCGCCGACCGGCAAGCTGCGGGTGGCGATTGCGATCAGCTCGGCCGGCGGTGCGTTCTGGTCCAACAAGAACGAAGCCGGAGGTTTCTCCGGGGTGCCGGTCGATCTCGGCAGGGAGATGGCGGCGCAGCTCGGGGTATCGGTCGAATATGTCGCGTACCAGAATTCCGGACAGATCACCGACGATGCAGCGAAAGGCACCTGGGATGTGACGTTCCTGCCGCAGGACGCCGTGCGGATGACCAGGATGGGGTTCGGGCCGATCTATCAGGTTACCGATGCGACCTACATCGTCAAGCCAGGCTCGCCAGTTATGAATTTTCAGCAGCTCGATCAGCCCGGCGTCAAGGTCGCAGTGGAATACAACACCACCACCATGCGCGGCGCAAAGGCGCATCTGAAAAATGCGAAAGTGATCGAGTATCAGACCTTTGACGAGATATTCGCGTTGCTGAAAAACGGCGAGATCGATGCCTTCGCGCTGTCCCGCGATCAGCTTGTCGACATGGCGAAGAAAATTCCGGGAACGCGGGTGCTGGACGAAACCTTCAAGCAGACCGTCACCGCGGTGGCGGTGCCGCTCAACCACCCGCTGGCGCTGGCGTTCGCCACCAAATTCATGACGGACGCCATCTCGAATGGAATGCTGCGCAAGGCCTATGACAACAACGGATTGAAGGACAACCCGATCAGGTGAAGTAGGAGCGCCTACGCTGCGCTCGGCCTAATGGTTCGAGACGCGCCGCGTTGCCGCGCTCCACACCATGAGGGTCTAATATCTAATATAAGACCCTCATCCTGAGGAGCGGCCTCTTGGCCGCGTCTCGAAGGATGAGGCCCGCTGCCCGTCACGAATTGACGTGCACGAAATCCCGCAGCAGCGGATAGATTTCGTTGTTCCAGCGGCGGCCCGAGAACACGCCGTAATGGCCGACGCCGGCCTGCATGTGATGCACCTTGCGATAGGCGCGCACGCCGGTGCAGAGGTCCTGCGCGGCCAGCGTCTGGCCGATCGAGCAGATATCGTCCTTCTCGCCTTCGACCGTCATCAGGCCCATGCGCTTGATCGAGGCCGGGTTCACCGGGCGGCCGCGATAGGTCAGCTTGCCCTGCGGCAAGCAGATGTTCCTGGAACACGTCGCGGATGGTCTCGATGTAAAATTCCGCCGGCAGGTCCATCACCGCGAAATATTCGTCGTAGAAGGTCTTGATGGTTTCGGCCTTCTCCTTCTCGCCCTTGGCCAGATGATGGGCGAGATCGATGTGCTGCTTGATGTGGCGCTCGAGGTTCATCGACACGAAGGCGGTGAGCTGCACGAAGCCGGGATAGACCTGCCGGAACGCGCCCTTGCACTGGACCGGCACGTAATTGATCAGGTTCTCCTCGAACCATTTCAGCGGCTTGCTCTTGGCGAAGTCGTTGACCTTGGTCGGCTGGATCCGCGTGTCGATCGGGCCGGCCATCAGGGTCAGCGTCGCGGGACGGGCAGGGTGATTGTCCTCCGACATGATGGCGGCGGCGGCGAGCGCCGACACCGACGGCTGGCAGATCGCCACCATGTGCGCGCGCGGACCGAGCTTGTCCAGAAAGGTGATGAGGTGCTCGGTATATTCGTCGAGGCCGAACTTGCCGGCGTCGAGCGGAATGTCGCGCGGGTTATGCCAGTCGGTGATGTAGACGTCGTGATCCTGCAGCAGCGTCTTCACCGTGCCGCGCAGCAGCGTCGCGAAATGGCCGGACATCGGCGCCACCAGCAGCATCCGCGGCTGCTCCGGCGAATTCTCCTTCTTGAAATGCAACAGCGAACCGAACGGCGTCGCATAGACGACTTCCTCGGTCACCTCCAGCTCCTGATTGCCGACCAGCACCTTGTCGATGCCGTAGGCCGGGCGCGTATAGGTGAGCGAGGTGCGCGAGATCAGCTCCAGCGCGGCGGCGAGCCGTCCGAACAGTTTGTCGGAGATGCCTTGCGGCACCAGATTGAGATATTTCAGCGCATGCGCGGCTCCCGTCCGCCATGGTGCCGTGAGGTCCATGTGGTTCTGATAGGCCTGATACATCATAGACATCATCCGGATCCGCCCCTGCCCCTTGCCATGCAATATCGAAGCCAAAGCGGAGTCAGACGGCCTCGTAAACTGGCACGTCGCTTGCTGCATAAAATGCGCAAAGCATAGACAATGGGCACCTTGTCGCGGTACGCTTCGGCAGGAGGCGGTGCCGGCATTGGGCCCCGGCGGGCGTTCAGGCGTTAGGGGAAAAGCCATATGGCGAAAGCGACACTGACCATCAGCAGCAAGAACTATTCGTCGTGGTCGCTGCGCGGCTGGCTGCTGACCAAATTCTCCGGGCTCGAGTTCGACGAAATCGTCACCGCGCCCGACGACGCCTCGGCGCGGGCCGAAATCCTGCTGCTGTCGTCATCGATCCTGGTGCCGTGCCTGCGGCACGACGGCGCCACCGTATGGGACACGCTGGCGATCGCCGAATATCTCAACGAGATCATGCCGGATGCCGGTCTGTTGCCGGCGGACCGCGTCTTGCGGGCGCATTGCCGCTCGATCTGCGGCGAAATCCATTCCGGCTTCACCACGCTGCGCGCGTCGCTGCCGGTCAATCTGAAGGGTCATTTTCCCGGCTTCAAGATCTGGTCGCGCGCGCAGGCCGATATCGACCGGGTCTGCACGATCTGGCGCGAATGCCTGGCCAAATCCGGCGGGCCGTTCCTGTTCGGCGAACGCAGCATGGCGGACGCCATGTATGCGCCGGTGGTGACCCGCTTCATGACCTATGACGTCAAGCTGGAGCCGAGGCTGAAGGCCTATGCCAGACATGATCATGGCGCTGCCCGAGATGCAGGAATGGATCGAGGCCGCCAAGGCCGAGCCCGCCGACATCGAGGAGCTCGAGGTCGAATATTAGGCAGCGGCTGCACGCCGGGTTGCCTGTTTGCAGGGGCTTAAGCATCGGGCAGGCTTTGCTTAACCTGGTGCCATCCGGCGGCGCTTGCGCGCTGCCGCGCAGCTGTTCCGCGAGCGCCGTGCAGCGATCGGCGCAGCCCGAATTTCGGATTGCCTGCCAGCGGCTTCGGCGCTTTCGCGGCAGCGGCGAGCGAAATCGCCGCAGTGCAGCGCGGCTGGCGTGATTTTCGCATAGCACAATCAAGCTCACGCAAGGCGATCCAGCGCTGCCAAATTATTGGTCGCGCATTGTCGCGATCAGACAGCGGAGCCAATAAACAGCTGTCGTCGGCAAATTTCACGTCAAACCGACGATACCGAATTCACGGGAGGCGGTCTGCGCGACTTCTTCCGGTATCGCGATCTCGGGATCCGTTGAAATACTCAGATTGGAGGGTGTCATGAATGTGCATGCCGCGGTCGATCTCAAATGGCCTGGCCTTACTCGCCCGAACGGCGATCCCCTCCGCCTGAACAACAAGAATTTCGTGGCCATCGATCGCGACCGGGATGCGTCATACGAGGCGACCTATCGCCCGCAGGCGCTCTACAACCGCGCCAACGAAGGCTTTCATGCCAACAACGAAACCTTCCTGCTCCACGAGGTTTCGACAAATCTGCCGATTTACCGCCCCGATACCGGCCCCACCGATTTCCATCTTCACCTTCCACCGGGCGGTTACCAGCTCGTGCTGGTCACGTCGGGCATGTTCACCTTCGATTACGATGGCCGGTTCTACTCTGTCGGCCCTGGCGCGGTGATGCTGCAGAGCGCGATCGTGCATCGCCAGCTGTTTTACACCTGGTCGGGGTTGTCCACCGAAGAGAATCTGAAGACGCCGCAGACGGTGGTGCCGGATCCGATTTCCATGGGCTATTCCGGCAAGTTTCTTGAAGCCTTCATTACCGATCCGACGACCTTCCCCAACCCGACGGTGGTCGGTCCGGATCAGATCAACGAAGCGGAAACGCCGCGTGTGGCCTGGAGCCATCCGCTGCATGATCGCCCGTCCGATGCCGGCTTTTGGCTTCAGGATCCGCTGGAGCTGGAAGCGCTCTACAAGCCGCTGGCGGCTGGTGCGCCCATCAAATCCGCCGGGCCTGTTTATGTGCGCGATATCGGAATCGAGATTCCGAGCGGTCGTCTGACAACCGGACACATCATCGCAACCGACCCGCGTGGCCAGTCGCTGTTGCCGAAGAGCACATCGGCAGCGGCGGATACCGCCTTTCTCGAGAAAGGCGAGGTTGTTATCTATCGCGTCATTCGCGGCACGGCCGAATTCAAGAATAGCGCGGGGAAGAATTTTGAACTTGCGACCGGCGATACGGTTACGGCGGGCAAGAACGCGATCAAGTCTCGTCGGGGTAGGCGAAAATACCCAAATCCTCCGGCTCGGCCTGCTGAAAGGCATGGAGAATCTTCGCAGTTGGACGCCGACGCAGCGTGACGAAATTGACGGCCTGGCTGGTCAAATCATTACGCGGAAGGACATTCGTCCGCTGCGTACCGAAGGAAAGCCGGTCGGGTATCTGGGCGCGCTTCATGTATGATGACAAGCCGACGCTGGTGCAGCCGGCGACGTCGCTGCATCAGCGGCCCGGGATCGTGCACTATCTGTTCGATTACTCGCCCGACATGGAATATCTCGAAATCGTCAGCCCGGCGGATTTCAAGACCGTCGACATGCCGCCGGCCACCGACAAGGTGCCGCCGGTGACACCCTGGAAATAGGCCGATGTCATCGCCGGAGGAATTAACCTTTGTCATCGGCCGCTGGCTGCGGCCGGTCGTGGCGGTGCTGGATCTGGTGCGCCGCATCGGATCGTCGCCGATATCTAGCCGTGAACAGGCGAGTACGGGCGCCGACCGCTGATTCGGGCGCGATTCGTTCCGGGCGCGTTCCGAACCTTAAGGCATCGGCGATTTCCGTCGCATTCTGGCACAGCGGCCAGTCCGAAGCGATGGCGTCCGAAGCGATGGCTCTTGAATCAAGAACGTGAATCAGGGTCGCCGCAGGCGCCAGCCGACCACGGTCGCCTCGACGGTGCCGCCGGATTCGTTGTTGCGCCACTCGCCGTCGACAAAGCGGCAGGCGAACGGCAATTGATAGGTGCCGCTGTGGTCCTCGCATAGCACCTGGACCGGCTGGTCCGGCGGCGGTTGTCCCTCGCCATTGAATTCGGCCAGACGTCGTTCGCGCGTTGCCATTTCCGTAATTTCTCCCTCACACGCGGCGCCCGCCCGCAGTCCCGGTTCCACACTAGCTGGTTGTTCCCGGCAAAACCACAACGCGCGAATGAGGTTTCCGTGTGGTATCCTCCGCGTCCTGCATCCTGCTCGCAACAAATTGAACCGCGGCGAGCGCCATCCAAATGAGGATTTCGATGATTGGCCGGATCGCTCTCGTCGCGTCGGTGGTTGCTGGCGCCGTGCCTGTTGATCTGCCGGAACCGTGGCCGCGCAGGATGTTCCCGGCATCGAAATCTGCACCGTCGAAAAGACCATGGAGCGGCGGACCAGCTGCCTGCAGAGCAATGTCGATTTCCTGCAGAAGACGATCGCGAAACTCGCCGCCGACCATCAGCAGAAGCTGGACGCCGCCAAGGCGCAGATCGAAGGCTTGAAGAGCAACCGTCGCCTCCCTGCAGAAGATCGTGGACGACCTGCAGGCGGCGCAGAAGAAAGTGGTCGAGGACCAGAAGAAGGCTGAGGATCAGAAGAAGAAAGCCGATGCGCCGCCGGCCAAGGACGCGCCGGCGGCGAAGGAGGGCGGTAAGTGAGAGGGCGCTCGTCATGGCCGGGCAAGAGCGCGAAGCGCGTCTTCGCGCGAGATGTCCCGGCCATCCACGTCCTTCTTGCCGCAAGACTGTCAAGACGTGGATGCCCGGGACCCGGCTACGCCAAGGCTTCGCCGGGCCTTCAAGTGTTAGTCCGCCGAAGCTTTAGCGCAGGCGGACGAGCCCGGGCATGACGACTCTAAAATATAGTGCGCCCCGCTCAGCTCTTCTCGCCTGACATCAGCGGTCCGAACAACTCCCAGCTTTCGCCCTGGAACCGCATCATCTGCAGCTGCTCGAGCGGCGCGAAGTCGGTCGGGCTGGTTTTGATCCTGGTGCCGGGAAGGTAGATGCCGATCTCGAAATTCAGATTGGCGGCCTGCTTCATGATGTTCTCGCGGGTGAGGTCGTCCTTGCACTGCCGCAGCACCTGTTCGAGCCCCTTGGCGATGCCGTAGCCAAAAACCGTGGCGGCGTCTTCCTGATCGCCTTCGGGATACCACTTGGTCATGAAGGTCCGCCATTCGTTCAGGCCCGCATCGTTCTTCCACTGCGGATCCTTGGGGTCCTTCAGATAGGCCGCGCTGAGGATGCCCTGGCTGTTCTCATATCCGGCCGGCTTCATCACGCTGCCGACGGACACCGAGACGTTGGTGAGAAAATGGATCGGGTTCCATTTCAACTCGCCGATTTTCTTGATCGCCTGGGCGGCAAATTTCGGCGTCGAGATGTTGATGAAGATGTCGGGGTTGGCAGCCTTGATCTGGACCACCTGCGAATCCACCGTCGGCGAGGTGGTCTCGTAGGACGCTTCCACCGCGATCAGCTTGGCGGCCTGATCGCCGAGGCCCTCGTGCAGTCCGTTCACATAGTCCTTTCCGAAATCGTCGTTCTGATACAGCACGCCGATGGTCTTGCCGGGATGATTTTTCAGGATGTAGGCGGCGTAGATGCGCGCCTCGACCTGGTAGTTCGGCTGCCAGCCCATGGTCCAGGGAAAGTTCTTCGGGTCGTTCCACTTGGCAGCGCCGGTGGAAACGAACAGCTGCGGCACCTTCTTGGCGTTCATGTATTTCTGGATCGCGGTATTGTTCGCGGTGCCCAGCGAGTTGAAGATCAACAGAACCTCGTCGCTTTCGACCAGCTTGCGCGCCTGCTCGACGGTCTTGGCCGGATTGTAGCCGTCATCATAGGAGATGAAGGTGATCTTGCGGCCGTTGATGCCGCCTTCGGAATTGAGCTTCTTGAAATAGGCATCCTCGGTCTTGCCGATCGTCGCATAGGACGATGCCGGCCCGGAATAGGGCATGATGTTGCCGATCTTGATCTCGGTGTCGGTCGCGCCCGGATCGTATTTCTTCTGCGCATCGGCTGCACTCGCAACCGCTGCGGCAAAAACGCCCGCAAGCGCGAATGTTTTGACGTGGCTCAAGACACGGTAGTGCATCATCGTCCTCCCTGACGTGCTGGCCGAGGCTCAGGCAGTCTCTTGCCGGGCAGCTTGATGAGCCTCGGATTGATTGCGCGCGCAGTATGCACGACTTCATTGACGTTGCCAGCGAGGCCTTGGCTGCTATTTTCCGCTGGGCGGAAGAAGGAACTGCTCGCATGGCAAAGCAAGAGCAAGGACTGTCAAATGCGGCGCGCGCAAAACCGTCATGATGCGCCCGCTTCGAGTGAAGGCCGGTTGTCCATGAATCCTGCCCAGAAAGCGCTCTGGTTTATCGAAAGCCATCTCGCCGACGAGTTGACGCTCGACGAGATCGCGGGCGTCGCCGGAATCTCGCGCTTCCACATGGTCCGGGCATTCGCCGCCGCGACCGGGCTGTCGGTCATGCGCTATGTGCGGGCCCGGCGCCTCAGCGAGGCGGCGCGGGCGCTCGCGAACGGCGCGCCCGATATCCTCGCCTTGGCGCTGGATGCGGATTACGGCTCTCACGAAGCATTCACCCGCGCGTTCCGCGACCATTTCGGGGTGACGCCCGAAGCGGTCCGCGCATCGACGTGCCTCGACCGCATCAAACTTCAGGAGCCGATCGCCATGGATTCAACTGTCATCGATAATCTCCCGGCCCCACGTTTTGAGACCGGCAAACCATTTCTCGTCGCCGGTATCGGCGAGCGTTACTCTTGGGAAAGCGGCGGCCCCGCCATTCCCGGTCAGTGGCAGCGCTTTCATCAGTCGGTGGCGAATATTCCCAATCGCGTCGGACAGGTGGCCTACGGCGTCTGCTGCAATGGCGACGATGCCGGAAATTTCGATTACATCTCGGGCGTCGAAGTCGTTGACTTCTCCGACCTGCCGCGCGAGTTCTCCAGCGTCCGGATTCCCGAACAGCGATACGCGGTGTTCACCCATCGCGATCACATCTCGACCATCCGCCGCACCATCAATACCATCTGGAATCACTGGCTGCCGTCGTCCGGCCTGAAGGCGGCGGACGCGCCCAACTTCGAGCGCTATGACGAGAGCTTCGATCCGCTCACCGGCAATGGCGGCCTCGAAATATGGGTGCCGGTGAAGGAATAGCCCGCGCGCGTGGCTGCCCTGCGCGGTCTCATGCCCGGCGATCGCTTGGCAAGCGAGATCGACTTTGCCATAACATTGCGCAACGAAAGCGTTGCGCGCGCGGGATGAGCCTGGAATCCGCCTGCGCCAAAAAAAGCCGGGGGGATTCCATGTCCAATGTTCGCGTTCTCGCCACCGGTCTCGAATTTCCGGAAGGGCCGGTGGTGATGCCGGACGGCAGCGTCGTGCTGGTCGAAATCCGCGGGCAACGGCTGACCCGGGTGTGGCCGGATGGGCGCAAGGAAGTGGTCGCGCAGATTCCCGGCGGCCCCAATGGCGCGGCACTCGGGCCCGACGGCAAGATGTATGTCTGCAACAATGGCGGCTTCAGCTGGATCCCCTCGCGCGGCACCATGATGCCGGGCGCGCCCGAGCCGCATGAATATATCGGCGGCTCGATCCAGCGCGTCGATCTCGCAACCGGCAAGGTCGAGACCCTGTTCGACAAATGCGGCGAGCATCCGCTGAAAGGGCCGAACGATCTGGTGTTCGACCGGCACGGCGGGCTCTGGTTCACCGATCTCGGCAAGCGCCGCGCCCGCGACCTGGATGTCGGCGCGTTCTACTACATCAAGCCCGGCATGACGGAAGTGGTCGAAGGCGTGTTCGGCATGCTGCCGGCCAACGGCATCGGGCTGTCGCCGGATGAGAACACCGTCTACGTCGCCGAGACGCCGACGGCGCGGCTGTGGGCGTTCGATCTGTCGGCGCCCGGCACGGTGAAACCGCGCGACGTGATCTATCGCGGCGAACGGGGCAAGCCGATCGCGGGGCTCGGCGGCTACCAGATGTTCGATTCGCTGGCGGTCGAGGCTTCCGGCAATGTCTGCGTGGCGACCCTGATCTCGGGCTGCATCTCGGTGATCGCGCCCGACGGTGCCATCGTCGAGCAGGTGCCGACCGGCGACCGCGTCACCACCAACATCGCCTTCGGCGGCCCCGAACTGAAGACCGCCTACATCACGCTGTCCGGCAAGGGCGAACTGATCGCAATGGACTGGGCGCGATCGGGCCTGCCGCTGAATTTTTTGAACAAGGGATGAGAGCGATTCGCCCTTACCCTCATGGTGAGGAGCGTCGCGTTTGCGACGCGTCTCGAACCATGAGCAGGCTACTGTGGCCTCATCCTTCGAGACGCGCTTCAAGCGAAGCGCTCCTCAGGATGAGGTGGAGGATGTGTAATGCCCTGGCTTGAACCGGTTTCGCTCAGCGGTCCCCACGCGCAGCTCAAGCCCCTGTCGCACGAGCATCGCGACGGGTTGACCGAGGCCGTGAAGGACGGCGAGCTGTGGAAGCTCTGGTACACCTTCATTCCGAAGCCTGAAAACATGGCCAAGGAGATCGACCGCCGCCTCGGCCTGCAGGCGGCGGGCTCGATGCTGCCATGGACGGTGTTCGATGCCGACGGCAGGATCGCGGGCATGACGACCTACATGAACGTCGATGCGCCGAATCGGCGGGTCGAGATCGGCTCGACCTGGTACGCCAGGCGGGTGCAGCGCAGCGCGCTCAATACCCAGTGCAAATTGCTGCTGCTCACCCACGCGTTCGAAAGGCTCGACTGCATCGCGGTCGAATTCCGCACGCATTTCTTCAATCATCAAAGCCGGCGCGGCATCGAGCGGCTCGGCGCCAAGCTCGACGGCATCCTGCGCAGCCATCAGATTGCGCCGAACGGCACGCTGCGCGACACCGTGGTCTACAGCATCATCGCCGGCGAATGGCCGACGGTGAAGGCGCATCTGAACTATCAATTGAATGAAAAGGCGCGTGCATAGCGTTTTCGAGCGAAAGCCTGCCCCGGACTTGATCCGGGGTGGGTACCGGTTCGCGTGAAGAAAACGCGTCAAAAATAGAGACGCCAGGAAGCGAGACGATGGATACATTCGATTACGTGATCGTGGGCGCGGGCTCCGCCGGCTCGGTGCTGACCAACCGGCTCAGCGAAGATGCCGCCACCAGCATCTGCGTGCTCGAAGCCGGCCCTAGCGATTGGCATCCCTACATCCATCTGCCGGCGGGCTTCATAAAAACCTTTCACATGAAGAGCATCAACTGGGCCTACCAGCAGGAGCCAGGTCCCTGGACCGGGGGCCGCAGCATCTACGCGCCGCGCGGCAAGACGCTCGGCGGATCCTCCTCGATCAACGGCCACATCTACAATCGCGGCCAGCGCCAGGATTTCGACACCTGGGCGCAGCTCGGCAATCGCGGCTGGGGCTATCCGGACGTGCTGCCCTATTTCAAGCGGCTGGAGCGGCGCGTCGGCGAGGGCGAGGACGCCTATCGCGGCCGCGACGGCAATCTGACCGTCACCACCATGGACTGGAGGGATCCGCTGTGCGAGGCGTTCATGGCCGGCGCGATCAGCCTCGGCATTCCCAAAAACCCCGATTACAACGGCGCGATCCAGGAGGGCGTCTCCTACGCCCAGCGCACCATCCAGAACGGCCTGCGCGTCAGTGCGGCGACCGCGTTCCTGCATCCGGCGAGGAAACGTCCGAACGTCCATGTCCGCACGCATGCGCATGCGACCAACATCATCTTCGAGGGCAAGCGCGCGGTCGGCGTGCGTTACATCAAGGGCGGCAAGGGCGGCACGCCGATGGAAGTGCGCGCGGCTAAGGAAGTGATCCTCGCCGGCGGCACCTACAACTCGCCGCAACTGCTGCAATTGTCCGGCGTAGGATCGCCGGATCTGCTGCGCTCGCTCGGCATCGAGGTGCGCCACGCGTTGCCGGGTGTCGGCGAGGGGCTGCAGGACCATTACGCGCCGCGATCGGTTGCCCGCGTCAAGAACATCCGGACCATCAACGAGCGCCGGCGCGGGCTGAGCCTGGTCGGGGAGGCCATCAAATGGGCGACGACGCGGCGCGGTCTGCTGTCGCTGTCGCCGACCATGGTCTATTGCTTCTGGCATTCCGGCGAGACCACCGAGAGCTCCGACCTGCAGCTGACCTTTACGCCCGCAAGCTACAAGGAGGGCGTGCAGGGCCAGCTCGAGGATCAGCCGGGCATGACGGTCGCATCCTGGCAGCAGCGCCCCGAGAGCCGCGGCTATGTCCGCATCCGCTCCGCCGATCCGTTTGCGCCGCCGATCATCCAGACCAACTATCTGGTCGCGGAGCTCGACCGCCGCGTCGTCGTCGCCGGCATGAAGCTGGCGCGGCGCTTGCTGAAGTCCGCGCCGCTCGCGCCCTATTACGCCCACGAAGATTTTCCCGGACCCGATGTGCAGACCGACGACGAATTTCTGGCGGCGGCAACACAGCGCGGCACCACGACGTTTCATCCGGGGTGCACCTGCCGGATGGGTCCGGCCGACAGCTCATGGGCCGTGGTCGACGACCAGCTGCGCGTGCACGGGCTGCAGGGCTTGCGCGTGATCGATGCCTCGATCATGCCGCGGATGATTTCCGCCAATCTCAATGCCTCGACCATGATGATCGCCGACAGGGCCTCAGATCTGATCAGGGGCCGCAAGCTGCCGGAGGCGGTGGTCGGATCGATCGCCGGCTAGGGCGCGGACCCATATCGGCGCTCTTGAGCTGCCAACGGACGCTGAGCATGTCCATTGATAGGGGTAGACCGGAAGCGGTTGGCGCATGGTCAAGTGACGCGTTTGACCCCGAAGCGGAGTCCTTAGGCGCGCGTGCGCAAGACGACCTTCGAGTGCTAAAGTGGTCACGTCGAGGGGGCCGGATTGCAGCGACATGTTCCTGTTCGACCCTGCGATACCCCGCCGCCTTCCAAAAAATCACGGATTTTAGAGGAGCCGACGACTGTGCCCAAGGATCCAAAGATGCCGGAAATTCGCCATGCGCCGCGAAACATGCGGTGGCCGGGCGATCGCCATGTCGCGGTCGTCTTCAATGTTGCCTATGAAGTTTGGTCGGAAGGTGGGGCCTCCGCTATCGGACCGATGGGCAATCCGATGCGCGGCGGTGTCTTCGACTCGAATGCAGACAGCTACGGGCGCTACGGTGCCAATGCCGGAATCCATCGGCTAATGCGGGTCCTTGCTCGCGCAGGTATCTCGGCAAACGTCTTCACCTCAGGTGCACTGGCTGAGCGCGACCCCGATCAGGTCGGTGCCGTTGCAAAAGCTGGACATGAAATCGTGGCACATGGATATGCGCAGGACCTGATTCCCGCGGCGCTATCGGCAGAGGAAGACGAGGATTACATACGCCGCACAACCGAGTGTCTTGCCAATGTGATCGGCGCCCGCCCAACCGGGTGGATCAGCCCTCGTGCCACGCCTGGCAACGACACTTTTCGCCGCCTGGTCCAAAATGGCTATAAATGGCAGGGCGATGTCCTCGACTCCGACTTGCCTTATAGCCAGAAATATGAGGAGGGCGAACTGGTCGCGGTTCCGCTCACCATCGAAATCAACGACTTGTCGCATTCGATGCGTTGGGGTCGTACGCCGCGGCAATTCGTGGAATTGTTCGACGATGCTCTCAGCCATCTGCTTGCAACAAGCGAAGACGTAGTCATCCTTGATGTGCTGGTTCACACCCACTGCTACGGCCGTCCGGCCTGTGCCTGGGCCTACGCCGAGATCGCCGAGAAGTGCGCTGGACGGAACGATATCTGGATCACGACCCGCGGCCAGATCGCCGAGCACTTCCTGGCTCAGTTCTGAACGGCTGGGGCCTGAGTTCATGCGCGGTGGTCGACGACCAGTTGCGCGTGCATGGACTGCAAATCCGCATGTGATCGATGAATCCTCCCGCCAGATCACGGGAGAATCATATCATTGACGGTGTTTTCACGCAGCCTGGACCCGCAACGGACATTGGCGAGCATCTCATGTTGCAGTAGCGAAGCCGGTTTCAACCCTGCGTGCGGCGCTTCGCAATCTGCCGGGTAGTCGAAAGCAACTTGTACGCCGCCTTCTTCCTCCCCCGGCCAGTTCGGTGGCGTCTCAATACCACTGACGGCAAACGTGCCCTGCACCCCACACCGCACACCTGCGGATTTGGCGTTTGGCGACCCTGGACATGCAGACACCACCAACCAATGTCCTGCCCGGTCCGCAAAAGAAGGCGACTTGCGTCGTCATGCCGTCCGGCTGATGAAGCGGCACGGGCGACATGGCCTGTGCCGACGTTGCGACGGCTAAGGCAAAGGCAGCAACAGCGATCAACCTGATCATTGGTTTCCTCCCATGTTTAGCTTCACGGGCTGATCGTGCCTGGTCTCGGTCGGCAACCTTTGACCCAGATCAACAGCGCGGCCGGTCGAGCCTTGCGCATCGTCGTTTGCGTTGCCAAAAACAGAACAAACCCACCGCGCGGCGGATCACGGCGCCAGTCTCTGGTCGCTCTGATCTTGGTGGCGCGGGTGTTCGATCAAAAGTAAGGGCGCTGATTGCAGCGACGCGAAATTTCGCTAATGGCACAACTCGGACATGCCGGGGCGGTCTGACGATGTCCGTTGTTCGGGGTAGACCGGAAATGGTGTTTCGGGGCCGTCAGGACCGTTTTTGACCCAAAGTAGTCTTTGGCTAACCCCAATGTGACAGCCGTTTCGTTTCTTTGAATATTTTTGCATAGCCGGTGTCGCTAGGCCCCTTGTATAGTTTCCGGCAAGCAGATGTCCGCGACCCTTTCAGAACACATTTCAAAAACGGAGATTTTTGATGAACATAACTCGGCGTAACTTTGCGATTGGGAGCATCAGTCTGCTTGCAGGCGTGTCCGCAAGCACTATGAGCCGTGCCGAGCTTGGGGAGTTGCTCGGCATCGGCGAAGGACTTGAGGAGTTCGCGCTCGCCACCGACGCCTACATCTTCGGCTATCCGCTGGTAACGATGGAGATGACGCGCCGGATCATCACCAATGTCGCAGCGCCGGTTGGAACGCGGGCGCCGATGGGCCAGATTATCAAGCTGCGCAAGTATCCCGACGCGTCATTCCGGGACGTGACGGCGCCTAACGCGGACACGCTTTACACCACGGCGTTCCTCGACGTCGGCAAGGAGCCGTGGGTGCTCAGCATTCCCGATATGAAAGGCCGGTATGCGCTGTTTCCGATGCTGGACGGCTGGACCACGGTGTTTCAGGTGCCGGGCAAGCGCACAACCGGAACCGCTGCTCAAACCTATGCAATCACTGGTCCCGGTTGGAAGGGCACCTTGCCGGCTGGCGTTAAGGAGTACAAATCTCCCACCAGTATCGTCTGGCTGCTCGGCCGCATCTATTGCACCGGCACGCCTGAGGACTATGCCGAGGTCCACAAGCTGCAGGATGAGTTCAAGCTTGTGCCGTTAAGCTCTTACGGCAAGCCCTATTCCCCTTCCGCGGGTGTCGTCGATCAGTCCCTCGACATGAAGACGGCAGTGCGCGAGCAGGTCAATCGCATGGATGCGGCAGCCTATTTTACGCTGCTGTGCAAGCTCATGAAGGACAATCCTCCGGCGGCCGCAGATATGCCCCAGCTCGCCAAGTTCAGCAGGATCGGTATCGTGCCGGGGCAGGATTTCGATGCCAGCAAGCTGAAGGCGGATTTCGTCAGGCGCGTGCCCGAAATTGGCTTCGACCGGATCATGCTCCAGTTCAAGGTGAACAAGGAAGTCAGGAACGAAAACGGCTGGGCGTTTACGACCAAGACCGGCATCTACGGTAACGACTATCTGATGCGGGCGCTCGTCACCGCCATTGGACTCGGCGCGAACCGGCCGCAGGATGCCGTCTATCCGACCTCAGAGAAGGACGCCGATGGCCGGAAATACAACGGCGCAAGCAAATATGTCATGCGATTTGCCAAAGGCCAGTTGCCGCCCGCGCTCGGCTTCTGGTCGGTGACCATGTACAACGCCGAGTATTTTTTCGTGGACAATCCGCTCAACCGCTATTCGATCAGCGCGCGGCAAAATCTGAAATCCAACGCGGACGGCTCCACCGAGCTTTACATCCAGAAGGAATCGCCGGGCAAAGACAAGGAGTCGAATTGGCTTCCCGCACCATCAGGCGATTTTGTTCTGATGATGCGGCTGTACTGGCCCAGCGAAAAGAACCCGTCGATAATCGACGGATCGTGGAAGATTCCGCCAGCAAAGAAAGTGTCTTGACGAAGGCAGCGTCGAAAATCGCTGCTTGCTACGGCCGACGAGGTCATCGAGTGGGCGTGATGATGTCAATTTCTAGGACCAACCGGACCAACCGAGCCGGTCTGATGATGTCCGTTGTGCGCAGTAAACCGGATGTGGCTGGCAAGGGGTCAAAACGGCACTTTTGACCTGAAACGGACAACTGACCGCTTGCCTGCGCTCGGAGAGCATCGGGGCGGGATAGTGAGCACAAGGCGGCTGCTTAGCTCTTTGCCTCACCTTGAGCCGGCACCATGCCTACTCCCGCCGAAGCGGTCCTCACCTATATTCTTGCAAAGGACGGAAATCGTCCGTTCCTGATGAAGCAGGCGTTCGCCGAAAACGTCGAACTGGAAATGGTGGTACCTTCGGACATCGCGAAGTATCAGCTCATGAAGTCGCCGTTCGGCTTGCCGCGCCTTACCATCTCGCCGCAATACGCATAGAGCGCATCGTAGACGATCCACTCCGCCGCATTTTGCGCATGGTCGTCCTTGAAGCCGAGATGCCGAAATCCTTCGGCGACAGCTTCGAGGCCCGGTCCCTCCGGCTGATGGTATAGCGTGTTATCGGTGTCGGCGCCGTTGACGATCCGCCCAAGCAATACCAGCGCGGGATCGCCGGTCAGCTTGTACTTTTTCAGGATGGCTTCAAACGAGCATTCCTTGCCGTGATGGCCAAGCTCGACGTCTTTGACGTCGTAGGGAATGGCGTCGAGGCGCTTTGCTTCCGCCATGACCTTCTCTCCGGGCACAAACACGAACTCGGCGTCCTTGTCGACGAACTTCTTGATGAGCCATGGGCATGCGACGCGGTCGACCTTGACCTTTTCTCGAGTGATCCATTTCATGTCGATTCTCCTGTGTGGTTTCTGGTGTCGGCGGACATCACGTCTCCGAGAGGACGAGGATTCCGCCATGCGCGGGTGAAATCACGTAAAGCTGGTCCGGCGCCACCAGCGCCGTGGTGTGAGCGCCCGCGCCGGTCACGGTTCGCGTGCCGTGGCCGTTACGCGGGTCAATAGTTTCGACAAGCCCGGGGTCCCCGATGGCGACGTGAACCAGACCGGTTGCCGGGTTGAAGAACGTGACATCGGGCGGGCCTGCGATCGGCCAGACGTTGGTGACCTCGCCCGAGGTGCTGCTCATCTCGATCAGGGAACAATCATCGCAAGCAACATAAAGCCGGGCTCTGGAATGATCGATGTCGAGACCGTGAGCGCCGGATGACGGGATTTTCCAATGCGTCACCGCGCCGAGGTCAGGCAGCCGCGCCACCAATACCATCGAGGGCTCGCGGATGCAGAGGAACACCCGCTCGGCGGCGGCATCGGTGACGCACCAGCGCGGCCGTCCCGGCAGGTCGATCGATGCATGCTTGTGATCGCTCAATCCGAAAAGCTGCAGCGTCGGCGCTTCCTTGTCGTCGCCGATGCAGGCCGCGATCGCGAGGCCGGATCGCGCGACGATCACGGCTCCGTTCGGTCGCGCGCCGGTCTTGAAGGTGGCACGGGTTTTTAAACTGTTGGCATCGAGCAATGCGACGCTGGCGCTGCCGCGGTTGGTCACCAGGATCTGTCCGTCGTCGGCGACGGCGCCGGCCGCGCCCGGAAATCCCGGCAGTGTTGCGATATGCCTGCCGGCATCGTGGTCGATCACCTCGACGCAATTGCGCGCGGTGTGTGCAATGAAGACGCGCCGGCTCTTCGCGTCGAAGGCGGCGTGATCGAAGTCGCTGCCCGCGCCGTCTGGTATGGCGATGGTTCCGATTGCTTTCAGCGGCATGACGGCCTCACGGCGCCACGCGCGCTGTCTGCTGCGCTGACCACAATTGGAGAATGGGAAAAAAGAAAACCGGCCCTGGCCTCGTCCACGCGCAATCTCCTCGAACATCGAGTGTTGCGCAGAGCTTGGACGGAGACCGTCTGATGGGGAGTCTGCATGTCCCCGGTAGTGTCAAGCTTAGTCCGACGAGCGCATTCCCGCAAGGCCGGCATCAGCTACCGATATTAATTCCGGCACGATTAGCGACACGCCCGCGAGCAGAAGAAGCATCAGCACTGCCTTGCGGAATGTCTCGTCGTCGAGTTTTCCATAGAACTTGAAACCGCTCCACAGGCCGCCGAGCAGAAATGGCAGGCCAAGCCCATACAATTTGAGGGTCTCCGAGGTGACGGCGCCAGTGATGGCCATCGAAATCGAAATAATCACAAAAGCCGCGAACAGTACGGGTTGGAACACCGCGCGTTGCGCATCTTTCGTCCAACCGCGCAACTGGCAGGAGATGGTCGAGACGATTCCGCCAAGTCCGGTCAGTCCGCCGAGCAGCCCGTTGGTGATGCCAATGGCGATGTCGGCTGCGATTCCAATCTTCATCGGCGTGAACGCCGGCCGCACCAGGCTGTATATTGTGTAAAGCACCAGCAGCACACCAACCCCGAACCGCAGATAGACCGGATTGATCCACGTCAGCAGGACCACTCCGATCGGGATGCCGATCGTCGTGCCAAGTATCAGCGGCCATATCTTTTGCCAGTTCAGTGCCTGCCGCAATTTGAGGATGCCGTAACCCTGCGTAAGCAGACCGTAGCCGGCGATCAGCGCTGCGGTTTGTATCGGCGTAATGATGTGCAACCACACACCTGACACCACGAGGCCCATCGCGAATCCCGAAAAGCCGCTGACGAAACCGCCGGCAAAGGCCGCAAAAATAAATAGAACAAGAACCAGTCCGTCCATAGGTCGCTCCCAAAGAGAGATGGCGAGCACTTGGATGGACATCCATCTAGTGGGGAGGCTGCAGGTCCCCTCTTCATCAAACCAGTAGTTTTCGTCGACTCACCTGTTTCGCTTCTCCGTAAGTCGTGAGGCTTTCGAACAAGGTCATGCTTTCGGCCTGGGTCCACAAGCCAACTTTGCCGGGTGGCGCCCGGAAACCTCCTGTCGGTATCGAGAAACGCGTGCCTTCACGGCTTTGCTTTTCCGAAAGCAGGCCTTGCCGGCTCGGGGAGCTGTTCAATTCGTGAAACTCCCATTGCGCTCAGCGCAATGAGGAATCCTTCCCTGACTTCCGCCTCGTTCCGGTAATAGACAGCGACCGAAGGTTCATCGGAGAACTCGTCTCGGCAAGGTTCGATTTGTCCGGAACGACTTTGCCGCTCAACCGCGACGAGTTTGTCCGGCTCCGCGGGCGGCGGATCAATGTCTGCGGAGGCCCACTCGGAAGCAGACCGTAAACGAAGTTCGCCGGGGGGTATCGAAGGCTTGCTTTCGTCCATGTGCAGATTTCCTCGACAAGTCGAGCGTTGCACAGTTCTTGGACCGAAGCCTCAAGGGGAGACCGTACTTCCCCTGAACACCTCATAATTCAGCAACGCGACAAATGCAACAGCATCTTTGATCGGTACTCTGTTCGCACGGGTCACTAGCGCCGACGCGGTGATCGAATGACGGTGTTGTTTTGCTGCAGTGCACGAGTCCGGTTGCGGCACCTTTGGAGATGGCGAAGGGAATGGTTGGAGTCTGCCGGCAGATCACGAGCGGGCATTGACCAGCCGCAGTTTCTCGACCTGAACGGCTCGCCGGGCGAAGAAAAGCCCGATCCTCACTCGAAAAATGGTTCGAGCCCTCGATCGGGGCCGGAAATCAAGCGCATTGACGCCGGCATTCTGCTAACATCCCCGGCCGGGTGCTTTCCGAATCAGAAAGGCATTCGTGCTCGTAACAAGCAAATCAAGGGGGAGAACGACCATGTCAGAATTACTTGCGCTGTCGGTGAGCGTCGCCCTGCTCGGCGGCATTTGGGCTTTCATCGCGCTCGGCCCTTTAGCCGCCTTCGCTCTCGTTTGGGCCGGGTTCATCGCAGCAGGCTGCTTCTTTGCTGCGGGCGGCGATACCAAGGCGCTAACCAAGACGATCGCCGGCATCATCTATGGTGCCGTGATCGCCTGGATTGCGCTTTTAATCGTCGCCAAAGTTCCGATGCCGGCATTAGGGACGGTTTGGCCGGCGATCGTCGTCGGGGTTACGGTCTTCTTTCTTGTTATCGTCGCCTCTATCGATCTGCTCTCCTGCGTCCCGGCCAATGTCTACGGCTATGCCGCGCTGGTGGGCTACACCTTGTCGGCGGGCAAGTTCGATGCACTGACCGCCGCGGACAACTCCAATCCGCTCTTCCTCTTGATCGTCTCTGCCGTATTGGGCGGTGTGCTCGGCTACCTCATGGGCCAATTGGCTGGTGTGCTAAAGGTCAAACCGGCCAAATAGCCTACTGATCTACCCGCAATGCTTGCACCGATTTTCTCGGGAAGATCGGTGCATCATTGAGTTAGTGCGCGCCCTGAGGATCCCGCCTCTTTGTGGCGGAGGATCGGAGACACCGGAGTGTAGAAGCAGAGAGCACGTTCTCCTGCTCCGCTGATTTGCCCGACGGGCAAATCAGTCATTTGGTCAGTCATCTCGCTGTCCAGCCCCTTTTGCAAAAATATTCTGATTTTCCGAAGACGCAAATCAGTCTATATCCGCTGCCGTCCCGTCCCACAGAGGGGCGACACGCGATCGTCACGGCCGCGGGGCGGGATGCGGTGGACGTAAGGAGCGCTGCTGACGAGAGCGCTCGCCTTGCGGACGGCAAAGGCGTGTGGTCCTGACGCCCCGACGCTGGCGTCAAGTCTGCGATAAGAAGCGCAGGCGACGGTGGCAAAAGAGCCCGGTCACCGGGGAGAGCTCGGGGTATAAGCCGTTAAAACCATTGCGCGGGGAATGCTGGGTGTTTCCGGTGTGACCGTGGTGACTATGCTCGTATGCTTTTTTATTTTGCATACGAGGCTGCGGGCGCATCGTGCGCCCGGCATTCCCTGCGCCCTCTGATCGGAGGGCGGGAGTTTCCTGGCAAAACTCGCGCGAAAACGCGCGGCGAGAATGCGAAGCTGTGTTTGTAATATGGCTGTTTGAAATTTGAATCTGTGGTTGGTTGACTACGAACGCGCAACACTCTCAGCTGTCATCGCCCGACTTGATTGGGCGATCCAGTATTCCAGAGACGCCACTGATTCATCGAGGGGCCGCGGCGTACTGGATACCCCACTGGAGCCTGTCATCGGGCTCGCCGAAGGCGTGACCCGGTGGCGGAGTATGACGGCTCGATCTCGAAGCAGTGTGCGCCACACCATAGGTCGGGAAGACGATAAGAGACGGCGCGGCCAGAAGCCCCTCAAACCTCTCTTCGGCTCAAAAACGCCAGTCGCTCGAACAGATGCACGTCCTGCTCGTTCTTGAGCAGTGCGCCGTGCAGCGGCGGGATCAGCTTGCGCGGGTCGCGCTCCCTCAACATTTCCGGCGTCATGTCCTCGTTGAGCAGCAGCTTGAGCCAGTCCAGCAGCTCCGAGGTCGACGGCTTCTTCTTCAGGCCCGGCACTTCGCGCACCTCGAAGAAGATCCGCAAGGCTTCCTCGACCAGGCGCTTCTTGATGCCGGGAAAATGCACGTCGACGATCCGGTTCATGGTGTCGACATCGGGGAACTTGATGTAGTGAAAGAAACAACGGCGCAGGAACGCGTCCGGCAATTCCTTCTCGTTGTTCGAGGTGATCATCACGATCGGGCGCAGTTTTGCCTTGATGTTCTCGCCGGTCTCGTAGACGAAGAACTCCATGCGATCGAGTTCGAGCAACAGATCGTTGGGAAATTCGATATCGGCCTTGTCGATTTCGTCGATCAGCAGCACCGGGCGCTTGTCATGGGTGAAGGCGTCCCACAATTTTCCGCGCTTGATGTAGTTCGAGATGTCGGAAACCCTGGCGTCGCCGAGTTGGCTGTCGCGCAGGCGCGACACCGCGTCATATTCGTAAAGGCCCTGCTGCGCCTTGGTGGTGGACTTGATGTGCCAGGTCAGAAGCGGCGCGCCGAGCGCTTTCGCGACTTCCTCGGCCAGCACGGTTTTGCCGGTGCCGGGCTCGCCCTTGATCAGCAGCGGGCGCTCGAGCACGATCGAGGCGTTGACCGCGATCTTGAGGTCGTCGGTCGCGACATAGTCCTTGGTGCCGGTAAATTTCATCGAAGATTTGCCTTGTTGTTTGTTCTTGAGCGCAAGGATGCGCCTTTGCCTGAACGTGAAATGATCGCCGGCTCGGCGGTCGTTATCGGGATAAGGGGAATTGTCAAACGCGTTTGATCAGCGAGAGGACGACGAGAACGATCACCGCGCCGATGGTGGCGTTGACGATGTCGCGAAATGCGCTGCCGCCGAGGCTGACACCCAGTTGCGGCAGCAGCCAGCTTGCGACCAGCGCGCCGATGATGCCGATCACGATGTTTCCGATCAGCCCGAAACCGGCGCCGCGCACGATCAGGCCGGCGAGCCAGCCGGCGATCGCGCCGATCACGAGTGCCGCCAAAATGGTCATTTATTACGCCCCGTTGAAAAGCCCTGTTGGCTTAATTCTAGTTGAAAAACCCGGCAGGTCTAGGCCTGTCTGCCCTTGACGTCCACGGTCGGGCGGGCAATCTGTAATCCATGTTTCTGCAATTCTTCACATCGCTGCGCGACGCCCAGGTCCCGGTGACGTTACGCGAATATCTGACGCTGATGGAGGCGCTCAACGCCGACCTCGCCGAGCAGACGGTTGAGAATTTCTACTATCTGTCGCGCACCGCGCTGGTAAAGGACGAGCGCAATCTCGACAAGTTCGATCGCGTGTTCGGCACCGTGTTCAAGGGGCTGGAGAGCCTGCTCGACGCCATGGAGAAGGCGGACATTCCCGCCGAATGGCTGAAGAAGCTCGCGGAAAAATACCTCACCGAGGAGGAGAAGAAGCAGATCGAGGCGATGGGCTGGGACAAGCTCATGGAGACGCTGCGCCAGCGGCTCAAGGAGCAGAAGGGCCGGCATCAGGGCGGCAGCAAGTGGATCGGCACCGCCGGCACCTCGCCGTTCGGCGCCGAAGGCTATAATCCCGAAGGCATTCGCATCGGCCAGGAGAAGAACCGCAATTTCCGCGCCGTGAAAGTGTGGGACCGCCGCGAGTTCAAGGATCTCGACGGCAACGTCGAACTCGGGATTCGCAACATCAAGATCGCGCTCAGGCGTCTGCGCAAATTCGCCCGCACCGGCGCGCCCGACGAACTCGACCTCGACACCACGATCAAGGAGACCGCCAACCACGGCTATCTCGACGTGCATATGCGCCCCGAACGGCGCAACGCGGTCAAGGTGCTGGTGTTCTTCGACATCGGCGGCTCGATGGATTCCCACATCGAGCAGGTCGAGGAACTGTTCTCGGCGGCGAAGACCGAATTCAAGCACATGGAATATTTCTACTTCCACAACTGCCTCTATGAAGGCGTCTGGAAGCAGAACCGCCGCCGCTTCACCGACCGCACGCCGACCTGGGACGTGCTGCATAAATATCCGCACGACTACAAGGTGGTGTTCGTCGGCGACGCCTCGATGTCGCCTTACGAGATCATGGTCCCCGGCGGCTCGGTCGAGCATGTCAACGAGGAAGCCGGCTCGGTCTGGCTCGAACGCATCACGCGCACCTATCCGCACGCGGCCTGGCTCAATCCGGTGGCGCAGCGGCACTGGGACTATTCGGAATCCACCACCATCATCCGCCGGCTGTTTTCGGAGCGCATGTTCCCGATCACCATCGAAGGTCTCGAAGGCGCGATGAAGGAACTGGTGCGGTAACGGGATTACGTGCCCCGGACGCAGCGCAGCGCGCGAGCGGTGCGCTGCAGAGCCGGGGCCTATCAGATTGGCCGTGCCATGGTCCCGGCCCTGCGGTGCATCGTGAAGAACGCTGCACCGCGTCCGGGACACGTGAGGGGAGGCGGCTTGCACGAGCGAGGTACGACTAAAATGCCCCAGACCATTCACCGCGGTATCAAATCGCTGATCGACGAGGCCAATGCCGAGATCGAAACCGTCAGCGCCACTGACGCCATCAAGATCGCGCACAATGACGACGTCGTGATCGTCGATATCCGCGATCCCCGCGAGATCGAGCGCGAAGGGCGGATTCCCGGCGCGTTCTCCTGCACGCGCGGCATGCTGGAATTCTGGATCGACCCGAAAAGCCCCTATGCCAAGCCGATCTTTCAGCAGGAAAAGAAATTCATCTTTCATTGCGCCGGCGGCATGCGCTCGGCCTTAGCGGCAAAAACCGCGCAGGACATGGGACTGAAGCCGGTCGCCCATATGGGCGGCGGCTTTGCCGCCTGGCGCGACGCCGGCGGTCCGGTCGAAAAGGTCGAGCCGAAGAAGTCGAAGGGTTAGTGCTTACCATCGCCCTCATTCCGGGCGCGCGTGCCAGCGCGATACCCGGACATCTCGTCACTTCAAGTAACGTCTGGATTGCCGGTCTGCGCCTGGCGGCGCATGCCCGGAACTGCAGCGAGGATTGGGCGCCATGACACCACCCACCGACGATCCGCTTGTTACGACCGACTGGCTCGCCGCCCGTGTCGACGATCCCAAAGTCAAGATCATCGATGCGTCCTACAAGATGCCGGGCGTGCTGCCGCTGCCGTCGGACGATTATCTTGGCGCGCATATTCCGGGCGCGGTATTCTTCAACGTCAACACCATCGCCGACCCCGATGACCCGCGGCCGCATATGTACCCCGGCGCCGAGCAGTTCGCGCGCGAGGTTTCCGCGCTCGGTATTTCCTCCGATGATACGGTGGTGGCCTACGATTCCGGTGCCTGGGTCGCCGCACCCCGGGCATGGTGGATGTTCCTGTCGTTCGGCCATCGCCAGATAAAGGTGCTGGACGGGGGTTTGAAGAAATGGCTGCGCGAGGGACGCCCGACGCATTCCGGCAAGGTCACGCCAAAGCCAGCAAAATTCCGGGCTAGCCTCGATTCCAGTTTCGTCCGCAGCAAGCAGCAGTTGCTGGGCAACCTGGAAACGCAGTCCGAGCAATTGGTCGATGCGCGGCCCCGGCCGCGCTTCGAGGGCACGGTGACCGAGCCGTGGCCGGGCCGCCGCTCCGGTCATATCCCCGGCAGCCGCAACGTGCCCTATGCCGAACTGTTCGACGCCGCCACCGGCGCGATGAAGCCGCTGGAAGAGTTGCGCCAGGCTTTCAAGGGCGCCGGCGTCGACATGGCAAAACCGATCGTGACGACCTGCGGCTCCGGCGTCTCCGCGCTGGTGTTGACGCTGGCGCTTTATCGGCTCGGCGTGCGCGGCTCCGCGCTGTATGACGGCTCGTGGGCCGAATGGGGCCTGCCTGACGGACCGCCGGTCGCGACCGGACCGGCCTGACGGCGAAAAAGTTCTAATGGCTGCGCGCCGCTGCCGCCGCCGGCTGAAAGAACTGTTGGCCAAACGGGTCGGCCGCCTGCTGCAGGATTGCCAGTTGCGCCTGCCGCGCGCGCGCGGCCGCCATCCGGCGGCGATGGGCCGCTCGCCGCGCCTGCTGGCGTTTCTTGATGGCGGCAGTGTCAGGCGTTTCGCTGACGGCTTTGGTCGGCGAGGCGGCTTCGATGGAAACCGGTGGGCTGCCCAGCGCGGCGATGTTTGTCGAGGTGGGGTCTGTGACCGGCGGACCTGGCGGGCTTGCTTGTTCGGATATAGCCGCGGCAACCTCGCTTGCCGAGGGCAAGACCGGTTCAGAAGTCGCGACTTTGGCGTCGCCGGCGGTTTCGGAAGTGTCGGACGGAGCCGGCGCCGCCTCGCTCTGGGGCAGCGAGGTTTGCTCCGGCGTCAGCACGGCAATCTGTTCGGACTCGGCCGGTCGCGGAGCGATCGTTGCCGGTTCGGCAGGCGCCGCAATTGCGGGAACATCGTCGGATGCCGTCTGCTCCGCCGCCATCGGTTCGACCCGCAGCATCGTCAGCATGGGCCTTATGGCCTCGTTTGGCTGCGCAAGCTTGGTTTCGGGAGCGGCGTGCCAGGATGGGTTGCTGGCAAATTGTTCGTGGGCCGCGCGGAGCAATGCCGCCGCGCCGAGCCCGAAAACCAGAATCGACAGCGACAGCATGATCGCGGCGAACAGAAAACGGAAGCCGGGCAGCATGAAAAGCTGAATTCCGCCCCTGCAGGGGTTGCCGCAGAGGCCTTTGAGTCAGGGGAACGCGGTGACCACAGAATCGGCCGCGTTCGCGACGCGGCGAACACCGCCAGCGCGCAGCGAATCAGGCTGGTTTGAGAATACCGTAACGGCTTCGCGGCGGTTGTTAAAAATCGGCGAATACATGGCCGGCCGCGGGCCGAAAAACGTTTTCTTAACCCGGTGAGGCGTCGATGCAACGCATCACAAATGCCGGAAACGGGCGCGCCTTGGCCGAATTTGTCTTGAATGTGCCGCTATCTTCGGTCATCTGCCGTTAACGGTCCGGTGTCGGCTTGAGGACTATACAAGAACCATGATGATCAAACGTATTCTGACGATTTGTGCTGCCGCGGCGGCGGGCACCGCGGCAACCTCGCTTGCGCTGGCGCAGCAGGGCTACCCGGTTCCCCCGGCCCCGATCTATTCGACGGCACCTCTGCCTTATCCGCCCGGCGGCTATCCGGCCGACTATCGCCGCACTCCCGGCGCGCCGGATTTCGACGCGCTGGAAGATGACGAGGCGCCGAATGCGCAGGGTTCGACTGCTTTGCCGCCGCCCGGTCCGGTGCTTTCGCCGGATGATCCGCGCTATGGCCGCCCATATGGCGCCCCGCCCGTTTATTCCGACCGTGTCGTGCCCACCGGCCCGATCCTGTCGCCGGATGATCCCCGCTACGGCCGCCCCGCCGGACCGCCGCCGGTGATCTATTCGGACCGCCCCGCCGGGCCACCGCCTGTAATCTATTCAGACCGCCCCGCCGGCCCGCCGCCGACCTATTCGGACCGTGGCAATGGTGACGGCCGCATTCCCGGAATTGGCGACGCCAGCGACGACAATCGCGTGCCTCGTCCGCCCGAGGCGATCGGCGCCCCCAACAATGTCACGGGATCGGTTCAGCCTCCCATCGGAGCCGACGGCAAGCCGATGGTGCTGTCCGCGCTGCCGCCGGATGAACAGCCGGAGGTGGGCCCAGCGCAACTCGCGCCCAACCTGCGCCGACAGGAGGTCGCGTTCGCTACCAAGGAGCCGGCGGGAACGCTGATCGTCGATACGCCGAACACCTATCTCTATTACGTCTTGGGTAATGGGCGCGCGATCCGCTATGGCGTCCGTGTCGGCCGCGACGGCTTCACCTGGACCGGTGTGCAGAAGATCTCGCGCAAGGCCGAGTGGCCGGATTGGCATCCGCCGACCGAGATGATCGATCGTCAGCCCTATCTGCCGCGCTTCATGGCCGGCGGCCCCGGCAATCCGCTGGGCGCGCGCGCAATGTATCTCGGCAACACCGTCTATCGCATCCACGGCACCAACCAGCCCTCGACCATCGGCAAGTTCGTATCCTCGGGCTGCATCGGCATGCTCAATGAGGATGTCTCGGACCTGTTCGATCGCGTCAAGGTCGGCACCCGCGTGGTCGTGCTGCCCGGCGGCTCGCCGCCGGCGTCGACCGCCACCGCCTCGGCAGCGCCGCTGCCTGGACCCGCCGGCAGCGCACCCGCACCCGCGCAGGTGTCGGGCGTTGTTCCCGGCACCCAGCCCACCGTGGTGCCGCCGCTCCCCGCGCCAGTGACGGTGCGCTAGGGCCTCGCCAAGAAGCGGACGTCATCCCCGAGCGTGCGCTTGCGCTACCCGCGAATCCGCGAGTCGCTACATCACGCCAATCGGCGCAGCGCCTCGCCGTTGAGCCAGGCGTCGATGCCCTCGACCATCTGGCCGTAATGGCCGCGAAAACTTTCCTCGGTGACGTAGCCGAGATGCGGCGTCAGCACGATGTTGTCGAGCTTGCGGAACGGATGATCGGTTGGCAGCGGCTCGACCGCGAAGACGTCGATGCCGGCGCCGGCGATCTTGCGCGCTTTCAGGGTTTCCAGCAGCGCTGCCTCGTCGACGATCGGCCCGCGCGCGGTATTGACGAGGTAGCTGGTCGGCTTCATGCGCGCGAGGTCGGCTGCGCCCACCAGGCCGCGCGAGCGCTGGCTCAGCACCACATGGATGGTGATGACGTCGGCGGTTGAAAACAGTTCCTCCTTGGTGGCGTAGCCGACGCCGACTTCCTTGCATCGCTCCGCCGTCAGGTTCGGGCTCCACGCGATCACGTTCATACCGAACGCCTTCGCCAACCCCGAAACCTTGGCCCCCAACTTGCCGAGGCCGACCACCCCCAGCGTCCGGCCCTCGATCTCGATGCCGACGAACTTCTGCAAGGGTTCGCCGGCGTGCATGCGGGCGTTCTCGCGGCCGATGTTACGAGTCAGTTCCAGGATCAGGCCCATGGTCAGGGGCGCGGTGGGGTCGCGGCCCCATTGGGTTCCGCACAGCACCACCTGATGCTCCTTGGCGGCTTCCATGTCGATCGCGGCGTTGCGCATGCCCGAGGTGATCAGGAGCTTCAGCTTGGGCAGCGCCGCAAACAGCGGCTTCGGAAACGGCGTGCGCTCGCGCATCGCGCAGATGATCTCGAAATCCTTCAGCGCGCTGGCCGCGGCTTCGGTGGAGGCAAAAGGCTGGTTGAAGTCGGTGACATCGACGCGATCGCTGATCTTCGACCAGTCCGCTACTCCCAAAGCCAAATTCATATAGTCATCGAGAATTGCACAGCGCAGCCGCGTCATGGGAAGGTCCGTTCATGGCGATGATGACGGCGCGGAAACGCGCCGTCCGGGAGGGGCCATGGTCGCGCGCAATTTGCGGGCGCGCAAGCGCCCGCGGCCTCAAAAGCGCCCGCGGCCCTAAAAGAGCCCGCGGCCTCAAAGCTATGCTGTTATGAACGCGCCGGCGAGCGAAGCGCCTTCGTGGCGCGGATCTCGACGACCATCGATTGGACCGACGGTGACAACGCCTTGTGCTTGGCGCGCCAGGCCGGGCCGGGGCCGCGCATATAGTGCAGTTCCGGCCGATACGGGTCGAACGCCCGGGTGAAGAACTGGCGCCAAAAGCTCCTGAATTCGCGTGAAGGCCCGGACCGTTCGCCGCAGCTCGCGGCGGGGGCGGAAAGGGATTCCGAGGTGATGGTCGTCATGACGCTGGCCCGCTGTTTTCACCCGCGGCTTATGCCGCGTTACAAGCGCCCTTTGCGGCGCTGAAAACGAGTTTTGGCCTGATTTATTAAAAGAAGGTTTCAATTGTCGTGATCTGGCGCACACATGGTGTCGACCTAATGATCCGTGGTGAACGGATGGAAAACGTCCTGCCCCGGTTGCCCTTTGGGGGCCACGCCGCTACATCAGCGGCAGCAAATTTCCCATAAATCCTCTTGTTTTCAGGGATCGTGATGGCCCGTCAGTTCGTCTATTTCATGCAAGGCCTGTCCAAGACCTATCCGGGCAACCGCAAGGTGCTCGATAACGTTCATTTGTCGTTCTACCCCGACGCCAAGATCGGCGTGCTCGGCGTCAACGGTTCCGGCAAATCGACCCTGCTGCGGATCATGGCCGGCCTCGACAAGGAATATAATGGCGAGGCGTGGGTCGCCGAGGGCGCGCGGGTCGGCTACCTCGAACAGGAACCGCAGCTCGACGCCGCCAAAAGCGTGCGCGAAAACGTCATGATTGGGGTGGCCAAGCAGAAGGCGATCCTTGATCGCTATAACGAACTGGCGGTGAATTATTCCGACGAGACCGCCGACGAGATGACCAGGCTGCAGGACCAGATCGAGGCCGCGGGCCTGTGGGATCTCGACAGCAAGGTCGATCAGGCGATGGACGCGCTGCGCTGCCCGCCCGACGATTCCGACGTCACAAAACTCTCCGGCGGCGAGCGCCGCCGCGTCGCGCTGTGCCGGCTGCTGCTCGACCAGCCCGAGCTGTTGCTGCTGGACGAGCCGACCAACCATCTCGACGCCGAGTCGGTGTCGTGGCTGGAAGGCCACTTGCGCAACTATCCCGGCGCCATCCTGATCGTCACCCATGACCGCTATTTCCTCGACAACGTCACCGGATGGATTCTCGAACTCGACCGCGGCAGGGGCATTCCCTATGAGGGCAATTACACCGCGTGGCTGTCGCAGAAGCAGAAGCGGCTGGCCCAGGAAGGCCGCGAGGAGGCCGCGCATCAGCGCACGCTGGAACGCGAAAAGGAGTGGATCGCGGCCTCGCCGAAGGCACGCCAGGCCAAATCCAAGGCGCGCTACCAGCGCTATGAAGAACTGTTGAAACAGGCCAGCGAGAAGCAGACCCAGACCGCACAGATCACCATTCCCGTGGCCGAGCGCCTGGGCCAGAACGTGATCGATTTCGATGGCCTGACCAAGGGATATGGCGACCGCCTTCTGATCGACAATCTCACCTTCAAGCTGCCGCCGGGCGGCATCGTCGGCGTGATCGGCCCCAACGGTGCTGGCAAGACCACCTTGTTCCGAATGATCACCGGCCAGGACAAGCCGGACAAGGGCACCATCACCATCGGCGAATCCGTGCATCTTGGCTATGTCGACCAGTCCCGCGACTCGCTCGACGGCAAGAAGAGCGTGTGGGAGGAAATTTCCGGCGGCAACGAGCTTATTCTTCTCGGCAAGCGCGAGGTCAATTCGCGCGGCTATTGTTCGTCGTTCAATTTCAAGGGCGCCGACCAGCAGAAGAAGGTGGGTTCCTTGTCGGGCGGCGAGCGCAACCGCGTGCATCTGGCCAAGATGCTGAAATCCGGCGCCAACGTGCTGTTGCTCGACGAGCCCACCAATGACCTCGACGTCGATACGCTGCGCGCGCTGGAAGAGGCGCTGGAGGATTTCGCCGGCTGCGCCGTGATCATCAGCCATGACCGCTGGTTCCTCGACCGCATCGCCACCCACATGCTCGCCTTCGAAGACGACAGCCATGTCGAATGGTTCGAGGGAAATTTCCAGGATTATGAAAAAGACAAGATGCGCCGGCTGGGCCAGGACAGCATCATCCCGCATCGCTTGAAGTACAAGAAACTGACGCGGTGAGGTGGAACTCGACGAGCCGACGAGCTATCTCAGTAATACGGTTCTGACAGTCAGTAACTGTGCGGCTGCCGCAAGCCTTTGGTCGAACGTGACTAGCACTGCACCTAATCGCCTTGTCATCGCCAGATGAACGCCATCCGGCGCTGACAATTTGGTGTCAAAATCGCGCACTATTCGATCTGCGGCTTCAATATCATGACCGGTTGTCTTCACCAGGGCTGCGGTACGACTTAGCCACTCGTCAAATATGGTTAGCGCGCCCGTCCCTTCGGCCGGAGAGAGATGTTTGCTACGGACTCGCCGCGAAACGACCGCGGCGAATTCAACTCTGCCGAAGCTGCTGACGAACGAACCCGGTTCGGTTTGATTGAGCCAGCTCTCAGCCTTGCTCGTGTGAGCGTCTGGCAGGATAAGCGGAACTATGGCGCTTGTGTCGAGGTAGTGGGTCATTCCTCGTCGCGCATCTCACGAATGAGTGCGACAGAATTGCCTTTAAACGACGGCAACGACGCGCGACGCTGCCGCAGCCATTCGATATCCTCTTTGGTTACTCGGCGCCCAGGAGTAGGCGCCGCCGGCCGCATTTCGACAACCGGTTTGCCGTGACGCGTGATCGTCACTTCCTCGCCATCGAGCACTTCATCGACCAGCCGCGAGAGCTGGTCCTTGGCCTGAGCGATCGAATAGGTAGGCATAGTACGCTCTCCTGAATATGGCCATATATGGCTATATTTTCGGAATTTGCAAGCACCTGATGAGACTCCTCCCTCCACGGCCTCCGTCGCGGCATATATTCTTTCGGGGCGAAAGACATGTCGAGTGTTGAAGGCAATCTCCAGGATTACGAGAAGGACAAGATGCGCCGGCTGGGACAGCATTCGATCATCCCGCATCGGCTGAAATACGAGAAGCTGACACGGTGAGAGTGATGTTGAGGTGATCCGATGGGTCGGCTTTTTTACTATCGTTGCCGATTTTTGCCTTCGCGCAATCCGGCAAGCCAGCCATCAATTTCAAGCTGCCGCTTTGCCTTATCGCGTTTGAGCCCTCGACCGAACTTCAACCGCAAAACATTCGATGGAATGTTTGTTTGTAACAGTTCTTGGATTTTGAAATGGCAAAGCTTTCCGTTCCGCATTAACACAACACCAACCGACTCAATACAAAGCTCGTTGTCGTAGTCCAGCAGCCAATAGCCGACCAGTTGGCGTAAGTGGTCGGTCGTAATTTTGGGCTTTATACTTGCCTTGAAGTCCAACAAGCAGCCGTTGATTATTAAGATCAAAATCGGCTCCCCCGAAGACGTCAGCGCTACCGGCAAGAGGCCTTTCTCTCTTTTCGGTGCATGTCTCGCGCCGATATCACCCGGACCATGGTTCCATTCTGCCGAAGGGTGAAAGTAGTATGCAGCAGGCGATTTTGGGCTGTCTTTCCAATGTAATATCGGTTTTTGTTCGGGCGTTTGATAGCTATCCTGCGCGATGTGGCTCGGGCAGGACTTTATCATCCGGCATCGCCTGAAGTACAAGAAGCTGACGCGGTAGTGGAATCGAGATGGCCGACTGGAGCGCAGCGCAGTATCTCAAATTCGAGGATGAGCGGACCCGGCCCGCGCGGGACCTGCTGGCGCAGATCCCGATTTCCGATGCGCGCCGGGTCGTCGATATCGGCTGCGGCCCGGGAAATTCAACGGAGCTTCTGGTCAAGCGCTGGCCGCAGGCGGCGGTCACCGGCATCGATACCTCGGCCGACATGCTGCGGCAGGCGCGGGAACGGCTGCCGGGACACAAATTCATCGAAGCCAATATCGCGCACTGGGCGCCGCCGGAAAACACCGACGTCCTGTTTGCCAACGCGATCTTTCAATGGGTGCCCGGCCATCTCAAACAGTTGCAACGGTTGCTAACCGCGTTGCCGAAAGGCGGCGTGCTTGCGGTGCAGATGCCCGACAGTCTCGACGAACCCGCCCATGTCCTGATGCGCGAGGTGGCCCAGCTGGAGCTGTGGCGAAGTGTGCTGGCGGAGAATGCGCGGGTGCGTGACGATCTTCCGAAGCCGGGAGCCTATTACGACGCGCTGGGCCCTCTCTGCACCCGGCTTCAGATTTGGCACACCATCTACAATCATGTGCTCGACGATGCCACAGCCATCGTGGAGTGGGTCAAGGGTACAGGCCTGCGGCCGTTCCTCGATCCGCTGGAGCCGCCCGAGCGCAAGCAATATCTCGCCGAATATACCGCGCGCGTCGCAGCCAGCTATCTGCCGCAGGCGGACGGCAAGGTGCTGCTGCGGTTTCCGCGGATTTTCATTGTGGCGGTGAGGTGAGGAGGCGGTAGCGTCCTTGAGCAATTCTCTCCCGTTTAGGTGCCGCCTCATCGTCTTCGGCCTGCTGTTTCTGGCCCTGACGTTCCATTCGCCCGCGTCCGCCGCCGACGCAGGCTTCACGCAATTCATTGCCGCGCTGTGGCCAGAAGCGCAGGCCGCCGGCGTTTCGCGCGCGACGTTCGATGCCGAGACGCGCGGCCTCGAGCCGGATTACAAATTGCCGGATCTGCTTCTGCCCGGCCGTCCCGCGACCGGCGCGCCGTCGCAGGCCGAGTTTGTGCAGGTCCCGGCCGACTATATCAAGGAAGCCAGCATCATCAGGCTTGCCACCGAAGGTCAGCGGCTGCTGCAGAAACATCAGGCCGCCTTGAACGGGATCGAAGCGCGCTTCGGCGTGCCCGCCACCATCGTTCTCGCGATCTGGGGCCGCGAAACCGACTATGGCCGCTACACGCTGCCTTACGATGGATTGCGCGTGCTGGCGACGCAAGCCTATGTCGGCCGGCGCAAGGATCAGTATCGCAGCGAGTTCATCCTGGCGCTGAAGATGCTCGGCGACGGCGAGGTGGCGCGCAAGGACATGCGTTCGTCCTGGGCGGGCGCCACCGGCCTCACGCAATTCCTGCCGTCGGAATTCTACAAGCACGGCGTCGATTTCGACGGCGATGGCCACCGCGACATCTGGCATTCGGTGCCGGATGCGCTGGCCTCCGCCGCGCAGCAGCTCGTCAACAAGGGCTGGCAGCGTGGGGTGCGCTGGGCCTATGAGGTGCGCGCGCCGGCCGGTGTCGATTGCACCCAGGGCGTGCCCGAGGTGACAAAACCGATCGGCGAATGGCTGCGCGCGGGCTTCGTGCCGGTGCGCGGACAAAAACTTGGCGCGACTGAGGCGGCGCAGCCGGCCTCGCTATTGCAGCCGGAGGGCATCTACGGCCCGGCGTTTCTGACCACCGGGAATTACTTCGTCATCAAGGAATATAATTTTTCGGATTTGTATGTGCTGTTCGTCGGGCACCTCAGCGACCGCATGCTGAACCCGCAGCCGTTCGCGACGCCGTGGTCAGCCTCGAGCCAGCTGCGCACTGCCGATGTCGAAGCCATGCAGCGTGGCCTCGCGCGGATCGGTCTCTATAAAGACAAGCTCGACGGCAAGGCCGGGATGCAGACCCGCGCGGCGCTGGGTGCCTACCAGAAATCGGCAGGCCTCAAGGTGGATTGCTGGCCAAGTGAAGCGGTGCTGCGTTCGATCAGCGCGGCGCGGTGAATATCGCGACGACTGACCGCTGCCGACATTGCGAGAAGCAAAGCGACGAAGCAATCCATCTTTCTCGCTGCTTGCGGATTGCTTCGTTGCGCCTGTTATCGGGCGCATTCGCGCGACCCGTTGGCTTGCAATGACGATCTCCAAGTCCGTCCTGGCGTATCAGGATCCGTCCTGGCGTATCAGGAAAAGAAAAACCCGGCCGAAGCGTCGGCCGGGTTTCAAACTTCAAGCGCGCGATGGCAGTTCCGCGCGCCGATCAGATCAATCGCAGACCTGGATGCGGCGCATGCGCCAGCCGTATCCGTCCCAGAATCGCTCGCGAACCAGGCGGCAGGCGGGCTCTTCGACATAAACCGGGCCGGGGGCGACATATACCGGGGCCGGGCGGCTTGCCGCGATCGCGCCGCCGAGCAGCGCGCCGCCGATCAGGCCGCCGGCAACGCCCGCGGCGATCTGGCCGTTCTCGGCCTTGGCGGTCGGCGTAACCGACACCAGCGAGCCGGCAACCGTTGCGGCGGCCAGCAGGGCGAAAATTGTCTTCTTCATGTCTTGGGCTCTCCTGGAGATGGCGCCTTCGGTCAGCGCCCGGGTTTGAGGGGGACTCACGCCGTATTCGAAACTGGTGGTCTCGCTAGAAAGCGCACAACACAGTCAATCGAACGTAAACGCCTGCGCGCTCATGGGCTGAAAAAGCGGTTTTTTCGGGCCAAGAACGAAAAGCGTCCCCGAAAACAGCGGTTTCCGGGGATGCCGGGGCATTTTGTAACGAAGATGAATGGGCTCAGCCGCAAACCCGTACGCGGCGAATCCGCCAGCCATAGCCGTCCCAGAACCGCTGGCGCTGCCAGTAGCAGCCACCATCGTAACCTGGGTCGGCGACATAGCCCGGACCGCCGTAATAGCCATAACCGGGTCCGTAGTAGCCGGGGCCATATCCATAATAGCCCGGGCCGGCCAGTGCGCCGCCAATGATGGCTCCGCCAATAATTCCCGCAGCTATACCTGCACCGACGCCCCGTTGCGCATGGGCGGGCGCTGGGGCCGCCAAGGCTGAAATAGCCAGAGTGGCGATGGCAGCGAGTGCCATCAATGTCTTGCGCATGGCTTCACCTTTCTCATTTTTCGCATCGAGCATGGACAGCCGACGAAGCGGTCCGTCGCAGCGAAAGTTCCACATTTTGCTTGAATGATCAATGAACGAGGCCGCCACATTTGGCGACGGGTAATGGTTGCTGCGGGCAGCCTTTTTGCGGTGCACAATCGGCGCCCGCGGGCGATTCGCGCCAGAGGGGACGGTGACGGCGGAGGCGGAAGCGACTATGCGCGGCGGCGCCGAGCAGTAGCCGTGGTTTGATCTGGCGCAACAACGTTCTTTGGATTCAATCTAGGCTTGGTGAACGATCAGTTTGGAATCACTTGAAAAGCCGGTTTTTCCTTTTGCATCCAGCGATGGTCTTGCCTATCGATGGATTCGCATCACCGAAGGCTATGCCGCTTCCATGATTGTCTGTTCCTGCAACGTCCTCAGCGACCACGATGTCCGCAGCGCGGTTAGTGCGGCGGAAGACCTGCCGCGCAGCGCCAAGCAGATCTATGACTGCCTCGGCTGCAGCGCTGAATGTGGCCGATGTGCGCGCACCATCAAGACCATCATCGAGGAGGCACTCGGCGATTGCGCCAAGGCCTGCCAGCCCGGATGCCCACATAGCGAGACCGGCGCGGAGTTGGATGTCGATAGCGAGTTTGCGCTCGCGGCCTCCTGAAACCTGCATATCGCGCGCCTGCAGTCCTCCGCCCTGCAGATAAAGTTGCTCCCGCCCTTTAAGCAGAGGGCGATCGGCAAGGAGCGGAAACCGGTTTTGCGTCGGATCCGGTCCAAAATGTTACAGATAGCGCATGACCTTGGCGCCAAACCGCTTACACTTTGGCGGATCATGCGTTAGTAGCGTTCCAGGTCATTTCATCCAAGTAGCGAGAGTGCACCATGCAGGGCGACGTAAAAGTCATCGAATATCTCAACAAGGGCCTGCGCAGCGAGCTCACCGCCATCAACCAGTACTGGCTGCATTATCGGCTGCTGAACAACTGGGGCCTGCTGGAAATGGCCAAGCAGTGGCGCAAGGAGTCGATCGAGGAGATGACCCACGCCGACCGCTTCACCGACCGCATCCTGTTCCTCGACGGGTTTCCCAACATGCAGGTGCTCGATCCCTTGCGGATCGGCCAGAACGTCAAGGAAATCATCGAGTGCGATCTGGCTACCGAGCTTGGCGCACGCGCGCTCTATCAGGAAGCGGCGACCTACTGCCACGGCGTCAAGGATTACGTTTCGCGCGACCTGTTCGAAGGCGTGATGAAGGACGAGGAGCACCACATCGACTTCCTGGAAACCCAGCTCGACCTGATCAAGCGGATCGGGCTCGAGCTCTATACCCAGAAGCATGTCGGCGGGCTCGAGAGCGGGTCTTAGGAAATCGTCAGAAATTCGTTGAAGATTTAGTCGTCATGGCCGGGCTTGTCCCGGCCATCCACGTTCTTGATTGCCGTAATGCCGCCAAGACGTGGATGCCCGGGACAAGCCCGGGCATGACGCGTTCGACACTTAATCAAGCCGTCGCAAGAAGGCAAGAATATTCAACAGCATGCCGCCGCTTCAGTTGGGCCAAGCAACGGCCTAGAGAGGCAGTCTTACAGCTGCGTCTTGTTGCGCGCCTCGACCTCGGCCTGGGATTCCGGCTCGCCCAATTTCGTCTGCTCGTGGATCACCTGGCTGATGCTGGGAAATACCGAACGTTCGACCCGCGCCTCCGGCGACCACAGCCTTGCGCGCATCAATGCCTTGCCGCAATGGAAATAGGCTTCCTGCACGCTGATGCTCAGCACCGCACGCGGCAGCTTGCCGAATTCCTCCATCGAGGCCAATAGATCCGGTTCCGCCGACAGCTTGCCCGTGCCGGCGACCCGCAGCGTCTCGTCGATGCCGGGCACGAAGAAGATCAGCTGCACCAAGCCTGAGCCCTCGACGATATTGCGAAAGCTGTCGATCCGGTTGTTGCCGGAGCGATCGGGCATCAGCAGCAGGTTCGGCCCGGCGATGTGGACAAAACCGGGATTGCCGCCACGCGGCGAGGCGTCGACGCTGGCGTCCGCGCCGGATGTGGCGAGCACGCAAAATGGCGACATCGCGATGAATTGCTTCGCATGCGCGTCGAGTTCCGGACGTGCCTTTGCGATCACGCGCGGCGACGGCTTCGGATAAATCGTCTGGAGGTCGCTGGCGGCGAGGTCGGCCAAGTTCAGTCTCCGATCAGGGTTTGGGCCAGAGTATCAGCCCAGTGTGCCCGCGTCATCCCTGCGCAACGGCTTCGCCGTTGTCGCTGGAGGTGCGCGCTCTTGCGCGCCTCGAAGGATGGGCCGCACGCACATCGCTGTGGTCAAACTCACACCGCATTCGCCGGCATGAAACAGCTGATCACGATGCTGCCGCGGTGGACATCTTACGGCGTGTCCTCGACGTCGGTCTCGGGGCGGTCGCCGCCGGCGGCGGTCTCGGTGTGCCATTTGCCGTCGGGCGTCTCATACTGGATCGCCTCGGTACGCCCGGGCACGCGCTGCTCGGCGGCGGCGCGCTTGGCGGCGGCAAGCGCTTTGGCATGGGTCGCAAACGGTTCGGAAAACACCCCGTCGACGGTATAGGCCCAGCCGCCGTCATGCTGAACGATCTTGTAGATGACATGGGACATGGCGAACTCGCTTGCTTTGCGTCCGAACGGGATTGCGACGGGGGGTCAACGCGGCCGCCATTCTATGCCAAAATGCGCCGTGATAAAGATGCTGTTTTCCGGCGGACCGCGCTCGATGGCGATGCCGCCGAGAAGCCGATGTCAGGGCTCAGGCGGGCAAAGGAGAAAACAAATGTGCCGCAACATCAAGACGCTGTTCAACTTCGAACCGCCGGCGACGGAAGATGAAATCCAGGCTTCCGCGCTGCAGTTCGTGCGAAAGCTCTCGGGCTTCAACAAGCCGTCGCAGGCCAATGCGCAAGCCTTCGACCGCGCGGTCGCGGAAGTGACTGCTTCCGCCCGGCGCCTCTTGGCATCGCTGCACACCCATGCGCCGGCGCGCGACCGCGAGAGCGAAGCCGAGAAGGCGAAAGAGCGATCGCGGCTGCGGTTTGGATGAGACCATGGCCTCTGTCACGAACTGCGTGCCAAAGCAAGCCACCGTGCCCGAAGAAGGCTCCGCCACGATCGTCGCACGGCGCCGGCCGCCCGCGCCGGTCTACCTCTTGTCCTTGCGCTTCTTCTTTTTCTTGTCCTTGCGATGCTCGTCGTCGTCCGCATCATCGGACTCATCGCCGTGATCGCCGGCTTCCAGCGCCTCGCGGGCCCAGACTTCGCGTTCGGCGGCCTCGCGCTCGCGCATCTGCTTGTAGTCTTCCCAGGCATCGAACACGAGATGCAGCCACGGCATCACCTGCTCGATCGAGGGCAGTTGGCCGGGAGGTCCGGGTTCGCCGCGCGGACCCGGCTCGCCCTGTGCACCGGGCTTGCCCTGCGGACCGGCCTCGCCGCGCGGGCCTGGCGCACCGGATTTGCCTTGCGGACCCGGCTTGCCGCGCGGACCTTCCAGTCCGGGCCGTCCGGGATGGCCTTGCGGCCCGGGACGCCCCGGCTCGCCGCGCGGGCCCTGCGGTCCCTGTCGTCCTTGCCGGGTGTCGTCCGCCACGCGCGTACTCCCTGATGATCCCGGAAACGTTTTAGCAGACGTTGGATGACGGCATCAATTGAGCCGACGGCGCCAGCGCATTTGATCAACATCAATCATTGCGGCCGCCTTCCATGTCATCGAACCATGCGTGAGGTGGGTTACGATAGCGCCGGAGTGATCGCGATGAACGCCGGATGGAAGATCTTTTGGCTCGCCGCCGCTATTTTCGGCGTCGCCTTTGGCGCCGAGCGCCTGTTCGTGCCTGACATCGTGCCGGTGGCGTTCGCCGAGGAGCCGCAGCCGCTGTGGTCGGTTCAGGCGGCCTTTGTGCTCCGCTCGGTCGAGCTGATGGCGGCCGGCGTCGCGATCATCGCGCTGGCCCTGATGCTCGGGGCATGGGCGAAAAGCCTGCTGCGGCAACGCACGCTTTAGAGCATGATCCGCTCGAACTAGCCCGCGTCCCACGTCACCGGCAGATTGAGCAAGCCCCGGAACGCCCAGCCGCCGATCCGCACCGGCTCGCCGTGGTCGAGCCGCAGGCCCTTCAATCGCGCAAAGATGCCCGGCAGCGCCACGTCGGCGACCATCGCGCGCGAGGCGAAGGCGCCGGCGCAATAATGCGGGCCGGCGCCGAAGGCGATGCTCTTCTGGGTGTCGCGGGTGATGTCGAAATCATCGGGATTGCCGAAGCAGGCCTCGTCGCGATTGGCCGAGCCGAACATGAAGAACACGCGGTCCTCCGGCTCGAAATCGACGCCGCCATAGGACCAGTGTCTTGCCACCCGGCGCGGCGACATCCCGATCGGCGCGATCCAGCGCGCATATTCCTCGAACACGTCGATCCATTTTGCCTTGCCCGCGGCGACCAGCGCGAGCTGCGCGGGATGCGTCAACAGCGCCCAGATCGTGCCCGCGATGGCGTCGCGCGGCTCGTTCTGCCCGCCGGAGATCGCAAGCTTGATGTTGGCGCGCACGCTGTCGATGGGCTGGCCTGGCGGCGAGCAGCACGCTGAGGATCGAGCTGTTGGGATGTTTGCTCACCACCGGGATCATGTCGTCGATCGCGGCATCGATCCCGGCGGTGGCGGCATGGCAGCGCGCCTCGACCTCCTTGTTGCCGCTGTAATTGGCGATGCCGTCGATCATCGCCTGCGACCACGCGTCCATGTCCTCGAAGCGCATGTTGGTCAGCCCGGTGATGTCCTTCAGGCACTCCGCCGACAGCGGCAGCGCGAACGCCTTGCAGAGATCGGCGTGGCCCAACGGCGCGAGCCGTTCGAGGATGCGGTCGGCATGGGCCTGGAATTGTCTGAGCCAGGTGTCGCGCACGGTGCGCGGCGACACCGCGGGAAACATCGCCGCGCGCTCCGACATGTGCGCATCGCCGTCCTTGCGCATCATGTTGTGGCCCATCAGCGTGTTCATCAATCCGGCCGGCTGATGCGAGGAGAACACGTCGATGCGCTTTTCCTGGCTGAAGATGTCGTCGCGCCGGGTGAACACGGTCGAGCCGAGCTGCGGCACGAACGCGATCGGCGCGTCCTTTCGCATCCTGGCGAAATACGGATAGGGATCGGCCCAGAACGAAGCGACGTCGATGTCGAAATGCGGGGCGTTGGACATAAGCGGGGCGGTCCGTTGCGGGGTGATGATCAGTTCGAACGTTGTCGTACCCTAAATCGTCCGATACCGCCATCCGCCATCACGATCGATCCGGTGACATAGCTTGAAAGATCCGAGGCCAGGAACAGCGCCGGCCCGACGATGTCCTCCGGCTTGCCGGCGCGGCCGAGCGGGGTGTGATCGAGAAAGATCTTCACCAGGCCGGGATCGTTGGCGCGCACGGCGGCGTTGAGCGGCGTCTCGATCAGCCCGGGGCCGATCGCGTTGACGCGCACGCCGTGCTTGCCGAGTTCGGCGGCGAGCGCCCTGGTGAAGCCGAGCACGCCGTGCTTCGAGGTGGTGTAGGCCGGCGAGTTCGGCGTGCGCACATGCATGAAGGACTGGATCGAGCCGATATTGACGATGCGTCCCCTGGTCGCGAGCAGCGAGGAAAGAAACGCATGCGTCACATTGAAGGTGCCGTTGAGGTTGATCGCCATGATGTCCTGCCAGTCCTTCAGGACGGCGCCGGGCTCGGCGGTGAACGCGTTGCGGCGGTTGATGCCGGCATTGTTGACCAGGATCGACACCGGCCCGACCTGCTCGGCGATCGCGTTTGGCCACCGCGATGCAGTCCTCGCGTTTTGTCACGTCGAGCACAAAACTTTCCGCCTGGCCGCCGGCATCGCGAATTTCCTGCGCCGCCTCGGCTTGCTGCCTTCTCGTCGATGTCGAGCAGCGCGACCTGCGCGCCTTCGCGCGCGTAACCGAGCGCGATCGCGCGCCCGATGCCGGAGCCCGCGCCGGTGACGACGGCGATATGGTTTTGGAGAAGCGGCATGGAGGTTTCCTCTGCTTTTGGTTTTGCATTTTCGTTACAAGCTAATTCAAAATTTAACGAACGAATACGGAAAGCTTTACCCACGCGTGGTATGAATTGGCATGGGTGTTGCGCCATGGATAGACGGCTCGCGGAATGGAGACACGGTATCGAGCGGATTTGGCTGGCGGCCACGCCTGACCATCGCGAAGCCGCGCGCCTGGCTGCCGAGATGGCGGCGCCAGCGAGGATCCGATGCTGCGGCAGGCGGCGACGCAGGCGGTGCCGAGCCTGCGCAACGCCTCGTCTCCGGCCGCCGACAAGATCGACCGCGACGCCGCGCGGCGCCGCCTCGGCGTGCTTCGCGACGTGCTGCACGATCTCACCACGCCGCGATTCGGCCACCGCCAGGACAGTCCGAAGTTGCTGACATCGGAGCAGCGCTACCGGCAGATGCTCGGATTGCCGCTCGACCGCCCGTTGTCCGCGCCGGAAATCCACAAGGCCTGGAAACACGCCGCCAAGGCCGCGCACCCGGACGCCGGCGGCAGCGAGCAGGAATTCCAGGCGCTGTCGGCTGCGCGCGATGCGCTGATCAAGGAAGTGAGACTGGTGCGGAGTTTGTAGCCGGCGCGTAAACGTCCGCCACGGCTTCAGGCGAAAGAACGATCATCCGATCTCGCTTGGCGAGGGACGCGGCATTTCATGCTCCGACCCCCAGCTCGCGACCCACGCCTTGACGTCGTTCAGCGGAACGGCATGGCGGGTTCTCGCGAATTCGTCGAGGCGCCGGCGGTCCTCGGCGACATCGGGGCCGGCAAGATCGACGACCGAATCGAGCAGCGCCACGGCTTCGGCAAGTACCGCGGCGACATCCTGCCCGCGCTCGGCCGCCATTTCGCTGAGGCGCGCGTCGGTTCCGGCATCGATCTCAAGGGTGCGGCGAATGACGTTCATGCTTGAAAGATAATGGCGGGGAAGCCGCTTGTCGAGACAGCCGCAGCCCGATGGCGCACGGCTCCGAATCGGCTTTGCCGATCCGGCCCATACGCTACACTCGCCAAAGCGCGACTTAATCCGCGTCGCAACAGCTGTTCGCAAAATCCCGGGGAACCGTAGCAATGAAAACCTCATCCACCATTCGTGTCGCGCTGGTCGCGCTGACGGCGTTCGCCGGCGTCTCGCTGTCCTCGGCCTCCCGCGCCGACGAAGGTTTCGTATCGCTGACGATCTACAAGGCGGGATGGATCATCGGCGGCTCGGGCGGCGGCGGGGTGCTGAACTTCCACGGCCGCAGCTATTCGCTGTCCGCCGGCGGGCTGGACTACGGCCTCGTGTTCGGCGGATCGAAGACGGTGCTGCGCGGCCGGGTCAGCAACATCTACCGGCCGTCGGACGTCGCCGGCGTCTATGGCGCGGCGGGCGCGGGGCTAGCGGTCGGCAGCGGCGCCCGCGCGATCGTGCTGACCAACCAGAAGGGCGCGGTGCTGGAACTGTCCGGCCAGCAGGTCGGGCTGATGGCCAACGTGGATCTAAGCGGACTGGCGATCACGTTGAGGTAGTTGTTTGACGAGGACGCGACTTTGCGCTCCCTCTCCCGCTTGCGGGGGAGGGTTGGGGTGGGGGTGCCGCCGCGATCGGCACTGTTCAAGTGGAGAGAATCTCCCCCACCCGCCGCGCTCTTCGAGCGCGGCGACCTCCCCCGCAAGCGGGAGAGGTGAAGTGAGTTCCTGGCCCGCATGAGCCAAGCGATATGCGGGACGATCGCTCAAGTTTACAGATTTAATTGTCAAACAGCGTTTGGGCCGCGAGTCCGCATTCTCGCGGCGCGGAGTGCGCCCGAGCTTTGCGTCGATCGCCACCCTTGGAAGAACAAGAGGGCGCAGGGAAAGCCGGGTGCGCGCTGCACCCGCGGTCTCGTGTGCAACAGTGCACAAAAAAACGCACACGAGCATACAGGTTCAGCGGAGGCATCCCGGCCTTCCCTGCGCAGTGGTTTACGGCTTATACCGGGCTCTCCCCGGTGACCGGGCTTTCTTGCCACCGTCATCCGCGAGAAGTTTTGCTTCCCGCGAACTTGACGCCAGCGTCGGGGCGCCAGGACCACACGGCTTCGCCGTCCGCGGCGGCTTGCGTTCGTCTCTCGCAAGCTACGCGTCCACCGCATCCCACCGCGCGTTCGTGACGATCGCGACCCGCCCCTCTCATCGGGTGAGACACGCGAAGCTAGATCACTGATTTGCCCGACGGGTGAAGCGGAAATTTGCCCGTCGGGTTGTTTTGTCGCAGGCGGATCTCAGGATTGCGCTTGCGAGCGAGGCGAAGCGGTTCGCGCTTTGCAAGTAGGCTGGCAGGCGCTTTTCCGTCATGGCCGGGCTTCGTCCCGGCCATCCACGTCTTTCTTGCTTGAGTGAAGTCAAGACTTGGGTGCCCGGGACAGGTCCGGGACGAGCTTCATTCCCTTGGCAGCATCTGAGCAGCATCGCCTAGCGATGCGTTCCGGGTTAGCATGCAGGCGTGGCCGGAGGGCGCGGCAGCGCGAGCAATTTTTCCCGGCGGGCAAAGCAGGGAGCGGCACGCCGAACTCTCGCGGCACGATGTGTTCCGGAGCGGCGTATCATGTCAGGCCAACGCGATCTCAATACCCTCTTGCAGAGCATGAAGCCCGAGATGCAGGAAGGTGTCTTCGTGTTTTGTAGTTTGCCGGAAGGAAAAGCGATTCCCGCCAACCTCAAGCCGGTGCATATCTTTCATGAAAGAGAAGGAACGGCCTTTGTGGTGAGGCGCGAGGAAGCAGAGGCCGCCGGATTGCCTCACCAGTTTGCTTCGCGCCTGATTACCCTGACGGTTCACTCCTCGCTTGAAGCCGTGGGCTTCCTGGCGGCTATCACGGCGCCCCTGGCGGAAGCCGGCATCAGCGTCAACGCGGTATCGGCTTTTTATCACGATCATCTGTTTGTTCCGGCGGAGCGCGCCGAAGATGCCCAACGGCTTTTGCAAAAGCTGGCTGGGGACGCCCGGTAGTTCGTCGGACGAGTCGGCCGCGTCCGCGGAAGCTCAACGAGCGAAGGCGGAAGGCGGAAGCGAGACACACCGTGGGATTGCGACACGCGATGGGTTCGCAAAGGGCCCAACCCATCGAGCTGACGTGGGTCACCTCGGGTACGGCGCGGTGGTGTGTCAAGAGGGGCTGGCTGTCGCCTTAAAGAGTAGGGGCGACTACGCCACGATTCCGCTTCGCTAAGCACACATCCTTTGCTACATATCGTCTTTGCAGACATGTAGAGATTGCAGGTATGGCTTGGGATCAAGGTCTGAATAAAGCTAGCGTGGCTTATAAAATCGCCGCGGCGAGCGAGCAGAGAATTAGAGTCATTGCTGGTCCAGGAACCGGAAAATCATTTGCAATGAAGCGTCGGGTAGAGGAGGCGCGGAGACTCTTCTTCGTTGGAATTACGCGGGTCAAAGCTGACCCGGAGAACGGGCGGCCGGGTTCGCTATTTATTTCTTATCCCAGAGAGATAAATGCAGGAGCTGCATCCGGCGAGAATATAGCATTCAAGAAGGTCGTTTATGGTCAAGCACAACTCGTACCGAGCATATTCATTCAAGAGCTAGGGCCAGCAGCACCAGACCCCATCTGAAGCTCTGTGTTGACCTCGTCGGCATACTCGAAAATGGTGTCGGCGATTAGTCGGTAGGGTGGGTTAGTTAGGCGCAGCCGCAAACCACCGCGCAAGAGGATGACACATTGCTGGAAGAAAGGCGGATTACCCTTCGCCAATGGTAACCATCCGATAAGGGCCGCGGGATCGCCGAGCTTTTCGATAGCAGGCGCTGCGTTGGTCAGGCGACGCGATCCATGCTGGCGAGGCGCCAATTCCACGGTAGCAGCGCGGCCAGATCGTTGATCTTGTGATCGGCGATCCGTGCCAGCACGTCGGCGAGCCAGGCATGCGGGTCGACGTCGTTGAGCTTAGCGGTCTGAATCAGCGTGAGCATGACCGCGGCGCGTTCGCCGCCGCGGTCGGAACCGGCGAACAGCCAAGCCTTTCTGCCGAGTGCGATGCCGCGCAACGCGCGTTCGGCTGCGTTGTTGCTCAGACAGATGCGCCCATCGCTGATGAAACGGGTAAATGCGTCGACGCGTTTGAGCATGTAGTCAAACGCCTTGGCGACGGCGTTGTGGCGCGACAGCTTCGACCGCTCCTGCTTCATCCACGCGATGAACTCGTTGACCAGCGGGGCAATATCTCGGCGGCGCACGGCGAGGCGCTGCTCGGGCGACAGCCCGTTGATGCCGCGCTCCAGAGCGAAGATCGCATCGAACTTCTGCACGGCCGCGAACGCAATCGGCGAGATCACGGTCGAGCTGTTGTTGCGCGCCTTTGAAGCGACGTCGGCAAGCTCGAACAGCTTGCGTCTGGCATGCGCCCAGCACGCGGCTTCCGTGATCGGGCCCGGCCTTCGCTGCGGCTCGTACAGCGCGTTGAAACCGCTGTAGGCGTCGGCCTGAAGAATCCCGGAATATCCGGCGAGATGTTGCTCGGGATGGGCGCCGCCGCGATCGGGCGAGTAGAAGTACACCGCCGCGGGCGGATCGGCGCCACCAAACGGTCGATCATCGCGAACATAGGTCCAGAGCCGTCCGGTCTTGGTCTTCACCTTAGCCAGCACCGGCACCGTGGTGTCATCGCCGTGGATACGTTGGGCGGCGAACACATGGGCCTTGATCAATTCGGCGAGCGGCAACAACGCCGCCGCGCAGGCGCCGACATGATCGGCCATGGTCGAGACCGAGAGCTCGACACCTTCGCGCGCAAACTGTTCGCTCTGCCGATTGAGCGGTTGATGATTGGCGTATTTGTCGACCAGGATCATCGCCAGCAGGCTCGGCCCGGCGAAGCCTCTTGCGATCACGTGGAAGGGCGCAGGCGGCTGCGCGATCTTCTCGCAGGACCGGCAGCTGAACTTCTCCCGCACATGTTCGGTGACGAACAATTGCCGTGGCACCACATCCAGTGTCTCGGTGACATCCTCGCCGATCTTCGAGAGTTTGGTGCCGCCGCAGCACGGGCAGCAGGACGGTGCGGGATAAACGATGCGCCGGCGCGTCAGGTGATCGGGAAAATTGCGGCGCGTCTTGCACCGCGTGAAGCCCTGCACCGGAATGCTGGCGGTCTCGGCCTTGGCCCCATCCTCGCCGGCCGCAGCGGCCAATTCCTCGAGCTGCAGTTCCAGCTGATCAATCAGCCGCTGGCTGCGCTCGGAGCGCGGGCCGAACAGCTCGCGCTTCATCTTGGCGATCAAAAGTTGCAGGTGCTCGATCAGAGCCTCGGCGCCGGACAGCTTGGCGCGTGTCTCGATCAACGCTGCCTTCAGCGCATCGTTGTCGTCGGGAAGAGGATCAGCTGTCGTCGCCACAATGCGAATTCGATCATAGTCCCCAGTGATTCGCAGCTCTTTCTGCCATGATGACTCAACGCGCCGCACTCAACCCGCCGCTGATGGCCGCCAGCTGTGAAGCGGATTGCGCCAGTCGATGCCTTCGAGCATGTAGCCGAGCTGTGCCGGCGTGATCACCACCGCGCCGTCCGAAGCCTGTGGCCAGACAAAGCGGCCACGCTCCAGCCGCTTGGCGTAGAGCGACATGCCGAGGCCATCATGCCAGAGAATCTTGATCAGCTTTCCGCTCTTGCCGCGGAACACATAGAGATCGCCGCCGTGTGGGTCACGCTTGAGCGCTTCCTGCACCTGCAAGGCCAGCGTGTTCATGCCGCGGCGCATGTCGGTGTGGCCCGTCGCAATCCACACCCGAACCCCCGAAGCTACCGGGATCATCGCCGCCGACCTTCCGCCAGCACCGCGACCGCCGCCGTCAGCGCCGCGACGTCCACCGCGCCGATAATCCGCATCCGCGCACCCGTGGCAAACTCGATCTCAATCGTCCCGCGATCAACCACGCCGGCTGGCGCGGCCTCCGGCGCGATCCGCACCGGCGCAAAACCGATCCGCGGCCGGACACCCATCTGCCGCCGCCAGCCATACAGCTGGCCGGGATGAATCCCCGCTTCCCGCGCCACCGCCGATACGCTGGCTCCGGGCTCCAGCGACGCCGACACCAGTTGCTGTTTCTCCGCCGAGCTCCAGCGCCGCCGCCGCTCAACCGAGGTGATGACCTCGACCCGTCCCTTCGTCATGTGACTATTCCTGTGAATAGTCACATGACTCACACCCTCGCTTGATCCACAAGGCGGCCGCT
>CAVZWE010000037.1:0-138596 GCA_963778925.1 uncultured Alphaproteobacteria bacterium | reverse complement strand
GGCGCAAATGCCGGGGTTTTTTGTTGGCTCCTCACGGAGAGCGGCGGCGCGGAAAGGATATCACCCGTCGTTGCGAGGAGCGAAACGACCAAACAATCCATTCTTTCTTTACGGCCGACGCCTCAAGCGCAGCCAAAAGAAGGAAATAGTTTCCCGATGGCGGAATTGAGCGTAGTAGTCTACCTATGGTTTCATTAATCGGTCACGGTCGCATAGCTATCGCATGAGCACTGAATCGAAGGGACGTCCTAGCCGCTGGCTTTGGAGAGGCGCCTTGTTGTCTCTCGTCCTGCTTCCGCTGCTTCCCGAGGTCCTGATCATTGCGGCCAGCGCCTATGCCAGGGCGGTCGGTTGCCAGATCGACGCGAAGATGGCTTGCGCTGTCGGCCCGCCTTCGGCGACCGAAACCATTCGCGCGGCCTTGCAGGCAGCTTATGTCATCGGCAGCAAATTCGCCGACGACAACATCGTCTTGGCCTGGCTGGCCTCATGTTATTTCCTGATCATCCTCGGCTGGAGCAGACTTTCAAGCCGCTTGCTGCTTGCGCTCGGTGCAAGCATGATTTTTGGCTTCCTGCCGTATTTCGGGCCGATATTGGCAATCGGGCCTCTCATAAATCCGAATTGTCGTCCGAACGAGGGCGGCGTTCCTCCGGAGTGCATGATTTACGGCGGCGATGTCGGCAACGCTGCACATGATGCCGTCCGTTTGGGATGGAAGTTTTTTTATGGTGCGCCGGTTTCTCTCGGCGCATTCGTTGTTTTTGCAATCCTTGTGCTCGGCGCGCATCTGTTTTCCAGAAGGCGTATCGCATCGCGGACGAAAGAACCCTCGCCTCCGGCTTGAGCCTCGCCCCGGCCGGCGTCTGCGCACGGCCACAAGCCTCCGCGCGCCGAATGGCCTTATTGTCAAGATGAGGCGATTGTGGTTTCATGCACGCACAGATTGTTTTGGGAGATGCTAACCATGCGCACCAATTCAAGGGCAGTTTTCCTAAGTCTCATCACAATAACGGCGTCGATGCTGGCCGCCGGGCAGCTCGCGGTTGCACAGACTCAGGGTGGGAGGGACATTCTGGCGTCGTATGCCTACAGGTATGCGCAATATTATGTGCCCTACGCGATCCAGGCCGCAGTGGCATATCAACCGATCAACGAACTCAACGACAGGCGTGCAAAATGGAATGAGCAGGGCTACGGAGCCGATGGCGAATATGCGGTGCAGAGTGCCGTCCCTGGCCCGCACGAAGAACTGAGAGAGCATGCTCGGGAGGTCTTCAAGCGTTGGCGATATCAGTTCGGCAGCGAGTCCTTTCTGACGTGTATCGATCCATCGGATAGCGACTGCCAGGCGGCTTTTCTTAAGCGAGGTTGGGATTTCGGCAGTGGGCCGGCGTTCCAGGTCTGGACCCGGACGCGTTCCCTCAAGGCCGCGCGCGATGTTTGCAACGAGGTCAGCATCGCTTTTCGCGGTACCGTGGGGTTGTCCTCGGGGGACTGGTTTTCGAACTTTAACCGGTTTGGCTCGCCTTATGACGACTACTACCACCAGCTCCGTCGAAACGTCGACGGGATCATGAAGCTGATACAGAATCTCGATTGCTATAAGCGGGCAGGGTCGAAGCCGCGGATCGTTTCGACGGGACACTCCCTCGGTGGCGGCCTGGCGCAGTTTGTTGCGCTTGCGACCAGATCGGGCGGTCCACAGATCGCGAAGGTGTTCGCGTTCGATCCTTCTCCCGTCACCGGAGCGCACCTGGTCGACAAGCAATTAAGAGAAGATAATGCCAGGGGGCTGACCGTCGACCGCATCTACGAGAGCGGTGAGGTTCTGTCATACGCACGCGGTATCGTTCAAGAATACCCGCCGGCGGCGTCGCGCTGCGATCCGCTTGTGCGAACGGTCGAGGTCAAGGCCGCGCGAGGCACGGCCATCGGGCTGCACGGCATTCCACTGCTCGCAACAAACCTCGTCGATTTGTCTTACAACGACGGCAATCCGACGACCTATCGACCCCCGCTCACTCGGGTCGAAGGCTGCGATGTTCGATATCAGCCTCCGGCTTCCGATGACGTGGAGGTAGTAGCCGCCGGCGCCCTGAGGCAACGGGCCGTTTCGGTCGCACGTGGTTACGGGCGAAACCTCAATCGCTTGGCCGGCTGGTATTCGGGCGATGCCCACCAATACGGATCGGTCGCGAAGCCCGGCATGCGTCAGTCGAGCACGATGTCGGACGCGCGCGTGGACAGAATTGCAAGCCTGAATGCCTACGCGCTCGCCGGCCGCGAAGGTACGCGTGCGTTCACGCCGCTTCCGCGTGGGGAATGATCGGGATGCGCAGGGTGGCGCGTCAAAACATCTCGAAATATTCGCGCTGTTCCCATTCCGAGACCTCGGCCTGGAAACGCTCGATTTCGGCGTTCTTGATATGGACATAGTAGTCGACAAAGCCTGAGCCGAGCGTGTCGCGGAAGAACGGGTCGGCCTTCAGCGCATCCACCGCTTCGCGAAGCGTCTTCGGCAGCATCGCGGCCTTGGTTTCATAGGGCGTGTCGGCGGAAGGGCCGGGACCGAGGCCGCGATCGACGCCGTCGAGCCCGGAAAGAATTTGCGAGGCCATGTAAAGATACGGGTTGGCCGCGGGCTCGCCGATGCGGTTTTCCAGCCGCGTCGCCGCATCGCCCGCGCCACCGAGCACGCGCACCATCACGCCTCTGTTGTCGCGTCCCCAGATTGCGCGATCCGGCGCCAGCGAATAGGAGCGGTAGCGCTTGTAGCCGTTGATGGTCGGCGTCGTGAACACGGCCGAGGCGCGGGCATGTTTTAATAGCCCGGCGAGATAGAAACGGCCGAACGCCGACAAAACCTCGCCGCCGTCTTTGGTCATGAAAGCGTTCTCGCCGCTTGCGCGCGAGACGATCGATTGATGCAGGTGCCAGCCGGATGCGAACACGTTGGGCAGCATCGGCCGGCACATGAAGGTGGCGTGATAGCCGTGACGACGGCAAATCTGCTTCACGGCGCTGCGAAACAGGATCATGTTGTCGGCGGGCTCCAGCCCCTTCCTCGGTGCGAAGGTGAACTCGCACTGGCTTGGACCGAATTCGGCTTCGATCGACCGCAGCGGCAGCCCGAGCGCCAGGATGTCGCGGCGGACAATCTCCAGCACCGGCTCCATCTGGTCGTAGCGCTGCTCGGTCAGATACTGATAGCCATGCGACAACAGGCTGACCGATGGTGGCTGGCCGGGCTGGCCGGCGTCCTCCGGCGACATTTTTGCGTCTTCGAGCTTGAAGATGTGGAATTCGACTTCGAGACCGGCGACAAAATCGTAGCCGCGCTCCGCGAGTTTCGTCAGAACCGATCGATAGAGGTTGCGGGTCGCGAACGGCACCGGCCGCCCGTCGGCGAAATAGACGTCGCACAGCAGCCAGCCTGTCCCCGGCGACCACGGCAGCACGCGAAAACTTGTGGGGTCCGGCACCATCAGCACGTCGGCGGCGCCTTCCATTTCCCGCATCCCGAAGCCGCCGCCCGATGTGAAGACCGGAAACACGGTGCGATGCGAGGTGTCCTTGGCGAACATCGTGGTGGTGATGCTGCATCCGCTCTCAAGCGAGGCCAGCGCTTCGCTCGCGACCAGCGCCTTGCCCCTGAGGATGCCGTGCTGATCGGGGAAGGACAGTCTTATGACTTCGAGCTTCTGCTCTTCGACCGTCCGGCGCAGGCGCGCCGCCGCTTCCTTCTGTTCGCTCGACCAGAGACCGTGGCGCTCAACAAAACTCAACGCGCGATCCCCACCGGAAGAGGGCGACGACAGCCTAACTCAAGACGCAAGCGGCGTTGGCTACTTCTCCCTCGCCCCGCTTGCGGGGAGAGGGTCGGGGTGAGGGGGACTCTCCAACGGGCTCAGTTCGCGGATAGTCCCCCTCACCCGAAGCCTTCGGCTTGAGCAACCGCCGACATAGGTAACAGTTCAGCCCGACGACATAGGTAACACAATTCTGGTTTCGTTCATGTCTGTTGTTGTTGAGGCTGTGGACCCTGTGGGCAACGCGTAGCGTTGTCCACAAGTCCACAGCTGGAGTGTTTGGGTTTGCGGAGGCGGTCGTCCTGATAGGCGATGGTGCCAAGCACGATCGGGCCGTAGCTGACGGTCCAGCCGGCGGCATCGTTCTCGACGAGACCGACTGGCTCGCCGACCAGGGCCTGGTTCACGTAGATCGTGCGATTGCGCCACCGGATGTCGCCGTTATGGCGCACCCGTCGCACCTCGTGCTCGCCATGATATTCCGGCTCGCGCAAGATGCCGTCGAAACGGCGTGGCGATGGCGTGTAGCTGTCAGCTGGCGTGGCGTTACCGAGCGCCTGATGTGGACGTTGTTCGTTGTAGAGACGCTGGAAGTCGCGAAGGCGCTTGAGCTGCTGGCGCAGGCTAGGGGCTGGCGGACTGGCGGTGTCCTGCAACAAGGTCAGATGCATCCGCTCGTGCCGGCCGTTCTGTTGCGGCTTGCCAGGCGCAATGCGCTCCGGAACCACGCCGGCCTTGATCAGCTTGATCGACAGCTTCGACAAGCCGCCAGCGCCGCGCGAGGCAAACGGCGATCCGTTGTCGGAACGCATATAAAGCGGCAGGCCGAACTCGCGGAACGCCGCATCCAGCACCGGCCAGACATGATCGGTATCCGTGCGTGCAAGCGCCTGGCAGCGCAGCAAATAACGGCTGTGGGCATCGGTAATGGTGAGCGGTTCGCAGCGCTTGCCGTCGCCGGTCAGAAACCAGCCCTTGAAGTCGATACACCACACATCGTTGGCGGCTCCGCAATGCGCAAAGGGGGCGCTCGAGGGCGGACTGCGGCGGCGCAGCTTCCGCTTCACCGTCAACCCTTCGCGGTCGAACAACGTTCCGATCGTGCTTGCTGCCGGCCAATCTTTGGCAGGCGCGCGACGTTCCAGATAGGCCCGCACCTTCAGCGGCCCCCAGCTCGGATGCGCCCGGCGCACCGCAAGGCAGCGCTCGACGATCGTATCCGCAATCGTCTGCGGATGATGCAGCGGTGCCCGCGAGCGATCGAGCAACCCTTCAACGCCGGCCTCCTCAAAACGCGCAAGCCATTTGTATCCGACCCTGCGGCTCACGCCGAAGCGCCGGCATATCGCGGCAAACGATTCTTCTCGCTTCTCAGCCGCGATTACAAAACGCATCCGCTCATCCACGGCACAGGTCTCCTTCCATCCCATCGGCAAGGTCCTCCCTGCCGATCAGTTGACCTGTTACCTATGTCGCCGGTCTATTCTGTTACCTATGTAGCCGGTTAGGACCGGCTTCGACCTCTCCCCGCAAGCGGGGAGAGGTGATCAACACGCTCAAGGAACGCCATCGTCAAACCACCTTGAGATGGCGCACCTTGTCGGCGATGTCCTGCGGAACCGGCGCGGCCCATGGCGCGCTGCGGCGCCGCTTGACGTCGACCTCCATCCAGAAGGTTTCCCAACCCCTCGTCGGCCCGATGCCGTCCATGGTCGCGGGACCCTGAATGCTCTTGGCGTGTGCGGCATCGAGGAACATGAACGGTTTTGCGCCCGAGGCAGCCTTCTCGATTTCCTGCCGCAGCAGGCGGCGATACTGCACGATCGCCTTGTCGGCGGTGCCCAGATGCTCGCGGGTGCGATCCTGGATCGCGCCCATCGATTCCACCGCCCACTGGTCGTGCACGTTGATGTCGGCGCCCATGCCGGTAAAGGTCTGCGTCGCCTGCTCCTGCGGATCGAAGCCGTAATCATTGGATTGGTTCTTGCGTGAGCGATAATCCGGCAGCTCGTAAAGTTCGAGCCGCTGGTCGCGCATCTTCTGCTTGTCGACCGGCGTCGAATAAGAGGTGAAGATCGCATACCAGTAGCAGTTCTCGTCATCGATCGGCACGTGCCACTGCGAGATCGTCATCTCCGTGCTCATCGGAATCACAAAACCATGCGGGAAAAGCTGGTTGGTGACCCGGACATGGGTGCGTTCCTCGTCGATCTCGCGCAGCGCGATCAGCCGCAAGCCATATTCGGTCTGCTCGACATTGATGATCGGCCGGTCATATTCGCGCAGGATCTTCGTCATCGGCATGTCGCTGCCGGCCGAGGCACCGCGGAACTGCCTGCCGTAGGCGCCTGAAGTATCCTCGTCCTCGAAAAAGCGATGCAGGAACGAGGCGTGCGACGGGTCGATGCCGACTTCCAGCGCCTGCAGCCAGTTGCAGTTGATGTGGCCCTTGAACGCAAAGGTGTGGCTGTCGGGCGCGACGAAGCAGTCGATTTCCGGAAATGCCGGCGGCTCGCCTTCGCCGAGATATGCCCAGAGGATTCCGCTCTTCTCGACCACCGGATAAGCGCGCTGCCGGATGCCCTTGCAGAGCAGCGAATCCTTCGGCTCGGCGGGCGTCTCAAGGCATTGGCCCGTCGCGTCGAACAGCCAGCCGTGAAAGGCGCAGCGCAGGCCGCCATTTTCCAGCCGACCGAAGGCAAGGTCGGCGCCGCGATGCGCGCAATGCCGGTCGATCAGGCCGTAGCGGCCCTGCTCGTCGCGAAACAGCACCAGGTTTTCGCCGAGCAATTTGACCGGCCTGACCGGGCGCGGCCCCTGCAATTCGTCCACCAGCGCCGCCGGTTGCCAGTACATCCGCATCAAGTTCCCGCAAGGATCCTTTGGTCCTGTCCGGGTCATCAGGTCGTTCTGTTCCTGGCTCATCATGGCGGCGGTTCTCCGTGACAACGGAAGCGATCGCAGGTCGAAATACCCGTTCGAAATCAAATTACTAGGCTTGCCGCGTCAGGCAAGCGCTTTCCTTGCTCCCATAGTCTTAGGGGCGGGAGGCGGCGCGCCAGAAGGCGGGGTCTTGATGCGTTCAAAGACCGCCGGGCCCCTGTTTGGATGCCGGCTACCGGTCACGACCGGCTTGCGTCAAGCGACGATGTTGGACGCCTTGCGGCGGCGCGACTTCTATCGCCGCAAGTAGGCCCTGAGACGATCGGGCCTGTCCATGGTTCCGGCGATCCGGCTCTCATGACGGGGACGCTGCACCGCAACGTCCGCAATACACGTCGATCAGGTCGCGATGGTCTGCTATGCTTGCTTCGCCCGATAGGTGCTACAGATTGCCATTCGGAAGGCGGAGTTTCTTTAAATGGTTAGATGGATTATTCCTGCCGACCCGTTCAATCGGTTCGTCGGCACGCTTTTGATCGTCGTGGTTGGGCTGTTTGCCGCGCCGCTGCGCGCCGAGCCGGATGACGATGCGGCCGTTGCAAAAAGCCTGGCTGACATGCTTCGGGCCGCACGCCAGGTGATTTCCAGCAACCAGGCCCGCATCAACGATCCCAATCTCGGCGACAAGGGGCTTGGCGGCCAGGTGGTGCTGCAGCAGGCGGTCGAGATTTTCAAGAAAAATACCGGAACCGATCCCGCGACCATCGATCCTGCGTCGCGTCTTGGCCGGCTGATGCATGCCCAGATGGACGCGATCGTCGAGGCGACGGACGCCAACCAGGCGACCATCAACGCCAAAGGCGTCGGCTTCAAAGCTTTCATTCCGGCGGTCTTCGCACGGCTCGTTAACGAAGCCTTCGAAAGCCGCGCCAGGGACGAAGCCCAGGTCAAGGTTACGGCCCCCGAGCAACTCGTCCGCAACCGCAAGGCCCGGCCCGACGAGTGGGAGGCCGACGTGATCCGCAGCAAATTGCTTAAGGCGGACTGGCCTCGCGGCCAGGCCTTTGCGGCTGTTGCAACCGTAAAAGGTCGCTCGGCTTTCCGCATGACAATGCCCGAATATTACGCGGCCTCGTGCCTGAGCTGTCACGGCTCGCCCAAAGGAGAAACCGATCTCACCGGTTACCCCAAGGAGGGCGGCAAGGAAGGTGATCTCGGCGCGGTGATCAGCGTCACGCTGTTCAAATAGCCCGCCGACGATGTCGCGAGCTCAGCAACGATCATTTGCCGAAGCCCGCTTGGCAGAAGGCGGCGCTGGAAGATTGATGTTCCCGATTCCCGCCGCGAAATATCAAGCGCGATGACTCGTCTTAGCATCCGCGTCCGTCTCATCATTCTGTCAGGCGTCTTGCTGTGCATGCTGGTCGCCACAAATCTATACTCTGACGCGCCAGCTTGCGAACAATTCGAAAGCCGTTGCGACCGAGACCGAACTGAGCGGCGTCATCGAATCGGCGAACAGCGCCCGCATCGCTTTCGGCGAAATGCGCTATTGGCTGGCCGATCTGGCGGTAAGCCTGCTCACCGCCTCGGAGCGCAATGCCGCGGCGGCCCGCGCCCGCATGGACGGCTATCTCGATCAGCTCGCGCTGCGCAAGCCGCAACTGGTGGCGGCGGTCCGCGCCCAGCGCGGCGAATTCGAGCAGGCCGCCAATGACGCCGTGGACAAATATACCAACGACCAGCGTGTGATCGGCAACTCGCTGCTGGCACAGGCGCGCGATCACAGCGTCAAGGTCGATGAATTGCTTACCTCGCTCATCAACGAGCTGAGATCGGAACTTACGGCCGAACGCGATCGGATCGTGGAAGGAGTAACGTCAGCGACACAGCGCACCCTGATCGCCGACTTGGCGATCGTGGCCCTGGGCCTGCTGCTCACCTTTGCGATCCTGCGTTCGATCGCGGTTCCGCTGCGTCATCTGGTCGGAGCCATCGACGGGCTGAGCGCCGGCAATCTGTCGGTGCCGATCCCGCCGGCCGGCCCTGACGAGATCGGCGCCATGGCGCACACCCTCAATCTGTTTCGCGACAGCCTGAGGGAACGCGACCGCTTTGCGGCCGAAGCAGAAAGGCAGCGCAAAACCATAGCGGCGGCGATTGCCACGATCTCCGAAGGTTTCGTGCTGTACGATTCGGAGGACCGTATCGTCCTGTTCAACCAACAGTTTCGCGATATTTACCCGGGCCTCGCCGATCTCATCAAGCAGGGCACCACCTTCGAAGAGGTGCTGCAGGCGGTGGTCGACCGCTCGCTCGTCGATCTCGGCAGCCAGAGTCCGCAGGAATGGATGGCGGAGCGCAAGGCACGGCGCGAGCATTCGGGCGGCTTCGCCGAATATCGATATGGCGGCCGTTATATCCGCATCAGCGAGCGCCGCATTCAGGGCGGCGGCACGGTCGCGGTCTATTCCGACATCACCGAACTGCGGCGGCAGAACCTCGAACTCGAACACGCCCGCGAACTATCGGAAGTCGCCAACCGGACCAAGAGCCAATTCCTGGCCAATATGAGCCACGAATTGCGCACACCGCTGAATGCCATCATCGGCTACAGCGAAATCCTGCAGGAAGACGCGACCGACAGCGACCAGGAGCACCTCATCCCCGATCTCAAGAAGATCGAAGGAGCCGGTCGGCATCTGCTCGGCCTGATCAACGACATCCTCGATTTGTCGAAGGTCGAGGCCGGCAAGATGGACGTGTTCATCGAGCAGATCGACATTTCATCGCTTCTCGACGAAGTGAAGGCGATCATCACGCCGCTGGTGGCCAAGAACGGCAACACGCTGGAGCTGCGCTTGGCCGATCGGATCGGCAGCATGCGCACCGACCGGACCAAAGTGAAGCAGTGCCTTCTCAACGTGCTCAGCAATGCCAGCAAGTTTACCCAGGACGGCAAGCTCACCGTTGCGGTCGAACGCCTGCAGGCGGATCGTCCAATGGTGCAGATAAGGATCTCGGATACCGGCATCGGCATGAGCGAGGAACAACTCGGGCGGCTGTTCCAGGCCTTCAACCAGGCCGACGCCTCGACAACCAAGAAATTCGGCGGCACCGGCCTCGGGCTTGCCATTACGCGGCATTTCTGCCGGCTGCTCGGCGGCGATGTCACCGTGGCGAGCCGGGTTGGCGAGGGCTCGACCTTTACGATCGTTCTTCCCGATCAGGCGGCGGAACCGGATCAATCACCGGCGCCAGCCGAACCGGAGCTGGAGTTGCCGCGCGCCAATCCGGGGGATTTCACGGATGCCGACGTCACGGTACTGGTGGTTGATGACGATGCGGCGGCGCGCGACCTTCTGACGACCAATCTGGGCCGCGAAGGTTACCGCACGGTCCAGGCCCGCGGTGGGGACGAGGCGCTGGAACTCGCACGCAAAGTGCATCCGGATGCCATCACGCTCGACGTCCTGATGCCGAAAAAGGATGGCTGGGCGGTGCTGGGGGCGCTCAAGGCCGACCCCGCGCTTTGCGATATTCCGGTCATCATGGTCACGGTCGCGCCGGATCGCGGCATCGGCCTGTCGCTTGGGGCTGCCGAAGTGATGACCAAACCGGTCGATCGCGCTGAACTCACCGCGCTGCTGCGCCAATTGCTGTCCCGCGACGGCCCGATTCTGGTCGTCGAGGACGATATGGCGACGCGCGAAACGGTTCGGCATACCGTCGAAAAGATGGGACTGACGGTCGCTGAAGTGACCAATGGCCGGCTCGCACTGGCGTGGCTTGCCGAAAATCCGCCGCCCGCACTGATCCTGCTCGACCTGATGATGCCGGAGATGGATGGTTTCGAATTCCTCGATACGTTCAACACGCATGCCGACTGGCGGCATGTGCCGGTGGTGGTCATCACCGCCAAGCAATTGACCGCGGCGGAGCGCAGCCTTCTCTCCGGTCAGGCTCGCAACGTGATCACCAAGGGCGCTTCGATCGACAAGGACATCGCCGAGGCGATCAGAAACGCGGTGGTACGGCGTTCGGTGCGCCGTACTGCAAATGCAGAGACGTGATATTCGTCCGTGACGGATGGTGGTAATTGATGGCGAAGATACTGTTGGTCGAAGACAACGAGATGAACCGCGACATGCTCTCGCGCCGCCTGCTGCGCAAGGGATATGAAGTCGTGATGGCGATCGATGGCGGGCAGGCCGTGAGCATGGCGGAAAGCGAGCACCCGGATTTGATTCTGATGGATATGAGCCTGCCGGTAATCGACGGCTGGGAAGCGACGCGGCTCGTCAAGGCCGCCCAGGGCACCGCCCATATCCCCGTCATTGCGCTCACCGCGCATGCCATGTCCGGCGACCGGGAGAAGGCGCTCAGCGCCGGCTGCGACGATTACGATACCAAACCGATTGAGATGCCGCGCCTGCTCGAAAAGATCGACGCTCTTCTCGTGCGCCCGCGGGGATAGCCTGATATGGTTACAAACGCGCCATGACCGGATCGGGCCAGCGCCTCGAGCGTGCCCTTGCCGCGTTCGTGCGTCAGGAATTCGGGGCACCGATCGCGACCATCATCGGCCTGACCGAAATCCTGATCGAGGACGCCCGCCGCAGCGCAGACGAATCGCTGGCGTCGGATCTTGCCCGTATCCACTCGGCCGGCCTGCTGCTGCGGGAGCAGCTCAGTCAGCTGGTCAGCTTTGCCACCCAGGGTTCGTTCGAGGTCGCCGGCGATTTTGCCGCCGTCAAGGCCAGGCTTCGGCACGATCTGCGCACGCCGCTGAACGCCATCAAGGGCTACAGCGAATTGATCATCGAGGAAGCGCGCGACGCCGGTCGTCAGGAGCTGCTGGCCGATGTCGGAAAGATACTGGACGCCGCCGAGCAGCTGCTCGGGCAAGTCGACAAGCTGGTCGGCTTGACCGGCGCTGCCGGGCCCGGCTCGCCCGAGACGGCTCCGCTGATCGAAATGCCGTCGCGTAACCTGATCGATCAGATCATGGCTTCGATCGAGCCGATCACGCCGAAGCCGAGGCGCGATCACACCCACTCGAGCCGCATCCTCGTGGTCGACGACATGGAGGCCAATCGGGCGCTGCTCTCGCGCCGGCTGAGCCGCGACGGCCATGCCGTCGAAATAGCCAGCGACGGTCACTCGGCGCTGGAGCTGCTGAGCCGCAGCGAATTCGATTTGGTCCTGCTCGACCTGATGATGCCGGATATCAACGGTTTCGACGTATTGCGCCGACTGAAGGACGATCCGGCCGTCCGCCATATCCCGGTGATCATGATCTCGGCGCTCGACGAGATCGACAGCATCGTGCGCTGCATCGAGGCAGGAGCCGAGGACTACATTTCAAAACCTTTCGATCCGGTGCTGCTCGGCGCGCGCATCGACGCGTCGCTGGAGCGAAAGCGGCTGCGCGATCGCGAGCAGGCGTTCACCGTCGAGCTGCAGGCCGAGAAGAGCAAGTCCGACGCGCTGTTATTGAATATCCTGCCGGCCAGCATCGTCGGCCGGATGCGCCAGGGCGAACTGGAGATTGCCGACCGCTTTCCCGAAGCCACCATCCTGTTCTCGGATCTCGTCGGTTTCACGCATCTCGCCGGCAGATATTCGCCCGGCCAGATCATCGAGATCCTCAACAATCTGTTTTCGTCCTTCGATGCGCTGGCAAAGCAGCTCGGGCTCGAAAAAATCAAGACCATCGGCGACGCCTATATGGTGGCCGGCGGGCTGCCGGAACAACAGCCCGATCATGCCGTCGCGGCGGCCGAGATGGCGCTCGGCATGATCGAGTCGGTGCGCCGGATCGGGACGCAGTTCGGCGAAAGCCTGCAGGCGCGCATCGGCATTCATTCGGGCGACGTGGTGGCCGGCATCATCGGCCAGCATCGATTCATCTATGACGTCTGGGGCGACACGGTGAACACGGCGAGCCGTCTGGAATCCTCCGGACTGCCAAATCGCATTCAGATATCGGAGGCGACCTATCAGCGGGTCCGTGACCGCTTTCGCTGCGAGCTGCGCGGCCCGGTCGAGATGAAGGGCAAAGGTACCATGCTGACGTATTTTCTGGAAGCGCGGCTTTAGCGAGAAGTCGGTATTCGAGGGCGCGACTCTCGATGTAGCGGTTTTTCATTCAACCGAGTCGAGAATGGGCTTGCAAAAGTGTGACAAATATGTCAACATCTCTTGAATGCGAAACACCAGGAATATCTCGTGGATCAAGGCGGCGCAGGGACTTCGAGAATTTCCCGGAAGACGTGCAGGCCGACATACTTGACGCGCTTACTGTCGCCGCTGAGGGCGGGAAGTCTGAGAAGGCGAAGCCTTTCAAGGGCGTCCATGGTGGCGTGTTCGAGATCGCCCTGCGATATCGAAGTGATGCCTTCCGCGCGCTCTACGCCGTCAAGATCGATGCGGATCTTTGGGTGATCCATGCTTTCCAGAAGAAATCGAAGTCAGGAATCAAGACCCCGCAGATGGAGGCAGATCTTATTCGTGACCGGCTCAAACGATTGAAGGAGGTTCTGAAATGAAAAAAGATGATTTGGAGGTGGTGCGCGGCAGCGGCAACGTGTATCGCGACTTTGGACGACCCAACGCAGGCCTTGAGCAGGCGCGCGCCATTACCGCCGCAAAGATCGTCCGTGTTCTCGACGAGCGCAAGCTCTCGACGCGCGACGCGGAAAGGCTTACGGGCGTCTCTTATTCGGAGTTTTCCCGCATTCGCAATACACAGCTCGGCCGTTTCACGCTTGATCGGATGATTGCCATTCTCGGCAAGCTCGATGAGGACGTCGAAGTGTCCGTTACATTCAAGCCGCGCAAACATGGCGCGCCCGTGGTGCCACGCGGGACCTCACCGACGGCCAAGCACGGGTATCCGCGGGCCAGAGCGTTGACGCGTAGATGAAAGGGATGTCTGGCCGCTCGCCGTCGCGTTCTCCGGATGCCGCGCCGCGCCCGGCACACAAGCGTTAGTCACCCCCGCGCGAACATCCGCGGTTCGCTCTGCAGCACCGGCGCCACCGCCTCGATCAGCCGCGCAGCCGCCGCGTCCACGGAAAGGCCCGCGGTATCGACCACCGCCGAGGCGCGGGCGTAAAGCGGTTCGCGGCTGAGCAGGATGGTGCGCAGTTCCGCCATCGCCGAGCGGTCGTCCGCCATCGGGCGCAGGTCGCCCTGGCCGCGCACCCGCGCCATGTGCTCTTCCGGCTCGGCCTTCAGCCAGATGGTGTAGAACGACGACAGGATCAGGTCGAAGGTCAGCGGCTCGGAGACGATGCCGCCGCCGGTCGCCAGCACCATCAGCTCTTTGCGCGCCAGCAATTGCGCCAGCGCTGCCTGCTCCATGCGCCGAAAGCCCTCCTGGCCGTAGAGCGCGATGATCTCGGCGACCGACAATCCGTTCTGCGCTTCGATCTCCTTGTTCAGCTCGACAAAATTCCAGCCGATTTTCTTCGCCAGCATCCTGCCGAGCGTGGATTTGCCGGCGCCGCGCAAGCCGATCAGGGCGATGCCGGCAAACGAATTCCGCTGCTGCGCCGCGCCCTGACCTGCGAGAACGTCCCTGGCTTGCGCGATCTGGTTCGGTGTCGCCTTGCGCAGGAGATCGCGGATGATTGGCCAGTCCGGCGCGGATTCGCCGGCCGGAATCAGGTCCTCGAGATGGGCGCCCATCGCGTTCGACACCCGGCGCAACAGCACGATCGAGACGTTGCCCTTGCCGCTTTCGAGCTGGGCGATATAGCGTTCGGAAATGCCGGAGACTTTCGCCAGCACCTTGCGCGACATGCCGCGAAGCCCGCGCATGGTGCGGACACGCTGGCCGAGCTGTTCGAGAAAGCCGGCCTCGGAATCGGGAGTATCGGTCATCTTCCTTGTTCGTTCTTCGAGTAGGCCGCTTGCGCCCTGTGCCTGCGTTGCAGGCGATTTCATTATTTGGGGCAAACGAATTTCGCTGAAGCGCCACCGGTCAAGATCACCTTGCGATTCCAGCCGGTCGAGTTTGACAAGCGTTTTGATCCGCTCTGCTATAAAGTCCTTGTCCACATCCCTTGGCACTTTGAGCGCGCCCGCGACGTCGCCGACGATGCGCGCAACCTTGAGAAACTGCTGCGTGCAACATGCCAGGATGGCTTGATCGACGAGGTCAGGCGACATAGTGAGTGCGGGGCTACAATTGCGCGAGTTGGAAACATAATGCCGAGGAGGATTGACAGCAAGCGCATGTAGTGCCTTTCTATGAATTATAATGCTTAAAACTGTGGAGCGGGACGTCGTGACACGCTTGGCGAAAGGGGGCGCGGCATGAGCGGGCTATCCGGTTCCTACAATGCGGTGACCTGGCTGCTCGACCGCAATGTCGAGGAGGGGCGCGCCGACAAGCTCGCCTTCACCGACACCGTCTCGAAACTGACCTACGGGCAATTGCAGAAGCAAAGCTGCCGCGTCGCCAACATGCTGCGCCGTCTCGGCGTCCGCCGCGAGGAGCGGGTCGCCATGATCATGCTCGACACCGTGGATTTCCCGGCGGTGTTTCTCGGCGCGATCCGCGCCGGCGTGGTGCCGGTGCCGCTCAACACGCTTTTGACCGCCGATCAATATGCCTATGTGCTGGCGGATTGCCGCGCCCGGGTGCTGTTCGTTTCCGAGGCGCTGCTGCCGGTCGTGAAAGACACGGTCGGGCGGATGCCCGATCTCGATCATGTCGTCGTCTCGGGTAACGATGCGCATGGTTACAAGAAACTGTCCGATGAGCTCGCGAACGAAAGCGACACCTTCGCGACCGTTGCGACCCATGCCGACGAACCGGCATTCTGGCTCTACTCCTCGGGTTCGACCGGCATGCCCAAGGGCGTGCGTCATTTGCATTCCAGTCTCGCCGCGACCGCGGACACCTATGCCAAACAAGTGCTCGGCATTCGCGAGGATGACGTCTGCCTGTCGGCGGCGAAACTGTTCTTCGCCTATGGCCTCGGCAACGCGCTGACCTTTCCGATGTCGGTCGGTGCCACCACCGTGCTCAGTTCCGAACGTCCGACGCCGGCTTCGATGTTCGCGCTGATGAACAAATATAATCCCACCATCTTTTTCGGCGTGCCGACGCTGTTTTCCGCGATGCTGCATGACGAGACGCTGAAGCACGAACGCGGCGGCAGCTCCTTGCGCATCTGCACCTCCGCCGGCGAGGCGCTTCCGGAATTGGTCGGACACGCCTGGAAGTCGCGCTTCGGCGTCGATATTCTCGACGGCGTCGGCTCGACTGAACTGCTGCATATTTTTCTGTCGAATTCGCCCGGCGATATCAAATACGGCACGTCAGGCCGCCCGGTGCCGGGCTACAAAGTGCGGCTGGTCAACGAGGCCGGCGACGACGTGCCCGACGGCGAGGTCGGCGAACTCCTGGTCGATGCACCCTCGGCGGGCGAGGGCTACTGGAACCAGCGCAGCAAGAGCCGTCAGACTTTTGCCGGCCCCTGGACCCGCACCGGCGACAAATACGTTCGCGACGCCGATGGACGCTACACCTTCTGCGGCCGCAGCGACGACATGTTCAAGGTGTCGGGCATCTGGGTGTCGCCGTTCGAGGTCGAGAGCGCGTTGATCACCCATCCCGCGGTGCTGGAGGCCGCGGTGGTGCCCGAAGCCGATCCGGAAGGCCTTTTGAAGCCGAAAGCATTCGTGGTGCTGAAAGCGGGCGCGAAAACCGATGGCCTGCACGACGACCTCAAGGAGCACGTCAAGCAGAAGATCGGGGTGTGGAAATATCCGCGCTGGATCGATGTCGTCGACAGCTTGCCGAAAACCGCGACCGGAAAGATCCAGCGCTTCAAGTTGCGGGAACATCATTAACCGTCATGGCCGGGCTTGGCCCGGCCATCCACGCCCTTGCTGCGACAAAGTAAGACGTGGATGCCCGGGTCAAGCCCGGGCATGACGAGCGATAGTCCTTGGTAAGATAGACATGACCGACCTCTCCCCCGCCGGCTTCCTCACCATCGGTGCTTCCGATCTCGAATACCGCATGATCGGTCCCGCTCCCGGGGACGCACCGACCATCGTCATGCTGCATGAGGGTCTCGGCTCGGCGGCACTGTGGGGCGATTTTCCGGAAAAACTTCAGGCCGCGACCGGCGCCGGCGTGTTCGTCTATTCGCGCGCGGGCTACGGCGCTTCGACGAAGGTCCAACTGCCGCGTCCGCTCGACTACATGCATGTCGAGGCGCTCGACGTCCTGCCAAAACTGCTCGACGGAATTGGCTTTCGCCGCGGGCTCTTGCTCGGGCATTCCGATGGCGCCTCGATCGCGGCGATCTACGCCGGCGGCACCGCCGATCACCGCGTGCGCGGGGTGGCGATGATCGCGCCGCATTTCATCGTGGAAGACATTTCGGTCGCCTCGATTGCCGAAATCAAGACGGCCTACGAGACCACAGAGCTCAAGGCAAAGCTGGCGCGGTGGCACCGCGATGTCGACAACGCGTTCTACGGCTGGAACGGCGCCTGGCTCGACCCGAAATTTCGCAACTGGGATATCTCGGAATATCTCGCCTATATCCGGGTCCCGGTGGCGATCCTGCAGGGTGCCGATGACCAGTACGGCACCATCCGCCAGATCGAGGTCGCGCGGGAAGAGTGCTATTGTCCGGTCGATGTGACGATCGTTGCAGGCGCCGGACATTCGCCGCATCGCGAAGCGCCGGAAGCGACGCTCGATGCAATCTCGGAATTCGCCGGACGCATCTTGCATACCCACGAAGGCTCGGAGGGGCGCGCGGCGTAATGCCTCTAGCCTCGGGCTTCACATGAAGAAAAATGCAGATTCTTTGGCGGATTGGCCTAGACGGCACCGATAACATGCATTATTGTGCATCTTAGTTAAGATTGCCCAAACGAAATGAGGGTGGCCCGATGGCTGGTGAAAAGCCCGGTGAAGATCGTGTCCTCGCTGGCGGCGCGAAGCGCATCGATTTCCAGACCGACCCGTCGCGCTACCGGCACTGGAAGCTCGATGTCGACGGCGATGTCGCAACCCTGACCATGGATGTCGATGAGAATGGCGGGCTGTTCGAAGGCTATCAGCTCAAGCTCAATTCCTACGATCTCGGCGTCGATATTGAACTCGCCGACGCGGTGCAGCGGCTGCGCTTCGAATATCCGGGGGTGAAGGTGGTGCTGCTGCGATCCGGCAAGAACCGCGTGTTCTGCGCCGGCGCCAATATCCGGATGCTGGCGGGCGCGACCCACGCCCACAAGGTCAATTTCTGCAAATTCACCAACGAGACCCGCAACGGCCTGGAGGATTCATCGGAGAATTCCGGCCAGCGTTTTATCACCGTCGTCAACGGCACCGCGGCGGGCGGCGGTTACGAACTTGCACTGGCAACCGATCACATCATCCTCGCCGACGATGGCGCGGCTTCGGTCGCACTGCCGGAAGTGCCGCTGCTCGCGGTGTTGCCGGGCACCGGCGGACTGACGCGCGTGGTCGACAAGCGCAAGGTGCGCCGCGATCACGCCGATTATTTCTGCACCATCGAGGAAGGCATCAAGGGCAAGCGCGCAGTGGCCTGGCGTCTGGTCGATGAGATCGTGCCGAACAGCAAGTTGGAAACAAAAGTCGCCGAGCGCGCCAAACAATTCGCCGCAGCCTCCAAGCGCAACGGCAACGGAAAAGGCATTTCGCTCGCCCCGCTGACGCGCAGCTTCGACGACAACGGCATCCGCTATGGCCTGGTCAACGTCGACATCGACCGCGCGGCCCGCATCGCCACCATCTCGATCAAGGCGCCGGAGGCAGCGCCGCCTGCCGATATCGACGGCATGATCGCGCAGGGCGCAAAGTTCTGGCCGCTGCAGGTGGCGCGCGAGCTTGATGATGCGATCCTGCATCTGCGCATCAACGAGCTCGAGACCGCGATGCTGGTGTTCAAGTCGCATGGCGAGCGCGCCAACGTTCTGGCATGCGATGCTTTTCTTGAAAGCAACAAGGCGCACTGGCTGGTCAATGAAATCAGGCAGTACTGGAAGCGGGTGCTCAAGCGCGTCGACGTCACCTCGCGCACGCTGGTGACGCTGGTCGAGCCGGGCTCGTGCTTCGCAGGCACCTTGGCCGAACTCGTGTTCGCGGCCGACCGCTCCTACATGCTGATCGGCCAGAAGCAGGGCGACAACCGCGCCCCGCCCACGATCGAACTGTCGGCGATGAATTTCGGCCCCTATCCGATGAGCCACGGCCTGACCCGGCTGCAGTCGCGCTTTCAGGCCGATCCTGCGGATCTGGCGCGCGCGCAAGCCAGGATCGGCGAGGCGATCGATGCCGAGGACGCCGAGGCGCTCGGCCTCGTCACCTTTGCGCTCGACGATATCGACTGGGACGACGAGATCAGGGTGTTTTTCGAGGAGCGCACCAGCTTCTCGCCGGACAGCCTCACCGGCATGGAAGCGAACTTGCGCTTCGTCGGACCCGAAACCATGGAATCGAAAATCTTCTCGCGCCTGACGGCGTGGCAGAACTGGATCTTCCAGCGCCCCAACGCGGTCGGCGAGAACGGCGCGCTCAAGCGCTACGGAAGCGGCCAGAAGGCGCAGTTCGATATGACGAGGGTTTGAACGAGTATCGCCGTCATCCTGAGGTGCGAGCGTAAGCGAGCCTCGAAGGATGATTGAAAAGAGGGATTGCCAGACAAGCATCCTTCGAGGCTCGCGCGAGATGCGCTCGCACCTCAGGATGACGGTAGAGCAAGACGCGATGCGCGCCACAACAGCACCAAGGAGAGCCACCATGAACGTCAACATCATGAACGTCGACTACTCCACCAAGATTCCCAACAACGTGAATCTCAGCGAGGATCGGCAGGTGCTGAAAGCGCTGGAAGGCTGGCATCCCGGCTACATGAACTGGTGGAGCGACATGGGGCCGGAAGGTTTCCAGCAATCGCTGGTCTATTTGCGCACCGCCTACTCGGTCGATCCGCGCGGCTGGGCCAAGTTCGATTACGTCAAGATGCCGGAATATCGCTGGGGCATCCTTCTTGCTCCACAGGAAGAGAACCGCGTCATTCCGTTCGGCGAGCACTACGGCGAACCGGCGTGGCAGGAAGTACCGGGCGAGCATCGCGCCATGCTGCGCCGCCTGATCGTGATCCAGGGCGACACTGAGCCCGCATCTGTCGAGCAACAGCGTCATCTCGGCAAGACCGCGCCGTCGCTCTACGACCTGCGCAACCTGTTCCAGGTCAATGTCGAGGAAGGCCGCCACCTCTGGGCGATGGTCTACCTCTTGCAGAAATATTTCGGCCGCGACGGCCGCGAGGAGGCCGACGAGTTGTTGCGCCGCCGCTCGGGCGATGCCGATTCACCGCGCATGCTCGGCGCCTTCAACGAGAAGACGCCGGACTGGCTGTCGTTCTTCATGTTCACTTACTTCACCGACCGCGACGGCAAGATGCAGCTCCATAGCCTGGCGCAGTCCGGCTTCGATCCGCTGTCGCGTACCTGCCGCTTCATGCTCACCGAAGAAGCCCATCACATGTTCGTCGGCGAAACCGGCATCAGCCGCGTGGTACAGCGCACCTGCGAAGCGATGCGGGCCGCCGGCATCGACGATCCGCGCAATATCGCCAAGGTCCGCGCGCTGGGCGTGATCGATCTTCCGACCATCCAGAAGAAACTGAACCTGCACTATACGCTGTCGCTCGATTTGTTCGGCTCGGAGGTCTCCACCAACGCGGCGAACGCCTTCAACGCCGGCATCAAGGGCCGCTACCACGAGACCCAGATCAAGGACGATCACCGCCTCGAGCACGATACCTATCCGGTGCTCAAGCTCGTCAACGGCGAGATCAAGCGCGTCGACGAGCCGGCGCTGACCGCGCTCAACATGCGGCTGCGCGACGATTACAGCCAGGACTGCGTCAAGGGCCTCTTGCGCTGGAACAAGATCATCTCGACGGCTGGCTACGACTTCAAGCTCACCTTGCCGAACGTCGCGTTCCACCGCGCGATCGGCGAGTTCAGGGATATCCACGCCACCCCGGACGGCGTGCTGATCGACGACGCCACCTGGAACAAGCGCAAGAGCGAATGGCTGCCTTCGTCCGATGACGGCAATTTCATCGCCTCGCTGATGACGCCGGTCACCGAGACCGGCGGCTACGCACCCTGGATCGCCCCGCCCAAGGTCGGCATCGACAACAAGCCCGGCGATTTCGAGTACGTGAAGATCGAGACGTGACGTAGGCGCCATCGGTGCGCCTCCGCCACGGGCGCATCGTCTCCCGCGAAAGCGGGTGACCCAAGTAAACGCGGGCGTCGTTCTGCAGAAACCCTGCGGGAGCAAACACGAACGCGGGGTATGACAGTTTGGGCGCGTAATCCCACCCGTCGTCCTTGATGCCGGGATTGGCGACGAAGAGATCGTTCCCCGCACCTAGCCTGCGATCTCAAGCCCGGCGGTCGCGTACACCACGCCGCCATCGACGGCAATGGTATTGCCGACGACATAATCTCCTGCCCGCGAGGCGAGATAGATCGCAGCACCCGCCATGTCTTCGTCAGTGCCGATGCGGCGGGCAGGCACGCGCTTGGCCACCTCATCGCCGTGATCGCGTGCTGCCCGATTCATGTCTGACTTGAATGCACCCGGAGCGATCGCTGTGACGTTGATATGTTCCTTGATCAGCTTGGTCGCCATCCGCCGCGTCAGGTGAATGACCGCGGCCTTGCTCGCCGCGTAGGAATAGGTCTCCATCGGGTTGACGAAGATGCCATCGATCGAAGCGATATTGATCACCTTGGCGGGCTTCTCGGCGGTGGCCGCGGCACGCAACGGCGCCGCCAGCGCCTTGGTGAGAAAGAACAGCGATTTGACGTTGAGGTCCATCACCTTGTCCCAGCCGCTCTCCGGAAACTCGTCGAAATCCGCGCCCCACGCCGCGCCGGCGTTGTTGACGAGAATGTCGAGCTTCGGCTCGCGCTTCCTGATCTCGGCCGCCAGCATCTCGATGCCGGCCAACGTGGAGATATCGATCGGCAGCGCGATGCATTCGCCGCCATAGGCGGCCGATAGTTCCTTGGCGGTCGCCTCGCAGGGCCCGGCCTTGCGCGCGGTGATATAGACCCTGGCCGCGCCCTGGCTGAGAAATCCTGCCGCGATCATCTTGCCGATGCCGCGCGAACCCCCGGTCACCAGCGCGACGCGGCCGCCTAGCGAAAACAGATCCTTGAACATGCATTCCTCCATTGATTTGCTATTTGTGTGATGCAGCGGTGGCAACGAGTCAAGGAGGACCCGCCCTCATCCCGAGGAGGCGCGAAGCGCCGTCTCGAAGGACGAGGGCGGCCCATCCTTCGAGACGCGCGCAAAAGCGCGTTCCTCAGGATGAGGTTCGAAAATGCTGAGAGAAATGCCGGGAATGTAGATTACGCCGCGTCGACGCGCCGAAAGCCGTTCCACATCGCGGTGGCGGCGCCGGAGGTCAGCACCGGCAGAATGCGCGCATCCTGATAATTGCCGTTGAGCGAGACCCGCGGCAGCGCGGTGAGATGGTCGGCGCTTTCGGGAAAGATCATCCCCGGCCGTGTCGTCACCGCGGTCTTGTATCCGGCGGCGCGCGCCAGCGCGAACTCGCGGGCGCCGGCCGCGCCCTTGTCGCCGTAGGGATAAGCGAGATGGACGACGGGACGCTGCAGCACGCCTTCAATACGCGCGCGGCTGATCGCCATCTCATCGCCGGCGATCGCCTCGGTTTGCCTGGCGAGGTTGCAATGCGTGATGGAATGCGAGCCGATCGTAACCAGGGGATCGTCGGCGAACGGCTTCAGCTCGGCCCAGGACATGCAGAGGTCGCGGCAAACAGAGGTTTCGTCGACGCCGTGACGCGCGCACAGGCCCGCGATTTCGCGTCGGACATCGTGCTCGCCCGCCGGTCCCCGCATCCAGTCGTGCAGGCGGTCGAACGCGGCCCGCTTGGTGGCCGTCGTCGAGGTATCGAGACGGGTTGCGACCTCGCCGATCGTGGCTTCGATCGAGGAGGCGCCGGCGATCACCCTCTCCAGCGAGATCCACCACAGCCGCCCATTACCTTCGGCGAAATCGCTGGCGACATAGACGGTGAAGGGTGCGTCAAATTCTCGCATCACCGGCAGCGCAAAATCCCTGTTGTCGCGATAGCCGTCGTCAAGGGTGAAGCAGGCAAAACGCCGGGAAAAGTTGCGTTCGATCAGCCGCCGGTGCGCCTCGTCCATGGTGACGATGTCGATGCCATCGGAGCGAAGGTGCATGAGCATCGAGCGCAGGAACTCCGGCGTCACCTCAAGATGATGGTTAGGCTGAAATTCGGCGTCACTGTGCGGGCGGACATGATGGAGCATGAAGATTGCGCCAACGCCCGAAAACACCGGCCGCAGCAGATAATGCGCCCCGGTAAGGTAGAGCGCTCCCAGTCCGGCGCGGATGACGTTGTTGCGAAACTGCTTCATCAAAACTGCTCGGCCGGTTCGGGTCTGGGGGCGAAACTAGCGGGAAATCGCTGAAGAAACAGTTAGTCGGCACCCGACCGCCGGCCGGACTATTCCGCGTCATTTCGGGTTTGACAGCCTCGCAAGGGTTTGTTTTCTCTCTGTTCCAACTGCCCCCTTTGTTTCCGAAGTTCGTGACAGGGGGATGCCGCGAATAGCTCACGAACTTCGGAAACGGGGCACCAGGCCCCGCAGGACATCGAATGCACGGGTTTTTCAGGTGGAGCAGCAAATGGTGGCCGGGCACAATTCCACTGGTCGTCTTTTGGGCAATCGCAGCCTGGACAAATACCTCACCCCTGGAAGCCGATCTCGCCGCCCGCAGTAGCGCCGCGATCAAGGATACCGTGCTCGACAAGAGCAGGATCACCGTCGCCGGCCGCGACGTCAGCTTTGCCGCGGACGCTTTTTCCGAAGATGGCCGACGCAGCGCGTTGGCCTCGGTGGAGGCTGTGCCGGGCGTGCGGCTGGTCAATGACGAAACCCGCCTCGTTCCCGAAGCCAGGCCGTTCGTCTGGTCGGCCGAGCGCGACGTCGTCAGGGTCACGCTGTCAGGAAGTTCGCCATTGCCGGCCAGCAAAGCCAGGTTGCTTGAGGCGGCCCGCGCTGCTCTCGGCGGCGTCGAGGTCGCCGATCAGATGAATTTGGCGCGCGGTGCACCGCCGCGTTTCGACAGCGCGGCGTTGCTGCTGCTCGATCAAATCGGGAAATTGAAGGACGGCAAGCTCACCATTACCGATACCAAGGTCAGCCTTTCCGGCATGGCGCGCGACCTCGGCGGCAGGGAAGCGATCGCGGCCGCGCTGAAAAATCTGCCCGAGGGATTTTCGGTCGCGGCGAACGAGATCAAGGCGCCGCCTTATATCTTTCAGGCCAACAAGGATCCGGTCGCGGTAACGCTCACTCTGACCGGCTATGTGCCCGACAACAACGTCCACGCGGCGGTTGCGGCGGCGGCGGCGCGCAAATTCTTCAGCGAGAAGGTCGTCGACAATCTCAAGGCCAGCATCGGTGCGCCCTCCGGGTTCGTCAGCGCGGTGGTGCCGGCGCTGGGCGTGCTGTCGCGGCTCTCGACCGGCACGCTTGTGGTGTCCGACCGCGAGATAAAACTCTCGGGCGACGCGCTCTATGACGCGGCGGCGGCTCAGATCCGCGCCGGTCTGGCGAAGGATTTTCCGCAAGGATGGCAGGTCAAAGGCGAGATTTCGGTCAAGCCCGCGTCGGCGCCGGTCGATCCCACGGTTTGTCAGCAGTTGTTCTCGGATTTGCTGGCCAGGGGAAAAATCCGGTTTGAATCCGGACGCGCTGCCATCGACCCGGATTCGGCGGGCCTGCTCGATCGCCTGATCGAAACCGCGCTGCGCTGTCCGGCCGCCAATATCGAGATCGCCGGACATACCGACGCCGTTGGCGAGGATGCCTTCAACCAGGCGCTGTCCGAGAAACGCGCTCAGGCGGTGATGGATTATCTGGTAAAGGCCGGCCTGCCCGCGAGCCGGTTCACCGCGACGGGCTACGGCAGCACCCAGCCGGTCGCCAGCAACGACACCGACGAAGGCAAGGCGCAGAACCGTCGCATCGATTTCCTGGTGAAGGAGTAACCGATGGCCTACCTGATGACATTTCTTTGGGGCTGGCTGCTGACGTCGCTGCTCTTGGGTCTGGCGATGGGCTGGATCGCGGTGGTTCATCGCGGCCAAGGCGTATCGAAGGCGGTATCGCGGTGGCTGGCGGGGCTGGTGGCGGTGCTGGTCGCGGCCGCGATTGCCCGCGTGATCCCCGGCCGGCCCGGCTATTGGCTCGACCTTGGCCTGATGATGTTTGCCGTCTATCTCTGCGGTTGCGCGGTGGGATCGTGGCTGCGCAACTGGGCGCTGTCGCGCCACGCGCCGGCGGGCTGAGACTTTTCCGGAGGAGGCCAGAAAAACGGCGGCCCGATATCACGGAAACTTCACCACCTCATGCGCAGGGTTGAAGGCCTTCAGACTTCGCGCAGGCCCGGCGAATGCAGCAAAACCGGCGATTCCGGCTGCATGTACCATCCCTAATATATTGAAGGAACGGGTTTTATTCATATCAAGCGAATTCCACTCCGGCTCAAAACACGCTACCACATCGTGTCAGGGAGCAAGCAGGGCGCGGGCGGCGGTAAGGTTCGCCTGGGCGCCGTCGTCGCGGGATCGTACTTCGAGGTCTAGATGCTGGAACCAATACGCAGGGCGATCTCGTTGCTGCGCCAGAGGCAAATCCTGCATAAGTTGGGTGTTGCGATCAGCGTCACGGTCATCGGGATCGCATGCTACGTGCTCTACCATATGCTGCGCGGCATAAATGTCGAAGAGGTCGTCGACGCCATCAAGGGAACCGAGCCGCGCCAGATTGTACTGGCTGCGTTGTTTGTGGCCGCGGGCTATTTCACGCTGACATTCTATGACTGGTTCGCGGTCCGGGCGCTTGGCCGCCGCGATATCCCCTACCGCGTCAACGCGCTCGCCGCCTTCACCTCTTATTCGATCGGGCATAATGTCGGCGCCAGCGTCTTCACCGGAGGCGCGGTGCGCTATCGCATTTATTCGGCCTGGGGCATGAACGCGATTGATGTCGCCAAGATTTGCTTCCTGGCCGGCCTGACGTTCTGGCTCGGCAATGCCGCGGTACTGGGGCTCGGGATCGCCTATCATCCGGAAGCGGCCTCGGCGATCGATCAGCTGCCGCCCTGGCTGAACCGCGTGGCCGCGGTCTGCATCATCTCGGCGCTGTTGGCCTATGTGGTCTGGGTCTGGGCACAACCGAGATCGGTCGGTCGCGGGCCCTGGACGGTGATGCTGCCGGGCGGCCCGCTGACGCTGCTGCAGATCGCGATCGGAATTGTCGATCTCGGCTTTTGTGCGCTCGCAATGTACGTGCTGGTGCCGGACGAACCCAATCTCGGCTTCGTCGTGGTCGCGGTTATCTTTGTCTCGGCGACACTATTGGGCTTTGCCAGCCATTCCCCCGGCGGGCTCGGCGTCTTCGATGCCGCCATGCTGGTCGGCCTCTGGCAGATGGACCGGGAAGACCTGCTGGCGGGGATGCTGTTGTTCCGCGTGCTCTATTATCTTGCGCCGTTTGTCATATCTGTAATCTTGCTGACGTTTCGGGAGGTTATAATAGGGACGCGAATGAAACGCCTGCGTCAGGCGTCGCCGAGGCTCGATACCGAGCCGACGCGCGAGGCCGCCTATGTGAGAAAGCGTGGGGACACCGGCGCCTGATTTTTGGGACCCGAATGGGCAGAGAGCCGAGCCGATGGCGTTAGACGCCCCTTCTTCTCCGTTCTACTCGCCGTGGCCGGATCGGTTGCGCCATTCCGCCATTATCCTGCTCGCCGCCGGCCTCGCGCTTGCCCTCCTCGTCGCCTTCGGCGAATTGCCGCTGTTCCGCGCCGCCGCGGTTTTTATCTGCATCGCCGCCGCCGCGCTGGTGCCGTGGCGATTGCATAATGTCGTTGCCTCGCGCGAGGATGTCCGCGGCGCCAACCCGGTGGAAACCGCCGCGGTCAGCGCCATCGTTGCCGGCATGCCGGATCCCGCGGTGCTGCTCGACCGCGCCGGCCGCGTCATTCACCTCAATGCCGCCGCGGCGCAGCTCGCGCCGGCGCTGCGCAAGAACGAGCTCGCGCAGTTCGCGCTGCGCTCGCCTGAAATCATCGCCGCGCTCCGCGAAGCCATCGCCACCACGGAAAGCAGGCGCGCGACTTATCTGGATCACGTCCCGGTCGACCGGTGGATGGAACTGATCATCACGCCGGTGCCGGTGCCGACGCTGTTCGGCGGCACCGACAAATGCATGCTGATGACCTTCCACGATCAGACGCCGCTGCGCCGGGTCGAGGAAATGCGCGCCGACTTCGTCGCCAATGCCAGCCATGAATTGCGCACGCCGCTGGCTGCGCTGTCGGGCTTTATCGATACGCTGCAGGGGCCGGCCAGGGACGATGCCAAGGCGCGCGAGCGCTTTCTCGGCATCATGCACACCCAGGCGATCCGGATGGCGCGGCTGATCGACGACCTGTTGTCGCTGTCGCGGGTCGAACTCTCCGCCCATGTCCGCCCCGATACGCTGGCGGATATCGTGCCGATCATCCGCCAGGTCGCCGACGGGCTGGAGCCGCTGGCGCGGGAACGCCAGGTCGCGATCGAAATCAATTTGCCGGACACGCAGGTGTTGATCGCGGGCGATCGCGAGGAGTTGCTGCGGCTGTTCGAGAACCTGATCGAGAACGCGCTGAAATACGGCGCCTCCGGCGGCAGGGTCGTGGTCTCCTTGATCACGGCGGTGTCGGGCGAGGGGGTACCGGAAGTTCGCGTCATGGTGCGCGATTTCGGCCCGGGCATTGCCCCGGAACATCTGCCGCGGCTGACCGAGCGGTTCTATCGGGTGGATGTCGGCGATAGCCGCGCGCAGGGCGGAACCGGGCTCGGTTTATCGCTGGTGAAACATATTGTTAACCGTCACCGCGGCCGGCTTTTGATCGAAAGCGTGCCCAAACAGGGGGCTACTTTTACCGCCTGTTTTCCCCAGGCGAAAACCCCGACAGTGGCATAAAATCAAGCAATTTCAATAGCTTGATACTGTCATCCAGCTGTCACTAAACCTTCGTAAAAGGAGCGTGTCCCGTATTTAAACGGGGCGGCGTGAGCGCGATCGGGCGCGTTTCGGCGCTTCGCTCACCAGATGGAGACCAGCAATGAATTTCATGAAAGCTATCGTCGCTGCAGGCCTTGTCGCCGCATCGACGTCGGCATTCGCCGCCGACATTACCGGAGCGGGCGCGACGTTCCCGTTCCCGATCTATTCGAAATGGGCCGACTCCTACAAAAAGGAGACCGGCAACGGCCTGAACTACCAGTCGATCGGCTCCGGCGGCGGCATCAAGCAGATCCAGGCCAAGACCGTGACCTTCGGCGCAACCGACATGCCGCTCAAGGTCGAGCAGCTCGAGAAAGACGGCCTGATCCAGTGGCCGATGGTGATGGGCGCGATCGTTCCCGTGGTCAATCTTGAAGGCGTCAAGCCCGGCGAACTGGTGTTCGACGGTGACACGCTGGCCAACATCTATCTCGGCAAGATCACCAAGTGGAACGATCCGGCGATCGTCAAGCTCAATCCGAAGGTCAAGCTGCCGACCGACGCCATCACCGTGGTGCGCCGCTCCGACGGTTCGGGCACGACCTTCAATTTCACCGACTATCTTTCCAAGGTGAGCGCGGACTGGAAGACCAAGGTCGGCTCCGGCACGGCCGTGGAATGGCCGGCGGGCGTTGGCGCCAAGGGCAATGAAGGCGTCTCCGGCAATGTCGGCCAGACCAAAAACTCGATCGGCTATGTCGAATACGCCTATGCCAAGCAGAACAAGCTGACCTATACGGCCATGGTCAATAAGGCCGGCAAGACCGTGCAGCCGACCGTGGAGGCGTTCCAGGCCGCGGCGTCGAATGCCGACTGGGCGCACGCTCCCGGCTATTACGTGATCCTCACCGATCAGCCCGGCGAGAAGTCGTGGCCGGTCACGGCATCGACGTTCATCCTGATGCACAAGGAGCCGGCCGATAAGGCCGCGTCCGCCGAAGCCATCAAGTTCTTCAAATGGGCTTTCGCCAAGGGCGACAAGATGGCCGAGGAACTCGACTACATTCCGATGCCGGACCCCGTCGTCAAGCTGATCGAGAAGACCTGGTCGGCCGATATCAAGAGCTGATCATCCGTTTTCCGGCAGGAGAGGCTTATCTCTCCTCCGGTCTGCTTCTGCCGGGCGCGACGGCCCAACGTCGCTCCGGCGCATTTTTCAGTAGAAAAGTCTAAAAGGGGATTGGCGTGGCAGACATGGCCGTTCAGAGCAATGTGATGGAAGCTGCTGGCCCCTACGATCGCGCCAAGGCTCTCAACGCTTTCAAGCTCGGGGATGTCACATTTTACTGGATCACCCGGGCCTGCGCGGTCTCGGTCCTTTTGATCCTGGGCGGCATCATTCTCTCGCTGATCGTGGGCGCCTGGCCGGCGATGAAGCAATACGGCCTGTCGTTCCTGTGGACATCGCGCTGGGCGCCTTCGGCCGATCCTCCGGTGCTCGGTGCGCTCGGTCCGATCTACGGCACGCTGGTGACCTCGTTCATCGCGATGTTGATTGCCATTCCGGTGGGACTGGGCATCGCCATCTTTCTGACCGAGCTCTGTCCGCAATGGCTGCGCCGCCCAATTGGAATTGCCATCGAATTGCTGGCCGGAATCCCATCGATCATCTACGGCATGTGGGGCTTCTTCGTGCTCGGCCCGTTCCTGGCCTACACGTTCCAACCCTTCATGATCGGACTGTTCGACGGCGTTCCGGTGCTCGGATCGATTTTCGGAGGACCGCCGTCCTATCTCAGCCTGTTCAATGCGGCGCTGATCCTGGCCATCATGGTGCTGCCGTTCATCACCGCGATCTCGGTCGACGTGTTCAAGACCGTGCCGCCGGTGCTGAAGGAAGCCGCCTATGGCGTCGGCTGCACCACCTGGGAAGTCGTCCGTAACGTGGTGATCCCCTACACCCGCGTCGGCGTCATAGGCGGCATCATGCTGGCGCTCGGCCGCGCGCTCGGCGAAACCATGGCCGTCACCTTTATCATCGGCAACTCCTTCCATATCTCGTCCTCGATCTTCGCGCCGGGCACCACGATCTCGGCGGCGATCGCATCCGAGTTCGCCGAAAGCGACGGGCTGCATCAGTCCGGCCTGATCCTGCTCGGCCTGCTGCTGTTCGTACTCACTTTCTTCGTGCTGGCGGCGGCGCGGCTGATGCTGCTGCGGCTGGAAAAGAAGGCCGGGAACTAGCACCATGAACCCGATTTACACCCGTCGCCGCCGCGTCGATCTCGTCATCCGCGGGCTTTGTTTCGCCGCCGCTTTGTTCGGCGTGACCTGGCTGGCGCTGATCCTGTTCACGCTGCTCTTCAACGGCCTCGCCGGACTCAACCTGCAGGTCTTCACCCAGAACACCCCGCCGCCGGGATCGACCGAGGGCGGCCTCTCGAATGCGATCGTCGGCTCGATCATCATGACCGCGATCGGGGTGGGCATCGGCGCGCCGCTCGGCCTGTTCGCCGGCACCTACCTTGCCGAATATGGCAGGAACGACCGCCTCACCTCGGTGATCCGCTTCATTAATGACATTCTCCTGAGCGCGCCCTCGATCATCATCGGCCTGTTCGTCTATGGCGCCATCGTGGTGCCGATGGGCGGGTTCTCCGCTTTGGCCGGCTCGCTGGCGCTGGCGGTGATCGTCATTCCGGTCGTGGTCCGCACCACCGAAGACATGCTGCTGCTGGTGCCCAATCCGCTGCGCGAGGCCGCGTCCGCGCTGGGCCTGCCGCGCTCGCTCGTCATCAAGCGGATTGCCTACCGCGCGGCGCGCTCCGGCCTGATTACCGGCGTGCTGCTGGCGACCGCCCGCGTTGCCGGCGAAACCGCGCCGCTGCTGTTCACCGCGCTCTCCAACCAGTTCTTCAGCCTCAACCTGACCAAGACGATGGCCAACCTGCCGGTGACCATCAACAACTTCGTGCAAAGCCCCTACGCCTACTGGAAGCAACTCGCCTGGAGTGGGGCCTTGCTCATTACGCTGACGGTACTTGCCCTGAATATTGGCGCGCGCATTCTTGGCGCCGAGAGGACAGCAAAATGAACGATCTTTCGGTATCGATGAGCGAGGCGGGCGGGCCGGTTCCGTCGGTGGTATTGCCGGAAGCGCCGGCGAAGGTCACGGCGCGCAACCTGAATTTTTACTACGGCGAGCACCACGCGCTGAAGAACATCAACATGACGCTCGGCACCAACCGCGTCACCGCCTTCATCGGGCCATCCGGCTGCGGCAAGTCGACCTTGCTGCGGATTTTCAACCGGATGTACGACCTCTATCCAGGGCAGCGCGCCACCGGCCAGCTGATGCTGGACCAGACCAACGTCCTCGATCCCAAGCTCGATCTCAACCTGCTGCGCGCCCGCGTCGGCATGGTGTTCCAGAAGCCGACGCCGTTTCCGATGACGATCTACGAGAACATCGCGTTCGGCATCCGGCTCTACGAGAAGATATCCAAGTCCGAGATGGACGGCCGGGTCGAGAAGGCGCTGCGCGGCGGCGCGCTGTGGAACGAGGTCAAGGACAAGCTCAGCGCCTCCGGCTTGAGCCTGTCCGGCGGCCAGCAGCAGCGGCTCTGCATCGCCCGCACCGTGGCGGTGCGGCCCGAGGTGATCCTGTTCGACGAGCCATGCTCGGCGCTCGATCCGATTTCGACCGCCAAGATCGAGGAACTGATCCAGGAACTGTCGGAGGACTACACCATCGCCATCGTCACCCACAACATGCAGCAGGCCGCGCGCGTCTCGGACAAGACCGCCTTCATGTATCTCGGTGACCTGATCGAATTCGACGATACCAACAAGATCTTCACGTCGCCGACCGACCGGCGTACCCAGGACTACATCACCGGCCGGTTCGGCTAGTGCCCCGGATCCGAAGTTCGCTTCCCGTTGACGCGCGTTCTTTGGCGAACTTCGGATTCAAAGGGGCACTAGCAAAACTATAACTTTTCTAATGTGGTGGTTCAGACGTTCTCTTGATGGTCTCGCGGCGAAGGTGAAGAGAACGTCTGAACCACCACATTAATGGAGAAAAACATGGCTTCTGAACACACCGCCAAGGCATTCGACAGCGACCTGCAGGAATTGACCCGGCTGGTCGCCGAGATGGGCGGTCTCGCGGAACGGATGATCGTCGAATCCGTCGACGCGCTGATCCGCCGCGACATCGCGCTCGGCCAGCGGGTGGTCGCCGCCGACGCCGAGATCGACAATCTGCAGCGCGTGATCGAGGAACGCGCGGTATTGACCATCGCGCGGCGTCAGCCGATGGCGGTGGATTTGCGCGAGATCGTCGGCGCCATGCGGGTCGCCACCGATCTCGAGCGGATCGGCGATCTCGCCAAGAACATGGGCAAGCGGGTCGCGGCGCTGGAAAGCGATTTCCAGCCCCTGAAGCTGATCCGCGGGCTTGAGCACATGACCGACCTCGTGCAGTCGCAGGTCAAATCCGTGCTCGACGCCTATGCGGCGCACGATTTGCCGGCGGCGATGTCGGTCTGGAAGGGCGACGAGGAAGTCGACGCCATCTGTACCTCGCTGTTCCGCGAGCTCTTGACCTACATGATGGAAGATCCGCGCAATATCTCGTTCTGCATCCATCTGATGTTCTGCGCCAAGAATATCGAGCGGATCGGCGATCACGCCACCAATATCGCGGAAACCGTGTTCTATATGATCGAAGGCCAGCAGATTCTCGACAAACGTCCGAAGGGCGACATGACGACCTTTGCCACGACCGTACCTGGTAACTAAGTAACGAGTGCGCGTTTTTGACCGAAGCGAAGTGGAGGCCGGTTCGCGTGAAGAAAACACGTCAAACCAAGAGAGAAGGCTACACAAAATGAGCGCGCGCATTCTGGTGGTGGAAGACGAGGAAGCGTTGACAACGCTGTTGCGCTACAATCTCGATGCCGAGGGCTACGATGTCGAAACGGTGGGGCGCGGCGATGACGCCGATACCAGGCTGAAGGAGCGCGTGCCTGACTTGATCGTGCTCGACTGGATGCTGCCGGGCCTGTCGGGAATCGAGCTGTGCCGCCGCCTGCGGGCGCGGCCGGAGACGAGGTCGCTGCCGATCATCATGCTGACCGCGCGCGGCGAGGAAAGCGAACGGGTCAGGGGCCTTGCCACCGGCGCCGACGATTACATCGTCAAGCCGTTCTCGGTGCCGGAGCTGTTGGCGCGGGTGAAGGGTCTGTTGCGCCGCGCCAGCCCGGAGCGGCTCGCCACCGTTTTGGCCTATGGCGACATCGAGCTCGATCGCGAGAAGCGCCGTGTTGCCCGCTCGGGCCGTCCGATCGATCTCGGCCCCACCGAATACCGGCTCTTGGAATTTTTCCTGGAACATCCGGGCCGGGTGTTCAGCCGCGAGCAATTGCTCGACAGCGTCTGGGGCCGCGATATCTATATCGACGAGCGCACCGTGGATGTGCATATCGGGCGGTTGCGCAAACTGCTCAACCCGGGCCGCGAGCAGGATCCGATCCGTACCGTGCGCGGCGCCGGCTACGCGCTCGATGACCGCTTCGCGAAAGTGGAGTAGCGGTCATTCCAAACGTCGTCCCCGCGAAAAGCGGGGACCCACAACCACCGATATTGATTTTGAAATGCGCTGGAACCCCAGCTTGGCGTAACCACAAGCATTTGTGGTTATGGGCCCCGGCGTTCGCCGGGGCGACATCGGTGGCGCTTACCTTGTCGTCTTCGGCGGCTGGCGGCGGCGGTCGGAGGCGGGCTGATAGGCGATGCGCGAGTGATGCGCGCAATAGGGCAGGCCGGTCAGCGCCTTGCCGCCGCAGAAGAAGAATTCCGAACTGGCGGGATCGCCGATCGGCCAGTGGCAGGTGGCCTCGCTCAGCTCCAGGAGCGACAGCCGCTGGCTCATCGGCACCACATTGTCGTAGGCGACCGGATCCGGCTCGAGCTCGACTTCGAAGGCGTGCGCCAGCGCGGTATTGCCGCGCGAGGCCGGGCGCGAAACCCGCATCATGTGCTGGGCGGGGCGCGCCTTGCGCTGCCGCGGCGCTGCCGAGGAGGGGCTCTTGGCGCGGCCGGAAAGGCCCAGCCGGTGGACTTTGCCGATCACGGCATTTCGGGTCACATTTCCAAGTTCGGCGGCGATCTGGCTGGCGGAAAGCCCGCCCTCCCAGAGTTTTTTCAGTTGCTCGACGCGCTCGTCGGACCAGGTCAAAACCGTCATCGCACTTTTCCCTTCGCGTCGCGGCGGCCGGTTGTGGGGCAGCGCTGCGGAGCCAAATCTCAAAAATCCCTGCGGGCAGAATCCCTTAGCCCTCGCCGGGCGCGGAAAGCGCGCCCGAACGTGTACGCCGAACACACGACTTAGAGGATCAGAGCCGCCGCACGAGATGTCGTACCTAACAGCCGAAAGGCTACAATATGGCGTGACTCCGGCGCAAGAGTTCGCGTGGGTGCGTCCACATGTTCCGTCACGTGAGCATTGCAATGCGATTTTTCGGCGACACCGGGATTTAACGGAGCAAGGTTCACCCCGTCTGACCGGTTGACACTTATCGCGGTCTGCATAGAATGCTTCCCACGTGCCGCCCCGAAAAGGCGGCACGTTTTGTTTTTCCGGGGCTGGCTGCCGATGCGGTCGCGCCAATGCGCGCATCTCGGCCGGACCTAACCTTCAGTGATCGCCATGACCAACAGCGCAACGTCGCATCTGCTTCCCGTATTCGCCAGGGTCGATCTCGGCTTCGAGCGCGGCGAAGGCGCCTGGCTGATCGCGACCGATGGCGAGCGCTACCTCGACTTCACCTCCGGCGTCGCGGTCAATGCGCTCGGTCATTGCCATCCGCATCTGGTCGCGGCACTGCAGGAACAGGCCACAAAACTCTGGCACATGTCGAACCTGTTCAAGAGCCCGGACGGCGAGCGGCTGGCGGGCAGGCTGTGCGAACAGAGTTTTGCCGATTTCGTATTCTTCGCCAACTCCGGCGCCGAGGCGATGGAATGCGCGATCAAAGTGACGCGCAAATATCACGCCGCCAAGGGCCATCCCGAGCGCTATCGCATCATCACTTTCGACGGCGCGTTTCACGGCCGCACGCTGGCGACGCTGGCGGCGACCGGATCGCCGAAATACCTCGAAGGTTTCGGGCCGCCGATGGATGGTTTCGACCAGGTGCTGCTCGGCGATCTCGAAGCCGTCAAGAAGGCGATCGGCCCGAACACCGCCGGCATCCTGATCGAGCCGCTGCAGGGCGAAGGCGGCGTGCGCGCCGCGCCGCACGCGTTCTTCAAGGCGCTGCGCCAGCTCTGCGACGACAACGGGCTGCTGTTGATCTTCGACGAGGTGCAGACCGGCATGGGCCGCACCGGCGACCTGTTCGCCCACCGGCGTCTCGGCGTGACGCCGGACGTGATGTCGCTGGCGAAAGCGCTCGGCGGCGGCTTTCCGATCGGTGCTTGCCTGGCGACCGCCGAGGCCGCGGCCGGCATGACGCCGGGCTCGCACGGCTCGACCTTCGGCGGCAACCCGCTTGCGGTCGCTGCCGCCAATGCGGTGCTGGACGTCATGCTGAAGCCCGGTTTCTTCGAGCACGTGCAGAAGATGTCGCTGCTGCTCAAACAGAAGCTCGCCTCGGTGGTCGACCGCCACGCGGACGTGCTTTCTGAGGTGCGCGGCGAAGGGCTGCTGATCGGCATCAAGGCGGTGGTGCCGTCGGGCGACCTGGTGACGGCGTTGCGCGACCAGAAGCTGCTCACCGTCGGCGCCGGCGAAAACGTGGTGCGGTTCCTGCCGCCGCTGATCGTGACCGAAGCGGAGATCGAGGAATCCGTAGGCCGCCTCGAGCGGGCCTGCGTGGCGCTTTCCGGCAAGCCGTTGAAACGGGCGGCCGGGCAATGAGCAAAGCTCTACGCCATTTCCTCGATCTCAGCGAGCTTCCGACCAAAGAGTTGCGCAACATGCTCACCTTGAGCGTCGCCATGAAGGCGAAGCTGAAGGCGCATGAGAAGTTGAACAAGCCGCTCGAGGGCAAGACGCTGGCGATGATCTTCGAAAAGCCGTCGACCCGCACGCGGGTGTCGTTCGATGTCGGCATGCGCCAGCTCGGCGGTGAATTGATCATGCTGACGGGTGCGGAAATGCAGCTCGGCCGCGGCGAGACCATCGCCGATACCGCACGCGTGCTGTCGCGTTACGTCGATGCCATCATGATCCGCATTCTCAACCACGATGCGCTGCTGGAGCTCGCCGCCCACGCCACCGTGCCCGTGATCAACGGGCTGACACGGCACTCGCATCCCTGTCAGGTGATGGCGGACCTGATGACGTTCGAGGAGCACCGCGGTCCGATCGAGGGCCGCACCGTCGCCTGGACCGGTGACGACAACAACGTGCTGGCGTCGTGGGCGCATGCCGCGGAGCGGTTCAAATTCAAGCTCAACGTCGCCACCCCGCCGCAGCTCGCGCCGAAAAAGGCGATGAAGGACTGGATCAAGGCAACCCAGGCGCCGATCGCGCTCGGCAACGATCCGGAAGCCGCCGTCCGCGGTGCCGATTGCGTGGTCACCGACACCTGGTTCTCGATGGGCGACAAGGAAGGCAAGCACCGCCACAACATCCTGAAGCCGTATCAGGTCAACGCCAGGCTGATGTCGCTGGCAAAACCCGATGCGCTGTTCATGCATTGCCTGCCCGCCCATCGCGGCGACGAGGTCACCAATGAGGTGATCGACGGCCCGCAATCGGTGGTGTTCGACGAGGCCGAAAATCGCCTGCACGCGCAAAAAGGCATTCTGGCGTGGTGTTTCGAGGCGGTGGCGTAGGCGCCGTCGTCGTCCCGACGAACCATGCTGTGTAAAAAGTCGCTTGAGCCAAGGACCCACAGAATTGCTTTCTCAATTGTCGTCACTCGACAGAAGTTCGCAATGCATTTGGTTTCTGCATCGACGAAATTGAGACAGATATTCTACGTCCAAATTGAGCGACCGACTTTTCACACGGCCTGGAACGCCGGGATCCACACCGCGTGATCTTTCAGTTTTTGCGCAAGGGCGGCGACCCGGGAACTTGGTCACGTGAGCTGAGGTCAATGAGTATCCGCTATCCAACACCCTGGATGATGATCCCGGTACCATCGCAGCGTTCACAGGCACTTTGCTTGTGCGTCACCTTGTCTACCAGCTTGCCGGTTCCCGCGCACACAGGACAGATGTCTTCGGCGGTGCCTGGCGTTCCGGGCTCCGGATCATCATCGGGGGTGTGCGGCCTAAGTGGATTTGACTTCATGGTCGGCATCCTCTCGCACTTTCTGCTTAGGAACCGACATTATTAAGGCTCGTCATAAAACAGCGGATTGATTTAACTCAAAGAGCGTAATGCGCCAACCCTACCACCTTTCGATTCCGGTCCGTCGACCCCAGATAAAGCGCCATGACCTCGCCATCCCCCGACCTGAAAACTTCCCCGGAAACCCCGATCCGCGCGCCGTCGGCGGTTCCGGTCGACGATGCGGTGCTGCCGTTCGAGGTCGCCCCGCTCGATCTGCGCGGCCGCCTGACCCGGCTCGGCCCCGCGCTCGACGACGTCCTGACCAAGCACGATTATCCGCCCGCCGTCGGCAAGCTGCTCGGCGAAGCCATCGTGCTGACGACCTTGCTCGGCTCGTCCCTGAAATTCGACGGCCGCTTCATCCTGCAGACCCAGACCGACGGCCCGGTGTCGTTTCTGATCGTGGATTTTCAGGCGCCGGACCGGTTGCGCGCCTATGCGCGCTACGATGCGAAGCGTTTGAAGGACGGTCTGGATTCCGGCGCGCTGCTGGGAAAAGGCCATCTCGCCATGACCATCGATCAGGGGCCGGACATGAGCCGTTATCAGGGGCTGGTGGCGCTGACTGGCGGCACGCTCGAAGACGCCGCGCATGAATATTTCCTGCGCTCGGAGCAGATTCCGACCAGGGTGCGGCTTGCGGTCGGCGAGGAATGGCGCGGCGGCCCGGGCCCAAAGCATCGCTGGCGCGCCGGCGGCATGCTGCTGCAATTTCTCCCCAAGGCGCCGGAGCGCGCGCGGCAGCCGGATCTGCATCCCGGCGACGCGCCGGCGGGCAGCGTCACCCGCACGATTGAGGAAGACGACGCCTGGGTCGAGGGCCAGTCGCTGATTTCGACGGTAGAAGATATCGAGCTGATCGATCCGGATCTGTCGGGCGAGCGGCTGCTCTATCGCTTGTTTCACGAGCGCGGCGTGCGGGTGTTTCCGCCGCTGCCGCTGCGCGCGCAATGCTCGTGCTCGCGCGATGCGGTCTCCTCGATGCTCGCAAGTTTTGCGCCTGATGACCGCGCCGAGATGGTGAAGGACGGCAAGGTGGTCGTCACCTGCGAGTTCTGCTCATCGGTCTATCAGTTCACACCGCACGAAGCGGGCGTGGAGTAGGGACGTACTCACCAGTAGCTTTGCCGCCCCGCAATCTGACCCTCATCCTGAGGAGCGCGCCCTTGCGCGCGTCTCGAAGGATGGCCGCGGGCCTCATGGTTCTGCAGGCGATGCGAAGCTTCGTCCGGAGACGGCGCCTCCTCACAATGAGGGTTGTCGGCAAGCCCGGCGCGGCGTCCTGATCTGCCCGACGGGCAAATCAGTTGGTCTGCCGACCTTGCTGCTGTCCAGCCCTGCGCGCAAAAATATTTCGCTTTGGGCGTCGGGCAAATCAAATTTACAAATCGCCCCGTCCTGTCCCACAGAGGGGCGTTGCGCAACGTCACCAACGCGGGGCGGGATGCGGTGGACGCAAGCAGCGCTCCTGACGAGCGCGCGGCCTGCGGACGGCAAAGCCGTGTGGTCCTGACGCCCCGACGCTGGCGTCAAGTCTGCGATAAGAAGCGCAGGCGACGGTGGCAAAAGAGCCCGGTCACCGGGGAGAGCACGGAATAAGCCGTAAACCATTGCGCGGGGAATGCTGGGTGTTTCCGGTGTGACCGTGGTGACTATGCTTGTGTGCTTCATCACTTTGCACACAAGGCTGCGGGCGCATCGTGCGCCCGGCATTCCCTGCGCCCTCTGATTTCAGGGGCGCGACGTTGATAGCAAAACTCGCGCGAAAGGCGCGGCGAGATCGCGAAAGTGTGTGGGCGAACAACGCTGTTTGAAAATCAAATCCGAACTACGCCTCATTGCGTGCGAACGCTCCACGCCCGCCACCCGTCATTGCCGGGCTTGACCCGGCAATCCATCAATCTTCGTAATAAGCTTTGTTCGAAGACGATGGATCACCGGGTCAAGCCCGGTGATGACGAACTCAATTGGTATCACGGCTGTCGTGGAGCGGCGCAAACGCTCGTCAATTCAACACCCGCTTGCTGTCGGGGCTGTCGAGCGAGAACGTCGGCACGTCGATCTCGAAGCGCTCGCCGCTCTCGCTGACCATTTGATAACGTCCGCTCATGAAGCCCGAGGCGGTCGGCAGCGGCACGCCGCTGGTGTATTCGAAGCGCTCGCCAGGCGCCAGCACCGGCTGCTCGCCGACCACGCCTTCGCCGCGGACTTCCTCCTTGCGGCCCGTGGCGTCGGTGATGATCCAGTGCCGGGTGCGCAGTTGCACCGTCTCATCGCCGGTGTTGGTGATGACGATGGTGTAGGACCAGAAATATTGGCGGTTCTCGACCGACGAGCGCTCGGGGAGGAAGTTCGGCTCCACGGTGACTTCGATCTGGCGGGTAACGGCACGGTACATGCAATCAAGCTTTCCCAAATCGAGCTTTCCCAAATCGAGCGGCATCATATCGAAAAATCCGGCCGGAACCAATCGCACCTCCGGCGCGGCAGCACCCCGGTCATTATAATCGCCATCGTCGTTTCAACATAGTTCCGACCTAAAGCGCGGGCCCCGAAACCCCTCGCAAAACCCCTTCGTTACTTGCTTGCAACTGGCGTGCCGATACTATGGTTGCTGCCGCGCGAAAGGGTAAATCCTGCCCGACCAGGACTGGTGCCAGATGACGTCCATCGCAGATCGAGTTGCCGGACCACCGCTTGAGGGCGCAACGGATGTGGTCGCGCGGGACGCCGCGGCGCCGGCCACCTCGGTGCCGGCTTTCTCGCTTCCGCTGACCGGGGAGCGCGAACTGCGGCTCGATCTGTTTCGCGGACTGGCGCTGTGGCTGATCTTCATCGATCATCTGCCGCCCAATCTGCTGACCTGGTTCACGATCCGCAACTACGGATTCAGCGACGCCACCGAAATCTTCATTTTCATCTCCGGCTACACCGCGGCGTTCGTCTACGGCCGCGCCATGCTTGAGTCGGGTTTCGTGGTGGCGACCGCGCGGATCCTGCGGCGGGTCTGGCAGATCTATGTCGCGCACGTATTCCTGTTCACGATCTTTCTGGCGGAAATTTCCTACGTCGCCACCAGTTTCGAGAACCCGCTGTATTCGGAAGAAATGGGAATCATGGATTTCCTCAAGCAGCCGGACGTCACCATCGTCCAGGCGCTGCTGCTGAGGTTTCGTCCCGTCAACATGGACGTGCTGCCGCTCTACATCGTGCTGATGCTTTTTCTCCCCCTGATCCTGTGGCTGATGAAGTGGAAGGCCGACGTCACGCTGGCGTTGTCGGTTCTGCTCTATGCCCTCACCTGGCACTTCGATCTGTATCTGTCGGCCTATCCAAACGGCTACTGGGCCTTCAATCCGCTCGCCTGGCAATTGCTGTTCGTGTTCGGAGCCTGGTGCGCGCTCGGCGGCGCGCGGCGAATGTCGCGGATTCTTTCCTCGCCGGTCACGATGTGGATTGCGTTCGCCTATCTGCTTGCGGCGTTCTGCGTCACGCTGACCTGGTATCTGCCGCAGCTCGGTCATCTGATGCCGCGCAAGCTCGAGCAATGGATGTATCCGATCGACAAGACCGATCTTGACGTGCTCCGGTTTGCGCATTTTCTGGCGCTGGCGGCGATCACCGTGCGCTTCCTGCCGAGGGACTGGTCCGGGTTGAAATCGCCCTGGCTGCGGCCGCTGATCCTGTGCGGTCAGCATTCGCTGGAGATTTTCTGCCTCGGCGTGTTCCTGGCGTTCGCGGGGCATTTCCTGCTGGCCGAGATTTCCGGCGGCGCCTTGATGCATTTCATTATCAGTATTTCCGGAATCCTCATCATGTGGGCCGTAGCGTGGGTGATTTCGTGGTACAAGCACGTTGCCGACAAAGGTGCGTCGCGAACAAAAAGCACCGGCGGCAACGCCGATATGGCGGGAGGGGGCTTATGAAGTCCAACCCAGGGGCCATCCTGGCCCTGACGATACTTGCCGGCCTTTTGACCGCAGTGCACGCGCGGGCGGAGGACGCTCCCCAGAGCTGCGACGTCCCGGACTACCTGCTCACGACGGACAGTGCGCTTCCCAAGGTCGCAGACGCCGTAAAAGGCCGCCATCCGCTGGATATCCTGGTGGTGGGCAGCCGCTCGTCGACGATCAATACGGGCGATGGCAGCGCCTACCCGGGCCGGTTGCAGGCGATGCTGAGGGACAAGCTGCCCTCGATCACGGTTAACGTATCCGTAGAAATACAGGTCAAGAAAACCGCTGAGGAAGTAGCCGCAACCCTCGTTAAGCTGGTGGAAGCTAAAAGGCCTACTTTGGTTATCTGGCAGACCGGCACCGTCGATGCTATGCGGTCCATCGATCCCGATGATTTTCGTACTGCAGTCGATGAAGGTGTTGTTGCGGTGCAAAATGCGGGAGCCGATGTGGTCTTGATGAATCTGCAATATAGTCCGCGCACGGAAACGATGATTTCCGTGCCGCCCTACCTGGATAATATGCGCGTGGTGGCGCAGCAGCACGACATTCCGCTGTTCGACCGTTTCGCCATCATGCGTCAATGGAATGATTCGGGGGATTTCGACCTGTTCAGCGCATCGCATGGCATCGAGCTTGCGAAGCGCGTGCATGACTGCCTCGGCCGCGCGCTGTCGACATTTGTCATCGACGCCGCTCATCTCGACCCGGCGCAGCAGAATTGAGGATCTAGCGTTAATGAGTCGTCACCGCCCTTTTTGCCGAATGGCATCGCTGGCTGTGCCCGCAGTCGCGGCCGTTGTGCTGCTGACGCCGGTACAGGTTCTGCCCGCGCGCGCACAAGCGGCCCAGGCTGCCCAGCAGGCCACGCTCTCTGACAGCGCCAAATCCGACACCACCAAATCCGAGAGCGCCAAGTCTGACAGCGCCAAGCCGCCGGTTTCGCAGATCACTGGCGCGGGCAATGTTGCCGCCATCGACCCGGCCAATCCATCGCAGCAGAAGAGCCTCACCGCCAAGGCGATAGACAAGGTGAAGGAGGTCGCGAAAACGGCCAGCGACATTTTCAGCCGCGTTCCCTGCCTGCCGCCGAAGGGTGGCGCCAAATCGATGGGATCGCTGCCGCATGTGGCGAGCAAGCTGGCCGCGGGAGAGCCGGTGGTGATCGTCGCCCTCGGATCGTCTTCGACGACCGGTTTCGGCTCAACCTCACCGGAATTCACCTATCCCAATCGGCTGGCGGCGCAGTTGCACCGGCAATATCCAAGCGCCGACATCACCGTCGTCAATCGCGGCAAGGGCGGCGAAGACGCGCCCGAAATGTTGAAGCGGCTGCAGACAGCGGTGCTCGACATGAAGCCCGATCTCGTGATCTGGCAGGTCGGCACCAACGCCGTGTTGCGCAACCTCGATCCCAGTGAGACCGCCAGTCTGGTGGAACAGGGCGTCGCGCGCATTCAGGCCGCCGACGCCGATATCGTGCTGGTCGATCCGCAATATTCCCCGAGGGTCAACGAGCGCGCCGAAAGCGCGGGCAAGATGGTGAAACTGCTGGGCCGGGTCGCCGAGCTCCGCCATGTCGGATTTTTCCCGCGCTTCGAGGTGATGCGCGACTGGCACGAGAAGCAGGACATTCCGATCGACAACTTCGTCATCGCCGACGGCCTGCACATGACCGACTGGGGTTACGCCTGCTTCGCGCAGCTGCTCGGCGACGACATCATCAAGTCGGTCGGCCAGATCAAGCTCGGCGTCAACGTGCCGTCCAACGTGCAGACCTACCGGCCGATGTGAGTTGAGCGAATAGCGAGTAGAGAGGATTACCATTCGCCATTCGCTATTCGCCCTCCAGCCTCACGCCTTCTCCAGCGCGGCATACAGATCCTCGATCAGGTCGTCGCGGTGTTCGAGGCCTGCCGAGAACCGGATAAAGCCTTCGCCGATCCCGAGCTCGGCGCGCGCCTCCGGCGTCAGCCGCTGATGCGTGGTGGTCGAGGGATGGGTGACGAGGCTCTTGGCGTCGCCGAGATTGTTGGAAATCCGCGCAATCCTCAGCGCGTTGAGCGTGCGGAACGCCGCCGCCTTGCCGCCCTTGACCTCGAAGCCGACCAGCGTCGATCCGGCGCGCATCTGCTTCTTCACCAGCGCGGCCTGCGGATGATCGGCTCGCCCCGGATAGATCAGCCGCGAGATCTTCGGGTGCTGCGCCAGCGCTTCGGCCACGGCCGCCGCGGTTTCGGTCTGCGCCCGGACGCGGACCGCCAGCGTCTCCAGTCCCTTCAGCAGGACCCAGGCGTTGAACGGCGACATCGAAGGACCGGTCTGGCGCATGAAAGTGTGGATGTACTCGGCGATGAAGGCTTCCGACGACAGGATGATGCCGCCGAGGCAGCGGCCCTGGCCGTCGATATGTTTGGTGGCGGAATACACCACGACGTCGGCGCCGAGTTCGAGCGGGCTTTGCCAGAGCGGCGTCGCAAACACATTGTCGACGATCAGCCGCGCCCCGGCCGCATGTGCGATCTCGGCGATGGCGCCGATATCAAGCACGTCGAGCGTCGGATTGGTCGGGCTCTCCAGGAAACAGCTCCTGGTATTGGGCCGCATCGCGCGTTTCCACTGGTCGAGATCGAGGCCGTCGACCAGGGTGGAGGTGATGCCGTAGCGCGGCAGCAGGTCTTCCACCACATAGCGGCAGGATCCGAACATCGCTTTGGCGGCGACCACGTGGTCGCCGGCTTTCAGCGGCGCGAGCAAGGCCGTGGTCACCGCGGCCATGCCGGTTGCGGTCGAGCGGCCGGCTTCCGCGCCTTCGAGTTCGATCATCCGACGCTCGAACATCGAAATCGTCGGATTGGAATAGCGCGAATAGATGTAGCCGGGGTCTTCGCCCTTGAACCGCGCCTCGCATTGCTCCGCGCTGTTGTAGACATAGCCCTGGGTGAGAAACAGCGCCTCGGATGTTTCGCCGAACTCCGAGCGGATGGTCCCGGAATGGACCAGCCGGGTCTCGGGACGATAGCGGGCGGTGGACGACGCGGGCGCGGTAGTATCAGACATGTGACCTCCATCGTGACCACGAAAATGGTCACAAAAAACCGGCCTGGAAAAATTCCACAGGCCGGGATCACACTGTCCCCGGCCTGTTTAGCGACTTATTTAACGTGGCTGCAAGCCGGCCGGCTCAAATCACCACGGGATAAGTCATGCTGATATTCGCTTGCGCCCTATCCGTCAAGGCGGCCATCGGATAACCGGTAAAAAGTCCGCGTTTTCAGCGTCTGGATGGCTATAACGAGGCCGTCCTGGGGACCCAATCGTGAGCTTCACGCTTCAGCCCGGCGCCAATGGCATTCTGCCCGACCGCATGATCGCGGCGATGGCGGATGCCGGCCTGATCCTGCCGGCCTATCCTTTTGTCGAAAGCCAGATCCAGCCGGCGAGCCTCGATCTGCGGCTTGGCGACATCGCCTATCGGGTGCGCGCCAGCTTCCTGCCGGGGCCGGGCGCGACGGTGGCCGAGCGCATCGACGAACTGAAGCTGCACGAGATCGACCTCACCGATGGCGCGGTGCTGGAGACCAACTGCGTCTACATCGTGCCGCTGCTGGAATCTCTCGCGCTGCCGCAGGAAATCGTCGCCGCCGCCAATCCGAAAAGCTCCACCGGACGGCTCGACGTGTTCACCCGCGTCATCGTCGATGGCACGCGACGGTTCGACATGATCGGCGCCGGCTATCACGGCCCGCTCTATGCCGAGATCAGCCCGAAGACATTTCCGGTGCTGCTGCGCGAGGGTTCGCGGCTCTCTCAGGTGCGCTTCCGCACCGGCAATGCCATCCTCAACGCCAGTGAGCTTGACGCGCTGCACGTCCTCGAGCGGCTGGTCGATCGCGACGACGCCGATCTCGTCAACGGCGTGGCGCTCAGCGTCGACCTTTCCGGCGAGAAGGCCAAGGGCTTCGTCGGCTATCGCGCCAAGCGTCACACCGGCGTGGTCGATATCGATCGCCGCGGCGGCTATGCCGTCGATGAATTTTGGGAGGCGATTGCGGCGCGCCCCGACGGCAGCCTGATTCTCGATCCCGGCGAGTTTTATATCCTGGCGTCCAAGGAGGCCGTGCAGGTGCCGCCGGATTACGCCGCCGAGATGGTGCCGTTCGATCCCTTGGTCGGCGAATTCCGCGTGCATTATGCGGGGTTCTTCGATCCCGGCTTCGGCTATGCCGGGGCCGGCGGCCAGGGCTCGCGCGCCGTGCTGGAAGTGCGCTCGCGCGAAGTGCCGTTCATCCTTGAGCACGGCCAGATCGTCGGCCGGCTGGTCTATGAGAAGATGCTGGCGCGGCCCGACGCGATGTACGGCCAGCGCATCGGCTCGAACTACCAGGCGCAGGGACTGAAGCTGAGCAAGCATTTTCGGGTGTAGCCGTGTTGTATCATTCAATGACGTCGTCAGCGCGAACCATGACCGTCGAAGGGATGATGAGGTCCAGGGCTTTGGCGGTCTTGAGATTGACGACAAGTTCGAACTTGGTAGGCTGTTCGACCGGAATGTCGGCCGGCTTTGCGCCTTTGAGGATCAGGTCGACAATCTCCGCGCCCCGCCGCCATTGCGCGCCATGATCGGTCCCGTAGGACATCAGACCACCCGCCTCCGCGAATTCGCGGTAGCCGTAGATGGCAGGCAACCGCAAGCGGGATGCCAGCGTTGCAATCTCGCTCCGCTGACTAATTGTAAGAGGATCCTCGAGGACCACGAGGCCGCCGGCCCCTGCTGCCTTGCAGGCCTCCAACTGCGGCGCGGTCTCATTGGCTGAACGAACCTCGAAGGCACGGAGCTGGAGTTTTGCGACGTTCGCCGCTGCCTCAAGCTCCTTGTAGGCAAGCGCCGCGTATGGCGTGCCCGGATTTAGAACTACCGCAAAGAGGGAGGCGGCGGGGACGGTCTCGTGCAAGAACTGAAGCCGGCTGCCCTGCAAGTGAGCGGCAAGGTCCGACAGTCCGGTGACGTTTCCGCCGGGTCGGGCAAGGCCTTCGACAATCCCCGCGCCGACGGGATCGCCAACAGCCATAAAGACCACAGGAATGTCGCCCCCGGCTGCCTTGCCTGCCTTGGCGGCAACCGTGCCGAATCCGGTGACAAGCACGTCGGGTTTCATCCGAACGAGGTTGGATGCGAGGTCCGGCAAGAGCTCCGGCCTGCCCTCCGCGGAGCGATAGGTGAAGCGCAAGTTCTGTCCCTCTGCATGGCCAAGCTCTTTGAGACGGCGGAGAAACATCGCCGTGAAACTCATGCGATCCTCGCCCGCAAGAAGGGCGAGATAGGCGATGCTGACTGATTTCGCCCTTTGTGCGTTGGCTCGACGCTGGACGCTCAGGAGCGCAGCACCGGCAAGCATTCTCATCAACGACCGCCGGTCCTTCACGCGGTTCCTCGCCCATTTGCCCAGGCTCGTCTCGTTGACTTCGAGCCGATCCAGGTCGAGGCTTTGCGCCTTCTGATGAATTCCGATCAGCTTAGGTGACGGAGCGACAAACGACAACAAGCTACAGGCACTGTCGTCAATCCTGTCGCATCGCGTGATGCAGTGAACCGGCGGCGTCGCGTCGGATGCGCAACGCTCACCGCGCCGCCGACTTCGGCGATGCCGTCACGCGCCATACCGCATTGCCGACATCGTCGGCGACCAGGAGCGCGCCCTGTCTGTCGATCCGCACGCCGACCGGGCGACCCTGTGCTTCGCCCTTGTCGTTGAGGAAGCCGGTCAGCACGTCCTGCGGCTTGCCGGACGGCATTCCGCCCGCGAACGGCACGAAGATCACCTTGTAGCCGGCGCGGGGTTTGCGGTTCCAGGAGCCGTGCTGGCCGACGAAGGCGCCATTGGCCATCTCGGGCGGAAACAAATTGCCGGTGTTGAAGGTCAGCCCCAGCGAAGCGGTATGCGCGCCCAGCGCGTAATCCGGTGCAATGGCTTTCGCCACCAGATCGGGCCGCTGCGGGCTGACGCGGTCGTCGACATGCTGGCCGAAATAACTGTAGGGCCAGCCATAGAAGCCGCCGTCCTTCACCGAGGTCATGTAGTCCGGGACCAGATTGTTGCCGAGGTTGTCGCGCTCGTTGACGGCGACCCACAGCGCGCCGCTCTGCGGCTGCCACGATGGTCCGTTTGGATTGCGAAGGCCCGAGGCGAACATCCGCCACTTCCCGGTGGCGCGATCGACCTCGAGCACCGCAGCGCGATTGGTTTCGGCCTCTATGCCCTTTTCGCCGACATTGCTGTTGGACCCGACGGTCGCGTAGAGTTTCGTGCCATCGGGACTGGCGATAAGGTCCTTGGTCCAGTGGTGATTGATGGTGCCGCCGGGCAGATCCGCAAGCTTCACTCCGGGCGCGGTGATTTTCGTGTCGCCGGCATGGTATGGAAATTTCAGGATCGCATCGGAATCGGCGACATAGAAATCATCGCCGACCAGCGCCATGCCGAACGGCGAGTTCAGCCCCTCCAGAAACACGCTCCTGGTCTCCGCGACGCCGTCGCCATCGGCATCGCGCAGCAGCGTGATTCGGTTCGGGCTTATGGTGCCGGCGCCGGCGCGGCTCTTCACCAGTTTGGTGATCCAGCCCCTGATGCGCCCGACATCGTCGGGCTGCGGCGGCGCATTGGTTTCGGCCACCAGAACATCGCCATTGGGCAAGACATAGAGCGTGCGCGGATGGTCCAGTCCGGTGGCGAAGGCGTTGACGGTCATGCCATCGGCGGCGATGGGCTTGCCGCCGGTGGGCCAGCCGGTGCCAGGGGCGAAATCGACGGTCGGGATCCAGGAATGTTGCGGCGCCGGCAAAGTGGGGGAGGGACCAAAGGTCTGTTCGGCCGTGACCGTGTCCTGCTCGTTGCACGCGGCGAGCGGGAGCGCCAGCGCCCCGATCCACACCGTCAGCAGAATCTTGTTGCGCATGCTCGCTCCTTGCATATGGCTGTAGGATACGGGAAATCCGGTGAACGTTCACGGCGCTCGCCATGAACTTCGTGTGAATTGAACCGCGGCATCGACCTGCGGCAACAACGGCTTGGGGATGGCGATGACCGAGGTGACGGGCGATGCTGTGCAACAGGCGCAATGGCTGCGATGGCGAAGCGTCGCCGACCTCTATCATGCCTATTTCACCGGACTGATCCTCACCGTGGTCACGCGGCGCGGCCCAACGGATGCCGCCGAATTCGTGTTCCGGGTGTTTCGCCGCCAGCAGCAGGAGCGCTTTCTGCCTGGCCTCGAAAAGCTCGGCCTCAGCCATTTGCCGCCGGCGGTCGCAGCGGCGCAATACCATTATCTCTCGAACTGGATCGGCGGCGTGTCGGTCGAATACATGTATGAGAGCGACCGCAAGGCCTGGATTCGCTATCCGCCGCCGCGCTGGATCTGGCGGGGCACCGCGATCTGCGGCGTGCCCGGCGAGGTGTCGCGCGCGATGCTGCGCGGATGGCACGCCAACAACGGCGTGTCGCTGGGCAATCCCAATCTCGGCTTCGTCTGCACCAAGCAGAGCGTCGACGGCCAGGATGGCCTTGAAGGTTATTACTGCGAATACGACCAAGCGCTCGAGATCGACCAGCGGCTTGTGTTTGCGCGCCACCTCGAGGCGCCTCGCTTCGATCCCGCCACGGCGCCGGCCCTACCGGTCGCGAACTGGCCGAAGCCGCGGCTGGTGAAAGCCTACCGCAATTACGCGATGGAATATGTGCGGACCGCGGCACCCGTCATGGTGCAGTTGTTCGGCCCTGAAGACGCCGGCTACTTGCTGCACCTCACCGGCAAACTGATCGGCATGCAATACTTCGATGAGGTTGCACGCAGCTTTTCGGCGAGCAGAGGCGCTGCAAAGGATTTCGCGGCCTTTCTGTGCCCGCTGTTCGAGGCGCAGGATGATGGTGTCGGCATCGAGGAATCCGGCGGCACGTTCGAAATCCGGCAGCAGACCTGGAAGCTGATGGCCGATGTTACCGATTATCACCCGGCCTGCGCCCGGGTCTTGCAAGGCTTGCTCGAAGGCCTGGCAGCAGGCTGCGGCCGCCATATCGGAGTCCACATGAGACCGGCGGCCAGCGGTGGTCCGCCATTCGTCTGGTCGATCGGCTGATCGGACTTTCCACCCTGCGGCATGACGGCGTGATTGCGCAGGCGGCCCATGCGCCTGATGCACGCGGAATCGGACCTGATCGTGCTAGGAAGCACCCGCGGCGCTGCAAGCAGGGCCGAGGGAGAGGCGAAATTGCCCGATATTGCCGTCGCCGAGATACCCGTAGACGAAGCGGAGCGCCCGCTGCCGCCGCCCGAGCCGCGGGCCAGGAATGCGCTGCTCGACGGCCCGATCCTGCGCACGCTGCTGTGGCTCGCCTGGCCGAACGTGATCGCGCTCAGTGCCGGTACCTGCGTGGTGATTGCCGAGACCTCCTATATCGGCCGGCTCGGCGTCGAGGCGCTGGCGGCGATGGCGCTGGTGTTTCCGTTCGTGATCCTGACCATGACCATGTCGGGCGGCGCGATGGGCGGCGGTGTGGCGTCGGCGATTGCCCGTGCGCTCGGTGCCGGCGATACCGACCGCGCATCGACGCTGGCCGCGCACGCGCTGCTGATCGGCATCGCCTTTGGGCTGACCTTCATGCTGGGCATGCTGGTCTTTGGTCCCCCGCTGTTAAAATTGCTCGGCGGCCGCGGCAATGTGCTCGCCAACGCCGTCGGCTACGCGCAGATTTTTTTTGGTGGGGCGGTGTTGCCCTGGCTGATGAATTCGATGGCGGGAATTTTGCGCGGCACCGGCAACATGAAACTGCCGTCGCTGATGATTTTCTGTTCCGCCGTTTGTCAGATCATTCTCGGCGGCACGCTCGGCCTCGGCCTCGGCCCGATTCCGCAATTCGGCATGCGTGGCGTCGCCGCGGGATCGCTGATCGCTTACGCGATCAGCATATCGGTCATGGGCTGGTACCTGTTCTCGGGGCGGGCGCGCGTCATTCCCAAGATCAGGGGCCTTCGGATCAGGCGCGCGATGTTCACTGACATCCTGAAAGTTGGCGTGATCTCCTGTTTTTCGCCGCTGCAATCGGTGCTGACGATCAGCATCTTCACCCACATGCTGGCGGGATTCGGAACCGAAGTCCTGGCCGGCTACGGCGTCGGCGCGCGGCTCGAATTCATGCTGACGTCGGTCGCGTTCGCGATCGGGATTGCCTCGGTGCCGATGATCGGCATGGCGATCGGCGCCGGACGCATTGCGCGTGCGCGGCGGATTGCCTGGACCGCGGGTTTTGTCTCGTTCGTCTCAGTTGGGTTAATCGGCACTTTCATCGCGATCTTCCCCGATCTCTGGGTCAACATTTTCACCCAGGATCCCGGCGTGCGCGCCACCAGCCGGCAATATCTGTCGACCGCGGCACCGATGTACGCGTTCATCGGGCTCGCAATGTCGATGTATTTCTCATCGCAGGGTGCGACCAAGATGGTTGGGCCGGTGCTGGCGCAAAGCGCGCGGCTGCTGTTCATCGCGCTCGGCGGCTGGTGGCTGTCGACGCACCATGCGACGGCTGCGAATTTCTTCGCGCTGGCGGCGGCTTCGATGGGAGTGCTCGGCGTGCTGTCGGCCTCGAGCGTGGTCCTGACGCGATGGGGACCGAGGGCCGGCGCCGTTCCGGAGATTCGCCCGGTATTGTCGTGAATCAAGGCAGCCCACAGATCCATCGCAGATCGTCGAGCTAGATCATGCGCCCTGTCCAAGATCTGGCGCGCGATCGGACGCAAACCCGGACTCCACTTTTGCTGATCGCGCCAATTCCTTCTGCATGGCCAGCGCGGCCTGGTCCATTTGGGCGTCGATGTAGGGCGCGATGTTGTGCGGCAACACGTCGACGGTCCAGATCAGCCGGCTGCGCGCTTCGCCGTCGGAGAGCACCTGCACTGAGGCGCTGTGTTGATTCACGCGCTCGCTGACCACGGCATAGACCAGCCGCCGCCTTGCGTCGTCGCAATCGACCAGCAGTTCGCGCGCCACGTTGCCGTTGGCGAAGGTCACGATCCGCGCCTCGCCGTCGAGACGCGCATCGAGCACGAAGCCGGGCACCAGCCGAGTGTGAGGCTTGCCGAAATCGCGCACCGCCGCCCATACCTCGTCGGGGTCGGCATCGATCGGAATGTCCTTGTGGATGGAAGCCATGGGTATCTCCCGTTAGAAGATGCCGTCATCCCCGGATGAGCGCATTCGCGCTCACTCGGGAGGTGCGAGCCCTTGCGAGCCTCGAAGGATGACGAGGCGAAGGCGCTTGTGGCCATCCTTCGAGACGCCGCGCTAAGGCGCGGCTCCTCAGGATGACGGTGGTGTGTGGGGTGGCGCTATGTACAAACCGCCTCGACATTGTTGCCGTCGGGATCGATCAGGAACGCGGCGAAATAGCTCGGGCTGTAATCGGCGCGGGGGCCGGCGGCGCCGTTATCGCGGCCGCCGGCCTTGATGCCTTCGGCGTGGAATTTCCGGATCGCGGCGTGATCCCTGGCGCGGAATGCGACGTGAGCCCCGCCGGCCGCGGGCCCCCTGTGCAGATGGAGCCATAGCGCCGGCTCGCCCTTGGGGCCAAAACCTGCGCCGCTGTCGTCGCGCGAACACAGCACATATCCAAGTGGCGCCAGTGCCGCGGTGTAGAAGCGCACGCTGGCGTCGAGACTTTTCACTTTCAGTCCGATGTGGTCGTACATGATGATCTCCGGTTCAAGGCGCGTGCAACGCGCGGGTCCGGAGACGACCCTAGTCAGTGCAGGGCGAGGCGTTCTTGGAAAATCTTGCGCATTCCCCGCGAGGCCTCGCGGAATTTTCCGGGCGAGACCCCAGCGGCGCGGTGGAAGGTGCGGACGAAGTTGGAGAGGTCGCCGAAGCCGACGTCATAGGCGACATCGGTGATGGAGCGGTCTTCGTCGGCCAATAGCCGCGCCGCATGCCGCAGCCGCGAGCGCACCAGATATTGGTGCGGGGTGACGCCCAGCACGCCCGAGAACAGCCGCAGGAAGTGGAACGGACTGATGCCGGCCTGATGGGCGGCATCCTCGAGCTCGATCTCCCGGTGAGAATGCGCATCGATCCACAATGCGGTTTCCACCGCGCGGCGGCGATCCCGCGCCGTGGCCGGCGCGGATGTGCGTGGCCGCCCCGAAACTACTTCGACAAAACGGCTGACAAACATTTGTCCGACCTCGTCGAGGCCAATATCGCTGCGGCCCTCGGCCGAGGCCTGCGCCAGTTCGCCGAGCACCATCAGTTCGGGCAGTGGCGGCGCCGCGCAGACCCGCCAGGCCTCGCCGCGGTCGCCGATCGTTTCCACCAGTTCCGGGTCCAGGAAAAACGACAGGCACTCGTCGCCGCAGACATGGTCGTGGGTGCACATGAACTCGTCGCCGGGATGGCCGACCAGGATCGATCCCGCCACCAGTTCGAACTGGCGGCCGCGGGTTCGGCAGCCGAACGAGCCCTTGCGCACATAGGAAACCGAGTGGCAGCGGTATTGCTCGACGAACGGCGTATCGTCCGGCCCGGCGCTGCAGCGGAAGTCGGACACCGAGATCGATGGGCGTTGCAGCAGGGGCGTTCGCGTCATGCCGCGATTTTAGCCGTGCGGGCGCAATGGGGCAACCGGAAGCAGGACGTCGAACAGGGTCTTGCCGCCGATGCCGCCATGCGCGCCCTCGATCGAAAGCAGCCGGCGCTTGGAGATCGTGCCGCCATGGGCGGAGATCTTGTCGGCATAGCCGCCCGCTTCGAGCACGCGGTGACAGGGCACGATGATCACAAAAGGGTTACGGACAAGCGCCTGCGCGACCGCATGCACGGCGCCCGAAGCCCTGAGCTGCGCTGCGATTTCAGCGTAAACGCGGGTTTCACCGCGCGGAATAGTGCGCGTAAGTTCGTAGACCCGCTGACTGAAGGCGGGGATCCCGGTCGTGTCGAGCGTGACATCGGAGAGATCGGCGGGCTCACCACGCAGCAGCGCGGCAATCCCTTCGATCGCAATCGCCGCAGCCGGGGAAGGGCGCATTTCGTGGGCGTCGGGATAAAGCTGAAACAGCCGCCGGCGGGTATCCAGCTCGCGCGCCTCGGGAAGCTGCACGCCCAAAATCCCGGAATGGCCCCATGCGATGCCGCATCGGCCTATAGCCGTGTCGAATATGGTGTACCCACGCCCCGACATGATGCCACCCACCCGGCAGCGAGCATAACACCGTCATAAACGGCTGCACCTTGAAAGTTCGGGTTGGGTCAAAATGAACTGGGGACCAACGCGAACCCGCTTGGCGGACCGCGCGGTCTCGGCTAAATCAAGAACAGGTCCAGGCGACTGCGGGCGTAGTTCAATGGCAGAACGGCAGCTTCCCAAGCATTTCAGCCGATCTTCACCATGATGCATGGGATGACATTGAGAGCCCGGTGCAGCGCGGATATTTTCTGTTCTGTCTGTTGACCGGCGTCCGGCCCGGGGAGGGTGCTCGCATCCGAAAGCAGGACATTGACCGGAAGGCGCGGACCTTCACCATCCCCAACGCGAAGGCCGGTAAAGACATCACGTTGCCGATGACGCGGCAGGTTGAATACGCCGATTGTCGCGGCGCATGACAGCAACGGGAGGCAACCCATGTTGCATCATCAATCGACGCGGATTTTAGCAGCTTCGCGCTGCCAAACAACTAGCAACTACACGCACGTTTTAGAGACGGAAAAAGCCCGGCTGATGAGGCCGGGCTCTTCGATTTTGCAGCGGATTTTTTCTTAGTGCATCCCGCCTGCGATGATGTAGGCGATCAACACGAGCGACGCGACAAACGCTAGACGATACGCGCTCATCCGAAGTATCCGCGCAACGCCATTGAGATCGCTCTGATGTCGCCGAGGCGCGGCGTTCGATCAGCCATCAACTCGGCGATGACACGGCGCGAGACCTTGACCATTGAGCCGTCGCGCATGTCGGTTGCGACTTCGAGACACGTGCGCGCCATGTCGATCACGGTGCGCTCGCGGCCCGGGCTCATGCCCCGAGTTTCTGAGCGCGAAGAGCCGCCGCGAGTTGGCGTAGCAGTGCGGCACGCTTGCGGCGTTCTATGATGTTGCGGACTAACGACAACGCCGAGCGCCGCGTAATCCGACTTCTGCAATGCCCGCGGGAGCGGACATCGCTCCGCCAGCTTTTGATTATGGCCCTGCTCGTCAATCCGATCCAACCAATGAACTTGCCGCGCGCTGCTCAAGCAATTAAGAAATTGTCCGCAAGTTCAAACGGCCGTGCCAACGACCGGCAATGCCTCAGGCACTATCCGCAGGACGAACGTTTCCCCACCGCCGCTGCAACTTTCTGAGCTTCTCCATAGGCTAGTTCAACCACGGTATCGCGGTCCTGTGGGGGAAGCACATTTAACAAATAATCCAAATACTTTGACAACCTCTGCCTTTGGCCGCGCCAATAGCCGATAAGTCCAGGCACGACAATAACTAAGGGGATGGCGGTAAACCGCTTCAGAATTGCAAAGAACGTCAACCCCTCTGAGCCAAACAAGTCCGTATACTTTTTGCCCGGATAGAAAAGAAATACATCTGCTCCGATCCAAATCACGGCTGTAAGAGGGCCTATCAGTAGCACCGTCACGATGCCTAATCGCGAAATTCGTGCCCCAATCCAGCGGCCTACCAAATACGCCCCAAAGATCGTCATTAGTCCGTTCAGAAGACCGAGTGCAGAGTTCGCAGCTCGGGCATTGTTGCCCTCGAAGGAACCTCCGACCGATAAAACCATTGTTGCTGCAATGCGACTGGACGTGTACACCAAACAACAGAGCATAAGTGTGCCGTACACGACCATTAATGGCCACGCGACCTGAAATCCACGAAAGTCGTAGACGGGCTTCCGCCTTCCAACGGCCAGCCTCTTTTTGCTCTCCTGCTGCTCTAGAAACTCTGCCACCTTAGGAAATGCTAGGATCACCACTCCCGCCAAGCTTCCTGCTACAGCTTGTGGTTGGGGATATTCAAAGAGCCGCAACAGCGTAAGGGCTACGCCGAAAAGAACGGTCGCGACGCCGCAAACGATGCCAAACGCGATCGCGAAAAGCTTCATCGCCGAGACTCCCGTCTGCAATTTTTACGCGCTATTTTTACAATCGGCAATCCATCGGCCGATGCCATCCGAGTCCGGTTTGGGTCAATCGCGTCATTTTGCCCCCCGCCGACTACTTCCGGTTTTCCCCGGTAAGCAGACATTCCAGCCGCAACCCTGACAGTCTGTAAACGGTTTGAACGCGGTGCTGGAGCGAGTTATAAGAAGTGACCCGGGGGCTCGGAACGGTGCAACACGATTTGCAACATGCGCCAAACGAAAAACCGGGCTAAAAAGGTACAGGAAGTGCATGATTTCAAGGGATAACTAGGCGGGCGTAGTTCAATGGTAGAACGGCAGCTTCCCAAGCTGCATACGAGGGTTCGATTCCCTTCGCCCGCTCCAGAATTTCTCAAGGCTTGGCCGATCGCCGCTGGCAGACAGCCGCCTATCTTTCCCCGCCGATCGCGCGTAGGGTCGCTTCGTCGCAAGACGATGGCGCTGAAACTTGGAGCGGACTGCGGGCAGACCCGGGGGCAGTACCCGGCGCCTCCACCTGAGCAGCTTGAGCTTAAAGGTCTCATCCTGGTGAGATCGATTCTGCTGCAAGGCAGAATCCCTAAGCTGCTGAGGCGGGGGCGAAACAGGATCGATGGTCGCGAAGAAGCTCTGAATTGTGCCCGGCATGATACCGCCGTTATCGGGTCAAAAACCTAAATGCAAACGATAACGTTGCATTGAACGAAGTGCGCCTCGCGGCGTAACCTGTTCGGGGTAGGTACCACCTGGCAACAGAACGGCCATCGCCGCGTCAACCTTCGGGTTGGCGCGGCTTTTATTTGTGGACGTTACGCTACACATTATTAAAACCTCCGGAAAAATTCCCAGATCATCGCCGCGCCGTCGATGTCGCGATTTTGCGGGCCGAGAAAGAAATCGACCGCGCGCGGAAACCGCGCGTCCGGGATTGCGCCCGGCATGCGATGGCCGCCGCCATTGACGCGGTAGAGCACGACATCGCGCCCCGGCGGACAGCGCGAGGATATCCGCGTCACCGTGCTCTGGTCCGATTTATCGCTATCGCCGAGATCGACCGCATCCGCGTCCTGCGCTTCGCAGCCGTCGACTCGCCGCCAGAAGGCCAGCGTCTTTTCGGTCGACCAGAAGCCGGCAACCGCAAACCGGCTGGTGCCGCGGCCGCCCTGGTACGGAATCAGGGGATCGGCGGTGCCGTTCATCATCAGCATCGGAAGCGGGCGCGACGGATGGCAGGCATCGGCGAATTCGTCGGTGAAATTGGCGATGACACTGGCGGCGGCCGCGAACAGTTCGGCGCGTGCGCAGATCATGGTCATGGTCATGGCGCCGCCATTGGACACGCCGGTGATATAGATGTGCTTCGGATCGGCGCTGCCGTCGGCGATGAATTTCTCGATCAGTCCTGCGATAAAGCCGATATCGTCGGTGCCCTCGGGCGGCGCGCGGCCGGCGCGGTTGGCGTTGGGGCGGTAATCGGCCCAGGCGCGGTTGAGTCCATCGGGGAACACCACGCCGAAGCGCTCGCGCTTCGCCATCGCCGGCCATGAGGTCCGCGTCATCATGTCGGCGCCGGTCTGGGTGTTGCCATGCAGGGCGATGACCAGCGGTGCCGGTCTTATCACCGGGAGCTGAGCGGTGTAGGTGCGGGCGACGCCATTTACGCGAAAGGTGTCGGACCAGGCCGGACATGCACCCCATGTGATCGCCGATGCGATCGCAAGTCCCGCCAGACGCGATAACACTTTCATCGCAGGTATCCCGAGCCTTCGCTTCTCTACCCCGCCGCCTTCGCCGCGGCGCGGCCGGCGTTGCGGCCGGAAAACAGGCAGCCGCCCAGAAACGTGCCTTCCAGCGAGCGGTAGCCGTGCATGCCGCCGCCGCCAAAACCGGCCGCCTCGCCGGCGGCGTAAAGCCCCGGCATGATCCGGCCGTCATTGGCGAACACGCGGGAATCGAGGTCGGTCTCGAAGCCACCCAGGGTCTTGCGGGTCAGGATGTTGAGTTTTACCGCGATCAGGGGGCCGTGGGCGGGATCGAGGATCCGGTGCGGCTTGGCGGTGCGGATCAGCCGGTCGCCGATATATTTCCGCGCATTGTGGATGTTCATCACCTGCGTGTCCTTGACGTAGGGATTTTCGATCTCGCGGTCGCGCGCCTCGATCTGCGCTTTCAGATGCTCAAGCTTCAGCAGGTTGTCGCCGGCAAGCGCATTCATGGCGGACACGAGATCGGTAAGATTATCGCGCACGATGAAATCGGCGCCCTTGCTCTTGAACGCTTCCACCGGCGCGGGCGCGCCCTTGTTGGTGGCGCGGCGCGCGGTCATCAGCCAGCTTTTGCCGGTGAGGTCGGGGTTCTGTTCGGAGCCGGAAAGGGCAAACTCCTTCTTGATGATGCTCTGGGTCAGCACGAACCACGAATAATCGTAGCCGGTCGCCATGACGTATTGCAGCTGGCCGAGCGTGTCGGAGCCGGGATAGAGCGGCGAGGGCAGGCGTCGGCCCAAGGCGTCGAACCACATCGACGACGGCCCGGGCAGGATGCGGATGCCGTGGCGCGGCCAGATCGGATTCCAGTTCCTGATGCCCTCGACATAGTGCCACATCCGGTCGCGGTTGATCAGCCGCGCGCCTGCAGCCTCAAGGATGCCGATCATCCGCCCGTCGACATGTTCGGGCACGCCGGAGATCATGTTCTTCGGCGCTTCACCCAGGCGCTTCGGCCAGTTCTGCCGCACCAGGTCCTGATTGCCGCCGATGCCGCCGGAGGCGACGATCACGGCTTGCGCACGCAGCGTGAAGTCGCCGACAGTTTTCCGCGAACTGCTCTTGCCGCGCTCGGTGTTGTCAGGCGCAAGGATCGCACCGCTGACGCCCTCGACGGTGCCGCCCGTGATCGCCAGCGCGTCGACCCGGTGGCGGAACCTGAAACTCAGCTGGCCGCTCGCCTGCGCTTCGCGCGCGCGCCGCTCGAACGGCTCGACGACACCGGGGCCGGTCCCCCAGGTGACATGAAAGCGCGGCACCGAATTGCCATGGCTCATCGCGTCATAGCCGCCGCGCTCGGCCCAGCCGACAACGGGGAAGATCCGATGGCCCATCGCGCGCAGCCAGTCGCGTTTCTCGCCGGCCGCGAACGCCACATAGGCTTCCGCCCAGCGCCGCGGCCAGAGATCCTCCTCGCGATCAAAACCCGCCGACCCCATCCAGTCCTGCAGCGCGAGGTCAAAACTGTCCTTGATGCCGAGCCGGCGCTGTTCGGGGCTGTCGATCAGGAACAACCCGCCGAACGACCAGAAGGCCTGGCCGCCAAGGCTCTGTTCGCCCTCCTGGTCGACCACGATGACGTTTTTGCCGGCATCGGCGATTTCAGTTGCGGCGACGAGGCCGGCAAGGCCCCCTCCAACCACAATTACGTCCGCATCATCAGCCATCTTGTCTCCCCCGGCCTGGAAACGATTGAGCCCGCGGCGTTTGCCGCGGTCAACGGCAAAGCGCAGCCTTGACCGGCCGTGGCGCCCGCGGTGAAAAGTTAACGTGTTCCAGTTTGGGACCCTTACGCGCCCAAACACGCGCCCAGGTGCAGCGCGCCAGCAACACTCAATTTGAATTTGTTTTGTGACACCCGCCGCATCTGGACAAAATGCCGATCACGCAACACGCTGGCCGCAGTCTTGCATCACTCAAGTCGATCGGATTCGGGTCGACAGGTTTGGACTTGGGGCCGGATATGAAGCTTGTGACGGGGTTGCTGGCGGCGGTTCTGCTTCTGGCAGGGTTGGGGGCCAGCCATGCGGTGGTCCGGATTGCCGAGGACCGTGGCGGCCGTATCGGTACCTACGTCGACAAATATCAGGACCTGCGCACCTCGGGCGAACAGGTCATCATCGACGGTCTCTGCGCCTCGGCCTGCACCATCGTGCTCGGCGCGGTCCCGCACGACAGGATCTGCGTGACCTCCCACGCCAATCTCGGCTTCCACGCGGCCTGGGATTTCGGCGCCAACGGCCGCGCCGTCACCAACCCCGAAGCCACCCAGATGCTGTATTCGATGTATCCCTCGCCGGTGCGGCGCTGGATCGCCCAGCGCGGCGGCTTGACCCCGCACATGATCTTCCTGCGCGGCAAGCAATTGATGAGCATGTACAAGCCCTGCTATCTCGACGCCCAGGCGTCCGCGCCGCGGTTGGCGCCGCGCCGGGACCGCAATGTGGCTCCGCGTGACGTGATCGCCCCCGATCCCGCCGTGCTTGCCCGACAGCCCGACTAGCCCTATCTGAACATCACAGGCAGGCGAGCGGCGGCAACGCCGCTTGCCGATGCCTGTTCGCTCGTGAGTTCGCGCATGGCCCAGCCCATTTCCACCCGACAGGAGGTACCGTCGGTACTGCGCCCGGAGCGCAGGGTCGGGCAGGGACTGGCCCTTGCCGCTGCGGCTCTCGGCGCAACGCTCCTGCTCGCTGCGCTGGCGCTCTGGTTCCACTACGGGACGGCGGTCTTCTTCGAGACCATTGCCTCCGGCATCTCCGCCTGCTTCTGATCCGGACCTTGAGGGATTTCATGATGGATCGGACTGCCCGCCCGCTGGTCATCGTCGCAGCCTTCGCCGCTAGCCTCGCGGTCGGCTTGGTGCTGATGCTGTGGGCGGTCGGCGGATTGAAAAATGTGGCGGCCCCCGCCGCCATCGGCGGGCCGTTCCAGCTGACCGACCAGGCCGGCCAGACCGTGACCGAAAAGAGCCTGCAGGGCCGCCCGACGCTGATCTTCTTCGGCTTCACCCATTGCCCCGACGTCTGTCCGACCTCGCTGTTCGAGATTTCCGAGGTGCTGAAGGCCATGGGCAAGGATGCCGATCGCGTCAACGCCTGGTTCATCTCGGTCGATCCCGAGCGCGATACGACAGCGGCGATGAAGGATTATCTGTCGAGCTTCGATCCGCATCTGGAGGGTCTGACCGGCAATCCCGAGCAGATCGCGAAAGTCATTTCCGCCTACCGCGTCTATGCCCGAAAGGTGCCGCTGAAGGATGGCGACTACACCATGGACCACACCGCGCTGATCTACCTGATGGATCGCGACGGCAGGTTCGTCGCGCCCTTCAATCTGAGGCGGACGGCTGAGGAAGCCGCCGCCGACCTGAAACGTTACCTCTAGCCCAAGCAATCGGGCCGGGGTGCCCGTGCAACCTCAAATTGACAATATTGCCTGATCTGCCCATCATTGTCGCGGAGTGAGGGCGTCCATGGCGAAAGACCGGAAGCGAAAAACCTCTTCTTCGAGCGGGTCGTCCACTCCGCCCGAGTTGTCCACTCCGCCCGAGTCGCCCGCTCCGCCCGAGTCGCCCAGTCCTGGCAATCGGGAGGACAAGTCGTTCACTCCCCGAACACTTGACAGGACCATCATCGCCCTTCCGCTTTTGGAAAAAATGCGGAACGCACAGCCGGGCGATGAGTTCGACATTATCATCGATGTCAACCTCGAATATTCCGGCGGCAGGAAGGCAGCCCGCGAGGCCCTGTGGAAATGGATCGATACGCTGCCGGAAGCAAAGCGCTCTCATCCCGATAGCAGCAGTCCGGGCCGAGCGTCCGGCTCCGGCGAGACGCAAGGGATCGACGGCAGCAAGAGCAAATACAGCCAGCAATATCTGTTTGGGCGGCTGAGCACCGCCAATATCAAGGCGCTTGTTCAGCAGAACGAACAATGGAGAAAAGACAACCCGACCGCGGACGGCAAGCCGGGCAAGTCGGCGCTTTACCGGATCTGGCAGGACGATGTGGTCAGTCCTTTCACCAATCTCTCCATCAGTACCGTCAAGGCGGACGCAGCCCGCAACTCCTTCGGTACATCGGGAAGAGATATTTTATGGGCGGTCGTCGATACCGGGATCGACGAAACGCATCCACATTTTGAGGCCCACGGAAACCTCAAACTGAGTGATCCGCTTTCGCATCGCGACTTTACAAGGGGTGACGCAGACGATGCCGAATTGGCGAAGAGCGCTTGCATCGACAGGAAAGGACATGGAACCCATGTCGCTGGCATCATTGCCGGTGAGTTCCGGGCCGACAATAAGCAGCAAGACGACGATAAGCAGCAAGCTGGCGCCAGGAAGCAAATCGTCGCAACGGTCCAGCGCCGGGACGAGAGCGATACGGTTGTGACCGAGAAGGTTACCGACATTCCGGCGATGTCCGGAATGGCGCCGCAATGCAAGCTGCTCAGCCTCAAGGTGCTGGATGACCAGGGCAAGGGCCTCGCCAGCAATCTGATCGCCGCGCTCGAATACATCCAGGAACTCAACGGCGGCGGCCGGCGCATCCGCGTGCATGGCGTCAACATGAGCGTCGGTTACGATTTCGAGCCGAAATGGTTCGCCTGCGGGCAGAGCCCGCTCTGTGTCGAAGTCGATCGCCTGGTCCGCTCTGGTGTGGTCGTCGTGGTCGCCGCCGGCAATACCGGCTATGGCTACAATCAGTCGCTCTCCCGCGGACCGGTCGCGGCCGGACAGGACGTGACGATCAACGATCCCGGTAATGCGGAGCTGGCGATCACGGTCGGGTCGACGCATCGCGAGATGCCCCATGTTTACGGAGTTTCATATTTTTCATCGAAAGGGCCGACGGGGGACGGGCGCCTCAAGCCCGATATGGTCGCCCCGGGCGAGAAGATCATCTCTTGTCAAAGCGGCAATGCAGGCCCGCAGGAGGAAGCTGCATCGGGAACCGCGCCAGTGGACCCCGGCGCGTCCGGAGCCAGCCCCGCCCCTGCGGCCAACACCGTTGCACCCGGCGCGAGTATCCCGCCTGCGCCCAAGATCGCCTATTACAAGGAAGACAGCGGCACCAGCATGGCAGCGCCGCATGTGTCCGGCGTCATCGCGGCATTTCTGTCGGTGCGCCGGGAATTCATCGGCAATCCCGAAGCGGTCAAGACCATATTCATGTCGACCACCACCGATTTGAAGCGGGCGGTCTATTTTCAGGGCAAGGGTCTTGTCGACCTGATGCGTGCGATCCAGTCGGTTTAGGAACGTTCAATGGGAGGTTGTCCATGGACACGATTGCAGGGCTGCCGTTTTTCCCGCTCGAAATCACCAAGGACGGCCAGCTGTTCAGCCCGCAGGAAAAGTCTGCGATCGAGAATGCGATCGGCCAAGCCGGTGCCGGCAAGCTGACCGACATATTTGTCATCAGCCATGGCTGGAACAATGACATGGCCGATGCGCGGGATCTCTACAACAAGCTTTTCACCAATGTCGCGGCGCTGATGCCGAAGCATGCTTCGCTGGCAAACCGGAAGTTCGCAATTATCGGGGTTTTCTGGCCGTCGAAGAAGTTTGCCGATAGCGAGCTGATACCCTCCGGCGGCGCCGCCAGCCTCGGCGACGGCGGCGCGGATCTGAGTTCGGAAGCGATCAAGCAGAAACTGGAGTCGTTGAAGGGCACTTTCGATACGCCGGACGAAGCCGCGCTCGATCGCGCCAAGGCGCTGATCGACGGAATCGAGGACAGCCCCGCCAAGCAGAAGGAATTCGTCGACATCATCCGCGGTCTGGTTCCCCAGACTTCGAGCGACACCACCGACGATGCTTCCGACAGGTTTCTCAAGCGGCCGGCCAGCGAGATACTTGCGACCCTGTCGGGGCCGTCGATGATCCTGCCGCCGCCCGGGGGCGGAGGGGGCGGCGCATTGGACCTCGGTGATGGCGCAGGCGGTGCGGCGTCGCTCGGCGATCTCTTCAGCGGGGTGAAAGCCGCCGCGTGGCGGCTGTTGAACTACGCCACCTATTATCAGATGAAGGAGCGTGCCGGGGTCGTCGGCAGGGCGCTCAACGGCATGCTGGCATCGATGCGGCAATTGCGGCCCGACCTTCGCATCCATCTCATCGGCCACAGTTTCGGCGCGCGCGTCGTCACCGCGGCGGTCGACGGGCCGGTGGCGGTGCAGCCGGCAAGCCTGGCGCTGCTGCAGGGCGCCTTCTCGCACAACGGCTTCACCGAGAAATTCGACGGTCGCACCGACGGGTTCTTCCGCAAAATTATCTCCCAGTCGAAGATGGACGGCCCGATTTTCGCGACCCATACCGTGAATGACAAGGCGGTCGGCATCGCCTACGCGCTGGCCTCGCGATTCTCCAATGACAACGCAACCGCTGTCGGAGACGAGAACGACGTCTATGGCGGGATCGGGCGAAACGGCGCGGTCAAGATGAAGCCGACCGAATTCGTCAAAGCAACCTTGCTTGCCGAGACCGGCGTGTATCAGTTCGTCGCCAAAAAAGTCCACAATCTCCAGGCCGACGCATTCGTCAGCGAGCATAGTGACGTGAAAGGCCCGCAAATCGCCAATGCGATCCTTTGCGTGATCGGAGGTTGATGCAGTGGCGGACGCGGCTCCCCCCGGGGCCATGCGGGTTCCAGTGCCGCTACCGACATTCGCGTTATCCGCCGGATGGTCTATAAGGCCATCGACTTCTCGAGAAAACCCGCCGGTCATGCGACCCAGGACTGCCTCGATTCTCAACGAGATATTGCGAAGGACGAACTGCGCGAGCTTCGGCGCTGTCGCGGATTGTCGGCTGCGGTCTTGCTGGCGGTGGCGTGGCTGTCCGGCGGCGCCGCGCATGCGCAGAATATTGCGAAGCCCGGCACGGAGGCGGCGCCGCAGGCGGTTCCCGGCTTCTGGGACCCGAGGCGGCGGCCGGACCGGCCGGATCTGTCGCGCATCACGGTGATAAGGTTTCTGACCGAAACCGATTATCCGCCGTTCAACTTCACCGGCCCCGACGGCAATCCGGCCGGCTTCAACGTCGATCTGGCGCGGCTGATCTGCGAAGAGATCAAGGTCACCTGCACTATCCAGATGCGGCGGTTCGAGACATTGCTCGACGCGATCACCAGCAACCGGGGCGACGCCATCATCGCTTCGCTCGCGGTGACGCCGCAGCTGCGGGCCCGGGTCGATTTTTCCGATCCCTATTACCGGGCGCCGGCGCGCTTCGTGTCGCGGCGCGATGCGGTGATGCCGGAGATTCGCCCGGAATATCTGGAAGGCAAGAAAGTCGGCGCCATCGCCGGCTCGTCGCACGAGGCCTATCTCAAGGCGATGTTCACCGACGCCGAGCTGCATCCCTATCCCAATGACGACGCGCTGCGGCTGGCGCTGCGGCGCGGCGAGGTCGATTTCATCTTTGGCGACGCGATCTCGCTGGCGTTCTGGATCAACGGCACGGATTCCGGCGAATGCTGCGCGTTCTCCGGCGGCCCGTTTGTCGAGAGCCGCTATTTCGGCGAGGGCATCGGGATCGCCGTGCGCAAGGGCAACGACCTGTTGCGCCAGTCGCTGAACTGGGCGCTGTTCCGGGTCTGGGAAAAAGGCCGCTACACCGATTTGTGGCTGCGGTATTTTTCCGTGAGCCCGTTCTGAGGTTCAGACCCCGTCATTCCGGGATGGTCCGAAGGACCAGACCCGGAATCTCGAGATTCCGGGTTCGCGCTTTGCGCGCCCCGGAATGACGTTCCGTCATTTTGCATTTGCGGGCGGACACGTTTAGTTTCCGCGTCCCGGAGACCCCTTATATGTCCACCGCTAGCCCGAACGATCTGCGCGCGCTCGCCGAACAGTCCAATGCCTGGCCGTTCGAGCAGGCGAAAGCGATCGTCGCGCGGCTGAAGAAAACGCCCAAGGACGAGGTGCTGTTTTCGACCGGCTATGGGCCGTCGGGCCTGCCGCATATCGGCACCTTCGGCGAGGTCGCGCGTACCACCATGGTGCGCCATGCCTTTCGGGTGCTTACCGAGGACACGATCAGGACCCGGCTGATCGCCTTTTCCGACGACATGGACGGTTTGCGCAAGGTGCCGGACAACGTGCCGAACAAGGAGATGCTGGAAAAGCATCTCGGCAAGCCGCTGACCACGGTGCCCGATCCGTTCGGTACGCATCCGAGTTTCGGGGCGCACAACAATGCGCGGCTGCGGGCGTTTCTCGACAGGTTCGGGTTCGAATATGAATTCGCCAGTTCGACCGATTACTATACGTCCGGGAAATTCGACGCCGCACTGCTGCGCGTGCTGGAGCGCATCGAGCAGGTGATGGCGATCATGCTGCCGTCGCTGCGCGAGGAGCGCGCGGCGAGCTATTCGCCGTTTCTGCCGATCTGTCCGCGCACCGGCGTCGTGCTCTACGTCCCGATCGTGGCGCATGATGCCAAGGCCGGCACGATCTCCTATGACGATCCCGAAACCAAAGAGCGCGTCACGCTGCCGGTTACCGGCGGCCATTGCAAGCTGCAATGGAAGCCGGACTGGGCGATGCGCTGGGTCGCGCTCGGCGTCGACTATGAAATGGCCGGCAAGGACCTGATCGATTCGGTAAAACTGTCGGGCAAGATCTGTTCGGCGCTCGGCGGAATGCCGCCGGAAGGCTTCAACTACGAGCTGTTCCTCGACGACAAGGGCCAGAAGATTTCAAAATCGAAGGGCAACGGGCTGACCATCGACGAATGGCTGCGTTATGCGTCGCCGGAATCGCTGTCGCTGTTCATGTATCGCGAGCCGAAATCGGCCAAGCGGCTGTATTTCGACGTCATCCCGCGCAACGTCGACGACTACCAGCAATTCCTCGAAGGCTTTCCGCGCCAGGATGCAAGGCAACAGCTCGCCAATCCGGTCTGGCACATCCATGCCGGCCATCCGCCCGCGGCCGACATGCCCGTCACCTTCCAGCTCTTGCTGACCCTGGTGTCGTCGTCGAACGCGGAGAACGCCGCGACCTTGTGGGGTTTTATCGGGCGCTATCGTCCCGGCGTGACGCCGCAGACCCATCCAAAACTCGATGCGATGGTCGGCTACGCCATCAACTACTATCGCGATTTTGTCGCGCCGACCAAGAAATTCCGCGAGCCGGCCGAACCCGAACGTGCGGCGCTGCAGGATCTGCGCGATGCACTGTCGCAGCTGCCGGCGACCGCGACGGCGGAAGAGATCCAGAACGTGGTCTACGAGATCGGCCGGCGCGAGCCGTTCCTCGACGCGGTGAAGAAGGGCAAGGACGGCCGGCCCGGCGTCTCGCTCGACTGGTTCAACATGCTCTACCAGGTGCTGCTCGGCCAGGAAAAGGGCCCGCGTTTCGGCTCGTTCGTCGCGGTCTATGGATTGCCAAATTCGGTGGCGATGATCGACGGCGCGCTGGCAAGGTCGGCTTAAATTCTCTCCGTCGTCCCTGCGAAACACTTTCGCAGGGACGACGATGGAAGGAGAAGCCGCGCGACATGACGGCCGTGCCAAATTACGTTATAGTATCGACACAAGAAGCAACGGTCCCAGCTCACCCTCATGGCGGTGACGCGGACGACATTCAAGGAGAACGCCCATGCAGTACAGGGTTGCGCCGAAGACGCTCGGGGATTGCAGCGCCGAGGAATGGCAGGCGCGCGTCGATCTCGCGGCTGCGCACCGGCTGGCCTACATGCACGGTTTCAGCGAGGGAATCTTCAACCACCTGACCCTCGTCGTTCCGGGCCAAAGCGACCGCTACTACCAGATCCCGTTCGGGATGCATTGGTCCGAGGTCACGGCCTCGTCCTTCATGGAGGTCGGCATCGAGGACGGCAAGGTCAAGCGTGGCGCCGGCGACGTCGAGCGCTCCTGCTACTGCATCCATGCCCCGATCCATCAGGCGCTGCCGCAGGCCAAGGCCGTGTTTCACACGCACATGCCGTATGCGAGTGCGCTCACGCGCCTCGAAGACCCGCGCATCAAGGAGATCGGCCAGACCGAGGTCGGAATGATGGGCGAGATCGCGTATGACGACGAGTACACCGGGCCGGCGCTCGACCCGGCTGAAGGTGCTCGCCTCGCCAGGGTGATCGGCGACAAGACCGTGTTGTTCATGGCCAACCACGGCATCAGCACGGTCGGCGAGACCGTCGCCGACGCCTATGACCGGCTCTATTATATCGAGCGCGCGGCGCAGGTTCAGATCTACGCGATGTGGACGAGAGAGCCCTTGAAGCAGCTTCCTGCCGCCGTGGTCGAAAAGACAAAACGGGACATCGGCGGGAGCGGTCTCTACCAGGGTCCAACCCCGGCACAGCGGCACTTCGATGCCTTGAAGCGCATCCTCGACCGCAAGGAGCCGGACTACGCGTCGTAAGCGGCGGTGAGAGGGCCCGCGCGGTTCCGCCTTCGTCGCGTGCGCGGGCGCGGTTGAGGGCAGGAATCTTTCCGTCATGCCCGGCCTTGTGCCGGGCATCCACGTCTTTCTTTCGTCCTCTCGAAACAAAAGACGTGGATGGCCGGGACATAGGCGAGCGGAAGCGACGCCGTCCTTCGGACGGCTACGCCCGGCCATGACGAGTATGTGGGACGCGAATAGCTTGATTACTGGCTCGCCCACACTATCCTTGCGATCCACTCGACATCGGCGGCCGCCAAGGTGCGGTCGACATGAACGGGATTGAGCGACTGCAGCTCCAGCGTCTTCGCGGTGCGGCGCTTCAATTCCTTCACCATCACCTCGCCGGCGCGCGTTTTCACCACCACGCGGTCGCCGCGCCGGATCGGCGTGCGAGGGGACACCACGATGATATCGCCGTCGCGAAAAGCGGGCTTCATCTGGTCGCCCGAGATTTCCAGCGCATAGGCGTGCTCGTCGCTGGCCGATGGCAGCGCCACTTCATCCCAGCCCTTGCCGCTCGGGAAACCACTCTCGTCGAAATGGCCGTCCGCGCCCGCCTGCGCGAAGCCGAGCAGCGGCACCGATTGGGTGGTCCGCACGCCATCGCCGATCAAAGCCACAAAGGTGTCGATGGAACTGTTGGTGGCGGCGAGCGCCTTGGCAACCGATTCGGTCGACGGCCAGCGTTCGCGGCCGTCGGCGGTGACACGTTTGGATTTGTTGAAGGTGGTGGGATCGAGGCCGGATTTTTTCGCGAGCCCCGAGGCAGACAGCCCGCCGCGCTCGGCCAGCCGGTCCAGCGCGGTCCAGATCTGGTCGTGGGTCAGCATTTTCTGGGCTTTTGGCGCCTTGGCCATGTTCCATGCTCTGTCCGATCTAGGAATTATTACCTCAAGCCGCCCCTTTTCACAATCCGCGGCGGATGCCGATGGTGCAACCCTTGAAGTGCGATGGTCGCGCCGATACGGTCGCGATCATGTCCGGAAATTCCGGGAGAATCCCAAGCCCATACCAGCGACAAGCAGGACTTTCGGACCACGTGCGCAGGATCTACAAAATCTGTCCCGCTTCGGCCTGGCGCGAGGCCGAGCGGCACGGCGTGTACCGCGGCAGCGCCGACGATGTCCGCGACGGCTTTATTCACTTCTCTACCGCGGCGCAGGTGGCGGCGACCGCCAGAAAGCATTTCGTCGGCCAGACCGGCCTGTTCCTGATCGAGGTCGATGCCGATGCGCTGGGCGAGGCGCTGCGCTGGGAGCCCTCGCGCAATGACGAGCTGTTCCCGCATCTCTACGGCGAACTCGATCTCGGCGCGGTCACCGCCGTGCTCGACATGCACGCGCGGTCCGACGGGTATCACGACATCCCGGAGCTAGCGCCGTGATCCGCGCCTTCGATGCCTTCTCGTTGCCGCTGTTGCGCTGGTTCGACCCGGAAGACGCGCATCGCCTGGCGATCCAGGGTCTGAAATTGCTGCCGCCGACGCGGCTGCGGCCGGACGATGCGAAACTGGCGGTGCGGGCGTTCGGCCTGAATTTTCCCAATCCGATCGGCATGGCGGCAGGCTTCGACAAGAGCGCGCAGGTGCCCGATGCCTTGCTGCGGCTCGGCTTCGGCTTTGTCGAGATCGGCACCGTGACGCCGCGCCCCAGCGCGGCAATCCGCGGCCGCGGCTGTTCCGGCTGGAGCGCGACGAGGCCGTGATCAACCGCATGGGATTCAACAATGACGGAGCGGAGACCGTGCTGCGGCGGCTCGCGGCGCGCGCGCATCTCGGCGGCATCGTCGGCGTCAATGTCGGCGCCAACAAGGATGCCGCCGACCGCGTCGCCGATTATGTCAAGCTGATCGAGACGTTCGCGCCGGTGGCGAGCTATTTCACCGTCAATGTCTCCTCGCCGAACACGCCGGGTCTGCGCAACCTGCAGCAGGCGGCGGCGCTGGACGATTTGCTGGCCAAGGTGATCGATGCCCGCGAACGGGTGCGGCGGAACGCCGGCGATTCGCCGGTGCTGCTGAAGATCGCGCCCGACCTCTCGCTCACTGAGCTCGACGACGTCGTTCACGTCGCCCGCTCGCGCCGCGTCGACGGCATGATCGTGGCCAATACCACCACACAGCGGCCTTCGACCTTGCGCGAACAGGGCCGCGCCAGGGAGCAGGGCGGATTGTCGGGGCGGCCGCTGTTCCGGCTGTCGACCCGGATGGTGGCGGAGACCTATGTGCGCGCCGAGGGCGCGTTTCCCCTTGTCGGCGTCGGCGGCATCGATAGCGGCGGCGCCGCGCTGACAAAAATCCGTGCCGGCGCCAGCCTGATCCAGCTCTATTCATCGCTGATCTACAAGGGCATTGGCCTGGTCGACGACATCAAGAACGATCTGGCCTCGACGCTGCTGCGCACCGGCCGCGATTCGCTCTCCGAAATCGTCGGCGCCGATGCGGCCACCATCACCGCCGAGGACTGGCCGGTCAGCTAGAGCCGGCCAAGTCAGTCATGGTCGCGCATCATGGCCTCGTGGTTCGAGACGCGCGGCGTTGCCGCGCTCCTCACCATGAGGGTCTGGAAGACCTCATCCTGAGGAGCGCGCTCTTGCGCGCGTCTCGAAGGATGAAGCCACCGCCTTGCAAGTCACTCACAGCTCGACGATCATGCCGTCGCTTGCGGCGGTGTGGGCGAGCGTGCCCAGCCGCGCCAGCATGTCGTCGCTCATATGGGTCAGCACCAGCCGCTTCGGATTGATCTCGGCGAGATTCCCTCGAGCGTCTTCAGGCTGAGGTGGTTCTTGACGACCTTGTCGTAATAATAGGCTTCCGCAATGAACAGATCGGCGTCGCGTCCGGCCGGGATCAGCGTTTCCGTCCATTCGGTGTCGGCGCTGTAGGCGATGACGCGGCCCTCGGCCTCGACCCGGTAGGCCAGGAACGGGCCGCCGGATTCGCCGTGCACGACCGGAAACGGCGTGACTTTTACCGCGCCGAAGGCCCGGGTTACCTCGGGCTCGAGCGCGACAACCGACAGCTCGAAGCGCTGTTTGGTTTTCGACGAATTCTCGAACAGCACTTCCATCAGCTGCGTCAGCCGGGTCGCGATTCCCTGCGGTCCGGCGATGGTCAGCGGCCGGGTCCGGCGCGTGAACTGCGCGTCCAGCAGCAGGAACGGCAACCCGCCGAAATGATCGCCGTGAAAATGCGTGATCAGGATCAGGTCGATGGCGTCGCGCGCGATACCCTGCCGCTTCAGCGCCGGCAGCGAGGAGGCGCCGCAATCGATCAGGAAATTGACACGCTCGCCGGTGACATGAAAGCAGGTGTTATAGCGGCCGCCGGAGCCGAGCGCATCGCCGCAGCCGACAAACTGCAATTGCATCGGAAAGGTCCCGTTTGGTTCAGCCGGAAAGCGGCTCCGGCCGGAAGGAAAGGCGCAGCATCGCCGGATAGCGCAGCGCCTGCAAGCCGCCGCGCGCCGCATAATGCACCAGCAGCGCGCCCCACAGCCCGGCATTGCCGAACGACCGCAGCGAGAACCACGCGGCGAGAAAGATCAGCAGCGACAATATCATCAGGTTGCGCATGTCGCGCGCCCAGGTCGCGCCGATGTAGACCCCGTCGTAGGCGAAGGCGAACACGCTGAGGATGGGCGCCAGCACTACGAACCACAGATAGTCGCGGGCGCCGTGGCGGACGTCCACGCTTGCGGTCATGATGTCGATCAGCGCCGGCCCAAACAGCGCGAACGTTGCGGTCACCGCCAGCGCGAAGGCAGCGCCCCATAACAGCACCAGCCGGACCGCACCGGAAAAGGTGGCGCGGTCGCGCGCGCCATAGGCGCGGCCGCAGATTTGCTCGGCGGCGTTGGCGAGGCCGTCGAGGAAGAAGGCGTTGACCAGCAGGAAATTGTTGAGGACCGCGTTGGCGGCAAGCGTCACGTCGCCTGTGCGTGCGCCTTGCGCGGTGAAGAACAGGAATACGGCGATCAGGGAAGCGGTGCGGATCATGATATCGCGGTTGACGGCGAACATGCGCAGTAGCTTGGCGCGGTCAAGCAGCGCCTTGCGCGGCACCGGAGGCTGGCCGTCAGTGAGACGTCGCGCGATCAGAATGCCGAGCAGCAATCCGGCCGCTTCCGCGACCACGGCGGCGATCGCCGCGCCGGCGATGCCGGTATTCAGCGCCAGCACCAGCAGCACCGTCGCCGCCATGTTGATGACGTTGATCGCGATCTGCACCGCCAGCGCGAGCCGGGCGCGCGCCTGTCCGATCAGCCAGCCCAGCACGACATAATTGGCCAGCGCCAACGGCGCCGACCAGATCCGGATGGTGAAGTAGATTTTCGCGGCGCGCGTCACGCCCTCGCTGCCGCCCATGGCGCCGAGCAGGAGTGCCGCGACCGGTATTTGCAGGACAATGAGCCCCGCGCCGATCAGCGCCGCAACCGCAAGGCCGCGCACCAGGATGGCGGGCAGTTCCTGCGTCTCGCCGGCGCCGAGCGCCTGCGCCGTGAAGGCCACCGTGCTCATCCGTAGGAACGCGAACAGCCAGAACAGGCAGTCGAAAATCACCGACGCGATGGCGACCCCGCCGAGCAGGGTCGCTTCGCCGAGCCGTCCGATCGCAATCGTCGAGACGATGCCGATCAGCGGCGTCGTCAGGTTCGCAACCATCGCAGGACCTGCGATGGCAAAGACCTGCGCGGTCGTAACCTTTGATGGGGAACTCAACGAACGGAGCCGGCGTGCGATCTATCGCCCGCGCGGCGCGCCGAACATCCGCGACAACAGCCAGACCGGGATCACGATCACGGCGCCGAGCAGGAAGTAGCGCCACAACCAGTTGATGGCGTCAAAGCCGAGATCCCAGAGCCGCCGGAACAACAGCCGGATGCTGTTGAGGATATTCCAGGGATCGAAGCCGATCGCGGCCAGCACTACGCCGACCAGGATCGACAGCAGGACCAGCCGGAACACCACCGTCAGCGGCGAGCCGCCGAGGAAACGGTAGAGGCCGTCACTGGCAGCCGGCAATTCCCTGGTGTCGTTCGGCATCGATGGTCTCCTCGCGCGAAACCGCCGCGCATCCTAGTCGGTACAGGGCAGATGGGGAACCCGCCATCGAGCGTCAATGGCCGCCAGCCGCCACGGGTTCATTTGTTGTTTCCGCCTTCAGCATCCGTTCCAGCGTTTCCAGCCGGTCGGCCTCGCGCGGCGGCTTGTCCCAGCGCAACCGGTTGATGCATGGCCCGTTTTTTCAATTGAAATTGCGTTGTTAATCAACCTAGACTAGATCATTCGCTCCATCGCGCAATCCTGTTAGTGAGGGAGAGCCGATATTGGATATTCTTAAGAAGATACTTGAACAATTCGGGGCCTTCTTTCAGCTGCAGGAGCAGCTCACAGCCCTATCAAAGACCAACCCTGTTCTGGCCGGGGTCGTGATTTTCATTATCGCGATCGTGGTAGCCAATGTCATCGTCACCCAGGCGATCGAATTGAAGAACAGATTTTTCGGCCAATGGAGGCCCGGTGCCCTCGCGTGGACAGGCTTGGGCGCGGGGTTCTGCCTCGCTGCATTGGTTTCGGCCGGCACTGTGCTGAACCTGAGGCAGACGACAGCACCTGCTCCGGTCATTGACAAGGATCTCGACATCGTTATCGGCCGCCTCCTGGTCCTCAAATGGAATTACCCCGACAAGAATGCGCGGTTCGAGATCCAAAGTTCCGAGGACCCGTCTTTTTTGGCCGGCGTTGAGACATACACGGCAGACGGCGTATACTTGCAGGCCGAGAACATAAATGGAAAACGGTTCTGGAGAGTCCGCGAAATCGACGCCAGTGATCAGCCCGTAAGCCTCTGGAGTCAATCAATTCTGATCGTCCAATATGAGACAGTATTGAAGCGGATTCAGGCAACTCGAAGCGTCACCGTTTATACTTCGAATTCCATCAACGAGGGGTACTTCAAGTTTTACGAGAAAAAGGACGGCAAGCAGATCGCGAAGGGTTACGATATTGAAATTATCGACGAAATAATAAGAAGGCTGCCGCCATTGCTGGAAATCGATGGACCACTGAAACGAGATATTCAACGGGTAAAATGGCGCGAATTGCTTGCAGCGCCGCTGAGCGGCCGCGCTGACGTAGTCATATCCTCGATGACGTCACTCAAAGAAAGAGAAGAGGAATTTGGCATGAAGTTTTCAGACCCGTATTTTTGTACGACGCAATCTTTGATTTATCGGCCGCCTCAATTATCCAAACCGGTTCTCGAAATGATCGAGCGCAAAAAAGTCGGAGTTCAGGGGCAGCTCCAGCGTTTCCAGCCGGTCGGCCTCGCGCGGCGGCTTGTCCCAGCGCAGCCGGTTGATGCGCGGAAACCGCATCGCCACGCCGGATTTATGCCGTGTCGAGCGTGCCAGGCCCTCGAAGGCGACTTCCAGCACCAGCCCCTGATCCGGCTCATGCACCACGTGCCGGACCGGTCCGAATTTTTCGGTGGTGTTGCGGCGGACGAAGCGGTCGATCTGCAGCAGCTCTTCGTCGGTGAAGCCGAAATAGGCCTTGCCGACCGGCACCAGTTGCTCGCCGTCCTCGCCTGACGTCCAGACCCCGAACGTGTAATCCGAATAATAGGACGAGCGCTTGCCGTGGCCGCGCTGCGCATACATCAGCACGGCGTCGATGATGTGCGGATCGCGCTTCCACTTCCACCATTGCCCCTTCGGGCGGCCGGGCAGATACGCGGCGTCGCGGCGCTTCAGCATCACGCCTTCGACCGCTTCCGCGTCTTCGCCGGCGCCGGCGTTGGCCGGATTTTTGCGCGCTGCCGTCAGCGTGTCCCAGCTCTCGAAGGCGATCGTCGGCGATAGATCGATCCTCGCATCGTCGAGCTTTTTGACAAAAGTCTCCAGCCGCATCCGGCGTTCGGAAAACGGCAGCGTGCGCAGATCCGTGTCGCCTTCGCCGAGCAGGTCATAGGCGCGCAAATGGATCGGATAATCCTTTGTCAGTTTCGGCGACACCACCTTGCGATTGAGCCGCTGCTGCAGCACGTTAAAACTCTGCACCCGGCCGTCGCGCAGTACCAACAATTCACCGTCGATCGCGCCGGGCAGATGCAGCGACGGCAGCAGATCCGGAAAGCTTCTGGTGATGTCCTCGCCGCTGCGCGAATAGAGCCGCGCGAGTATGTGGCCGCGCGCGTCGCGGCCGGACACCGCCTGCACCCGGATGCCGTCCCATTTCCATTCCGCGATGAAATCGGCGGCGTTAAGACCCGCAAAATCCGTATTCTCGATCGCATGCGCCAGCATCACCGGGCGGAACGGCGCGGGATCGAGATTGACCGGCTTCTCGCTGCGGCCTTCCAGCCAGGCGAACAGCTCGAGATAGGGCGGCGTCAGCCCCGGCCACATCAGCTCGATCTCGTGCGGGTCCTTGTCGCCGAGCCCGGCCGCGGCGGTCTTGGCCAGCCGCGCCGAGATCCCGATCCGCATCGCGCCGGTGACCAGTTTCAACAGCGCCCAGCGCCCGGTCTCGTCCAGCTCGTCGAGCCAGCGCGCGAGCTGTCGTCGGCAGCTCGGTCTTGCCGAGCGTGCGCAGCGTGGTGACGACCTCGGTAAGCGTGGGCGGCGGCGGATTGTTGTGGCGTCGTTGGTCACTCCTGAACGCCGTGCTCGCGGCACTCCCCTCCCTCCACCGCCTCGCGCGTCGCGGGGGGGGAGGCCGGAGACCGGAGCGGAGTGGGGTCTGCTGCAGGTCGCCGCTCCGAGCGGACGCTTCGCCGCGACCTCGCTTTCGTGCGTGCGAGGAGCTGCTGCTGTCGCTTGACTTTGACACGCTGCCCGGCTCCCTCCCCCCTTGTGGGGGAGGGTTGGGGAGAGGGGTGGCCCAGCAAAGACTCTTCGCGATTGACCCCACCCTTCGGCCACATCAGCGCTACCGTCTCGGAGAGATCGCCGACATAGTCATACGACAGCGCGAACAGCACTGGATCGGTGCGCGCGGCGATCAGGTCGCGGATCAGCCCCGGTTTTGCGTGTTTGAACGACAATGCACCGGTGAGCGCGGCCAGCGCGTAGCCGCGGTCGGGATCGCTGACCACGCGGAAATAGGAGGCGAGCAGCCGCAGCTTGTTGTTGCGGCCGGGCTCGTACGCCAAGCGATCCAGCAGTTCGGCGAAACGATTCATGCCTCGTCCTCGCTGACAGGCACTGCATCGCTTTCATCCTCATCGCCGTAGCCGACCAGATCGAGCGGCCGCGCGGCGAGACCTTTTGTCTTGCACCAATGCACCAGCGCGTCTTCCTGGCCGTGGGTGACCCAGATTTCACCGGCGCCTGTGGCGTCAATGGTCGCAGTCAGCCCGTCCCAGTCGGCGTGGTCCGAGATCACCAGCGGCAGTTCGACGCCGCGCTGGCGGGCGCGGGCACGCACCCGCATCCAGCCCGAGGCGAACGCGGTGACCGGGTCGGGGAATCGTCGCGTCCAGATATCCGAGGTGGCCGACGGCGGCGCCAGCGTGATGGTGCCGGCGAGATCGGCCTTCTTGATGCCCTTCACGGCGCGCAAATCGCCCAGCGCCACGCCGCGGCTTTCATAATAATGCGTGATCTTTTCCATCGCGCCATGCAGGTAGATCGGCGCGTCGTAGCCGACCGCGCGCAGCAGCGCGATCACGCGCTGCGCCTTGCCGAGCGAATAGGCGCCGACCAGATGCGCGCGCTCGGGAAACAGCGCCACCGAGGCCAGCAGCTTCTTGATCTCCAGCGCCGCGTCGCCGTGGCGAAACACCGGCAGGCCAAACGTGGCCTCGGTGATGAAGACGTCGCACGGCACCACCTCGAACGGCGCGCAGGTGGGATCGGGCGCGTCCTTGTAGTCGCCGGAGGCGACGATGCAGGTGTCCTTGCAGGAGACCGCGATCTGCGCCGAGCCCAGCACATGGCCGGCCGGGTGAAATTTGATGGTGACGTCGCCGAGTTTTATCACCTCGCCATAGGCAATGGCCTGCATGCGGCCGGCAAAGTTGTCGCCGTAGCGCAGCCGCATCATGTCGAGCGTCTCCTGGGTAGCCAGCACCGCGCCATGGCCCGATCGGGCGTGATCGGAATGGCCGTGGGTGATCACGGCGCGCTCGACGGGGCGTACCGGGTCGATATGGAAGCCGCCGGGCTTGCAGAACAGGCCGGCGGCAACGGGCATCAGGATGTCTTGCGGACGCATCGCGGTTATATAGGCCGTCTCGTGCATTTTTTTAGCTGTCATGCGCGGGCTTGACCCGCGCATCCATCTTACGAAAGAATCCTTGATCGATGGATTGCCGGTCATAGGCGAGCGGAAGCGACGCCGTCCTCCGGACGGCTATGCCCGGCAATGACGAGTTGAGAGACGATGCCCGCGCGCCTGTTCCTGTCCTCCGGCGATCTGGTTGCCGACCGGCGGTTCGATTTTGCCCGCGATCTGCAGTTGAAGGGCGATCTCGCCGCCGCCGCCGACCTGTTGCTGCAGGCGACCGAGCTTGCGCCCGGTTTTGCCTCCGCCTGGTTCACGCTCGGCGAAATCCGCGAGCAGCTCGGCGAACGCGATGTGGCGATCATCGCATTCCGCAAAGCGCAGCAAACCGATCCCGAGGATCGCCACGGCGCCAGCCTGCGGCTGATGCTGTTGGGGGCCGAGCGGCTGTCGGCGATGCCGCCGGCCTATGTGCGCGCGCTGTTCGATCAATATGCGCCGAAATTCGAGAGCGCGCTGGTCGACGATCTCGGCTATCGCGGTCCGGCGCTGTTGTTCAAGGCGGTGCTGGCCGCGCGTGCCGCGGTGCGCAAGCCCGCCTTCTTCAAGCGCGCCATCGATCTCGGCTGCGGCACCGGACTGGCGGCGACGGCGTTTGCCAAGGAGGTCGATCATTTCATCGGCATCGACCTGTCGCCGCGCATGATCGAGCGGGCGCGCGCAACCGGGCTTTATGCCGGAGCTCGAGGTCGCCGACATGCTGGAAGGCCTGCGCGGCAGGCCTGATGCCAGCGCCAATCTCGTGCTCGCCGCCGACGCGATGGTCTATCTCGCCGACCTCGCGCCGCTGCTTCAGGAAGTCAAGCGCGTGCTGGCGGCCGGCGGCCTGCTGGCGTTCACGGTGGAGACCCATGGCGGGGAAGGCGTCATTCTCGGCGAAGGCCTGCGTTACGCGCATGCTGCAGCTTACGTGCGCGCGTCGATTGCGAATGCCGGGCTCACGCTGTCGCGGCTGGAAGAATTGTCGGCCCGAATTGAGGACAATGTGCCGGTGCCTGGACTGGTGGTGGTGGCCGCCAAATCCTGAGCGATCACGTTCCTTTGGTTCTTTGGGCTCTCGACCCGCCCGGTCCGGCCGGCTTAACGTGGCGCCGTGAACATCGCCGAACCCGATCCTTTTGCGCCCCGGCTTTTGCCTGAAAGCTTTCTGCGCTGGTTCGCCGCGCGCGGCTGGTCGCCCCGCGAGCACCAGCTTGAGCTAATGGCAAAGGCCCGCGATGACCGCTCGGCGCTCCTGATCGCGCCCACCGGCGCCGGCAAGACGCTCGCCGGATTTTTGCCGACGCTGGTGGAGTTGAGCGCGATTTCCGCGGATACGCGCTCTTCTGCCTCATCCCCGCCACGCGCTGTGCGCGCGGGGGGAGGGGAGAAGATAGGGCTTGCAGCACGCTCTTCACGTCCCAGCCTCATCTCCACCGGCCGCGGCGTCCTGCGCAGCCGCGGGCTGCACACGCTCTACATTTCGCCGCTGAAGGCGCTGGCGGTCGATATCGCGCGCAATCTGGAAACGCCGGTGGCCGAGATGGGTCTGCCGGTCAAGATCGAGACCCGCACCGGCGACACGCCGGTGTCGCGGCGGCAGCGGCAGCGGCGCTATCCGCCGGACATCCTGCTCACCACGCCCGAGCAACTGGCGCTGTTGCTGTCGTCCGACGACGCGCCGTTCCTGTTCTCGTCCCTGAAGCGCATCGTGCTCGACGAGTTGCACGCGCTGGTGACCTCCAAACGCGGCGATCTGCTGTCGCTCGGGCTGGCGCGGCTGTGGCATCTCGCCCCGCAAATGCGGGCGATCGGACTGTCAGCGACCGTTGCAGCGCCGGAATCGCTGGCGCGGTTTCTGGTGCCGCAGCCTGACGGCAAAAGCGAAGCCGCCGACATCGTCGTTGCCGGCGGTGCCGCGGCACCCGTTGTCGAGATGCTCGACACCAAAGAGCGCCTGCCATGGGCCGGCCACAGCGCGCGCCACGCGCTCCCTGAGGTCTACGACCTGATCAAGGCCAACAAGACCACGCTGGTGTTCGTCAACACCCGCAGCCAGGCCGAGATGCTGTTCCAGGACCTGTGGCGCATGAACGACGATGGCCTTGCGATTGCGCTGCATCACGGCTCGCTCGACGTCGCCCAGCGCCGCAAGGTCGAGGACGCGATGGCCAAAGGCAAATTGCGCGGCGTGGTCTGCACCTCCTCGCTCGATCTCGGCGTCGACTGGGGCGACGTCGATCTCGTCATCAATATCGGCGCGCCGAAAGGCGCCTCGCGGCTGATGCAACGAATCGGCCGCGCCAATCACCGCATCGACGAGGCTTCGCGCGCGGTACTGGTCCCCGCCAATCGCTTCGAGGTGCTGGAATGCGCGGTCGCGATCGACGCGATTAACGAAAATGCCCAGGACACCCCGCCGCTGCGCACCGGCGCGCTCGATGTGCTGGCGCAGCATGTGCTCGGCCGCGCCTGCGGCGAGCCGTTTCTTTCCGAAGAACTTTACGCCGAGGTGCGGACGGCCGCGCCGTATTCGAATCTTTCGCGGACCGATTTCGATGACGTGGTCGATTTCGTCGCCACCGGCGGCTATGCGCTGAAAACCTACGAGCGTTTCGCCCGCATCAAGCAGGACAAAAACGGGCGCTGGCGCGTCGCCAATCCGCGCGTGCGGCAAAGCTATCGCCTCAATGTCGGCACCATCGTCGAGGAGGCGATGCTGAAAGTGCGGCTGGTGCGCTCGCGCGGTGGCGGTTCCGGATCGACCGGGGCGCTCGGCCGCGGCGGTCGCATGCTCGGCGAGATCGAGGAATATTTCATCGAGGGGCTGGTGGTCGGCGACACCTTTGTCTTCGGCGGCGAGGTGGTGCGCTACGAAGCGCTGGCGGAAGACCAGGTCTATGTCTCCCGCGCCAACGACAAGGACGCCAAAGTGCCGTCCTATATGGGCGGCAAGTTTCCGCTCTCGACCTATCTGGCCGAGCGGGTCCGCCAATTGCTGGCCGACAAGCGCGCCTGGAATGCCCTGCCGGATCAGGTGCGCGACTGGCTGTCGCTGCAGGCGCATCTGTCGCGTGTCCCCGGGGTGCGCGAACTGGTCGTGGAGACCTTTCCCCGCGCCAACAAGCATTACCTCCTCTGCTATCCCTTCGAGGGCCGGCTGGCACACCAGACCCTCGGCATGCTGCTGACCCGGCGGCTCGAGCGCGCCCGCGCCCGGCCGCTCGGCTTTGTCGCCAATGAATATGCGCTTGCGGTGTGGGGGCTGGGGGACATGTCGTTCATGATCCGGCAGGGCAAGCTCGATCTCGACGCGCTGTTCGACCCGGACATGCTGGGCGACGACCTCGAGGCCTGGCTCGCCGAATCCGCGCTGATGAAACGCACCTTCCGCACCTGCGCCATCATCTCCGGACTGATCGCGCGCCGCTTCACCGGCGAGGAAAAGACCCGGCGCCAGGTGCTGTTCTCGACCGACCTGATCTACGACGTGCTGCGCAAGCATCAGCCGGATCACGTGCTGCTCCGCGCGGCGCGCGCCGATGCCGCGACCGGACTGCTCGATATCCGCCGGCTCAGTGATATGCTGGCGCGAATCAGAGGGCGAATCACCCTCAAGCAACTCGACCGGATTTCGCCGCTGGCGGTGCCGGTGATGCTGGAAATCGGCCGCGAAGCGGTTTATGGCGAAGCCTCCGATGAGTTGCTGGCGGAAGCCGCCGACGAACTGGTCAAAGAGGCGACTGGATCAGAATAAGAGATGAGCTTGGCGTGCTCTGAAACATCGACATCGTCATGCCCGGGCTTGACCCGGGCATCCACGTCCTTTTTCTTGCTGCGGCCAAGACGTGGATGGCCGGGACAAGCCCGGCCATGACGAGCATTGCTATCCATATCGCCAATCGTTCCGCATTGAACGTCGCCGGTGTTGATCTCGTCGCCGATCTCTCCGGCGCGCTGTTCTGGGAAGAGCAGAGCCTGCTGGTCGTCTCCGACCTGCATCTGGAAAAAGGCTCCAGCTTTGCCGCGCGCGGCGTGCTGCTGCCGCCCTACGACACGGTGGCGACGCTCGGGCGTCTCGCTGCGGTGATCGCACGGCACGACCCGCGCATGGTGATCGCGCTCGGCGACAGTTTTCATGACCGTGACGCCCATGCGCGTCTGTCGGCGCCGGACTGCGATGCCATCGCCGCGTTGCAGGCCCGCCGCGACTGGATCTGGATTTCGGGTAATCACGATCCCGCACTGCCCCCCGATCTCGGCGGCGTGGTGGCCCACGAAGTCGCCATCGGTCCGATCGCGTTCCGTCACGAGCCGACCGGCGCATCGGGCGAAATCGCCGGCCATCTGCATCCCAAGGCGCGGGTGTCGACGCGCGGCCGTTCGATGGAGCGGCGCTGTTTTGCCTGCGACGGCGAGCGCGCGGTGATGCCGGCGTTCGGCGCCTATACTGGAGGCCTCAGCATCCGTGACGCGGCATTCGCAAAAATATTCCAGACGCTTTCCTTCATGGCGCATGTGCTCGGCGATTTCAGGCTGCACACCATCGCCGCCTCGCGCTGCTATTGAGCGGCGCTGCACACACTGGCCTCATCCTGAGGAGCGGCCGCTTGGCCGCGTCTCGAAGGATGGACCGCGGGCCTCATAGTTCGAGACGCCCGCCTCGCGGGCTCCTCACCATGAGGATAACCAGCCGAACGGCGGATTATCTAACGTCCTACAGCCTTGATTTGCCCGACGGGCAAATCAGTCACCGGGTCAGTCATCTCGCTGTCCAGCCCCGTTTGCAAAAATATTTTGCTTTGGGCGTCGGGCAAATCAAATCTACAACTCCCGCCATCCCGTCCCACAAGAGGGGCGCTTCGCGGTCGTCACGAAACGTTGGGCACGGGATGCGATGGACGCGGCAGCGTCAGGCGCGATCAATGGTCGCGCGGACGAATGATGCTGAACCCGCCTTCGCTAGAGTTTCGGCGGACGAACTGAAGCCTGGCGTGACGCTGCGGACGGCGAAGACGTGTGGTCCTGACGCCCCGACGCTGGTGTCAAGTCTGCGATAAGGAGCGCAGGCGACGGTGGCAAAAAAGCCCGGTCACCGGGGAGAGCTCGGAATAAGCCGTTAAAACCATTGCGCGGGGAAGGCCGGTTGAACTGGTTGTACCTGTGGTGACTACGCTCGTGTGCTTGTTTCACTTTGCACGCGAGGCTGCGGGTGCGGCGGGCACCCGGCTTTCCCTGCGCCCTCTGCTTTCGAGGGGCAATGTCTGTGCAAACCCCGGGCGCATCGCGCAGCGGGAATGCGGACGCCTGTCTTTGGTTCTTTGACAATTGAATCAGGAATGCGCGCAGCGATGATCCGGCCGCCGCATACCCCGGCGTCATCCTGTGAGGGGGCGCGCTCTTGCGCGCGTCTCGAAGGATGAGAGGCTTCATCGTGGCGCAAGTGCGGCTCAGACGCTTTCCTTCATGGCCCATGTGCTCGGCGATTTCAGACTTCACACCATCGCCGCCTCGCGCTGCTACTGACTGTCGGGCGATCCAGGATAAACCTGGGCTGACTTCACCTCTGCACGGGGAGAGGTCGGATTGCGGAGAGCGCCGATGCATGGTCGGGCGATGCCAAGTTGTCCGGTTCGTCGCGGAAGACAGCTTCGTTTCGCGACAACAGAAAGCTGCCGATTTGTTCCGGCGGTATGGGTCGGCTGATCAAATTGCCTTGGACGTCGGTGCAGCCATCGGAGACGACGCGGGCCATCTGCTCCTCGTTCTCGACGCCTTCAGCCACCGTTGCCATCCCGAGACTTTGACCGAGCGAGGCGATCGCGCGGACGATCGCCCGGCCGACGGCGTCGTTGGACGAGCCGCGGACAAAGGATTGGTCGATCTTTATTCTGTCAAATGGAAAGCTGCGCAGGTAGCCCAGCGATGAATACCCGATTCCGAAATCGTCAAGCGCGACGCGCACACCTATTTCGCGAAGATTCTGAAGCATCGCGAGCGCCTTTCCCCCGGCGTCGAGCATCACGCTTTCGGTGATCTCAAGTTCCAGACGCCGCGGATCGAGACCGCTTTCTCCCAGGGCCGACATAATCGTTGCAACGAGATTTGGGCTCTTGAACTGGATCGCCGAAACATTGACGGAAACCTTGTGCGCGCCGGGCCAGGTTGCTGCCTCCAGGCAGGCGGTCCGAAGCACCCATTCTCCGATCGAGGCAATAATGCCGGTATCTTCCGCGACCGGAATAAATTCGAGCGGGGATACCACTCCCCGGGTCGGACTTTGCCAGCGGAGCAGCACCTCGAATCCGGTGACCGCATTCAGTCGCAGATTGAATTGGGGTTGATAGGCCAGCGTGAACTCGCCAAGCGCCAGCGCGCGGCGAAGGTCGATTTCGAGATTGCGCCGGTATTGCATCTTCTCGTCCATCGCCATCTCGAAGAAGCGATAGGCTCCGTGTCCGTCGCTTTTTGCGCGATGCAAGGCGAGGTTCGCATTCTTCAGCAGCTGTTCGCAGTCGGTTGCACCGGCGGGGAACAAGACGATGCCCACGCGTGCGGCGATATCGATCAGCTGTCCCTCCACCAGGTAGGAGCGGCCGGTCAGATCGACGAGGCGGCTCGCAAGGTCGGCCGCCGATCTCGGTTGCGGTTGACCGGTCTGGATAATGCCGAACTTGTCGCCTCCCAGCCGGGCCGCGATATCGCCGGGTCCGAGCGCGGAGCGTATCCGCTCCGCAACAAGTCCCAGCAGCCCGTCACCGACGCTGCGCCCGAGCGATTCGTTGATGGCCTTGAAGCGATCAAGATCGATCACCAGGACGGCCGCTGCTTCGGGCGCGCGGTCCGGATCCCCCAGCAGCATTGTGAGCTGTTCGTGGAACATCAAGCGGTTGCCGAGCTTGGTCAGGGTGTCGGTGCGCGCCTTGGCCGATCGCTCGGTCATGCTGTAGGCGCTGACCAGCCACCCGCCGTCCATCGGTATGGTCTCGACCCAGAACGCGCGGCCATCGCCGAGGGTCACCTGGCGATCGGTCTTGCCATTGTTGGCGCTGGCCTCGCGGTTGATGCGATCGAGAAGATCGGAGCCCCCGAACAGTTTTTCGAAGACTAAATTGGGCAGAAGCAGTTTGCCGTCTGGCCCGAAGATCGCGACCGCGCGGTTCATGCTCATGAATGCGTTGAGCGCGAGCCCGGCCGCAAGATCGGACCGGCCAGCCGGAGCTGTGCCGTGCTGAGGCTTGGGAGCCACGGCGGGGACGATTGGTGATGCCGTCGAGGGAATGCCCATTGGACAGTCAGCGGACACCTTTTGCGTTGCAATTCCGTGAACACCTCCGGTGAGGCCACCAAAGGTAAACAGTCCGTTAGCTAAATCGGGGCAGATGTCTTGTCCGGATCTTCATGGCGGCGGCCGGCAAGAGGGCCTCTCACCGAGCCGTCCTAATCCTTGCGAAACACGATCGAGGCCATCCACCCAGTCATCATCGCCATCAATGCGGTTACCAGCCCATACACAAAACCGTTCTGGCGGGCGCTGGTGGCGACGAACTGTTCGAAGCCGACCTTGACGATTTCGAACGCGGTTTCGGTCCGCGTCACCAGCGCGCCGTCGGAAAACAGCTTGATTTCGACGTCATAGGTCCCGATCGGCACTTCGGCCGGAAGCGGTATCCCGGTGCGAAACAGCGTAGGGGTCAGGAACGTCACCGCGGAAGTGTCCTCGCGATAGAGGCCGTGTTCGGAGCGCAGCCGCACGAAGGCGCTGCGGAATGCATCGTTCGGCACCACGTCGGCATAGTCCGGGCCGACGCGCTGGGTCAGCAGCACATTGTTGAGGCCGAGTTGCTGTCGGCGTTCGACCTCGGGCGAAGCGATGGCGTCGAACGGTCGGTTGGCAAACAGCGCCAGATAGGTCGGCACCTGCAGAAACTGCCGGTAGTCGGTGTTGATCCAGATGCCGAATTTGCGCTCCTTGCGGCGCGTCACCATGTCCGCGTGCGGCCCGCTGACGGTTACCACGAGATCGTAAGCGGTGCGGCCGGCCGGCGTGTTCGCGTCCTTTTCGACCGAGCCGAACAGCACCAGTTCCTCGCCGGAATAGTTCGGTGTCACCGTGACCCGGTGGTTGGACACCGACACGATTAGCCGCTCGGCGCGCGCCGGCGAGATACCGGAAAGCGCGCCCAGGATCAGCATAGGGGCGATGGCTGCGAGAAAGCTGCGCGCGATCATCCGGTGCCCCCGGTTTCCCGGATGGTGAAGAGATCGTCGGGCCGGATCACCAGTTCGATCGCGAAGCGGATTCCGACCGCGAGAATCAACAAGCCCAGCAAGAGCCGCAGATGTTCGCCGCGAATCTTCTGGCCGGCGCGGGCGCCGAACTGCGCCCCGGTGACGCCGCCGACCATCAGGATCAGCGCCAGCACCGCATCGACGAGATGGTTGGTGACCGCGTGCAGCATGGTGGCGAACACCATGGTGACCAGCGTCAGCACCATCGAGGTGCCGATCACGGTCGAGGTCGGCACCCGCAGCAGATAGATCATGATCGGGATCAGGATGAAGCCGCCGCCAATCCCCATCACCGCGCCGATAAAGCCGATTGCGACGCCGACGACAACGACTGGAATGACCGATAGGTAGATCTTGGAGCGCTTGAAGCGCATCTTCAGCGGCAATCCGTGGATCCAGCCGTGGCTGCCCGAGCGGCGCATCGGCACCGCCACCCCGCGGCGTACCCGCATGATCGCGCGCAGGCCTTCCCAGAACATCAGTCCGCCCACGGTAGTGAGCAGCACGACATAGGACAGCGCGATCATCAGGTCGAGCTGGCCGAGCGAGCGCAGCAGCGTGAAGGTCCAGACCCCGAGCGCGGTCCCGACGGTGCCGCCGCACAGCAGCACCAGCGCCAGCGCCGGATCGATGGCGCGGCGCCGCCAATAGGATATGGCACCGGAAAACGACGAGGCGGCGATGTGGCTGGCGACCGAGGCGACCGCGACCGCCGGCGCGATACCGATGAAGATCAACAGCGGCGTCATCAGGAATCCGCCGCCGATGCCGAACATGCCGGACACGAAACCCACGGCCGCGCCCATCGCCAGGATGAGAAAAATATTGACCGGAATGTCGGCGATCGGAAGGTAAAGCTGCACGCGCGTCTGCTTCGGATTTCGCCCTGAGGCTGGCCGAAACCGCTCACGGCATGGTTTCTTAGGAAGCGCGGATCAACTGCCGCATCCCTGCATAACCGAAATCGTCCAAGGGAGGGACTAAAGAATCCGCAGGCGGCCAGCTTTTTTGCCGCAGACCGCAGCACAACTTCCGATGTGGTGAAGGATTCAGATTAATAGCCGGCCGCTCAAGGCTTTCCCACGAGGTCGGTGACGAGGTTCATCGCCGCGGCTTCCTTGACGCTGAGCCAGCGGACATCGCTGGTCGCTGACATGGCCTCCACGACGGAAGAAGAGACGCCCATCTTGGTCATATAGCCCAGGGCCATCCCCGTGGTCCTCTGGGTCTCGGCCACGGGGTCGCGCCCGGGCACGGGTGTCACAAACCGATGGACCCCCAGCATCGAGCCTTCGACGCCGTAACGGGGCTTGCCGCCGGCGTAGACGAATACGCAGGCGCTGGCACAATAAGAAGGCCTGACCTGGCCCGATGCGTCCACGACGCCGACCGCCGTCGCCAATCCGCGCGACCGGATGATTTCGCCCATGATGACGGCCTGACTCAAATCCCCGCCCGGCGAGGACATCAATACGGTATCGCCTGCCGCGAGATGGGCCTCGTCGAGCCTGTCGCGAAACCAGCCTGCGGCGGCGGCGCCGATCTTCCCACGGATGAACAGTGCCGGCCGGCTGCGGCCTCCGTCATTGAAGTCGGCGTTCGTGACCGGCGACGAGGTCATGCTCGGCGAGAAATACTGGTCTTTCCAGTAGGCCCAGGCCTCGGGCCGCGACAGGTCCCTGTAGGCGCGGATGCCGAAGCCGGTCATCAACAAAATAAAGATGGCGACCGACCAAAAATGCCGCCTGCTGCGGGTGGCCCGGGGCGGCCGCGCCACGGACTGGTCGGCTGGCTTTTCGCGTGGCGGTGCTACCCAAGGTCCGGTCGGAGACCTCTGGAATTGACCTGCCTCGTCCTGACGACCATTGAAAGGCAAATGATCCTCACCGTAGTTGAAGCGGTACCGGACCAGCGGTCCGGGCTTTACGCTCACGCGGCCTGTCTACACGGATTTATCGGTGGGGAATATGACGGCGCTGCCGGCCGGAGGCATCAATGCGCGGCGGCGGTTCGCTTGGTCGAAACCGGCTTTGCGGCGGGCTTTGCGGTGTTGGCCTGCGCCGGGCTTGCGTCCCATCCGCCCGCCGGGGTCGCCACGTTGATGGCATCGTCGGGCTGCGGTTCCGGCGTGAAGGTCTGGATCGCAAGCTTTGCCGCCGCCAGCGACTGGACGTCGAGGCGCTTGGCGATATCGTCACGCTTGCGTGCGGAGTCCGCGTCGCCCTGCGCCGCCGCCAGGCTGAACCATTTGAAGGATTCGGCGAGGTTCTGTTCGACGCCGATGCCGCGGGCGTAGAGGATACCGAGGTTGTACTGGCTGTCGGCGACGCCGCGATCGGCGGCCTTGCGGAACCATTGCGAGGCGTTCTTGTAGTCGGCGCCCTTGCCGGCGCCATCGGCGTCGAGCACGGCCAGATTATGCATCGCCTTGGCGTTGCCGCGCTCGGCGGCCTGCAGATAGTAACGCCGCGCGATATCGGCGTCCTTTGTTACGCTCATGCCCTTCTCGTAAAAGGTCCCGAGCCGGAAGATCGCCGGCACCACGCCGGCCTGCGCGGCGCGGTCATACCATTTCGCGGCCTCGTCGAGATTCGCGGCAACGCCCTTGCCCTCGGCGAAGCGCACGCCGATTTCATAGGCCGCGGCCGGATCGCCCTTCAGCGCAGCCGCCCGCAGCGCCGGTCCGGCGATCGCGTCGGGCAATCTTTCGGTCGGCGGGACCTGCACCATCGAGAGTTTGCGACCCGCCGGCGTCGTCGCAAGGGTCGGAATCGCGCCGGTGACGTCGCCTGACGATGCCGGCGCGGCCGTGGCTTGCGGGATCACGATCGAGACGCCGCTATCGGACGGACTCGGGACGGGATAATTGAACGATTGCCGGCCGATCGGCGTCGGTGAGGTCATCGAAGGCGTCGCCGGGTCAGGCACGGCCGGCTTGGCGCTGTCTTCCGGGGCCGATTGAGCCGAAGGCTGCGGCTCGCTCGAACTTTCCACGGCGGACGGCTGCAGCACGCTGCCGCCGTTGAGCAGGTTTATCGCCATCTTGAAGGTGCCGAGCACGATGACGACCACGCTTGCGGCCACCAGCAGCGAACGAATCTTCGAGGTGATCGTCGACGGTTCCTTGGCCTTGTCGCCGGCCGCCCTCTTGAGCTGGCCGCGGCCTGCCTTGTCGGGCGGGGGCGCTGCCGCCGCGGCCTGGGCGGCGCGGCGTGCGGCGGCAATGAAACTCGATGTGCTGGTTGGGCCAGGCGCGCTCGGGCTGGCGGTGATTTCGCTGATCGCGCTTTCGGAAGCGGCGATACGCTCCGAGGGCGAAGCGCCCCGTGCGCTCGGCCGTGTGCCGGGTTCGAGCGGATGATCGGGCGGCAGACCCGGTTCGATCGCCCCTCGTGGCGGCGCGGCATGCGGCTCGAGAATTTCGCTGATGGCCCGCGGCGTAACGGCGGCGACCGCCGGCATCGGCGGCGGCGCGACCTGGAATTCGCGCGGAGCCGAGACAAAATGCTCTTGCGCGGCGGCAGGGTTCGGCAATTCCGGTTTTGGCTCCGGCGCCACGGCGACGCTGGGCACCACGGCAACGCTGGGTGCAGCGGCGGCCGGCGCAGAAGCTTGCGGTGCGGGCGGCGCTTCCGGCGGCGGCGCAACCGACTCGGCGCGAGCCGTGCGCAGATCGCCTTCGATCATCGCCAGCCGATCGACGACATGGCCGAGCGTGTTGTGCACGGCTTCGAGCGAATCCTGGGTGTGGCGGCCGGCTTCCGACTGGCTGAAGCGGATGTCGGACAGTTCGCGCTTGACGACATCGATCAGGCCGCTGTCGGTGGGCTCGGCCGTGCTGCGGCCGGTCTCGGCCAGCCGGGCAACGGTCACCTGCTGGGCTTCGAGATGGCGCAGAATGTCCTGCAACCCGTCCTCGACCGGTCCGAGATTTACCGCGGGGTGATCGGCGGACGCCTCGATGCGCTCGAGCAGGTAAGACACCCGCTGCTCGAGATGGGCGAAAGCCGAGGCGTTGTCATTGCCGACCGGCATGCGGTCGAGGCGGTCGGACAACGCCCGCAACGAGCCTTCGAGATGTTCGGTGCTTTCGTTTGCGACCGGCTGCTGCCGGCTTTCCAGCGTCGAGGTTAGCGCCGCGATGCGCTGTTCGAGAACGGCAAACGATTCGGTATTGCCCTCGGGGCGAGCGAGCAGATCGACCTTGGTCGACAGCATGCGGACGTCGTCGCTGAGCCGGGCCAGCGCATCGTTGGAGGCGACATTGGAAACAATGGCGCGAAGCGCTGCGATGGCGCCTTCGAGCTGTCGCACCGTGGAGGGATCTTCGCTGGCGCGCAGGATCAGATCGAGCTTGGCGCCGAGATTGCGGATCGCGTCGTCGTAGCCGGCCAGTTGCTCGGCAGGGGTCAGCGAACCCAGCGCCTCGCGAATTTCCCCGAGCGCGCGTTCGATACCGGCCAGCGCCTCCTCGTGGGTGCCGCTCTGGCGGGTTTCCTCGATGCGGCGGGATAGCGAGCGGATTTCGTTTTCGATCGATTTCGATCGCCCGGCGCGGCATCGCTTCGGTAATGGCCTGACGAATCTCCGTCAGTTCGCCGCGGAACGCGGCGATCGATTGCTCGATCCCGTTCGGACGCTGCAGCTCTTCGATCTGGCTCGTAATCTTGGAGAGATGGCGCTCGAGCACGGAGAAATCCGGGCCCGCCGGCATTGCCGGCGCAATCGGCGGTGCCATTGCGGGCGCGATCGGCGGCGCGCTGACCGGCGGCATCGGCCGCGGCGCGGCGCTATCGAGTTCGCTCTGGCGCGCAGCGATTTCCGCGATCGCAAGCTCGAGCGACGCCGGGTTGAGCGGCGGGGAGGGACGGTAGACCTGCGTGGCGGCGCGCTCGACCATATCGGGCAGGCGCCTATCCTGAAGCGGGGCTTGTCTCGCGGCCGGATTCGAAATCTGCGACAGGCGCGCATCGAGGCGCGCGATGGCATCATTCAATTGCCGGGCGACGGCGGGCTCGCTGCGCAGCGGCTCGCCGCGAGGCGCATCGTTGCGCGGCCTGGGCTGCGACATCTGCTCGATCTGGCGGGTGATTGAATCCAGCCGCTGGTGAATGTCGGCGACCTCGCGGCTCTCCTGGCTCGGCGCCATCGACCGCTGATCCGGGCTTGTGCGAAAATTAGGTGGGTTGGATTCGCCGATGGTGGAATTGAGCCAGTCGTTCAGCGACATGCCGGCACGGCGCGCGGCAGCCTCGGCCCTCTCGCGGACGGATGGATCGATGCCCTCAACACTCCACGACACGCGCGAATTCATGCTTTCGTCCGGTTCCGACTCCGGCGCCCTAACCTGCGCCTTCGGCCTTCCCGCGCGTCCCAACAGAAGAGACAATCGAATTCCGCGCAGGTCGTCTGCCCCTGACTTTGACTTTTGTGTGTTACGGTAAATAACGGGTTAAAGAATCGGATCGCCGGTGCTGAAAGTTGCCTTGTCGGCGAAATTGACGTCGGTCAACGACAGTTGCTGGTCGCGTCGGTCATGTTGTCGCAATGGCTGCCATGATAGGTGCCTTGGGCCGGCTGAACCGGATAAGGTCCATTTCTGGAACTGAGGGTTTGCTGCACCGCAACAATTCGCTTGAATGAAGCCCGCCGGGCCAGCGCGGTGGATTGGAAGTTTCTATCAATTGGCCGCGCGTTCGTTTAGGAAACTCCAAATCAAAAACCGCCCCAGAATCAAAATTTTATAGTGTCCGTTCGCTTCCGAAGCTCGCATCAGCTGGTACCGCGGCGATGAGCGAGGTCCGGAATCGGGACACTGCCGAGAGGAAACCATGCCGACCTACAAAGCCCCCCTGGAAGATGTCAATTTCCTGCTCAACGACGTGTTTAAGATCGACCGCTACGACAATCTTCCCGGCTTTTCCGACGCCTCCGCCGATGTGCGGGACGCGATCCTGAATGAGGCCGCGAAACTCAGCGAAGAGGTGCTGCAGCCGCTCAATCGCGTCGGCGATCTCGAGGGCTGCGTCCGCCATGACGATGGCAGTGTCACGACCCCGAAGGGCTTCAAGGAAGCTTTCAAGCAGGTGGCCGAAGGCGGCTGGCTCGGGCTGTCGGCGCCAACAGAATATGGCGGGCAGGGACTGCCGGTCACGCTGAGCCAGACCGTCACCGAATTCCAGAGTGCGGCGAATATGGCGTTTTCGATGTATGGCGGCCTGACCATGGGCGCGACGGCAGCGTTGATGGTGCACGGCAAGCCGGAGCAGAAGAAAATGTTCGTGCCGAAGATGGTGGCCGGCGAATGGACCGGCACCATGAACCTCACCGAGCCGCAATGCGGCACCGATCTCGGGCTGCTGCGGACCAAGGCCGTCAAGCAGGCCGACGGCAGCTACAAGATATCGGGCACCAAGATTTTCATCTCCTCCGGCGAGCACGATCTCACCGAAAACATCATCCATCTGGTGCTGGCGCGAATCGAAGGTGCGCCGGCCGGCATCAAGGGCGTGTCGCTGTTTGTGGTGCCGAAAATCCTGGTCAATGCCGACGGGTCGCTGGGCGCGCGCAACGGCGTCAGCTGCGGCTCGATCGAACACAAGATGGGCATTCACGGCAATTCCACCTGCGTGATGAACTACGACGGCGCCACGGGCTGGCTGATCGGCGAGGAAAACAAGGGCATGCAGGGCATGTTCGTGATGATGAACGAGGCGCGGCTCGGCGTCGCGGTGCAGGGGCTGGCGCAGTCCGAAGTCGCCTATCAGAACGCGGTTGCCTATGCGCGGGATCGCCTGCAGGGCCGCTCGCTGTCGGGGCCGAAGGCGCCGGACAAGCCGGCCGATCCGATCATCGTGCATCCCGATGTGCGTCGCACGCTGCTGACCATTCGCGCCTTCAACGAGGCGGCGCGCGCCATGGTTATATGGACCGCGCTCAAGAGCGACGTTGCCCACCGCTCCAGCGACGCCAAGGATCGCCAGGAGGCCGACGATCACATGGGGCTGATGACGCCGATCATGAAGGGGGTCATGACCGACGTTGGATTTTCCAACGCGGTGCTGGCGCAGCAGATGTATGGCGGCCACGGCTACATCGCCGAACAGGGCATGGAGCAGTTCGTGCGCGATGCCCGCATCGCCATGCTCTATGAAGGCGCCAACGGTATCCAGGCGCTGGATCTGGTGGGGCGCAAATTGCCGCGCGACGGCGGCCGTGCGGTGATGTCATTTTTCAACGAAGTGGCCACCTTCGCCAAGGATCACGGCGCGGACGAGGCCATGAAGCCCTATGTTACACCGCTTAGTGCCGCGCTCGGCCATCTGCAGCAGGCCACCACCTGGCTGATGCAGAATGCGATGATGAAACCGGACAATGCCGGCGCCGCCGCCACCGATTACATGCAGTTGTTCGGCCTCGTCACCTTCGCCTATATGTGGGCACGGATGGCGAAAGTCGCGCAAGACAAGATTGCGGGCGGCGGCACGACGCCCTATCTGACCACCAAGCTGGTGACCGGCCGCTTCTTCATGGAGAGGATGCTGCCGGAAACATCGGTGCATCTCGCGCGCATCCAGACCGGATGCGCGACCACCATGGAATTGGCGGCGGAAGCGTTCTGATCCGAGAAATTCTTCTGCGGCCCTGTTTCGATCGCGACATCTTCCCAATCGCCTATATATTATGATCCTCATACAAGGAGGGCGTCATGCCTGAGGCATATATCTACGATCACGTTCGCACGCCGCGCGGCCGCGGCAAGGCCGATGGCGCGCTGCACGAGGTGACCGCGCTGGCGCTCGCCACCGCGCCGCTGAAGGCCCTGAAAGAGCGCAATAATCTAAGGGAAGACATCGTCGACGACGTGATCCTCGGCGTGGTCGATCCCGTCGGCGAGGCCGGCTCCGACATCGCGCGCTTTGCGGCGATCAAGGCGGGGCTCGGCGAGGCCGTCCCCGGCGTCCAGATCAGCCGGTTCTGTGCCTCCGGCCTCGATGCGGTGAATTTCGCTGCCGCCCAGATCATGAGCGGCCAGCATGAACTCACCATCGGCGGCGGCGCCGAATCCATGAGCCGCGTCGGCATCGGCGCCTCCGGCGGCGCCTGGCCGATGGACCCCTCGATCGCGGTGCCGGCCTATTTCATGCCGCAGGGCGTCTCGGCCGATCTGATCGCGACCAAGTACGGCTTTTCGCGCGATGATGTCGATGCCTATGCGGTGCAAAGCCAGCAGCGCGCCGCCAAAGCCTGGGACGAGCGCCGCTTCAAGAATTCGGTGGTCCCGGTCAAGGACGTCAATGGGCTCACCATCCTCGCCAAGGACGAGCACATGCGCCCGACCACGACCATGCAGTCGCTGGCGTCGCTGCAGCCGTCATTCGTGACCATGGGACAGATGGCCGGCTTCGATGCGGTCGCGATCCAGTCGCATCCGGAAATCGAGCGCATCAATTATGTGCATCATGCCGGCAATTCCTCCGGGATCGTCGACGGCGCCGGCGCTGTGCTGCTCGGTAGCCAAGCGGCCGGCAAGAAGCACGGCCTGAAGCCGCGCGCAAAGATCCGCGCCTTCACCAATATCGGCTCGGAGCCGGCGATGATGCTGACCGGCCCGGTTGACGTCACCGAAAAGCTGTTCGAGCGCTCGGGTATGAAGAAATCCGACATCGACCTGTTCGAATTGAACGAGGCCTTCGCCTCGGTGGTGCTGCGCTACATGCAGGCCTTCGACATCGACCCTGCCAAGATCAATGTCAATGGCGGTGCGATCGCGCTTGGCCATCCGCTCGGCGCCACCGGTGCGATGATCCTCGGCACCGTGCTCGATGAACTCGAGCGCATCAACAAGTCGACCGCGCTGGTGACGCTGTGCATCGGCGGCGGCATGGGTACCGCGACCATCATCGAGCGGGTTTAAGGCGAAGGCGTCATCCTGAGGCGCGAGGGCAAGGCCCGAGCCTCGAAGGATGGAGAATGAATTTCACCGGGTCATCCTTCGAGGGCCTCGCAAAAGCGAGGCCACCTCAGGATGACGGAAACGAATTGGGAGCGACACATGGCCTTCAAGAATTTCAAAGTCGAGACCGACGCTGACGGTATCGTGCTGGTGACCTGGGATACCCCGGGCCGATCGATGAACGTGCTCGACGAGACCTCCGTCACCGAGCTCGAGGAGATCGTGAAGCAGACTTCCGCGGATAGCGCCGTGAAGGGCGTCGTCATCACCTCCGGCAAGGAAGCGCTGTGCGCCGGCGCCGATCTGTCGATGCTCGAAGGCATGAGCCGCCAATATGCCGATATGCTCAAGGCCAAGGGCGAGGTCGCGGCCAACCAGATGCTGTTCGACCAGAGCCGCAGGTTCTCGCAGGTGTTTCGCAATATCGAAACCAGCGGCAAGCCATGGGTTGCAGCGATCAACGGGCTGGCGCTGGGCGGGGGCTTCGAACTGACGCTGTCGTGCCACTACCGCGTCGCCGCGGAAAATCCCAAGACCCGTCTCGGCCTGCCGGAAATCAAGGTCGGGCTGTTCCCCGGCGCCGGCGGCACCCAGCGCGTGCCGCGCATCGTCGCGCCGCAGGATGCGATGCAGCTGCTGTTGAAGGGCGAGGCGATCAATCTCGCGAAAGCCAAGGCGCTCAATCTGATTCACGCGATCGTCCCGGCTGCCGATCTCATCAAGACGGCAAAAGACTGGATCAAGGGCGGCGGCAAGGCGGTCGCGCCCTGGGATGAGAAGGGCTTCAAGCTGCCGGGCGGCCTGGTCTATTCCAAGAACGGCATGATGATGTTCCCGGCTGGCAACGCGATCTATCGCCGCGAGACCTACGACAATTATCCCGCCGCGCGCGCGATCATGAGTTGCGTCTATGAGGGTTTGCAGTTGCCGATCGACGCCGCGCTACGGGTCGAATCGCGCTACTTCACCCAGATCCTGCGCAGCAAGGAGGCGGCGGCGATGATCCGCAGCCTGTTCCTGTCGATGCAGGAATTGAACAAGGGCGCGCGGCGTCCGCAAAATGTGCCGCCGACCAAAGTGAAAAAACTCGCCGTGATCGGCGCCGGCTTCATGGGCGCCAGCGTCGGCTACGTCTCGGCGCGTGCCGGCATCGACGTGGTGCTGATCGACCGCGATCAGGAAAGTGCCGACAAGGGCAAGGGTCACGCCAAGGCCGTGATCGACGATTTGATCAAGAAGGGCCGCGCCAAGGAAGGCGATCGCGATGCCATCCTGTCGCGCATCAGCGCCACCGCAGACTACAATGTGCTCAGGGATTGCGACCTTATCATCGAGGCGGTGTTCGAGGACCGCAAGGTCAAGGCGGAGACCTATGCCAAGGCGCAGCCGCTCTTGAAGAGCGATGCGATCTTTGCCTCCAACACCTCGACGCTGCCGATCAATTCGCTGGCGGAAGAGTTCAAGGATCAGGGCAAGTTCATCGGCATTCATTTCTTCTCGCCGGTCGAGAAGATGATGCTGGTGGAAATCATTGTCGGCAAGAACACCGGCGATGTCGCGCTCGCCACCGCGCTGGATTACGTGCGCGTGATCGGCAAGACGCCGATCGTGGTCAATGATTCCAGAGGCTTCTTCGCCAATCGCTGCGTGCTGCGCTTCACCGCCGAAGGGCTGGAAATGCTGATGGAAGGCGTGCCGCCGGCGATGATCGAGAACACCGCGAAGATGGCGGGCATGCCGGTCGGACCGCTGTCGCTGTCGGATGAGGTGGCGCTCGATCTCGTGCTCAAGATCATGAAGGCGACCGAGGCCGATCTCGGCGCCAACGCCATCGACCAGAGCTCAGAAGAAGCTGCTGGTCGAGATGGTCGAAAAACAGGGCCGTTTCGGCCGCAAGAACGGCAAGGGATTTTACGACTATCCCGAGAAGGGCAAGGGCCAGAAGAGCCTGTGGTCGGCCTTGGGTGGGCTGCAGCCGAAGCATCTCGACCCCGATACCCTCGATGTCGAGGAGTTGAAGCAGCGCTTTCTGGTGGTGCAGGCGGTGGAAGCCGCGCGCACTGTGGAGGATCACGTCATCACCGATATGCGCGAGGCCGACGTCGGCTCGATCCTGGGCTTCGGCTTTGCGCCGTTCACCGGCGGCACGCTGTCCTATATCGACTTCATGGGGACGAAGAAATTCGTCGAGCTGTGCCACAAGCTCGAAGCCAAATACGGCTCGCGCTTCACCCCGCCGAAACTGCTGGAGGAGATGGCGGCGAAGGGCGAGACCTTCTACGGCCGCTTCCCGCCGAAGAAGCTGGCGGCGGCGTAACGAAAAATCTATCGTCGTCCCGGCGAACGCCGGGCCCATAACCACAGGCGATCGTTGTTGCAGATGGCGTCAACCACACTGCCTTATTGATAGATCACGCGGTATTGGTCCCGGCGTTCGCCGGGACGACGGTGGAATAGCAACCAGCAAAAAGGGCCGGATCATCGATCAGGCCCTTTTGTTTGTCGTTATCCACGAGGGCTCACGCCGCCTTCATCAGGCCTTCCTTGGTTAGCGCTTGCTGCACCATCGGCCGCGCGCCGACGCGGGCCTGGTAGGCGAGCAGGTTCGGCATCGCGCTTAGATCGAAGTTCATCCGGTCGGCCCAGGACAGCATCGTGAACAGATAGCCGTCGGCGACGGTAAACTGCTTGCCCATCAGATAATCCCGGCCGGCGAGCACGCCGTCGAGATATTTGAACTTGCCCATCACCCGGTCCTTGAAGAAGGCCTTGGCGTCGTCCGACAGCACCGGTGAGAACATCGGGCCGAAATTCTTGTGCAATTCGGTGCCGACGTAGTTGAGCCACTCCAGCAATTTGTAGCGCTCGGCGCTATCGCGGGCGGGGGCGAGGTTCTTGCCCGCAGCCCTGTCGGCGATCATCTGCACGATGACCGGACCCTCGGTCACCAGTTCGCCGCTGTCGAGGGCAAGCGCCGGCACCTGACCCTTGGGGTTCACTTTCAGGTAATCGTCGCCGTTCTCGAGTTTCTTGGCCCGGAGATCGACCTTGACCAGGTCGTGGGGCAGACCCGCCTCCAGAAGCGCGATATGGGGGGACAGCGAGCAGGCACCGGGCGAATAATACAGTTTCATCGGAATTTTCCTTCCCTCGGATTATTGGTGCAATGCGACGGGGACTAGCCAGCACTGATCCTATCAGAACCGGCCGGGCCCCAAATCCCTATTTGACGCGTTTTCTTCACGCCAAGCGGTACCCACTTCGCTTGAAAACGCTATTGGATGATTAAATGCGTCTGCATGAAATAGTCAAGATTGATGCAGATGCATTTAGTGCGCTACAGTGATCGGTGACACCTATGGACCGGGCCATGAAACGCAAACCATCGACCGAGGCGACCGCCGCCTGGATTCGCCTGATGCGAGTCCAGAGCCGGGTGCTGGACGCCGTCGAGCAGGATTTGAAGAAGGCAGGCTTCCCGCCGCTGGCCTGGTATGACGCGCTGCTCGAATTGTCGCGCGCGCCGTCGGGCGAGATGCGCCCGGTCGAGCTGGAAAAGCAGATGCTGCTGCCGCAATACTCGACCTCGCGGCTGATCGACCGGCTGGTGGACGAGGGGCTGGCGGCGCGCCGCGAGTGCAAGATCGACAAGCGCGGTCAGTTCGTCGAGATCACCGAGGCCGGGCGCGAGCTGCAGAAAAAGATGTGGGGCGCATATTCCGCCGCGATCGAAAAACATGTCGGCTCGAAATTGTCCGATGCGGATGCCGCAAAGCTCTGCGGCCTGCTCGACCGGCTGGGCTGCTCGTGCGGCGAGGCGCAACTGCTCGCCGCAAGAGACGGCGCGCCCGCCCGATGATATTGCTTTCGCCCCTCGCAGCCGCGGACCGGTCGGTTCGCGGTTCTCCCCGACACCGTGCGCGTTCGGTCGAAACGCCCCACCTCCGGAATTTTTATGGCGCGTGACCAGATCGATATGACGCCGCTGCAGTCGCGCGACGAGTTGGTGGCGTGGCTGGAAGCGGGCGTCAAGCCACCTTCCGAATTCCGGATCGGCACCGAACACGAAAAGACACCGTTCACGGTAGAGGGCCATCATCCCGTCCCGTACGAAGGCGCGCGCGGCATCGGCGCGCTGCTCGAAGGCATGAAGCTCTTGCTCGGCTGGGAGCCGATCATGGAGCGTGGCAACATCATCGGGCTCTATGACGTCACCGGCGGCGGCGCGATTTCGCTGGAGCCCGGCGGACAATTCGAACTGTCGGGCGCGCCGGTCGAGACCGTGCATCAAACCCAATCCGAACTGATGGCGCATCTGGCGCAGGTGCGCGAGATCGCGGCTCCCCTGGGCATCGGCTTTCTCGGGCTCGGAATGACGCCGTCATGGTCGCGGGCGCAGATTCCCATGATGCCCAAGGGCCGCTACAAGATCATGACCAACTACATGCCGAAGGTCGGCAAATACGGTATCGACATGATGTACCGGACCTGCACGGTGCAGACCAATCTCGACTTCTCCTCGGAAGCCGACATGGTCAAGAAACTCAGGGTATCGGTTGCGCTGCAGCCGGTGGCGACCGCTCTGTTCGCCAATTCGCCGTTCACCGAAGGCAAGCCCAATGGCTTTTTGTCGTTCCGTTCCGAGATCTGGCGCGATACCGACAATGCGCGCGCCGGGATGATTCCCTGGGCGTTCGAGGACGGCATGGGATTCGAGCGCTGGGTCGACTACGCGCTGGATGTGCCGATGTATTTCGTCAAGCGCGGCGATGAATATATCGACGTTTCGGGATCGTCGTTTCGCGATTTCTTCGCGGGCAGGAATGCCGCCTTTCCCGGCGAGCGTCCGACGCTGTCGGATTGGGCCAATCATCTTTCGACGATTTTCCCCGAGGTGCGCCTGAAGCGCTATCTGGAAATGCGCGGCGCCGACGGCGTGCCGTGGGGCCGGCTGCCGGCGCTGCCGGCGTTCTGGGTGGGTCTGCTCTACGACGACACCAGTCTCGATGCCGCCTGGGACATCGTCAGGCACTGGAATGCGCACGAGCGTCAGGCGCTGCGCGACGACGTGCCGCGCCTCGGCTTCAAGGCCCGGATCAAGGATCGCTATTTGTTCGAGATCGCCAAGCAATGCCTGGCGCTGTCGCATTCGGGGCTGCGCCGGCGCGGCCGCCTCGATCATGCCGGCCGCGACGAGAGCCACCATCTCGAGCCGCTGCAACGGATTCTCGATGCCGGCCGCACCCCCGCCGAGGAGATGCTGCAGAAGTTCAACGGCCCCTGGCACGGCTCGGTGGAACCGGCCTATGAGGAATACGCGTTCTAGATCAGAACGTTGACGGACTTTTGTCGGCGGGCCGCGGCGCCGTTCATCGGCCGTACAGGTTCATGGCGATCAAATGGCAATCCGCAAACGGCGGTAAGTCCGATAAGTCGAAAGCGACAATTTATGGGGAGAGGCCGCCTGCTCAGGGCGTGTTTGGTGACGCTCGCCTTCCTGGCGGCCACTATTGTCACGCAACCGGCGCAAGCTCAGGCCAATTTCGATCGTCCGGGCAGCGATTATCAGAACTCGCCGGTGCCATCGGGCGATCCCGCCGATTGTGCGCTGACCTGCGAACGCGACCGGCGCTGCCGGGCCTGGAGCTTCAACTACCCGACCGATGTCACCGGTGGCGCGGTGTGCTGGCTGAAGAACACCGTGCCCGCGCGCACCCCGGATAATTGCTGCGTCTCGGGCGTGCGCGGCGCCGGGGTCGTGGAACCGCGCAACGCCGCCGAGGAAATTTCGATCGATCGCTTCGGCGGCGACTACCGTAATTTCAGCCTGAAGGGCAGCGAGGGCGACGAGGCCTGCAAGGCGGCCTGCACCGACGACAACAAATGCCGGGCCTGGACCTATGCGCGCCCGGGTTATGTCGGAAAGGAAGCGCACTGCTTTCTGAAAAAAGAGATCAAGCCGCCGCGGCGCAAGGCCGGATTTATCTCCGGGGTAGTGCGGTAGTCGCCAACGAAATGCCCGCTGGGTCATGTGGCATCCGCAGGCAGCACCGTGAGCTCCGGCCACAGCCCTTTCCAGCGCGCCGCCTTTGCGGCGTAGCTGGCCGCCGAGAAATTCGGACCCGGATTGGGCCGCACGATCAGGCTGGCGATATCGCCAAATCCGTTCGGGGCATAGACGTCATGGCCTCCCTGTACGCGGCGGATTCCGATCTGGGTATTTTTTGTCAGGAAGCGGTCGATACCGTCGGTCGAACAATGCAGCGCGGGATAAGGCAAGCCATGTTTCTGCGGATACCAGAGATGGACGCGTGCCTGATTGCGCACTTCGATCTTGACGCCGAGGTTTTCGAGCCGGCCCTGCAACTGCCGGATCACCGCATCCTCGGCCTGCCATGAGGTGTCGGGATCGAAATAGAAAATGTCGTAGTCGGCAATGCCGAAATCGACCGCGCGCCCGGTCAGGCCATTCCACACGCTCTGCACCAGGCATCCCGAGACGATCCAGGCGTCCGGCAGCGCCAGGCGGAATAACTCGCCGGCAATGGCGTCATTGACCGGATTGCGAAGCGCTGCGGCGAGAAACGCGTCTGTATCCATGGCAATGCAATGCCGTCATTGCCTCTGGCTGGTGTCGAATTCCCTGACCGCCTTCTTCGACGCCAATGTCCGCCATCGCCGGCGCAGCAACGGCTCGACGGTCGCGCGTTTGGTTTTCGACAGCCGGATCAGAACGGCCGGATAGTCCTTGTAGTGATCGGTGAAGTAAAACACCTTCGGCTGGCTCTCGATCAGCATGTCGCGCTCATCGGGCGGAATGCCCAGCATGACCAGACTGTCGCCGTCCTCCCTCAAGCGCAGCAGCAGTTTCTTGCGCACCTTGAGCGCCGGCGTGCCGTAGGAAGTACCGTCCTCGACCTCCGGCCACGCCAGCGAGATTTTCCTGACGTCGTCGAAGGTCACGGCACTGCGTTCAATGCACCGAGGTGAAGAACCGCGCGAAGCGGAAACCGGACAGCCAGGTCCATACCGGCTGGTGACGCATGCCGAGATCCCACGATCCGACCACGGCATCGGCGCGACCGACCAGGTCGTCCATCGGCAGCATGCCGACCCCGCCTTCGCGCACGGGAACGCGGCTGTCGGCGGAATTGTCGCGGTTGTCGCCCATCACGAACAGCCGGCCCGGCGGCACGGTGACTTCGGGGGTATTGTCGAGCCGGCCATTGTCGCGCAGCTTGAAAATTTCGTGCCTGACGCCGCCCGGCAAGGTCTCGACGTAGCGATAGGCCGGCTCCATCCCGCCATTGTCGTCTTCGGCTTCGCCGACGCCGTTGGGCTTCAGTTCCGCTGCATGATCGTTGACGAAGAGCTGGCCCTGCCGCATCTGGATCCGGTCGCCGGGCAGCCCAACGACCCGCTTGACCCAGGCTTGCGCGCGGTCGCCCGGCCAGCGGAACACCACGACGTCGCCGCGCTTCGGCGACTCGCTGAACAGCCGTTTGCTCTCGGGCAGGTTGATCTGGATCGGCAGCGAGGCGGTCGAGTAACCGTAGGCATATTTCGTCGCCAGCAGCGCATCGCCGATCTGCAGCGTCGGCTCCATCGAGCCTGACGGCACGTAGAACGGCTCGGCGAGCGCGCCCTTGGCGAGGAAGACCGCCAGCACGATCCCGGTGAGCTGCAGCAACTGGCCGCGCCAGGTAGATGCCTTCGGCGCCACCGTGTCGTTGTGGATGCTCATGCGCCGGTTCCTCCGACCGTTATCCGCTCCATCCGCAGCGTCGGCTGGCCGACGCCGACCGGCACGCCCTGGCCGTTCTTGCCGCAGGTGCCGATCCCGGTGTCGAGCGCGAGATCGTTGCCGATCATGGTGATGCGATGCAGGTCGGTCGGTCCGTTGCCGATCAGCATCGCGCCCTTCAAGGGCGCGCCGACCTTGCCATTTTCGATTTTGTAGGCCTCGGTGCACTGGAACACGTATTTGCCCGAGGTGATGTCGACCTGGCCGCCGCCGAAATTCGCGGCGTAGATGCCGTTTTTCACGGAAGCAAGAATTTCCGCGGGATCGCGGCTACCGGCCAGCATATAGGTGTTGGTCATGCGCGGCATCGGCACATGGGCGTAGCCTTGGCGGCGGCCGTTGCCGGTCGGCTTCATGTTCATCAGCCGCGCGTTCTGGCGGTCCTGCATGTAGCCGACCAGAATGCCGTCCTCGATCAGCATGGTGCGGTTGGTCGGCGTGCCCTCGTCGTCGATCGACAGCGAGCCGCGCCGCGCCGCCATCGTGCCGTCATCGACCACGGTGACGCCCTTGGCCGCGACCTGCTGGCCCATCAGGCCGGCAAACGCGGAGGTCTGCTTGCGGTTGAAGTCGCCCTCCAGCCCATGACCGACGGCCTCATGCAGCATCACGCCTGGCCAGCCGGCCCCCAGCACCACATCCATTTCGCCGGCAGGCGCCGGCACCGATTCGAGATTGACCAGCGCCTCGCGGATCGCGCCATCGGCGGCTTCGCGCCAGGCCTTGGTGTCGATGAAGCGCGCATAGCCTTCGCGGCCGCCATAGCCCTTGCTGCCGCTTTCCTGCCGGTCGCCCTGGCCGGCAACGACAGAAATATTGACGCGCACCAGCGGGCGGATGTCGCGATAACTCTCGCCGTCCGGGCGGAGAATTTCCACCACCTGCCAGGTCGCGCCCAGGCTCACGGTGACCTGCCGCACCCGCGGGTCCTTGTCGCGGACATAGGCGTCGATTTCGGCGAGCAGCTTTACCTTGCTCTCGAAGCCCGGTGCGTCCAGCGGATTTTCATCGCCATAGAGCCGCACATTGGTGTGCGCGGGAGCGGCTGCGAAATTGCCGCTATAGCCGCCGCGCACCGCCGCGACCGCATCCGCCGCCCGGATCAGCGCCGGCAAGGAAACATCGGACGAATGCGCATAGCCGACCGCGTCATCCTTCACCGCGCGCAGCCCAAAACCCTGCGAGGTGTCGTAAGTCGCCTGTTTCAGCCGGCCATTGTCGAACATCAGCGCTTCGGTCTGGGCGTATTCCAGGAACAACTCGCCGTCGTCGGCGCCCGCAAGCCCCCGCGAAACCTGGTGACGTACCTGGTCGCGGTCGAGGTTGGCGCGGTCGAGCAGGGAGGTTGTGGGGGTCATGAAGGCTCCATTGCGGTGCAGCTGCTGTTGCTGTCTTCCCCGCTGATACGGGATCCATAGCCACAGGTTTTGGTGAGTTAAGCAAAGACCCGCGGAAAGGTCGCCTTACAACACGGTAATCTGTGGCCACGAATCCCGGCTTGCGCGAGGATGACAGAAGATAGGCATGATCGCGAGAAAAAGGGAGGGTCCGCCGGGGTTCCCGGCAGCGAGGCACAATGCCTCACGGCAGTTTGTCATAGCCTTCGCCCAGCCCGTTCAAACTCAGCGGGAAGCCGATGCCCTCTTCGGGGGTCTCGAAAATGATGAAGGTCGCGGTTTTGGCGGTGCGCAACTGACCCAACAACTTGTCGTCCATCACGACTTCGGCAACGCAGCCATTGGGCAGGCATCGGACAAAACCGGCGCGGCCGACATCGACATTGTCGAGTTTCAGGCCGAGCCCGGAGGGCAACAGCACGCCGAGCGGCGCCACCACCCGCATCAGCCGGCTTTTCTGATCGGCGGTCTTCAGCATGATCACGGTCAGGCCGGCATTGGAGCGGTCCTCCGCCACCACGCTCTGGATCAGGGCGCATTGCTCGGCTTGCGCGCCCGGCGGGGTGTCGCAGCGGATCTGCCAGTCGCCATGGACCGAGCGCACCGCGCCCTGGGCATTGGCGAGAGCCGTCAGGCCGAGCAGGAGCGTGAGGGCAAGACCCGCGGCGGTCCGGCTTGCGCCGAGCCCGCGGCGGAAACCCGCCACCAATCGATCGCTGCGGATTGCAGCGCTTCTCGCCCAGTATTTCGAAGGCCCCATCCGGGTCGATCCCTTGATAATTCCCTTGGAAGTGTCGGTCCGAACGCAAGGACAGATACCGCAATGACGGCGCCCTGAAGGCGATTTGAGCGCCGGGACGGCCGGTCGCGAAGCCTGCGAATCAGGCCCCTCGGAAGCACCTCGTCTGTGCCTACATCGGGCAATCCGCCTGTCAAGCGCTGCTGGGATACGAAAGCGGCGCTTTTGCCTGATTTCACGGGAAAATGTGACAGCGGGGGAATAGCCGGCGATGCCGCGCGCCGCGCCGTACTACTGCATTGCGAGAGGCTGAGAATTATGGTTTGAGAGGCTGGATTTCGACGCGTTCTAGCGATCTGGCCGAGGTACCTCTCAAAGTACTTCCCAAGGCCGTTTGTCAGGGGCGGATCGTGCGGCATTTCCAGCCATCCGGCGGAATGCTCAGGGGGTTCTATCAAGGGAGCGCGAGCGGCATGAAGATGTCGAAGGGCCAAATGGGCCGGCGGTTGCTGGGATTGGCGGTGGCTGGCGTTTCGCTTGCCGCCAGCGGGACGGCGTTCGCCGAAATGGGGCAGCCGGCACCGTGGGAATACAAGCTGCAGGAAGCGGCGACACCGGTGATGGAGCAAATCATCTGGTTCCACAACATGCTGCTCTGGATCATCACCATCATCACGCTGTTCGTTCTGGCGCTGCTGATCACGGTCGTCGTCAAGTTCAACGCCAGAGCAAATCCCGTTCCTTCCCGGACCACCCACAACACCCTGATCGAGGTGGCCTGGACGCTCATTCCGGTGCTGATCCTGGTCAGCATCGCGGTGCCGTCGTTCCGGCTGTTGTTTCAGGAACTCGACATTCCCAAGGCCGACGTCACCATCAAGGCGACCGGCAACCAGTGGAACTGGACCTACGCCTATCCCGACGACAAGATCGAATACACCTCGATCATGTTGTCGGACGAGGACCGCGCCAAGCTCAACGCGCCCCCGCCGCGCCTGCTCGGCGTCGACCACGCCATCGTCGTGCCGGTGAACAAGGTGATCCGGGTCCAGACCACCGGCGCCGACGTCATCCATTCCTTCGCGGTGCCGGCCTTCGGCATCAAGATCGACGGCATTCCCGGCCGCCTCAATGAAACCTGGTTCAAGGCCACCACGCTCGGCGTGTACTACGGTCAGTGCTCCGAGCTGTGCGGCAAGGACCACTCCTTCATGCCGATCGCGGTAAAGGTCGTGAACGATCGGGACTATGACGATTGGAAGAAGTGCGTCCAATCCGGCAAGGACGATTGCATCGATGTGCCTCAAAAAGGCAGCAAGGCGAAGCAATCAAGCTAAGGGCGACGGGACCGCAAGGTCCGACAAGGGACTGCAAGTCAGGATTTGAAAATGGCAACAGCGACACCGGCACATACCGATCACGCCCAAGACTCCTTACATGGCGACCACGGACATGACGACCACGCGCACGACCATCCGACCGGCTGGCGGCGCTTCGTCTATTCGACCAATCACAAGGACATCGGCACGATGTACCTGGTGTTTGCGATCATCGCCGGCGTCATCGGTGCGGCGATGTCGATCGCGATCCGCGCCGAGCTGATGTATCCAGGCGTCCAGATTTTCCACGAGACCCATACGTATAACGTGTTCGTGACCTCGCACGGCCTGATCATGATCTTCTTCATGGTGATGCCGGCGATGATCGGCGGCTTCGGCAACTGGTTCGTGCCGCTGATGATCGGCGCGCCAGACATGGCGTTCCCGCGCATGAACAACATCTCGTTCTGGCTATTGCCGGCCTCCTTCGCGCTGCTGTTGATCTCGACCTTTGTCGAGGGCGAGCCGGGCGCCAACGGCGTCGGCGCCGGCTGGACCATCTACGCGCCGCTGTCGACCTCGGGCCATCCCGGACCGGCGGTGGATTTCGCGATCCTGTCGATCCATCTGGCCGGCGCCTCGTCGATCCTGGGCGCCATCAACTTCATCACCACCATCTTCAACATGCGCGCGCCGGGCATGACGCTGCACAAGATGCCGCTGTTTGTATGGTCGATCCTGGTGACCGTGTTCCTGCTCTTGTTGTCGCTGCCGGTGCTCGCCGGCGCGATCACGATGCTGCTGACCGACCGCAATTTCGGCACCACCTTCTTCTCGGCCGAGGGCGGCGGCGATCCGGTGCTGTTCCAGCATCTGTTCTGGTTCTTCGGCCACCCCGAAGTCTACATCCTGATCGTTCCGGGCTTCGGCATGGTCAGCCAGATCGTCTCGACGTTTTCGAAGAAACCGGTGTTCGGCTATCTCGGCATGGCCTATGCGATGGTCGCGATCGGCGGCATCGGCTTCGTGGTGTGGGCCCACCACATGTACACGGTCGGCATGTCCAGTGCGACGCAGGCTTACTTCGTCGCCGCCACCATGGTGATCGCGGTGCCTACGGGAGTGAAGATCTTCTCGTGGATCGCCACCATGTGGGGCGGCTCGATCGAATTCAGGACGCCGATGCTGTGGGCGGTCGGCTTCATCTTCCTGTTCACGGTCGGCGGCGTCACCGGCGTCGTGCTGGCGAACGCCGGCGTCGACCGCGTGCTGCAGGACACCTATTACGTGGTCGCGCATTTCCACTACGTGCTGTCGCTAGGGGCGGTGTTCGCGATTTTCGCCGGCTGGTACTACTGGTTTCCGAAAATGTCCGGCTACATGTATTCGGAAACCATCGGCAAGCTGCACTTCTGGTTTACCTTCGTCGGCGTCAATATGGCGTTCTTCCCGCAGCACTTCCTCGGTCTCTCCGGCATGCCGCGCCGTTACGTCGATTATCCCGACGCGTTTGCGGGGTGGAATCTGGTGTCCTCGATCGGTTCCTACATTTCAGGGTTCGGCGTGCTGATCTTTATTTACGGCGTGATCGATGCGTTCGTGCGCAAGGAACAGGCTGCCGACAATCCGTGGGGAGTTGGCGCCACCACGCTGGAATGGACGCTGCCGTCGCCGCCGCCGTTCCACCAGTTCGAAGTGCTGCCGCGCGTGCAGTAAGAGCATGATCCGGAAAAGTGGGAACCGATTTTCCGAAAAGATCATGCTCAAACAAAGACAGGCGATCATGATCCGGTCTAATCGGATCATGATCTAACGGAAGCGAGACCCAACTTGTCGGTTGTCGATCAAAACGCCATCGAGCTGCCCCGGATTTCCGAGGCCGATGTTGCCGATTACATCGCGCTGTTGAAGCCGCGGGTGATGTCGCTGGTGATCTTCACCGCGCTGGTCGGCCTGATGATCGCGCCGGGTCACGTGCATCCGGTGCTGGCGTTCACCTCGATCCTCTGCATCGCGGTCGGCGCCGGCGCCTCGGGCGCGCTGAACATGTGGTACGAGAGCGATATCGACGCCAAGATGTCGCGCACCGCCAACCGGCCGATCCCGCGCGGCCGCGTCACCCGGCCGGAAGCGCTGGCCTTCGGCATGATTCTCGGCGTTCTTCGCGGTGATGACGCTCGGCATCCTCGTCAACTGGTATGCCGGCGCACTGCTGGCGTTCACGATCTTCTTCTACGTCGTGGTCTACACCATGGCGCTGAAACGCTGGACCGCACAGAACATCGTGATCGGGGGTGCGGCCGGCGCGCTGCCCCCGGTGGTGGCCTGGACGGCGGCGACCGGCTCGCTGTCGGTCGAGCCGCTGCTGTTGTTTCTGATCATCTTCTTCTGGACCCCGCCGCATTTCTGGGCCCTGGCGCTGTTTCGCAGCGACGACTATGCGCGCGCGGGCGTGCCGATGCTGCCGGTGGTCGCCGGCCCCGATGCGACGCGGCTGCAGATCCTGCTTTATACATTGGTGCTGGTCGCCGTCGCCGCGGCACCCTGGCCGCTCGGCTATTTCGACGCGGTCTATGGCGTGACCTCGCTCGTTCTCGGCGCCGGCATGCTGGCGCTCGCGGTCAACGTCTATCGCCGCCGCGAGGGAAGCCAGGCGCTGCGCGCGACCCGGAAACTGTTCGCCTTCTCGATTCTTTATCTGTTTGCGCTGTTCGCGACCTTGCTGCTCGAGGTTGTCGCCCGCGCCATCGCGCCATCGGTCTGGTAGGGGGCGCATGGCGAGGCAATGGCCGACAAGCAACCGCCAGACGGAATCGTCCTCACCGAGGCGCAGAAGAAAAGCCGCCGTCAACGGTCGATCGCCATCGCGCTGGCGCTCAGCGTGCTGGTCGTACTGTTTTTCGCGGTCACCATGGTCAAGGGGCCGGCCGTTTTAGTGCGGCCGATGTGATAGCCATGGAGAACGAGCCCACGATGCCCCAGCAGCCAACCAGCAGCGAAAAGACGGCGCCGCGCCTCGGCCGCGACGCGGCGGTGGCGGCGATCTGCGGCTTTGTGGTGGTGCTGATGGTCGGCGCCTCCTATGCGGCGGTGCCGTTCTACAACTGGTTCTGCCGTGCCACCGGTTTCAACGGCACTACCCAGGTCGCGACCTCGGCGCCATCGTCGGCGCCGCTGTCGCGAAAGATCGCGGTGCGCTTCGATTCCAATGTCGCGGGCGGGCTGCCGTGGAAGTTCGAGCCGGAGCAGACCGAGATCGAGGTCAGGATCGGCCAGGTCGTCACCGTCTACTACACCGTGACCAACCAATCGGCGCGGACCACGACCGGCCAGGCCGCCTATAATGTGGCGCCGCTGACGGTCGGAGCGTATTTCCAGAAGATCAACTGCTTCTGCTTCACCGAACAGACCATGGCGGCGGGTGAAAAGCGCGAGATGCCGGTGGTGTTCTATGTCGATCCGTCGATCGTCAAGGACAGCGACAATGACGGGCTGAACACCATCACTTTGTCCTATACCTTCTACCCCGTGCGCGAGCCGGCCCCAAAACCGCTGGCCGCGAGCGAGACGGACAAACCTAAAGGGAATCTCTAAAGGGAACCTCTGATCATCCCGATCCGAGTATTTGATTTTGAGACGAATACGTGCCGGACAGGCACCGCTAACGGAGAGACCGAAATGGCTACGGCGCAAGCGAAGCATCACGACTACCACCTCGTCGATCCGAGCCCGTGGCCGATCGTCGGCGCCGTCTCGGCCTTCATCATGGCGGTCGGCGCGATCACCTGGATGCATCATCTGTTTTCGGCGGCGCCGATCATTTTCGGGGTCGGCACCATCGGCGTGCTCTACACCATGGCGAGCTGGTGGGCGGATGTTATCCGCGAGGCGCAGTACAAGGGCGATCACACCCGCGTGGTGCAGATCAGCCATCGCTACGGCATGATCCTGTTCATCGCCTCCGAGGTGATGTTCTTCGTCGCCTGGTTCTGGGCCTTCTTCAACTCCTCGCTGTTCCCCGGCGATCCGGTTCACGTCGCCCGCGATGCGCTGTTCGGCGGGGTCTGGCCGCCCAAGGGCATCGAGACCTTCGATCCCTGGCATCTGCCGCTGTTGAATACGCTGTTGCTGCTGACCTCGGGCACCACGGTGACCTGGGCGCATCATGCGCTATTGGAGAATAACCGTCAGGGCCTGAAATATGGCTTGATCCTCACCATCCTGTTGGGGGCCGCGTTCACCTGCGTGCAGGCTTATGAATACAGCCACGCCGCGTTCTCTTTCGCCGGCAATATCTACGGCGCGACTTTCTTCATGGCGACCGGTTTCCACGGCTTCCACGTGCTGGTCGGCACCATCTTCCTGACCGTCTGCCTGGCCCGCGCCTATGCCGGGCATTTCACGCCGACCCAGCATCTCGGCTTCGAATTCGCCGCCTGGTACTGGCATTTCGTCGACGTGGTGTGGCTGTTCCTGTTCATCTGCATCTATGTCTGGGGCCACGGCGCGGAAACCATGGCGCACGGCGGGCATTGATCGGGGGTCCATAGCGCTTCCGAGCGAAAGCCTGCCCCGCACTTGATGCGGGGTGGGTACCGGTTCGCGTAAAGGAAACGCGTCAAGGCAAAAGACCACTGTGCTACAAGGGGGCGGCCGCTGCGCCGCCCTTTTTGTTTCGCCAGACGCGGAAGATCCGACGCATGCAGGACCAGATACCACCGACGCTGACCGAGAGTGCCTTGCGCGGGCTCGCCTGCAAATGCCCGCGCTGCGGCAGGGGCAAGCTGTATGCGGGATTCCTCAACCTGCGGCCGAACTGCGAGGCCTGCGGGCTCGACTATGCCTTCATCGATTCCGGCGACGGGCCGGCGATTTTCATCATCATGCTGGCCGGCGCCATCGTGGTCGGCTGCGCGCTGATCGTGGAAGTGAAGTATCAGCCGCCGTTCTGGCTGCATGCGGTGCTGTGGCTGCCGCTGATTCTGGCGACCACGCTATTGCCGTTGCGCTCGATGAAATCGCTGCTGATCGCGCTGCAGTATCATCACAAGGCAGCACCTGGACGGCTGATCGATCGCGAGCCGAAATGATCGCGACCACGGGACGACGGCGCGGCGTCGCGGGATTTGGCCTATTCACGCTTGCGATGGTAGCGCTGTTCTTAGGCCTCGGGGTGTGGCAGCTACAGCGCCGGGTCGAGAAGCACGCGCTGATTTCGGCCTTGACCGAACGGCTCGCGGCCGCGCCTTCATCGCTGCCGCCGCCCGCGCAATGGAGCGCGCTCAAACCGGCCAGCGACGAATTCCACCGCGTCAGTTTTGCGGCGATCTATCCGTCCGTCCCGGACGCGATGGTCTACAGTTCCGGCTCCGCCGTGCGCGACGATATTTCCGGCCCCGGCACCTGGGCTTTCCTGCCGGCGCGGCTTCCGACCGGCGAAACGGTCGTGATCAACGCCGGCTTCGTGCAGAACACGATGCAGGATCGCGCCCTGCAGGATCGCGCGGTAGCCCGGCTGATGAACAACGATCCGGTAAAGCTGACCGGCTACATCCGCTTTCCGGAAGCCGCGGGCGCGCTCACGCCAGCAGGAAAACACGGCAAAACGGCTGTGGTTCACCCGCGATCATCTCGCCATGGCGCGCGCGCTCGGCTGGGGCGAAGTCGCACCGTTCTATATCGACCTGGAGGCGCCGGTGCCGGCAGGCGGCATCCCGAAGCCGGGTCCGCTCGAGGTCCATCTCAAGGACGATCACCTGCAATATGCCATCACCTGGTTCGGTTTGGCGGGAGCGGTGGTGATCGCGTTCGCGGTGTGGCTGCGCGTGCAGCGGCGGGCATGAACGATTTTCGTCGCGGCCACGCGGCGACTGGACCTTGGCGCGGTTGATGCAAATCAACGCATAATTTCCGAAGACACCTTCTACTTGAAGAAGAGGCGAGGCGGCCTTCCCGGGACAACCGTGGGGCGGCGCTGTTCGAAAACTCGCCAATCGGGGGCTGGTGCTCACGCCAGCCCCGCACAGGAGGACAACCCAATGAGCAAGCGCGTCATCGCTACGTTTGTTTGTTCCGCTGTCGGCCTGATTGGCGCAAGTGGATTTGCGCGTGCTGAAACGATCGGGCGGTATGAATGCAGCACTATTGGTACGGCAAGCCAGGAGCCAATAGGCGACCGCAACGGGCACAGCCTTGTGAGCTTGCAGTACGCCTGCTTCGGCGTCGATGGCATCCTGAAAGGGGCCGTGTTCACCGCGTCCACGATCCAGGAGTGGGATGGTCCAAAGGGAACGTTTATCTATTCTGGTGGAATCCACCGAGCGCCCGGGGGGATTGCGGTCACGCAGCTCATCGAGGGTACCGGATCCATTGTTATGAAAGACGGCAAACCTTTCGGCACCGACTCGGTGGGGAAATCGGTCTTCAAATTCGCTTCGGGCACATTGGCTGCACTCTCGGGGAAGGATTTCAAGTTCGCCACCAAGCCAATAGGCATTGGCCGGTTTAATCTCGATCTCACAGATTGAGTTCGAACTGAAGGGTCAAAAGTGGACGTGGTGCGCTTCGGCGGTTGACAGGGGCTCAGCCGTTGCGCGATGGCGCGTGCCAATCGCAGCGGCGTCAGATGTGTGCCACCCGCAACTCATACCAACTGATGCAGGGCTGCGCGTACGCGCTCCACCACACCGCGCCAATCGCGGCTACCGGTTTGCCTGAACAGGCGCGCGGTCGGATACCAGGGACTGTCGTCGCGATCGAGCAGCCAGCGCCAGTCGGGAACGAACGGCAGCAGAACCCAGACCGGACGGCCGAGCGCGCCTGCCAGATGAGCGACGCTGGTATCGACCGAAATCACCAGGTCGAGCTGCGAAATCAATGCCGCAGTGTCGGCGAAACTCTCAAGCGATGGGCCAAGCCGGATGATATCGCCTCGCTCCGCCAGCGTTGCCTCGTCGCCGGCGCGGAGATCTTTTTGCAGGCTGACAAATGTCGCGGCGACGTCGAACAAGGGCGACAACGCCTTCAGCTCGATGGAGCGCTTGCGATCGTCGCGATGCCGCGGATTTCCCGACCAGACCAGGCCGATCCTGGGTCGATTCTTTGGCCCCAGCCGCGCTTCCCAATCTTGCCCTCGCGCGGGCGCGTGCAGATAGGGTGTGGTCGATGGAATCGTTTCGAGCCGTGTTCCGAACGCCAAAGGCAGGCTGAGCAACGGGCAATGCAGGTCGAAATCCGGCAGCGCCTCGCCCTTGGAGACGCAATGCGACACGCCGGCGAGGCCGGACATCAGTTGCTTCAGGGGTTCCTCCACCTCGAGGATCACGCGAGCCCCGCGCGCGGCGAGCAGCGGCGCGTAGCGGCAAAACTGGATGGCATCGCCCAAGCCCTGCTCGTGGTGCAGCAGCATCGTCCTGCCGTCGATGCTCTCGGCGCCGAGCCAAAGCGGCTGCGTAAAATTGCGCTTCGACAGGCCCAATGAAGCGTTGTTCCATCGCCATTCGCTCTCGGCCCAGCCGCGCTCGAAATCCCCCTTCAGCAGCCTGAGCAGCGAACGGTTCCAATGCGCCTGCGCATAGTCGGGCTTGAGCGCCAGCGCCTTGTCATAGCTTGTCAGCGCCTCGTCGAGTCGCCCCAATTCCTTCAGCGCATTGCCGCGGTTGAAGAAGGCCTCCGCATAATCGGGGTTGAGGCGGATGGCCTGGTGGCACGCGGCAACCGCTTCGTCATGCTTGCCCTGCACCTCCAGCGCTCCGCCGAGGTTGCAGTGGGCCTCCGCCAGCTCAGGCTTGAAGCGGATGGCCTGGCGACAGGCGGCAACGGCCTCCTCCAGCCTGCCCTGGTCCCACAGCGCATAGCCGAGGTTGGAATAGGCCTCGGCATAATCCGGCTTGAGGTGGATGGCCTGGCGACAGGCGGCAACAACTTCGTCGAGCCTGCCCTGGGCCTTGAGCGCCACGCCAAGGTTGGAAAAATAAACCGGATTGCGTCCGTCCCGTTTGATGGCCTGACGGATCAATTCGACTGCAAGGTCATGACGTCCCACCTGGTGCGCAATGACGCCCAGCAGGTGCAGGGCGTCCGCATGATCCGGCTGGCCGGCCAGCACGCGCCGATAGCAGGCTTCGGCCTCGGCCAATCGTCCCGCCTGCTGGTGTTTGAGACCTTCCGCTAAGAGCTCGGCGACGCCGCGCGCAGCCGCGGTGGCAGCTTCGCCCGGCGCAGGGCTTGAGGCCTGGCCAAGTTTGGCTGCGGCGCGGCGCTGCTTGCGATTCATGAGCGCACTCTTAGCTGAACCGGAATGTTCGACCAAGGGAATGCGTTGTCCCCGAACTGCTGCCAGATTTCCGTCCGGGCTCCGAGCCGGGTTTTAGGCCCGGGAGCGTGCGCGCCCTAAGTCAGCGTCACCGACATCATTGAAAAGATAAACAAGAGATTTCGCGGCGTGGGTCAGTTCCGTAACCTGTATTTCAAGCGCAAGCGGTCGCAGATCGCTTCGATGTTCGCCTGCTGCCCGCCGTCGCTTGCTTGTTCAATCCCGGCAATGACCTTGGCGCCGAAGTTGCCGTCCTGTCCGATCTGAAAGACGGTGACGAAGTTCGGTCTCAGCCCGCTGAGATCGGCGATCATTTGCTCAAGCTCGCGGGACGTTCTGGGTTCCTTACCTGAAACCGCCATTTTTCCCCCGGTCGTTTGGCGTCATAGGAGGTAAAACTCCTGACCGCACGCGCATCGAACCTTGGTTTCCTGGCGACGGACCGATGGGCTGATCTCGGAAAACCCGTGCGGATATTCGTCGACGCGAAAACCGGGATTGCCATTCTCTGATACGCGCGCCCAGCCAGTGGCACCGCAGCCTGGGCATAAAATGTCCAGTTCAAATCGATTGCGCGCAGCCATCCTTGATCGCCTTCAACAAAAATCCCATCGTTGGGAATAAGAGGCGTTAGCGGAAGGCTCAAAGACAGGCAAAAAATCCTTCTAAACTGGAGACGTTCTAATACCGGAATGCGAAGACTTTACTCGTTGCGCGTTCGACACTTAATCAAGCCGTCGCAAGAAGGCAAGAATATTCAACAGCATGCCGCCGCTTCAGTTGGGCCAAGCAACGGCCTAGATAGTCAGGCTTCGGAAGTTTGGTATAAGTTCTACGTTGAATGCAACGGCAGGAGACTTGGCTGAAAGGCCCAATTTAAAAGGCTCAACTTGAAAACCGCCATCCGCGTTCATGGCGCTATCGCATCGGCCGACGGATCAGATTTGATCCAGCCTGAAATCTTTCAGCCACCACTTGTCGGCGACAGAAGTTTTCAAGCCTTGCCGGTCTTGCGGTTCTTGACGACGATAACGGCCATCGCGTCGTCTGATGCTCAGCTCATTTCGCACGCGAGGCCGCGGGCGCATTGGGCACCCGGCGTTCCCCATCCTTTCGTTTGCGAGGTCCGTCGTCCAGCAACGATTCGGGCGTATCGCGCCGCGGGATCGCGGATCCGCGCCTGAGATTGCCGTATCTGTAAGGTCGAAGGCGGTAAGGCGCGCACCTAGCCCGCTAATCCGGCATTTCCCCTTCTCCCCGAAACGCTTTATGGTGAGCTGCGGTGTTGCCATCGGTAAACTTGGATTATCTATGAACATCAAAGGCTTGGCGGACGCCTCAAGCCTTTGGAGGGCGGTTTGACGCGGTATATTTCGACCCGGGGGGAGGCCCCCGCTCTAGGCTTCTGCGACGTGATGCTGACCGGGCTCGCCCGCGACGGCGGTCTCTACGTGCCCGAAACCTGGCCGCAGCTTTCGCCCGAGGCCATCGCCGGCTTCTTCGGCAGGCCCTATTGGGAAGTCGCAGTTGACGTCATCCGCCCGTTCGTCGGCGGCGAAATTTCCGACGCCGATCTCGGCCGCATGGCGAACGAGGCCTATGCCACGTTCCGCCATCCCGCCGTCGTTCCACTCGACCAGACCGGTCCCGGCCAATTCGTGCTGGAGCTGTTCCACGGCCCGACGCTCGCGTTCAAGGACGTGGCGATGCAGCTGATCTCGCGGCTGATGGACCATGTGTTGGCAAAGCGCGGCCAGCGCACCACCATCGTGGTCGCAACCTCAGGCGATACCGGCGGCGCCGCGGTCGATGCGTTCGCGGGCCTCGACAATGTCGACCTGATCGTGCTGTTCCCGAACGGCCGCATCTCCGACGTGCAGCGGCGGATGATGACGACGACGGGTTCTTCCAATGTGCACGCGCTCGCCATCGAAGGCACCTTCGACGATTGCCAGGCGATCGTGAAGGGGCTGTTCAATCATCACGGTTTTCGCGATGAGGTCGCGCTGTCGGGTGTCAACTCCATCAACTGGGCGCGGATCGTGGCGCAGGTGGTGTATTATTTCACTTCCGCAGTTGCGCTCGGCGCGCCCGCGCGAACGGTGGATTTCACGGTGCCGACCGGGAATTTCGGCGACATCTTTGCGGGCTATGTGGCGAAGCGGATGGGGCTGCCGATCCGGTGGTTGCGGATCGCCGCCAATATCAACGACATCCTGCCGCGCACGCTGAAGACCGGCATCTATGAAGTGCGCGAGGTTCACGCCTCGGCCTCGCCGTCGATGGATATCCAGGTCTCCTCGAATTTCGAGCGGCTGTTGTTCGAGGCGAGCCGCCGCGACGCCGCTACCGTGCGCCGGTTGATGGCGCAGCTCAAACAGTCCGGGCGCTTCGTGCTTCCCGACGCGACGCTGGCCGCGATCCGTGAGGAGTTCGACGCCGGGCGGGCGGACGAGACCGAAACCAGCGCGGCGATCCGCGCCGCCTGGCGCGAGGCCGGCGATCTCGTCGACCCCCATACCGCGGTAGCGCTGGCGGTGGCCGATCGCGACACCTCGGATTCCAGGATCCCCAATATCGTGCTGTCGACCGCGCATGCTGCGAAATTTCCCGATGCGGTGGAAGCCGCCTGCGGCGTGCGGCCGGAACTACCGCCGTGGCTCGAGGGGCTGATGACAAAGCCCGAGCACGTCAAAATCATGAAGAACGATCAGGCCGAAGTCGAACGGTTCGTGCGCGCGGTCAGCCGCGCCGCGAAGCAAGGAGTTTCTGGATGAGTGTCGACGTTACCAAGCTTGCCTCCGGCCTCACGGTCATCACCGACACCATGCCGCATCTGGAAACCGCGGCGCTCGGGGTGTGGGCAGGCGTCGGCGGCCGCGACGAAAAGCCGAACGAGCACGGCATCTCGCATCTGCTCGAACACATGGCGTTCAAGGGCACCACGCGGCGCTCTTCGCGCGAAATCGTCGAGGAAATCGAGGCGGTCGGCGGCGATCTCAACGCCGGCACCTCCACGGAGACCACCGCCTATTATGCCCGGGTGTTGAAGGCCGACGTGCCGCTGGCGCTCGACGTGCTGTCCGACATTCTCGCCAATCCCTCCTTCGTGCCGGACGAACTGGAGCGCGAAAAGAGCGTGATCGTGCAGGAGATCGGCGCCGCGCAGGATACGCCCGATGACGTCGTGTTCGAACATCTCAACGAATTGTGCTTCCCGGATCAGCCGATGGGGCGCTCGCTGCTGGGAACGGCCAAGACCCTGAAGGGCTTCAACCGTGATACGCTGCGCAACTACCTTTCGACCCATTATCGCGGTCCGGACATGGTGGTGGCGGCGGCCGGCGCGGTCGACCACAAGCGGGTGGTCGAGGAAGTGGCGCAGCGGTTCAAGAGCTTCGACGGCGCGCCAGCGCCGAAGCCGCAACCGGCGATGTTCGGCAAGGGCGGCTCCCGCGTGGTGCATCGCGAACTCGAGCAGGCGCACCTGACCCTAGCGCTGGAGGGGGTGCCGCAGACCGATCTGTCGCTGTTCTCCATGCAGGTCTTCACCAACACGCTCGGCGGCGGGATGTCGTCGCGGCTGTTCCAGGAGGTGCGCGAAAAGCGCGGCCTGTGCTACTCGATCTACACTTTCCATGCGCCCTATTCCGACACCGGGTTTTTCGGGCTCTATACCGGCACCGACCCCGGCGATGCGCCTGAAATGATGGAAGTGATCGTCGATGTCATCAACGACGCGGTGGAGACCCTGACCGAGGCCGAGATCGCGCGCGCCAAGGCGCAGATGAAGGCGGGGTTGCTGATGGCGCTGGAAAGCTGCAGTTCGCGCGCCGAACAGCTGGCGCGCCACATCCTGGCCTATGGCCGACCGCTGACGGTCGAGGAACTGGTGGCCAGGATCGACGCCGTCAGCGTGGAATCGACGCGGAACGCCGCGCGGGCGCTGTTGTCGCGCAGCCGCCCGGCGGTTGTGGCGCTTGGCAGCGGCAGGGGGCTGGACACGGCGGTGAGTTTTGCGGAAGGATTGACCCGCTCGAAGGTCAAGGCGCGCCTTCATTGAAAGTTGCGGCGGACTGAATAGGATTAGGGCATCGGGGAGAATCACGCATGGCCCTGTTTCGGCTTCCATCCAGCGGACCGGCTGCATTGGCCCCGCGCGGCCAGGGTCTGTTGCTGCGCGCGCCGCAGATGTCCGATTTCCTGCAATGGGCGCATTTGCGTGAACACAGCCGGGAGTATCTGACCCCGTGGGAGCCGATCTGGCCGTCCGACGATCTGACCCGCTCGGGCTTCCGGCGGCGGCTGCGCCGTTACGCCGAGGACATCGCCGCCGACCGGTCCTATCCGTTCATCGTTTTCCGGGAATCGGATGGTGCCATGATCGGCGGCGTCACGCTGGCGAACGTCCGCCGCGGCATCGTACAGGCCGGCACGATCGGATACTGGGTCGGCCAGCCCCATGCCCATCGCGGCTACATGACCGCGGCGCTGCGCGTGCTGCTGCCGTCGCTGTTTGGCGAACTGAATTTGCACCGCATCGAGGCCGCCTGCATTCCCTCCAACGCGCCGTCGATCCGGGTGCTGGAGAAATGCGGCTTTACGCGCGAGGGCATGGCGCGGCGCTACCTCTGCATCAACGGCGTCTGGCAGGACCATCTGCTGTTCGGACTGCTGCACGAGGATTTTCGCGGCTAACCCTGTATTCGGATGCTGGCGTTTGCCATGGGTTCGCCGCCATTGCGCTGCTATAACCCGGCCCCCGGGGGCAAAATGGTCGAACAGGCAAAAGGTACCGGGGAAGTCGCATGGATGATGGACGTGGGATCATGACGGCGGCCGGCTGCCGGAGGATCGCGATATTGGCCGCGGTCTCGCTCGGACTAGGTTGCGGGATGTTTGCCTCGCCCGCATCGTCGCAATCCATTACCGACCGCTTCAAGAGCCTGTTCGGCGGAAAGCCGGACGAGCCCGCGGCCGAGGATGCGCCGACCGTTAAGCCCGAGCCCGAAAATAACTTGACCTGTCCCCCCGTCAGCATTCGCGCCGGAGCTTCCACCTACGCCGTGGCAGCAGCAGGCAAGCAGCCGGTCGGCAACGATTTGCGCTTTCAGGCGACCATCGGCCGTACCGCTCGCCAATGCACCAAGACCGGCGACCAGATCGTCGCCCGGATTGGCATTCAGGGCCGCGTCATTGCCGGGCCCGCCGGCGCGCCTTCCAGCGTCACGATTCCGCTTCGTGTCGCGGTGGTGCAGGGCGGCGTGCAGGAAAAGACGATCGCCACCAAGGTCTACCAGACGACGGTGTCGATGTCCGAAGACGGCAGCGTGCCGTTCACGATGGTCGCCGAGGACCTGGACTATCCGGTGCCGCAAGGAGCCGCCGGCGATTCCTATATCTTCTATATCGGCTTCGATCCCCAGGCGCTGAAGCCCGAGCCGCCAGCGCGACCGGCGAAGAAGAAGAAATAGTCTTGGTGTCGTCGCGCGCGCTACGCAAAGATAGTGGTCATCATCCGCGAAGGCGGATGATCCAGTAATCACAGAGTTCAGCAAATAGATTCGAGAGGCCGCGGCGTACTGGAATGCCCGCTGGAACCTGTCATCGGGCTCGCCCAAGGCGAGACCCGGTGGCGGGGCATGACAGAATTGCTCAGTTCAGCTTTTCGCGAACTTCGGCAATGCCCTTGGCCAGCAGATCGTCGGCGAGCGGGCCTTTCACCGATTGCGACAGGATGGTGGACGCCGCCGTCACGGCAGCGTCGGCTGCGGCGGCGCGGACATCGGACAGCGCCTGCGCTTCGGCCAGCGCGATCTTGCTCTCGGCGGTCTTGGTGCGCCGCGTGACGAAGTCTTCCATCTTGGTCCTGGCTTCGGAGGCGATGCGCTCGGCTTCGGCCCTGGCGCTGGCGATGATGTCCTGGGCCTCGCGTTCGGCGCCGGCGGCGCGGGCCTTGTATTCCGCCAGCAGCTTGGCGGCCTCGTCCTTGAGGCGGCGGGCGTCGTCGAGTTCGCCCTTGATACGGTCGCGGCGATGATCGAGCGTCTTCAGCACGGTGCGGGGAACACCGACATAGACGAACACGCCCATCAGGATAAAGAAGGCGACGGCGACCCAGAATTCCGGTTCGGCGAACATCGTTCTATCCCTTCAAGGACGCGTCGACGGCGCTGTCCACCGACTTGCCGTCGGGAGTCATGCCGGTGAGCCGCTGGACGATCGCGGCCGCCGCGTCCGCGGCGATGCCGCGAACGTTGCTCATCGCCGCGGCGCGCGTCGACGCGATGGTCTTTTCGGCTTCCGCAAGCTTTTGCGAAAGCCGCTCTTCCAGCGTCTTGCGCTCGACTTCGGACGCCGCGTTCTGCTTTTCACGGGTCTCGGTGCTGATCGCCTGCGCGCGGGAGCGCGCCGCGGCCAGTTCGCTTTCATAGGCCTTCAGCGCATCGCCGGAGGCATCCTTCAGCTTCTGCGCCTCGGCCAGATCGCCCTCGATCGCGTTCTGACGCGCCTCGATCAAGCCGCCGACCCGCGGCAGCGCAATTTTCGAGACGATCAGATAGAGCGCGACGAAGGCGATCAGCAGCGACACCAGTTGCGAAGCAAAGGTGTCCTTTTCGAACGGCGGAAACGGGGCCTTGTGGCCGCCATCCGCCTGCGGTATGGGCCGTCGTGCCCTTTGCGTCGCCATGACTCTCAGCCACGGGCTTCTCCTGTTCGGCCGATCGAGGTCCGGGTCACGGACCTCATCGGCCAGATCGGTGATGGATCAGAGCGCGAACAAGCAGCAACAGCGCGATCAGCAGCGAGAAGATGCCGAGCGCTTCGGTCACGGCGAAGCCGAAAATCAGGTTGCCGAACTGGCCCTGGGCTGCCGAAGGATTGCGCACCGCGGCGGCGAGATAGTTGCCGAAGATGATGCCCACGCCTGCGCCGGCGCCACCCATGCCAATGCAGGCAATACCAGCGCCAATGTACTTAGCGGCAATCGGATCCATGAAACGAACTCCTTCTTGAGGTTTGGTGAGACGGGCCCTTTCAGTGGCCAGGATGGATAGCATCGTTGAGATAGATGCAGGTGAGGATGGCGAAGACGTAGGCCTGCAGGAACGCGACCAGCAGCTCGAGCGCGGTCAGCGCGATGGTCAGCCCGAGCGGCAATACGGCGCCGACCCAGCCGAGAATGCCGAGGGCGCCGAGCATGCCGATGAAGCTCGCGAACACCTTCAGCGCGATGTGGCCCGCCAGCATGTTGGCGAAAAGTCGCACCGAATGCGAAACCGGCTTCAGGAAGAACGATATGATTTCGATGAACACCACCAGCGGCAGAATGTAGATCGGAACACCCGACGGCACGAACAGCTTGAAGAATTTCAGGCCGTTCCTGTAGAAGCCGTAAACCAGCACGATGAAGAACACCAGCAGCGCCAGCGCCGCGGTGACGATGATGTGGCTCGAAACCGTGAAGGCGTAGGGAATGATCCCGATCACGTTCGAGACGCAGATGAACATGAACAGCGAGAACACCAGCGGGAAGAACTTCATGCCTTCCGAGCCGGCGGTGCTCTTGATCATGCTCGCCACGAATTCGTAACTGAGTTCAGCCACCGACTGTATGCGGCCCGGAACCAGCTGCCGTCCGGCGGAGCCGCCGATCATCAGCAGCGAGATCACCGCCACCGAAAGAAACATGTAGGCCGACGAATTGGTGAACGCGATTTCCTGTCCGCCAATGTGACCGATCGTGAAGAGCTTGGTGATCTGGAACTGATGAATTGGATCGGCGGCCATTCGTCTCTCGGTCTCTCGGTTTCGCGATCGCTCGCGGATCGTGTCGAACGTTCAGTTGCGCTTTCCGTATGCCCCGCGTCAGAGTCTTTCGGACTGCTTCGCCATCACACCCGCCGCCCGCATCACATTGATCACGCCGGCGACAAAGCCAAGCAGCAAGAATACGATGAGGCCCCAGGGCGAAGTCGACAGCAAGCGATCGAAACCCCAGCCGAGAGCCGCTCCGACAAGAACACCTGCAACCAGTTCGGAGGAGAGGCGAAGCCCCATGGCCATGGCGGATGCCTTGGCCTGAGCCGCGTCCTGCTCGTTTCCGGACTGGTCAGTCCCGATTTTTCGGCTGCCCTGAATTTCGGACAACCGGTGATCCAGACTTCCGAGCCTTGCGGAAAGCGCAGCTTCATTGGAGGACGATTTATCGCGACTTCCATTTCCGCTGTCGTTCGTGCCTTCAGCCATGCTGCGGAGACCCGAAACGATGCTGCGTTGATGGAAATGACGCCCCGTCACCCTCAAAAGCCGCGCGGACCATACTGACCGCGTCTAAGCAAGTCAAGATTGCGTCATAACCATTTATCTCATTGATTTCGCGTGTTTTATTGCGTTTTACAGATGTCCGCGTATGCGCTGGTCGCCGCAGTGCAATAGCCCAAGGCGCGATCGACAAGCAACTGAGCCGTGGTTTGCGCCGAGCAGTCGGGCTTCCGCCCCGACCAAACCGGCAATTATCAGGGCGCCAGCCACGGCTGGCAGAAATATCTCACCGGTCTGGAGCGCGTGGTGGCGGGGCTCAAATGGATGCTTCTCTGATCTCGCGCTATCACCCGGTGCTGGTGACGCTGCACTGGCTGCTTGCCGTCCCGATCGTCGCCATGCTGGGCGCAGGCGTTTTTCTGCTCGCGCCGATGCAAAACAGCGATCCGCAGATTGTGGCCGATAACGTTCTCGATGTTCGATCTTGCATCGCCGTGACGGGTCTGTTGGGATATCGGTCATATCCAGGTCCTCCCGGGAGCCCGCATGCCGCGTCAGGTCGACTACTATTTTTCGTTTCAATCCCCGTGGGCCTATATCGGACACAATTTGTTCAGTGAGATCGCAAAAACCTACAATCTCAAGGTCAATTACAAGCCGGTCGTGCTGGTCGATCTGTTCTCCGAGACCGGCGGTCTGCCGCTGATGAAGCGCCATCCGGTGCGGCAGCGCTACCGGATGGTCGAACTGCAGCGCTGGCGCGACAAGCGCGGGCTGAAATTCCATCTTCAACCGGCAAACTGGCCATTCAACGCGCGGCTGGCCGATGGCGTGGTGATCGCGGCGATCGAAGCCGGCCTCGATCCCGAGCCGTTTATGCGGCGGGCCTTTGCGGCGGTGTGGGAAGACCAGCTCAATCTGGCCGATCCCGCGACATTGGTTAAACTCGCCGACGATTCCGGACTTCCCGGCAAGCAACTGGTCGAGCGTTCGGGATCCGACGAGATCAGCGCGGCCTACGAGCAGAACCGGCAGGATGCGCTGGCCGCCGATGTGTTCGGATCGCCGGTCTATGTGCTCGACGGCGAGGTATTCTGGGGACAGGATCGGATCGAATTGCTCGCGGACGCGTTGAAATCCGGCCGCGCGCCCTACCGTTCGCAGGTGTAGGATCGCCTGCGGGATGAGGGAGTTCTTATCGGTTTTGAGGCGGAGCAATCTCATGATGACAGCGACATCGCCCTCGAAATTTTCCAGCTCCATCGCGGCCGCCGATGATCTGCATTGGCGTCCTTGGCGCCGCCGCCGCGCAAACGATGCCGGATAGCGAGAACGGCCGCTATACGCTGTCGCCGGTCACCGATGGCGTGATCAGGCTCGATACCCGCACCGGCGCGGTGTCGACCTGCAGCAACAGCGGCGCGGGCTGGGCCTGCTATGCCGTGCCCGACGAACGCGCCGCGCTCGATGCCGAAATCGGCCGGCTGCAGGCCGACAATGAAAAACTGAAGGCGGAGCTGGCGGCGCGCGAGCCTGCTGTCGCCGGCAAGATCGACGAGCCGCTGCCGAAGGCGGATTCGCTGAAAAAGCCCGAGCCGAAAGTGGCCGATGGCGAACGCAAGATCGAAATTCCGCTGCCGAGCGACCGCGACATGGATCGCGTGATGTCGTTTCTGGAGCAGGCATGGCGGCGGCTGGTCGAGATGGCCAACCGGATGCAGAAGGACGTCACCGGCAAGATTTGAGAGACGCCATAGTCGGATACTCCGCGAGTCGTCCCTGCGAAAGCAGGGACCCATAACCACCGCTCTCGATTGTTTATGGAAGGTATCAACTCCGACCGCCCGCAATCGAGAGGCCGCGGAGTATGGGTCTCCCCGGCGTTCGCCGGGACGACCGTGTTGAGAGATAATTCATGACGTCACCCAAATCGCTCTCGCGTTCTCCGTCATCCACTGTCAGCGCCACCACCATCGTGTCGTCGCTGCTGACGGTTCACACCTCCGGGCGCGGCTTTACCGATCTCACCGCCGAGGTCGCGAAATTTGTCGAGGATGCCGGCGCGAGCGAAGGCGCGGTGACGCTGTTCATCCGCCACACCTCGGCGTCGCTGACGATCCAGGAAAACGCCGATCCGACGGTGCTGGTCGATTTGACCACGGCGCTTCGATCGCCTCGCGCCGGAGGATGCCGGATGGCGCCACGACACCGAAGGTCCCGACGACATGCCCGCGCATGTCAAGACCATGCTGACGGCGACCTCGCTGCAGATCCCGGTGCTCAGGGGCGAGCTGGCGCTGGGAACATGGCAGGCGATCTACCTGATCGAGCATCGCACGCGCCCGCACCGCCGCGAGATCGTGCTGCAGTTTGTCGGTGCGACTGCTGATCCGAAGCGCAAAAGCAAAACCGGCCGCGGAGCGATCCGCGGCCGGTTTGCCGTATCAGTCTTGTTCGAGCGGCGGTTGCCGCTCGAACAAATGTCAGTTGGTCTTGATGTCGACGTCCTTGGTCTCCGGCAGGAAGAAGAAGCCGACGACCGCGGTGATCGAGGCGAAGATGATCGGATACCAGAGACCCGCATAGATATCGCCGGTCGAGGCCACGATCGCGAACGCGGTCGCGGGCAACAATCCGCCGAACCAGCCGTTGCCGATGTGATAGGGCAGCGACATCGAGGTGTAGCGGATCTTGGTCGGGAACAGTTCGACCAGCATCGCCGCGATCGGCCCGTACACCATGGTGACGAAGATCACCAGGATGAACAGCAGTCCGATGATCGCCGCAACCTGCGGACGGAAGATATCGAACGGGTTCGACATCTTCACGATGCCGGCGTCGCCCGCCTTGGGATAGCCCGCAGCGGCCACGGCCGCGGCCACGGCCGGGTTGCTGGTCTTCGCATCGGTGTACGGCACGTCCTTGCCGTTCACCATCACCTTCACGCCGGAGCCTGCGGCGCCATACGAGGTCGAATACTTGACCGAGGACTGAGCGAGGAAGGCGCGGGCGGTGTCGCAAGGTGCCGTGAACACGCGGGTGCCGACCGGGTTGAACAGATCGCCGCAGCCTGCGGGATCGGCGACGACCTCGACCTTGGTCGCCTTCGATGGCCTTTTCCAGCGCCGGGTTGGCGTTGGTGGTGATCATCCGGAAGATCGGGAAGAAGGTCAGCGCCGCGATCAGGCAGCCGGCCAGGATGATCGGCTTGCGGCCGATCTTGTCCGACAGCGCACCGAACACGACGAAGAAGCCGGTGCCGAACAGCAGCGACCAGGCGATCAGGAGGTTGGCGGTGTAGCCGTCGACCTTCAGGATCGATTGCAGGAAGAACAGCGCGTAGAACTGGCCGGTGTACCAGACCACGCCCTGACCCATGGTGCCGCCGAGCAGCGCCAGCATGACGATCTTGGCATTGCTCCAGTTGGCGAAGGCTTCGGTCAGCGGCGCCTTCGAGCTCTTGCCCTCGTCCTTCATCTTCTGGAAAATCGGCGATTCATTCAGGCGCAGCCGGATCCAGACCGAGATCGCCAGCAGGGCGACCGAGACCAGGAACGGAACGCGCCAGCCCCAGGCCGCGAAATCGGTCTCGCCGATGGCGGTGCGGGTAAACAGGATCACCAGCAGCGACAGGAACAGGCCGAGCGTCGCGGTGGTCTGAATGAACGAGGTGTAGTAGCCGCGCTTGCCGTTCGGCGAATGCTCGGCCACATAGGTGGCGGCTCCGCCATACTCGCCGCCGAGCGCGAGACCCTGCGCCAGCCGCAACCCGATCAGGATGACCGGCGCGGCAAAGCCGATGGTCGCCGCGTTCGGCAGCAGGCCGACGATGAAGGTCGACAGACCCATGATCAGGATGGTGACGAGGAAGGTGTATTTGCGTCCGACGATGTCGCCGATGCGCCCGAACACGATGGCGCCGAACGGCCGCACCAGGAAGCCGGCGGCGAAGGCCAGCAGCGCGAAGATGTCGCGGGTGGCCGGCGGATAGGCGGAGAAGAACTGCGCGCCGATGATGGGGGCGAGCGATCCGTAGAGATAGAAGTCATACCATTCGAAAACGGTACCGAGCGAGGAAGCGAGAATGACGAAACGTTCGTCCTTCGTCATGCCTCCGGTTCTTGTTTGCGTTGCAGCCAGTGTCGACATTTTGTATCGCTCCCCGAAATCGTTGTTGCGTGGTTCGCCCCCATGCGCCGGACTTGGCCAGGTTGAGGCATGGGCTTCGGCTCACGGTAACATCGCCGTGAAACCTCTCCCAATAAGACTTTTGGCCCTTCGCACTTCTATGTCTGAGAGACCAGCGACATGCTGGACTGCGGTCACCTCCGACGCCGGCGCCTATTGCGACGCACAAATCGCGCGGATTAACTGCATTGTCGCGTGGCATTATTGTATGCTTGCATGCCACGGCCCATGAGAGGACAATTGATAGCACAAGAAAAAATTCGCCTGGCAAGCCCAAAAAAAGCGATCACGGGCTTGCCGCAACCCTCTTGCAAGAAAAAAATGACTGCCGTCGCCAACACCCATCTCGTCATTGCCGATGACCATCCGCTGTTTCGCGATGCCTTGCGGCAGGCGGTCGCAAGCGTCGTGACTTCGGCAAAGATCGACGAAGCCGGCTCGTTCGAGGATCTGACCGCGCTGCTCGAACAGGATTCCGACGTCGATCTGATCCTGCTCGATCTGACCATGCCGGGGATCTCGGGTTTTTCCGGCCTGATTTATCTGCGCGCGCAATATCCGGCGATCCCGGTGGTGATCGTGTCCGCCAGCGACGACGGCGGCACGATCCGCCGCTCGCTCGATTTCGGCGCCTCCGGCTTCATTCCCAAGCGGTTCGGGGTCGAGACGCTGCGCGACGCGATCGTGAAGGTGATGGAGGGCGACGTCTGGGTTCCGCCGGACACCGATCTGTCGTCGGCCGCCGATCCGGACATGACGCGCCTGCGCGACCGGCTGGTGACGCTGACCCCGCAGCAGGTGAGGGTGCTGATGATGCTGTCGGAGGGGCTGCTCAACAAGCAGATCGCCTACGAGCTTGGCGTGTCGGAAGCGACCATCAAGGCGCATGTATCGGCGATCCTGCAGAAGCTCGGCGTCGAGAGCCGGACGCAAGCGGTGATCGCGGCGGCGAAAATCGCCGGCGGCCAGTGGCGGCAAAGTACGCCGCCAGCGCAATGATGCCAGCTGCCCTTAACTGAATCGGCGGATACGCGGTGCACCTCTCCCCGCGAAGTGCGGGGCGAGGGAGAAGGACTACTCCGCCGCCACCATCTGCTGGGTGCGCCACTGGCCCAGCAACGCCCGCAGCGATGCCGGTTTGACCGGCTTGTTGAGCACCGCGATATTTTCCTCGCGCGCTGCGGCCCGCACATGCGGACTGCGGTCGGCGGTGATCAGGATTGCCGGAATGTTCTCGCCGAAGCGGCGGCGGATGTCACGGATCGCGGCGACGCCATTGCCGCGGTCGAGATGATAGTCGACCAAAAGTCCGGTCACCGGCGCATCCGCGGCCTCGATCGCCTCGATCGCGGCATCGGGATCGGCCACCGCGATGACCTCGGCGTCCCAGGCCGTCAGCAGGGTTTTCATGCCGTCCAGGATCGCCGGATCGTTCTCGATGCAGACGATCAGCGAGCCGCTCATCGGCGTCCTGGAAAGCGGCGTCGCGCTGGTGACCGCGGCGGTGTAATTGACCGCCTTCGCCGTCGGCACCGTCACCGAAAACACCGAGCCGCCGCTGCTGGTGGAGTCGAGCGCGATGCCGTGGTTGAGGACGCGGGCGAGGCGCTCGACGATCGACAGTCCGAGGCCGAGACCGCGCGCAATCCGCGCGCCCTGCTCGAGCCGGTGAAATTCCTTGAAGATCTCGCCGCGCTTGACGACGGGAATGCCGACGCCGGTGTCATAGACGCCGATCTGCAGCGATTGGCCGTGACGCCGGCAACCGACCAGCACGCGGCCGCGCGGGGTATATTTGATGGCGTTGGAGATCAGGTTCTGCAGCAATCGCCGCAGCATCAGACGATCGGATTCCACCGGCAGCGAACAGGGCACGAAGGTCAGCTCCAGCCCCTTGGCGCGGGCGATCGGCGCAAATTCGATCTCCAGCGAGCGCATCAGGTCGGCCATCTTGAAGCTCGTGATCGACGGCGTCATGGCGCCGGCATCGAGCCGCGAAATATCCAGCAGCGCGCCCAGGATTTCCTCGATCGCCTCCAGCGAATTGTCGATGTTTTCGACCAGCCGGGAATCCTCGCCGCCGTTCTGGCGCTCGACCAGGCTCGTGACATAGAGCCGCGCGGCGTTCAGCGGCTGCAGGATGTCGTGGCTTGCCGCGGCCAGAAAGCGCGTCTTCGAGATGTTGGCGTCCTCGGCGGTGCTCTTGGCCTGCGCCAGTTCCGAATTCAGGCGCGTGAGTTCCTCGGTGCGATCGCGCACGCGCTTTTCCAGGGTTGCGTTGGAGCGCTCCAGCGCTTCGGCAGCCTCGAAGGAGGGGGTGACGTCGGAAAAGGTGATGACAAGCCCGCCGCCGGGCATCCGGTTGGAGCGCACCTCGATCACCATGTGCCGATCCGGCAGACGTTCCAGATAGGGTTCGCCTTCGGTGGTATAGGCGGCGAGGCGCCGCTCCATCGAAGTTTCGCTGTCGCCGAACCCGGGCGGGCTCATCGCCGCCATGAATTCGAGGATTTCCCGCAACGGAATCCCGATCTGCACGAGGTGCAGCGGCAGGCCGAGGATTTCGCCGAACTGCCGGTTGGAACAGATCAACTGCAATTCCGGATCGAACACCGCGATACCCTGCCGCACGTGATTGAGCGCGGTCTGCAATATCTCGCGATTGAAATGCAGCGCGGCATGAGAATCGTCGAGCAGCTTCAGCGCCGCCTTGGCGGAGACGGTGCGCTTGCGCAGCAGCAGCGACATCACCAGCCGCGATGATGCCGCCCCGATCGAGGACGCGATCAGATGCTCGGCATGCTGCAGCAACTCGAAGTCGGCCGGCGCCGCCGGTTCGAGACTGGCGTTGCGGGCGGTCGCGAAGGCCTCGAACGAATGGCGGGCGCGATCGGGGCCGAGATATTGCGCCACCGTGCTCTGGATATCCTGCACCGTCACCGTGGTGCGCCAGCGCCGGAATGTCGGCGTCGTCGGCGCCAGTGCGCTCGGCGCGAACAGGTCGGCCTGCAAGCGTTCGATCGAGGACGGCTGGCGCGCCAGCGACAGCACGACATAGGTCACAAGGTTGAGCGAAAGCGACCAGAGCACGCCATGCAGCAGCGGCGGCAGATCGGCGCCGAACAGCGCCTGCGGCCGCAACGCCTCGATGCCGAACGGACCGTGCTGCAGCAGCAGCAGGCCCGCGGTATTGCCGTCCAGGAAGCTCGGGAGAAACAGCGTGTAGACCCAGGCGGCGACGCCGGCCAGCATGCCGCCGATGGCGCCGCGCGCGGTGGCGCGCCGCCAGAACAGGCCGCCGAAGAACGAAGGCGCGAGCTGCGCGATCGCCGCAAACGACAACAGCCCGATCGCCGCCAATTGGGTATTGCCGAGCGCGCGGTAGTAGAAATACGCCATCGCCATGATGCCGAAAATCGCAAAGCGGCGAACCCTGAGCAGGAAGTCGCCGAAATCCTTCTGGCCGGCGCGCGATTGCGTGCCTCGCTGCAGCACCAGCGGCACCACGATATCGTTCGAGACCATGACCGAGAGCGCGACGCATTCCACGATCACCATGGCGGTCGCTGCCGACAGGCCGCCGACAAAGACGCCGACGCTAAGCAGATCGGCACTTCCCTCCATCGGCAACGCCAGCACATACATGTCACTGTCAACCGCGCCGAACGGAAAGGTTATCAGTCCGGCGAGCGCGATCGGAATCACGAACAGGTTGATGGCGACCAGATAGAGCGGAAACAGCCAGCGCGCCCGGCCGACCTCGGCATCGGTGGAATTCTCCACCACGCTGACGTGAAACTGGCGCGGCAACAGCATGATCGCGCAGAACGACAGCAGCACCATGGTGAGGAAATTGCCGATCGACGGCGTATAATTGATGGCGCGCACCGCCTCCGGCGTCTTCATCGCGCGTTCGATCAGTTCATGGGGGCTGAACATCCAGAACGTGACGAAGGCACCGGCCGCGATGAAGGCCACCAGCTTCACGATGGATTCGGTGGCGACCGCCAGCATCAGGCCGTGCTGATGCTCGGTCGCATCGGTCTGGCGGGTTCCGAACAGCACCGCGAACGCCGCCATCGCCAGCGTGACCATCAAGGCGATGTCGCCGATGATCGGAATCGAAGAGAAGGCCTGATCTTCGCTCAGGATGGTTTCAAGCGATGACGCCACCGCCTTGAGCTGGAGCGCGATGTAGGGAACCGATCCGATGATCGCGATCAGGGCGACGGTGGCGGCAACCGCCTGGCTCTTGCCGTAGCGCGCGCCGATGAAATCGGCGATCGAGGTGATGTTCTGCGATTTCGCCAGCCGGATCACGCGGCGGACGAGCGGCGTGCAGAGCGCGATCATCAGGATCGGGCCGATATAGATCGCGAGAAAATCCACGCTGGTGCGGGTGGCGAATCCGACCGAGCCGAAGAACGTCCAGGAGGTGCAGTAGATCGCCAGCGACAGCGGATAGATCAGCGCGCTGGCGCGGCCGCGCTGCGTCGGCGACAGGCGGTCGCCGTAGCTCGCAACCAGAAACAGGAACCCGATGTAGCCGAAGGCGGCTGCGATCACGCCCCAGTCGTGCAGCATCGCTGCTTACTCCCTAAACGTTGAGCCCGCGCCATCGCAAACGCAGGCCAGGAAGGGAGTATAGCCGGAATACACCGGCAAAGCATCGTTTGCGACCGGTCCGGATCGCGCATTTCGCCGTGCAGGCGCGATTAAGGTTATTCGGCCGCCAGCGATTTCTTGTGCAGCGGCAGGCCGAGACGCTCCCAGACCTGCAACAGCGCTTCGGCGAGCTGATCGATCAGACCGTCGTCGTGATAGGGCGAAGGCGTGATGCGCAGCCGCTCGGTGCCTTTGGCCACCGTCGGGTAATTGATCGACTGGATGTAGATGCCGTGCTGTTCCAGCAGGAGGTCGCAGGCCCGCTTGCATTTTTCGGGATCGCCGACGAACAGCGGCACGATATGGGTGTCGCTCGACATCACCGGCAGCCCCGCCGCGGTCAGGATCGCCTTGACGCGGGCGGCGCGATCCTGATGGCGCTCGCGTTCCCAGTTCGAGGTTTTCAGGTGCCGGATCGCGGCGGTGGCCGCCGAACAGATCGCCGGCGGCAGCGCGGTGGTGAAGATGAAGCCGGGCGCATAGGAGCGCACCGCATCGACGATGTCGGAACTTGCGGCGATATAGCCGCCGAGGCAACCGAACGCCTTGGCGAGCGTGCCTTCCACGATATCGATGCGGTGCATGACGCCGTCGCGCTCGGCGATGCCGCCGCCGCGCGGGCCATACATGCCGACCGCGTGAACCTCGTCGACATAGGTCATCGCGCCATAGCGCTCGGCGAGATCGCAGATCCTTGCAAGCGGCGCGATATCGCCGTCCATCGAATACAGGCTTTCGCAGGCGATCAGTTTCGGCCGCTCCGGCCCCGCCGCGCGCAGCAGTCCCTCCAGATGCGCCATGTCGCTGTGGCGGAACAGCTGGCGCTCGCAGCCGGACTGCCGGATGCCTTCGATCATCGAATTGTGATTGAGCGCATCCGACAGGATCAGCAGATTCGGGATCAGCTTGCCGATGGTGGCGATGCCGGTCTGGTTCGAGACGTAGCCGGAGGTAAACAGCAGCGCGGCCTGCTTGCCGTGCAGATCGGCCAGTTCCTGCTCGAGCTGCACCAGCGGGTGATGGGTGCCCGCGATGTTGCGGGTGCCGCCGGCGCCGGTGCCCACTCTCGTGGCGGTTTCGACCATGGCGCCGACCACCTTGGGATGCTGGCCCATGCCGAGATAATCGTTGGAGCACCAGATCACGACGTTGCGTTCGCCCTTGGGGGAATGCCAGACCGCATGCGGGAACCGACCGGCGATGCGCTCGAGATCCGCGAAGACCCGGTAGCGCCGCTCCTCATGCAGGCGGCTGAGGGCGGTGCTGAAGAATTGGCTGTAATCCATCGCAAAACCTGGAACGGGGCGTGATGCCGAAGCGGCTTGAGTCCTCATTTAGAGTGTTTCCAGGATCGATGTCGAGCCGGAATTGGGCCACCGGTAGCCCGTTGGCCGGGGGCTGGGTTGTGTGAGGCGCGGACCGAAACTTGATCCCGATCAAGCCGCTAGCTGCGTCTTGCTGCCGCCGGCATTTTTACTCATTCCTTCCTTCGGGGGTATCTCGGCCATCCCATCCAAGGCCATCAAGACTACGGTCGACCTAACCGGGAGGTTCAGCTTTTACCGGTTGGTTTCATCACGTCGTCCGGAAGCGCAGCACGCCGTCGGTTTCCTCGGCCGTCAGGCGGCCTTCGACCAGCATGTAATTGACATGGGCGATCAGTTCGCCGGCGGCAAAGCCCATCTGGTGCACGTCGAGCACATGCTTGTGGAACACCACCGGCACCAGTTCCTTCGACGTTTGCGGGGTTTCCCGGCAGGCCTCGGCGATCAGCCGGCAGCGGTCCTCGTGATGATCGGCCAGTTGCTTGATCCGCGTCTTCAATCCGTAGAACGGCACGCCGTGGCCGGGCAGCACGATGACGTCATAGGGCAGCGTCGTGGTCAGGCTCGCCAGTGACGCCAGATATTCGCCGAGCGAGTTCTGGTCGGGCTCCACCGCCCAGACGCTGACATTGGGCGAAATCTTGCTCAGCACCTGATCGGCCGACAGGAACAGTTTGTCGGCGGCGCAATACAGCATCACCTGATCCAGCGCATGGCCGCCGCCGGTAACCACCTTGAAGCGCCGGGTGCCGACGGAAATTTCATCGCCGTGCGAGATGCGCCGATAGGAAGGCGGCAGGATCGAAACCCGCTTCAGATAATCCTGGCCGCGGCCGAGCAGTTTGTCGGTCAAACCCTCGTCCATGCCGTGACGGCGGAAGAACAGGCGCTGCGCGTTGCGGCGCTCCTCGGTGCCGCGGTTCTGATGGTAGACCGACTGCAGGTATTCCACCTGCGACATATGGAGCGGGCAGTTGAAGCGCTCGACGATCCAGCCGGCGAGGCCGACGTGATCGGGATGCGAATGGGTCACGATCAGGCGGGTGATCCTGACGTGCGCCAGCGGGCCCTCGAACAGCGCGGTCCAGGCCGCGATCGTTTCCTCGTTGCCGAATCCGGAATCCACCATCGCCCAGCCGTCGCCGTCGGCGAGCAGATAGATGTTCACGTGATTGAGCCGGAACGGCAGCTTGAGCCGGACCCACAGGACGCCCGGCATCACCTCGACGACCTGATCCGGACCCGGATGATTCTCCCAGGGGTAGCGCAGCGCCTCGGCCGAGGACTGAATCGTGTCTGTCTTTGAATGCATCATTTCGCGCCGCAATTATCCGGTACCGGCTTAGCCGCACATTCGGCGCCGCGCCAGTCGAAAAACCATGGCGGCATCGACAAACCGGTCCCAAGACCGACGAAACCATGCGCCATGCGCGCAGGCTGCTGCCTGCGGCGCATGGCGAAATCGCGCGCAGGCTGATTTGCGAAGCAATGGTCTGAATCGGCTTTGCGTACTTGCTGTCGGTCGGAAACAAAAAAGGGCCGGCGCGAGGCCGGCCCTTCCGAAGTATTTGGATCAGACCGCGATCAGTACTTCGCGACCACCGGGCCACCCCAGTTGAAGCGATAATTGATGCCGGCCTTCACCGTATGTTCGTCGTTGCGGGTGCTGCCGAAAGCCGTCAGCACGGCTGGCGTCACGAAGTTGGTCTTGCCGAAATCGTAGAACTGATACTCGACCTTGGCCGACCAGTTCTGCGCGAACATGTATTCGAGGCCGGCGCCGACGGTGTAGCCATCGTGATGGCTGCTGTTGAGCGCGAACGCCTGCGGCACGCCGCCGAGTGTCAGAGATTCGTTGTAGTCGGAGTAGGCATAGCCGCCCTTGACGTAGAGCAGGGCCGGACCCCAGGTGTAGCCGACACGGCCGGTCACCGAGCCAAGGCCACGCTGGTTGTTGGTGTAGACGTAACCCAAGCCTGCACCGGTAAAGGCAACGCCATTGTTGTTGTTGCCGAGCCAGCTGAACTGGCCCTCGATGCCGAGCACCCAGTTCGGCGCGAACTGATAGTCGGCGCCGGCCTGCAGACCGCCGAGGAAGCGGCCGTCATTGCCGTTGCCGGTGGTGCCGAGGAAGCTGTTGTCGCCATCGAATGCGCCGCCGATGTGACCACCGATGTAGAAGCCGGTCCAGTTGTAGATCGGCGCCATATAGGCCGGAGCCTTGGTGTAGGCGGGGCGAGCCGCGAGATCGGCTGCGAGTGCTGGCACGGTCGCGCCGAGAGCGACGAGGGCCACAGTACCGAGTAGAAACTTCTTCATTAGTCTTGTTCTCCAACAGATCATTTTTGAGAGGCGCCGCGTGTCGGCCCCATTCATGGCGCGCAGGTAGACAGATTCCGCGCAAAATGCTGTCACTCATCGGCCACACCGGCCGACAACCTAACCCATTGTGCAACAACACTATTCCGTGATGAATGGAACCTTAATCGGACCCTAAAGAAGCCTTAATTTTTGCCGGTCCGCGCCGTCGCTTTGGGCGTGCCAAGCGCCTGATGCAATTGATCGACCGCTCGCGCCAGCTGATCGCGATGCAGGAAATCCTCCCTCGGAATGCGGCCGACGCTTGAGGCGAGTTCGCTCAGAATGCCGGCGAACAGACCGAAGTTGATGTGCAGGTGGATCGACTTGCGGACGTCATCGGCCCCGGGGTGTTCGAGCACCAGTGCGAATCCGGTCGGATCGAGGTGGGCCTCGAATCGCGAGGAGCGTTCGAATGTTCCGACATAGAGCTTGTCCGGGTATTCGAGCGCGATCTCCGCCTTGTCAGGAACAGGTTTTGTCATGTGTGCCCTCGCCAAAAACCAAACAAGGCATTTTCGCAGCGGGCAGCGACGGCCGCCTTGCGGTAAATCATGGGGCAAGCAGTCGGGATCGTCCCGGCTGGCGCTGCATCTGCATGATCTGATCCAGCGGCATCATGTCGTGGTCAACGCCCTTATGGATAAGAGCAGCGAGCTTGCGCCTCGCGGCTATTCACTGGACATCGCTTGTGAGCGCCAATGTCCTCATCCTGTAGAGCGCGGATGGCAGGTATTTCAGGCCGAGCATCGCCATCAGGTCATTGGTCTGTGCCAGATCGAGATTGACGAAATCCAGCATGATGTTGTCGGCCCCTGCCGGCAGCCCGGGCACGCGATCGGGAATGAAGACAGGATTTTGGTGGAAGAAGATCATCGTGCGCGAAATCATGCGCAGCCCGGTTGCGTAATGGCTCCCGGTGAAATTGGCCAGCAGCAAGACAAATGCATTCAGACGCAGCGGCGGCACGGCCCGCGTGCCCGCCGCGGGGCTCGCCGGCGGGACATGGCCAACCGCCGGCTCGTTCTGAAGGCCGACCAGCGTCATGACGATCTTGTTATGCGTGCTCTCCGACACGCGCCCGTCAAGATCGACCGCATTGGTCAGGGCGACCCATGGCTCGGCGCGCGGGTCGGAAATCTGCAAGGCCGCTTCCAGTCGCGCGCGCAATTGATCGAGGGTGGATTGCAGCATCGCCATTCGGCCTCACGGCAGTGCAAGGGCTAACCGGTTGCGGCGCGCGCGCGGCGCGTGCTTCCGGCAGCGGCAAACCGGATGGTGCTGCCAGACAGGATTGAACTGTCGACCTCTCCATTACCAATTTGAGGTCCGTAATATGCTGAGATTACTCAGCATTTCTGAAATGTCAAGAATGCCATTGATATAAGGACTTTCTGCTTTACGGTGTTTCCTTGAGATTACCGGTGATTCCCGCGCGGTGGTTACTCGGTGGTTCCGTGGTTCCTGGAGAGCGCTCGGTGGCAACCTCTCAGATCACCAAACGGCTAATTGACAGCCTCAAGCCGCGCCCGGACGAATATTTCGTTTGGGATGGCTCCCTATCGGGCTTTGGAGTGCGGGTTCAATCGACGGGCGCAATGTCCTATGTCGTGAAATATCGCGCTGGCAGCGGGCGCAGCGCCCCTACAAGGCGTCTTACGCTGGCTAAGGCTGGCACCATCACGCCAGACGAGGCCCGTACGCTGGCTAAGAAAACACTTGGCTCGGTTGCCCACGGCGCCGATCCGGCAGCCCACCGGGCCGCTGAAAAGCGCGCGTCAACCTTCGCAGAGGTTGCCGAACAATTCCTGACTGAGCATGTAGCGGCCAAGCGTTCGGCATCGTCCGCCAAATCATACCGCGATTTGCTGGAGCGGCTGGCTTCTCCGGAAATCGGGAAGCGAAAGGCCGACAAGATAACATCCGCCGAAATTCAGCGGCTGCACAGCAAGAATGCCCACACTCCCTACCAAGCGAACCGGTTGCTCCGGGTTCTCAGCAGCCTTTTTACCTTTGCGGGCAAGACCCATGTTGTCCCGCTCGGCTTCAATCCCTGTCGGGGGATCGAGTATTTCCCGGAAGAAGGCCGCGAGCGGTACCTGACGACACCAGAGCTTGCGCAGATCGGGGAAGCGATCCGGGAGGCTGAGACGATCGGATTGCCCTACACGGTGGACGCCGCCAAGCCCGAGGCCAAGCACGCGCCGAAAGAAGCCAGCCGCCGCACCGTGATCGGGCCGCACGCCGCCGCCGCCCTTCGCTTGCTGATCTTCACGGGTGCCCGGCTCCGGGAAATCCAAAACGTATTACAAATATCACTTATATATCAATAGTTTGTCTGGATAAATCTTGTCGTAATATAGATGTAATATGATATCGCTCCGCTACCAATCAAACGCTCCCAAGATCTTTGCTCGATTGACCTGCTGCTAGGTGATTGGGCGTCGAAGTTCTCCCCTCAGTTAATGGAGTGCTCTGCGCGGTCGCGATACAGGCATGCAGCCATAGGGGGACAAGGGATTCTTCAGGTTTGATAAAAGCGGGACGGCAAATCGCCGAGTTGCGTACCCGACAACAACTAGCTGATGACTAACGGTGCGCAGATGGCTTCATCCTATCTTTTACAACCAACTCGCTACCTCTTCGACGCCTGTCGAACTCATTTTCCCGATCAGTGGCTGTTGCGCTGCGCGACCTGTGGCAATCGCAACGTCTGCCTCTCTGCTGAAAACAACAGACGAGAATTGATGAACACCAACGAGAACCGTATGCGCAGCGTATCTTCAAGGGAAGACGGTTATCGTTCGCGAGCCGACGGTCTGCTTCAATCCCATCGATCTGCCTACCACGCCAACGTAGAAAGAACGTAGTGCAGGTAGGGGTGCGCTTGATCCCCGTGTATCCGCGGCGGCAAGGTTGAAACCCAGGGGCTGCAATGCAACATCGACTGCAAGTGCTTTTGTCGAGGGCTTTGGGATTTTTAAACCCCGAGGCGTCCGTCTCCGTTGCCTTGATTTCAAGATCTTGCAGGAACGGTCGACCTTAGATATTTTTGAAAGTAGCTGGACGCCGCAGCCCTCTTAATTCGTCCAGCTAAGTGACCCCAGCGCTCCCCCTCCGCTGGGGTCATTTCTTTGCTTTTGGGCTTGTTTCAAGCGCGGATAAGCCAACGCGCCATGACTCAGGGTCGATCCTGAAGACGGCGTTCCAAGTCTCGGACCAAAGCAAACAGCCACCCTTGTGTTACGGGATCAGTTTGGTCCGCAGCCAATCTTCGGGATCGTTCGAGCTTCGCTTCGAGCTCTCGCGGTCGCCGTCTTTGTCCATTGCAGCTCTCCCTATAGGTATGACGAGGAAGTAGCGAAAATGTTCAAACCTGAGACCTGCTTTTGCCGCAGTAATGGTGCCGTGCTGGAATGCCTGCGCCAGTGCCTCCGACGGGGACGGCTAACCTGTAATTCTTTGCAACCTGAATTGACAAGACACTCTGTCACGACTCTGCAAAGATACGTGGGTAAATTGGCTTCACGCTTGGGGAGTGAAGTGAATGAATAAGCTCATTGAAATCCGTAATCAGGAACTGATGTGCCGAGAGCGCGCCCTGTTAGAATCAGAACGTAGAGAGTTTTGGTTAGCGAAGGCAGAAGAGTGGGGACAGCGTGCTCTTGACGAGATTGCTTTTCAATTCAGGGAAAGCAGTGGCGCAGCCTTCACGGATGCCGCTACTAAAACAACCTTCAATGAAGGCGCTCACGCTTAGAGCTTGCAGCTCCAAGGACGGTTGTCCAACGCAGCGAGAACGTCGTACACGTCGGCGATAGTCGGCATGTGTGATGATCGCAGGCTGACCTAAAAACCAAGGGCTGCGTTGCTGTGAGCGATTGCGCCTTGATCGCCCTGAAGAAGTCGCGTCCCAGAAGGTCGGCGCTCGTTGCCGGCTGGTCGGAGCTCATCGCGGTGAGGAGCTCGGTCTGCTGCGCGGCCGTGGCCGATTTGAACTCGGCGCCGAAGAGCTCGCGGCTCTTGAGGTTGGTCCACTCGAGCCCGCGCAGGAACTCCTTTCGCTCGTGTTGGTCGGCGTCCTCGAGCACGGCGTCCACGAAGCGGTTGACGAGGGCGGCCTTCGCCCCGGGGGTGTCGGTCGCGGGGATGATCAGCTCGCTCAGGACCACGACCGTCGCGTCCTGGTCGGCGCTCAGCACGTTGGGCTTCCA
>CAVZWE010000036.1:0-65591 GCA_963778925.1 uncultured Alphaproteobacteria bacterium | reverse complement strand
TGAAGCCGAGGGGGCAGACGCGACCGGGGGCCACCACCACGACGGGGGCCGGCGCGACTACGACCGGCTCGACCACGACAACGCCGCGATTGGGCTGGCATCCGCCGTAGGGGCCACGATGGAAGCCGGCGCCGCAACCGCCGGCGGCATTGGCCGCACCAAAGCCCGCGACTGTGCCGGCAACCATCACTGCTGCGAAAAGATATTTCATGTTTTCTCCCTTGGTCGGGCCGCGACGCGGCGCCTGATATTTATCCACGCAAGATTCGACACAATTGCGACCCGTCGAATGGCGCGAGCTTAGGGGCGCTGACCTGAACGCGGAATGAATGCAGGCTATCCCGGAGATTTGTCAGGAGCGCCAAATCATCACGTCTTTACGGATCAGCGGCAGTGCTATTGGCCATCGCCAAACAGCGCCGCAAACCGCTTCTCGCCGTTTCGCGAAAAATTGACCACGCGGCTGCCGGGGGTGGTATCGCGCGCGGCCCATTTCAACTCGGTGAACCGCCTCATGACGGCGGCCCCGAGCGTGCCGGCGAGATGATGGCGCCGCTCGCTCCAGTCGAGGCAGGCCTTGCAGACCGGACGGCGCGGATGGGCGAGCATTGCCGCATCGATCTGCAGCGCGCTGGCCATGAAGCGCTTGCCCTCGGCGGTCAGCTCGATCGCCTGCTTGCTCTGGCGGACCAGCCGCTGCTTTCTCATGCTGTCGAGCATCTGCACGCCGAGATCGCCGGCCAGATGATCGTAGCAGATCCGCGCGCGGCGCAGCTCGGGATCCTTCGGTCCCGTCCGCACCCGCATGTGGCCGGCGCGCGCGGCAAGGCCGGCAAGCCCCTCGAGCACGCCGGCAACATCGGGATCGGTGAGGCGATAGTAGCGGTGGCGGCCCTGCTTCTCCGGCTCGATCAGGCCGCCGGCCTCGAGCTTCGAAAGATGCGAACTTGCGGTCTGCGGCGTGATGCCGGCCTGGTGCGCAAGCTCGCTCGCGGTCAGCGCGCGGCCGGTCATCAGCGCCGTCAGCATGTTGGCGCGGGCGGGATCGCCGACCAGCGAGGCGACCATGGCGATATCGGGACCTGCTTTCATAGTTCGATGATAACCGAAGCATCGACGTCGATCAAGCGGCTATTGTCAGGTTTGACGCTCGTGCTTGGGCTCGTCATTGCGAGCGCAGCGAAGCAATCCATGGCCACAAAGGAAGAATGGATTGCTTCGCTTACGCTCGCAATGACGGCAATTAACACCCGGAGGTTGCCATGGCCGTCACCGTTCTCATCCGCTACCAGCTCGATCCGTTCAAGAGGGCGATGTTCGAGGACTACGCCAAACGCTGGCTTGCCATCATTCCCCGCTGCGGCGGCGATCTCGTCGGCTACTGGATGCCGCATGAAGGCACCAACAACATCGCGTTCGCGCTGATTTCGTTCGAAAGCCTGGCGGCTTATGAGACCTATCGCGCGCGGCTTCGCACCGACCAGGAGGGCATGGCCAATTTCGGCTTCGCCGAGCAGAACAAGTTCATCCTTGCGGAGGAGCGAACTTTTCTGCGCAAGGTGGCATTGTAGGTCGCCCGATGCGCAAAGGAGGCTTGAAATGATAGCTGTGATCTTCGAAGTCCGGCCCAGGCCGGAGCACAGACAGGAATATCTCGATCTTGCCGCCGAACTGCGGCCGATCCTGGAGACCATCGACGGCTTCATTTCGATCGAACGGTTCGAGAGTCTGACCGAGAAAGGCAAGATCCTGTCGTTGTCGTTCTTCCGGGATGAGGACGCGGTAGCGGCATGGCGAAACGTGCCGCAGCATCGCCGAACCCAGAGCAAGGGCCGTGCGACGATTTTCGAAGATTACCGGCTGCGCATCGCCGGCGTCATCCGTGACTATGGCATGAACGATCGCGCGCAGGCGCCAAAGGACAGCCGCGCCACGCACTACTAGAGCGTTTTCGAGCGAAAGCCTGCCCCGCACTTGATGCGGGGTGGATACCGGTTGGCGTGAAGAAAGCGCGTCAAAAAAGAAGCTAGAGCTTCGGTTCTGATTCAATCGGAACCGATGCTGCACTAGCATTGCGAGCGACGCGCGGATATCCTCGCATCGCCAAAAAATAACAGGGAGGTAACATGCCGGCAACAACTGCAGACAAGCGCGCCACATTCCGCAAGATGCACCAAACCGGCTGCTTCGTGCTGCCCAACCCCTTCGATGTCGGCAGCGCAAAGGCGTTGCAGCATCTGGGTTTCAAGGCGCTCGCCTCGACCAGCGCCGGCTTTGCCTGGACCATCGGAAAGGCGGACAATCATGTCACGCTCGATGAAGTCTGCGAGCATCTCACCGCGCTGTGCGCGGCGGTCGATCTGCCCGTCAACGCCGACTTCGAAGGCGGCTTTGCGCATAAGGCGGAGAAAGTCGGCGTCAACGTCGCGCGTGCGGTCAAGACCGGCGTCGCCGGATTGTCGATCGAGGATTCCACCGGAGACGCCGCCAAGCCGCTGTACGATCGCGCGATGGCGATCGAACGCATCAAGGCGGCGCGCGCCGCCATCGATGCCGACAACAGCGGGGTGTTGCTGACCGGCCGCTGCGAGGGTTTTCTGGTCGGGCAGGCCGACCTCGACATGGTAATCGACCGCCTCAAGGCCTATTCCGAAGCGGGCGCCGATTGTCTCTACGCGCCGGGCATTCGCTCGAAGGAGCAGATATCCGCGGTCGTGAAGGCGGTTGATCCAAAGCCGGTCAATCTCCTGCTCGGTTGGCCCGGCCTTTCCGTCGCGGAAGCCGCCGATCTCGGCGTCCGCCGCATCAGCGTCGGCGGCTCGCTGGCGCGCACTGCATGGGCGGGCTTCATGCGGGCAGCGCGCGAGATCGCGGAGAAGGGGACCTTCACCGAATTGGGCAACGGCTATCCCGGCGGCGAGTTGAACAAGATGTTCCGCTGACGCAAGGCGAGCGAAAGCGCAACGGTTATTTATGTCGTTGTTCCGGGATGGTCCCAACGGGTCCGCGCAAAGCGCGGCCCGATGACAGGCTCCGGACCAGACCTCAGATGCGCAATTGCACATCGAAGGTTCGCTCGTCTCACTCGCGCCCCGGAATGACGATCAATAACTCCGTCCCGTTCACATTCGCCGCGCCTTCTTGACCTGCGCGGCTGTCACCAGCGGCGCGGCGTTGCCCCAGGAATTGCGGATGTAATTGGTGACATCGGCGATCTCCTGATCGGAGAATTGCCCGGCATAGGCCGGCATCGATCCGGCGTTGGGCGTGCGCGGTGTCGTCACCGTTTCCGCGCCATCGAGGATAATGCGAAGCGTGCTGGAGGGATCGGCGGACTGCAGATTGGCGTTGCCGGGCAGCGGCGGATAGATTCGCGGCGCGCCGCTTCCGTCCGCTTCATGGCAGGCGATGCAGGCATGGGCGTAGATCGCTTTGCCCGCTGCCATCTCGCTCTCCGGCGCTGGCGTCACCGCTGGCTCCGGTGCGCCGGCCGGAAGATCCTTCAGATAGACCGCAATCGCCCGGACATCGGCGTCAGGTATTTTCGAAGTCGAATCGACCACGACATCCGCCATCAGCCCGTCGGCATGGCTTTTGCCGTTGCGGGCGCTTGAGAGGTATTCGACGATGTCGTCGACGCTCCAGGATTTGAGCCCGCTGCGCTCGGCGCCGTCCAAGCGCGGCGCAAACCATCCCTGCACGAGGCCGCCGCCATAGGCTCGGGCGCGCTTGTCGGCGCCGAACAGGTTTTTGGGTGTGTGGCATGCGCCGCAATGCGCGACACCTTCGACCAGATAGCCGCCGCGATTCCACTCCGGACTTTTCTGCTGGTTCGGCTGGAATATACCCGGCCGGAAAAACAGATAATCCCAGCCGCGCATCAGCACGCGGTAATTGAGCGGCCAGCGCAGTTCGGGCTGCCGCCGCGGATTGCCAAACGGCGTCAGCGTCGCGAGGTAGGCGCGGATCGCCAGCAAGTCCTGGCGGGTGAGTTTGGTGAAATAGGGATAGGGGAATGCCGGGTAATAGCGCGAGCCGTCGGGCGCGACACCGTTACGGAGCGCGTTGTAGAAATCATCATCGCTCCAGCCGCCGATCCCGGTATCGCGGTCCGGCGTCAGGTTCGGCGGATAGATCGCGCCAAAGGGGGTGTCGATGCGCTTGCCGCCGGCGAACGGTTTGGCGGGGTCGGCGGTATGGCAACTCGCGCAACCGGCCGCGACCACAAGTGCCTGGCCGCGCGCGACAGTCTCCGACGAGGGTTCGGCCCGCGCCAGGCTAAAAGCTGACGCGGTGCACAAAAGCACGATCGCGAGAATCGCCCGCATTGCGCAAAGCCCTCCCTTACCAATCTGTCCCGCCCAGACGGCACTATAACGCGAAACCGCGCAAGCGAGAGTGCCACGTCGTTTCGCAAGCGCGCCCGGCGGCGACAGAAAGCGAATACGACTGGCGCCATTTCCGGCACGAAATTGCGTTTGGCTAGCGCCGGGCTGCATTGCCGAGAATTGTGATGCGTTGGGCGCAAAAACCGACATAGACTGGATTTGGCGATTGGCCTGACTAGCTAAAAACAGCCATCAGAGCCAAGGCTTACTTATCGAGAAGGCTTAGGGTGGCTTTAAGAGGGTGGAATGGGAATCAACCAGGGTCCGATCAGTCTCGACCAGAAATACACCCAGGGGTCAGGCCACGTCTTCCTGACCGGGATCCAGGCGCTGGTCCGCCTCCCGATGGCCCAGATCCGCCGCGACCGTGCCAGCGGTCTCAATACCGCGGGCTTTATCAGCGGCTATCGCGGCTCCCCGCTCGGCGGTTACGACCAGCAACTGTTCGCCGCCCGCAAACACCTCGAGCAGTACAACATCAAGTTCCAGCCCGGCGTGAACGAAGACCTCGCGGCCACCGCGATCTGGGGCTCGCAACAGCTCAACCTTTCGCCCGGCGCCAGGCACGACGGCGTGGTCGGCATCTGGTACGGCAAGGGCCCCGGCGTCGACCGCTGCGGCGACGTGTTCCGGCACGGCAATGCCGCGGGCTCGGCGAAAAACGGCGGCGTGCTGTGCCTGGCCGGCGACGATCACGGCGCGAAATCCTCCACCGTGCCGCATCAGTCGGACCACGCCTTCATCTCCGCGCTGATGCCCTATCTTTATCCCTCCAGCATCCATGAAATGATCGAGATGGGCCTGCTCGGCATCGCGATGTCGCGCTACAGCGGCTGCTGGGTCGGCATGAAGGTGATCACCGAAACCGTGGAGACCACGGCCGAGATCGATCTCACCGACGAGATGAAGCCTTTTGTCATTCCGGCCGATTTCGAAATGCCGCCGGGCGGCCTCAATCTGCGCTGGCCCGACGACCGCTACGACCAGGACCGGCGCCTGCAGGACTACAAGGGTTTTGCTGCGGTCGCCTTTGCCCGCGCCAACAAGGTCAACCGCATCACCATGAATTCGCCGAACGCCCGCTTCGGCATCATGGCCTCGGGCAAGAGCTACGAGGACATAAGGCAGGCGCTGCGGGAACTCGGGGTGACGCCGGAAGTCGCCGCCAAGATCGGCTTGCGGCTTTACAAGATCGGCATGCCCTGGCCGCTGGAACCGGAAGGCGTGCGCGAATTCGCCGTCGGGCTCGAGGAAATCTTCATCATCGAAGAGCGCCGCGAGATCGTCGAGAACCAGGTGAAGCAGGAACTGTTCAACTGGCGCGACGATGTGCGTCCCCGCATCGTCGGCAAGATGGACGAACATGACAAGCGCTTCCTGCCGTTTGCCGAGGAACTCAGCGTCGCCTCGCTGGCAAGCTCGCTCACCGAGCGGCTGCTGCGGCTCAATCTCAACCCCGAAATCGCGGCGATGCTGCGCGCCAAGGCCGACTGGTTCAACGGCCGTCAGGCCACCCAGATGCAGGCGGTGGCGCCGATCACCCGCACGCCGTATTTCTGCTCGGGCTGTCCGCACAACACCTCGACCAAGGTGCCCGACGGCAGCCGCGCCTTCGCCGGCATCGGCTGCCATTTCATGGCGCTATGGATGGACCGCAACACCGAAACCTTCACCCATATGGGCGGCGAGGGCGTGCCGTGGGTAGGTGTGGCGCCCTTTACCAAGGAAGAACACGTGTTCGCCAATCTCGGCGACGGCACCTACTTCCACTCCGGCAGCCTTGCGATCCGCCAGGCGATCGCGTCGAAAGCCAACATCACCTACAAGATCCTCTACAACGACGCGACCGCGATGACCGGCGGCCAGCACGTCGACGGCGAGCTGTCGCCGCAGCAGATCACCTTCCAGCTCCACAGCGAGGGCATCCGCGACATCTATCTCGTCTCGGAAAATCCCGACGCCTATCCGGCTGCCGAGATCGCGCCGGGCACCAAGACCGCGCATCGCGACCAGCTCGACGAGGTCCAGAAGACGCTGCGCCAGGTGAAGGGCGCTTCGGCGATCGTGTTCGTGCAGACCTGTGCCGCCGAAAAGCGCCGCCGCCGCAAACGGGGAACGATGGAGGATCCGCAGCGCCGCGTGCTCATCAATTCCGCGGTCTGCGAAGGCTGCGGCGATTGCTCGGTGCAATCGAATTGCATCTCGGTCGAACCGCTGGAGACCGAATTCGGGCGCAAGCGCAGCATCAACCAGTCGACCTGCAACAAGGACTATTCGTGCCTGAAGGGCTTTTGTCCGTCCTTTGTCACCATCGACGGCGGCAAGCTCCGCCGCCGCGCGCCGGCCGATCTCGGCAATATCGGCGAACTGCCCGAACCGGCCTCAAAGCCCTCGCTGGAGCGGCCATATAATGTGGCGGTCGGCGGCGTCGGCGGCACTGGCGTGCTGACCATCGGCGCGCTGCTCGGCATGGCCGCGCATATCGAGGGCAAGGCCAGCATGATCCTGGACATGTCGGGGCTGGCGCAGAAGGGCGGCGCGGTGCTGAGCCACGTGCGGCTGTCCGAGCATACCGCCGACGTCACCTGTTCGCGCATCGTCACCGGCACCGCCGATCTCGTGATCGCCGCCGATGAGGTGGTGGCCGCCGCCAAGGAAACCATGACGCTCTGCGAATCCAGCCGCACCTTTGGCGTCATCAACAGTCACGTCATTCCGACCGCCGATTTCATCCTCAACCGCGATTTCAATTTCAGGAGCGGCCAGGTCAATCACGTGCTGGAAACCGCGCTGCGCAAGGATTCCTCGTTCTTCGATTTCACCAGGCCCGCCGAAATCCTGCTCGGCGATTCCATCGCCACCAACATGATGATGATGGGCTATGCCTATCAGAAGGGGCTGCTGCCGCTCACGGCGGCCGCGATCGAGCAGGCGATCGAGGTCAACGGCGTTGCGATCAAGATGAACACGCTGGCGTTCCGGCTCGGGCGCCTGGCGGCGGCCGATCCGGCGCGGCTTGCCGCGATGATGAAGGGCCAGGACGAGACGGTGGCACCGAAGACGCTGGAATCGATGTCGCTCGACGAGATCATCGCCCATCGCAGCGCGCATCTGACGGATTACCAGGACGAAAAACTCGCCGAGCGCTACCGCAAGCTGGTGCGAGAGGTGCGCGACGCCGCCCTCAATGGCGGTTTCGGCGAGGCATTACCCCGGGCGGTCGCGATCAACTACGCAAAGCTGCTCGCCTACAAGGACGAGTACGAAGTGGCGCGGCTTTACACCAATGGCAGCTTCGAAAAGCAGATCCGCGATCAGTTCGACGGCGATTTCAAGATCAGTTTCAATCTCGCGCCGCCGATCATGGGCGGGGCCAAGGATGCGCTGGGACGGCCGAAGAAGCGCGCGTTCGGTCCATGGCTGATGCCGGCCTTCCGGCTGCTGGCAAAGATGCGCCACTTGCGCGGCACCGCCTTCGACATTTTCGGCGAGAGCGCCGACCGCAGGCTGGAGCGCGACCTGATCGCCGGCTACGAGAAGGATGTCGCGCATGTCCTTACCGTGCTGTCGCCGCTGACCTTGGATACCGCAGTCGATATTCTCTCGCTGCCCGATCGCATCCGCGGCTTCGGGCCGGTGAAGGAGAAATCGGTAAGGGACGCCAAGGCGCGCTATGCGCAGCTCGCCGCCGATCTCGCCAACCCGCCGCCGGCACCGCGCCAGATCGCGGCGGAGTAGATCTCCAACCCTCATGGTGAGGAGCGCGTCTTGGCGCGTGTCGAACCATGAGGCCCGTCATTGGACTCGTCCTTCGAGACGCGGCCGAGCGGCCGCTCCTCAGGACGAGGGTCGGACATTCCGTGTCGCGGGATAGCGCTGAGCTATTTGACCAACACGGCCGCTTGCCAAGGCAGCCCCGAAAGGCGAGAAAACCGCTTGCGAAGAAGAAACGCCAGCGGAGATCCTAATTGACGATCAAGGGCAAGGCCTACCTCGCCGGGATTTACGAGCATCCGACCCGGCATGCACCCGATAAATCCACCGCACAGCTCCATGCCGAAGTCGCCAAGGGCGCATTGGAAGACGCAGGCCTGACCAAAGCCGATATCGACGGCTATTTCTGCGCCGGCGATGCCCCCGGCGGGGTGATGGCGATGGTCGATTATCTCGGCCTGAAGGTCCGTCACTTCAATTCCACCGATACCGGCGGCTGCTCTTACCTGGTCCATCTCGGCCATGCCGCGGAGGCGATCGCCGCCGGCAAGTGTTCGATCGCGCTGATCACGCTGGCCGGCAAGCCGCGCACCGGCGTGATGCCGCCGCGCGCGACCGGCGCCGAGGTCGATTTCGAGGCCGCCTACGGCGCCACCACGCACAACATTTACGGCATGTGCGCCATGCGCCACATGCATGAGTTCGGCACCACCAGCGAGCAGTTGGCCTGGATCAAGGTCGCGGCCTCGCACCACGCGCAATACAATCCGCATGCGATGCTGAAAGAGGTCGTCACCGTCGAGGACGTCATCAACTCGCCGATGATTTCCGATCCGCTGCACCGGATGGATTGCTGCGTCGTCACCGACGGCGGCGGCGCGCTGATTGTCACGACTGAGGCGATCGCGCGCAGCCTGAAGAAGCCGCTGGTACGGATGATCGGGCATGGCGAGGCGCTGAAGGGACCGCGCGGCGGCAAGGACCTCAATTTGACCTATTCCGCCGGCGTCTGGTCCGGCCCCCGCGCGTTCGAAGAGGCCGGCGTAACGCCTGGGGATATCAAATACGCCTCGATCTACGACAGTTTTACGATCACGGTCTTGATGCAGATCGAGGACCTCGGTTTCTGCAAAAAAGGCGAGGGCGGCAAGTTCGTCGCCGACGGCAATCTGATTTCCGGGGTCGGCAAGCTGCCGTTCAACACCGACGGCGGCGGTCTCTGCAGCAATCATCCCGTCAACCGCGGCGGCATGACCAAGATCATCGAGGCGGTGCGGCAGCTGCGCGGCGAAGCCCATCCCAAGGTGCAGGTCAAGAATTGCGATCTCGCTATCGCCCACGGCACCGGCGGCCTGCTCGGCGTCCGCCACGCCGCATCGACCTGTATTCTGGAGCGCGTGTGATGGACAACCCGGTGAAATATCCGACGCCGCAGGGCAATGCCGAAACCAGGCACTTTTGGGAGCAAGCGGTCGAAGGCAAGCTTTTGATAAAGCGCTGCACCGACTGCGGCGAGGCGCATTACTTTCCGCGCTCGATCTGCCCGTTCTGCTTCTCCGACAAGACGGTATGGGAAGAAAGCTCGGGAGAGGGCGAGATCTATACGTTCAGCCTGATGCGCAAATCCGCAAGCGGGCCTTACGCGATCGGCTACGTCACGCTGAAGGAGGGCCCGTCGCTGCTGACCAATTTCGTCGACTGCGACATGAAAAGCCTGAAGATCGGCCAGAAGGTCAAGGTGGTGTTCAAGACCACTGACGGCGCGCCATTGCCGTTCTTTACGCCGGTGTAGCGGTGCACGATCCGCATGCTGAGGAAGCGCGCCCTTGCGCGCGTCTCGAAGGATGAGGCCAACGGCGCGCGAAAGCGGGGGCCTCATGATCGAGACGGCGCAAGAGCGCCTGCGCACCAGAGCAATAAAAAAATTCGGGAGAAGATTGCAAAATGCCGATCAAGTACGACGAGCTGATGGCGCTGAAAAATCTCGGGCAGAAATACGCCTACAGCGATCGCGAGGTGATGCTCTACGCCTATGGCATCGGCCTGGGCGCCGACCCGATGGACGAAAAGGAGCTCGCCTTCGTCAACGAGGCCGTCGCTACGCCGCGCCCGCTCAAGGTGGTGCCGACCTTTGCTTCGGTCGCGGCATGGGGCGCCGGTCCCGGCGAAATGAATCTCAATCGGGTGATGGTGGTCGATGGCGAGCGCGACATCACCTTCCATAAGCCGCTGGCGGTGGCCGCGCATATCACCGCCGATTCGACGGTGCTCGACGTCTTCGACAAGGGCAAGGACAAGGGCGCGGTGATCCGGCACCAGACCGTGCTGAGGGACGATCAGGGTGAGAAACTGGCGACGCTGGTCGCCTCGCGGTTCGCCCGCGGCGACGGCGGTTTCGGCGGGCCGTCCGAAGGCCAGCCCGAACCGCACAAGGTGCCGACCCGCAGCCCCGACAAGAGTATCGACATCACGACTCGCCCGGATCAGGCGCTGGTCTATCGGCTCTGCGGCGACCGCAATCCGCTGCACTCAGATCCCGAATTCGCCAAACGCGCCGGCTTCCCGAAGCCGATCCTGCACGGCATGTGCACCTACGGCATCACCTGCCGCGGCATCCTGCAGACCTATGCCGATTACGATCCGTCCGCCTTCAAACAGCACGTCGCGCGGTTCTCCTCGCCGGTCTATCCCGGCGAGACCGTGACCATGGATCTGTGGAAGGACGGCAATGTGATTTCGTTCGAGGCCAGGGTGAAGGCGCGCAACGTCGCCGTCATCAAAAGCGGCAAGACGGTGCTGGGATGAGATTTCCGCGGGGGCGCTCTGGATTGTTGTCGTCATGCCCGGCCTTGTGCCGGGCATCCACGTCTTCCTTTCGGAAACCAGAAAGACGTGGATGGCCGTGACAAGCACGGCCATGACGGCGGAAGAAAAGCGATGATATGGGAGAGACGACCATGGGATTACTCGACGGCAAGGTGGCGCTGATCACCGGTGCGGGCGGCGGGTTAGGGGAGGCCTACGCCAAACTGTTCGCGCGCGAGGGCGCAGCGGTCGTGGTCAACGATCTCGGCGGACCGCGCGATGGCTCGGGCGCCGATCTCTCGATGGCGCAGAAAGTCGTCAACGCGATCAAGGAAGCGGGCGGGCGCGCGGTTGCCAACGGCGCCGACATCTCGACCATCGCCGGCGGCCAGTCGGTGTTCGACGACGCCATCAAACATTTCGGCCGCGTCGACATTCTCGTCAACAATGCCGGCATCCTGCTCGACCAGACCTTTGCCAAGGCGACGGAAGCCGCCTGGGACAAGGTTCTGAAGGTGCATCTGAAGGGCACGTTCTGCGTCAGCCAGCCGGTGTTCCGCTGGATGCGCGAGAACGGCGGCGGCGTCATCGTCAATACGTCGTCGACTTCGGGCCTGATCGGCAATTTCGGGCAAAGCAATTACGGCGCCGCCAAAGGCGGCATCTGGGCGCTGTCCAACGTGCTGGCGATCGAGGGCCGCAAATACAACATCCGGGTCTGGACGCTGGCGCCGGGCGCGCTGACCCGCATGACCGCAGACCTGCCGCGCTATATCGAGAACCCCGGCCTGGCCCTTGGGCCTGATGGCATCGCGCCGGCCGTGCTATACATGGTCAGCGAATTGTCGGGCGACCAGACCGGCAAGGTTTTGGGCGTCTCCGGCCCCCGCGGCGTGCGCGAGATGCGGATGATGGAAAAGCCGGGCTGGAAGCCGCCGCATACGGGATGGAGGCCTGAGGATATTGTCGCGCACGCCGGAGAGATTTTCTTTTCCGAGGAAGAGATCAAGATGGGCGCGCGGCGGTTTTGAGAACCCGTCATTCCGGGGCGGCTCGGAGAGCCGAACCCGGAATCTCGAGATTCCGGGTTCGTCGCTTCCGCGACGCCCCGGAATGACGAAAGGGAACAAGAGACATACATGACAAATCTCACCCACAAGGCCGCCGGCACCTTCGCGATTGCGCCGACGCCGTTCCATGACGACGGCCGGATCGACGAGAAATCCATCGACCGGCTGACCGACTTTTATGCCGAGGTCGGCTGCGATGGCGTCACCGTGCTCGGCATTCTGGGCGAGGCGCCGAAGCTGGAAGCCTCGGAAGCGGAAGAAGTCGCGAAGCGTTTCGTCAAGCGCGCCAAGAACATGCAGATCATCGTCGGCGTCTCCGCGCCCGGCTTTGCCGCGATGCGCTCGCTGGCGCGCGCCTCGATGGATGCCGGCGCCGCCGGCGTCATGATCGCGCCGCCGCCGAATTTGCGCACCGACGATCAGATCATTGGCTATTTCAGGCAGGCGGTGGAGGCGATCGGCAGCGACATTCCCTGGGTGCTGCAGGATTATCCGCTGACATTGACGGTCGTGTTCGCGCCCGCGGTGATCCGAAAGATCGTGATGGACAATCCGTCCTGCGTGATGCTCAAGCACGAGGACTGGCCCGGACTGGAAAAGATCTCCGCGCTGCGCGGCTTCCAGAAGGACGGCTCGCTGCGGCCGCTGTCGATCCTGACCGGCAATGGCGGGCTGTTTCTCGATTTCGAGATGGAGCGCGGCGCCGACGGCGCGATGACCGGCTACGCTTTCCCGGAATTGCTGATCGATGTGGTGCGGCTGTCGAAAGAGGGCCGCCGCGATGCCGCACACGATCTGTTCGATGCCCACCTGCCGCTGATCCGCTACGAGCAGCAGCCCGGCGCAGGCCTTGCGGTGCGCAAATACGTGCTGCAAAAGCGCGGCGTGATCGCCTCCAGCGCGCAGCGCAAGCCGGGTTCGAGCATTACGGCTACCGCCAGGTCCGAAGTGGACTACCTGCTATCGCGGGTCGCGCGGGTCGACAAGCGCGCCAACCTGCAGCCGCAATCAAGTGCTGCGGGTTGAGAAGAATTCCTCATGGTGAGGAGGCGCGCTTGCGCCGTCTCGAACCATGAGGAGTGGATCAGGAGTAAATTACATGCCCGCCGAAGCCGTCACCCCGCGTCCCGCATCCACCATCCTTTTGCTGCGCGACAGCGCTGCAACAAGAGGCGTCGACGGCAAGAGCCGCGACGAAATCGAGATCTTCATGATGGTGCGCCATTATGAGATCGACTTTAACTCCGGCGCGCTGGTGTTTCCCGGCGGCAGCGTCGACAAGGGCGATCAGGAGATCATCGCCAGGCCCGAACTCTATTCCGGCGGCGAGGGGCTTGATGCCGGGTCTTTAAGTTTCCGGATCGCCGCGATCCGTGAGACCTTTGAGGAGAGCGGCATCCTGCTCGCGCGGCCGCAGGGATCGAAAGCCCTTGTCGATGCCAAGCGCGCCGGCGAGATCGAAGCCGCCACGCGTGCGGCGCTGTGCGAGGGCAAGACTACCTTCCTGAAGGTGCTGACCGACAGCGGCGTGCTGCTGGCGCTCGACGAACTCGTGCCCTATGCGCACTGGATCACGCCGGAGGGCATGCCAAAACGGTTCGACACCTGGTTCTTTCTTGCCGCGGCGCCGCCTGAGCAGGCCGGCGCGCATGACGGCAAGGAGTTCCACCGACTCGATCTGGGTGTCGCCACGCGAGGCGCTCGAAGGCGGCGAGAGCGGGCGGTTCAAATTGCCGTTTCCGACCACGCGCAACCTGATCAGGCTCGGCAAACAGCCGAGCGTCAGGGCCGCGCTCGACGACAGCCGGGGCAGGAAGATCGTGACCGTCATACCAGTCATGACCAGACTGAACGGCGGCCGTCAGCTTCGGATCCCGCTGGAAGCCGGCTATGACGGCGAGGTGTTCGAAGTCGGCGCGGTGTGACGTTCTCGTCATCCCGGTGCAGCGGCTTCGCGGTTATCGGCGTCGTTGTGAGGGGCGAAGCCACGGCGTGAACTCATGAAGATATAGGCGTTCTGGCGGACGTCCGCTTTGGTGCGCAGCGGACCCAAAATCAGACGTCGCTGCATGTCCGAAAAGTGCCGTCTACAGACATGCTCTGCTGTTCGATCATCCCGTCGGCGCGCTGCAAGGACGAAATTTTACCCCAGAATGTCGCGGAACCGATCGGCTTGACGCCGTCGCCGATGATAATGTCGAACTGAACGGCGCTCCATGCGCCTCATTCCGTCAATGAACCTCCCCTGGTCTCGCGCGCGGCAAGTGCGGCGGTCAGGGTGATAAGCGCGAGAACGATCATCATGATAGACACGCCGGTGGTGCCTCCGAAGTATCCGACCATCGCGGTCGCAATGATCGGTGCGAAGCCACCTCCGATCGCCGCTGAGACCTGAAATCCGAACGAGGCGCCGCTGTAGCGGACGCGGGGACCGAACAATTCAGGGAAGTAGCAGGATTCAAGACCGAACATCATGCCGTGGCCGAAATTCATCGCGATCACGATGGCAGCGAAGATAAGCACGGCACTCTTGCTTTCCAGCATCCAGAACAATGGAAATGCGAAGACGATCGTGAACAGCGCACCGAGAATATAGAGTGGTCGTCGGCCAATCCTGTCGGAGAGCCAGCCAAAAAACGGCAGGCTGACCAATTCCAAAAGTGCAGCATACATAACGGCGTCGAGCAGAAACGGCTTGGGTAGACCAAGCTTGGTGGTCGCATAGACGACGACGAACACCGTAAGCATGTAGACCCAGGAAACTTCGGAGAGTTTCAGTCCAACCGCTATCAGAAATGTCCTGGTGTTCTTGCCGACGGCTTCGCCAACCGGATTGCTGGATAAGTCGTCCCGCATCTTGAGCGTTTCGAATACCGGCGTCTCAGGCACCCGAGAGCGCACGAATGTTCCGACGGCAAGCAGCACGATGCTGATTAGGAACGGAATGCGCCAGCCATAGGCCGCGAAATCGGCGTCGGGCAATTTCGAAACCAGCGCGAACGCCAGCGTTGCCAGCACCAGTCCAACCGGGAAACCGATCTGAACGAAGCTGGAGTAAAAGCCGCGCTTGTCGGCCGGAGCGTGCTCAAGCACCATCAGCGAGGCACCGCCCCACTCGCCTCCGAGGCCAATACCCTGGATGACACGCAGCAAGATCAGCAGGATTGGCGCGAAAACCCCGACTGAAGCGTAGGTAGGCAGCAGGCCAATGCAAAAAGTGCTGAGGCCCATGATGAAAAGTGTCAGAACCAGCATGGATTTGCGGCCAAGTCGATCGCCGAAATGACCGAACAGTGCGCCTCCAAGCGGCCGCGCCAGAAAGCCCACAGCGTAACTGCCGAGCGCGGCCAATGTACCTGCCAGCGGATCGAAGGTCGGGAAGAATGCCTTGTTGAATACGAGCGCTGCGGCTGTGGCGTAGATCAGAAAATCATACCATTCAATAATCGTCCCGAGGCAGCTTGCGAATACGATGGAATTGATCTTCGTGCGTTCGGTGGCAAAGATCGGTGCCGTTGCAATGGTGGTCATCAGGCCTCCTGCTTATCCGCAGTCCTCAGAGAAGAGGTATCCGGTTGAGTGAATACAGCGTGCGTTCTGAAAGAGAATCCACCCTAACCCATCGCAACGCTCCCTGAACGCGATCCATGTCTTAACCTGACTTTTTATGCTTACCGCGCAGAGGCTCAGTTTTCGATTCTCCGGCATGCTGCCACCCGGGCGCGATAGCGCATCGTGCGACTGGAAGCAGAATCGCGAACGCAACTAGAGGCCACAAAGTCCACGTCCGCATCGGATAAGTGACGAATGGCAATCAATTCAGATCAGCTGCCTTCGTCGAGGAGAGAGCATTGATATAGATCAAATTTTGCAATGTGGTAGCAACCACTGATCTCTCATTCATGTCCGGGCTTGTTCGGCCATGACGTTAACGTCGTCTCTACATCACACTTCGATACGTGACGAAGTATCAACGTGAATAATCGACTATCGTCCGCGTCAATGACTGGGGGCAACCCGAGGGAATTGACGTGGCTCAATCAACGCAAATGCAACTGAAACTGGCTGACGGCGAGGGCGCCGCAAGCTTGCTGCTCCGACGCTGGCCGGGGGCGGGCGATCCCGTGCTCTATATTCACGGCTTCACCTTTCCGTCCGCGCTGTCGGTGGCCTATCGTTTCAACGGACGCGCGTGGGCCGACCATCTCAACGCGCACGGCTTCGACGTCTGGGCCTTCGATTTCGCGGGCTATGGCGGCTCGACGCGGCCAGCGCAGATGAATGCGCCGGCGGCCAGCAATCCGCCGCTCGGCCGGGCGCCGGAAGCCGCCCGCCAGATCGGGGCGGTGGTCGATCACATCCGCGGGCAGCGCGACGGCGCGCGGGTTCACATCGTCGCCCATTCCTGGGGCACGCTCGCGGCCGGACTGTTCGCCGGCGACCATGCTGATGCCGCCGACCGTCTGGTGCTGTTCGGCCCGATCGCGCAACGGCAACTCGAGGGCTTGCCGTCTCCGGACCAGATCGGCGCCTGGCGCGACGTGTCGGTCGCGGATCAATTGAAGCGCTTTGTCGAGGACGTGCCGCCGGGTCATCCGCCAGTGCTGATCGAACCGGATCTGGCCGAATGGGGCCCGGCCTATCTGGCAACTGATCCGGAAGCCTGCGGCCGAACTCCTAAAGCTGTCCGGATTCCGACCGGCCCGCAGGCCGATATCATCGCGGCGATGTCGGGCCGGTTGGCTTATGAGCCGGGCCATATTGTCGCGCCGACGCTGATCGTTCGCGGCGCGTGGGACAATCTCTGCCGCGATACCGACGCGGCATGGCTGATGAAAGCGATTGGCGCCAGGGAAAAGGCCGACGTCGTTATCCCCGCGGCCACCCATCTGATGCATCTCGAGCATGGGCGCGAAGGCCTGTTCGCGGCAACGGCCGACTGGCTCTCGGGGCGGGCCGCATGAGCGAGATGACCAAGGCAATGACCAGGATAGGCACGCAACATCAGAACATCGCGGCCGAACTCGCGCTATTGTTTTTGCTGGCGGCGCTGTGGGGCGGCTCGTACACCTTGATCAAGCTCGGCGTCGCCACCATTCCGCCGGTCACCCTGATCGCGGCGCGCACCTCGATTGCGGGCGTGCTGCTGCTGGCGATCATGCGGGCGCGCGGGCTGAAAATGCCGCGCGATGCCGCGACCTGGCGGCGTTTTTTGTTTCAGGCCTGCCTCAACAGCGTGATCCCCTGGACCCTGATCGCCTGGGCCGAGCGCTCGCTCGACGCCGGCCTTGCGACCATCCTCAATTCCACCTCGCCGATCTTCACGTTCTTCCTGACGCTCGCGATCACGCGGCACGAGGCGATGACAGGGCGAAAGCTGTTTGGGGTGCTCGCCGGGATGGCCGGCATCTGCCTGATCGTGGGCGTGCAGGCACTCGATGGATTGGGCGCGCAGCTCGCCGCGCAAATTGCAACGGTGGTCGCGACCATCTGCTACGCCGGTGGCGCCATCTTCAGCCGCGGATTCAAAGGCCTCGATCCGATGGCGCCGGCCGCGGGCTCGCTATTATGCGGCGCAGCGATTCTTGTTCCGGTCAGCCTGGTGGTGGACCAGCCGTGGACGCTGGCGCCCTCGATGAGTTCGACGCTGGCGCTGCTCGCGCTCGCGGTGTTTTCGACCGCGCTCGCCTTCGTGATCTATTTTAGGCTGGTGCTGACGCTCGGGTCGGTCGGCACCACCGCGCAGGCCTATCTGCGGGTGCCGATTGGCGTCGCGATCGGCGTAGTGTTTCTTGGCGAGAGCCTGTCTGCGACGGCGTGGATCGGGCTCGGCTGTGTCGTGATCGGCGTGGCCGCGATGACGATACCGGCAAGGAAGGTAGGCTCGGTCAACGTGTGAGGCCGAAAGTCCTCATTGTCCGTTTGCACGTACGGCGGAATTTGTTGAAGCGGATCAATAGATTTGCCCGACGGGCAAATCAGTGAATTGGCTGTGATCTGCCTGTCCAGCCCCCTTTGAAAAAATATTTCGCTTTGCTCGTCGGGCAAATCAACTCCATGACTCCCGCCGTCCCGCCCGACACAGAGGGGCGCTCGCGATCGTCACGGACGTTGGAGCGGGATGCGGTGGACGCGGATGGTGCTAAAGACGAGAGCACTTCCCCGCGGACGGTTAAGTCGTGTGGTTCTGACGCCTCGACGCCGGCGTCAAGTCAACGGTGGCAACATCGTTGGCGACGGTGACAAGAAAGCCCGATCGCCGGGAAGAGCACGAAGCAAACTGTTAAAACCATTGCGTGGGGACGCTGGGTGAAACCGGTGAACCTGTAGGGACTATGCTCGTGTGCTTGCTTTTCATTGCACGCGAGGCTGCGGGTGCAGCGGGCATCCGGCGTTCCCCACGCCCTCCGGGGCGGAAGGTTTGTCAAACCTCGGGCGCATTGCGCGGCGAGATCGCGGAGGCATATGCTCGCCACACCGTCGCATTTTGGACTGATGCCGCCGGGGAATTCCGGCATCACGGCGGATTGAGCCAAAAATGGGCAGTGTCCCCGTCGAGGGAGGTCGTCTCGCAGGCGTCATCCGGCGTCAACCGCCGGTATTGTGGGGTTCCCGGCATGTTCCCCTCAAGGTGAATTCCATCGTATAAAAGTGGATTGCTCGGAGCCGGTCCCGAACCCCATGCGCTTTGCCGAAATCGTCCAAAGGATTCGATCTTTTACACTGTCGATCGGCCAATTAACCTTTGGCAGTTTCCTGCTGCTGCTGGCGGTCATCACCGCGACCAGCATGGCCAGCGTCATTGCCATCAGGCACATCGATTCGACCTTTGCCGAGCTGCAGCGGCTGCAGAGCGTCGGTGACCTGGCCGAGGAGATCGACCGGCGTATGAACGAGCTGCGGCTCGCGGCCCGCGATTTCGTGACCGATCCTGGCGCCCAGTCCGATCAGGTTGGAGAGGTCGCGTCGGCATTGGGCGTGTTGCTGAAGAAGACGCGGCTTGAGCTTGCGCCCGAGCAGCAGGAGATGATCGACGGCGTCACGCAGCGGCTGGCGAACTACCGCGACGGCATCGAGCGTGTCAGCGTATTGATTGCACGCCGCGCCGAACTGATTGCGGCATTGCCGTCAGTCCGCGAGCGGTTCGAGCAGGCGATCGCCGAGGTGCCCGACCGGCTGGTCGCCAGGAACCTGTTCCGGGCCCAGAACCAGATCGCCGCAGCCCTGCTGGCGCAGGATCCGGCTGCGGCCGAACAGTCGGCCCGGCGCATGCGGGCGCTGTCGATCGAGGATCCGGCGCTTCGTTCCGCGGCCGATGCCTATGCTGATGCGATCATTGCGATCGCGGGGACGGAAGGCGAGATCGCAGGCCTCGACAAGGAAGTCCTCGGCACCGAAGGCCGGCTGATCGGACGGGTCACCGAATTGCTGCGCGAACTCAGTGCCCGGCGCGGACGCGTGCTGTCGCGGGACTTTGCGCGCACGCTGGCCGAAACCAAGTGGCAAAGCATTGTGCTCGGTTCGGCCGGCGTCCTGATCGGGATTTTCGCGGCGCTGTTCGTGGTTCGCCGCACCGTGCGGCCGTTGGCCTCGATCGCGAGCTCGATACGCGCGCTGGCCGCGGGCGAGAAGGAGGCCTCGATTCCGGCCACCGATGTGCAGAACGAGATCGGCGATATCGCACGTGCCGCCGAAGTGTTCCGCCGTACCCTGGTCGATGCCGACGCCGCGCGCGAAGCGGCGGTGCATGCCTTGGCCGAGCAGCGGCACGCCGAGGAAAGCTATCGCAAATTGTTCGAGGGCTCGGTCGACGGGATTTATGTGACAACGCCGGCCGGCGCGCTGCTCAACGCCAATCCGGCGCTAGCGCGGATAATGGGATACGATACGCCGGAGGATCTGATCCGCGGCATCAGCGACGTTGCGCTGGAAATATACGTTCATCCGGCGGCGCGCGAGGAATACCAGTTCCTGATGCAGCGCGACGGCATGGTGCGCGAGTTCGAATATCAGGTACGCGCGCGCGACGGCACCGTGCTCTGGCTTTCCGACAGCGCGACCGTCGTTCGCGACGAAAAAGGCGAGGTCGTCCGCTATGAAGGAACGGTGCGCGACATTACCGATCAGAAACGCGCCGAAGATGCGATCGCCGAAGGCCGGCGGTTCTTGCAGCAGGTGATCGACACCGTGCCGGCGGTGATCAACGTCAAGGACAACAATCTCCGCTACGTCCTGATGAACCGCTACATGGCCGGCATTTTCGGTGTCGAACCGGCGGCCGCCATCGGCCGCACCACCACCGACCTGATGTCGCGCTATGGCGCGGAAAAAACCGACGAGAACGACAGACGGGTGCTGGAGGCAGGCAGGGGGCTCGGATTCTACGAAGAGGCGTATCTGGATTCCTCCGGCAATTTGCGGCATTGGCTGGTGAACAAGCTGCCGCTGCTCGACGCCGGCGGCGAGGTCGAGCGCATCGTCACGGTCGCACTCGATATCGGCGAGCGCAAGCGCGGCGAGGCCGAGATGCGCAAGGCCAGGGATGCCGCCGAAGCGGCGTTGCGCAATTTGCGGGAGACCCAGAATTCGCTGATTGAGGCGGAAAAGCTCGCCGCGCTCGGGCGGCTGGTGGCGGGGGTTGCCCACGAAGTCAACAATCCCGTCGGCATCAGCCTGACGGTGGCCTCATCGCTGGAGCGCAAGACCGCCACGTTCGCCTCCGAGGTCGAGCGCGGCAATCTCAGGCGATCGTCACTGAATGATTTTATTGAAGCCAGCCGCGATGCGTCCTCGCAACTGGTGGCCAATCTCAATCGCGCGGCCGAACTGATCACCTCGTTCAAGCAGGTCGCCGCCGACCGCAATTATTCCGATCAGCGCGTCTTTGACCTCGGCGACCTCACCGAGCAGGTGGTGATGAGCCTGCGGCCGGGCTTGCGGAAGCACAATCTCGCGCTCACCGTCGACTGCCAGCCCAATCTCGTCATGAACAGCTATCCCGGGCCCTACGGGCAGGTGCTGACCAATCTGTTCCTCAATTCGGTGGCGCACGCCTTCCCGGACGGCAAGCCGGGCGCCGTGGATATCCAGGTGCGCGCGTCCGGCAAGGACAATGTCGAGATCCTCTTTTCCGACAATGGTTGCGGCATGTCGCTCGACGTGCGCCGCCGCGCCTTCGATCCGTTCTTTACAACCCGCCGCGATCAGGGCGGCACCGGGCTCGGCCTGCATATCGTCTACTCGATCGTGACCAACCGCCTGGGCGGCCGGCTCGACCTCGATTCCGAGCCAGGCGGCGGCACGCGGGTCCAGATCATCCTGCCCCGGATTGCTCCGCTGGAGCAGGCGGCGGAGTAGCAGCTACGCGCCTAATCGGTCTCCGCCAGAAAGCGCAGGGTCGCCTTGAAGATCTGGCTGGCCTTGCCCACCAGCGCGGTCCCATCCATGACGGCCGCCTTATCGGTGAACGTGCCGGTGACGCCGATGCCGACCGGGCTGGGGCCGCCGAACAGCGGATTGACGTCGGGGCTCGAGGTATGGCGCTGCACCAGCACCTCGCCCTTGAAGCTATCGCCCTTGGTCGTATAGGTCCCGGTGTAAAACAGATAGGCATCGCCGCCGAGGATCTTGCCATCCCGGAACATGATCACGCCGCTGCCCTTGCCCGATCGCCCATCCTGCAGGCTGACATGGATCGAATACAGACCGTTCTTCATCATGTGGCCGGTTACGACATCCGTCACGGCGGAGTCGGCAGGTTGTTATGCCAAAGCGGTCCATAGCGTCAACGCGGCAGGTTGACCGCCGCTGTCAGTTGGATGCCTCTGCCGAAGGGCCATCTCTATGACGCCGAAATGCCGACTGCGTGGGCGTCGGAAAGTTGGCACGCGAAATGCTTTGATATCCATGCACCGGCCGGTGGGTGCTGGAGCAGGAGAAACGTGAGCGACTGGATCGATTCCGGCGGCGGTGAGCCGCGTTTATGCACTGACGATGGCCAGGAAAATCAAGACCTGGAACATCCGCAACTCGGAACCGCCGGGCGTTGCAAGGCGCCGCTGACGATCGGGTTCGCGGCACTGCTGGCAGGGCTGGCTTCGGATCTCGGGCATGCCCGCGACCGCGGCCAATTCGCCAATTCCAATCCGGAAATCAGGGCGTGGTTCGAGGGCCTGAAGAGTGGCAAGGGGCCGTGTTGCTCCGACGCCGACGGTTCCGCGGTCAGTGACGTGGATTGGCAGTCCGGCAACGGGCACTATCGGGTGCGGCTTGACGGCGAATGGGTCGATGTGCCCGACAACGCCGTCATCACCGAGCCGAACCGCGTTGGTCGAACCATGGTATGGCCGATACGGGATGGCGTGGGCGGGCTTTATATCCGCTGCTTCATGCCCGGCAGCATGACCTGACTAGCTGAGGTCGCGCTTGTCTGCAGTTCGCAGGGCGCGCCGGGCGCGTTGGAAGATGTAGAAAATGACGGCCGATGCGATCAGCGGCAACAGGATCGTGCTTGCCGCGCTCGCTAGGACAATCTGTTCCTTGTCGTCGGCGCCGGACCAGATGGCGGCCGGCAGGAATCTCGAGACGTCGCCGGTGATGTTTTGGGCAGTGGGACGAACCAGCGCGGCGGTCAACATGGATATCGCGAGGTAGTCCCACCATCGCCGCGCGCCGAGGCGGATCAGGAACCCCGCCACGGCGATCTGCGCGACGATAATCATGCTGACCGCAGGCCAGCCGCTCATGGGCCAAGCCGCCGTCCGGGTCGCACGCTCGCTTCAGGCATATTTCCTGTCGCGCTCCAACAGCTCGACCGAGATGCCCTGAGGCCCGCGGATGAAGCAGATGCGGACACCCGGCCGGATGGTCGTCGGCTCCTTGGTGAACTCGACCCCCTTGGCCTTGATCTCGGCGGCCACCGCGTCGATGTCCTTCACCGTCAGCCCGAAATGATCGAGCCCCTGATAGGGCGTAACCGGCGGGGTGTTGACGCCATCGCCGGGCGTGACGGGCGCGATGAACACATTGGCGCCGCCGAGCTTGACGTCGATCCGGCCGGGGCCGCGGATGATCACGCCGCCGAGAATATCCTCAAGCCAGAACGCCATCGCCTCCGGATCGGGGCTGCGCAGGTGAACATGATCCCAGGTGACTAACGGCATTGTCGACCTCCCCATTGGTTTCTCAGGTGTCGTCTGTTGCGACGCCATGCGTTCGCTGCGGCGGGGCCGCACGCCTGTCAATGTTAGCGACCGGGTTCCCGCATGGCCATATCCAATGGATGCCCGGACCCGACCCGGACCTGACTTCTGGCATTTTGGGTCTGGACGGAACCATCTCCGGCTTCGTCGATTGAAGGGAAGCGGCGGAACCGCGTAATCGGCGGTCGTATTTGGAGCCGCGCGGTGTAACGCCCGCGCGGCTTCTTGCTGTGCGGTGCAGCAAGCGATAGTTAATTCGCAACGCTTAGTGCACGACAATGAACATTGGGCGTTCTCAGGCCGGAAAACCTTCGCCCGCATGCATGTCGGCTTCGTCAGTATCAACGCCGATCGGGCAAGATGCTCGCCGGTCGCAGCGAGCCAGATCTAGCGCTGGCGGAGGAACGGTAACGAGGCGGTAACTTCGTTGTTACATCGACAGCTGAGGGCTAGGAACCAATCGTGACATCCCCAGTTAAGTTGGTACTCCGCAGCAACCATGCGGATGGAGCTGTCCCGAAATGCCCGTGGCGCGATATTTTCTCTTTGTCGGCGGAGTTTTGCTCGCGCTGCTGTTTGTCGCCGATGCCTATCTTCCGAAATTGCCGGATACGGTGAGGGCCGATACCGATCTGCCCGCGATCCGGATTCACTCCGATCGGAAATGGCCGGAGCGCGTGGTTTTCGATACCAGTCAGCCGACCATCGTTCCGGCGCAGACGGCGGCGGTTGTCACAGCGCCCGCGACGGTCGTCGACGCCCCGGCCAAGGCACCGGTGAGGGAGGCCTTTGCGCAGTTGCAGCCCTCTGATATGCAGCCGCAACCCTCGGGACCGAACCAGGCTCAATCATCCGTTCCCAAAAGGCCGGAGCCGAAGCTGCCCCAACGCAAGATTGCAAAGAAACGCGCTGCCCCGCCGATGGTTCTGGTGGCGCAGCAGCCGCAATTCGGTTTCTTCGCCAGCAGCACTTGGTGAGCCGGTTCGCCGGCGCGATCCTGGGGCGATAGCGCGCCAAGGCCAAAATCGAGGTAGACACCCCAGGCGAATCCGCTACCGGCGGGGCCGTCGCCGCCCGGAGAGGCGCCTTGATCTCGCGCAATGTGCGTTTCGCCGGAACCCGTAGCTTGGCGGAAGCGGTTGGGAAAAGGCTTGCGCCCTTTCCCGGGAGGTAACTCGCATGCGAAAAGTCCCAAACCTGTCGATCTCGCCGGAAAAGGTGTTTTTCATCGTCGCGAAGTCGCGCCAATTCGACAGCAAGGTAACCGAGTTGGACCTGGCATCCGATTTGAGCGACGATGATGCGACCTTTGGGCTCGAGGATCACAGCAAGGATACCGATCGTTCGGAATTGTCGGGCTTTATCCGAGGCCTCAATGTCGACGAGCAGATCGACCTCGTCGCGCTGATGTGGCTAGGCCGCGGCGACGGCGATCTCGACAACTGGCGCGACCTCCGCGCGGAGGCGTCGCGTGCCCACAACAACCGCACCGCCTCTTATCTGATCGGAACACCGATGCTTGCCGACTATCTGGAGGAGGCGATGTCGCAACTCGGCAAGTCCTTCGAGGATTTCGAAGAGCACCTTTGAACCGTTCGCAGACGGAAAACAGAACGGAGCATATTCAATGACGAAAATGAAGATCGGCACCGGCGACTGGATCGTCGTTTGCGACGGCCGCAAGGCGCTCATCCTGGAGAATCTCGGCGATCGCATGTTTCCGAACCTGCACACCAAGGAAGTGCATGAGCACAAGGAGACGTCGACCTCAGCCCAAGGCAGCGATGCACCGGGCAGGGTGCATCAATCGATGGGTGGCGCGCACAGCTCGGTCGAGCAGACCGACTGGCACGATGAATCCGAACGCGCGTTCCTGAAGGCCCTTGCCGAGCGGCTCAACCTCGCCGTGACGTCGGGCGAAACCACCGGGCTGACCATGGTCGCCTCGCCGCGCGCGCTCGGCATGATCCGGTCGGATTATTCGGCGGCGGTGAAGAAAGCGCTGCATGGCGAGTTGCACAAGGACCTCGTCAGGATGCCGGTCCATGAAATCGAGAAGCAGCTATTGGCGTGACATTGGGAGCGCCGGCTCGCCGTCATCGTCGAACGCATGCGGCCAGCCGACGCTAACGAGCGTTTTTGCTGTTGGAAATAGCGCGAAGTGGGGCATCGCCCGATTATTTAATTGGTTTTTGGCTTGGGCTCTGTCTCAGCGGTCTTAGCAACGGACTGGTTGAGTTGACCGGCCAGCATCTGCATCTGATTAATCAAATCAATCGCGCATGATAAGGTGAGCGCCAACCGGGCAACAACGTGTCGCTCCCCCGTCGGCATAGTGGCCGGCGGCTTAAGTTCACTCATCCGACTGACCGCAAAGTCCAACCTCAAGGTTTGGCCGTCGAAAAACAGATTCCCTAAAGTATCGACGAACGTTTCCTTGATCTCGTGGTGCGGATTAACAGGGAAATTCTTCATCATATCGTTCGGGCCAGCGGCCATGGTCTTTCTCCTGGGGAGTCAAAATTAAAGAATTGCCATTCCACTTTCTCGCGGGGTTTAGTCAATACTCCCGGCGAAAGATAGGGGATCGACTCATCGGCGACGCGAGCAAGCGGGTCATCACCAACGTCCCAAGCGACAAATACCCCCACTCCAGTTGACGGACGATTTTCTGCTGGACCCAGGCGCGCTTATTGGACTTGAATTTCTTGCATTTTTCCGATTTCGTGGATGCGCTGTTGCCTCTCGCAATATGGACGATCAGCGGAACTTTTGCCTCGCGTAGGCGGCAAAGTTCGAAGCGCGGCTTCTTTTGGCAAGTGCAACCTTGATGGAGGCGTGCTATATGCGGGTTGGCTGATCGCCGCTCGGAGAGTTCCATGCCGCTCTGTCAGATAACAAGAATACCTGACATGCTGCTGAACGCGAAGCTGACTCCGGCCAACGACAATTACAAACCGACAATCCTGAGCATGGAGTCGTTTGAGGCGGGAAGCATTCTGGCCCAGCGCGGCTATGTCATACGGCGCAGGCGCAATCATTTGGGCCTGATACTTGCCGTTGCCTCTGGCGTCGCGGCACTCGCGGTGTTTGCGTTCGGATTGGCAAAATAACCGCAGGCGATTGGCGCGCTCGGAGAGATTTCGAACTCCCGACCCTCGGATTTCGAAGTCCGAATTTGCACATAGGCGACGTTAGGCATTAGGTACCAAACGCCCTTGTTTTCCCAGCAATAACGGTCCATACCTTCTGATAGTTTAGGCGTCGTTAGGCGTCGTTGGACATTCTCGTGGTACCTATACGGTACCTAAATCAGAAAAGCGGACCCTCGTGAAATTCACAGAAGCGACCGTTAAGTCGTTCCGGCCACCGGCTGATAAAGCGGACCATTACGAATGGGATGATTCCATGCCGGGGTTCGGATTCCGGTGCCAGTCCGGTGGCCGTAAATCCTACCTCGTGAAATACCGGGTCGGCGAGAAGCAACGCAAGCTGTCACTAGGGGCGACGTCTAAGGTGTCGCTAGACGCGGCTAGGGTCAACGCTCGTGCGTTATTCGCCAAGGTGGCAATGGGCATCGACCCGGCCAACGAGCGCGCTGTGGCGGTCGCCGCAGCCGCCAAGACGTTCGATCCAGTCATTGACGGCTACATTGCTAAGTTGCAAGGCGCTGTCAGACCTTGGCCAGCGGACACAGAAGCATTACCTTGATACCACCTCCCGGTTTCTGAAACATTATTTCAAGCCGCTACATGGCCTGACCATAAGCAAGCATTGTACTAGCCACCGTGGCTGCCGAACTCGGCTAGCGATCAACAGAAGAGAACAGGTCCCGGTGCGATGAACCGTGCCCGCAGTGCCTTGTCTAGCTTCTTCAATTGGACGATTGCCGAAGGCTTGCGCGAAACCAACCCGGTGGACAAGACAAACAAGAACGAAGAAAATTCGCGGGAGCGTGTTCTAGAGAATGACGAATTGCGCACCATATGGCACGCATTGCCAGACAACGACTACGGCAAGATCAATAAGCTTCTGATCTTGACGGCCCAGCGACGTGGCGAGATTGGCGAAATGAGAGTCGCTGAATTCAACCGGGCCGAACGGCAGATTGAACTGCCCGGTGGCGAGCGAACTAAGAACGGATCTGCCACATATCGTGCCGCTGTCTGACACTGCAATGGCCATCTTGGACTCGATAGATATGAAAGGCCGCACTTACGTTTTTGGTCGTAATCTTTCCGCGCCGTTCTCTGGCTATTCGAAAGCAAAAACAGAACTGGACCTTGAAGCCAGAATTGAAAAGCCTTGGGTGTTGCACGACTACCGCCGCACTGGTTCGACCCGTATGGGTGACGAAGGCGTTTTGCCTCATGTCGTTGAAGCGGTTTTGAATCATATCAGCGGCAACAGGGCGGGTGTGGCAGGTACCTACAACAAGGCGCTGTACCTGAAAGAAAAACGAGAAGCCTTGAACACTCTCGCTTCGTTCGTTGAACGGGTGGTGGCTTAGGCCGCATACCGTTCGGCCAGCTTCTCCGCTAGCCATTCGTCTATCTCTACTTCCGGCCACCCGATTCTGTTTTCGCCAAGCACAACCCGCAAGGGGAAATTTCTTTTCATCCTCAAGTCGCTTCAAATGACGGCGGCTGAATGTAATGCCGCGAGTCGTGGCTAGCTCCGCAAAGCTAAGAAGGCGTGTTGGTTTGTGATTATCGTTCGACGGCGTCGGTAAATTCATTTCGTTCTCCAATGTAAAGAAGCCGCCCAGAACGGACGGCGGTGGTACGGTTGCGTGAAGATCAATAGAAAGGAACCAATGTGTCTAAAGTGATTAGAAACAAGCTAGGACCAATACCGGACGATCATTTCGAAAATGAGCCGACGTTTCCTACCAAGAACGTTTCGCCGCTATCCGCAGAAATGAAGGAGCTAATCGATAAATTCAAAGACAAGTACCAGCCCGGCGACATCGTCGGCGGGTATTAGTCGCCAAGAGCGGTAAGGGCGTTGGCGTGGGGTCGGTACGGGGCTAAGATCACCGGCCATGAAGACTTCAAACAATCCCTACACCGTGCGAACCGGCTACATTTCAGCCGCACACGGCGAGAACGGTTGGTTCTGTGTGTTCGACCGAAGCAAGCGGGACGAAAAGTGGAAGGTTGGCACGCATCAGTGGTTGGTTATGAAGATGCCGAATGGACCTGAGAAGACAACAAGAACGCGAGACGAAGCCGTGAAACTTGCTACGGTGAGCGCCGACACTTCTGATAATTTGCGTCAGTGGTGGAAATGACCGGCGCACAATCCAGACTCCTCAAGGTAGGCGACCGCGTTTGCTGGGAGAAGAGTGCGACCGATCTTGGCACGGTCGTCGGAACGGCTTGGAGTGGAGTCACCATCGATTGGGACGACGGTCATACAAGTTCAATTCGGCATAACGACATGGCGAAGGTTGAGCGGGTGCCGGTGAAGACCTAATGGTTAATTGTGCTGGCCATTTCTAGGGGTGCGGCTTTACGTGTCTTCAAGCGGTTCTCGATAAATCAACCGTAAGGCGGTGGTGTTTAGTGGCAAGCATCTGCCGTTTCTCAAATCAAAGCCGCGTCATCCTTCGGGTTGGCGCGGCTTTTATTTCACCAACGTCCAATCGCTAGCGATCCGATCACCGATCCCGCGCCAACTTCCGCCGTCCCCAATGCGTCTCTTTCCGAGCCGGATTGAACACGCGTTTAACGTGCCGGATCAGCGCTCGCATCACGCCGATACGCGCAAACATTGTTGGCCCGCCATGCTCCGCAACGAGAAGCAACACTTCCGTTGCGGTTTGCCATTCCGGGCGTCGTGTTCGGCTTTCGGAAGCTTTGTGATGTATTGCGCGGCGTCGCGGAGCGTTGCTAGCGGCTTGCCTTTTGGCAGCGGGATTGGTTCGTCGAATTTGCGGGTCCAGCCCATGGGGGCACGACTGCTCCAAAGCTAAATCATCTAACTCGACGCGAGCGCGGTTTGGTTCGCAAAGGTTTTGGCGAAGCGCGATCATGGTAACGATAAATTCGTTTGAGAATTGTCAAAAACAGGTTTGCCACACGCGCCACGTCTCCTATGGTTAGAACTTTTGAATAGATCACCGACATTGCCTTGGGATGGATCGGCTCGACCACGGCATTAGGTGAAGTTGTCAGGAAACCATAGACAAGGTGCGGGCCAGGAATCGGTTTCGACTTGGTCCCGCGATCACCCTTGAACTCAGTCCATATCCCGGCGAAGGCGAACAAAGGGCGGTCCTCGTTTAGCGCGAACCAAACTACGTCCTTCTTTTTTGTTTCAAGGTTCGCCTCCGGTGCATATTCCGCGAAACTATTGGCCGGGACAAGGCACCGATTTTCCGGTTTCAACCAGCCTCGCCAATGTGGTGAAGCAGTGTTGCGGATATTGGTGACAGGCGGGCCGCCTGTGCGCGGTGGCGGTGGCATTCCCCAACGCATCAAGATCAATTCTCGCTCGTCACCCGCATTGCGTACCACCGGCGCGGGGTAGTCGGGAAACACACCCGGCATTGGCGGCAAGTTGCCGACGTAACGGTTCATCACACGGAACAGTGCGGTGATGGCTGCTTGATTCGTGGTGATGGAATACAAGTTACACACAGCCCGTACCTGTAGCGCAGCTAGTCAGTTCCTAGCCTCAAATCCTAGTGGCATTGCCCCGCCGCAAAGCACACAACGGCGCGAGTTTAGGGGTTCACATTGCCACGTAGGATGCCCAACGGCGCTTACTCGGATTGATGGTTAGCTTTAATCGTTTGGCAAGGGTTCGGGCCACCGAACTCTTTACATTCCTGCGATCCGGGTGGCCGATCCACAATCGCAGTGGGCAGTCCTCAAAATCCGGTCGTTGCAAAATCAGGTCGGCTAATTTCGAACCTAAGCCAGCACCACGGAACATGGGCCTAACGAAAAATTCTTCGATATCAGCGTATCCTTGACGCCTCACAATGAACGACCATCCCGCGCATTCGTTGTTAGAACCATCGTAAATTTCTATCCCAAGAAATGGCGTCTCTGCTAGCAGATCTGGAAAACTCCAAGCGCGGCTGAGGATGCCATCGCCAGAGAATGGCTGGAGCACAAGAGCTTCAGGCGGAATAACCCACGCTTCGTGTTGATATCGGTCGAAGTAGCGCTGAGGTAGGTAGCCATATCCTCCTTCACCCCAATTTGCTCCCCAACTGTTCTGTATAATCAGATCATTTGCTCCGTTGTCATAGCCCACCACCAAAATTGAGTGTGTGACCGAAAGGTCGGTATCGTTGGCGGGCATTGGGATACGCCCCTTTGGCGGGTGCCTCCAATCTGTCATAGCGATGGATACAGATATATTTACTGTAGCGCCCTGAGCCAGCGCTAATTTGCACTCATCAAGTGTTCGTACTCGTTGATATGCAAGAATCCTGTGTCTCTTTGCAGCCCCGTCAATGCCCTTAGGCTCGGTCGGTGGCCAATTTCCGCTTGCATCATAGGGCCACTGCTTTTCATCTGGTGTTCCCCAGCCACGAGCTATGCGCATTGCAGTTTGCACAAATACACCTGTCGTATGGTCGCCAGGATACGACCCTTCAAGTTGTCGCGCACGAACGAACGAGTACATTCGGGAAGGGACCGCTGGCTGATTCTCATTGAGATTGCACACAGCCCGTACCTGTAGCGTCGCTGATCCGTTCCTAGCCTCAAATCCTAGTGGCATTGCATGCCTTAGCAAAGCCCGCTGTAATCCAGCCATGGGCACGAAGTCACGCGAAGTTCTTTACGGCGGGCAAATCCGCGCCGCGAAGACGAATGCCGAGCAAGCGCCCGTAAGCTGGCTACAGAGGCCGCCCGTGAGGCAGACCGCGCAGAGGCTCACGCATGGTCGCTACGAATGGAAGGCTTTGGTGGCCCAGCCCGCGTCGCCAACCATCTCGCAATGTCTGAATGGCGGGTACGGCTGGCTAGAAGTGAAATGCCGCGCGATTGACCTAATTTACCATTTCGTCACGCCAAGCCATGTAGGCGAAACGGTACACAGGGCGCATTGCGAACAAAGTGTGCTGCAATAAACGTCCGGTTCTTCAAGAGAACAGGGAGCCGAAATGCCAAAGAAGAAAAAAGTAATTCGTCGCGCATGGTCGAAGGAAGACCAACGGACGTTGAAAACGATGGCGCGGGACAAACGGGGCGTCAAGAGGATCGCCAAAGCCTTGAAGCGAACAGTTGGCGCAACGCGTGCGATGGCAGTTAAGCGTGGAATATCGTTGAGCACGCGGGATTGAGTGCCATCAGATATGAACGCGTTTTAATCTAGCCGGGCACCTTCTTACCAATTTGTCACTGGAAGCCAGCCGTCGCTCGAATTATTGCGACGCGATGCGTTATTTCTTTCATATCGTTGGTGGCTCAGAACTGTTTCCCGACGAACTGGGACGCAGTTTACCGAATTCTGAATCCGCAAAAAATCACGCGATGGTCCTTGCTGTCGAATTAAAGAAGGGCGGCGATTTTTGTGTATCAAGTCTGGTTCGCGTTGTTGACGAGCACGGCAATACACTCTTTGAGTGCCCAGTCTCGTGAGCCAAGCGAAACGTCATCAGTAAACTCACAGAAAATTGCCATGTGGAATCGACTCCGGTTCGAGATCGGGCAAGTTCAACTTGCGGCGTTCTGTCGGAGAGAATCCGATTTTGTTCAAGACCCCGATTAACAGCGAAGTCTCAGCCGACCTAGGTTTGTCAGTGCGATATCGCGACATCAACGTGGCGGCAATCTCGATTAAGAACCTATCGGCGCTTGTGAGCCAGAAGCCGTGCGATTGCATTTCCCGCCATATCAACTTGACCGGCTTCGGCAGTCGTCGCGGTGGTTCGGAAAGGGGAGTCTTCACGAGTGGTTCGTGCTGTCGTGCTCTCAACCGGCTCGGATGATTCTTAAATGCGCCGCGCAATTCGAGCACAGCGGTTGGTGTTCTTGGCCTTGCCAATAGATTCTCCATTTTGGCGGTATCTAAAATCTGCGGGAACACGGGGCCTAAGGGCTTCGTGCTAGGGATAGAAGGCCCCCTGTACCTATGGCGGTACCAGCCATCCTTTTGGGTACGCCCATCGGTGGCGCTCACAGCCATTTGGCCATGTCGTTGCCGGGCACACGCCGCGTGCCGTCCGCTCGCTCGCGTGCTTGGTTATCGTGAAGCCTGCATAGTGACCGCAGGTTAGCGATGCTGTCAGCACCACCGGCACGGCGCGAGACAATATGATCGGCGACGATTGCACGCTTGCCACAACCGGGCACGACACAGCGGTGGCCGTCCATTGCTAGCCGTGTGGCTCGTAGTTCACGCCACGGCTGTGAACTGTAATACGGGTCGGCAACCTTGGTCGGTGGCGGTCGCCACTGCGGCGGCCGAAATGTCTTTGCTCGAAACGGCATCAATATAAATCCTTCCGACGCATCGGCGGGAAGGATATGCGCCACAACCACAACAGCGCCGCATTAATCCTTTGTCTGAGTACCGGCCACCAGCGGCGTTTGTACTTTGCCTCTAGTTCTCGAAACTGTATGCGTTCTGTTGGGTTCGCCCAGCGAATGGCGTGCCTGCCGTCGATGTTGATCTTATGGATAGCTCTGGCATCGTCGGTTAATGCGACGGTGCGACCGTTTGACTCAATCGTGTATATCAATGTCGTTTCCTGTGTTGGTTGGTCATTCAGTTACCCAATCGGGTGAACCGTTTTCGATTAGTCTGTTTTCGCGAATGCGTTCGTATCGGGCTGTGCTATGTGCTTTGATTTTTTCTGGATTGGCTTTGTTCCACCTATCAATCACCGCTTTTACTTTTTCTGGATTAGCTTTCCGGTACGCCGTGTTTCGTGCTTTTATTTCCTCTATATTAGCTTTGTTATACGCCGCTTTTTGTGCTTTTGCTTTTCCGGGATTCTCGGTACGCCGCTTGCCGTGCCTTTACCTTTTCTGGGTGGGCTTCGCGGTATACCGCTTGCCGCGCCTTTACTTTTTCGGGGTTAGTTGCGTAGCTAGCTGCGCTCCGTGCCTTTGCTTTCTCTGGATTAGCTTTGTAATACGCTGCGCTTGTTGCCCTAATTTTTTCGGGATTAGCATCGCGGTACGCCGCGCTCTTTGCTTTTGCTTTTTCTGGATTAGCTTTGCGCCACGCTGCGCTGCGTGCCGCTCTGCATTCTTTGCACGACGGTTGTAGCCCGTCCTTTCTAGATTTATCTTTCCCAAACTCCACCCTCGCTTTCGTCTCGCTACACTTGGTGCATCGCTTCGTCATCGTGCTTTTTCCTCTGCTTGTGTAGCTCGCTCATAGGCTGCCACCGGATCGTCGCGGCTCATATCGGGATGCTGCAGCATCAGTTCGCCAACTACCCAACTTCGCCGTTGGGCTAGGCGCTGATCTGGCGTCATGGCATCGTAGGCGGCGCGCAGCGCCACCGGTTTGCGCTTCATTATTATTTCCTTCATGGTGGTGTGTGTACGAGCCATAGCTAAGGCGCTGGCGCGTCTGTCTGGCTTGGCTGTTCCTGTGTGCTCCCGTCGAGCCACACATGAATCCTGTTTGATGGAATGAGTTGCCTCGGCAAGTGAGGATTGATGGTGCCAGCGTAGACCCGTAGTCCTTCGTCGAACTCTCGTTCGTGCGAAGTCCTTGGCTTCTGCTTCAGTTTCGAAGGTCTTGGTCACCCGGGGGCTTCGCCTTTTGGGCAATATCCCCCGTCTCTGAACCTCAAAAGTAACGTACCAACTTCTCGCCATCCATCGTCCGAACAGTCTAATCTAGCAGCCGAAACCGGCCAATGCCTAGAATTCCAACACTTCCAATATTGCGTTCAGCGCCCGCTGAAATAAATGACGTTTCGATCTGCCAATGATTGATCTGAATCAATGGCAGCCTCTTAATCATCCACGCGACGTCTGATCGTTGTGGTAGCGGGCCGTGTGTGTTGGGACGCGCCGCCATAAATCCACGTGCGTTAGTTGCCGTCCCGCGCATGCCTTGACAGTCGCGAAATTTAAAACTCCAATGAAAACTTCATTGAGGGGTAACGCATGAAAATATTAGCAGGTATCTTTTCGCTCACGCTTTATGCTGCAACACTGTCGGTTTCCTTCTCATCTCCTGCTATTTCGAAACAGGCCCACAAAGGAAAAGCGAACACTAATCAAGCGTCTGGCGCCATACCAACATCAAACGTCAAAAAGCCCACGTGCTCGCCCAGCCCGGAGAAAGCTTGCTATTGAGCCTATTGCGCATTCCCGCAAACGCTCGATTTCCGGTCCGCCTAACCGCATCTCTGGCCCGTCCGCATAGAACCGCTCGCGCCATTGTTCACGCCCTGCCTTGGGCGAGGCCATTACCAATGCAATGTAGCTCCCGGCCACGGCCAGAGCACGGGCGGGCCGTGTGTGCTAGGACGTGCCGCCATAAATCCACAGTGCGTTAGTTGACGTCCGCTATTGACCGCATAACGGACTCAAGTCGGACATCGAGCCATGTCTGCTTTGTGCCAATACCGGACATCTCGAAGCGCGAGGCTGCCAACTGAACGAGGCCCTACTCCGTATTCCTGCCAAAGATAAATTCATCGCCGATGGGCGTGCATGTGGGACAGGTCGCTCAGTCAAGACCGCAAATTAAGCATCGAACTCCGCAAGTCGTCCCCGGTCGAGCAGCACGACCTGTCGCAGTGTCGGCCCCTCGATCCGCAGCATTTTTTCCTCTCGGAGGATCGAGAGAGTGCGGGACACGGTTTCCAGGGTCAGTCCAAGATAATCGGCAATGTCGCGGCGGCTCATCGGCAAGATCATCACATTCGGATGAGCGAGCCGTTCGTCCATTTCAAGGAGGAATGCGGCCACCTTCTCCAGTGCTGTCTTTCGTCCCAAGAGAAGCATGTGGGTTTCAGCGTGCTGAAGGTTTCGAGTGACAAGGCGAACGACTTTTGTTGCGCCCGCCTTTTGGTTCCCCACCTCATCAAGAAGGCTGCGCCGCCTCGTTATGCGAACCTTGGTTTCAACAACTGCCTCCGCAGCGAAGCGATGAGTTGCACCATTTTCAAGCCCAAACATATCTCCCGCCAGGTGAAAGGAGTTGATCAGGCGTCGACCATCTGGGAGCAGCTTGCAAGTCCGCACTGCTCCCGAGATAATTTGGTAGACGTACTCTGTCTCATCTCCCTCGCCGAAGACCTCAGTCCCTCTACGATACTTGAACTCGCCACAGAAGACGCGCTCGCCCACGAGGGCAGCCAAGTGTCCGTCAACCGGATGGCGCCTCGCTGTATTGATCCTGACCAGCATCGTGGAACTCCGTATGAATTACTAGACGGGTGACGGACGAACAAAATTGATCTAACGCAAATTCAACGGAATATACGCGGCTCTTGGGGGAAGCCGGGGCGGCAACTCAGACCCTTTGCCGAGGTCGCCCGCGACGTAGCAACGTCCGTTGCGGATCAAAAGCGGTCCTCGCGAGGCCGAAATGCGACTTCCGCATTTCCCCCGAAAGCGGACATCGGGTGTAAGGCGAGCAACCGCCCATCCGCCACAGCGCCTCACTGGTAGCTTTGGCTGCCGGGGTAGCGATGTAGCGGACAGTCACAGCCAACGCACGGGCGGGTGTGTGTGATGGTTGGCCAGCCGTATTGTTGATAGGAAGCGAAACACTTGTCGGTCGAATTCAACCGACAAGCTATCGAGGCCCAAAAAACCTTTCGTCGGTTTGCCCCCGCGTCACCCACGTTGGGGGGCCACGCGGTATTACCAGCGATGCCAACCGCGATGCCCGCCACCGTAATAACGGGGACCGCCGTAGTAGTGGGCGTATCTGGGCGCGTAAACGTGCCTGTAGCCGTAGTAAGGTTGCCTGTAGATGTGGCCGCCGTAATATCCGGGATAATAACCCCCATAATACGCGGGATAGTTTCCGCCGTAATATGCGGGATAAAAACCACCGTAGTAGCCATACCCCGGTTCATACCCGTAGGCGCTTGAAGCAATGCCAGCGATCAGCGCACCCGCGACCAAGCCGGCGAAAATGCCGGGACCATATCCATAATACCGAGCATGAGCAGGAGAAGGTGTAGCCACAACGGTCACGGCGAGCGTGGCGGCAGTGGTAAGAACCAACGCTAGTTTCCTCATCGGAGTGTCCTCTTTAGAGCAACCCAATATCAATCAGATCGGGAATTCGGAAGCGCAGCATTGACTTGCGTCAAACGCCATGTGTGTTGGGTGCGATGGTCCGGGACATTTAGAGTAATGTCCCGGGACGTGCCGCCGTCGCCCAACCCACTCAAAAAGCGAATTGGGGTTGGTAGCGCCAATCCCGTTACCAACGGGGTGGCGGCGTTACCAACGCCACCGGGGTATAAGGGGTGTGCAGCACACACGCCGTTGGTAGCCGTTGGTAGGCGTTGGTAGGGTCGTTGGTAGGGCGTTGGTAATCAGTGAACCGTGGCTGGTTCGATGATAACCAGCCGCGTTCGCTGCCGCGTCTTTGAGCCTTCGGTCACAAGTTTAATGCGTTTCGCATCAAACAGCCGCTGCATACTCGCGGCCAGTTGTTTCTTGGTGAGATCCTTGGCTTTTGGATGCTCTGCCATCTTGGCCGGTGCATAGTTTTTACCCCCGCTGGCTGCTAAGATTTTGCCCCTGTTCCGTGAACAGCGTCAGCAATTCAAGAAACAGCTTATCGATTCTCGAATTGACCAAGTTTTCAACGACGGGATCAGCGCCATCGTCCAAGACATAAATGCCGTCCTTCCAACGCATTTCGATCTTGTCGCCTACCTTGCCGTGGTTCGCCTTGACCACGGTTATGATTCTGGTTTCCGGTGACGTGATTTCGAGATAGAGACGACTCCGAACAGAGTTGTTCCAAGCCGTGCTACCAGAGGTACCGGTGCCGCTGCTCATGCCGGTGAGACTAGGATGGCTCAACAACAGCACAGCGCAATCAGTATCCATGGCAAGAGCGCGAAGCATCGAAACGAACTTACGCACCTGTGCGCGGTTGATTTCGTCGCCACCGAAAACGTCGGCGCTCGGATCGATAACAATCAACTTTGGCCGCAATGCTATGGCTTGCGATACCAGTTTCGGATAGATATCGGTCACGGCAAGGATTCCTTTCCGGTCAGGTTCGGCCAGCACCGCATTCGACCCGGCCATCGGAATAAGACGGATGCCATCCAAGTCCGACAACTGACTTCCAGACTCGGCCACAATCGTTTCTAAGCGTCTGTGCAGTTCGTCCGCTTCATCTTCCGCGCCATAATAGAGACTCGGACCAACCGAAACGTCTTTGCCAAACCATTGGGTGCCAAGCGAAGAAGCCGCCATCAGTTGGAGAATAATTTCGGTTTTGCCCGAACCACCGTCGCCACTTAGGTTCGTAACGGTGCGGTCTGGTATCCAGCCTTCCACGAACCACTTCCTTTCCGGCACCGTCTTGCCCTGCCAATCGCGGGGATCAATAACGGGCAGGGCAGTTGGTGCTTTGGCGGTTGGTGCTTTAACGGTAGGTGCTCCGTTATCGTTCGCCGCCTTCGCCCTCCGCTGTTCAAGTCGCTTATCAAATTCGGCTACCGCGTTCTCAACAGACGCTTCACCGGGAAGATGTATTTCCGCGAGACTAAGACTCATGTGACTGCGCCTCCCTCGACGCGGTGCGCCATTTGAAATCGTCTTCGTAATAGGCACTGATGTTGCCGGGCGTATCGTCGATTTCGAACCGCGCTAGTTCATCGTCATCGCCACCGAAGCCCCATGACCACGCGGCCAGCGCCGTTTCAATGTCGTTGCATTCGATAGTTGCAACGCTGCGAAGATCCTTTAGCGCCTTGCGGCTGATCGGTTCAATGTGGCAAGCGCCAGTACAGCCAGCCGCGAGCCAGTCCATAGGATGGGCGTGCAGCCGCACCACCGGCCCTGCGACGCGGCCAAGCCACGAAGCACGGCCCGTAGCGCGAACGAACGCCGTTCCGTCGTTGCTGATAAACAGCAAGTCGACGAACTCGTCATCTTCAATGATCGGGATGGCCAGTTCTGGCGGGTACTTCGGCCCGACGTGATCCGGCCCGTGGATCAAGAACCGGTAGCGGCCCGATTCTGGATTCCAAATCATGCCGTACTGGATAAGTGCGACGCGCTCCGGTGCCGCGTCAATGCCGTGATCGGCAAGCCATGCTAGTGCCGTCACATTATCACCGGCATGGTCGCGGAATTCTTGCTCAACTTCGGTTGGAAGCGGCAAGGTGTCGTCGTAGGTAGAAACGTTGTCGTTAGAAATCGATTCCATAAAAATAATTCTTTCGTCACTTGATTCCCCTCAAAGCAAGCTGTTGTGTGTGCCGTTTGCGTTACTGCGTTTGCGCTTTGTGCTGTTGAACTCTGCGCCACCAGAATGTTGAGCAGATCGTTTACGAACGCTGCCGGTCGGTTGGCTGGCCACGGAGAAGGAAACCGGCCAACCGACCTTGCATCGTGCAAGCACAGCGAAAAGCGGGGATGATAATCGCGGCGCACAGATTCAGTTGTGCAGCAACGCGGCCGGGTAATATCCAGAATCCCGGCCACGCTGCGCACGTCAGCCAGCGTCGGGCCGCTGGTGAGTTACAGATTTCGGAGCGCCCGCGTTACCGCGAGCGACGCTCCGGTGTAGGCGAAGTCCTTCGATTCCTCGGCCAACGGTTTCACCGAATCTAAATCGCGAATCTCAGACCACGCCTGCCGGACGGCTCCAACGTCGCATGCACTTATTTCTAGCAAGGTCGCCGACTTGATAACTAGCACACCATCGGCACGGACTTTAGAATCTAGAATGGCGTAGCCAACGCTCAAACTGGCTCGGCCTTCAAGCTTTTCGATATGACCGTCTTTCAGGTGCAGCCGACATGCTAGCCCTTCATCGCTGTCATGTAGCTCAAGCGAGCCGTCAAACTCATCGCCAAGCCATCGGTCAGTCATTTTATGATCCACGAAGAACAGCACGCCATCCAGCGAGCCAGAAAAGCAGCCCGGCTCGAAGAGTTCGGTGAGGCCGTTTTTATAGTTTTGATGGGGCACGTTGTAGTGGCAGGCGTGCCCCTGCAGCACGCGCTTGCGCGATGGCGCCTGCTTTCTGGCCACGCCATCATCGCCTACAAGGTACCGGCCCGGTTGTAGGTGTCCGTAAAAACTCACAGCTTAAACTCCTTGGGAATCGAATTAACGAAGCCCGCTTCTTTCGCGGCCCGCATGAATGCGGCAAACTCGCTGTACTGATTATTCGGCGTCGAAAGGAAGTCTGGCAACGTAAGGTAAACGCCACGAAGCCCTACGCCTGAATCAATAAGTTCCCGCCTGTCGCCGTCGATTTCTGACCATACGGCGTGAACGTCGAACAACAATTTGCACAGACGTCGCATTTGCTCATCGTGCTTCGGTTTGATGCTCTTGCAGTGTTCTATGGCAAGAACGTTCTTTTTCTTCGCGATTTCGCGCATCGTGTGTTCGATTGCGTCTTCCGTCGCGGCCCGCTTGCGATGTGCAAGATCGAGTAGCACCCGAATGTCCGAAGATTGGGCGAGCGGTTCGCCCGCCAGCGTTCGCCGAAGGTCCGCGTCGCGCTCGCTTTCGACCGGTTCGCCAGTGTGAACGGCGCCCGCCTTCTGTGCATTGAAGGCCTTTTCGTTGTCGACGTTGACGACGGTCTTGTCGTAAACCTGCGCTCCGGTTTTGCGCGTCAACGCCAATATGTCGGCGCTCTCTTGCTTGGCGCTTTTCTCAAGCTTGGCGAGCCCTTGCAGAAGACCCGTCAACTTATCGGATTTCAATTCAGTCATTTTGTACTTTCATTAATGCGGCGTCTACATCGTCGGCCACACGGTTAAGGTCGACTGCAATGATGCAGCGACCACGGTTCGAGACGTCTGCGAACGCCGCGTCGAATCGAAAATTCCTGACCGTTGCGCCATCAGGCCCGATAGTCAGAATCGATTTTCCGTGCGCGAACGTCTCGCCCGGTGCGCGGCTCGTTTGTCCTTCGTCGGAAAACTTGAGTGCGGCGTCTGATGCCACGGAAATTGATAGGCCCAGATCAGTCAGGCATTTCGTTGTCGCGGCATGTAAGATATGCCGCCGCGAGTACCCGGCCGCCGAGCCGCTGCCATTCGGGGTGCGGTCGCAGCCCCGCGTTGGAAAGAAGCCGCCTTCTATGCGCCACCGATATTTTCGTTTGGTATATCCGGCCGCTTTGGCCGCATCGGGTAGTCTATACGTCGGCTCGCTCATGCAAGTCCCTTCTCCGGCAGTGCCGGGGTTGTGGGTTTCACCACACACAGAAACGCGCCCGGGGCGGTGAACACCGGGCGCGTGAAAAGTTGGTTGGACTAGAGAACGGGGAACCTTCTCTCCTCCTAACCTATAGGATTTGAGAGGCCCGTTTAGCTCGATAGACAAACACGACGTGAAAACAAGATGTTAGGTCGCAGCTTTAGACCGGCTGTGTTCCTCAATTATCCGTTCGATGGCGAATCGCAGGAAGCTTCGGCCCCTCGCGGAGTCGGTCGTGTTGCCGAGCCGACCGCCGCACAATTCGCCGATACGAAACCCTGACGCAGCTTGAAAAAGGGCGTCATAAGGCTTGTCGCCAACAAGGAAACGATATTGAGACAACTTGATCGTGGCTTCGTCGCGAGCGTGGTCCGCCGCCATTTGTGCGGCCCATGGGTCGTTAGCTGAGTGAGTCGGCCTGGCTTCGGGTGCATAAGCCAAAGTGTCCGGCTTCATAGAATTCGACGAGCCGATTTTCCCGGCAACGAAACCGGCAGTCAGTTCATTTTTTTTATTTCGCGGCAGAGCGGCCCCATCGTATTTGGGCGTGTCCCTCGGATCGGGACGCGTTTCCCGCTTGCCCTTCGCTCCGCGAGTCTTGGTTTTGAATTTTAGATATTTGCCTTTCTTGTCGCGGAAATGGGTCACATTATTGGAGTCATTCATCTGTAGACCGCCAACATGGCGAAGTGCCTTTACGATTTTGTTGGACGGTTCTGAGATTACGTCCATCAATTCCACGGTTCCTTGGTTCCAAGGCTCGCCCTTCTTCGATGGCTCATTATCGTTGCCATGTTCCCACAGCCGCTTCACCTTCTTAACGGACGGCCCGTAGTCATGCTTGGCGTCAATCCCGTAGCCGGGATTGGGGTTGTCTTCGATTGCGTGCTCGTCAGTTTCACCATGCCCATCATGCTGCAACCACGCCGTCTTCGGCGTTGCAGCCTCTATTAGGTCTTTGACTTCCAAAAGAATGTCGAACGCCCATTCGTTTTGAATCAACGTGTCTGCCCTGTCGCGACCGACCATGAGCGTGCTGTTTCTAGCTTCATCGAGCGCGGGAAATGAATGCTTGCGTTTTTGATTGTCGTTGGCGGCGGTCGGTGGCGTCCATTGCGGACGCGGGTCGACGCGGCCTGCCCTTCCTTCACGCTTGACGGTCTGAGTGTCCATATCGAAGTCGGAAGGATGACTAAACGTCATCGTGTTCCTGTCGAACCCGGACGGTTCGTAAGTCCGCGTGAGCAAGTCAATGCGTCGCTCGCCGGTGGTGTATTCCTCAAGTGGTTCTCGATTATCGTTTGCAGCCTTTTTCTTCACGACCTCATTCTTCTTGGCAGGTTCTGGCGTTACAAACGTATCAGAGCCGTATCCGGTGCCGTCAAAGCCGGTTTCGGGTGCCTTCCTCGGTTTATCCTCGATCAAGTCAGCGTCGCCGGTGTCTTCTTCGTCTATCGCGTCAAAGCAATTGAACATGCCTGCGTGCAAAGTGGCTAGATCAACGCCGTCCGCTATTGTCTCAGCAATCATAATCATAAGTTCCCCATAAAGAATAATTTGAGCGCCAGTGCCGCTTGTGCGGTGTCGGTCGCTTTGGTTGCTTCGTGATTCAGTTTCGGCTAGTGTCTTCACTTGAAGTTTGGACTTGGCTGTCTTCCTTTCCTAAAAAGTTTGCGCACGCTCCCGATCACCGCCGATGCGGTGTTTCGTCGTAAAAGTTAGTTCGTCATTTCCGCGCAAGTGCGGAGACAAGAATCCGGTTCAACAGTTATCCGGCTCGGTCGGGTGCTCCTTCGCACTTGCCACACAAAACAGTAGATGCTCGAACTATCGTTCGTCGCCGCATGAAATCTGTGCGATGAAAACGCGAAGGCCAACTCGCCCTCTTGCTTAATGATTGTATCAGTTCGCGCTCTACCAAGCCCCCGGTCACCACACCCCCCGTGTGGCAACGCCGTTTGATTCGTCCTTGAAACCAACTTGTAGGTCGGTGGTTTGAAGAAGTTGTTGGGGAAAGAACTAATCTTTTACGAAATTTCGCTCGCCATCTGCAAACCTGTGGCCTCTTGCCCATAGAGACGGCGAAGCGCCCGCCGCGAGGCGAGGGTATTACCGATTGTTCAGACTGGTGGTGTCCCGAGCTCGCGTGCCCGACGTGGCGAAAATCGTTGGTATCGAAAATCAGTTTTGACGGTGTAGCAAAATCCGTACAAAATTCAACGTGGCCGGGCTAGAACTCTGATCGTGCCGAAGGTGTACACCGGGACGGTACAAATTGGTAGGTGCGCGAGCTAATAGTTTCCGGCAACGCTGCTCGTGCCGGATACCGCCGGCCACGTGCCACAGCGAGCCGCTGGTGGGTCCTTCCGTTAGCTAACGGCAAAGTACCGGGCAGTTGCCGCCACACGTGCCACCGGCCACGTGCGGGCCAACATGTGGTCGCGAATTCGCCAGCCTTTGCAGTGATTATCTCAAAGTCACGTTACCGCGCTGGTGCGTGACCCGGCACGGGTCCTGCCTAACACAGCCCCCAGCCCAAAGGCTGGACCCGTGCTCTTTGGCCCGCCGTATCTGACACGCTGCCAACTCTTGTGCGGGCGTCCGGTCGGACACTAAAGTCAACATCCAATCGGCTGGGGCTGCCGTGCATCCGGCGCCTTGGTGGCTGGCTTGGCCTACCGTGCGTTGCCCCGGGCTGGTGGCTGCGTCGGTACGGCTTGCATCCCGGTCGCGGCTAGCGAGGCGCACGGGGTGCACGCGCATATATAGAGAGTGCGGTGCGGCGTCTATTTCTTGCGGTACCTATGCGGTACCTATTTTGAAATCTTAGGTACCGTCTTTTCAAGAAACCCTTGGTACTGTGGCGCGCTCGGAGAGATTTCGAACTCCCGACCCTCGGATTCGAAGTCCGATGCTCTATCCAGCTGAGCTACGAGCGCGTCCGAGGCCCGATTACCAGACTTGGCAGTGCAGGGCCAGCAACCTGCCGCCGGTCCCACCGCGGGACCGCTGGAAGGCTGGCCTTACGGCCTCTCAGGACGCCGGCAGGCCGGATCAAAAGCAGGCGTGCCGGCGGTGGTCCTGGCCGATATAGGTCGCCGCGCCCTGCGCGCAGTAGATCGTCGACGGACCGTCATAATAGTCGAACGTGCCGGGCAGACGGCCGGGCCCGTAATTATGGAGGTAGCTGATTTCGTAGGGCAGCCCATAGAGGTAGTGAAAATAACGATGGCTGCGCGCCTGCGCCGGGTCCGGTGCTAGGGCCAGCGCGAACAGAATAGCGGCGGCGGAGAGGAGCTTCAGTTTTGTCATCTGGATTCTCCTGATATCGAGCCGAGAGGCGAACATTTTAGCCCATCCGCGGTTCACATCTAGAGCGGATCGCCCGCAAAAACTGCAGAAAATCTGCCACGGCGCGGGAATTTTGGCCGGTTTGGGATGCTTAACGAATTTCCAACACAGTCCGGCCAGAGTTGTGCCGTCTGCTCCCCCTAAAGGACCGCCTTTCCCGCGTCCCGACACGGTTCTACCCGGTTCCCGATCGATCCATGCGCTTCACGCCCTTCGCCCTGCTGTTATCGTTGCTGCTGGCCGCGGCGCCGGCGCGCGCGGATCTACATATCACGCGGGATCACGGCGGCTATGTCGAGGAATACAAGGCCAAGTACCAGCGTATCCGCGACCGCCACGAGCGCGTCATCATCGATGGTATCTGCAACTCGGCCTGCACGGTGGTGTTCGGCATCGTGCCGATGAACAAGATCTGCGTGACGCCGCGCGCCAGCCTTGGCTTCCACCAGGCCTATTTTGACAAGGCCTTTACCTTCGGCATCAAGGTCACCAGCACCAAGGGGACTTCGGACCTGATGTCCTATTATCCGGATACGGTGAAGGACTGGATCCGCCGCAATGGCGGGCTGACCACCGAGATGAAGAAGGTCAAGAACGGCGAAGATCTCTGGAAGATCGTCGATCCCTGCCCGGAAGAGTTTTGATCCGGTTTTGGCAAGTGACCAGGTTGCCCCACCGCCAGCCGTCGTCGCCCGTGGGGAATGAGGGCGATGATGCGCTGCGGCGAATGGATTAGCCGCGCGAAATCCATCGGCCATCGATCGTTCTTCGAACTCGTTATGTCAATCTGCGCGGGCCGGGCCGCGCAGATTGGCATTGCCGCACCCCATGCGATCGGGCACTGAGGCGGCGCATGAATCATGATTTCGAGAATTTCGCCGCGCGCGCGGCGCCGGCGATTTTTGTCGTGCTCTGGAGTACCGGCTTTATTGCCACCAAATACGTTCTGCACAGTGCCGAGCCCCTGACCTATCTCGCGATCCGCATGGCCGTGGTGGTGGGGCTGATGGCAGTCATCGTCGCGATCGCGCGGCCGCGATGGCCGGATCGGATCGGCGTCGCCCACAGCGTCGTTGCGGGCATTCTGGTGCACGGGTTTTATCTGGGCGGGACCGCGGTTGCGATCGCGCATTCGATCCCCGCCGGGCTCTCGGCGCTGATTCCGGGGCTGCAGCCGATCCTGACCGCGACCCTGGCGAACCGCTGGCTCGGTGAACGCGTCACGCCGCTGCAATGGGGCGGGCTGTTGCTCGGGCTCGGAGGCGTCGTGCTGATCCTGCACGATCGCCCGATGGGCGGGGAGGCGGGCTGGGGCTGGCTGGCCTCGGGCGTGTCGCTGGTCAGTATCACGCTCGGCACGCTGTACCAGAGGCGCTATTGCGGCAAGATCGACTGGCGCGCCGGCAATCTCGTGCAATACGTCGCGGTCGCGGTTTTCTTCGCCGCCGGCGCATGGCTGTTCGAAAACAATACGGTGCACTGGACCAGGGAGTTCGTGCTGGCGCTGAGCTGGCTTGCGGTGGTGCTGTCGCTCGGGTCGATCGGGCTGTTGTACTGGCTGATCCGGCGCTCGGCGGCATCTTCGGTGGCGAGCCTGTTCTATCTGGTGCCGGCGGTGACCGCGGTAATGGCTTACGTGCTGTTCGGCGAGCGGCTCGATAGCGTCGCGATCGCCGGCATGTTCGCCTGCGCCGCCGCGGTGTTTCTGGTCAACCGGCGCGTCTGAGCCGGACGAAAGCCGCAAAACAAAAGCCTCCGGACCGGCCCGGAGGCTCTCGCGAGCCAGGCGCCAGCGCTCAGCGCTTCGACTTCCTGGCCTTCTTCTTCTTTTTGCGGGCTTTCTTGACGGCCTTTTTGGCGGATTTCTTCGCCGCGGATTTCTTGACAGCCTTCTTGGCTTTCTTCGGCGCCGCCTTTTTGACGGCTTTCTTGGCGGCCTTCTTTTTCTTCTTGACCGCAGGCTTGGCGGCTAGTTTCGGCGCCGGAGGCGCGCTGGTCATTGTGTCTGTCGTCGGTGCCGGAACGGGTTGTTCGTCGTCCATCATGGTCCCCCAAGGTTTGTAGAGGCCGTAACGATAGCCGGATTTGCCGAGGTGTAAAGCGGATGACGCAGCGCGCTCATTTCGCGCGGACCTTCGCATAGGCTTTCAGCGCGCGTTCACGCCCCTTGTCATGGTCGATGATCGGCTTCGGATAGCTCTTGCCGAGCTCAACGCCTGCGGCTTTCAGTTCAAGTGGCGCAGCACTCCAGGGCCGGTGGATCACGCCTGCCGGCAACTGCGCAAGCTCAGCTACCCAGCGCCTGACATAGGCGCCTTCGGGGTCGAACTTCTCGCCCTGCAAGATGGGATTGAACACCCGGAAATAGGGTGCGGCATCGGCGCCGGAGCCCGCGACCCACTGCCAGTTGGCCGGGTTGCTGCCGGGGTCGGCATCGACCAGGGTGTCCCAGAACCATCTCTCTCCCTGGCGCCAGTCGATCAGGAGGTGCTTGACCAGGAACGATGCCGCGACCATCCGCACCCGGTTGTGCATGACCCCGGTGCTCCAGAGCTCGCGCATCCCGGCATCGACGATCGGGTAGCCGGTCTGGCCGCGCTGCCAGGCCCGCAGCGCCCCATCGTCAGGCCGCCAGGGGAATGCGTCGAATGCAGCCTGCAGATTGCGTTCGGCGAGATCCGGCACGTCCAACAGCAAATGCCGGCAGAATTCGCGCCAGCCCAGCTCGCTGAGGTACTTTTCGATGTCGCCAGACAGGGCAGGGCGCTCGGCCGCGGCAAAGCGCGCGGCGTGCCAGACCTGCCGCGGGCTGACCTCGCCGAACCGCAAATGCGGCGAGAGCCCGGATGTGCCCCGGCGATCGGGCCGGTCACGTTTACTGGCATAGCCCGCGACGCCAACCCCGAGAAATTCCTTGAGCCGTTGCTGCCCGGATATTTCGCCCGGCCTCCAGGTTTCGCGCAATCCGGAGGCCCAGTCGGGATGTGAAGGCTCGAGGCGCCAGTTTTCGAGAATGTCGCCCGCAAGGTTCGGAAAGGGAGGCAGCGTCTTCGGTGCCGGCAGCGGCTTCGGCGGATCGCCCAAGGCCTGCAGCCGCCGCCAGAACGGGGTGAATACCCGCAATCCCCGGCCTTCCCTGTTGCGGATGCTGGCAGGATCGGCCAGCAGATCGCCGGGGAAACTCCGCGAGGCGACGCCGATCTGCCTCAGCGCCGCGGCCACCTGTTCGGCGACGGCCTGATGAGGCGCTTGCGCGATCTCGTTCCAGAATACCGTTGAAGCCGCGGTCTCGCGCGCCAGGCCGGCGATGATCTCCGCCGCGGGCCCCCGGCGCAGCACCAATGCCGAGCCAACCGTGGCGAGGCTCGCTTGCAGGGCGCGGAGCGACTGCGCCAGCCACCAGCGCGCCGCGCCGCCGAGCGGACGCGCGTTCGGCCCGCGCAGCGCCTCGCCCATCTCGTCCAACACGTAAAGACAAATCACCGGCCCGCCGGCGTTCCCTGCGGCATCCAGGGCGGGATGATCGGAGAGGCGGAGATCGTCGCGAAACCAGACGATGCAGGGGGATGCGATGTGGCTTGCCATCAGGCAGTCAACCCGGACGGCGCGGATGAGGTCCACGCGGACAGGCGATTGCAACTCTGCCGGCCCTGATGCGTAGCTGATTTGGATGCGCGCAAATCGTGCTGGAGGCCGCCGTGAACCGGTATGTCATTCTTTATCTGGCGACCCTGATCGTCCTGATCCCGATCGACTTCCTGTTCCTGGGTGTCATCGCCAAGGGCTTTTTCACCTCCGAGGTCGGCGACATGCTGGGCGAGATCAGGCCTCTCCCGGCGATCCTGTTCTATCTGCTTTATGGGGCCGGCATCCTGATTTTCGTCAGCGGTTCGCCGACCGCGACCTGGCCAACGACGCTGCTCTATGGCGCGCTGTTCGGATTGTTCTGCTATGCGACCTTCGACCTGACGTCGCTGTCGCTCTTGAAGCACTGGAGCTGGCCGGTCGCGGTCGTCGATGTCTCCTGGGGATCGTTTGTCACGGCGGTGTCGTCGACGATCGGACTGACGATCGCCGACTGGCTTGTGCCGAAAACCTGAGGAGCTAATGCGGTTTTCAACCTGCGGTCATGGCCGGGCATAGCCGTCCGAAGGACGGCGTCGCTTCCGCTCGCCTATGTCCCGGCCATCCACGTCTTTGGTGCTACTCGGCGATCAAGGCGTGGATGCCCGGGACAAGCCCGGGCATGACGAGGTTTGGGCCGCATCACTCGCAGTGAGGGCATCGCAACTATTTCGGCTGCGGCACGATCCGCAGATACGGTTTCGGCGCCTTCCAGCCCTGGGGATAGATGGTCTTGGCTTCGTCGTCGCTGACCGAGCCCGCGATAATGACGTCTTCGCCCTGTCTCCAGTCGGCCGGCGTCGCCACACGATGCTTGGCGGTCATCTGCAGCGAATCGATCACCCGCAGGATTTCCTGGAAATTGCGGCCCGTCGTCATCGGATAGACCAGGATCAGTTTTATCTTTTTGTCAGGCCCGATGATGAAGACGTTGCGGACCGTCAGGTTGTCGGCGGCGGTGCGCTTGCTCGGGTCGCCGGAGGTTGCGGCCGGCAGCATGTCGTAGAGTTTCGAGACGTTGTAGTCGGTATCGCCGATCATCGGATAATTCGGCGCGGCTCCTTGCGTCTCCCTGATGTCCTCGGACCACTTCGAGTGCTTGTCGACGGGATCGACGGAAAGCCCCATCAGCTTGACGCCGCGCTTGTCGAATTCGCCCTTCAGCTTGGCCAGCGCGCCGAGTTCGGTGGTGCAGACCGGGGTAAAGTCCTTCGGGTGCGAGAACAACAGCGCCCAGCTGTTGCCGATCCAGTCATGAAATTTGATCTTGCCATCGGTGGTTTCCGCCTCGAAATCCGGGGCTGTTGCGCCTATTTGGAGTGCCATGTTAAGACCTCATCTCATTCAAGTTACAGGTGAATTCTGCCATTTCAGTATAAGAGAACGGGACAGCGAACGGAACGGCCACGTTCAAGAAGGGTAGATCTTTCTCAAGAGCCGGGAACTCCTAGCATCTTCTTCCGGTTCGTGCGCGTGCGACGAAAAGACCACAGCCGCCGCAAAACCTCAATTGCCCTGATATTGCCTCTTGCGCGCCGCATCGCCGCCGGTAGGGGTTGCGAACCCGCCGAACCCTGATGGGGCCGGCTGCGACAAATCAGCAACCATTTAAAATGCACGGGACGCAAGTTTCGAATCGTTAACCACTCGTTTACGCCTGCATGGACATGTTGGCCTTGAACAAGAAACTGAGAAAAGAAAACTATCAATGTCTGCCTCTCGACTTAAGTCCGCCGAACCGATCGGCGCGTTCGAACCATCCGATATCTCCTGCCGCGATACCGCTGCCCTTGCACTCGCCGTCGTGCGCGATGGCGTGATCACCGGCGAAGGCCCGACCACCAGGGGCCGCGTTCATTTCTCCCGCGAGCTCGATGCCGATGACGCCGCCTGGTGCGCGCGCATCCTGACCGCAACCGCAGTCGAGCATCAGCCGGTCAGCCGGGCCGAGGCCGAAGCGCTGTTTGCGATCAACGACGCCGCCACCGAGCGCAGCGACGATGGGACGTTTCGACGATCTTCTGGCCAAGGCCGTCGTGCACCACGCGGCCTCCGCCTCCGGCCTGCCGGTGCCGCCGCGCACCGTTGCGCTGTCGCCGGAGACGGCGATCGAAAGCTGGGCTCCGGCCAAGGCCGTCAACGTCGATACCGAAGTGCTGGAGTGGATCGCCAGCCAGATGCGCGGCAAGCGCCGCGGCAACCGCACCCTGATGCGCCTGGTCGCCACCATCGTCGGCGTGGCGGCACTGCCGCTGGCGCAGCTTCCGAATGTGTTCGACATCGGGATGTAGTACCAACGGCCACAATCTCTCAACTCGTCATGCCCGCGCTTGTTGCGGGCATCCACGCCTTCGAAGCCGCGCCGCGTCGAAGACGTGGATGGCCGGGACGACGCCCGGCCATGAGGATGTGGATGGGTCAATGCCAACGACGTTGCTATAAATTCGGTCTCCGGAACGCGATGTCGCGACGGCGGGGGTTACTTCCCCGCCATTTTCGCTTTTGTTGGCCATAGAAATTCACCCCACTTGGAGACGGCGATGATCGCCTTGCGCTCGCGCGCAGCGGTTTGCTTCAGATTCACATTTCAAACAGCCAAGAGGTCTTGAACCCGTCTTTGCGATTGCAACGGGTCGCGTGAATGCGCGCCCGATGACAATGCCTGCTGCATAGGGAGCCGTCATACCCCACGAGAGCGGCGGTATCCAGTACGCCGCGGCTTCTCGATTAATCACTGACGTCTCTGGAATACTGGATCGCCCGGTCAGCCGGGCGATGACAGCGGTGAGGTTGCGCGTCCGTAGTTACCAATCGCAGATTCAAATTTCAAACAGCCATAGCTTGCAAACACAGCTTCGCGATCTCGCCACGCATTTTCGCGCGAGTTTTGCCTTGACATCTCGCCCCTCGGAGATCAGAGGGCGCAGGGAATGCCGGGCGCACGATGCGCCCGCAGCCTTGTGTGCAAAGTGATAAAAGCACACAAGCATAGTCACCACGGTCACACCGGAAACACCCAGCATTCCCCGCGCAATGGTTTACGGCTTATACCGAGCTCTCCCCGGTGACCGGGCTCTTTTGCCACCGTCGCCTGCGCTTCTTCTCGCAGACTTGACGCCAGCGTCGGGGCGTCAGGACCACACGGCTTTGCCGTCCGCTTCAAGTGCTCTCGTCTTTGGCACCGTCGGCGTCCACCGCATCCCGTCCCGCGGCCGTGACGATCGCGTGTCGCCCCTCAGTGGGACGGGACGGCTTGCGGATATAGACTGATTTGCGTCTTCGGAAAATCAGAATATTTTTGCAAAAGGGGCTGGACAAGCAAGTGACAGGCGGGTCACTGATTTGCCCGTCGGGCAAATCAAACAGCCCGTCAGGCAACAGATTGTAGCAACCATTAGATGGCGATTGTGTTTCGGGCTCTGCCGATCGTCCGACCCCGCCACGATGACGCCGTGCTCGCGTCCGTCAAGGCGTGGCCTGGCGGCGGTGACATGTGCGGCTCGGGCGAGCGACGGCCATCCTTGACGGCCGCTGCGCGCGACGTCATGAGGCGCCGCAGGTCGGGACGAAGAAACGCCTGCCGGCCGAACTAAGAAACAGACAATGGTCCGGCGATCGAAGCGTTGACCGCTGGCGGTTCATCGCACCAAGGCGTTCCGCGAGCCACCACGGTGTTGGCGAAGATGAGCATCTTCCTCGCGCAGGCAACGAGCGCACGCTTGTGTTCCTTTCCGGCCGCGGTCAGCCGTTGGTAAAGCTGGATGAGCTGCTGGTTCCAGCGGAACGATGCAGCCAGTGCAGCAGTATAGAGGGCGCGGCGCAGCCGCTTTCGTCCGCCCTCGATATGTCGAATACCGACCTGCTCGCCGCTGTCGTCGTCATAAGGCGCAAGGCCGGCGAGAGCGACAGCTTGCTCCCGCGTGATCCGGCCGATCTCGGGCAGACGCACCAGGATGGCAACGGCGGTCGGCAGCCCGATGCCGTCGACGCTGTTGATCAGCCCAAGTCTCGTGGCAAGGTCGGGATGCTTGCGGATCGAGGCGACCAGAGCCTTGAGTTCGGCCTTCTCGCGCTTCTCCAGGCGGACGATATCCTCGTTCCAGAGCTTCTTAATCTGCGCATTGCGGCAGCTCTCGATCCGGTTCTTGAGGCGCGCGGTATCCTCATTGATCTGATCAATCATGGTCAGCCGCTCGGCGAATGGCAGCAACCGAGGATCGGGTGCGGCATCGATCTTCCGCACCGCCGCGGTGCAGGCTGCGATGAGAGTCGCATCGATCTTGTCGTTCTTGGCCCGCTGCAAGTGGAATCTGGCATAAGCCCGGACCTGGGCCGGCTGGAACACAACAACCACAAACCGCGTGCGCCGCAGTTCGGCGACGACGGGCTGCTCATAGCCGCCACTCGCCTCGATCCCGACGCGTTTGACGCCGGATGGGTTGAGCCCTTCGCGATACCCATCGCCGTTGCCCAGGACATGATGGGCATCGCTTCCGCCTTTGCTCGTTGAGCTACGGCGAACAAGTCGCTCCACCCATCCTTGCTGCCTGGTCAGACCGGCGTTGATGTTCGGGTGTTATGACAAGAGTCGATACACGCTGTAGGATTCGAATATGGTGAGATAAAGCCTCTGACAGCATTGGGAGAGGCCATTTTCAACCGACAGAATCTAAACTGGCACTTACCGGCGGCTGTCCAGCCTGTCGCATATGACGCCGGAGGCCACGTCTATCTGGGGTTTCATTAAATGAAAGTGCAAGAGTTAATGCGGTCTCATAAGTATGCTGAGGCAATCGCTAAGCTACGACGAGATCTAGCGAACAATCCAGAAGACATGGCAGCTATCGAGGGAATAGCCAAGGCATTGCGTGCAAACGGCGAATATGGAGAGGCCCTCTTATCTTTTGAACGTCTCGCAACTCACAGTAAGGAGAATAAGATAGCCAGTGTATTGGCGCCCGGGAGCGCCAGTTGGCAGATTGATATCGCGTGTCTGTACTGGCTTTTAGACGATCACTCAAAAGCTATCATGCTGATGCGCGGCTTAGCCGCCGGTATTCTCGATAAATCGATAAAATATGGCGACGCGGCCGGTGGAATGTCACAAGGGCTATTGCTTCACTACATGGCAATAACTGCGAACATGCCTGAGGAAGTTTCGTTTGCATTGGACTATTTGAGGAATCGTCTGAAGCGGAGCTTTAGCCAAATTTGGCCGTGCCCTGTAGCACATTATTATCTGGGAGATATTACATTCGAAGCCGTTATGGAGGCTGTCAATGGCCAGCAAATCTTGCCAGTGGCGCTTGACCTTGCAAAGGCCGAGCTTGGTAGGCGTCGACGGCTCTCCGTGGCTCTGTTTCACGATGGTGTTAAGAGCCGCGCGCAGGGCAACGAGGAACACTGCCTCGCTCGTATGCGGGAATGCTATGGACTAGAGAACCCTTTGATTGAACAGGAATGGTACTTGGCCCGGTACGAGGTTCAGCGGGCGATCTCGCGCTGATACGGCCAGAGCTTCAAGCGGCCCGGCAGCTCGTAAATGGGTTGAGCGAGCAATTCCCATCACATCGTCGCCTCATCATGCTAAAATTACCCAGATGACCGATTATCGCCGCAACATCCTTGCCGGAGGTAGTTTCTTCTTCACCGTTAACCTGGCGGAGCGGCGGCTACGGCTGTTAACGGAACACTTCGACGCGTTGCGTACCGCGTGTCGCAAGACAGGCCGGCGTCGTCCGTTCACAATCGATGCGATGGTTGTGCTGCCTGATCATCATCTCCGCGCGGTTTGGACGCTGCCCGAAGGCGATGCCGATTTCGCCACGCACTGGCGGCTGATCAAATCGGCATTTTCGCGCCACGTTGCAACTGGCGAAAGGATTTCGGACAGCCGCGCCGCCAAAGCCGAACGCGGTATCTGGCAGCGACGCTATTGGGAACATACCATTCGCGATCCAGCCGATTTCGCGCGTCACCTGGACTACATTCATATCAACCCGGTCAAGCATGGACTTGTGCCGCGGGTCAGGGATTGGCCGTATTCGTCGTTCCATCGTATGGTGAAAACGGGAATCTACCCCGAGGATTGGGCCGGTGATGTCTCGAATGACGGCGCGGGTTTTGGCGAACGGCCGCAAGCTCGCGTGGCAAGGTGATGGGTTTCGCAAGAGCTCAACCTATCCTTGCTACGGGCTGAGGGGGCATTAATGAGCGTGCTAGTCGATTCTTTTGTTCATGAGATCACAGCCTGTTCACCCGGTCTTAGCGCTGCGCATCAGGCAACAATCGACTACTGGGCACTCGATAACCCTCCAGCGATCGTCGCTCTGAGCGAATTGGGGCATCGGATCGTAGAGGACTTCAATTCGGTCGATCGTGCCACGCATCGGCATCTGGAACAAAGTTCAGCCGTTGTTCGGCAAACTATCTGCGTCGCACGCCACTGCCTGGGCGTCACAGTGCTGAAGGTAAGCCGCAGAATCACGCCGTCCGGCAACCGCCAGGACATCGCAACGATGATGGAGGCGATTTAGGCGCGGGGGTTATTTCCTCGCCGGTTTTGCTTGCCCTTGCGCTGTTCCCATTTCGGGAACATACTGGGGTCATGAGGATTATCGCTTGGAGGGTGCTTGCCGCTTACACTGAGCGGCACCCCGAAACAAAGGTCCCGCTCAATCGTTGGAGAACATTGGTTAGAGCGGCCAATTGGGGTTCGATGGACGATGTTCGTCTTGCGGCTCCAAATGCGAAAATCCTGAATGGCGAGCGTGCGAGGTTCGAAATCGCCGGCGGTAATTTTCGGATGATCGTTGCTTTCGATTTTGGCAGACGCATCGCGTTCATCAAATTTATGGGAACGCATGCCGAATACGATCGGATCGATGCCTTGACCGTTGCAGTGTTCTGAAGGAGCGCATGATGGAAATCCACCCCATTAGAAACGACGACGATCACGCGGCCGCACTTCGCGAGATCGAAAGGCTCTGGGGCGCCGCAGCCGGGACCGAAGAGGGCGACAAGCTCGATGTCCTCGCAACGCTCGTTGAAAAATATGAGGAAACCCGCTGGCCGAGTGTTGATATTTCCGATCCGATCGACCTGCTGAATTACGCGATCGAAGAACTCGGACATTCGCAGGCCGAGCTCGCCGAACTGCTTGGCTCCCGATCACGTGCGTCCGAGTTGCTCAATCGCCGTCGCCCACTGACGGTCGAGATGATTCACAGGATCAGCGAGACATGGAAGATCCCCGCCGATCTACTCGTTAAACCGAGCCGTGTTTCGGCGTAACAGTCCGCAGATCCTACGGGCTACGGGCTGACTCGTCATGCCCGCACTTGTTGCGGGCATCCACGCCTTTGAGGCCGCCGCGTCGAAGACGTGGATGGCCGGGACGAAGCCCGGCCATGACGATGTGGATGGGGTCAATGCCAACGACCATTGGTAGAAATTCAGTCTCCGGAACGCGATATCGCGACGGAAGGCTACTTCCCCGCCGTCTTCTGTTTGCCGCTCTCGGCGTCAAGCCCGACGGTGCGGCCCGTGAATCCCGCCGCGTCGAAATAGCGCTGCGTCAGCACGCGCTGGAACTTCACCATCGTCTGCAGGCCGTTGGCGGCGGGCTTGGAGACGATCGTTCGGCTGACCGTCTTCGGCGATTATTCCGTTTGGCAAGGCCTCCGACATGACCCGGCCGATCAGTCCGCCCTGGGCTGTCGCGTGCAAACCCATCAGCCGCGCGACGGTCATGCCGATATCGGCATTGCTGACCGGCAACGGATCGGCATAGCCCGCCTTGAAGTCAGGTCCGATCGCGGCCATGAAATTCATGGTGTCGCCGCGGCCGAAACTGCCGTGCATGCCCTGGCCCTGACGCAGCACGGTGTCGGCGACTTCGACCGAGCAATTGGTCGGCTCGCCGCATCCCTCCACATAGGAACGGAAATTGACCACGATCGACGGGTTCGGCGTCACCGCCTTGCCCTTGAGCGCGATCTGCGACATCGGCAGCGTGCCGGGGAAGCGGCCGAGCGCGTCGTCGACGAACAGCCCGCTGACATAGTCCTGGTCGAGCAGCGCCTTGATCGTGCGATCCGCCAGCTTCCTGTCCTTGTTCGGCAGATAGATCAGGTCCGACCCGCCATTGGTGGCGACCACGAGATCGGGTTTTGCGGGATCCTGTCCGAGCACGCCGTTTCCGGCCTTGGGGTGGGCGTTGTCGGCGACGCGCGCGTTCTTGTCGTTGGGATCGAACAGCGGCAGATCGAGCGCTTTCGCAAGATCGATGGCGACAAAACCCATCGGCAGGAAATCCTTCGGCGTGTCCGCGTAACTGGCCTTCGCCGATGGACTGGTCTTGCTCTCCTTCGAAATCGTCGAGAAGCCGTGATCGGCCGCAATCATGATGTTGGTGGTGGCGGCAAGACCGAGATCGTCGAGCGCCTTTCGCAATTGCGCCAGATTGTCGTCGGCGTTCTTGATACCGGCCATCGAGGTGGGGCCGTTGATGCCGGGGGTCACGGTGTTGAGGCTGTCGCCGGTATTGTGCTGGCTGCCGTCGGGATCGCGCGACCAGAACACCAGCACGAACGGCTTGTTGCGCGCCTTGAACATCGGCAGCACGATCTTGCTGGCGACGTCGGCGAACCAGGCCTGCTGCGCGGTGTTGGGCACCACGGTGCCCGGCGTCTTGGCGTCGCCGGCCTTGCCGTTGTCGCCGCGCGAGGGTGTCGCCAGCGGAAGACCGGCCTTGGTCAGCGCGTCCTTCATTTCATCCGAAAGCGGCACGCCGTTTTTGGCACCGGTGGCATCGTCGACCACGACCGAATGCAGGCCGGGCTTGTCGGCGCGGTCGGTGTGGTCGAAAATCAGGGTCGGGCCGACCTTGCCGATCGCCGCGGTGCTGTAGCCTTGCGCGCGCGCCATCTTCAGGATGGTCTCTTCGTTCAGATAATCGCCGCCTGAAATGCTCGTCGACATCGCCCAGCACCGCATCGTTTTCGATGAAGGGGACGACGGTATCGCCGGCGGGCGCCGACGAGAAGCCGGTATAGATGGTGTTGCTGAAAGTCCCGGTATCGCCGAGATAATGCCCGGTCGACATGGCCGAGCCGTTGGCCATCGTGAAGGTCGGGAACAGCGAGTGCGGATTCTTGAAATTGACGCCCTTGTCGCGGACTTCGGCCATTGCCGGCGCGGTCTCGGGCGTGACCTTCAACGCCCGCAATCCGTCCGGTACGAACAGGATCACATTGTGGGGGGTAGCGTTCTGCGCGGCCGCCATGCCAGCGGGCAACAAGGTCAAGGCCTGCGGACAGCAGCAAGATTGAGCGGCGCATTAATTTCTCCCTGCAGAGGCGGATTTCCGGCATACCAGCCGTTGCCTCTCTTTAGTTTTGCTGTACGACGGAATTGTTACAGCCGTCCCCGCATGCCAGATTGCGGGTCCCCGGACCCCGCCCAAAGGTTGCAGATAAGCAAGCACATGTTCAAACGAATTCTGATCGCCAATCGCGGCGAGATCGCCTGCCGGGTCATCAAGACCGCCCGCCGGATGGGAATTGAGACGGTCGCGGTTTATTCCGAGGCCGACCGTGACGCGCTCCATGTCGAAATGGCCGATGAGGCGGTTCTGATCGGGCCGCCGGCGGCCGCCGAAAGTTACCTGGTGATGGAGAAGATCGTCGAGGCCTGCCGCAAGACCGGCGCCGAGGCCGTGCATCCCGGCTATGGATTCCTGTCCGAGCGCGAAGCCTTTCCGCGCGCGCTGGCCAAGGCCAACATCGTCTTCATCGGGCCCAATGCGGGCGCCATCGCCGCGATGGGCGACAAGATCGAGTCCAAGAAGGCCGCAGCCAAGGCCGATGTCTCGACCGTGCCGGGCTATCTCGGCGTCATCACCGACGAAAAGCACGCGGTCAAGATCGCCGACGGCATCGGCTATCCCGTGATGATCAAGGCGTCCGCCGGCGGCGGCGGCAAGGGGATGCGGATCGCTTATTCCACTTCCGAGGTCGCCGAAGGCTTTGGTCTGGCGAAAGCCGAAGCCAAGGCATCGTTCGGCGACGATCGCGTCTTCATCGAGAAATTCATCGTCGACCCCCGCCATATCGAAATCCAGGTGCTGGGCGACAAGCATGGCAACGTGATCTATCTCGGCGAGCGCGAATGTTCGATCCAGCGCCGCAATCAGAAGGTGATCGAGGAAGCGCCGTCGCCGCTGCTCGACGAGACCACCCGCCGCAAGATGGGCGAACAGGCGGTCGCGCTGGCGAAAGCGGTGAAATACGATTCCGCCGGCACGGTCGAATTTGTCGCCGGTCAGGACAAGAGCTTCTACTTCCTGGAGATGAATACACGCCTGCAGGTCGAGCATCCCGTGACCGAATTGATCACCGGCATCGACCTGGTCGAGCAGATGATCCGGGTCGCGGCCGGCGAGAAGCTGTCGCTGAAGCAAAAGGACGTCAGGCTGACCGGATGGGCGGTGGAGACGCGGGTCTATGCCGAGGACCCGTTCCGCAACTTCCTGCCCTCGATCGGGCGGCTGGTGAAATATCGCCCGCCAGCTCGAAAGCAGTGCTGGCGGCATCACCGTCCGCAACGACACCGGCGTGCAGGAAGGCGGCGAGATCTCGATCTATTACGATCCGATGATCGCCAAGCTGGTGACCCATGCGCCGTCGCGCGCCGCGGCGATCGAGGCGCAGGCCACCGCGCTCGATTCGTTCTACATCGACGGCATCCGCCACAACATTCCGTTCCTGTCGGCGCTGATGCTGCATCCGCGCTGGCGCGAGGGCAATCTTTCCACCGGCTTCATCGCGGAGGAGTTTCCCAAGGGGTTTGCGGTTCGCACGCCGGAAGGCGAGATCGCCCGCCGGCTGGCGGCGGTCGGGGCCGCGATCGATCATGTGCTCGGCGAACGCAAGCGGCAGATTTCCGGCCAGTTGACCGGCCGGCCGGTGCAGCGCGAGCGCCGCCGCGCGGTATGGCTGGGGCGCAACGAGATCGCGCTCGATATTGCGCGCGAGGCCGACGGTATCGTGGTGCGATTCATCGGCGCCGACGGCACGCTGGGCAGTCCGCATCGTCTGGTCTCGGCCTGGACGCCTGTCGAACCGGTCTGGCAGGGCACCGTCGACGGCCATCTGGTGGCGATGCAGGTGCGCCCGATCGCCAATGGCTTCCGGCTGGCGCATCAGGGCTATGAGGTCGCGGTCAGTGTCTTCACCGAGTCCGAGGCCACCGCCGCGCGGCTGATGCCGGTCGGCATCAAGGCCGATACCGGCAAGAAGTTGCTGTGCCCGATGCCGGGGCTTGTGGTGTCGATCGCGGTTGCCGAAGGCCAGGAGGTCAAGGCCGGCGAAACGCTTGCGGTGGTCGAGGCGATGAAGATGCAGAACGTGCTGCGCGCCGAACGCGACGGCACGGTCAAGAAAATTCACGCCGCCGCCGGCGCCACGCTGGCGGTGGATGCGCTGATTCTCGAATTCGCGTAAGCCGCGCGCAATCGGCGCAAACGAAAAGGAGCGCGCGATGGCCTTCCGAAAACGCCGTGAAGCGTTGCGTTCGATCCTGTCGGGGACGGCATGCATCCGCCCCGGCTCGGTCTATGACGCGATTTCGATCCGTATCGCCGCAGGATCTCGGTTTCGAACTCGGCATGTTCGGCGGGTCGGTGGCTTCGCTCGCGGTGCTGGGGGATCCCGATATCGCCCTGATCACGCTGACCGAACTCGCCGAGCAGATGCGCCGGATGTCGCGCGCGGCGTCCCTTGCCGGTGCTGGTCGATGCCGACCATGGCTACGGCAATGCGATGAATGTCCGCCGCACCGTCGAGGAACTGGAGACCGCGGGCGCCGCCGGCCTCACCATCGAGGACACGCTGTTGCCGCAGGCCTTTGCGCAGAGCGGGACGCAATTGATTCCGCTGGAGGAGGGCGTCGGCAAGATGAGGGCGGCGCTGGACGCGCGCGGCGATCCGGCGCTGGTGATCATGGGGCGCACCGGTGCCGTGTCGATCACCTCGCTCGATGATGCGATCATACGCGCGCGGGCCTACGAGGCCTGCGGCGTCGATGCGCTGTTCTTCACCGGCATCAAGACCCGTAGCGAGTTGGAGGCCCTTTCGGCTGCGACCAAATTGCCGATCGTGCTGGGCGGCGCGCCCGAAGAGATGACCGACCTCGGCTATCTCGCCAGCCAGCGCGTGCGTATCGCGTTGCAGGGTCACACGCCGTTCGCCGCCGCGACGCAAGCGGTCTACGAGACGCTGAAGGCGCTGCGTGAAGGTTTGTCGCCGAAGCAATTGAAGGGCCTTGCGTCGCCGGAGCTGACGGGGCGCGTTACGCGCGACGCGGAGGTGAAAGCGCGCAGCGCCGAATTTCTCGGGCTCAGGAAATAGATGAGCGGCGCGATCCGCCAGGTCAGGATCACCGGCCGGGTGCAGGGCGTCGGCTACCGCGCCTGGGTCGAGCACGAGGCAGGAAATTACGATCTCGAGGGCTGGGTGCGCAACCGCCGCGACGGCAGCGTGGAAGCGCTGTTTGTGGGGCCTGAGGATATCGTGTCGGAGATGGTCGCGCGGTGCGGGCGCGGGCCGTCGTCGGCGCGGGTAGAGGCGGTGCGGGACGAAGGCGCCAGTCCCGACGCGCTGAACCTGCGGCGGCCGGGCGAGCGGTTCTCGGTGCTGGGGACGGTGTAGGATCGGCGATGCGCTCAGCGGCCAATTGGAGGCGACAGTGACCGCGACGATGCGAACGACATTGGCTGTTTGTTTTGGCTTGCTCGGTCTGGCGGACACGTGCGCACAAACCCCGGCTGCCCCGGCTGCGGGCGTCGATGCCGCCTTGATCGAAGATATCGTGATCGGCAGCCGCATCCTTGCCGACTTCGGCGTGCTCGACGGTTTTGGGCATGTCAGCGCGCGTGATCCAGCCAATCCCAACCACTTTCTGATGTCGCGGTCGCTGGCGCCGGCGCTCGTCACCGCCAATGACATCATGGAGTTCGATCTCGACGGCAATGCCATCGATATCAACGGCCGTTCGGTATTTCTGGAACGCTTCATTCACAGCGAAATCTACAAGGCGCGGCCGGACGTGATGTCGGTGGTTCACACCCATTCGCCCGGCGTCATTCCCTTCACCGTGAGCCAGGTGCCGTTGCGGCCGATGTATCACAACCCGGCCTTCCTGGCGGCCGGCGCACCGATATGGGACATCAGAAAGGAATTTGGCGAGACCGACATGCTGGTCCGCGATGCCTCGCGCGGCAAATCACTGGCGCAGGTGCTCGGCGACAAGGCGGTGGTCTTGATGCGCGGCCACGGCGACGTCACCGTCGGGCCGTCCGTCAGAGTAGCTGTTTTCCGCGCCTATTACACCGACGTCAACGCAAGGCTGCAATCGCAAGCCATCGCGCTGGGTGGCGATATCAATTATCTGACGCCGGAGGAGGGTGCCAAGGCCGACGCGGTCAATCTGGCCGTGCTCGACCGCGTCTGGAACCTGTGGAAGATGCGTATCGCACCCAGCCTCGGAAAGTAGTCCGCTGCGCCGAGGCCATTCGGCTCAACCCGTCGCTTGTGGCAGCCGCGCTTCCATGGCGCCGAATACCTCGGAAAATGCCTGCCGGAGCGCGATATCGACATCCGCCATGGTCACGATATGCCCGAGATCGACCAGGCTGGTGACGCCATAGCGCGGGTCGGCGACGCCGCAAGGTACGATGGCGTCGAAATGGGTCAAATCGGGTTCCACATTGATCGAGATGCCGTGGAACGACACCCAGCGCTTGAGCCGGACGCCGATGGCGGCGATCTTGTCCTCAAAGCCTTCGCCCTTGTCCGGCCTCTTCACCCAGACCCCGACCCGATCCTCGCGCCGCTCGCCGCCGACGTTGAACGCCCGCAGCGCCCGGATGATCCACTCCTCGAGGCTCGCCACATAGGCCCGCACGTCGGGCTGCCGCCGCTTCAGGTCGAGCATCGCATAGGCTACCCGCTGGCCGGGACCGTGATAGGTGAGCTGCCCGCCGCGCCCGGTGGCAAACATCGGGAAGCGGGGGTCGAGCAGGTCGGAGGCCTTGCCGGAGGTGCCCGAGGTGTAGAGCGGGGGGTGTTCCAGCAGCCAGACCAGTTCGGGGGCCTCATGGGCCGCAATCGCCGCCACCCGCGCCTCCATGGCCGCGAGGGCCTCGGGATAGGGCACCGGCGCGTCCGAGATCAGCCATTCCACGGCGCCGCCGCTCGCAAGCGAGAGCGGCGTCAAATCAAGGCTTTGGCGGTCATTAACCATTGGCTAACCATAACGTGGTGATCTCAAACCACGCAATTTTGCATATTTTCCGTTCAGGTCGCTCGCCCCAGTGCCAACCCTCGATAAAGTCAGCGTCGACCTCATGGTGGTCCTCGGGACCACCACGATGCCCATCCATCAGGTAATGCGGCTCAGCCGCGGCGCCATCATCGAACTGGACGCCACCGAGGCCGACGAGGTCAAGATCCTCGCCAACAACCTGCCGATCGCCAGCGGCGTGGTGCTGGTCGATCGCAACCGTATCGCGGTCGAAGTCAAGCAAATGCTGCCGAAATCGCCGGGCAGCCGCTAGCCAAACCGCCGGTCGCGCGGGCCTTGTCCCTGCATCCCTGATTTGTTACATCCCGCGCCGTTGATCCGGTCCGGCAATTCCGGCGCCGGTTTCCCAAGCGCTCGTGGCGGAATTGGTAGACGCGCTGCCTTGAGGTGGCAGTGAGTAAAATCGTGGGGGTTCTTACCCGTTAGATTAGTTAAGATATTGTAATTGCTAATAAAAACATATCGGTGAAGGGGGCCAACTAGGGTCCAACAATGGGGAAGTGGGTATTATACGACCGTGACGGAGGTAGATTGTACCGGGTTTGTTCGGGTGCCGAAAGGCCCGGTTCGCCTGCCCAAGATGGGCCGACGAAGGTGAGGGCACGACACTTGCTTGGACCAAGTGGCACCAATCTTGTTCCTCCAAGGTGCTTGGCCCAACGGATGTCTATACCCGGCAAACATTCGTTGGGCCGCTGGGGAGGGTGGACCCGAAATGGGGGTCCTAAATTGTCTCCTCAATTTTAAACGAGAATGGGTCGCCATGATGCGTGAGCCCTATATAGGCGACGGGAGAGAAAACACTGTGTTTTGCCGTTGTCCCATGACGGTCGAGAGCCGCGACAACCCGGCCTGAACCCTGCACGATCGTACCGCTATCAGCCATTAACAACCTGAGATAGACTGCCACGGGTAACAATATGTTACACGTTGCTGAGTCATAACCTATTGTATTAATTGCAGTATTATGAGTTAGCCCTTGGCCCAACTAGGGTCGCATAATGGGGAAGTGCACTTTTTTGCATAATCACTCAACTTTCAGTTGCATGAATAGGAATTTGAACCTATACATTCAGCATCGGCAGGGGCACGGCGCTCCCGCCACCAACAAAGGATACAGACCATGTCAGACGTAGCTATCGCCCCCGTCGCCATCGCTCCCGCTCATCCGGCTGGACAGGGCAAGTCGCAACCCGGAGGCCACATCCAGGCATGGCGTGCTCAGCCAGCGTTCGCACCTGAGGCCACGCTCACCGTGATCGGTGGCAACCTCTGGCGTCCTGGCACTCCCGCACATCGCTTCTACGAGCAGGTGCTGGGCCTTGGGACCGTGCAGACGGTTCAGGAATGCATCGACAAAGCTGGATCGCTCGCAGAGCCTTTCACCGCGAAACAGGTTCAGGGACATCTTCGCTGGATGTACACGGCGAACGGCGCTTTCTTGGAAGTTGATGGTCAGCGTTACTCTGCACCGCCTTCGCAAACGAAGGAAAAGAAGGCGGCGAAGTCTAAGTCTCAGCGTATGGCTGAAGTGTTGGCCAAGTCGGAACCCTCTAAGAAGTCGAAGAAGGCGGCTTAAGGCGATACGCAGAGGAGGGCGCTTCGGCGCTCTCCCCTTATTAGGCACAGCGAAATGATTCTTTCTTAGAGTCTGTCCGGAGACTTCAGGCCGGATTGCAGAGTTTTCTGAGCATGAGGCGGATTGAGGCGAGGCGCAAGAACGCCAAGGCCTTTCGGTTGAGGCACTCCCAATCCTTGGCCAAGCGGCGGCAGCGGTTGAGCCACGCAATGGTGCGTTCGACGATCCATCGTTTGGGCAAGACCACAAATTCCTTGACCCTATCGGAACGTTTGACGATTTCGACGTCGACACGCGGAAGAACTTCTGCAAGCGCTTTCGCAAATTTCGGTCCTTTATATCCACTGTCAACGAACAGCGTCTTCAAAAACGGGAACGTGCCGAACAATGTCGCCATGACGAGAACGCCTCCATCGCGATCTTGAATGTCGGCCGGATGAACGATGGCGTGGAGCAGCAGGCCTACTGTGTCGACAAGAATGTGCCGCTTCTTGCCCTTGATCTTCTTGCCCGCATCGTAGCCGTGCGGATCAATGCACGCCCCCCTTTTTCCGCGCTTTTCACGCTCTGGCTGTCGATGATGGCGGCGGTCGGACTGGCTTTCCGCTGCGCTTGTTCTCGACACTGCTGATAGAGCGCGTGATCGGAATTCGTTCCAGTGTGCCGTCATAGGTCCACAGATCGAAGTAGTCGTGCACTGAGCTTTTCGGCGGCAGATCTTTCGGGATCGCGCGCCACTGACAGCCGGTCGAGAGAATGTACATCAGGCCGTTACCACCTCCCGCACGATCACCGTCCGCTTGCCACCGCCAGTCTTGCCCGGCGGGATCAGCGGTTCGACCAGTCCCCATTCCTCGTCGGTCAGATCGCTCGGATAACGCAACTTGCTGCGGTCGTAGCGGGCGCGGTCTGGCTCGTCCACATCGGTGACCCCTCCTCGAATCCGGCCACCACACTTGAATCACAGATCGATTGACGTCTGATTCAAGAACTCTTCGGACAGACACTTAGAAGCTACGGCGTTGGCATGTGCCGAGCATAAATGGCCGCTGGCGCGTTTAGCAGGCGGGGCGGTATATGGTAGCCGGGCCAGTGGCAAACCGCACCGGTCGGTCCGGCGGCGACGCACAGCGCGGTAACAAATGCCCATGCTTGGGGCTGTAGTTGCCCCGACCACGACAGCCATGGCCAATCATGGTCGGGGACTAAGCACCGAAACGACCTGAAACGCATCGGTGCTGTTCGTGAGACCTGCCCCGACTCGGCCAGAAGGACCCGAACCGAGTCGGGGAGCGGGAGCTGGAAGCTGCTAAGGATACAGCACCCGAACGCGCGCGGAGGTGAGACGCGCGTTATCTACATTTCACGACGCGAGCTCATCGAAACTATCGGCTCGACAATAGACCGCGAGAAGGCGACGACACGCCGTCCAGGTCTGCCCATCCGTTTGACGAAGCTTTCGGGGCCGATGAACTTGGTCATCTGCAGTTGACCATATTGATTGCGAACCTCGACCTTCCGAAACTCGCCGGGAGGGACGGTGTTCGGGTTGTTGGCTTCTGCGACACAGGCTTGCAGAAGCTGAGGCTCAAGTACCGCGAGAGCATTTCGTCTTAAGACCACGATAGTTGACTTGATACAGATCGTGGTCTTGCGGCAGGAATGTGCGCTTGAGCGTGCGGAGTGTTTCGCGCCGGTAGTCATTCACGCTCTGGTTGAGCGAGGGTGCTGGGGCACGGCCTCCAACCTCACGTAGAGTGTCGTCGTAAAATTCCTGAAACCTTTTGGACGCTTGGAAGTGGTCTGTTCCGTATTCATAGCAGCCTCCTCGTTTACTGAATGGTTAGCCCATCGCAACAGGTTCGATGGGCGACTGTAGATGACCGTCGTCTGAGGCTCCTTCGCCCGCGTCATTCTGATCTTCGCCGACGATGGAGCCGGGTGGGAGTGGTAGCTCCTCATCGTATTTGGCCATCGCCCGTTCGGCCTCGTATAGCATCGAAGCGAGCCGCCGCATCATCAAGCTTGCGGATAAGCATCTTGCCAGCATCGTCCGCTTGACGAGTCTACGTACTCAACAGAAGGCGGCCTTGTCGGCCTCGAACTCGGCTTTGTCGGCCCTGAGTGCTGCGATA
>CAVZWE010000035.1:0-216642 GCA_963778925.1 uncultured Alphaproteobacteria bacterium | reverse complement strand
ATACAACGAACGTTGAAACAAAACGGGAATTTTACAAACTGCGCCGAAATCCGCGCATTACCTATCAAAGGCTTGCAGCCAAAATACAAACTATTGCCGGGTGCAATTGGCGACTAGTTGAGGTGATTGAATGAAAGGCGCCGGCGCTGAAAATACAGTGAAAGAACAGCGTGGAAAGCCTTTTGAGCCAGGCAATTCCGGTAATCCCAACGGCAGGCCGCGCGGTGCTCGCAACAAGGTGACCCTTGCAATCGAGGCGTTGCTGGATGGCGAGGCGGAGGCCCTCACGCGGAAGGCAATCGAGATTGCGAAAGCCGGCGACATGCAGGCGCTCAGACTCTGCATGGATAGGCTCGCCCCGCCCCGTAGAGACTCCCCGGTGGTCTTCGACCTGCCGGAGATGAAGACTGTCAGCGACGCGGTGCTGGCAATGGGCGCGCTTGTGAAGGCGGTTGCGCAGGGCGACCTGACGCCGACGGAGGCCGCAGAACTAACGAGAATGGTACAAGCGTTTGCCAAAATCATTGAGACCGCCGAATTTGAAGAACGTATCCGAAAACTGGAAGAGGCGACCAACAAATGACCCTGCAAACCCGACTCTCGAAATTAGAAGCTACCACTTCGCCTGATGACAAGAGGCCGTGGCTTCGCGTGATCGGCCACTCGGAAGAGGAATGCGAGGCACAGCGCCGCGCCTTGATCGATGCCGGACGGGCCCCGGAAGCCGATAACTTTGTGTTTCGCATCATCGTGACGCCAAAGGCTACCACATACGAGACCTGAACAGACGACTTGACGGACCGGAAGCTACGCTCGCCCCTGAAGGCAAACCCTTCATGATCTGGGCCATGATCAACGGGCGGCGCATGACCACGCCAGAGATCGACGCCGTGTTTCAGGAAGCGATTTCGAGCGGAAGGGCCAGCCCCGGCGACAAGCCATTGGCTATCTCATGGATGGTTGACTAGGGCGCGCCCTCATACGTCAAGCTCAGTGCGCGGTGGCTAATCAATGTCCGCTATTGTGCGCATAGGACTCACAGCAGACATCGCGCCATGTCCGTTTCGTGCCAGGAGCCCACGCGACGTTTGTCGGATCAACTGTGAATTTAGATTTAAAAAATGCACCAGATCGATGCATAGGGGGCTGAACATGGTCCGCGCTCTTGTAATATTCTTCGCCTGCACAACGGTGGTGCTCGCCGCTGCTATCGTGTGGCTGGTCGCGCCGCAATTTCAAAGGGAGAGCCAAGACGCACGCGCCGATCAAGATATTGTCTTCCCCGCCAAACTATTTCTCGGCACCAAAGCGTATGTTGCTGCAAAAGGAACGCTGAGTGCCGATTGGATCGCATACAAAAACAACACCTTTTCGATTTTATGCCTTCCAGAGGAGTGCCTAGTTGCAAGTGTAGAACAAATTGGTCCAAAGCAGGTTGGCAACATCGATGGTCCGACAAGCTACCCGACGAGGCGAGGTGGTCGCCGAGGACCGCGGTCTTTGCTCGCGGATCACAATTACGCTCGACCGAGCGACTCAAACGGCTTTATGGGTAGAGACGCCGATCAATCAAACTACGCTTGCCTGCGTTCACGCTGATAACAGCATTCGCAAGGCCACCCTTGAAGCGTCGCTTTTCTGGCAACGATCACGAGACGGCCAGAACCGGTGAAACGCGGCCCCGCCCGCCAAGTTGATGCGTTTTACAGGGGCGCGTTCATGTATGAGTGGCCTCTATCTTGCCGGTTTGGATAGCGCAACGGCAGGCTTGTTGATAAAGCCACCATTTGGGAAGGATCGCCGGGAAATAGCGCATCAGCTTTTCGCGCGCATCCGTCGGCAGCATCTCCTCCCACAATTCCCGCCATCCGTGCGGCTCCAAGTCGGCAGCGATCGAGGCGAAAAGCCGCCGGGCCCAAAGTTCATTCGTCATTGTCGAAGGTCCAAAGCGCAGGGAGTCGCTAGCAGTGCTAGCCCCGGGATAACCCCCGAGATCCGACATGAAGTCTTCCGAAAAGACCCGCGCCCGACACAAACCTATCGCGTTATTTTCGGAAATTCAAGGTGCAGCCGATGTCCGCTCCTGCTCGCATAGCAGACTCAACTCGGACATCGCCCCATGTCCGAAATGTGCCAGAAGCGGACCTTCGATGGCTCATAGCCCGCTTGGCGCTGTGCAGATTATTTATTCATCTTTTTTACAATCTGTTGGCCCTGAAGACAGGTCAATAATTCAACGTAGCTGGGTGGTATGCCACTGATATCGACTTCATTCTTGGAGCACATAGCCCTGTCGGACGGCGCAAACTGCGACCATTGCGTTTCCAGCTGACCTAGCGCGGCTTGCTCGTCCCTGATGCAAGATTTTGTAGTTTCGTCCAGTCCAACGTTGAGGTTGGACGTAGTCGTGTCATCTACCTTGCAGCCTCGCTGAATGTTATATTTGGGTACACCGTCGGCAACCGTTACCAATAATTGAGAAGCGAGCACCAACGCTGAAAATCCGATCAACATCCTGTCCTCCCGTTTGAGTTTTGATAGGCTGTTAGGCCGGTAGGTAGCACCTAGGGGTATCACGTTCAGAGCGACCGCATTGTGTCGCTAGGCTGGGCCACCGTCTGCATGTCCACCCAGCCTTCGAACAAAGGATGGTATCAGTCCAAATGAGGGCTTTGATAGGGGCTAAAACCGACTTCGAGCATCACTTTCTCGAAGGTAGCTATGTCGCTGATGGGTCATCAACGGACCTGACCGCCTCGAAATCCAACTTCCGCTTTACCCCCGAAAGCGGACCTAGCTTGGACATCGCGCCATGTCCGAAAAGTGCCAGAAAGCGACATCAGTTAATGTTGCGCAAATGGCGCGGCGACTGCGCGGGTGTTCTTCCCAGATTTCGATGGTTTAGCTTCCATTCAAAAAGCGGCGATTCGCTGGATGATCCAGAACGCCGCGACGCTGCCGATGGCATACGGAGGAACGCGCCAGGCCCACGCGGGTTGCGACACCCCGATGCGCCGCGTGACTTGTCGCGCGAGTCGCCATGACGGCGAAGACGGATGCGATAAACAAAAGTTGTCCGATCTCGACGCCGACGTTGAAGAAGAGCAGCGCGACGGGAATCGCCGATTGCGGCAGGCCGACTTCGCTTAACGCGCTGGCGAAGCCGAAGCCGTGCAGCAAGCCGAAGGTGAACGCGACGATCCACGGAAATCTCTCCGTAAGACCCGTCTTGCCCTGCCGGCTATGCACGATTTCCGCCGCCACGAACACGATGCTCAACGCGATGGCGGCTTCGACGGGCGGCCCTGGCACATGCACGAATCCGAGCGTCGCGCCGGCGAGTGTCAGGCTGTGCGCGAGGGTGAACGCCGTGACGGTCGCAATGAGCCGGCGCGTTCCTTTCACCAGAATCAACAACGCGAGGACGAACAGCAGATGGTCAATGCCGAGCAGGATATGTTCGACGCCGAGCACGAGGTAGGTGCGGGCGACCTCCAGCGCGCCTGGCGCGGCTTCCACCACGAACGACGGAGCGGACGGCGTGAGTCGCGTGACTTGCGTGGTGCCGTCGAGACGTTCCAGACGCACGAGCACGTCGGTCATCGTCGCGCTGAGGCCGGCGATATGAATCGTGCCGCCGGTCAGTCCGCCCGCGCACTTCACGGTCCAGCGCTCGGTGAAGGCGTTGTTGACCATCGAACCTCGCGGCTCGGTGACGTTCGTGCAGCCCGCCGGAAGTTCCACGTAGAGTCCGAGGCGCAGATCTTCTCCCTGACCAGGCACCTTCCAAAGCGCGTCGTAAGTCTCCGGCCCGGTCTGGCGCAGTTCGAGATAAGCGGGACGCACCTCGTGCGCGAACGCGCCGCGCGCGAACATGGCGAGCAGAACAAAGATGGCAAGACCGCGCGTTTCACTTTGCGTTCGCCTCCGGGAACTTTTTCTCCTCCGCTGCCTGGGGGCGTTCGATGGTCACCACGTAACGCTTGAGCATTGCCTCGTAGAGCTTTTCATTTGCGTCCAGTCGCCGGGCGTTGTCCCACTCGCGACGCACGGCATCGCGCACTTCCGTCAGCGCGGGCAGGCGTCCTTCCGTGCGTTCGCTGACGAACACCAGATGCACGCCGTAGCCGGACTCGACCGGCCCCTGCCATTGGCCCGGTGCAAGCTCGCCCAACTTCGCCGCGAACTTTTCGCCGAACTGCTTCGCAACCTCACTGCCCGGCACCGCTGCGAAGGTGTGCTCCAGCAAGAGCGAATCGCCCAGCGCCGAGACATCGGCGCTCGCCGCCGGCCTGGTTCAACTGCGCGAGCAGTTGCGCAGTGTCGCGCGCGAGGTTTTCGCCGTGTTTTTCCGGGTCGAGATACACTTGGCTGAAGGTGAACATTGGCTGGACGCGAAACGGGTCAGGGTGCGCCTTCAGATACGCGCTCAACTCGTCGTCGGTCGGCTGGGCCTGGGCGACGACATCATCGGTGACGAATTCCATCTTCTGTCGCAAACGGCGGCGGATGATGATGTCGTCCTTGTCCAGACCCAGCGCCAGCGCCTCGCGGTAATAGACTTCTTCGCGCACCCGATCCCGGATCAAGCCCTCCAACTCCTCGCTGGTGGGCGGCCGTTGCCAGGTGCCGGTGAAGGTCTCCACCATGGACGCGATCTGTCCTTGCGTGACGACGATCTTTCCCGGCTCGTCGCTGATGCGTTTCGACACCCAGCCGTAGGCCGCGAAAATCACAGCCCCCAGCAGGAGGAAATGCAGCAGCGGCTCGCGCAGGATCTTCGTCAATTGAGCATGGCCGTTCGGTATTATTGCGCTGGCGTATACCAAATGGGCGAGGTGTAGGCGCGGTCGGTGACCGTCATCGGCACGTCGTCGGACATCTTGATGCCGAAACGCTTCTGGTCATAGGCGGTCCAGCGCGGCGACGGGATCTGGATCACGCGCACGTAGTAGAACGCGCGCTGCTGCGCATCGAACTCCGGATCCTTCCAATACGCCGACAGCGTTGCGGCGCCGATGGAGTTGCTGTAGGTCGCGTTCGCCACGTCCACGGTGCTGCCCACCAAGGTCGTGCAGCGGCCATCCGGGCCGATTGCGCGGCCGCCGGAGACCGCCACGTCGTAGATGCGCTCTTGCGTCTTGCCGTCCTTGCCGAGCCAGCCCTTGATGATCTGGATGCGGTCGAGGTTGGGGCCGTCCGGATCGCGCAGCGCCTGGACCATGAAGATGGGGCTTTTGCCCGCCGGAGCTTTAGTCAGATCGCCGCCCATTGGCACGCCATGGGCGTAGCCATTCGCCGCGAAGTCGGGGCGTTGACCGTCCGCCGGCACGAAGTCCCAGCCCGCGAACACGCGCACGATCGGCCGGTCGCCCGTGGTGGCATAGGCTTCCTTGCGCTTGAGCGCGTCCCAGATCGCCTCGCGGGTGTTCTCGCGCGCCCACACGCCGCCCAGACCCGCAGCTTGTTCCATCCAGACTGAGGCCAACGGCTTGCCGTCCTTGTCTGCGACGAGCGCGTTTTTCCAACGCTCCGGCGACGGCAGTCCGTTCGTAAACTCACCGAAGAAGTTCTCTTCCCGCTGGGTGATCACGCCCACATGGGCATCGCTGCCGCCGACCATACCGAACTTGTAGGGGTTGGCGCCAAGCTTGCCTTCCAGCTCCAGTCCCAGCCTGAGCGCCGAGCGGGCGTACTCGTACTGGAGCATGTCCTTCTGTTTCGGCACGGGGGGACCCGCGAAATTGCCGAAGTCCCACCGTTCGAAGTTGGCGAATTCGTCCGTCGGCGAGAGGAAGGGGTGAGTCTCGCCGTCACCCTTGATCTGCGTCGCCTCCATGAGCGGCTCGTGATTGATGCGCGCCTCAGCGTAGGCCCGGTCCATGGGTTTACGGTCGAAGGTCTCGGCCGTGTACATGGTGCCATTACTCATATTGCCGTTGTGCGGGATGGCGAGCACCTGGCCGCCCGTCTTCTTCTCGTATCCGTCCATGTATTTCCAGAGGTCCGCAGGATCCTCACTGTCGAAGGTGGAAAAGGGAACGATCTGCTTCACGCGCTCTATGCCGTCGCGGAAAATGACGGTGCGATGAAGATTGCTGCCGTTGGGCACGGACGTCCATTCGAAAGCGTGGAGCGTGGTGAAAACGCCCGGCTGGTTGAACTTCTCGGCTGCCGCGGTGGCCTGGTCCCAAGCCCCCGCCGTCAGCTTGTCGCTCTTGAGGAGCGCTTTGCCACTCTGGAGGGAGAAGGCAGCTTCAATAGCAGTTTTTATGGCCTCCGCCCCGCCCGCCTTGTGCATGTCGAACCAGTGCTTGCCGACCGGGTTGGCGAGAAGATCAGGGTTGCCGGTCTGAATTTGATCGGACACACCGAGATATTCGGCATGGTCGGTGATGGCGAGCCAGTCCAGCGGCCGGTCCAGTTTGGCGCGCTGGCCGTTGGCGACCACGACTTCCCCGCCGCTGGCAAATTTGAAGAGATCGTCGGGTCCCAGCGTGGTTCCGGAAAGTCCCGCGTCGAAGGAGTAGGACGTGTGGACGTGGGTATTGCCCCAGAGGACCCGGTTCGGGAAGGTCTGGCCGACATAGGGGGAATATACGCCCTCGGTGGGGGCCGGAGCCGGGGCCTGTGCCAGGGCCGGCAGCGCGGTGCCGATGGCAGCCAGACCCACGAAGACCGCATTACGCATTGGTAGGTTTCGCTTCATGGCCGTCTCCTCCGTTGATTCTTCTAGCTAATCATTGGCTCAATACATCTCGCGTAGGATGATTCCTTCTAATGAAACTTCACGTGGCCCTTTGTGACACGCGATGCAGCGATCCACGCCTTGGCGGCTGCCAGAAGTCAGCAAGCTCGCTTACCGACTTCCAGTCGCTGAAGCCGGGACGCCATATCAGGTCGTTCCCCACAAGCCGTTCATCGTGAAGATATTCGAGAACTTGAGCGCGAGACAGCGGACCGTGCTGCTCGCCGTCGATGATGACATGCCAGATCACGTCTTCCCAGCCACAAAGAATCTCCGCCAAAGCGGGGACCAGCATACACAAGGATAGTCGCGCAAAAACGCTAAAATGGTCGCGCGGGAGAGGTGTTGAGCGCCCCCTTCACCGTTTGGAGATACCAACGGCTGCCCTGCCCTGTCTTGATGCGGCGCTCGTTGAGAGCATTCGCCAAGCCTGTCAGGGTGTCAGACCGGCGTCTATGTCGGCCGGATTCCGAATTGTTTACCGCCCTTCAGCCTCTCAATCGAGCAACGGGTTTTCGACGGATTGCCGCTTGCCGTGCTTTTTAAGCAGATCATTGAATGCCTCGACCGCCAGCGCGTTTAGCGTTGTCTCTTGTTCGACCGCTAGAACCTTGAGCGCGCGCCAGCCGTCGATATTGATGCGGACCAGTACAGATTTGAACGCGCCGGGATCGCGGGCACGTCGTTCCGGTGGTCTTTGGCTTGCGGCCCATGGTCCTCCCCTCTCGATACTGCCCGGCGAGCCTATGCGCCGGCGGCGGCTGAATCAAATCTGCAACACGATAGCCCGAAAGCGGCCTTTCTTCATTTCGTGCTTGCACGCTATCACAATACGGGTATAGCTTCCGATAACACTTATTCTCGGAAGTAAAGGAACCCGGCCTATGTCAACGTCACTGACCATTGTTTCGGACGGCTCAAACCTCCCCGCGACCCTCGGGGCTGACTTCGCGGCGGCGGTGGACTTGGCAAAGGCAGAGAAGGCCCCCAGCACCCGCAAAGCCTACGGGACGGACTTTCGCTTGTTCAAGGCGTACTGCGATGCCAAGGGCGTTAGCGCCCTCCCCGCCTCGCCCGCGACCGTGGCGGCCTATATCGCTGCGGAAGCGCAGACCGCGAAGCCTTCAACCATTGGCAGGCGCGTCGCGGCGATTCGCTACGCGCACAAGCTGGCGGGGATCGAAACCCCTACGGACGCGGAAGGCGTTAAGGCCACGATGCGCGGAATCCGCCGGACGTTCGGCGGGGCCAGGAACAAGAAAGCCCCGGCGGTGGCCGCCAAGATGCACAGCATGGTTGCCACGGCCCCGGAAGGCCTCGCAGGGCTGCGGGATCGCGCGTTGCTCTTGCTTGGCTTCGCGGGCGCGTTCCGCCGTTCGGAGCTGGTAGCGCTGGACGTGGCCGATATCGAGGAAACCGAAACCGGCCTGTTAGTGACGATCCGGGGCAGCAAGACCGATCAGGAACGCGAGGGCGTCACCATCGCCATTGCTCGCGGTGACATTGCCTGCCCGGTCAAGGCGCTGCGGGCTTGGCTGGACGCGGCCGGTATCGAGGCCGGGCCGATTGTTCCGTCCGATCAACAAGGCGGGCGCGGTGGCGTGCCTCGCGGCTCACTTGCCGATCCGTGGCAAATTTCGTCAAGGCGTATGCGATCCGCGCCGGGTTTCGATGGCAGCATGTTTTCGGGGCATTCGCTGCGGGCCGGCTTTCTGACCTCTGCGGCGGGCAACGGCGCGTCAATCTTCAAGATGATGGATGTATCCCGTCATAAATCAGTTGACACTCTGCGGGGTTACGTCCGCGACGCAGAGCTATTCAAGGATCACGCGGGGGCCGGACTTGCTCTAAGACATTGTAAAGGTTGGCAGTCGCAAATGAGCGGGCACGGCGGGGCACGGAAGGGCGCGGGACGAAAGCCCATCGAACCCTCGTTATCCGAACGCCTTGTGATAGGGGCGCGGTGCGAGGAAATTCGAAAGGCGGCTGCAATGAAAGCCGCTCACGCTAAAGCTGACATGAAAACGCCGCAGCGGGTGCGGGACTTGCAGCAGCTCATATACGAAAAGCGCGCTGAAAGGGCTGCGGCCATTCGACAACGGCAGGCGGCCGGCGCTTCATCTGCGACAATCAAGGCACTGAATGACGAGTTTAGGCGGTATGAAAAGCACGCGCTGGCGAGGATCCAAAAGGAAATAACGCCAATTCTCGACCGGAAGGGGAGAGTCGTAACAGGTGGCGCAAAGACAATAACGCGCGAGGAGGTGCAGAGGCAGGTCGCGAAGGAATACAGGGATGCTGGCCGTCCGCAAATCACTGCCCGGCGCGTCAAAGCCTATTGGACTGAATACGGGAATTTTTTGAAGGCGCGAAAATCAACTTGATTTCTGTCCCGGTTTCCTAATTTGGGCGTCTCCCGTCGCGCTAGTTGTATCCAACTGAACTTAGTTGGAGGCAAGCGATGGTTCGAAAAGTCATGCGCAAGCCCGCCGTGTTGGAAGCAACTGGCTGGCCACATTCCACCCTTTACTGGAAGATATCAAAGGGCCTCTTCCCGAAAGGAACCAAGATCGATCCGAACGGGAAAACCGTTGTCTGGTTCGAGGATGAGGTAGAGGCGTTTCAAAAAGCAGCCGTTACCGCCGCGACGGAGGCCGCTTAGTGATACCGGAAACAGCAACCGAAACCCTCTGGCTAACTTTCTGTCGGCTCCGTTTGCAATCCTGCGCCTACCGCGCGGTGGATGACCCTATCGTGGCCCGCGCTTATGCCGATTGGCTCGCCAGCTACTTGGCGGACGACAGACCGAAATTGGACCGTCCGCAATCCAACGTCATCCCGTTCCGAAAGTCGGGGCTGCGACGTGAACGCTCCCGCAAACATAGATCGACGCCGCGCTTGTGCAGCATCGAGCTAGAGCAAGAAATTTTGGGCGCGGTGCTTGTCAACAACTCCGCGCTTGACGATAATCGAGCGCGAGGTTTCGGCCAGACGACTTTTCCGAACCGCTGCACTCGCAACTTTTTGAAACGATTCGCCAGTGTCCACGATGCGCACGGCATCATAACGCCCGCGCTTGTCATCGCCTCAATGGGCGGCGACGCCAGCGCAATTGTCGCGGAGGGAATGACGCTAGGGCAGTACGTCGCGCGGCATTGCGGCGGCAGCTTCAATTCCCGCGCAATGCTGAGGCCTACGCAAAGCAAATCCGCGAGTTTGCCAACCGTCGCAAGATTCTGGCGATGGCGGAAACAATGTCGCAGGGCGTTCAAGCCAACCAACCGGCGGCGGATATCGCGGGCGGCGGGTATCGAGTTGCTGGACGAAATCGCCATGCAAGCCTCTGCCGGATCAACGCCGCAAGTCTCATTGTGCGAGGCCGCCGACAAGTCGCTGGAGCGTATGCAGTACGGAATGCAGAACCCCGGCAAACTGGCAGGTATCAGTTGGGGGCTTGAGAAGCCTCGATAGCAAAACCGGCGGACTAAAGCGCGGCGAACTATTCATTCTTGCCGGACGTCCCGGCATGGGCAAATCGGCGCTTGCCGAATGCGTCGCAAGGTCCACCGCATCGGCTGGCGAACCTACCTTTCTTTCATCACTCGAGATGGGGGATATCAGCGTTGCGGATCGTATCCTAGCAGATCACGCTTTCGACCGGCGCGACCCCATCGCCTACTATGACATTGCCGCCGGCAATGTGAGCAACCGTCAGGCCGAACGGATCATCGACGGCCCGGCGGCAAATGGATGAATGGCCGCTGCACATAGACCCGACCCCGGGCCTCACCGTTTCGCAGATCGCGGCGCGCGCTCGCCGGCATAAGCAAATCCTGGAACGTCAAGGGCAGCGGCTTGGCCCCGTCATTGTCGATCACATGCACATCGTGAGGCCGTCTAACCGATATTCCGGGGCGCGCGTCAATGAGGTTGGCGAAATTTCCGCCGCATTGAAGGGCCTCGCCAAAGAGTTGGACGTTCCCGTTATCGCGCTGGCGCAATTGTCCCGCGCACTCGAAAACCGCGACGACAAGCGTCCGACGATGGCGGACTTGCGCGACTCCGGAACGATCGAGCAAGACGCGGACGCAATCATTTTTGTGTATCGCGAAGCCTACTATCTGGAACGCGCGACCGGCGCGACGGCAGAGCAAGAGGCGGCCCGCATTGATCGGCTGATAGATGCAAAGGATCAGCTAGAGGCCATTGTAGCCAAGCAACGAAACGGCCCCACGGGCACGGTTAAACTGTTCTGCGATATCGCCTGCAATGCCGTCCGCGATCAGGAGGGCGTTTAATGCGAAGCGTAACCGGACATATCAACGTCGCCCGCTCGATTTTCGATCATCCGATGTTTGACGACGGGCGACCCTACTCGCCCCGCGAGGCTTGGCTCTGGCTGATATCGAATGCGGCATGGCGGCCCATGCAAGTCATGGTTCGCAACGGGCGATCACAGCAATTGATCAGCCTGGAACGCGGGCAGCTCTCCTATTCGCGCTCTTTCCTGCAGCAAGGCGTGGTGCTGGACCTCCGACAAGACGGTTAGGACGTTCCTGGCCCGGCTCGAGAGGGAGGGCATGATGGACCTGCAAACGGGCCAGCTTCAAACCGTCATTACCATCTGTAATTACGGGGTTTTTCAGCATGGCGGCACCCTCACGGGGCCAGCAAACGGGCCGGCAATGGGCCAGCAAAGGGCCGGCAATGGGCCAGAAGAAGAAAACATTATAAGCATTAAAGAAAAGAAGATGCTCCCGCCCCCGAGCCCTGCGGGCTTCGACGATTGGTATTCGATCTATCCGAAAAAGAAACAGCCGCAAGCCGCAATGCGGGCTTTCGCCAAGGTTATCGGCTCTGGGCTGATAGCCCTTCCTGCCTTGATGGAAAAAACCAAGGCGTTCGCCGCAAGCTGGGCAGACAAGCCGAAGGCAGGAACGGAAATTTATTCCGTATCCGGCGAGCTGGTTAAATGCCGGCGGCTATGACGACGAACCGGAAGGCGGCGGCGAATCCGCTCCAGTTCCGTCGATCCGCGAACGTTCGACGGATGCGGACTGGCGGCAAGCGCCTAAAATATTTTCAGGACAGCGATAAATGGATTGACGCTTGGGGGCCAAAACCCGGCGAACCCGGCTGCCTTGTCCCCTCGCATTTGATCCTTGCTCCGGTTTCAGCTTCGACAGGTGCAGCATGAGCAGGCTTGCACCGCGCGGGTTGTCAAAGAACGACGCAGCGGCATACGCGGGCTGCGACAGCATTTCAACGTTCAGTGACTGGATTCGGCGCGGGATAATGCCGGGTCCTATCAGCGGAACCCATAAATGGGACAGGAAAGCCATTGATGCAGCCCTTGACCACCTCTCCGGTTTGCAGCCTACAATCACACTCTCGCCATTCGATCAATGGAAAGCGGAGCAGGATGCGCATTCACCTTAAGGGCATTCACACGACGCACAAGAAACTCGCCAACGGTGAGACCAAGAAATACTACTATGCTTGGAAAGATGGCCCGCGCATTCTTGCAGAGCCAGGAACGCCCGAATTTCTCAGGCTCTACAACGACGCTATTGCGGTGCGAAAGCAACCCGCAGCCGGCACGATGCGTTCACTGGTCGATTATTTCAAAGATTTCGGACGAATACAAAAGCAAGAGTCCACACAGCAGGCGCGCATACGATACCTATCTTAAATTGATTGATGCGAAATTCGGGACGATGCCGATTGCAGCCGTTGAGGACAAGCGAGCGCGCGGCGAGTTTAAGGCATGGCGCGGGACATTCTCGGCAACGGCGCGAAAGGCGGACTATGCGTGGTCAACGCTGGCGCGCGTTCTGTCAGTCGCTAAGGACCATGGGAAAATTTCGACCAATGTTTGCGAGCGCGGCGGTAGGCTATACGACGCAGATCGATCGGACATCATTTGGAGCGCGGACGATATTCGGGAGTTTTGCGCCGTGGCGTCTGTCGAATTGCAGGCCGCGCTATTGCTGGCGCTATGGACCGGACAACGCCAAGGCGACCTGCTTAAGCTCTCGTGGAAAAATTATGATGGATCTTATATCCGACTGCGGCAGACCAAGGCGAAGGGCGGCAAAGGGCGTAGGGTCACAATTCCCGTAGGCGCACCGCTGAAGCTGGCGCTGGACACTGCCCTCAAGCAGAAGCGAAGCTCGGTGACGATCCTGACGAACTCGCGCGGTTTGCCGTGGACTGAGGACGGTTTCCGAACCTCATGGGGGAAGGCATTCGACAAGACGAGTCTAGGCGATCTCCATTTCCATGATCTGCGGGGAACGGCCGTAACCCGGCTTGCGCTGTCCGGCTGCACGGTTCCCGAGATCGCGTCAATCACTGGGCACGCCATGGAAACGGTGCAAGCTATCCTTGATGCTCACTACCTCGGCGGGCGCGTCGAGCTGGCAGAATCCGCCATCAAAAAGCTGAACGCCGTGTACGGACAATGAACAAACTTCACAAACCAGACCACAAACCGGCCTGTCCGTTCCGAAGTCGAAATCAAAGAAACCCTTGCGGGGCAATGGTGGGCGCACCAGGGCTCGAACCTGGGACCCGATGATTAAGAGTTCATCTGCTCTACCAACTGAGCTATGCGCCCGGAACCGGCCCGGGAAAGCCTTCGCAAGAGGGCGTCGTTTAGCAAAGCGACCCGGCGATGTCCAGCAAAGCGGCGGGTTTTCCCGGCCTTCGGCGAGCGAGAACGAAAAAGCCGCCGGAATCCGGCGGCTTCTCCGCAGATTTTGTCGGCCGCGCTTAGAGTCCTGGGCCGGCGCGGTCAGAGCCGCTCCGGGCCGCCCCGGTCGCCGATCCCGGTCGCATCCCGGTCGCGATCGCCGCCCATCATGCCGTGCTCGAAGCCGCGGTGCCGCCAGCCGCCGCCGAACCGGCGCTCCATATGGGTCAGGATGGCAAGGCGCCGCTTCTGGCCGTCGTCGAGCGTCTTGTAGAGCGGGTCGGCCGCATCGGCGATCTTCTTCAGCGCCGCCGCCGAGGTCGCCATGTTGTCGGCGCGCTCGCGCAGCCGCGCCACCGGATCGTCCGGCTTCTGCTGCGCAGCTCATCCGGCTTCGCATTCATCCGCGCATTGGCGCGATCGATCCGCAGCTTGGCGAAATCCCGCACCGCGGCCTCGACCGGCGGCCACAGCTTTTCCTGGTCGGCGTTGAGCTTCAGCCCGGCATGGACGGCGGCGATCCGCGCGTCGGTAAAGGCCGCCCGGTCCTCGGGGCTCATTCGCATCTGCTGCATGTGCTCGTGAAACCAGGGACGGTGCTGGGCATAGACCGCGGTCGAACCGGCGATGGCGAGCGCAGCGATGCCGGCGATGGCAAATTTCTTCATGGTGAACCTCCTTTGAAGGTTGCCTGAAGATGGGCGCGCCCGTCCGCCGCAATCAACTTACAGTTTGGAAAGAGTGTCCTGCCTTACCAAGATGTAATCTTGCTGTTTCAAATCATTCCCAACAAGCGCGGCAGCCACAGCGAAATCTCGGGGATGTAGGTGATCAGCCCGAGGAACACCAGCATCGCGCACAGCCAGGGCAGCACCGCGATGGTGATCTCGCTGATGCCCATCTTGGCGATGCCGCTGGCGATGTAGAGATTGAGGCCGACCGGCGGATGGCACAGCCCGACTTCGGTATTGACGATCATCAGCACGCCGAGATGGACCGGATGGATGCCGAGCTTGGTCGCGAGCGGAAACAGGATCGGCGCCATGATCAGGAGGATCGACGACGGATCCATGACGTTGCCGGCCGCCAGCAGCAGGATGTTGACCACCAGCAGGAACATCCAGATCGAGAAATTCTTGTCGATGATCCAGGCCGCCATCTCCTGCGGGATCTGCTCATGCGTCATCAGGAACGAGAACAGCACCGCGTTGGTGATGATGTAGAGCAGCATCGAGCTCATGCTCGCCGCCTGCAGCAGCACCTTCGGCACTTCGAGCAGCTTCAGTTCCTTGTAGACGAACACGGTGATGAAGAAGGCGTAGACCGCGGCGACCGCGGCGGCTTCCGTCGGCGTGAAGATGCCGCCATAGATGCCGCCGAGCACGATCACGATCAGCAGCAGTCCCCACAGGCTTTCGCGGAACGCGGTCCATTGCTGGCCGAGCGTTGCCCTCTGCATGCGCGGATAGCCGTTGCGCCAGGCGACGAACCAGGTCACGGCCGCCAGCATCAACGCCAGCATGATGCCCGGCACGATGCCGGCCATGAACAGCGCCCCGATCGAGGTGTTGGTGGAGACGCCGTACAGCACCAGGATGATCGACGGCGGCACCAGGATGCCGAGCGCGCCCGAGGTCGAGATCACGCCGACGCCGAAGCGGCGCGGATAGCCGTGTTCGACCATCGCGGGCATCATGATCGAGCCGATCGCGACCACGGTCGCGACGCTCGATCCCGAGATCGCCGCGAACATCGCGCAGGCCGCGACGCCGGCGAGGCCAAGCCCGCCCGGCAAATGTCCGACCAGCGAGGTCGTGAAGGCGATCATGCGGCGCGCGACGCCGCCGCGGGTCAGGAAGGTGCCGGCGAGGATGAAGAACGGGATCGCCATGATGCCGAAATTGTCGAGGCCGGAAAACAATTTCAGTCCGACGCTCTCGATCGGCACCTCGGTCATCGTGAACAGGAAGGTCAGCACGGTCAGGCCGAGCGAAATCGAGATCGGCATGCCCGTCAGCATCAGGGCGAACAGCAGTCCGAAAATCAGGGCGGCGCTCATCACGCTTCTCCCAGCGCGATCGGCGCCTTCGCACTGACTTCGATGCCCTCGACATGCGTCGCATCATGATGCGGCAGCTCGCCGGTCCAAAAATAGGTCCAGGACACCTGCAGGAAGCGGAAGCACATCAAATAGGAGCCGAGCGGGATGCAGGCGTAGACCAGCCAGCTCGGCAATTCGAGATCGGGCGAGACCTGGTCGGTGCTCATCAATTCGATGACGAATTTCGCGCCCATCGTGCCGACGATGAAGGTGAACAGCGCGCCGCCGCACAGGCCGAACAGAATGACGCGCTTCTGCCAGCGCGGATTGAGCTGGTTGATCAGCACGTCGACGCCGACATGGATGCCGGTCCGCACGCCGTAGGCCGCGCCGAACTTCGCCATCCAGATGAACATGTAGATGCACAGCTCCTGCGCCCAGGAGATGTGGATCGCGATCAGGTAGGGATAGAGAAACGGCACGCCGGTGCCGAACCGGTGCACGACGGAAATGAAAATCAGGATCGTCGCGGCCGCCATCAGCGAGGTGATGATGATTTCCTCGAGCCGATCAAGGATACGAAGCAGCATCGATGTCCCCCTGTGAGCCGGTCGAAATGCAGTCAACGACCGCGCCCCTGTGGCGATGCTCGTCATGCCCGGCCTTGTGCCGGGCATCCACGTCTTAACTGCGCAGCAGCAAGAAAGGCGTGGATGGCCGGGACAAGCCCGGCCATGACAGATACGAGAGCGACTGTTCGCATCATCCAGGCTCGAGAAGCTCGCCTGCATCTTGCGTTAGTGGCTGGCGCCGCCGGTTTCCTTGATGAACTCGTCGATCAGGGGCTGACCGACCCGGCTCGCGACGTCCTTGTAGACCGGCTCCATCGCCTTGCGCATGGCGGCGTCCTGCTCCGGCGTCAGCGTGACGATCTCGGTCTTGCCGGCTTTCTTGATCTCGGCCAGCGCGTCATCGTTTTCCTTCGCCGACTGGCCGTTGCCGTATGCGGTGGCTTCCTTCATGGCCTTGTCGAGCTGGGTGCGGATGTCGGCAGGCAGACCGTCCCAGAACTTCTTGTTCATGACCACGACGTAGCCGATGTAGCCGTGATTGGTGACGGTCGCGTATTTCTGCACCTCGTGCATTTTCTGGGTGTAGATGTTCGACCAGGTGTTTTCCTGGCCGTCGACCACGCCGGTCTGCAGCGCCTGATAGACCTCGCCGAACGCCATCACCTGCGGGATCGAGCCGAGCGCGCGGAACTGCGCCTCGAGAACCTTCGACGACTGGATGCGGAATTTCAGGCCCTTGTAGTCCGCAGGCGTGACCAGCTTCTTGTTGGCGGTCATCTGCTTGAAGCCGTTGTCCCAATAGGCAAGACCGGTCATGCCCTTTGGATCGAGCAGCTTGAGCAGCCTGGCGCCGAGCGGTCCGTCGGTGACTTTGCGCAAGGTCGCGAGGTCGGGAAGGATGTAGGGAAGATCGAACACCTCGAACTCCCGGACCCCGATCGGACCGAATTTGGAATTCGACGGCGCCAGCATCTGCACCGCGCCGAGCTGCAGCGCCTCCAGTTCTTCCTTGTCCTTGTAGAGCGTCGAGTTCGGATAGACTTCGACCTTGACCTTGCCGTCGGTGTATTTCTCCGCCAGTTCCTTGAACTTGTCGGCCGCCTTGCCCTTCGGCGTGTCGGAAGCCACGACGTGGCTGAACTTGATGACGATCGGCGACTGCGCCGACGCCGGTCCGGCCAGAGCCAATGCCGCGACCGATGCGGCGGCCAAGATCAATTTACGCATGTTTCCTCCCGCGTGATTTTTGCGGAACGCGCGCCCCGAGCGCGGCTCCCAGCCTTGTATGCCAGCGGCACCAATACAGAGAAGCCGGCCGAAATGCCATTGCCCCTTTAGCAGGGGCGGTCGGAAAGCAATGTTGCAACGCAAAAACGCGGCACCAGATGCGCCGCGTTTTCGTATTTGATGCTGGCAACTGCGTCTTTCTGCAGACAATCAGCCTGCGGCCGCTGCCGGCATGTCGCGCTGCCGCTTCATGACGATCTTGTTGAGCGCGCCGAGATAGGCCTTGGCCGAGGCCACCAGCGTATCCGGATCGGATGCGCGCGCGGTCATCGAGCGGCCTTCATGGGCGAGCCGCACCGACACTTCGGCCTGCGCGTCGGTGCCTTCGGTGACGGCGTGGACCTGATAGAGTTCCAGCTTGGCCTCATGCGGCACCAGCAGCTTGATGCAGTTGAACACCGCATCGACCGGACCGTTGCCCTCGGCCTCCTCGATTTTGATCTGGCCGTCGATATTGAGCTTCATGGTGGCGCGCTGCGGACCGTGGGTGCCCGCGATCACCGTCAGCGAGGTCAGCTTGATGCGGTCATGCGCGTTGGCGATCTCCTGATCGACCAGCGCCTCGATGTCCTCGTCGTAGATGTCCTTCTTGCGGTCGGCGAGCGCCTTCATCCGCACGAACGCGTCTTCCAGCTGGTTGGCGCCGAGCTTGTAGCCCATCTCCTCCAGCTTGTGCACGAAGGCATGACGCCCCGAATGCTTGCCGAGCACCAGCGACGACTGCTTCAGGCCGACCATCTCGGGACGCATGATCTCGTAGGTCGACGCATCCTTCAGCACGCCGTCCTGATGGATGCCGCTTTCATGCGCGAACGCGTTGCGGCCGACGATCGCCTTGTTGTACTGCACCGGGAACGAGGTCGCCGCCGAGACCAGTTTCGAGGCCCGCGTCAGCATGGTGGTGTCGATCTTGTTCCACCATGGAAACACGTCGTTGCGGACGTTGATCGCCATCACGACTTCCTCGAGCGCGGCATTGCCCGCCCGCTCGCCGATGCCGTTGACGGTGCACTCGATCTGCCGTGCACCGCCGGCGATGCCGGCCAGCGAATTCGCCACCGCCATGCCGAGATCGTTATGGCAGTGCACCGAAAATACCGCCTTGTCGGAATTCGGCACCCGCTCGATCAGCGTGCGCATGAAGCGGGCGTATTCCTCGGGAGTGGTGTAGCCGACGGTGTCGGGAATATTGACCGTGGTGGCGCCGGCCTTGATCACGGCCTCGACGATGCGGCAGAGGTAATCCATCTCGCTGCGGGTGGCGTCTTCCGCCGACCATTCGACGTCGTCGATCTGGTTGCGGGCGCGGGTGACGTTGGCGATCGAGAGCTCCAGCACCTGCTCCGGCGTCATGTTGAGTTTTACGCGCATGTGCAACGGTGACGTGGCGATCACGGTGTGGACGCGGCCGCGTTTGGCGAATTTCACGGCTTCCGCGCAACGGTCGATGTCTTTGGGATTTGCGCGCGACAGGCCGGCGATCACGGCGTTCTTGGAGCGCCGGGCGATCTCGCTGACCGCCTGGAAATCGCCTTCCGAGGTGATCGGGAAGCCGGCCTCGATGACATCGACACCCATGTCGTCGAGCATCTCGGCGACCTCGAGCTTCTCCTCGAAGGTCATGGTGGCGCCGGGGCACTGTTCGCCGTCGCGCAAGGTGGTGTCGAATATAATGACGCGGTCCTTGTCGGACTTGTTCACGGTGGTCATTTCGAAAATTCCTTGTATCTGGTGCGCTGTCGTCTGAGCGCTGAAGGGGCCTGGTGATCTCGCGCAACCCCTGAGTGCCCAGGCGCAAACCGCCCAGACGGCCCTCAGGGGCAGATAAGAAGCAGCAGCCCGCCAAGCAGCAGGGTGGGCAGGGACGCAGCCGGAATCGCTTCGGGACCGGCGGCAATGGCCGCTTTCCCGTGAACTCCGAACTTTTCGCTGCGAATCAGCATTGCCAGACCCTTTGGAAGCCCAATTCTCGGCCAAAACCATTGACGGTTCGTTGCCGAGGCGCGCTCTCCGCGACGGTTCTAAACGAGAAATGCGGCAGGCCGCAATGCCAAAAGTTAGTCAGATCGGCTGACCTAATTGACATTCCCCACTCGCGGTAGTCGCCACCCGCGAAAGCGGGTGGCCCAGTATTCCAGAGACCAGCGCTGGAGCCGAGAGGCCGCAGCGTACTGGATACCCCGCTTTCGCGGGGTATGACGATCGGGCGTGTGGTGGGAATTGCTTCGTCGCTTCCGCCTTCGCTCGTTGAGCTACGGCGGACGAGTCGCTCCTCGCAATGACGACGAGGCAGAGCTTCGCGATCTCGCCGCGCCTTTCGCGCGAGTTTTGCTATTGACGTCGCGCCCTTGAACATCAAAGGGCGCAGGGAATGCCGGGCGCACGATGCGCCCGCAGCCTTGTGTGCAAAGTGATAAGAGCACACAAGCATAGTCACCACGGTCACACCGGAAATCACCCAGCATTCCCCGCGCAATGGTTTACGGCTTACTCCGTGCTCTCCCCGGTGACCGGGCTCTTTTGCCACCGTCGCCTGCGCGTCTTCTCGCAGACTTGACACCAGCGTCGGGGTGTCAGGACCACACGGCTTTGCCGTCCGCGTCAGCGCCCTTCGTCCGAAAGCGCGTCCGCGTCCACCGCATCCCGCCCCGCGGCCGTGACGATCGCGTGTCGCCCCTCTGTGGGACGGGACGGCAGCGGATATAGACTGATTTGGGTCTTCGGAAAATCAGAATATTTTTGCAAAAGGGGCTGGACAGCGAGATGACTGACCAAATGACTGATTTGCCCGTCGGGCAAATCAAGGCTCCTCTTATGGCCCTACAAGGGGTGCTCCTTGCGATTGCGTTTCGGCGGAATGTTGGCCCACGCACCTTGCTGGTTGACGAGTGCCCTGATCCAATCGGCGTCATAGCCGCGATCTGCAAGCAACATAGACTTCGCTTGCAACCCTGCCAGAAGCTCAGTGCAGAGTCGGTTATCGTGAGCCTGACGTCCCGGAACATACCCTTCCGAACCAAACGGTTTAGGCGTATTGATAAGCGCGATGGGGACCGCCTTATGAATCGACTGCGGCGTTTGGGAGCAGCCATGATGGTCATGGCCTACGCGCTGGGCGTGATTACGCCAACGGTTGCGTTCGCGTATGCGGATCATGCCTCAATCGTCCACGTCCTAACTGAGTCTCATGGGGGAATGCTCGTGCTGCATTTCCACGACCATGACGTGGACCGCCACAATCATCCGGTTAGGTCGGGGGGCGATACGGCGCATCATTGCTGCGGGATGATCTCGTTTACCGGCCTCGAACCCTCCGCAGTCGTCACGATCGTGCCGCCACAAACCATGATGGCGCTTTTACCGCCGCCCGCGCCATCGCCTGACGGCTGCTGCGTCGCCTGCCTCGAACGTCCCCCAAAGCTTTCCTGACAGCCTAGGTGTCGGCGTGTGGCTGTTTAGTGGCCACGCGCTTCTGCATCCGTTGTCAGGGAGAATTTTATGTCCGCGCAGTCGCATTGTGCTGCGAAATCTCGTCTTGGGGCGTGGTCATGTCTTGTCACGGCAACACTTGCGACGAGCCAACTTGCCCGCGCCTCCGACGTCGACAGCGAGCACCTCTTCGGCTTCACCGAAGGCGCTGATATCGGCAAAACTGGCGAACGCGAAGCTGAGTCCGAAACCATGGGCCGCCTCGGTAAATCGGCAGGCGCCTACGCAGCGGTGACGCAAACTGGCTCCGTGAAAGTGCTGCCGTTCGATAATTTTCGAGTTTCTGCAAACGCGGCACTCGCCTATTTCAGCATTTCTGGCGTGTCCGGCCTCGAGGATCGTCAGATCGCTACCTTGCAAGGCTTCTCTTTTGAGGCGCGTTATATGCGGACGGATCGTCACCGTGCGCCATTTGGGCTAACGATCATTGCTGAACCGCGCTGGAGTCGGGTGGACGCGACTAGCGGCGAGACTGCAAACGGCTATGGCGGAACGCTGACGGTCGCAGCCGATAAGGAGCTGATCGACAACCGCCTGTTCGGCGCCCTGAACGTACTCTACGACTCCCAGGCGACGCGCTTTCCGTTGCCCGACAAGTGGGTCTATGATTCCAAAATCGGAATCTCGGGTGCGTTGTCGGCGCGGGTCACGCCGGTCTTGTTTGTTGGAGGGGAAGTTCGATACCTGCGGGCCTATGACGGTCTTGGGCTGGAGTCATTTTCCGGGCAGGGGCTTTTCGGCGGCCCGACCTTCTATGTTCAAATCGCAAGGGGCATGGCTCTCTCGGGGGCCTGGAACGTACAGATCACCGGCCGCACCGCAAGCATCGGCTCGCTTGATCTCACCCATTTCGAGCGTCAACAGGCTAAAGTTCGCTTCAATGTCAATTTCTAGGTTTGATAGCCATCCGCCAGACCACCTATGTACATTCGGCAGGCAGCACTCTCAACCAGCATTCTGCTGCTCGCGCCGACGAGGCGACCGAGTGATGTCTCCTATTGGCACCGAACGGACATCGCGATCGCGTTGCGCAATGTCAGCTATCAGGGGCGAAGCAGAAGACATCTACTCGTAGTGAGCATTTCGCCTTTTGACCCCTGGCGGTCCTGGTACGACCTCCGCTTCTCTGCCGCTGTGGGGTGACAAGCGGTTATTGTGCGGCGTCGGTCGGCTTATGTCGCGCCGATGGCGCAACCCCGACCGAAGCAATTTTTTTCGGCTATAACCATTCCGAGGCTCGCCGACCGGATAACCAGTCGAACACTGGACACTTAGCCGGAAACCCGGATTGAGCTTGCGTGAGATGGTCGGGGACTCTGGATGAGCAAGCGGATGAAACCGGCGGGATCGTGGTCGGTGAAGTTGCTGGTCGCGGCGGCTGTTGTCGCGTGCGGTGCTCTCTTGGGTTGGGGGTTCCTCAAAGGGCGCACCGAGGCGGACCATGACCGGGCGATCAAGGTCCCGATTCGGGTTTCCAATAAGAACGGCGACCCGGTGATCACGCTCGACGCCGCGACGCAACAGCGCAGCGGGATCGAGACAGCCGCGCTGCCGTCAACACCTCATCCCGAGGAGCTTCGCGCCTACGGGATGGTCCTCGATGTCGCGCGACTGACCGAGCTCAGCAACAACTACGCCAATGCCAAGGCGCAGGTGCAGACCGCGCGAGCCAAACTTGCGATGTCGAAGCCGGCGTTCGACCGCGCGGAAAAGCTCTTTAACGAGACTCACGTGGTCTCACAGGCACAGCTCCAGGCCGCGGAGGCGGCTTTCGGCACGGACCAGGCCAGCCTGGCTGCGGCGGAGGCGCTGGTGCGCACGCTCACCGCGACGGCATACCAGGAATGGGGCCCCGTTCTCGGCAAGTCGCTTATCGATGAGTCGCCGATGATCAAGGCGCTGATCGAGCGGCAGAACTTTCTGTTGCAGATCACCCTGCCGCCCGGTGTGATCCTTCGGGCTTCGCCTGCCACCGCCGCCATAGAAACCGGCAAGTCAGCGCAGGCAGAGATCACCTTCGTCTCGCCGGCAACGCGCATCGACCCGAAGATTCAGGGCATCAGCTTTTTCTACGCGGCGGCCGCCGAAAGCGGTGTTCTGCCGGGGATGAATGTGCTGGCCTTCCTGCCCTCCGGCAGATCGATCGAGGGTGTCGCCGTGCCGGCGTCAGCGATTGTCTGGTGGCAAGGCCGAGCCTGGGTCTATCGGCGCACTGGCCAAGACACCTTTACTCGCGTCGCGATCGCAACCGACCTGCCGGCGCCGGGGGGCGGCTATATCGCAAACGATGTGGCGAAAGATGCCGAGATCGTCACGCGCGGTGCGCAATTGCTGCTGTCCGAGGAGTTCCGCTCGCAGATCCAGGTCGAAGAGGACCCGCAGTGAGCGCCACTTTACCCTCTGGTCCACAGGCTGCGATCATTGGATGGGCAATTCGCTTCCGCGGCATTGTCGCCGCGCTTGCCTGCGTTCTGGTCGCCTATGGGGTCCACGTACTAGGCCGCGCCAAGTATGATGTATTCCCCGAATTTGCGCCGCCCCAGGTCAGCATCCAGACCGAAGCCGTCGGGCTGACGCCCGAGCAGGTCGAGGTCCTCGTCAGCCGTCCCATCGAGAACGCCATCAGCGGCGTGCCCGGCGTGCGGACGCTGCGCTCCACGTCGATCCAGGGACTGTCGGTGGTGACGGTCTTTTTCGATCCGTCGAGCGACATCTATCGCGACCGGCAAGTTGTCGCGGAGCGGTTGGCGGCCGCAACCCAGCAGCTCCCGCAAGGGTTGCAGCCGCCCGTCATGACGCCGCTCACGTCTTCGACCAGCCGAATGCTGGTGGTCGGCCTGACATCCGAGACGCGCTCGCTGATGGAGCTGCGCACGGTCGCCGATTGGACGGTCCGCTTGCGCCTTCTAGCCGTTCCCGGCGTCGCCAACGTCACCGTATTCGGGGGCGACAAGCGCTCGATCCAGGTCCAGGTGCATCCCGACGAACTCATCCGATACGGCTTGACGCTTAACGATGTTCTCACCGCAGCGCGCCGGTCGACCGGCGTGCGCGGCGCCGGCTTCGTCGACACCAGGAATCAGCGGATCGTGTTCCAGACGGAGGGACAATCGCTCAAACCCGACGCTATCGCCCGGACGGTTCTGCTCAGCAGGGGTGCCGCGAGCGTCACGTTGGGGAATGTGGCCGACGTCGTTGACGCGCCTGAACCGCCGATCGGCGGTGCCGCGGTCCAGGGTGCGCCCGGCGTCATCCTCAATCTGGCGGAACAATATGCCGCGGACACGCTCCAGGTCACGGAGAGTGTGGAAGCAGCATTAGAGGAGCTGCGGCCGGGTCTTGAGGCGGACGGCATCACGCTCCACACCGATCTTTTCCGTCCGGCAAATTTCATCAACATTGCAACCGGTAATGTCCGGGATTCGCTGGTCCTGGGCGGCATTCTTGTGATCGTGGTCTTGTTCCTCTTCCTGTTCGACCTGCGAACAGCCGCGATCTCCTGCACCGCCATTCCGCTTTCGCTCCTCGCCGCGACCCTGGTCCTTGAGCGCATGGGCGCCTCGCTCAACACGATGACGCTCGGTGGTCTCGCCATTGCGATTGGCGTCGTCGTCGATGACGCGGTGATCGATGTCGAGAATATCGTCCGCCGCCTGCGGGAGAACAGGAGAGCATCGGAGCCGCGGCCGTTCGCGCGGGTCGTCCTTGATGCGACGCTCGAGGTTCGAAGTGCCGTCGTCTATGCAACCTTCGCCGTCATTCTGGTCGTGCTGCCGGTGATGACACTGTCCGGAACCGTGGGACGCCTGTTTGCGCCATTGGGGCTCGCCTACACCATGGCGGTCCTGGCCTCGCTTGTTGTGGCGCTGACGGTGACACCGGCCCTCTCGATGGCACTCCTTCCGGGCAGGGTCCCCGCGCGGGATCCACCCGTGATCCGCTGGATGCGCGCCGGCTATCAGGCCCTGTTGCGGCGGCTCGCGGATCGGCCTCGCACGCTCATCGTCGCCGTCGCGATGTTGACGATTGCCGGATGCGCTGCGCTGCCGTTTTTTGGCCGTGGACTCATCCCCGAACTGAAGGAGGGGCACTTTGTCGTCCACATGTCGGCGGTGCCCGGCACGTCCATCGAGGAATCGCTGCGGGTCGGCGCCCATATCGCCGAGGCGTTGCGGCAGTTGCCCGAGGTACGTTCGGTTGCACAGCGTGCGGGGCGGGCGGAGGAGTCCGAGGACACCTGGGGTCCGCACTACAGCGAGCTCGAAGTCGACCTGAAGCCGGGGTTGTCGGGAGACGACGCCGAAAAGGCGCAATCAGATATCCGTCGAACATTCGCGGGCTTCGTCGGCGTGAGCGCCTCTGTCATGACTTTTCTGACCGAGCGCATCGAGGAAACGCTCTCGGGGTACACTGCGGCCGTTGTAGTCAACGTCTTCGGCAACGACCTCGATCTTCTCGATCACAAGGCGCAGGAAATTGCCCAGGCATTGAATGAGATTTCTGGAGCGACCGATGTTCAGGTCCAGTCGCCGCCTGGCCTGCCGCAGCTCACGATCCGCCTCCGGAACCCCGATCTGGAGCGTTGGGGTTTTGATGCCGTCGAGGTGCTCGAACTGATCCGCGCCGCCTATCAGGGCGACGTCGTCGGGCAGACCTATGACGGCAATCAGGTCTTCAACGTCATGACGATCCTCGACGCCGCCAGCCGGGACAACATCACGAAAGTCGGCGACTTGCCATTGCGCAGTCCGGGCGGTGCTTATGTCTCGCTCAGGCAGATCGCGGACATTTACCAGAGTTCGGGGCGCTACCAGGTTCTGCACGAGGGAGCGCGCCGCGTGCAGACCGTGACCGCCAACGTCACCGGCGTCGATGTGGTTTCCTTTGTTCGTGCGGCAAAGGCCATGATCGGTTCCAAGGTCCAAATGCCCTCCGGAACGTACATCCAGTTCGCCGGCGCCGCGGAAGCACAATCGCGGTCCCAGCGCGATCTCATCGTCAATTCGCTGATCGCCGCAGTTGGCATCGTTCTTTTGCTGTCGGTCGTCACCCGGAATTGGCGCAACCTGCTGCTGGTGCTGACGAACCTGCCGTTCGCTCTGGTGGGTGGCGTGCTGGCGGTGTTCGCCACCGGCGGGCTTTTGACCCTGGGCGGCATGGTCGGATTCATCACGCTTTTCGGCATAAGCCTGCGTAATTCGATTTTGATGATCGCGCATTACGAACATCTTGTCGAAGTCGAGGGCAGGCAGTGGGGATTGGAGGCCGCCATCGCGGGAGCGGCCGATCGATTAACTCCCATCCTCATGACTTCGATCGTGACCGGGCTCGGCATCCTGCCGCTTGCGATCGGCATGAACGAGCCCGGCCGTGAAATTCAGGGACCGATGGCAATCGTCATCCTGGGCGGCCTTCTGACGTCCATGGCACTGAATCTGCTCGTGTTGCCGACGCTGGCGCTGCGCTACGGGCGATTCGAACGGCTGCCGGAGGAATTCGCTCGATCGACCCTATCTCGTAAATCCAAGGCCGCCGAGTGAGGAGCGTTCGGATAAGGCAAGGGATCGCGCCGGTTTCACCCCGCCACCGCAGAGCTTATTTCCGGTTGTGCCCTGACTTGGTCAGGTCTTGCCCTCCCGCCGAAGCCGCTTGTACAGCGCCTCGACGGCGTCAGCGAAATTGGCAGAGGTGTTTTCTGCGCAGTAATCCCGCAGAAAATGCAATTGATTGATCATGTCAAAGGTTGGGGGATCAAGATCGAGACCCTGGTCGACACCTGGCGGCCTACTCACCAAAACGCCGCTCATCTAGAGCCTGTTTCAACTGAGTAGAATCAGGCTCTAGCGTTATCTTTTTGTTTGAGCATGATCTTTTCGGAAAACCGGCCTCCACTTTTCCGGATCATGCTCTAGCCTTGACCCCACGCCAAATAGTCTCTCTGCAACGAGGGGTTCAACCTAAGATCTTCGTTAAATTGCCGGCAGCTGGTTGCGCCCAAGCCAACGATCCCGGCCGTTTGAGGTTCTGCTCGAACTTCGCGTCGACCGTCCCCCGCGATCAGAACGATCGAGGATGCCATGAACACGAGGAGTAATCGGAGCAGCCCGTGGTCGAGAGTGCGGCCGAAGATTTGATTTATCGATTTTGACTCGTCGCGGTCCAGGTCAACTGCCTTCATCACCCCAAGCCATCTCTGTTTTAGAGGACCAACATGGTCCGACTGAAGCGCATTCATCTCTTTCAGGCGGATCGCTGGTGGCGTCGCTAGGCATGTAGGTGCCTCCAGCTCCGCTTCGGCGTTGAAAGCAGACATATTGCAAAGGATACATCAGCGTCGCCTTTTGGCACATCGCGTCATTTCGTTACGCTGCAGAATTTAGTCGCTATCCGGGCATAGCGGACATCGAGCAAGCCTCACCATCAAGCTCGATTTATGAGTACGCACCCTAGTCGTACCGCCTTCGCGCGACGTCACGAGTCAATAGCGCGGTCAGGATCGCGTGAAGGATGACCGCCGGCCACAGAAGGACGCCGGTCAAACCACCTGCAAAACCGAGGTAGGCAAGATACAGCGTTACCGGTGCGCTGTAGGTCAACATGCCGAGCAGCGGCGGACCCGGCCAGCAGGCGATCCCCAAGGCAATCAGGGCGATGCCGGCCACGCGCGCAACCGGTATGGCGACGCCAGCAAGTTGCTCACCGAGCAACAACTGGCCGACCAGCGATGGGACGATCAGCAACGCCAATCCAGTCGCAACTTCGCCGATGGCGGCGAAAGTGAGCACATTCTTCATCGTCCCGCCGTTCTCTTGCGATGCGGTTGCCAGGACCGGCGAGCGCTTATGGGAGAGGTTCGACCTTCGCCGCCATGTCGGGAGCGCGCTTGATCCGGTATATCGCGTTGCTGCACTTGAGGACCCATACGCCGAGGTCCGGCCGGGAGCGTTTGGCATCCCTCACCGCACCAAGCGGCTTGTCACAGGTGAAACCCTGCAAGCGAATCTGCGCCGCCAGCATCTCCTGCGTCGTTTCGGCCCCAACCGGCGCTGCTGTTGTCGGTTGCGCCCGCACCGATGGGCCGAAAGCAACGGCCAAGGCAGCCAGCAAGATTACTCCAAGCGGCTTGTACATGACTGTGATCCTTCTTGCCGTCGACATCATTTGCATTCGATTTCGCGCCGGCAAATCTGTTGCGATGGCTGGAAGCAGCTAGCGCTTCGGTGCTTCGATGGGATCCGGCTCCGGCGCCGCCATCGGCCCCAGTTCCGCCTTGGACTCTGCTACCGCCTTGGACTCCGGTTCGAGCTTGAACGTCAGCTTGTTGATCTTGCCGGTGAACTTGAACGGAGGATCGTAGCGGTACTCGATCATCGCGACCCCGGTGCGGGTGTCCTGCCCGACGTCGAAGGTCTCGTCCTCCGGGAACGTGATCGGCGTGCCGTGTTCAATGGATTTCCTGGCCACTTCCTTGCCGTCAACCGAAAGTACGCCTGTGCCGCCCTTGCCAAGGCCCGGTCCATCCGACTTGAAGTCGAAGACGATGGTGTGCTTTCCGGCGCCCAACTCTGGCCCCGACCAGATCGTGCGCTTTAGGTTGAGCAGGTTGTAGAGGAACACCGGCTTGCCCCCACGAATGCCCGCCACACCCTTGCTCAGGAACAGACCATAGCCGCCGAAACGCCCGCCTTCGGTGACGATCATGCCTTCCGCACCGCCCTTGGGGATCTCGACTTCGGCGGTGATGGTGTAGGACTTGTTCAGGATGCTCGGCGCAGCGCTGGCCGGCACGCCGGTCAGTTCGCCCGAATAGGTGAAGACTGTTTGCCCCGCCGTCAGGCTCGGGCGCGGCGTATTCCAGCGCGCGAGCGTCGTGTTATTGAGCGGCAGCACGTTGTACTTCTTCGCCTCTGCATCGAAGAGGGCCTGCATCTCCTTGACTTTCTCCGGCATCGTGGCGGCCAGATCGTTGAACTGGGTGGGATCCTCCTGGACGTTGTAAAGCTCCCACTTGTACCCGGTGATCACATCCGGCGGCGGCGCGCTGCTCAGCTCCCAGGGGAGCGTAACCGGCGTCGTGGCCGCCACCCACCCATCGTGATAGATGGAGCGATTGCCGAGCATCTCGAAGTATTGCGTCGTGTGTTTGGTCGGAGCACTGGCGTTCGCATTGTCCCATGTATACGCCATACTTACCCCTTCCATCGGGCTCTGCTTGATACCGTCGATCGTATCGGGTTGCGAAATGCCGGTCGCTTCGAGGATGGTCGGGGCGATGTCGATGACATGATGGAACTGGCGGCGGATGCCACCCAAATCGGTGATGTGGCCAGGCCAGGACATGGCCACGCCCTGGGCCGTGCCGCCAAAGTGCGACGGCACCTGCTTGACCCACTTGAACGGGGTGTCCATCGCCCACGCCCATTCCGCGGCAAAATGCGGGAATGTCTTGTCCGAGCCCCAGAACGGGTACCAGAGGTACTGCGCCTTCACCGGCACCGGGACGCCATTGAACGTGGTGAACTCGTTGGGCGTACCGTTGATCATGCCTTCGGCGCTCGCGCCGTTGTCGCCGCCGATGTAGATGATCAAGGTGTTGTTGAGCTCGCCGAGGTCTTCGACGGCCTGGATGACCCGTCCGATCTCGTGGTCAGCGTAAGCGAGGTAAGCGCCATAGACATCGGCTTGCCTGATGAACAGCTTCTTCTCCAGCAAACCCAATGAGTCCCACTGCGGCAATTCTTTCGGCCACGGCGTCAGCCTGGCGTTTTCGGGCATGATGCCCAGGCGCTTCTGGTTGGCGAAAATCGTCTCGCGCAGCTTGTTCCACCCGTCATCGAACAAGTGCATATCGCTGATCTTCTTGATCCACTCCGGTGTCGGATGATGTGGCGCATGGGTTGCGCCGGGCACGTAATAGATAAAGAACGGCTTTTCTGGCGCAATTTCCTTGAGCTGCTTCATGTACTGGATCGCATCGTCAGCCATGGCCGTCTCCAGGTTCCAGCTGGGATTGCCCTGGAAGGGATAGATGGCCGTGGTGTTGCGGAACAGGTTGGGTTGCCACTGGCTGGCATCACCACCGACAAAACCGTAAAAATATTCGAAGCCCATGCCGTTGGGCCATTGATTGAACGGCCCTGCCTGGCTCGACTGGAACGACGGTGTGTTGTGGTCTTTGCCAAACCACGAAGTGGCGTATCCGTTATCCCTCAGGATGGTACCGATGGTGCCCTTCTCGATCGGGATAATCGAATCGTAACCTGGGAATCCCGTCGATATTTCGCCGACCACTCCGAAGCCCACCGAATGATGATTGCGGCCGGTGATGATCGCCGCCCGCGTCGGCGAGCAGAGCGAGGTGGAGTGGTAATTGGTGTAGCGCAGCCCCTGCGCGGCGATGCGATCCATGGCAGGCGTGGGGATGACGCCGCCGAAGGTGCTCGGCGCTCCGAAACCCTGATCGTCCGTCATGATGAGCAGTACGTTGGGAGCACCCTTCGGCGGCACGACGCGCGGAGCCCACCACGCCGTCGACTCCGAGGCCTTCTCCTTGATCACCCCGCCGAATGGCGGATCGGGCGGCGGCAGCTGCTTCCCGTCGATGGTGGTGGTGGCACCTGGCGAACCTGGGGTGCCCGTGATCTGCTGCGCGTGTGCGCTCAACCCGGCCAACGGCATCAGTAGAAGGAAAGCGAATAGCCCACGGGCAGCATTCGGACCAAGTGGAGGAATCCTCATGCGCAATCTCCCCAGCTGCTCTGAATTGAGGCGGCGGGCGTGCCGCGCTTGTCGTCGAATTTCCTTGGCGACTTTCCAAAATTGCCAATTTCGAACAACTCGCTTCTAGGGAAATCAAACGCGGCGCACGTTGACGTGAATCAAGCGCTTTTGAAATTGCGAGTTCACCGAAGCATGGATGAGACGGTTATGTGCACGCTGATGGGCATAGGGCCGGTCAAAATTGGATGTCGCTCATGAGGCGCGCACTCATTAATTCCGCCGGGCGCGAACGTCCGTTATGCGGCGCATTGCGGACTTAACGCGGCCATCCCGTGAGGTCCGAGAGGTGCCAGAAGCGGAATCCTCGCCGGATGGCCTTATCAATGAAGCTCGCCGAGCAGCGCCTTGGCCTTTCGAAGGTCGCTTGTGTCAAAACCTTCGGTGAACCAATCGTAGACGGGCACGAGAAGGTCACGTGCCGCTTGCCGTTTTCCCTGATCGCTCAAGAGCCGCGCCAGGCTCGTGGCCGCGCGCAATTCCCACGACTTTGCCTGCTGGGCTCGCGCAACGCTCAGGGAATGCTCGAAATACGCCTGCGCTTTCGCCTCGTCCCGCGCCGGCGACTTGAGCGCGATTTCACCGGCAACGCGATGAGCCTCAGCCTCGCACCAGCTTTCCCTGGTTGCCTGCATCGCCGTCATTGCCTTGCCGATGCAGCGCCAGGCATCATCGAATTGGCCGGAATCTGCATGGGCGATTGCCAGCATGAACTCGTGCTCCGGCGTAAATATTGTCGATCCGGCCGACCGCCACAAATCGATACCGGACGTGACCATCTCGACTGCCTTCGCAGCTTTCCCCGTAAGCGTCAGGACATAGCCCTGCCGTAACACCCCTTCCGCCTTTCGGAACGGCGCACCTTTCTCCTCCGCCAACATCACAAGTTCTTTGATACGCTCGTTTGCCGCATCGTAATTCCCGCAGTAGGTATTAACAAGAATCGGGAAATTCAGCGTAAACATCAAAGTCGCAGCATGTTCAATCTGGCGCGCTTCCATCAGCGCGTATTCTGCATCTTTGAGCGCAGCCGTGGGATAGCCGAGCAGCCACAACAGCATTGAACGAAAGGCCAGGCACGTCACCCGGAGGTCCTGGCCAAATCGCGTCATTAATCGCCGGTGCTCGGCGGCGCGGTAAAGGGCGAGCACTTCATCGTAGTGCGCTCTGGCCTGAACGAGGTCCCCCATAAAGGCGAGCGTACTCGCCATGGTGCGGTGTCCAATCATGAGCGGTACGGCATCCCCCTCCTTCTCGCCAAGGGCAAGAAACCGCGCTGCGAGCTCAAGCGCAACGTCGCCATTGAAGCTTATGAAATTGACGATCCACTGACCAAACAGGGACGAGAGCAGCAACGAAGGATCATCGGGAAGTTCTCCGAGCCGTTCCGCTTGCTCGATCAACGCTCTCACCTGAGCCACGGCAGCCTTGGTTTCGGGCGCGCCATATCCTTTGACATGCATCAGCGTGTTCAACAGCGCGACTTGTAAAACGATCTGCTCGCGCCGCAGCTCGGACGTGCTGGGCAAGGTTGCGATTTGCGCCAGAGCCTGGCCAAGTTGTTCTGCGGCTTCGACCAGCGCCGACCGCTCCTGTGACCGCTGTCCCGCCTTGCCCCACAGGCGCGCCGACTTCTCAATCAGGTCGGCCTTTGTGTAGTGACGCGCCAGCAGCTCGGGCTGACTCTCGGCGATTTCCGGGAACTGACTTTCAAGGATTTCGGCGATTCGCGCATGCAGCACGCGCCTTGGCTCCCGCAGCACCGTACTGTAGGCCGCGTCCTGCACCAGCGCATGCTTGAACAGGTAGCTTGCATACGGCGGGGTGCCCTGTCGAAACAACAGACCCGCCGCAATGAGCCGGTCGAGATCGGAGTCCAATTCTGCCTCCGGCTTTTGCATCAGTGCCGCCAGCAACCTGTGGGGAAATTCCCGGCCGATCGCCGCGCCGACCTGCGCCACGTCCTTCGCCGGGCCGAGCCGGTCGAGCCGCGACATCAGCGAAGCCTGCAGGCTTGCCGGAACCGCCCCGACAGGCGTTGGTTCCCCCGCGAAGGCCCGCTGCGCATCGCTCTCACTTTCCGCGTCCAGCACCGCCTTGGTCATCTCCTCGATGAACAGTGGAATGCCGTCGGTGCGCTCGATGATGTCGTGGCGGATGCCCGCCGGCAACGATCGGTCGCCGACTACTCCCTCGATCAGGAAAAGGGTATCGCGCCGCGCCAGCCGATTGAGGGTCAGCGCAGTCACGTGCGGCCGTCCGATCCAGGGCGGGCTGAATTCCGGCCTGAACGTAACAAGTATCAGGAGCCGGTGGCTCACGGCCAGGTCCACCGCCCGGGCGAACAATTCGAGGCTGGTTGGATCGGTCCAATGCGCATCTTCGAAAATCATCAGCACGGGATTGATCCGCGCCAGCGCCTCGATGTGCGAACCAAGAGCCTTCAGCGTTTTCTGACGACGGAGCTGCGGCTCAACTTCAACCGGAGGGTAGCGTCCATCGTTAGGCAGCGACAGCATTTCGGCAAACAGTGCCGCATCCTGGGGTGGCGTCGAGCTTTGCGCCAGCAGCGCGTCAAGCTTGTCCGTTTTCGTTTGCGGGCCGTCATCGTGAGCAAAGCCGGCGGCGCGCGACATCTCGCCGATCACCGGATAGAGCGCGCTGTCGGTATGCTGCGGCGAGCAGAAGTACCGCAGGCGCGTGTGCGGCTCGCGAGCAAGCTGTTGCAGCAGCGCGACGGTGAGCCGTGATTTGCCGATCCCCGCTTCACCAGAAAGCAGCACCACCTGACCTTCGCCGCTCCTGGCCCGCTCCCATCGGCGCAGAAGCAGCTCCATTTCTTCATCACGACCGATCAGTGGCAGTAAATCGCCGCTTTCGAGAGCGTGCGATCGGCTGGTCACCGCGGTCTTGCCCGCGACTTGCCAGGCCGCGACCGGTTCTACGAATCCCTTGATCTCGACTTTACCGAGATCGAGATACTCGAATTGCGGTCCAGCGATCGTCTTTGTGCGATCCGAGATAATAACGCCGCCGGGTTGTGCGAGCGATTGCAGACGGGCGGCAAGATTTGGGGTGTCGCCGAGGATGCCATGCTCCTCGGAAATCGCGCTGTCCGACATGTCGCCGACAAGCGCGAGGCCCGTCGCAACACCGACGCGCGCGCTCAATTTTTCTTTCGTGGGCAAGGCGGAGACCGCCTGCACTATTGCGAGGCTGGCTTGAACGGCGCGCTCCGCGTCGTCTTCGTGCGCCTGAGGATAGCCAAAATATACCACCGCACCGTCGCCATGATGCCGCGCGACAAAGCCGTCGAAGCCGGCAACGGTTTCGGTGATGCAGCGCCGGTAGCCGGCGATGATCGCGCCGAAGTCTTCGGGATCGAGCCTCGCGGAGAGCGCAGTCGATCCGACCAGGTCACAAAACAGCACTGTAAGTTGCCGGCGCTCGATCGGGCGCGAGTCCCGTGCCGTCGGCACCACCGCGGGAGAATCCACGGCGCAATTTGGTCCCGCAGTCAGCCGCAAAACCTGTCCGGGGCCGGGTTTGCCGCGCCGCAGGCCAGACAGCGCCGCACCACTGCCGCTCCGCACTGCCCACAGAATTTATTTTGCTCCGGGATTTCGGCCGCGCAATTCGTGCACTGCATCCGGCCCTCAAGTAAGGTGAATGAAAACCAACAATTCCATTAGATTATACAGCCAAATCTGATCGATCCTGTGGCGACGTCCCCGCTTTTGAGTCTCAAGAGACGAAAAAAGGTTCGCGCCAATCAAAATAATCTCGGCCTCGGAACCCGGTCTAGCCGACCCCATTTCCGCAGGAATAGCAGTGAGGCGGCACGGCATACTCACTCCGGCATGCCAGCGATCCGGAACGCCTGCGCGAGCTTTTCGATATCTTCTTGTCGACGGAATAGCGCGGCGGTTCCGGTAATGCGCCTGGTAGGGTCCTGTTGCATCGCGCGCGCGCAGACCTCCCGCGCTTCCTCAACCCGACCAGACATCGCATGGCATGCCGCCAGAATAAATTGTGCGGGCAAAAAGCTGGGTAGCAGTCTGATAGCCGCTGCTGCCCACGATGAGGCGTCCTTGTTGCGGCCAGCGAGAAAATGAGCGTAGGCCAGGCCGGCCTGGGCATTGTAGCTCCGTGGATCCAGTGGGTTCAAACGCAGGGCGATATTGAATTGCTCGATTGCGGCATCGACGTCACCAAGCCAAAGATGGCCCCACCCGCTCCAATGTCGTGCGATAACCAGATTTGGGTCCAGACTTATCGCCCGCGCGAGGAGGGCTCCACCTTCCTCGACCTCGCCCGCGACATTGGCGAGCGCGTGTCCGGCCATTGCAAGCACCGATGGATCGTCCTGATCAAGTTCAATCGCTCGCCTCGCCAGCCGCCGGGCTTCAATTCGTTCCTGAGCTGCATCGGTGGTCCAACCGAAAACTTTTCTCAGGATATAGCAACGAGCGCCGAGCGCGTATGCTCGCGCGAATTCGGGATCGATGCCGCGGGCAATTTTCGTGAGCTCGAGAGCCTGGATGCTCGCTTCTTCGGTGAATTTATAAAAGGCTGCGAACGCCCGAAGGTAATAGTCATAGGCCTGAAGGTTTTCGGTCGGCTTGCGCTTGGCGCGCTCGATTTCGGCGCGCTCCAGTTGCGGAGAGATTGCGCCGATCACGCTGCTGGTCACCCGATCCTGCAGATCGAAGATATCCTCAATCTCGCTGTCAAACAGGTCCGCCCAAAGATGTGCCCCCGTCGCGGCGTCGATCAACCGACCGGCAATCCGGACGCGATTTTCAGCCTTGCGCACACTGCCCTCGAGCACGTAGCGAACGCCTAGTTCACGCCCAACCTGCTTGATATCGACGGCCTTGGCTTTGTACGTAAAGGTGGAGTGTCTCGCGATGACGAACAGAGACTTGGACCGCGATAGTCCGGTAATGATGTCCTCGACCATGCCGTCGGCGAAATAGTCCTGCTCCGGGTCGGAACTCAGGTTCGTGAAGGGAAGAACCGCGATCGAGGGTTTATCGGGGAGCGCGAGGGCTGGTTTCGGCGGTTCCATCCGGTTGCCGGTGACTGCCGCCGTGCTGTCGGCTTTCTGCGCTTCCCGCACCGCAGCGACGAAACGGAAGCCCTTGCGCGGCAGTGTCTTTATCAGCCGCTGCTCCTCGCCGGAATCACCGATCGCGCTCCGGGCGACATTCAGGCGCGTTGTCAGCGCCGCATCGGACACGCTTCGCCCATTCCAGATGGCGTTGATGAGGTCGTTCTTACTGACGACGCGCTCCCGATTACGGATCAGGTAGTCCAGCAGGTCGAATACCTGTGGCGCGACGGAGACGACGTCGGCCCCGCGATGCAGCTCGCGCCGGTCGGTGTCGAGTGCGTACTCCTCGAAGAGATAGCGCAAGCTGCCAATCCCTCAGGCGGCCTCCGATCGTCGGGGCTCCAGTACCGGTTGCAACGCAAAGAATAAGCCGCCGGTGAGGAAAATGTAAGCCGAATGTCAAGCGCGCTCGCCCGTGCCTTGGCATTCTCGTCTGGGTAGAAACAACACCCAGGAGATTCCGCCATGAGCACGACCTTTGGTGCAACAGGGTTGCGACAGACGGCCGTATCGATCCGGCACGTCTCCAGCTTTTTCAAGAGATATCGGGATGCGTTTCAGGAACGGCGCAAACGCCAGAGGTTACGAGCCACCTTGTGCGACCTAAGTGACAGGGAGCTAATGGATATCGGTACTACGCGCGGCGAGATCGACTACGTCGCCTCGAACCGCTTTATTGACCCGCGAGGCATCCGATCCGCCGGATGAACGTCTGATATCTGCCATCGGGTGGTGGTCGGAATTGGACACGCCAGACGCACCATTCCTCGGGGCCGAGTTCGAGCAGACCGCTGACAATCAGTGATGCTTCCCTCTCAGGCACTACCTATGCGGTCGATCGAAAACTTGTCACCTGGTGGGTGGAGTCGTACCAATTCCATCATTTCGCGCGGCTAGATAGTCCTTACGTGTGCTGATAGATAAAGATCAGGCCGCGCGCATTCGTGAGCCGGGCGATTGATCGCAGACGCCGGTCCACGCCTTTCGAGGACGATTGCCGGATGGGACTAAGCAGGCGTTGTTTTCTGGCGAGTATTGCTACCGGGGCTGCGGCGAAGGCAGCTCCGGCGTCGAGCGCGATGTTGCGGAAAATTGGGCTGCAACTCTACACCGTTCGCGATCTGCTGAGGTCCGACTTTGAGGGCACTCTAAGGACAGTTGCCCTGCTCGGGTACAGTGAAGTGGAGTTTGCTGGAGTCCTGGGTCCCACCGTCAGGCGAACTCATGATCTGCTGCGCCATTTAGGTCTCACCGCACCGTCGATACATGCTGACTATGCCAGCCTACTGACGAACAGCGGGAAGGTGTTCGAGACTGCTATTGCGCTTGGCGCCCGATATGTTGTTTGCCCCTGGCTAGACGAGTTGCAGCGAAGATCAATCGACGACTTGAACCGGGTTTGCGAGAACTTGAACCATATCGGTGAATTGGCGGCCCGTTCCGGGTTGACGCTCGCCTACCACAATCACGATTTCGAGTTCTCGGACTTAGCCGATGGCGTCCGGCCGATCGACTTGTTGTTAAGCCGTACCGACGAACGCTTTGTCAAATTCGAACTGGATGTGTATTGGGCAAAGAAGGGCAAAGTTGATCCCGCGCACCTCCTAAGGACACATCCATCGCGATTTCGCCTGGTTCATCTCAAGGACATGGCACCAGACGGATCATTCACCGAAATAGGAAACGGGACGATCGATTTCAGCCAAATAGTCGACGTCTCGCTTCAGGCTGGAGTGCGTCACTTTTTTGTCGAGCAAGATTTCTCGCCGGACCCAATACGAAGTATCAAGGCGAGCATCGTCTACCTTCGTCAGCCGAAGTGAAGCTTCACACTCTCAGGTAACCGGCGCCATTACCCACCTAGTCAGCGCATCTATCGGTGCTTCGATCGTCAGCAAAAGCCAGTCACGTTCCGCGAAACGCGTTGCGCGGATTATTAACCATGCGGGAGATTCCCGCGGCGAAGACCGGACGCTTAATGAGCGTTTAACATTTGTGCGCAAGATTTAAACTACCAGCGCACAACATCATGACGCAGCAAGAATTGCGAGCGGAACTCCACCTTTCGGGGGACTGCATGAGAATGCTTGTCATTGTCGCGTTGGCCGCAACCTTGGTCGGCTGTAGCTGCCCCTTGCCGCGGCAATCGAGCCTGGACGTATGTCCGGACGCGAACGGGTTCTGTTACGACGGGACGCCGGCCAGTCAGCTGATTGAACCAGAGCCTTCGTCACTCAAGGTCCATTCCGCGACGAAAAAAGTTAGCCGCACCATTGCGGCGAAGACCGAAAATCCGTCATCTGCTCACGCCCGCGACAGGGCCGATCTCGCCGTGAAGCCGGCGAAGCCCACCGTGATCGCCGCGAAAGTCGAGCCTCCGGCATCTGGTCAAGCCGCTGAAACGCCCGATCCGGTCCTTGCCAAGGCAAGAACCACGGTCGCCGCAAAGTTGGAGAACCCGGGGTCTGCCGAGTTCGGCGAAATGAAACGGGCGACGCGAAAAAATGTACTGGGGGAGCCTGTCGACTCCATTTGCGGCCACGTCAAAGGAAAAAAAACGTCGGGCGAAGATACCGGAGACAGACCGTTTCTATATCTCGTGAAGGACGGTGATGCATACGTCGTCGACGGCCCCGCGGGCTCCGCGGCGGCGAGCGCGTATCGCAACATCTGCAACTAGCATGAAACCGTCGAACAACTGCTGAAAGTTGCCGCGATGGACCTCATGGCGCCGCTGATCGACGCACCTGCGCTTGCGCTGGAATATCGAAGGCGACGTCGCGATTAGAAACAAACCGCCGCAGATCGTGTGAGGCAACTCTATACCACGGAAATTCAGGCTGGTGGAACTACTCGGCATTTCTCTCACTTCGGGAACATCATGGACGATTTTACCAACCCCGCAGAGCTAGCACAGGCATCGCAAGTATCGCCGGCGCTCGTGATCATCGAGCATCACGTTCTGGCGCGTACCTGCATCCTCAGCATCCTGAAGAGGGAGTTCACTGGATTCGAAATCGTCGAAATGCCAACGGCGGGTGGCTTGAACTGGCTATCGGGAAGAGACGTCCGCTTGATCGCGCTGAATATCGAGGACAAGCAGATCACCGATCCTTCGATCGAGCAAAGTCTCGCACTCGCCGCAGAATCCTTTCCGAACGCTTACATTGCACTGTTGTCAAATCGCGACGACGAGGCCACCGCCTCAGCCGCGCTGCGACGGGGAGTCCGTGGTTTTTTTCCAACCTCGATACCGGTCGAGGTCGCTATCGCCGGCTTGCGCCTGGTTCTCGCCGGCGGGGTGTACCGACCATTGCCGATTGTCGGACAGAATGAAGCATCTGGTCTCAAGACCATATCGGCAAGCCCCGACGTTACCGAGCTATCCATCATCAACAGGGGTGATGGCGCCACAAGGATTTTGCCCGAGAAGGCAATGGTCGACCTTACGCCCCGCGAGCAAAACGTACTCGCGGCGCTGAAGCTTGGCCTTCCCAACAAGCTGATTGCAGCCAGGCTCAACCTTTCGGAGAACACCGTAAAAATGCATATTCAACATATCCTGCGGAAGTGTTCCGCTCATAACCGCACCGAGGCGGTGCTTCGCTGGAGCGGACGTTTGTCCGGTCGTAACGGTCACGCACGCTCATGATCGCCTTCATCCTGTCGAAGGTATCCCGGTCGCGGCTCAATCCTCGTGGAATGCGTTGTTGAAGCTGTCGAGCAGAGGCTTGAGGGCGTAGAATGCCACGGTCCCGCGACCGGTCTTGATGAACACCTGGGCCGGCATTCCCGGAATAATCCGGAGACCATCGATCTCGGCGATCCGTGGATCCTCGACCCGAATCTTCGCGGCGTAATATGGCTGGTCGGTACGCTTGTCGACGAGACGGTCAGCAGAGACGTGTGTGACGGTCCCCTCGAGCCGTGGCACGCGGCGCTGGTTGTAGGGCAGCAGACTAATATCGGCGCCTAGTCCGAGACGGACCACATCAATGTCTTCGGGCCTGACGCGCGCAATCACGATGAGACGATCCTGCCGGGGGACCAGATCCATGAGAGGTGCGCCGGCGGCGACCACGCCACCCGGGGTATGGATCCGCAGGTCGGTGACCACGCCGTCTTCGGGCGCCTTGACCGCCGTTCGCAGCAGCTGATCGTCGGCCGCCTGCAATCGCTCGCGTATCTGAAAAATCTGGTTTTGTGCCTCGCGCAGCGCCTGCGCGATCTCGTTTTGACGGTCATTCTCCAATTTGAGGAGAGTTGCCTGCGATTCGTTGATAACCTGCTGGGCGCGGGAAATCTGCGCGACAACCTCACCCCGCCGCCCCTCGATATCAGCCTTTTCCCGCTCGAGGTTCAGAAGCCGCGGGCGCCGTTCAAGTCCTTTGCTGACGAGCGTGGCGACGGTATCCGCTTCGTCGCGGACGATTTCGATGCGCTTCGAGGCCGCGCTTTCCTGCGCCCTGAGGCCCTCGATCTCTTTTTCCACCTGCGACCTTTTTTCCCGATTTACGGCCGCCTGCGACTGAAAGACATGCCGACGCGTTTCGAAGATGCTTTGCTGGCCCGCAAGGACGGCCGCGACTGACGGATTCGCGTTGCGCGCCATCTCCAACTTGGCCGGAAACGACACCTGCTCTTCCCCATGCTGTTCCGCCTGCAGCCGCGCTTCTCGTGCCGTCGCGTCCCACAACTGGCCTTGCAAGCTCTGGGCTTCGGCACGGGCCTTGGTGTCCTCCAACGAGATCAGTATTTGTCCGGCGCGGACAACATCACCGTCCGCGACCAAAATTTCCCTGATGATGCCACCCTCAAGGTGCTGGATCGTCTTTCGGCTCGACTCGGATTCGACAACGCCGGAAGCGACCGCGGCGCTCTCGAGCGGCGCGAAGCCCGACCAGGTTCCCAGACCAAGCACAAAGCAGAGTATGAGCAGATTGCCTGCCAGGGTGATGCGGCGAAGCCTCGTGCGAGGCGAGATCGGCGTCGGAACCGAGCACCAGGCAAACTCAACAGGCACGTATTCGTCGATTCCGGTAATCACGACCCCGAACCGACGCTGTCGGCTGGGCGAAGGCGCCTGCTTTTCTTGTGGCTTCCAGATCACGGGACAACTGGCTCCGCCGACATTTTCGCGGCCGTTCCGGTACTCTCGGGCATGGTAACCTGCGACTGAACCTGGGGTCGGCTTAAATGCCTTTCGAAGATTTCCTCGCTGTCGCCGAATGCGGTGACCGTGCCATCCTGCATGATGGCAATCTTGTTCGTGGCGGCGAGAATACCCATTCGATGGGTGATGACGATCACCGTGGTGTTGGCGATCTTCATTTGTTCAATGGCATCCAACAGCACGCGTTCGCCGACGAAGTCGAGGCTTGCGTTCGGCTCGTCGAGAACCACTAGGCGCGGGTAACCAAAAAAGGCCCGCGCAAGGCCGAGACGCTGGCGAAATCCGCGCGAAAAACCGAAGCCTCCATTGGGAACAGGGGTGTCATACCCCTCGGGCAGGCGCAGGATCGTGTCATGGATTCCAGCGAGCTTCGCGGCTTCGATGACCTTCTGGCGATCGGGATCGTCGAGCCGTCCAATATTGTCCCTTATCGTTTCCCCAAACAGGTTGATGTCCTGGGGCAGATATCCGAGGTGACGGCCGCCCCGCCCTTCGCGCAACACCGACACCTCAAGATTGTCGAGCAGGACTCGACCGTGCGTGGGCAGCGAGATTCCAGCAATGATCTGGCCGAGCATTGACTTGCCCGAACCCGACGGACCGATGATGCCAAGGCATTCGCCGGGCGCGACACTGAACGAGACGCCGTTTAGCAGGAAGCACCGCGACTCCCGCAGCGCTACGCCAACATTGTCGACCATGAGACCGCCCCGCGGTTGATCCGCTGCAACGTCTGTCTCTTCTGGTACCGCGGATTTGGCGGCAAGAACGCCTCCGAGCCGGCGATAGGCGCGCAAGGCCGCCGCCAGAGCCTTCCAGCCCGCGATAGCGCCCTCGACCGGTGCAAGCGCGCGGCCGAACAGCAGTGTCGTGGCAAAAATGATGGCGGGATTTCTGCTGTGCTCAAGGACAAGCCACGCGGCCGCGCCCATCATCAGGACCTGCCCCAGCGCGCGTACCGGCTTGGCGACGAGGCTGATGATCTCGCATCGCCGTTGGGCCAGGTCTTGTCCGCTTCGCGCCTCCTCCGCGGACTGGTAGATCAGGCGAGCGGCGCCGTCGAACATTCCCATGGTCCGGATCATGTGAATGTTGCCGGCAACCGTCACGAGCCGGCCATAAGTTCTGGACAGCGCGGCGCCGGACCTTGCCAGTGCATCTTCCGTGAGGAGCTCGCCGGCAAGTGTGAGGCCGAAGAGAACAAGCACATTGCAGGCGCCCACAACGCCAAGCAAAGGATGCACCAGAAAAAGGACTATGAGAAAGAGGGGCGCCCAGAGCGCGTCAAACAGCATCGGGCAAGCGCCGGATTCGATGAATTGACGCAGAACGGCAAGATCCCGATAGACGTCCGATGCGCGTGCCGGATCGCCGCGGAAGGCGTATTCGAGGGAAGCCGACAGCACGCTGGGGCGAAGCCGATCTTCCAACCAGGCGGCGAGCCGGCCCAATACGGCGCGCCGCAAAGCGTCAAGCACGCCTCCGACCACAACCGTGAGCGCAACGATCAGCGTGAGCATCAGCAGCGTGTCGATGCTGCGGCTCGACAAGACGCGATCATAGATCTGAAGCAGGTAGATGGACGGTGCAAAGAGCAGCAGGTTGTAGCTGCAGCTATATGCGAACACGAGTGCAAGCGGGCCTGCGCAGGCCCACAGCGCCGCCTGCAGCGGGGTCTGTGGAGGCGGCACGATATGGAGGCGGATGGGCGGCATCAGCATTGTCGTTACCGCCAGAGATTTTGGGGTTCGGCCTTCACTTGGCTGCTGATCCGACGCGGCAACAGATCGACTGCTAACAATCGGAGACCGGCAGCGTGTGCCGCCGATCTCCGCCAGCCGGACGGATCACCGATCGGATCGAGCTGTCAAAGCTGAATGTCTATGCTTCCGCCCATGGCGAGGCTGCCGTCACCGCCGTGGCCGCCAATGCCGGCCATCACGTCCTGGTGCTGGTCGACCGTCAGCCAGTTCTTCTGGGTGGCGTCCGTATTGGCATAGACCTTCGAGGTGTCGTGGCCGCTCTTTGAGCTCTGATCGCCATTCGAGTTGGCGTTGGCATAGGCCTTTGACCACATCTCGGGCTCCGCGCTCGCCTTGCCAGCGTCCCAATAGGCCTTTTGATTAACGTGATCGCCGGTGCTGACGCTTACGCTGGCGCCTTCCGCGCTGTTGTATGGCTGGAAGTCGAGCGTCGGCTTGTTGATGACGTCTCCCTTGAAATAGCCGTCGCCGCCATTACCGGCGCTTGTGCCGCCGGTGCTTATCGACTTGAGTTCAATCGAGTCGTGAATTGATGGTCTTGTCATGCGAGCCTCCGTGATGAGCTTGTGTTCGTGCGTCATCCCTCAGATCAGGCTGACGGATTTGCGCGCCGAGTGTGATCCGAGCTTGCTTGAGCGGGATAGATACCAAATGGGATGTCATCCGGTTCGATGGGCTACACACGAAAGGCTTACATGCCTCGTGGGCGTCTCGATGGCGCGAAGATCGGCGGCGTGCCGGCGCGCCGGCGCACCCTTGGTCTGAAAATCGAGCCGGACAACTGGTGCGCGTTGTCGCTCTATGACATCAAATGAAGATCGGACAGAAGGTGCATGGCAAGGTCACCGCCCAGCGCAACATTGCCGTGGCCGCCGTTGCCGCCGATTCCGGCCATCTGGATCGCACTCTGGTCGATGTGCACGTTGTTGGCCTGATCCGCTTCGGCCGTCGAATGGGGGCCCGCGATCGCGATATTGATCGGCGCATAGATCGCGACACTGACATCGATGAGGCTCCCCGAGAAGTGGCCCCAGCCGCCATTGCCCGCGGCGCTGCTCCCGGTTGCGATCGCGTCGGAGCCGCCGCCCAGGCCCCAGAAGAGGATGCTGCCGCTCCCGCCCATTGCCACGTTGCCGCTGCCGCCATGTCCCCCGACGCCGGCCATCTGTGAGGAGGATTGATCCAGATGCACGTTGTTGGTCTGGGTGGCGCTCGCACTGGAATTGTATCCCGCCACCGCGATGTTGATCGGGTCATAGAGCGCGAAAGATGCGTGGACGAGGCCTCCGTAAGCGTAGCCGTCTCCGCCGTTGCCGGCATGGCTGCCGCCGCTCTGGATCTCCCAGCCACCTGACGCAAAACCGGATCCGAGCGTAGACATGTCGCCGCCGATGACGGCGTTGCCGTTTCCACCATTGCCGCCGACACCCGCTATCTGGATGGCAGCTTGATTGATGTCCACCGTATTCGACTGAGAAGCTTCGGCCGTGCCGCCGGGGCCCGCGATCGCGATGTTTATCGGATGGTAGATGACGACAGGGGCATCCACCAGCGTTCCTGAGAAGATGCCGTAGCCGCCATTGCCCGCGCTGTTGCCGCCGGTCGCGATCAGGTCGGCGCCGGAGGAAGCCATGCTGACGTTGCTCCCCGACGCGATATTGCCGTTGCCGCCATTGCCGCCGATACCGGCCATCTGAACAGCGGATTGATCGAAACTTGCATTGTTCGTCTGGTCAGCCAGCGCGATGGAACCGTATCCCGCCGCCACACTGATGTTGATGGGTTCATACACGACCATGGACGCGTGAATGATGCCTCCATAAAAATAGCCGTCTCCGCCGTTACCGGCCGTGCTGGCTCCGCTGTCGATCGTACCGGAGCCAAGCCCGGCATGGGCTTGGGCTGACCCGAAGTGGGGCTGGGGGACAAAAATGTTTCCGCCAGCGGCCACATTGTCGTTTCCACCATTGCCGCCGATGCCCGCAACCTGAACGGCATGTTGATCGATCTGAACCAGATTGGACTGATGGGCATCAGCCTGGCCGTGAATGCCGGCATGCGAGGCGTCCAGCGGACTGAAGATCGCGACTGGCGCGTTCGCTCCGAATCCGGAAAAGAAGCCGTTGCCACCATCGCCGGCGCCGTCGTCCCCAATGTCAATCCTGGAATACGGTGAAGAGTCCGGCCATCCGGAAGCGGGCTCGCCGTGGCCACCATGCCCATGATGGGCCTGATGATGCAGTCGGATTCCATCCGACAGCTGCCAAAAATTCATCGTCCCTCTCCCTGGTCGCAATCGCTCCGCACAAACTCGACGGGCCTCTCCCGACTTCAAGGAGAAATGTCGTCCTCGGCTAGCCAAAAGCCGAGACGGCAATTCGGATTGGAGCGTTCGGGCTTAGACCTGATATCGGGTACACCCGTTCGGGTGCAGTGGTTGCGCGGTTCGCGAATGACTGGAACAAATTGGTGATGCGGTGCGGCACACGATCAAGGAATTTCATTTGGCAGACAACGGCGTGCCAGCAGTACGAACCAGTTTATCCGCTTTGACGAGAACGTAGTTATTGTCAGGCTGTTCTCTTGCAAAGTAGCTGATGGCTACAAACGCCGCGCAAAACAGTAAGCCCACGAACATTATTTTCCGGTGCGTGCGCTTATCAGCATTATGAAATGAACTGGACATCGAGCGTCACATGCAACTGGGCCAAGAGCGCAATCGAGCTGGCGTCTTGGCCTCACTTCTGAAGGTTACTTGCTAGGGCGGATTTGAACGAAACTGAATATACAAAAAAGGATTACACCCGCCGTCTTCATTTGACCCGGGTCGCGTGGAACGCGCGCGAACCGAGCGGGTTGCCGGGCCGTGGCGCCGGGAAGCGCGATAAAATTACGTCGCCGATTGCTCTGCCCCTGGCTGTAGAGGGGCCTAACATGGCAATGCCTCGATCTGCATCGATTGAGGTCCGTTTTAAGTCGGACAAAGCCGTTCTGATTTTACCGGTGAAAATATCCACCGAAGTAGATTGCGACCGCAAAACTGATGGCTGATATCGCCAGTGCGACCCAGTTCGGACGGTAGGCTGCCGGCTTCGTCAGCGTCGCGTTGCCGGGATTTGCCGGGTCATAGAAGACGCGCACTGAACGATCCTTGGGATAGTGCGCCGCGACCTTTGCTGCGTCCGCGTTCGAGTCTTCGCCCTCGTCGTCGTCGCTGATGACGCGGCTGCGAAATTCGTGCCCATCGACAGAGTAGGCGTATTCAACGACGGGCACGTAAACCGTTCGAGTTTGGCTGACGACCCTGCGGTTGTAACTTTGCGTGCGGCTTTCGACGACCTTCCCGGTCACGCTGGCCAAAGGCGCTCTTTGCTGACCAGCCCTCATAATGAGCGAACCGACAAAGGCCATCAGACAAAGCAACCCGACAATGGAAGCGATGATGACGATGCGGCCCTGGCTCGTGGCCCAAAGCGGCGCGACCACGCTATCGAAATGCGCATAGAGCCAATATCCGCCGGCAGCGATGAAGGCGAGGCTCGTCAGTGTCGTGCCGCAACCCTGCATCTGCAAGCCCGGGAGGCTGCGTTCGAGAACGCAATTTTCCGGATCGGCCGGATCGTAATAGACCGTTACGGCGGAGCCGACCGGATAGCGCGCCAGCGTCGCTTCGGTATTGGCGCCGCCGCTATCCTCGCCAACGCTGATGCGTCTTCCGGTGTATTTTTGGCCGTTGGCGGAGAATTCATATTCGATCGCCGGGAGATTGATCACCTCCGTCTCTTTGTCGATGCGTCGTTGATGGCTCGCCACGACGTCCGATTTCACGATTCGCCCGGCGGCTTGCGGCCAATGCGCGGCCCGGCGCAATTGCAACAGTTTGTTGACGATCATGGCGATGAGCATGACGCTCAGCGGACCGCCGACGACCAAAGCAATGGGAAGGATGCCGTAGCCGTCGGGACCGGACTCCGGCAAAAGCGAGAGAAGATACGGCAACCCGATAAACGAGCCGGCGATCAGGACGATTGCCCATTTCGGCGGTTTGGAGCTGATACGTTTCGCCGCCTGAACGCGGCTGTCTTTTGAACTCGCCGCGACGAAGCTGGCCTCATCTCCCCAGGCCGGGTCGCCGTCGAGATATTTAAAGAGAATGGCCTTGAGCGTATCGGCATCGACCGGCGCCGCTGAACCAAAGCGCTGCCCGCGATCGACGAACGTCACCTTGTAGGTGCCGCGGGCTGCCGCGCTCACCTCCATATGGTCGTCCTGGCCGTTATCGAGCTCGAGGCGCCAGGCCGCGGTTCGCACCCCGGAATCGATGGCGCGCGCGACATCGTCGCGCCGGGGATTGGCCGTAACCTGATCGCCGATTTTCAGTGCCATCTGGTTCGCATCCCGGTCCGTGCGGATGAGGCTTCAAGCGTCATTTCCAGCCGCCGCCGACCCGACGACTTTATTTGTACTAACGGGATGACCTTACCGTAGCGGCCGCGGGCAGGACAATGCCGTGTGGTGCCATCAGGAAATAGATCGACCATGACGGCTTACCAAAAGCTCGTCCAATCATTGCGCGCATAGGAAGCTCGATGAGCTCCTGGAATCGCCTCCCCTATAATGCGGCCAAGCCGGCCATCGGCACAGCGGCAGCGCACGGACGACAGCAAACGCGGGCGCTTCGACCTTCTGCTCGACGACTTCGAGATCGCCCGGCGCCTGGCCCTTCTCGACCCAATCGACCAGCACACCCAGCATGTCGACATTTGCCGGCGCGCCGGAGCCGACATGGTCGACGCCCGGCGCCGTGTAGAGTCTTGCGAACTCTGCCGTCTCCGTCTTGCCCAGCTTGCGCTCGACGTTTTCGAAATAGCGGATGCCGGCATAGGGGCTCTGGGCATAGTCGGCCATGTGTTCGAGCATGATCAGCTTGCCGCCCCGCGCGCGGAAACGGCCGAGATCGGGATCGGTCGAATCCATGAGTTGCGAGACTTCGAGCAGCCGCTGCTTGTGCTCCTCGGGCCGATAGGTCGTGACATCGAGCTTGGGATCGCGGGCGAAGACATATTGAATGCCGCCGGCGCCGTAGACCCAGGCGATGCCGTTGTTCGGCGTCGGCGGCTGCGCGGGCGCCGCCGTGCCCAGCCACCAGGCGATCCATCCGCCGGTCGGACCGAAAGACGGCGTGTCTTCGCCCGACACGCCCCAGCCCGGATAATCATCGAGGCCGTTGGCGAGCGGGAACGGGAATTTATAGGTCGCATGCAGCGTGTCGATTGCCTTGATCTGCGCGTCGCTCAGGCACTGATCGCCGCTCTGAGCGCCGGCGCAACGCAGCGAATCCGCCTTGAAGGTGGCCTTGCAGCCCACGGGATTCTGAACCAGCGAATCGTCCGAGCCGTCGGCCTTGTCGCAAGCCTGCCGCACGGCGTCGGCGACAAGCTTCACCTGGGCCGGACGGATCCAGCCCTCGCCCATGGTCACGAGTCCCGAACGCGTGCCGGCATGCTGCAGTCCAACCCAATTGATGACTGGGACGCGCGCAAAGATGCCGTCAAAATCATCCGGGTAGCGTTGTGCCATGGTCAGCGCCTCGCGGCCGCCTTCGGATGATCCCATGAAATACATTTTCTCCGGCGGCTTGCCGTAGGCGCGCATCATCAAGGCGACGGCGGCATCGCGCACCTTCTTGTATGAACGGTACGCGAAATTCTCGAAAGCCTCGTCGTTGAGCGCAAAGACCTGAGGCGGCTCGCCCGCCTTGGTCTCGTGGCCTGAATCCGTGCCGTAGGTGACGAAGCCGCGCGCGAGCGGCGACGGCTTGTCGTAAGGATAGGCCGGCGGCAGGCCGAGCCCGGTGATGAGAGTGCCGTTGAAGCCGCCTCCGCCATATTGCACGGAGCGGCCGTTCCATTCGACCGGCAGGTTCACCTCGAACTTGATCGGCGGCGCCCTGGGATCGGTCGGCTCGATATGGCCGAGCACCTTGCAGAACGCGGGGCTGGCCGGCGCGATGCGCGCTGCCGGCGTCGGCGCGCGCTCGGACACTGCAAGCTGCGAGGGCGCCTGTAGCGTCGCGGAATCGATCCGCACGGCATCCGAAACTCCGGCAAGGCCGCCGCAGGCCGAAGCGGCATCTTCGATCATCGTCGCCGCGGGCGCGGCACTGACGGTGGCAAGTCCCGCAAGCATGCTCGCAAGCCACACACGCAGATCGGCTTGAAATCGCGCCATCGTTTCCACCCGGTTTGTTCGTTATCGTTCGGCCCGCCACCGCATTCGATGCGACCGGCTGCGCCGTCAATCATCCCGGAGATCGCCGACGCCGCGGATCAACATCGCACGGGCTTTTTCCGCCGTCCAGTTTGCGGTCGCGCGGCCCTTCGCTTCAGGTACGACCGGCGCCAGTGCTCGTACACGAGCGCCATGTGCCTACATTGGCATCGAGCGCGCGGCTTTCCTTGAGAAGTCCGGCATCTACCGGAGAAGCCCCGGGGCCGCTACGAGCGCGACGCGATCGCCGCGACATGTCCGTTCCGGGTGTCATTAGCCGATGTCCTCCGCCGCTACTATAGCGTCCGAAGGTTACGTCCGGGAACTGCCTGCCTGGGCGACATGGGAAGCAACGTCGATCTGGATTCTGTTCCGCGATCCGGTGGCCAAACCATCGCGAGCCATGGTCTCTATCATCGACCAGTTCTGCCGGAAAAATCTCGTCGCATCGTGAAGCGTATCGGCTTGTACCTTAACACTGCAGGCCTGCCGTCCCCCGCCATTCGATATCTGAAAATTGAAGGTGTAGCCCGTGGTCCCCGTGTTTTCATGGGCAGGCTGAGCATCGCGGCGCATTCAGTATCCCCCCTGTCTTGCGTCGATCCGGGACACTTTACATTCGCGAATTGGCCTTTCGTACGGCGCGATTATGGCGCGACAGACCCATGCGCTGCAGCAAACAGCCGATCTATTCAATCACCTCGTCGGCGCGAGCGAGCAGCGTTGGCGGCACCGCAAGCCCCAGCGCATCGGCGGTCTTGCGGTTGATCGACAACAGCAATTGGTTCGGAAATTCGACGGGCAAGTCTCCGGGAGGCGTGCCGTGAAGGATCCTGTCAACAAAATAGGCGGCGCGCCGATAGCACCAAGGCAAGTTGACACCATAGCTGATCAGTCCGCCGGCCATGACATGCTCGCGATAACCGTAAAGCGTCGGCAGCCGCTCGGCCAATGCGGTCGACGCGATTTGCCGACAGTGAAGTACCAGCAGGTTGGTCTGCAGCACGATGACCAAATCGACCTTTTCGGCAGCCAGTCCGCGCAATGCATCATCAATATCTTCGGGTCGAGTAACGTTCGCCGCGACGACCTTGATGTCCAGGGTCCGGCAGGCAGCCTCCAGCTCCTTCAACTGAGGTGGCGCTTTTGGATCTTCCGGATTGTTGAGCAGCCCAATTTTCCTCGCGCCAGGCATTATTTCGCGCGCGAGTTCGATTTGTTTGCCGGGCAGGCCCGCAACATAGGGTTCGATCCCCGTGAGATTGCCTCCCGGCCGCGACTCGCTTCCGATCAAGCCGAGATGCACAGCGTCGGCGAGTGCCGGGCAAACAATCGGGATCGTCGATGTCGCCTTCCTGGCAACAACCGCCTCAAAAGTGGCCCCCGCCAGGATGACATCGGTCCTGAGCCGGGCAAATTCCTCCACGATCCCCGGCACTCGATCCTGATGACCGTCGGCGCTACGAAACACAAAATCAAAGTTTTGCCCCTGGAGATAACCCCGCTCCTCCAAACCCCCCAGAAAATCTTTGATGAACGTTGGAAGGGGTTGTGGCGCCGTGAACATACTCAGCCATGCAATGACCGGACGCTTGGGCGGAACTTCAGCCCGCGCGGCCAACGGCCACGTCAACGCCACCCCGCCAGCGATCGTGATGAACTCGCGCCGCCGCATGTGCCCCCCGAGAACGCGCCATGCCGATTTCGAAAGCCTAGCACTTTGCGAGCGGGTCGCGCCGGCTAAATGGGCGCAAACCGACGCGGATCGATCGGGTTGAGCGTCCGAAGCGGGGTCATCTTCAGGCGTCCTCCGCTACAATCGTAGCGTCCACTCTGCCCCCTGAGATCCGACAATCATCGTCAGCTTTGGAATTTCCCTGGATGCCAAACTGCGAAGACCGTTAGTAGCAGCGCATGATATTTACGGTCTGCTCCGTGCCGTCACGCCCAGGTACCGTTACGGTCTCCGCCGGGCAGCTCGGCACATAGGCTCGATCAGAGGGTGTCACATTCGGCGGATATCGATGTGCCCAATCCCAGGGAACATCATAGGTATAGGTGTAATGGATATCGCCCGATGTCGGCGGCGCAACATCTGTCAGGGGTTCGCTGTTCGATGGTCCGTAGGAGAAGTCCCCTACTCCCGGCCAGAAGGCCCCTAGCTGGTTTCTCCGGTGATGCCGCAGCGAATGGGCGACGGTGGGGCGGGAAACCGAATGCGTCGGAACAAACCCTGGACCTCGCGCCGCTCCCGATCTGGCGAATGTCTCGTTCGCGGCAAGCATAAGCACGACTACGCTGAGAGACGCGAAAAACGCCCCATACAATCTATACGTCATGGCACGCACCAACTCACAGGTTACTGAACAGCACTGCAACGCACGCTAGGCCGGGCTTTTTGGGCCCGCAAACGCATAATTAATTACTAGTTAAGACGTAAGCTTAATAGCGCCATCCCTTCAAAACACCGGGAATCGGGCGGGGCGAGGGGTCATTTGCGACCGGAAATGGGCTATCCGCATCATGTCCGGTTTACCCCCGGCTAGCGACCGAGTGGCAGACATCCGGGATCAGCAGTTTCGTGCCAAACCAGGACATCCATTCGAGCCTGCTTTTTGGATAAGGAGAGGCCGCCAGCCAAGGCCGCCTCTCCAGCGATTGCTGATTGGAATCGGTTCGTTTGAACCCTCGATTCAGGCCGGGGTCGCGAGCGGCTTGCCCTTCTCCACTACATAGGTGCTGACCACGACGGTCTTGGTGTCGCCGTTTTTGCCGCCGGCATGCGGTGTTGCGACCGGGACCTGAAAGCCATCGCCCGCCTTCACCATGCGCGTAGGCTGTCCCTCGATCGGCAGTTCGAGACCGCCGGAAACGATGTAGCCAGATTCGATCCCCGGGTGCGTATGCCGCGCTACGAATGTGCCGGGATCGATCGTGACCTCGGCGACGAGCGTCACGTAGCCGGGCATCGGCCCGTCCATCTGCGACAGTATCTTTCGCGTGAAGCCCGCCGGAGCTGGCGGCGGCGTACCTTGCGCCGACACTTCGGTCGCAACGAACTCGGCAAGTCCACAGAGCGCACAGGATGCAATTCCGGCAAATCCTCGTCTTGTCAGCATGATCATCTCCTCCTCGCGTGTCCGGATCATTGGAGCCCAGACTGAACGGCTACAAATAGTATGCATTTCGACATGGCGCGCAAGGCAGGGCCTCCAACCGGCGTCCGTACTCACAGTTAGATGTGCCCACGCGGATGGAATTCGGCTTTGGGAGGAGCGCGCCGTTTTGGCCGTCGGCCGGTTACTTCAGGTCTCCCGGATAAGCCGACCCTTTCAGTATCCGTCCGCACGTCTCAAAGATGCGAAAAGCAGACGTGCCGATGCATGAAGCAACCGTTGTGCCAGCCCGGCAGACGCGGTAACGACTTGTCAAAACCCTCGACACCATCGATGGCAGGGTTTCGCCAGTGACGGGGACGAGAGCTGCGAGATCGCTTTTCGCACCATTCGAGGGATCGTTCAAAACGGGGGGAACTGATGCTTGGACTCATGCAAAACCGGCCGCTGCTGATCTCGAACCTGGTCGATTATGTCGCGACCTGGCACGCGGAAACCGAGATCGTCTCGCGCGATCCGGCGGGCGTCATGCACCGGTCCAATTACGGGCGGGTCGCGGCGCGCGCCAAGCGCGTCGCCCACGCGCTCGCCGCACTCGGCGTCGGCCAGGGCGATCGCGTCGCGACGCTCGCCTGGAATTCGTGGCGGCACCTCGAACTCTATTACGGAGTGACCTGCTCCGGCCGCGTGATCCACACCGTCAATCCGCGCCTGTTCGCCGAGCAACTCGTCTACATCATCAACCATGCCGAAAACGGCTATATCTTTTTCGATCCCGATTTCACGCCGCTGGTCGAGCAGCTCGCACCGCATTTGCCACTGGTGCGCGGCTGGATTGCGCTGTGCGATGAGAAGGACATGCCGTCCGTCAAGGTCGCCAATCTCTTGTGCTACGAGACGCTGCTGGCGCAAGCCTCGCCCGATTACGCCTGGCCGCAGCTCGACGAGAACACCGCCTGTACGCTCTGCTACACCTCCGGCACGACGGGCAATCCCAAAGGCGTTCTCTACAGCCACCGCTCGACCGTGTTGCATGCCTTCGCCGCCTGCGCCGCCGACGGCTTCGCGCTCTCGGCCAGGGATTCGATCCTCGTGATCGTTCCCCTGTTCCATGCCAACGCGTGGAGCCTGCCGTTTTCGGGGGCCATGTGCGGCGCCAAGCTGGTGTTGCCCGGACCGCGGCTCGATCCGGAAAGCATCTACATGCTGCTCGAGCAGGAAGGCTGCACCAAGGCCGGCGGCATTCCGACGATCTGGCTCAACTTCCTCGCCTATCTCGAGAACAATCGCGCCAAGCTCGATTTCTCGAAGCTGAAGCTGAAGCTGATCTTCAGCGGCGGCACCGCTGCGCCGCGCGCCACCATCGAAAAATTCCGGGAGCTGCTCGGCGTCTTCCTGCTGCATGCCTGGGGCATGACGGAAACGAGCCCGCTGGTCACGCTCGGCTCGCCGCTCGCCAAGCACGACGGCGCGACGGCGGCCGAGATGGTGGACATGCAGGTCAAGCAGGGACGCCAGGTCTCCGGCGTCGAACTGCGCCTCGTCGGCGAGAATGGCGAGACGCTGCCGCATGACGGCAAGTCGGTCGGCCAGCTCAAGGTGCGGGGCAACTGGGTGATCTCAGGCTATTTCAAGGGCGAAGGCGGCAAGGTCGTCGACGACGACGGCTGGTTCGGCACCGGCGACGTCGCGACCATCAATCCCGATGGCTATGTGCAATTGACCGACCGGCTGAAGGACGTCATCAAGTCCGGCGGCGAATGGATCTCCTCGATCGAGATCGAAAATCTCGTGGTCTCGCATCCCGACGTGTTCGAGGCGGCCGTCATCGCCATCCCGCATCCGAAGTGGCAGGAGCGGCCGCTGCTGCTGGTGCAGCCCAAGCCCGGCGCCAATCCGACCAAGGAATCGATCCTGGAATTCCTGTCGACGCGGATCGCCAAATGGTGGATGCCCGACGATGTGATCATCGTGGAATCGCTGCCGCATACCGCGACCGGCAAGCTGCTCAAGACCGAGCTGCGCGCCAAATACGGCGGTCAGATCGCCATTGCCGGGTGACACTCCACCGCGCGGCGCGCCTGATCTCCGGCAGATAATGCTTGCCGCAACCAAGATGCAGCACTGGCGCCATGCGGGGACCGCGACCCCGGCCATCGTCAAGGCCAGGTAGAAGCTGCTCACGTGGAATTGGCGGGCACAAAGCAGCGGATTTCGATATTGCCGCGCAGACTGACATACCACACAACGGCTTCGCCAAGCGGGTTGCCGGCGTTGCGAATGATCGCCTTCTCGGGCACTTGCCACCAAAGGCCGTCGATCGGAACCCAGTACGCGCCCGCGCGCACCTCGTAATCGGTGCGATGTCCATCGGAGATATCGCAGCAGGGAACGCCGGTTGGACTTGTTACGCCTCTGAACCAATTCCGAACGTCGTCGGGGACATTTTCATATTGTCCACGATCTACCGCTTGGGCCGGCGCAGTGATGAACATCGCGGGGCCGAGCAGATGTACCGGGTGCGGCCACGTCGTCGCCGCGCCGCCAAGAAGCGTGATGAACTCGCGTCGTCGCATTTGACACCGCGGACAACGTCCCCATTGCAATGACTATGATTTCCACTCTGCGACCGGACGACGAGCGAGAAATCGTGCGCGGCTGTCCTTGTCGGCGCCGATCGGCACGACGCAATGAATCTCGATCCAGCCGGTGTCCAAATCAGCTCGGGTTTTTCCGATCCCGATCATGTCTTTCTCCTCAAAGACGGGAGGTCGGCCTCTGCATCGACTTCCTCGATCTCGTGTATCTCCAATGGCATGACCGGCCCGGTCCGGTTGACCTGCTGGGCGGCGACAATCGCGCGCGCTTTGTCGACATCCTCATTCAACCAATCAATGGCTTTGGTCGCTCGTTTGAGCTCATCTTCAGCGGTGCTTGGTCGTACGGCTATCCGGTGAGCCTTTCGGCGTTGTCGCCGGCTCCGGCACTCTCGTTATCGCCGGCACCGGTGGTGCGCCCCGCTGCAGCTGCAGGCCGGCCTGCAGGCCGGCGACGATCTCGCGCGACCAGTCGTTGGCTTTCGTCGCTCGTTTGAGCTCATCTTCAGTGGCGCCCGGGCGAATGGCGTCGGGTAAGTCTTTCGGCGTTATCGCTGGCTCCGGTGGTGTGCCGCCCTTGGGGCCGGCGCCGATCTCGCGCGGTTCGTCGGCATCCTCTTTGAACCACTTGAAGGCCTTTGTTGCCCGGCTAAGCTCATCTTCAGGGGTGCTCGGGCGGACGGTATCAGGCAAGTCCTTCGGCGTTATCGCTGGCTCCGGCACCCTCTTGTCGTCCGCTATTGGTTCGCGATCAGTTCTTATTCGTCGCGGTTGAGCGCTTTGCATTCTCCCCGCCAACCACGCCTTTATCTCGGCAATTTGTATCCGATGTTCAGTGACAAGTTCGCGCAGTCGCCTGATTTCTCTTTCGCGACCGAGGGTGAGAATGATCGTCAGTGTCTGCGCGACAGCGATCAAGATGACGGCAATGGTTAGATTGTTCATCCGATTTTCTCCGAGCGCCGCTCGACCTGGATCACGACGGCGCGGCCACGAAACACTGCTCCAGCATTCCGTTAATCCAGTCAGTCCTGAGGTACCGACCCGCCTCCGAAAATAACGCACCACGGACCTCGCCCACGAGGTCGTTTCAAGTTAAGCCGGCGCTTTTTGCCCCCGTAAGCACCATGCCCGTGCAATCGCCTAATATAGCAGCCTCGAATCGAGTGGCGAGTGGGAAATGGGCACCCGGAAGCCGATCGGGCCCGATGTCCCGCTTGGGTCAGACTCGGACCCACGGCCGTATCTGCGGTAAGTCCGTTCATCCCGCCGTGATCAGACATTCGGCTGATGCGTCGCAGTGTCCGGCGTGCCAAAGAACGGCACTAGCCAAGGCGGCTCTCAAGCCAGCATAATCCGGGTGATATCTCCGTGTCGAATCGATCACGACGAAATTAACCTTTCGAGCGGCCCATTCGCGCAATTCGTCGAGGCTATGGCCGTCGAGATTGTCGTCGATGAGGAACCCCCGCGGGAGATTTGAACGATAATATCTGATCGCTGCCGTGCCATCGGATTTTCGCCTTGCCGATGCGGCGGCCCAGGATATCACCGCCCGCAAGGAAATTCCCGCTTTGATCGCTGGCTATCGACAGACCCAATGGCTTCTTCGCTTTCGGTCCAACCTTGACCGACCCGGCGTTTCAACTACGATTATCCGTGCCGCGACGAGGCCAAGAAAACCTTCGAATAATTCAGGACTTGATGGTGCTCACCGGCGATCCGGGATCCAGGGCTGGTTGGGAGCAACACTCATGGCAGTTCAGTCACTCGGCTATCTCGGTATCAGCACACCAAATATCGATCAGTGGTCCGACTTCGCGACGCGCCAGCTCGGGTTGCAGATGGTCGACCGTGCTGCGTCCAGCCGCGCCTTCCGCATGGACGATCGTCGCCAGCGAATCATCGTTGACAAGGAGCGTCCGGATGCCGAGCGCTTTTTTGGATGGGAGGTTGCTGACGCCGCAAGCCTGGACGCGCTTGCGGCCAGGCTCGAAGCGGCGGGTGTTGCCGTCCGACGTGAACCGGCGGCACTCGCCGATCAACGGTTCGTTCGCGACCTCATTTCATTCCGCGATCCCGACCGAAACCGGCTCGAGGCCTTTCACGGGCCGCTGCTGGCCGACACGCCTTTTGCGCCTGGCCGTAACATCTCGGGCTTTCGCACCGGCGCGCTCGGCATGGGCCATGTCGTGCTGATGGTCACGGATTTTGATGCGGCATTGGCCTTCTACCGAGATCTGCTGGGCTTTCGGATCAGCGATTTCATGGACGAGCCCAAGGCGTGTTTCCTGCATGTGAATGCACGCCACCACAGCCTTGCTCTGTTCGAGCAGCCTCGGCAGGGCTTCCATCATCTCCTGATGGAGCTTTACTCGCTGGACGATGTCGGCCAGGGCTACGACCTCGCGCAGGCGGAGAGCGATCGGATCAAGGTGTCGCTCGGCAGGCACAACAACGACTACATGACGTCGTTCTACATGCAAACGCCGTCGGACTTCCTGGTCGAGTATGGTTGGGGCGGGCGCGACGTGGATGTCGCGACATGGCAACCGGTAGAGATGAGCACGTTGGCCAGCTTCTGGGGCCACGATGGGTTGAGGCAGGCGGTGCTCGGGGATGTGCCGCCGGAAAATTTGCCGCCACCTCCTCCCGAGGGGCGTCGTGCCCCTCTCCAGGTAATCGAGGGCAATTACGAACGGCTAAGCGGCGTCTGTCCGTGGTGGGACGCTGTGACCGCCGGGCGCTGAGACGGCATTCGCAAGACCAGCTCCCGCGAAAATTAATGGCCAATATCGCAAGCCAGCTCCCGCGCCGGGGCTCATTCGGGAAGCTCTGCTCGTCATCCCGCGGGAATGACTTTAACAATGGATGGGCGAATGTCTGCTGTTCGCGCGAAGCGGACATATTGGTGCGCGGATCGGGGCGGCCCCGGACAACAGAAAGCCTGCGGGCGTCAGGCTTTGCTGCGGCCCGATTCCTTCCGCGACCTGGAACTCCATATCAGCCGCCGAATGCTTCATCGCGCGAATGCGCATCCGCGACCCGCGCCTCGGGATTGTTCGTGATGGTCATGAACCAAACGAGGCTGAAGAACAGCGACCACGCTGTGTTCCAATAGATCCAGTTCATGTGATTTTCCTCGCCGAAGGACCGTCGAGAGCAGGAAGGCTATCAGAAATTCATGTTCTCTTGGTGAAGAAGGACGCATCAAATAATGACAATTGGATCACAAGGGCGTAGGGACCCGTGCATTTTGCAATGCGGTATATGCGAGAGATCGCAATACGGACGTTCGCCGAAGCGCGGGGCTTGTCCGCTGTGCGGCCCTGAATGACCTTTCAGTGTCGCAGCAGTGACAGCAGGAGCGCGAGCGCGAGCAGTGCGGCCACACCCTGCCAGAATCGAAGCGGGTTGCGTTCATAGAGCGTCCGCGGCCGCTGGACCTCAAATGGGGCGCGCGCCGGCCCCGCCTCCATCTCCAGCGCAAATTCGGCCATGTCGCGGAAACGTTCGGTGGAATCGCTTGCAATCGCCCGGCCGAGCGCAGCCTGCAGCCAGGCCGGGAGGTCCGGGCGCAAGGCCGAGAGCGCCACCGGCCGCTCGCGGCGCGGCGGGCTGGTGGCGTCGGGATTGCCATAAGGGTATTCGCCGGTGAAGGCGCGGAACATGGTGACGCCGAGGGCGTAGATGTCGGTCGCCTCGTTGCCGGGTTCGCCGTCAAACATCTCGGGCGCCATATAGGCAGGGGTACCCGGAATGTCGGCGGGCGCGGAAACTGCTCATGGCACTCGCACCCTCACCACAATGGTTAGACACTGGCAACAATGCGTGGCAACTCGCAGCCGCAACCTTCGTCGGTCTGCAAAGCATCCCGGGACTGACAGTCCTTTATGGCGGCATCGTCAAGAAGAAATGGGCGATCAACTCCGCGTTCATGGCGATCTATGCATTCGCCTCGGTCTTGGTCGTCTGGATCCTGTTCGATTACAATATGGCGTTCGGGGAGCAATGGTTTCCATTCCTCGGCAAACCGGCGCTGGCGACATCGGCCGCCTATACCACCGGCCAGGCAATCGTTCCGGCGGCGGCAGCGGGCATGCCGGCGCTGACCTTTCCGATGGCGACGCTGATTTTCTTCCAGTTCGTGTTCGCCGCCATCACGGTCATCATCCTCGCCGGTTCCGTGCTCGGTCGCATGAACTTCACGGCATGGATGATCTTCTGCCCGGTGTGGATGACGCTGGTTTATACGGTCGGGGCATTTAGCCTGTGGGGTGGCGGCTGGCTCGCCGGCATGGGCGTGGCGGATTTCTCGGGCGGTTATGTCATCCATCTTGCGGCCGGCACGTCGGGCTTCGTCGCCGCATGGGTGATCGGTCCGCGGCTGCAGGCCGATCGCGAGCATTTCCCGCCCAACAGCCTGCTGATGACGCTGGTCGGCGCCGGAATCCTGTGGCTGGGCTGGAACGGCTTCAACGGCGGCGATCCCTATTTCGCCAACGCCGATGCCGGTGCTGCGGTGCTCAACACCAACACCTGCACCGCGGTGGCGCTCCTGGTCTGGACGCTGCTGGACAAGATGGCCTACGGCAAGCCGTCCGTTTTGGGCGCGGTCAACGGCATGATCGCGGGCCTGGTCGCAATCACTCCCGCCGCCGGTTATGTCGATGGCCTGGGCGCGATCGCCATCGGCGTCATCGCCGGCATCATTCCCTGGCTCGCCATGAACAAGCTGCAAAAGACCAGCTTCATGTTGAAGGTGGACGATACGCTGAGCGTGTTCTCGACCCATGGCGTGGCCGGCCTCACCGGCGGCCTTTTGACCGGGATCTTTGCCAATCCCGACATGCTGATGTACATCGGCACCGACAAGGAAGCGCCCGGTGTCAACGTGACAGGCTTACTCTATGGCAATGCCGGTCAGCTGTTGCTGCAGGCAGAGGGTGCGGCCTTCATTATCGTCTACAACGCGATCGCGACGTTCATCATCCTCAAGGTGATCTCGATCATCGTGCCGCTGCGGATGGATGAAGCGACCCTGAAGGTGGGTGACGACGCGGTTCACGGCGAAACGGCTTACGCGATCGGGACCGAGGGCGAGTAGCGCCCCCCGCCCGGCTTCTGCCTTCACGGCTCGGGATCCGCGGGTCGACTTCCGTCCACGCGCGGATCCAAAGTCCCAAGCCGGCACACCGCAGGGGCCTCGCCAGCGGTGATGCCGGTCGGCGCGCGTTGAGGTGCTTTCATCCCGCCGCGAAACGTGAACCAGTAAACCGTGAATTCTGTCATGCGCCGACCATTGTCTCGCGCCGCATCCGCCTCATGCCTATTCGCGGAATAGTGATCTGCATGCAGCGCGTTTTTTCAGCGGCAATGCCTCATAGTCCTTGTGCAAAAAACTCCTGAGGGACCGCATTCTCGCGCAGAAGAAGAAAATGGAGAATTACCATGACTGGACGCAAGAGGCTCGTCGCGGCCGCCCTGATATCGACGATCTCCGCAACGTCTGCACTTGCGGAGGAACCGGCAGCTTTTCAGGCGATGTATCCAGATCGGGACGTGCTGAATGGGGGCGCGCTAACTCCTGCAGGCAGATTGGGCCTGGAGCTACCTGGTGGGGCTTCCCCGGCAAATAATGCTTATGCGGGAATAGGCACCGCCAGTCCCTCATTCCAGCCGCCGCGCCATCGCTCAATCGGTCATTCACGTCATGCTTCGGGTCACTGACTCTGAGGAAGCGTCGGCAGTTAGCGCACAGCGAGCGTCAACTACAATGGCTTCAGCGTGAGACGATAGCATCAGCAAGGAATCGGAATTCAGGGCGACGCCCACGGCTAGGCTCGGTGGTGGGAATAACCATCGGTTGGCTTAGGCGCCCTTCGCCGCCCGCTTCGCGGCCTTCGCCTTCTTCACCTTACCCTTGCCCTCCTGCTCCAGCGCCTGGCGCACCGCTTTGAACTCCTGCAGCGACGCCTTGTCGGCGCGCGGAAAGTGCAGATTGAGCGTCTCCAGCGCGCCGACGATGGCGGAGCCGATCACCACCCTTGCGAACCATTTGTGATCGGCCGGCACCACGTGCCATGGTGCCACCGCAGTCGACGTGTGCCGCACGATGTCCTGATATACGGCCATGTATCTCGGCCAAAGCGCGCGCTCCTTGATATCATTCATCGAGAATTTCCAGTTCTTCGCGGGCTGGTCGAGCCGGTCGAGAAACCGTTCGCGCTGTTCCTGCTTCGAGACGTTGAGGAAGAATTTCAGGATCACGGTGCCGTTGCGCGAGAGATAGCGCTCGATCGCGGAAATATCCTCGAACCGCTCGCGCCAGATATTCTTGGTGATCAGCTTCGGCGGAATCTTCTCGTCGACGAGAAATTCCGGATGCACCCGCGTCACCAGGCATTCCTCGTAGTAGGAACGATTGAAGATGCCGATACGGCCGCGCTCCGGCAGCGCAACCATGCAGCGCCACATGAAATCGTGATCGAGTTCATGGGATGTCGGCTGCTTGAACGAATAGACCTCGCAGCCCTGCGGATTGACGCCCTCGAATATGCTTTTGATGGCGCTGTCCTTGCCGGCTGCATCCATGCCCTGGAAGATCAGGAGCAGCGACCAGCGATCCTGCGCATAAAGCCGTTCCTGAAAATCGTTCAGCCGCTTCCGGTTGGCCTCGAGAATCTTTTCGGCCTTTTCCTTGTCGAGACCGCCCTTCTCGTTGGTCCGGTGCGACCTGAGATGGAACGCGCCTGATCCGTCGAAACGGAATGGCGCCACAAAGGGCTTTAGCTCGGCGCTGAGGGATCGCGAAGGCTTCTTGCTCATGACAGGCGACACCCTTTCTTCCCTGGCAAAATTTAGCTACTCATCTGCGCTTCGATAAACGCGGTAACAAAACGCGGCATCGATGCCGTGAAATCGCCGGCTTCACGCACCAGGTGGATCGCGGCCAATTCAGGCTGCTGCTGGCGGGCGAGATTGGCCTCGATCCTGGTGCGCAGCGCTTCGCCGGTGAGATCGACATGCAATGTCCTGATCATCGCAATCGCAGCTCCTGAGACCACGCAGTTCCAGTGTGGGCCGGCCCGATAGTCAACAGCAGTCAAGCCCGTTTCCTCCTCGACTTCGCGAGTGACGCTGCCGGATATATCGACTGCGCCGTCGCTGATATCATCGAGATCGGGAGTTCCCGACGGAAAGTAAATGCGTCCGGCATTCGAGGTATGCTGGCCCATCTCGCCCAGGATAAACGCACCGTCCGAGCAGCGCAGCGCGCCCATCCCGAAACCGTTGAACACACTTGCGTCGGGAAAGCCCCAGTCGCGCCACGCCAGGAAGCTCGCGAAATCGGCCTCGAAATAGCTCGCGCTGAAGCGTTCCGCGGTGAAAACCGGATCGCGCCCCAACAACACGCGGCCATTCCAGATCGGCTTCTCACGCGCCTTGATCGCAAAATGCGCGTCGATGTCGGCGCGCCGTTCGTCGGCGAACCGCCACCGCCACGGCTCCACATTCAGATCGAGCGTCGTGACGCGATGAATGACCGGCGGCGTCATTCCGCCCGACAGACCTTACTTCGCATTCATGCCCGTCGTCTTCCTGGCCTGATCGACGAATTTGTTGGTCCAGGTCTTGCTGACGTCGATATTGGCTTTGGCGACTTCAGGCGAGCTTTCGCTGAACACCGCAAGCACCGCGTCCGCCCCCTTGGGATCCATCTTGCCGGTCTCCGAATACATCGGGATCGTGTTCTTGAGCGCGGCGAGATAAAGCTCCTTGTTCTTGCCGACCATTTCCGGCGGCATTTTCGCCATGATGTCGTCCGCCGAGTGCGAATGAATCCATGCAAGCGTATTCACGATCGCATTGGTCAGGGCCTGCACGTCCGTCTCATGCGAAGCAACCCAGGCCGCGGTGGAGTAGAGCGCGCCACCCGGATATTCGCCGCCGAACACCTCGAGCGTATCCTTTTGCGTGCGGGTATCGGAGAGGATGCGCAGGTCCGGGTGGCTGCCCTGCAGCACGGTGACCGACGGGTCCAGCATCACGGCGGCATCGATCTGCCCCTGCTCCATCGCCGCGACCGCCGTGGCGCCAAGACCGACGCCGATCACCGACGCGCTGGCCGGATCGAGGCCGTTTTTCTTCAATAGATATTTGAGAAAGAAATCGGTCGAGGAACCCGGCGCGCTGACGCCGACCTTCTTGCCGGCCAGATCCTTGATCGATTTGATCTCGCCATTGTGCGAGGGCGACACCACCAGGACAAGGCCGGGATAGCGGTCATAGACGACGAAGGCCTGCAGCTCCTGCTTCTTGGCGGCGAGATTGACGCAGTGGTCGAAATAGCCAGAGACCACGTCGGCGCTGCCGCCGAGCACGGCCTTGAGTGCATCCGAGCCGCCCTTGAGGTCGACGAGTTCGACCGCAAGGCCTGCCTTGTCGAATTCGCCGAGCTGCTTCGCCAGCACCGTCGGCAGGTAGCACAGGCAGGCGCCGCCGCCGACCGCGACCGTGATCTTGCTCTGCGCGGCGGCAAGACCGGACGTCAGCACCAGCACCAGCAGGGTTGCGGCCAGTCTGCCTAACATCGTCCTCATGGGGTCCTCCGTTGCTTTCCGTTGGCCGCACGATAGTGCAGTGCGCGGCCCTTGAGAAGGTGGTTGTACTACCTCTCCGTCATGCGACCCGTTGGCTCCTCGCAATGACCGCTAACTGTGGCCGCCGGCCGCATCGGGCCGCCAGACCAAGAGGCGCCGCTCGACCCTGGTCACCGCGAGGTCGATGAGGATGACGAAGGCCGACAGTACGAACATGCCGGCGAAGACGCCGGCGACGTCGAACACGCCTTCAGCCTGCTGGATCAGGTAGCCGAGGCCGGCCGCCGATCCCAGATATTCGCCGACCACGGCGCCGACCACGGCGAAGCCGACCGAGGTATGCAGCGAGGAAAACATCCACGACAGCGCCGAGGGCCAGTACACGTGCCGCATCAGCTGCCGTTCGCTCATACCGAGCATACGGCCATTGTTGAGCACGGTGCCGCTGACCTCCCTGACGCCCTGGTAGACGTTGAAGAACACGATGAAGAACACCAGCGTGACGCCGAGCGCGACCTTCGACCAGATCCCGAGCCCCAGCCACAGCGTGAAGATCGGCGCCAGCACGACGCGCGGCAGCGCATTGGCCATCTTCACATAGGGGTCGAACACCGCGGCAACGAGCGGCTGGCGCGCGAACCAGAAGCCGACCCCGACGCCGCCGAGTGAGCCGATCGCGAAAGCGAGGATCGATTCCCACAACGTGATCAGCAAATGCTTCCAGATCACGCCGGTTCGGAACCAGTCGAGGATCTGGCTGCCGACGTCGACCGGATTGGAAAAGAAGAACGGCGGCAGCAGCATGCGGCCGAACACCGGCACGGTGGCGAACAGCTGCCACAGCCCCAGCACGACGACGGCGACCAGCAACTGGCAGAGAAGCAATCCGGCCCGCCCCATCACGCAGCCCCCGACGGGACCTGCGACGTCTGCGCATAGCCCTTCATCACCTCGTCCTTCAACACGCTCCAGATTTCCCGATGCAGCGCGTGGAAATCTTTTTCCATGCGGACTTCCGAAATATCACGCGGCCGCGGCAGCGGCACCCGCCAGTCGCCGATGATGCGCGCGCCCGGTCCTGCCGACATGATCACGACGCGGTCGGCGAGCGCGATCGCCTCCTCGAGATCGTGGGTGACGAACAGCACCGCCTTGCGGTCGGCGTTCCACAATTCCAGCAGCAGATTGCCCATGATCTGCCGCGTCTGCGCATCGAGCGGCCCGAACGGCTCGTCCATCAGCAGAATCTCGGGATCGCGGATCAGGACCTGCGCGAGGCCGACGCGCTTGCGCTGGCCGCCCGACAGCATATGCGGATAGCGGTTGCCGAACGCCCCGAGACCGACCGTGGTGAGCCAGCCCTGCGCGCGTTCCAGCGCATGCGCGCGCGGCGCGCCCTTGATCTCGAGCCCGATGGCGACATTGTCGACCGCGGTCTTCCACGGAAACAGCGCATCGGCCTGAAACAGATAACCGGCCTCCCGGTTGAGACCGGTCAGCGGCGCATCGAAGATTCGTACCGTTCCCGATGCCGGCCGGAGCAGGCCGGCGGCAACATTCAACAGCGTCGATTTTCCGCATCCGGTGGGCCCGACGATGGCGACGAACTCGCCGGGCTCTACGGATAACCGGGCTTTTTCGACGGCGGTGTAGACAAGACGCGTCTCGGCCAGGCGGAACGCCACCGTCGCGTCATCAAGCGCGATCGCCGTCGGCTTTGCCCTGTCCACCGCATTCCCTCCCAGTCCGGACGATGCATTAGCGCTTGCGAAGGATAAGTTCAACGCGGTGCGCCGGGCGTGGTAGTTCTTACACTCCCCTGGAGGGGCCCCTCCGGGGGAGGGTAAGAGCCGCAAGCACGAGGCTGGACCGAATGCCAACGCCACCCCTGATCGCCTTTGCGCATGTCGGCAAAAGCTTCGACGGCGGCCGCGACGCGAAACCTGTTCTGGCCGTGGACGACGTCTCGCTCGAGGTTGGCGAGGGCGAATTGCTCGCCATCGTCGGCGGCTCCGGCTCCGGCAAGACCACGCTCTTACGGCTGGCGAACCGGCTGATCGAGGCCGATACCGGCAGCATCACGATCGAGGGCTGTGACGTGCGTGCGGTCGATCCGGTCGCCTTGCGCCGCCGCATCGGCTACGTGTTCCAGAGCGGCGGGCTGTTTCCGCATATGAGCGTCGCCGCCAATATCGGCATCACGCCGAAGCTGGTCGGCACGCCGGCGGTGGAAATTTCCGCGCGGGTGGATGAGCTGCTCGATCTGGTGCGACTCGATCGCGCGCTCTATCGCGATCGTTTTCCCCATGAGCTGTCGGGCGGCCAGCGCCAGCGCGTCGGCGTGGCGCGTGCGCTGGCGGCACGTCCGAAGATCGTGCTGATGGACGAGCCGTTCGGCGCGCTCGATCCCCTCACCCGCGACGCGCTCGGCGACGATTTTCGCGATCTGCATCGCAAGCTCGGGTTGACCACCGTCATGATCACCCATGACATGACGGAGGCGATCTTGCAGGCCGATCGCGTTGCCGTGATGCGCGGCGGAAAACTGCTGGCGCTGGGCACGCCGGCCGAGCTTGCGAACAGCGGCGATCCCTATGTCGGCGAACTGCTGCGCACGCCGCGGCGGCAGGCCGAGCGGCTCAAGGTGTTGCTGCCGCGGGATGGCGCGGCATGAGCCTGCTCTCCGATCCCCGCTGGAGCGAGGCGTTGGCGCACCTCACCGATTATCTCGGCAATCACGTGCGCGTCAGCGTCACCGCGCTGGCGCTGGGACTTCTGGTCAGCCTGCCGCTCGCCATCGCCGCGCGCAACCAGCCGTTGATGCGCGGCGTGCTGCTCGGGCTTGCCTCTATCGTGCAGACGGTGCCGGGTCTGGCACTACTGGCGCTGTTCTATCCGCTGCTGCTGGCGCTCGCTTCGGTGTCGCTGGCCTGGTTCGGGTTTGGCTTCTCCGCGTTCGGATTCCTGCCTGCGGTGCTGGCGCTGGCGCTCTATTCCATGCTGCCGGTGCTGCGCAACACCATCACCGGCCTGCAGGGTATCGATGCGTCGATCCTCGAGGCCGCGCAGGGCGTCGGCATGACGCCGAGACAGTCGCTGTTCACGGTGGAATTGCCGCTGGCGCTTCCGGTGATCATGGCGGGCATCCGTACCGCGGCGGTGTGGGTGATCGGCACCGCGACGCTGTCGACGCCGATCGGGCAAACCAGCCTCGGCAATTACATCTTCGCAGGCCTGCAGACCCAGAACTGGGTGTTCGTGCTGTTCGGCTGCCTCTCCGCCGCGGTGCTGGCGCTCGCAGTCGATCAGTTGCTGGCGCTGATCGAAACCGGCATTCGCGCGCGCAGCCGCCTGCGGGTGGCGCTCGGCGGCATCGGCATCGCGGCGCTGGTCGTGGCCACGCTGGTACCCACGCTCGCCCGTTCACCGTCGGGCTATATCGTCGGCGCCAAGACTTTTACCGAGCAATACGTGCTGTCGGCACTGATCGCGCAGCGGCTGCGGTCGGCGGGATTTTCCGCCAGTTCCCGCGAGGGCCTCGGCTCCAACGTGATCTACGATGCGCTGGTCTCTGACGATATCGACGTCTATGTCGATTATTCCGGCACGCTGTGGGCCAACCAGTTTCACCGCAGCGATATCCGACCGCGCCAGGAATTGCTCGTCGAGTTGAAGGCGATCCTGGCACAACAGAAGGTCACACTGTTGGGTGAACTCGGCTTTGCCAACGCCTATGCGCTGGTGATGCCGCGAAAGCGCGCCGCGCAATTGGGTATCCGTTCCATCGCCGATCTCGCATCGCATGCGCAGACGATGTCGATGGCGGCCGATTATGAATTCTTTTCGCGTCCGGAATGGGCCGGGCTGCGAAAGGCTTACGGATTGGCGCTTCGCAGCCAGCGCCAGATGCAGCCGGACTTCATGTATGCCGCGGTCGCCTCCGGCGAGGTCGATGTGATCGCGGGCTATACCAGCGACGGATTGATCGCGAAATACGATCTGGTGGTGCTGGACGATCCCAGACACGCAATCCCGCCCTACGATGCGATCGTGCTGCTGGCGCCGAAGCGCGCGTCCGATTCCGCGTTGCGGGCCGCGCTGCAACCGCTGCTCGGCAGCATCGATATCGCGGTGATGCGCGAGGCCAATCTGCGCGCCGCCGGCGGCGACGGCGCGTCCTCGCCGGACGCCGTGGCGCGCTGGCTGGGGCAGAAGATCGGGAAGTGACGGCGCGACAACCTGAGCGCGGCGCTTCCCGCTCAACTGCGCAAGCCCGGAGCTTCGTGACCGGTGCGCGCCACATATTCCGTGTAGCCGCCGCCATATTGGTGAATGCCCTCGGGCGTCAGCTCCAGCACCCGGTTGGACAGCGCGGCCAGGAAGTGCCGGTCGTGCGAGACGAACAGCATGGTGCCCTCATATTGCGAAAGTGCTGCGATCAGCATTTCCTTGGTCGCGATGTCGAGATGGTTGGTGGGCTCGTCCAGCACCAGGAAGTTCGGCGGATCGAAGAGCATTATCGCCATCACCAGCCGTGCCTTCTCGCCGCCCGACAGCACCCGGCATTTCTTCTCGACATCGTCGCCGGAGAATCCGAAGCAGCCGGCCAGCGCCCGCAGCGAGCCCTGGCCGGCTTGCGGGAAGGAGTCCTCCAGCGACTGGAACACCGTGCGCTCGCCCTCCAGCAGATCCATGGCGTGCTGGGCGAAGTAACCCATCTTGACGCTGCCGCCGAGCGCCACCGTGCCGTCGTCCGGCGGCGTCGAGCCCGCCACCAGCTTCAACAGCGTGGACTTGCCGGCGCCGTTGACGCCCATGACGCACCAGCGCTCCCTGCGGCGCACCATGAAGTCCAGCCCGTCATAGATGGTGCGGTTGCCATAGCCCTTCTGCACCTTCTTCAGGCTGACCACGTCCTCGCCGGAGCGCGGCGCCGGCAGGAAATCGAACGACACGGTCTGGCGGCGTCTCGGCGGTTCGACCCGTTCGATCTTCTCTAGTTTCTTGACCCGGCTCTGCACCTGGGCTGCGTGCGAGGCGCGCGCCTTGAAGCGCTCGATGAACTTTATCTCCTTGGCGAGCATCGCCTGCTGACGCTCGAACTGGGCCTGCTGCTGCTTTTCGCTCAGCGCACGTTGCGCCTCGTAGAATTCGTAATTGCCCGAATAGGTGGTAAGCTGACCGCCGTCGATTTCCACCACCTTGTTGATGATGCGGTTCATGAACTCGCGGTCGTGCGAGGTCATCAGCAGCACGCCCTCATACCCTTTGAGGAACTGCTCCAGCCAGATCAGGCTCTCGAGATCCAGATGGTTGCTCGGCTCGTCCAGCAGCATGGCGTCGGGGCGCATCAAGAGAATACGGGCCAGCGCCACGCGCATCTTCCAGCCGCCCGACAGCGCGCCGACATCGCCTTCCATCATCTCCTGGCTGAAGCTGAGGCCTGCGAGCACTTCGCGCGCCCGGCCCTCGAGCGCGTAGCCGTCCAGTTCCTCAAAGCGCGCCTGCACCTCACCGTAGCGGGCGATGATATCGTCCATATCGTCCGCCCGGTCGGGGTCTCCCATAGCGGCCTCGAGCTGCTTCAGCTCGGCGGCCACGGTGCTGACCGGACCGGCGCCGTCCATCACCTCGGACACCGCGCTGCGGCCGGACATCTCGCCGACGTCCTGACTGAAATAGCCTGTCGTGATGCCGCGATCGACAGCCACCTGGCCCTCGTCGGGGAGTTCGTCGCCCGTAATCATCCGGAACAGCGTGGTCTTGCCGGCCCCGTTAGGACCGACAAGGCCGACCTTCTCGCCCTTCTCGAGTGCGGCGGAGGCCTCGATGAAGAGGATCTGGTGACCAATCTGTTTACTGATGTTGTCGAGACGAATCATGTGCACAGAGCCCGAAAAAAGTTTCGGCCGCTCTTAATCCATGTGGTGCGTCTGCGAAAGAGTGTTTCGGGGTTGGCGGCTTATTCGCCCAAACCGGGCATTTCCAGCGATCGGCTTTTAGCCACGACAGGCGAGGCCGACTTTCCTATGATCGCTTTTGGCTTGGAAAAACCAGCGATACCACGGCGTGAACGGGGCATTCCCGGCTAATCCCCGAAAGGCCAGCTAGAATGGAAGGTAATCGTCGGCCGCGTCCTGCTCCACATTCTGCTTCTTGGGCTGGGCTTGAAGTGCCATCCGCACCTCCTTGGCGCTCGTGAGAGCCCGACGGATATTTCTGTCTTCCGAACTGGAATCAAACGTGATGAGCCGATTGCAGTGCTGACAGTTGGTCTGGTATCCGTTGCGGATTCTCTGCGCCCGGTCCCGGAATATCTGCGAGCATTTCGGGCATTTTATTCTTACTTTTTCATCGATCATGAAATCCCCCTGGAGCGTTTTCGAGCGAAGTGGATACCGGTTCGCGTGAAGAAAACGCGTCAAAAAACGAATCTAGAGCTTCGGTTCTGATTCAATCAGAACCGATCATGCTCTGGGCACAAGCTTTGCAGTCTGCCTCCCCTGGTTTAAGGGCGCATTTAAGAGTTTGCTAAAATGCTAATGAAACCGAAATCGGCAAGCGATCGTATGATCGCCGTCAGCGATCCGAATGGCCGGACCGCTAATCCCGCTTGAAGCGGTAATTGAATCGATCGCCATCCGCCGTGATCAGACCCGCCGTCGGCGTCGGAAAATGGATCGGCAATATCAGCGTATCGGAGCCGGCTACGGAGGCGAAGAACTTCCGGCGCGACACCGCCGATTGCCTGGCATCCCAGTCCGGCCTTGCCGACCAGTCGGGCTCGCGGCACTGGATCACGTGGTGCATGAGGTCGCCGGTCACCACCGCGCGCTGCCCGCGCGAGAAAATATTGACGCAGCAATGACAGGGCGAATGCCCCGGCGTCGGCGTCAAGGTGATGGTATCGTCGAGCGCGTAATCGTCATCGACCAGAAGCGCCTGTCCGGCTTCCACGATCGGCAGACAATTGTCCCGGAACACCGTGCCGGGCGGATTGGCGCCTTTGGCGTTTTCCGCTTCCCAGACTGCATATTCCTGTTTGTGAAAGATGTATTTCGCATTCGGGAATGTCGGCACCCAGCGGCCATCCCGCAATGTGGTGTTCCAGCCGGTATGGTCGATGTGGAGATGGGTGCAGAACACATAGTCGACCTTGTCGTAGCTGATGCCGAGCGCGAACAGTTCGTTGCGCCAGCGCTCCTTGCCGGGAAAATCAAACGGCGGCGGGTGACCCTTGTCTTCGCCGGTGCAGGTGTCCACCAGGATGGTGTAGCGCGGCGTCCGCACCACGAAGGTCTGGTAGGTGATGACGATCTTGCCGAGCGCGGCGTCGAAGACTTCCGGCTCCATCGAGGGCAGGTGATGCTTGAAGGTAGCTTCGTCATAGGCCGGGAAGAAATCCTGCGGCCGCCGCCATGGGCCTTCGCGCTCAATCACCGCGTCGATGGTGATGTCGCCAATCCTGAACTGTTTCATTTTCCTTGTTTCCTCCGGAATGCCTGATGACCATAACGGGCGCTGACGGCCCGTTCAATCTCGGGCGACGCGCGCAGCGCGGAAACGACAGGCATCATCCCCGGACCTTGGATCGGCGGCGCCGCGTGCTATAATTCCGGCCAATCCCTGGGAATTCATATTGCTCATGACATTCTTGAATCGCGGCCTTCTCCGCAGTTTCTTCGCGATGTCGCTCGCTGCAGTTGCAATATCGGCGCTCACGGCTTCGCCGCATCAAGCCCGGGCTCAGGCCGTCTATCCCGACCGGGCGGTGCGCATCGTCGTGCCATTCGCGGCCGGCGGCGTCGCCGATATCACGGCGCGCATTATCGCCGAAAAACTCGGCGACAGGTTTGGACAACGATTTTACGTCGAGAACCAGGCCGGCGCCGGCGGTATCGCCGCAGCGCGAACGGTGATCTCGTCTGCGCCCGACGGCCATACGCTGGCGTTGCTCTCGAACGGGACCGCGATCAGCGTCTCCTTGTTCAAGAAGCTGCCGTTCGATCCGCTGCGGGATTTCGAGCCGATTTCCAGCCTGGGGTTTTTCGATTTCATTTTCGCTACCGCTGCCTCCTCGACATTCAAGACGCTTGGGGACTTTATCGCCGCCGCCAAAGCCAAACCCGGCGCGCTGAATGTCGGGACCATCAATATCGGCAGCACGCAGAACCTGTCGGCCGAATTGTTCAAGACCGCAGCCGGCATCGATTTCACCATCGTCCCCTTTCGCGGCACGCCCGAGGTCGCGGTGTCGCTGCTGCAAGGTGACCTTGCGCTGATGATCGACAGCTATGCTTCGATCAAGGGTAATCTTGCCGACGGGAAGTTCCGCGGGCTGGCGTCGTCCGGCCCGCTGCGTTCGGGAAGCACGCCGGACCTTGCCACCGTGCAGGAAAGCGGGGTCGCCAATTACGACGTCGTCTCCTGGAATGCGCTGTTTGCCCCCGCCGGCACCCCGCCGCAGATCGTGAATACGCTCAATGGCGCTTTGCAGGATATACTTGCCGACGCCGGCGTCAGAAAGCGCCTGCTCGAGCTCGGCATCGAGGCAAGAGCGAGTCCGCCGCAGGAAATCGCAGCCCGGCTCAAGTCAGACATCGACAAGTGGCAGAAGGTGATCGAGAAGGCCGGAATTCAACAGCAGTAATGGCGTTGCTGTCACGACGCCCCCGATCCAAATCTAGGAGACCATTTCGAATGACCGCGATATCGACCAATCCGAAGAGTTGGAATGTTGGCCTCATCGGTTATGGCGAGGTGGGCCGCATTCTCGCCGAAGACTTGCGCAAGCAGGACGTGCGGGTTGCCGCCTATGACCTCAAGCTCGGCACCAACCTGGCGGGCCCCTTGCGCGATCACGCGTCGTCTCACAGTGTCGCGCTGGCGACCTGCCACGCCGATCTCGCCGCGCAAGCCGATTTCATCGTCTCCGCCGTCACGGCGAGCCAGGCCGTGCCGGTCGCGCAGGCCTGCGCGCCGGCCGTGAAAGCAGGAGGCTGGTTCCTCGACTTCAATTCGGCGTCGCCCGGCGCCAAGCGGCGCGCGGCTGCGCTGATCGACGGCAACCGCGGCCGCTACGTCGAAGGCGCGGTCATGACCTCGATCCCGCCATATCGCATCAAGGTGCCGCTGCTGCTCGGGGGCACCGGTGCCGGGGAGCTGGCGCCGCTGCTCGTGGAACTGGGCTTCAACGCCAAGGTGGCGAGCGCGGAGCTCGGCGTCTCCTCGGCGGTCAAGATGTGCCGCAGCGTGATGATCAAGGGCCTGGAGGCGATGGTGATCGAAGCTTTCACCACCGCCCGCGCCTATGGTGTCGAGGACGCCGTGCTGGCCTCGCTCAAGGAGACCTTTCCCGGCATCGACTGGGAGAAACAGGGCGCCTACTTCTTCCAGCGCGTGATCGAGCACGGCCGCCGCCGCAGCGAAGAGGTCCGCGAGGTCGCCGAAACCGTGCGCGAAATCGGCCTCACGCCGTGGTCGGCGCAGGGCACCGCCGAGCGTCAGGCCTGGGTCGCCGACCTCGCCGACGAAGGCCTGTTCGGTGCGAAGGGCACGGCGGCATTTGCCCGCAGCCCCGACTGGCGCACGGAAGCTGACCGCATCCTCGCCTCGGTCGGGAAAAACTGAGCCGCCAGAGGATGGAATTGCAGAAGACGCCGGGCTGGCCGGATTGGTATGCCGATGCCTCGAAGCGCCCACTAAGGCGTTTTTCCCACCGTCTCAATCTGGAGCTGCTGATTGACCGGCGCGCCCGGATGGGCGCTGTCCAGCAACTGTTCCTCACCGAGGCCTACCGCCAGAAGGCGCTTTGGCGAAACCTTGAACGTGTTGATCAGCATGTCACGGATCACGTCGGCCCGTCGCTGGCTGAGTGTCAGATTATTCTCACGCCGGCCGGTCGACACGGTATGGCCGACAATCAGGAATTTGTATCCCAGTAGCGACGGATGGTAGAGCGTATCGGCAATTCGGCCCAGAAGCCGATAGGACTCGGGCCGGACAACGGCAGCGTCTTCGTCGAACTGGATGTCGGCGACAAGCTGCGGCAGCTTGAGCAACTCCGGCGCGATCAGCGGCCGTTTGACCGGCGCGGCATCGGCCTTTGCCTTCGCCTTGATCCGATCCATCGCCTGTTGCCGCAGGGCAGCGATATCGAGGTCCGGCGCAGTCTCAAGGCCGGAAAGCTTGCTGACCCATTCGTCCGCGGTGCCGGCCGCCGGGGTCTGCGCCGAAGCCGGCATCGCCATGGAGCCGGTCAGCGCGATCATCAGCAGGCCGATGCCGCGACTTTTCCTCCCCGACCACATCAGCGATACCCCGCTTCACCGAGGGCCTTGTTGCAATTGAGGGTCATGCCGCGCGGTCCCGCCAGCAGGCAAGCCAGAACCAGGGCGCGGTCGCCCTTGGCGCTGCCGCAGTATTTGTTTGCGTCGCGCTCGCATAATTTGGTGACGGCCGAGCGTGCCGCAACGCGTTTCTGGATCGCATCGAAGGCCCGGCCATAGTCATTCTTGCACTGAGCGGACAAGACATCCTGATTGCGATACAGGCAGTCCTTGAGGCGAACGACATCGAGGTTGACGCCGCGGCAATTGTCACTGATGTCCTTGGCGCAGCTTGTACCCAGCAGCGCCGTGGCGTCTTCGAATTTCATCGTCTCCGCCGAAGCGGACGACCAGGCGGCAACCAGAACAAGAGGAAATAGCGCGCGGGCGAGGTTCATGCTTCATCTCACATGAATTAGGCGCCCTCGGTCAAGCCGTAGCAACGAATGGCGGGCTGCGTCCCGGAGCCGATGCCGCAATCTGTCGATCTTGCGCAGCGATATAGCAGGTTTGCGCGGCCACACTCAAGGCGGCCAACATGTCCTGCCGTGCCGGAACCTTAAGTCCGTCAGCCTACAATCCGTGGATCAGGCCCGCGTCGATCAAGAGCCTGTTGAAACGGCGGGCTTCCGCGCCATCCTTGCAGGCGTAGAACACGCCCTTGCAGCGCAGCATGATCTGCTTCTGCTCCTCGAACGAGGGATCGAGCGGGATACCGGCGGCCTCCTGGATCACCAGCGGCAGATAGGGCCCGTCGATCGTGTCCATGACGGCGGGACTCTTGACCGGCTCGAAGTTGATCGCATCGATCGCGTAATAGGTCGCATAATAGCGCGGGTCGTAATTCTCCAGCTTCTTGCCGACGCCGGCCTCGTCGAGATCCGGATCGAGAACGTGCGGCGAGAATTCCGGCTGATGATCGCCATAGCGCACGATCAGAAACGGCTGCGCCGGAAATTTCTTTTTCAGTCCCGCGATGAACGCAGTGTAATCGTCCGCGCTCATCGCCTGCCGGCGCAGATATTCGTCGACCACCGGCTCGTTGCCGGGTTTGCGCCAGAACGGCATCAGGTCGGGACGGAACCGCGTCTCCCACGGAAAGTGATTGGCGGCGAGATAGACGAACATGAACAGCGGCTTGTTCGGTGTTTCCTGCGACATCAGCTGCAGGGCCTTGTCGTAGAAAAAACCGTCGGGCTCGACGTCCTTGGCGCCGAGATCGTGCGCATCGTAGAAATGCTCGATGCCGGTGGTCGACTGGAAGCTGCGCGCGCTCATGAACGCGCCAAAGGCCGGGTACAGCGAGACCGTGTCGTAGCCGCAGCGGCGCAGCGCCAGCGGCAGGCCGCGCTCGACGCGGCCCGAGGCGATACGGGTGACGAAATAGGCAAACCGGCCGAACGAACGCGACGAGAGCCCCGCGAGCACATTGTATTCGGTGAACCAGCTCGGCCCGCCATTGCTCTCGGCCAGAAACTTGCGCTCCTTGCCGTCGAACGACTTGAAATGGCTGCCATAGCCCGCCTGCACCTTGATGCCACTGGCCTGCCGAATATCGAAGCTGGATTCATCATGGATCATGATGATGTTCGGCCGGCGCCCTGCGGGATGGCAGGAATCCAGCAGCGGCACCTTGAGACGCTCGGTGGCGACCGCATCCGATTCCATGAAGCCGTAATTGATGAAATCCGACACCGCGGTGACGCCGGAGCGGGCAAATTTCGACAGGTAGCCGTCGTCGTAATAGCCGCGCCAGGCTTCATCGGGCCAGGTGAAGGAATAAGCGGCCAGCGCCGCAAGACAGGTCAGCTTGCAGGCCAGCGCCGGCAGGCGGCGAACCCGGAACGGATCGAGCCACCACAGCGCATACATCAGGGGGACGGTGACGACGGCCGCCGATATCACCGACCAGCGCAGATTGGGGAAGATCGTAAACAGAAACGCCGCGGTGTCGCGGTCGATCACCATCAGATCGACGAAGTTGGCGGTCATCTGCACGATGTCGTGCTTGAGCCGCGACAGCAGGATCAGCACCACCACCAGCGTCAGCGACAGGGCGCCTGACAATGCGGGGCGCCGCAGCAGCGTGAGCCAGAAGAAGTTCAGGATTCCCCACGACAACAGAAAGCCCACCCGCGAACCGAAGTCGGTTTCGGTCTGCAGCATGACCGCCAGCGCCGCCAGATGCGGCGCCGCCACGGCAAGCAGCCGCCAGATGCCGACCGAGGCGAGGCCTGCCGCGGCGGCCGCGATAGCGGATGGACCTGGACCTGGATTTGGCGCGGGCGCCATGGGCTGGTACGCAACAATACCCGGCACTGCCTTGCGCCTTGGCTGGCGACGACCAGCAGACGGACGGCGCAGCCGGAGCCTGCGCCGTGTCATAAAAACGTAATGGAAACGTCATCGCGAAGCAACAGAACAGGCAGGCTGCGTCGCCTATCGAAGGATTTTACTTACGGCAACCTTACCGGCCGCCCGTCGTCAGGCTTGCCGGGGATGTTTGGCGATACCCTCGAGGAAGAGATCGAGGATCGCCTCCGCGGTGCGCTCGGCCTCGGCCTGCGCCACGCCCCAACGAGGCAAATGGCCGTCGATGTTCATGCGGGCAAAGCCGTAAACCAGAGCGCGGCCAGCAATCTGCACCTGCTTCAGATCGGCGACGCGCAACTGTCCCTGGGCAGAGGCCTCCGCCAGCATACGCTCGGTCATGCCGATCAGTTCGGCATTGTCGCGCGACAACGCGGCCGCCCGGTCATGATCGAAGAACCTGCCGCTCGAGATGATCTCGAAGTGGGTCGGATTGCGCATCGCCCAGCGCAGATAGGCGAGCCCAAGACTGCGAAACCGCGCCAGCGGGTCGCCGGCGGGCGCCTCCGCGAGCGCGGCATCGATCTCGGCCCGGAAACGCCGCTGCGCCTCCTCGGCCACCGCCGTCATCAGGGCCGTGCGGCTTCGGAAATGCCGGAACGGCGCGCCAGGCGAGACGCCGGCGCGGCGCGCGGCCTCGCGCACGCTTAACCCCTCGACGCCGCCCTCCTCGACAAGATCAAGCGCCGCGTCGATCAGCACGCGCTTGAGATCGCCGTGGTGATAGGGCTTTGGCGGCGGCGACGGGCGACGGCGGGCTTTGGCGGGTGCGGGCATGGCTTGCACTAGCATCACCCGATCGTGAATGTAAGCGATGATTACAACGTTGACGACATCAGCGCCGCCATATGTAACTGGTGATTACATCAATCCGTTTGGGGGAAGCATCATGCCGTTGCATCGCCAGGACTGGTTCGAAGGCTGGCGGCTGTTTGCGGTGCTGACGCTGACCCTGGTCGCGCTCTCGGTCTGGATTGCCGGCATGCGGCAGTTCGAGGTCGATGGCGTGCGCACGGTGATCCGCTTCACCGCGCGAACCTCGCTGTTGTTCTTCTGCCTCGCCTTCAGCGCCGGCGCGCTGGCGCGGCTGTGGCCCAATGCGTGGACGCGATGGCAGCGCCGCAACCGGCGCTATCTCGGCGTCACTTTCGCGGCATCGCATGGCATCCACGCCCTCGCCATCGCCTGTTTTGCGGCGATGTCGCCGCCGCAGTTCATGGAGGCGACCAACGCTGCCTCCTATATCTTCGGCGGCATCGGCTACGCCTTCATCATCGCCATGACGGCGACCTCGTTCGACCGCAGCGCCGCCGCGATCGGCCCGCGCGCCTGGCGCATCCTGCATCTGGTCGGGCGGCTATTATCTGTGGTTTCAGTTCATGGTCAGTTTCGGCAAGCGGATTCCCGATATGCCGCCCTACGCGCTCTTCCTGCTCCCGCTATTGGCGGTGCTGGCGCTGCGGCTGATCGCGATGGCGTCGGCGCGAACGCCCCACACCGCCCGCGCTGGTTAGAACCATCATTGATGGCCGGCACCACAGATAAGTTTACGCATTCTGCGCAAAGCAGACTGCTATGGCCGGGCATGACGAGCTTCTATAAGCTACAATCGAGTCAGGCGCTCATGCCGGGGGCGTCAATCCCAGACGCTTGGCGATGATCTTGTCGACCATCCGCTTCGGCAGCACGCCGGTGATCAGATGCCGCATCGGATCCGGCGTGATCTGGTAGCGCACCTTGGGGTGAGCCGATGTCAGGGCCTCGGCGATCGTTTCCGCGATCTTCTCCGGCGGCAATCCGATTTCACTCAGATGCTTGGTGAATTGGCGGACTTTTTCCAGCGCCGGAGCATAGGGCGAATTCTGGAAGGCGGAAACGTCGACGTCACCGGCCTTGCCCCAGATCGGCGTCTTCACCGCGCCCGGCGCGACGATGATGACATCGATGCCGAACAGCATCATTTCCCGGCGCAGGCTTTCCGACAGCCCCTCGATCGCATGCTTGGAGGCCGAATAGGCCGAACTCAGCGGGTTGCCGTTCTTGCCGGCCACCGAGCTGATCATCACGATCCGCCCTTTCGGGCCCTTCAGCGACGGATCGGCCCCCAGCAACGGCCCGAAGGCCTGCGTCGAGATGATCGGCCCGATGACATTGATGTCCATCTGCCGGCGGAATTGGTCGGCGGGCAGTTGCAGCAGCGGCCCGGCGACCGCGATCCCGGCATTGTTGACAAGCCCGGCCAGCGTTTCGCCATTGAGCGCGGTGCGGACCTCGCGGGCGGCGGCCAGCACCGCGGCCTCGTCGGTGACGTCGAACAAAAGCGGGGTGAAATTCGCGCCGAATTCGCTTTTGAGGCGGTCAGCATCGGCCTGCTTGCGCACGCTGCCGAACACGCGAAACCCGCGATCCAGCAACAGCTTCGCCGTGGCCCAGCCGATGCCGGTGGACGCCCCGGTAATGACAACAGATTGCATGGTACTCCCCTGTTCCGTGCGCACCACCGTCATCCTGAGGAGCGGCCTCTTGGCCGCGTCTCGAAGGATGGGGGATACACATCGCTCGCTCGCCATCCTTCGAGGCTCGCCAAAAGATGGCTCGCACCTCAGGATGACGAGGTCAACTCTCCCGCGTGCGGGAAAAAGCTTTGCAGACGAATTCTAGAGCAAATCAGCGAGCAGCGACAGCCGCCGCGCAGCTCCCCGAGGAGCGGGGGAGGGGTTAGTGGAAGCGTCCCCTACTCCGCGTGGCCGTCGATGATCGGGCCGAACAGCTGCCAGTTCTCGCCAGTGAATTTCATCATCTGCACCTGCTCGATCGGATAGAAATCGGTCGGCGAGGTCTTGATGCGGATTCCCGGGATGTAGGTGTTGATCTCGAAATCCATGTTGGCCACGATCTTCATGACGTTGTCGCGGGTGAGATTGTCGCCGCAGCGCTTCAATACCTCGACCAGCGCGGTCGACAGATTATAGCCCGTGAGCGGCCCGCTCTCGGACCTGTCGGCTTCGGGATAATATTTCGCCATGAAGGCGCGGAATTTCTGCATGCCGGGATGGCTGTCCCATTGCGGGTCGGTGACGTCCATCTGATAGCCGGCGCTCAGGATGCCGGTGGAGTTGTCGAGACCGGCGGGCTTGAGCACCGCGCCGACCGAAGCCGACACGTTGGTCATGATGTGGATCGGATGCCAGCCGAGTTCGGCGATCTTCTTGATCGCCTGCGCTGCAAATTTCGGCGTGCCGATATTGAAGAAAATATCCGGGTTCGCGGTCTTGATCGCCACCACCTGGGAGTCCACCGTCGGCATGCTGGTCTCGTAGGGGATGCTGGCGACGACCATGGCGTCGTATTTGTCGCGCAGCACGTCCTTTAATCCCAGCACATAATCCTTGCCGAAATCGTCGTTCTGATACAGCACGCCGATCTTGGCGTTGGGATGGTGCTGCAGGATGTAGGTGGCGTAGATGCGCGCTTCGGCCCGGTAGTTCGGCTGCCAGCCGATGGTCCAGGGGAAGTGTTCGGGATCGCCCCAGCGCGATGCGCCGGTGGCGACGAACAGCTGCGGCACCTTCATGTTGTTCATGTATTTCTGGATCGCCGCGTTGCTGGCGGTGCCGAGCGGCGCGAAGATCAGGAACACCTCGTCGCTCTCGACCAGCTTGCGCGCCTGCTCCACCGTCTTCGGCGGGCTGTAGGCGTCGTCGTAGGAAATGAAGTTGATCTTGCGGCCGTTGACGCCGCCATTGTCGTTGATCATCCGGAAATAGGCGCTCATCGTCTTGCCGATGATGCCATAGGCCGAGGCCGGCCCGCTGTACGGCATGATGTTGCCGATCTTGATGTCGGTGTCGGTTACGCCGGTATCGTATTTTTTCTGCGCGGCGGCCGGTCCGCAGACCGCGCCAATGACCAGTCCGGAAAGCCCAAGAAAAAGACCAAACGTCCTGACGAAATCCTTAACGCGGCATTTCATGAGAATTTCCTCCTCGGATCAGGGGTGATGGCTTTGGCGGGCAGTTTCCTCAAATTTTCTTGTGTGAAGGGATGGACGATAGCAGGCGGACGGGTTGGCCGGAAGCGACACGCAATGAAAGGGCGATTTGTCGCGTGAAGCGCGTGCAGTGCGGCACTGCCGGCCGGCGATACGCCGCGGCGGCGCCGCGGCCTCGCCCCCGAACCGCTGGCCCGGCGAACCGACCCGCTTCCAGCGCATATATTCCGTGTTTTTACGGGACTCCATCTTAACGGGACCGTAGGACGGCGCGGCCTATCGTCCTTGTTTGATTCCCCCGGCACTTCTCGTCGGTTCCTTGAACGGGTCCCGCGCCGAGACCCGGTCGAAAAAGAACATGGGGCGTAGCTTGCAGAAGCTCGATCATTCCATCATCGCCGAACTCGAGGACGCCGTTAAGAATGGCTCGTCCGAGAAGCGGGTCGACACCCTTCGCCAGGTGACGAATCTTTTCCTTCATGACGGGGACCGCCTCAGCGAAGATCAGGTCAAGGTGTTCGACGAGGTGCTGTGTCTTCTGATCAGCCGCGTTGAAAGCCGGGCCAGGGCCGAACTCAGCCAGCGCCTGGCGCCGGTCGACTACGCGCCGTTCGAGGTCATTCAGCACCTTGCCCGCGACAGCGAAATCGCGGTGGCCGGCAGCGTGCTGGCCAATTCCAGCCGGCTGAGGACCAGCGACCTCGTGGAGATCGCCAGCACCAGGGGGCAGGACCACCTGCTCGCCATTTCGGGCCGCACCAATCTCCCGGAAGCCGTCACCGACGTGATCGTCGACCGCGGCGAACGCAAGGTCATTCGCAAGCTTGCCAACAACGCCAGCGCGCGGTTTTCCGATGCCGGCTATTCCACGCATCGTGGCGCGCGCGGACGCCGACGACGAACTCAGCGAGATCCTCGGGCTTCGTATCGACCTTCCCGCGAAATTCCTGCTCGATCTGTTGCGGCGCGCCACCAACGCCGTACGCGCCCGATTGCTGGCCATCGCACCTCCCGAACTCCAGGAAGAGATCAAGCGGGTGCTGAAGGCGATCGCCGGCGCGGCCGGGGCAGATACCTCATCGACACGGGATTTCAGCCGCGCCGAAGCGCTGGCGAAGCTGTTGAAGGAGCACAACGAACTCGACGACGCGGCCATCGTCAAATTTGCCGGAACCAAGAAGTTCGATGAAGTCGCAGCCTCCCTGGCCATCCTCAACAACGTGTCGACCGAGATGATGGCGCGGCTGTTGGAAGGGCCGCGGTCGGACCTGATCCTGATCCCCTGCAAGTCGGCCGAACTGAACTGGCTGACGGTGGAAACGATCCTTTCCAGCCGGCCGTTGCAGCAGGCGATATCCGAGGAAACGCTGAAGCTCGCCTGGAAGGATTACGGCAAGCTGTCGGTGGAAACCGCCCAGCGCACCCTGCGCTTCTGGCAGGTTCACAACAAGATCGAGAAGTAGGATCGGCCGGCGACTTCTCCCGGGTCGTTTTGGGAGATCATGCTGCGCGCTTCAAGAATTTAGGTTAGCTCTTAATCCTTGGCGCCATAGCGCTCGACCACATCTTTAGCGTTAGTCGAACAGCGCGAATTTTGGATTAAGTTTCAAGCCTGTCCTCTTATAAAGACAAGACTTTTTTGCCCGGAGATTCTGTGTGAACTGCTTCACACAAAGAATGTGCTTGAAGGCTCAGTTCATCTTTCCGGCTTCGATCAAGAATATGGATTAAGTCGCAATTGTTCAAAAAAACGGCGAGACCGCATCGCGCGATCTCGCCTTGACTATGCCGATCATGCCTTAAATTTCCGTTGATCGCGGCCGCCCCGGGCGCGATGCCCGAGGGTGGAAGATCACGTGCTGGTCTTGCCGCGCCATTTTCCAGTTCGGTGGCAGAATGGAGTCCTGGACCCTCATGGTGAGGAGCGCGGCAACGCCGCGCGTCTCGAACCACGAGGCCATGCGATGGCCATTCAAATAGAACAAGCCCTAGTTCTTGGTCTTGTCGACCAGCGCGCCCTTCTTGATCCACGGCATCATGTCGCGGAGCTTGACCCCGACTTCCTCGATCGGGTGCTGGGCGAGCTTGGCGCGGGTCGCCTTGAACGAGGTCTGGTTGACCTTGTTCTCCAGCATCCAGTCGCGCGCAAACCGGCCGGACTGGATGTCGGCCAGCACCCGCTTCATCTCCGCCTTGGTCTCGTCAGTCACGATGCGCGGGCCGGTGACGTATTCGCCGTATTCGGCGGTGTTGGAGATCGAGTAATTCATGTTGGCGATGCCGCCCTCATAGATCAGGTCGACGATCAGCTTCACCTCGTGCAGGCACTCGAAATAGGCCATCTCGGGCGCGTAGCCGGCTTCCACCAGGGTCTCGAAGCCGCCCTTGATCAGTTCGACCAGGCCGCCGCACAGCACCACCTGCTCGCCGAACAGATCGGTCTCGCATTCCTCCTTGAACGAGGTTTCGATGATGCCGGCGCGGCCGCCGCCGATCGCCGAGGCATAGCTCAGGCCGAGGTCGTGGGCGTTGCCGGAGGGGTCCTTGTGGATCGCGATCAGGCAGGGCACGCCGCCACCGCGCTGGTATTCGGAGCGCACGGTATGGCCGGGGCCTTTCGGGGCGATCATCAGCACGTCGAGATCGGAACGGGGGTCGAGCAGGTTGAAGTGCACGTTGAGGCCGTGGGCGAACACCAAAGCGGCGCCCTTCTTCATGTTGTCGTGCAGGTGCTCGCGGTAGATGTCGCCCTGCAACTCATCGGGGGTCAGCATCATCACGAGATCGGCCCATTTGGCGGCCTCGGCGACTTCCATCACCTTGAAGCCGGCGGTCTCCGCCTTTTTGGCCGAGTTCGAGCCCTTGCGCAGCGCGATGGCGACGTCCTTGACGCCGGAATCCTTCAGGTTCAGCGCGTGGGCGTGGCCCTGGCTGCCATAGCCGACGATGACGACCTTCTTGCCCTTGATCAGGTTCAGGTCGGCGTCGCGATCGTAATAAACACGCATGGTCGTTCCTCTTGGCTGGCCGGGCGGACTGCCCGGATCGTCATGTTTTCTGAAGGGTCGGCTGGCGATTTCCGGCGTTGTCTAGAGCATTTTCATCGCGAGGGGAAACCCGTTTCTGCATGGCGCGCTGCGGCATCATGCGCCTCAGGCGATCTTCGGCAGGGCTTGCGGCCGCTTCGACCGCAGCATGACGGCGATGCCGCAGACCACGATGACCATCCCGGAAAGCCGTAGCGGCCCGAACCGTTCGCCGAAAACAAGCGCGGACGCGGCGGCGCCGACGAACGGCACCAAGAGCGCGAACGGCACCACCTGCGCTGCTGGGTAATCGCGCAGCAGCCGGCCCCACAGCCAGTAGGCGATACTGGTAGAGACGGCGCCGAGCACGAGCATGCAGACGAGGCCCGTCAGCGACATGTGCGACAGCGCATGCAGCGTGGGCTGAGGTCCATTGGTGACCAGCGTCAGCGCCAGCAGCGGTATCGCCGCGGTGAGACAGAGCCAGGCAAACAGATCGAACATCGGTACGTCCTGGGCGCGGCGCAGCAGCAGGTTGCCGATCGCGAAGCTGACCGGGCAAATCATCAGCACCGCGAATGCGCCGACGCTGAAATCATAGCCGACAGTGCCGCAGATCATCAGCAGGCCTATGGTGGCGATACCGATGCCGAGGGCCTGCATCGGCGTCGGCAGTTCGCGAAACGCGATCACGGCAAAGGCGATCGTGAACAGCGCCTGGCTTTGCACGATCACGCTGGTCAGGCCGACCGGAACGCCGTGCGAGATCCCGTAGGCCTGCGCCAGGAACTGGCCGAGAAACAGCGTGAAGCTGATCGCGACCAAAAGCGGCCAGGAGACGTCGGGCTTGCGCACGAACAGGCACGGCACGGCGGCGATGGCAAAGCGCAGCGTGGTCATCAGTTCCGGTGAAAATTCGTCGAGCGCAATCCGGCTCGCCACGAAGGCAAGACCCCAGATCACCGCCACCAACACGGCGATACAGACGTCGGCAGGCTTCATCGGTGGCCCTAGCCCTGCTCGCCGTGTTTCGGCTTGCGCAGCAAATAGGTGCCGTGCAGCGGGGCGTGATAATCGGCCGAGACCAGCGTGAAGCCGACGTCGGTCAGCATGCGCTCGATCACCCAGCCGAAGGTCGAATACTCGTCGCGCATATGGGTAATCACGCTGTCGCGCGCAAAACCGTGGTTCTTGATGTTGAAATCCGCCCACGCCCCGACGTCGCGCTCGGGGCCATCGGGCATGCTGACATAGACGATATCTCGCAAATAGAAGCTGGAGCCTGGCTTCAGGGCGCAAAAGATCCGCGACAGCGCCACCGCTTTCCAGAAATCCGGCAAATGATGCAGCGTGAACTCGCTGACGACAAGGTCATACGAGTTCGGCTGATAGGCGAAGCTCAACAGCCCCGCCGACTGGGTGCGGATCGCGACCTTGCGGTCGCGGGCCTGGATCTCCGCCAGCGCCAGCATGGCCGGTGAAATATCGATCGCGTCGACCTCGGCGCCCATCAGCGCCGCCTCGCAGGCCAGTACGCCATTGCCGCAGCCGATATCGGCCACGCGCCAGCCGCGCTGCACGCCGAGCATGGTCAGCGCCGCGCGGGCGCGCAGGTCGCTATCGTCATGGCGGTCGTAGATCGAGGCGACCGCGGAATCCAGCCCAATCTGCCGCCGCTCATTGTAGTACCAGTCGCGTGCCAGCATGGCTCACATCCCCTCGGGCCCGCGCCCGATGGCGGCGACGCCGGTGCGCGAGACCTCGACCAGGCCGAGCGGGCGCATCAGGTCGATGAACTGGTTGATCTTGGCGGAATTGCCGGTGATCTCGAACACGAAGCTTTCGGTGGTGGCGTCTATCACCCGCGCGCGGAACGCTTCCGCAAGGCGCAGCGCCTCGACGCGATGCTCGCCGGTGCCGCGCAGCTTCACCATCGCCAGCTCCCGCTCGATCGAGCGGCCGGTCAGCGTCATGTCGACAACGCGAAATACCGGGACCATGCGGTCGAGCTGATGTTTGATCTGTTCGATCACCATCGGCGTGCCCGTGGTGACGATGGTGATGCGGGAGACATGCTTCTGGTTCTCGGTCTCGGAGACGGTGAGGCTTTCGATGTTGTAGCCGCGACCTGAAAACAGCCCGATCACGCGCGCGAGCACGCCCGGCTCGTTCTGCACGAGCACCGAGAGCGTATGGGACTCGGTCGGCTCATGGCGGTCTTCCATGAAATAGGCGGATGCGGGCTGGTTCATCTTTGCTTCCTATGGTCTCTCTCATTCGTCATGCCCGGCCTTGTGCCGGGCATCCACGTCTTCCTTGTCCTTGCGCAGCGAGACGTGGATGGCCGGGACAAGCCCGGCCATGACGAGCCCTACTGTTCATGCCAATGTCTTGTCGCCAGTAAGGGCGGTGCCTTCCGCAACGACCCACCGGTTAAACAGATCGAAATCGATATTGCCGCCGCTCAGGATCAGGCCGACGCGCTTGCCGCGGTTCTTCGGCCTGTCCTGCAGGGCGGCGGCAAGCGCGGCGGCTCCGGCGCCCTCGGCGAGATTATGGGTATCGGTCCAGTAGGCCCGCATCGCCGCGGCAACCTCGTCATCGGTGACCTGCGCGATGCGCGAAGCGCCCTTGCAGATGATCGCCAGCGCGTCCGCGTCGGGGACCCGCGTCGCCATACCGTCGGCAAGCGTGTCGCTGCTGTTCGTCCTCACCACTGTGCCGGCCGCGAACGACAGCGCATAGGACGGCGCTTCGGTCGACTGCACGCCGACGATTTCGGTGGCGAGCCCAAGCAGGTCGCGCGCCAGGATGCAACCGCAGATACCCGATCCCTGCCCGATCGGAACATAGAGCACGTCGAGGTCCGGCGCCTTCCTGAAGAGTTCGAGTGCATAGGTCGCAACCCCCATCACCAGGTCGGGATGAAAGGACGGCACGAATTCGAGGCCCTCAAGCCCGGCGCGGCGCGCGGCCTCCTCGCGGGCAGACTGAAAATCCTCGCCATGTTCGACGAGATCAGCCCCGAAAGCCCGCATCGCGCGATTCTTCTCGACCGAGTTGCCGTGCGGCACATAGATGGTCACGGGCACGCCATAACGGCCCGCGGCGAAAGCCAGACTTTGGCCGTGATTGCCACGCGTCGCCGAAATCAGTCCGGTGATATGCGGCCGCTCGCGCTTCATGCGGTCGACATAGACCAGCCCGCCGCGCACCTTGAAGGCGCCGATCGGCGTGTGGTTCTCATGCTTGACGATCGCGGTCGCGCCGAGCCGCTCCGACAACAGCGGCCACGCATAGGCCGGCGTCGGCGGCATCGCCGCGCCGACGATGCCCTGCGCCTGTTCCAATTGCCCGAGATCAAACATTTTCGCTTCCCGTCGATCTTTTCTGCGCCCTGCGCGCACCGCTGGTCGCACCCGCATTCCCGTCATCCCCGCGAAAGCGGGGATCCAGTATCCCAGGGACGCCCGAGAACGATCGAGAAGACGCTGCGTACTGGATCGCCCGGTCAAGCCGGGCGATGACAGTTGAATTCTGTGTTCTTCATCCTCACACCAGCGCCTTGCCGCCGGCGAAGGCGTTGGCGGTGGCTTCGTCGTTGGCTTCTGCCGGCAGCAGCATTTCGTTATGTGCCTTGCCGGACGGAATCATCGGAAAACAGTTCTCCAGCGCCGCGACCCTGCAATCGAACAGCACCGGGCGCTTGACGCTGATCATCTCCTTGATCGCGCCGTCTAGGTCGCCGGGCTTGATGGCCTGGATGCCGACGCAGCCGAAGGCGTCCGCGAGCTTGACGAAATCCGGCAACGCTTCCGAATAGGAATGCGACAGCCGGTTACCGTGCAGAAGCTGCTGCCACTGCCGCACCATGCCCATATACTGGTTGTTCAGGATGAAGATCTTGATCGGCAATTCATGCTGAACGGCCGTTGACATCTCCTGCATCGTCATCTGCACCGAGGCGTCGCCGGCGATGTCGATGACGAGGCTGTCGCGGTGCGCGACCTGGACGCCGAGCGCCGCCGGCAGGCCGTAGCCCATGGTGCCCAAACCGCCCGAGGTCATCCAGCGGTGCGGCTCCTCGAAGCCGAAGAACTGCGCCGCCCACATCTGGTGCTGGCCGACTTCGGTGGTGATGTAGACGTCACGGCCGCGCGTCGCCTCGAACAACCGCTGGATCGCGAATTGCGGCAGGATGACATCGTTGTTCTTCTTGTAGGACAGCGAATTGCGCGCGCGCCATTTTGCAATTTCCTGCCACCACGGCTTGATGTCAGGTTTCTTCGCCTCCGCCTTGAACACCTGCAGGAGATCGCCCAATACATTGCCGGCGTCGCCGATGATCGGCACGTCGACGCGGATGTTCTTGTTGATCGAGGACGGGTCGATATCGATGTGGATCTTCTTCGAGCCCGGCGAGAACGCGTCAGTGCGCCCGGTGATGCGGTCGTCGAAGCGCGCGCCGACGCACAGCATGACGTCGCAACCATGCATCGCCATGTTGGCCTCGTAGGTGCCGTGCATGCCGAGCATCCCGAGCCAGTTCTTGCCGGAGGCCGGATAGGCGCCCAGCCCCATCAGGGTGGAGGTGATCGGAAATCCCGTCGCCTCGACCAGCTCGCGCAGCAGTCTTGAGGCATCACGTCCGGAATTGATGACGCCGCCGCCGGAGTAGATTACCGGACATTTGGCGGAGGCGAGCAGCGCCACCGCTTTGCGGATCTGCGCGGCATCGCCCTTGACCCGCGGCGAATAGGACACGTGCACGTCGGCCTTGCGCGGCGGGTGATAGGTGCCGAGCGCGAACTGCACGTCCTTCGGCACGTCGACCACCACCGGGCCGGGACGGCCGGTGCTGGCGACGTAGAACGCCTCGTGCAGCACTTTGGCGAGATCGTTGACATCGCGCACCAGCCAGTTGTGCTTGGTGCAGGGCCGGGTGATGCCGACGGTGTCGCATTCCTGGAACGCATCGTTGCCGATCAGGTGGGTCGGCACCTGGCCGGTGATGCACACCAGCGGTATCGAATCCATCAGCGCGTCGGTCAGCGGCGTCACCATGTTGGTGGCGCCCGGCCCCGAGGTCACCAGCACCACGCCGGGCTTGCCGGTGGAGCGCGCATAGCCCTCGGCGGCGTGGCCCGCGCCCTGCTCGTGCCGCACCAGGATGTGCTCGACCTCGCTCTGCTGGAAAATCTCGTCATAGATCGGAAGCACCGCGCCGCCGGGATAGCCGAAGAGGTGCTTGACGCCATGATCGATCAGCGCGCGCACGATCATGGCGGCGCCGGTCATCTGGTTCGGATCGTGGCTCTTGTTGCTCATGGCTTGCTCCGGATGCGCTGTTGTCACGCGGCTTCTTGGTTTGGAGGTCGAGGTTTGGTTGTTGGGAAAATAAAAAGGGGCCCAAGAGGCCCCATGCACACCGTCCGAATTTGGATGGCCTCAGCCATCCCCGGCGGTGCGCCTGGGTACGACGACGATAAGGAGTTTGGTAATTATATTACGCATATGCCAGCTCAGACTTCCCAAAGGTTGCGCGAAGATAGCCCCAAACCCCGGAAAGTCAAGGGAAGGCGGCACGAAGCGCGATTTGCGGAGTTTAGCGGGGTTCCCGGCGTTCGGCGAGAGCGAATTTGCTGTTTGCTGCCATGCGCGAATCCGGCCCCCCAGTCATTCCGGGGCGCGAGTGAAACGAGCGAGCCCGGAATCTCGAGGTTCCCCGATGCGCAATTGCGCATCTGAGGTCTGGTCCTTCGGATCATCCCGGCATGACAGCGGCGAGCCATCCCCTCGCCTCTTCCGGCTTCACCCACGTAAATTCCGTCAGTTGATGCCGGAACCAGGTGAACTGCCGCTTGGCGTAATGGCGGGTGTCAGCGCGGCCAATGTCGGCCGCCTCTTCCAGCGTGATCTCACCGTTGAGATGCCGGATCAGCGCCGGCACGCCATGGGCCTTCATCGCCGGCAGCAGGGGATCGAGCCGCCGCGCGGCCAGCCGCTCGACCTCGCCCAGCGCGCCGGCTTTCAGCATCGCATCGAAACGGGCATCGATCCGTGCATAAAGCTTCTCACGATCAGGGCTGAGAAACAGCGCACTGAACGTCCCCTGCGGCAGCAGCGGCGGCAGGCCGTCGCGATGCCAGTCGGTCAGCGAGCGCCCGGTAGCCTCGATCACTTCAAGCGCGCGGGCGATACGGGTGCGGTCGCGCGGTTTCAGGCGTTCGGCGGTGACGGAATCGCGTCGCGCCAGCTCTGCATGCAGCGCCTCGACGCCGTCGCGTTCCAGCCGCGCGCGCACGCTTTCGCGGATCTCAGGCGGGATCGGCGGCACCGCCGACAACCCGCGCGTCAGTGCCTTGAAGTACAGGCCGGAGCCGCCAGCGAAAATCGGCAGCCGGTTTTGCGCGCGCACCTCCGCCAGCGCCGCTGCCGCATCGACGACCCATGCGCCTGCGGAGAAATTCACCGCGGCGTCGACATGGCCGTAGAGCCGGTGCGGAACCAGCGCCTCCTCTTGCGACGTCGGCCGCGCGGTGATCACGCGCAGGTCGCGATAGACCTGCATGGAATTGGCATTGATGACGGCGCCGCCGGTTCTTTGCCCAAGCGCGAGCGCCAAGGCCGACTTGCCGCTGGCGGTCGGCCCTGCGATAAGCACCGCCTTGCTGCTGTTCCCTTGCGAATTCACCCCGATGTCTCTCGTCGCCACGCTGATCTGCAACCCCGCCGACCCCGCGCTCGATAGCACGGTGGTGGACGGCGCGCGCGCCATTTTGCCTTCGGCCGGCCCGGCGCGCTGGCTGTTCGACGAAGTGGCGGTCGATATTCCCTTTGCCGGCAGCGAGGATATCCGCGCCGTCGAAGCCCGTTTGCGCGAGGCGCGCGGCGATCTGCCAATCGACATCGTGGTGCAGCCTCAGGCCGTCAGGCGCAAGAAGCTTCTCTTGGCCGACATGGATTCCACCATGATCGGCCAGGAATGCATCGACGAACTCGCTGACTTCGCCGGCCTGAAAGCGCATGTCGCCAGCATCACCGAGCGCGCGATGCGGGGCGAAATCGAGTTCGAGCCGGCGCTGCGCGAGCGGGTCGCGCTGTTGAAGGGCTTAGCCGTAAGCGTGGTCGACGAAGTCCTGGCAAAACGCATCACGCCGACACCCGGCGGCCGCGAACTGGTCGCGACCATGCGCGCCCATGGCGCCTGGACCTGCCTGATCTCCGGCGGCTTTACGCTGTTCACCAGCGCGGTCGCGGCGATGATCGGATTTGAGGAAAACCGCGCCAACGAATTGCTGGTCGAGGACGGCAAGTTGACCGGCGAGGTCAGGGAGCCGATCCTGGGCCGCGCCGCCAAACTCGCAACCCTCATCGATCTCACCGAATCCTTCGATCTCGACGACATCGATACGCTGGTGGTCGGCGACGGCGCCAATGACCTCGGCATGATCCAGGTCGCCGGCCTGGGTGTCGCCTACCACGCCAAGCCGGCGATCGCCGCAGCGGCGGCAGCACGGATCGATCACGGCGACCTCACCGCGTTGCTCTATGCCCAGGGCTACCGAAGGGATGAGTTTGTGGGGACCTGATCTCTCGATGTCGTCCCCGCGAAGGCGGCCTCGCGTTTTTGGACGGTGGCTATTGGCTTCTGCTCCAACGAATTCGGTAGTGGTTATGGGTCCCCACTTTTCGCGGGGACGACAATTTGTTTAGAGCAGCCGGCCCTACGCGCCGACTTTGAGCGCCTCTACTGCACGCTCAGCGCGACGAACCGCAACTCGCCGTCGGCGTTGGACACCAGGAGCAGCACCGATTTCTTGCCATCCTTCTTCAGCTGGTCGACGCGTTTCTTGACGTCGGCGGCGTTGCTCACGGCTTCCTGCGCCACCTCGACAATCACCTCGCCGGGACTTAAGCGCTTCTCGGCGGCGTCCGAGGTGCCGTCGACATTGGTAATGATGACGCCCTTGACGCTGTCCTTGATCTTGTAGCGGCTGCGCAGATCCTTGCTCAGGGTAGCGAGATCGAGGCCTAGCGCCTTTTGCGTCACCGGCTTCTCGGGTTCGGGCTGCGTCTTAACCGCCGCTGGCACCGCCTTGTCGGTATCCTCGAGGCGGCCGAGCGTTACCTTACGGGTCTCTTCCTGGCCCTTGCGGATGATGATGACGTCGACCTCCTTGCCGACTGCGGTGTCGGCGACGACGCGTGATAGATCCTTCGGCTCCTTGATCTCCTTGCCGTCGAACTTGACCACGACGTCGCCTGGCTCGATGCCCGCCGGCTTGGCCGGGCCCTTGTCCTCGACGCCGGCGATCAGGGCGCCGCGCGCGGGCTTGATGTTGAGGCTTTCGGCGATTTCGTCGGTGACCTGCTGGATGCGGACGCCAAGCCAGCCGCGGCGCAACTCGCCGAACTGCCGGAGCTGGTCGACCACGCCAGCCACCGTCTTGGAAGGCACCGCAAAGCCGATGCCGATCGAGCCGCCCGAGGGCGAGATAATCAGGGTGTTGACCCCGATCACTTCGCCATCGAGATTGAACAGCGGGCCGCCGGAATTGCCGCGGTTGATGGCGGCGTCGGTCTGGATGTAGCTGTCATAGGGGCCGGAGTTGATGTCGCGGTTGCGCGCCGAGACGATACCCGCCGTCACCGTGCCGCCGAGGCTGAACGGATTGCCGATCGCGATCACCCATTCGCCGAGCCGCAGCTTGTCGGAATTGCCGAACTTCACCGCGACTACCGGGTGCGGCGGCTTGAATTTCAGCACCGCGAGATCCGTCTTCTTGTCGACCCCGACCAGATCGGCCTTGATCTTGGTGCCGTCGTTCAGGATGACGTTGATCTCGTCGGCGTCCGCGATAACGTGATTGTTGGTCACGACGACGCCGGAGCTATCGACGATGAAGCCGGAACCGAGCGAGTTGGTCTTGCGCGGCTGCAGGTCACCGCCCTTGCCGCCCGGGCCGCCGCGGCGGTTCTTGAAGAAATCGTCAAAAAATTCCTCGAACGGCGATCCCGGCGGCAATTGCGGCATCGCGCCCCGGCCCTCGCCGCCGCCTTTGGCCTCGACGGTTTGCGAGGTCGAGATGTTGACCACCGCATCGATCACCTTCTCAGCCACGTCGGCAATGCCGTCGGGGCCGCGCGCCAGCGCCGGCGCGGACAACAAAACGCTGGTGGCGCCGAGGCAGATCGCGGCCACCAGGGGGCGCAGGCGATGACTCAAGGCAGGAATTGCACCGGTCATATCAATTCTCTCTTCTGAAACGAGTTGGAATTTGAAGTCCACAGTGCGCCCGAACGGGGTGACGGCGCAAGCATTTGAGCCGGACATTTCATCGATATAGACGCCGTTCAATACGGCGAAAAACGGGACGCCGCTACTCACGATGGCGTTGTTACAGCAGCCTTTTTGGAACGATCGTCATTCCGGGATGGTGCGCATGCACCAGACCCGGAATCCCGAGATTTTCGGGTTCGTGCTGGCGGCGCGCCCTGGAATGACGGTGCCCTAGTGCCGGACCGCCCAGATCAGGATCAGGCCGATCACCGCCGACCCGATGCCCACCGCACGCAGGATATTGTCCGGCGTCGCCAGTGCGCTCTTCATGGCCCGGCGCATCCAGGCCGGGCTTGCCGCGAACATCAATCCTTCAAGCACAAACAGAATGCCCACACCGATGAGGAAGTCGGCGAACGCTATGGACCTCATCGGATCGAAACCCCCCATTTTATCATTTTTGCTTTTGGTGCGGCCGAAGCGATTTTTCGCTTCGGCCCTGGTCTTGTTTGGTGTTACGGCTTCGGCGCCGAAGGCGGAGCGGGCGCGGCAGCCGTCGTCGCGGCCGCCGGCGGCTTGCCGGAGGAGTTGCTGAAGAACTTGAAGAAGTCGGAATCCGGCCGCAGCAGGAAGCGGGTATCGTTGCTCTTCAGCCCGTTCTCATACGCCGTCATCGAGCGATAGAAGGCGAAGAAATCGGGATCCTTGCCATAGGCTTCGGCAAACAGCCGGTTCCGTTCGCCGTCGCCGTCGCCGCGCACCTGTTCGGCGGTCGAATTGGCCTCGGCGACGATCACCGTGGCCTCGCGATCGGCGTTGGACCTGATCTCCTGCGCCTTCTGGCCGCCCTGGGCTCGGAATTCGGCGGCCTCGCGCTGCCGCTCGGTCTGCATGCGCTGATAGACGGCCTGGCTGTTCTGCTCGGGCAAGTCCGCCCGCCTGATCCGCACGTCGACCACCTGGATGCCGTAACCACCGGCTTCCTTGTCGAGTTGGTCGCGGATTCGCGCCATCAACGCCTCGCGCTCATCCCGCACCACCTGGATGAAGGTGACCTCGCCGAGCACGCGGCGCAGCGAGGCGTTCAACAGCGTCGTCAACTGGATGTTGGCGGCCTGGATCGAGCCGACGCTCTGATAGAACTGCAGCGCGTTCTTGATGCGGTAACGGGCGAAGGCGTCGACCACGAGCCGCTTCTGGTCCGAGGCGATCACTTCCTGCGACGGATTTTCGAGATCGAGAATCCGCTTGTCGATCGAGATCACGGTGTCGATGAACGGCGCCTTGAAATGCAGGCCGGGCTCGGTGACGACGCTGACCGGCTCGCCGAGCCGTACCACCAGCGCCTGTTCGGTCTGGGCCACGGTAAAGACCGAGCTGTAGCCGACGATCACGACGACAAACAGTACGAACAGCGCAACGATTCCTGCGATGGGGGATCTCATCGGGTTGCTCCGCTCGGCTGTTGCGGCTGGCCGGTTGTCGCCGGAGCCCGGCGCGGCGTCAGCTCGCTCAATGGCAGATACGGCACGATGCTCTGCGAAGACGACGAACCGCCGCCGTCATAGACCAGCTTCTCGGAGCTGCCGAGGACGCGCTCCATCGTTTCCAGATAGATGCGCTGCCGGGTGACATCCGGTGCCTTCCTGTATTCGTCGTAAACCTTCAGGAAGCGCGCGCTCTGGCCCTTGGCCTCGGCGATCGCCTGCTGCCTGTAGCCTTCGGCGACCTGGAGGATCTGCGCGGCGCGTCCCTTGGCGTCGGGAACGACGCGGTTGGCATAGGTCTGCGCCTCATTCTGCAGGCGCTCGAGATCGGCGCGCGCCGCCTGCACGTCGCGGAAGGAATTGATCACCTGCGCCGGCGGATCGACCTTCTGCATCTGCACCTGCTGCACCAGGATGCCCGAACCATAAGAGTTCGAGCGTCTTCTGCATGAGTTCCTGGACACCCTGCTCAGTGGTGGTACGGGCGCCGGTCAGGATCGGCTGGATATTGGATTTGCCGACGATCTCGCGCATCGCGCTTTCGGCTACCGCTTTCACGGTGCCTTCGGGGTTCTGGATGTTGAACAGAAAATCGGCGACGCCCTTCGGCTTGATCCGCCACAGCACGGTGAAATCGACGTCGACGATATTCTCGTCGCCGGTCAGCATCAGACTTTCCTCGGGCACGTCGCGCATCGTCCTGCCGCGCCGCGCCGGATCGTCGATCAGTGTCATGCCGATCGAGAGGGTGGAGACGCGCAACGCCTTCGGCAACAGCACGGTCTCGATCGGATAGGGCAGATGATAATTCAACCCGGGCTGTGCATCGCGAACATATTTGCCGAAGCGGAGCACGACGCCGAGTTCTTCCGACTGCACGCGATAGAAGCCGGACATTCCCCAGATCGCCAATGCGCCGATCAGAATCAGCGCAATGCCGATGCCGGAGAAATACCCGCCCGGCAATAATTGCTGCAGCCGGTCCTGGGCGCGGCGCAGAAGATCTTCGAGATCGGGCGGCCTCGGTCCAACCGGTTGCGGGCCGGAGCCCCACGGCCCTTTCGGACCCGAGCCCCATGGGCCTCCGCCTTGATTCTTCCACGGCATCGACAGTCTCCTCCGCAGGGCCAGGCGCCAAGTGGCCCGGCCTCGCATTATCTGCAGGCTTTATAGGGGACCGCCCCGGCCCTTACAACGCAAGCTTCCGGCCCGCAGCAGCTATGCCTGGGGCGGCAATTGTCAATGTAAACATTGGTTAATGCAGTTAATGCGGCTTCCGCCGCCGATATGTCACATAGGAAAAGTCCGCGCTGTCGTCCGGACCGGCCGGATTCCGCACGCGCGCAACCTCTTCCCAGCCAGCCGCATCAATTGCGGCAAAATGCGTATCGCCCTCGGGCCGGGCGTGAACTTCGGTGATTTCCAGCCGGTCGGCAATTTCCATCCATTGCGCGTAGATTTCCGCGCCCCCGATCACGGCGATTTCATCTGCCGAACGCCGCAGCGCATCGCCGATCGCAACCGCGCGGGCATCCATGAACGACGTCGTCACCACGGCTCCAACTGCGCGAAAACTTTCGTCGCGCGTGACGACGATATTGGTGCGTCCGGGAAGCGGCCGTCGCAGCGACACAAAAGTCTTGCGGCCCATCACCACTGGCTTGCCCATCGTCATCGCCTTTAAACGCTGCTGATCGGTCTTCAGCCGCCATGGAATGGCGCCGCGAAAACCGATCACGCCATTGTCGGCCACCGCGACGATGAGGACGACCTCCATCAGGGCGCGCCCCGTGCCAGCGCCGTCAGCGCCGGACCACCGACCCGGCACACCGTCCACTCGTCCATCAGATCGGCGCCGAGCGATTTGTAGAACTCGATCGACGGCGTATTCCAGTCCAGCACCGCCCATTGCAATCGCGCCCAGCCATTCGCCACGCACTCCTTTGCAAGATGCGCCAGCAGCGCCTTGCCGATGCCATTGCCGCGCAGCGCCGGACGCACGAACAGATCTTCCAGATAAATCCCGGAGCGGCCGCTGAAGGTCGAGAAATTGACGAACCAGACCGCGAAGCCCGCAGGCTCCCCCTTCCACTCCGCGATCTCGCAGAACAGCCGCGGATTGGCCGCAAACAGCGCCGCGTCAATGTCAGCCTCGGTTGCTTCGACTTCGTGCAGCAGTTTCTCGTATTCGGCAAGTTCGCGAACCAGGGACAGAACAAGCCCGGCTTCGTCGGGACGCGCGCGGCGGATCATCAGGGACATTCAATCGCTCACACCGCGACCTCGGCCTTGATGTGCGGATGCGGATCGTAGCCTTCGAGCACGAAGTCCTCAAAGCGGAACGCAAAGATATCCTTGACCGCCGGATTGAGCTTCATCACCGGCAAAGGCCGGGTCGGACGCGTCAGTTGCAGCCGGGCCTGATCGAGATGGTTGGAATAGAGATGCACGTCGCCGAAGGAGTGAACGAAATCGCCGGGCTTCAGGCCGGTAACCTGCGCCACCATCATCGTCAGCAGCGCGTAGGACGCGATGTTGAAGGGCACGCCGAGAAAAACGTCGGCCGAGCGCTGGTAGAGCTGGCACGACAATTTGCCGCCGGCGACGTAGAACTGAAACAGGCAATGACACGGCGGCAGCGCCATCTTGTCGACATCGGCCGGATTCCACGCACTGACGATCAGCCGCCGCGAATCCGGGTTGCGCCGGATCATGTCGATGACGTTGGAAATCTGATCGATGTGGCGTCCGTCCGGCGCCGGCCAGGACCGCCACTGCGAGCCATAGACCGGGCCGAGATCGCCATTGGCGTCGGCCCATTCGTCCCAGATCGAAACGCCGTTGTCCTTGAGATATCTGATGTTGGTGTCGCCTTTGAGAAACCACAAGAGCTCGTGGACGATCGATTTCAGCGGCAGCTTCTTGGTGGTCAGCATCGGGAAGCCTGCGGCCAGATTGAAGCGCATCTGGTGGCCGAAGATCGACAGCGTGCCGGTGCCGGTGCGGTCGTGCTTCTCCACGCCGTCAGCGAGAATCCGTTCGAGCAGATCGTGATACTGGTTCATGAGCTGATATCGCTGGCCTTTTGGAGACGGCTAATTTTAGCGGCCGGACCGCTCAACCGACAGCGGCGATTCGACCGATAATTTCGATTATACCCGGAAAAATGCGAATTCGGGCCACAAACGACAAGGGCGGAACCTGCGTTCCGCCCTCCATTCGCCGATCGTCCCGATCGCGCTTAAGTCTCGGATTCCACGAATACCTCGTCGCGCTTCTTGCGCAGCGACGGCAGCACCGCCAGCACCAGAAGAAATGCGGCCATTGACATCAGCACCGCCGAGAGCGGACGGGTAAGGAAAACCGTCCAGTCGCCGCGCGAGATCAACAGCGCCCGGCGCAGGTTTTCCTCCATCAGCGGGCCGAGCACCATGCCGAGCAGCAGCGGCGCCGGTTCGAAATCATGCTTGATCAGCCAGTAGCCGAGCAGTCCGAACGCGCCGGCGAGGACGACGTCGACCGGCGCGTTATTGATGGAGTAGATGCCGATCGCGCAAAAGATCACGATCGAGGGAAACATCAGGCGATACGGCACCCGCAGCAGACGCACCCAGATGCCGACCAGCGGCAGGTTGATGACGATCAGCATCAGATTGCCGATCCACATCGAGGCGATCATGCCCCACACCAGATCGGGCTGCTTCTGCATCACCTGCGGTCCGGGCACGATGCCGTGAATTGTCATCGCGCCGACCATCAGCGCCATCACCGCATTGGGTGGAATGCCGAGCGTCAGCAGCGGAATGAACGAGGTCTGCGCCGCCGCGTTGTTGGCGCTTTCCGGCGCCGCCACGCCTTCGATGGCGCCGCGGCCGAACCGCGATGGATCCCTGGCGATCTTTTTCTCGAACGTGTAGGCCGCAAACGAGGCGATCACCGCGCCGCCGCCCGGCAGGATGCCGAGGATAGAGCCCAGGATGGTGCCGCGAACGATGGCCGGCGCCGAGTCGATCAGGTCCTTCTTGGTCGGCATCAGGCCAGTGATTTTTTGCTGCACCAGTTCGCGGTCCATTTCCGCGCCGGCGTCGAGGTTGCGGATGATTTCCGCGAACCCGAACACGCCCATCGCCACCGTGGCAAAGCCGAGACCGTCCGCGAGTTCAGGAATATTGAACGCCATGCGGGAGGCGCCGGTCTCGATGTCGGATCCGACCATCGACAGCAGCAGCCCGAAAACGATCATCGCAATGGCCTTCAGCACCGATCCCTTGGCGAGCACCGTCGCAAAGATCAGGCCAAGTACCATGAGCGAGAAATATTCGGCCGGCCCGAACGCCAGCGCGAGTTTTGTCAGGGGCGCACCGAGCACGGCGATCAGAACGGTCGCGACGCAGCCGGCGAAGAACGAGCCGATCGCGGCGATCGCCAGCGCCGGACCAGCGCGGCCCTGTTTGGCCATCTGGAAGCCGTCGAGCGTGGTGACGACCGACGTCGCCTCGCCGGGAATATTGACCAGGATCGACGTGGTCGAGCCGCCATATTGCGCGCCGTAATAGATGCCCGCGAGCATGATCAGCGCACCGACCGGTGGCAGGCCGAAGGTAATGGGCAGCAGCATCGCAACGGTGGCGATGGTGCCGATCCCGGGCAAAACGCCGACCAGCGTGCCGACAAGCGCACCGATCAGGCACAGCAGAAGATTGACAGGTGTAAGGGCGACGCTGAAACCGAGGCCGAGATTGGAAAAGAGTTCGAACATTACGCCCTCACTGCACCAGGAAACGCGGGAACAGCTGCAACGGCAACCCCAGCGCATAGGGGAAAAGCAGGCTGCACCCGATCGTCAGGCAAATGCCGACGATGATGGTTTCCCTCCAGCGGGTTTCCGGCGTGCCCAGCGCCGAGATCATGAAGCTCGCGAACGCCGAGATCACCAGCCCGAGCGGACGGATGGTAATCGCGAAGGAAAGAATGGCGAGCGAGATGAACAGCGGGCCGCGCCAGGCATAGGTCGCCAGATGCGGGCCCGCGGTTGTCAGACCGACGACCATCACCGCAAATCCCAATCCGAGCAAAAGACCCGCGAACATGCGCGGTGCAGTTCCGGCTCCGAACGAAAATCCATGCATGCCCTGCAGATCGCTCGATGCCCACAAGGCGAATAGCGCGATCGCCATCAGCGCTATGCCGCCGACGAAATCCTGCGGACCACGGATCCATTTCGGCATGATGGATCTGACCGGCGCATGGCTCGGCGTATCGCTCATCGATTTCTCTCCCCCGGCACAGGGCTTCTCGCCCATTCTGTTTGGAGTAGGTTGACGCTGCTTCGGCCATCCTGCCTAGCGATTTTCGTCAAATAACGCCAGCAAAACCCAAACATCCCCCGGCCAGCAACAGCCACAGCGGATTAAGCCGCGTCGTAAAAGCCAGCACCGCCGATGCGGCGGTGACCAGGACCGCCGTCCAGGTCCGATCGGCGGCCAATGCCACAATCAGGCCGCTGGCGCCCATCAGCCCGATCGAAAGCGGAACCAGCGCCGCCTGGATCATGGCAGGCCAACGCGCATGGCGCGAGCGCATCAGCAGGCGGCTCACATAATAGGCAAGGACGGCGGTCGGGACACACATCGCAAGGGTTGCGACCAGCGCGCCGGCAACGCCTGCGACCGAGTAGCCGATCAGGGTGACGATCAACACATTCGGTCCCGGCGACAGCTGCGAGATCGCGAACATGTCGGCGAATTGCCTGTCGGTCAGCCAGTGCCGAACATCGACCGCAACCCGGTGCATTTCCGGAATGGCGGAATTCGCGCCTCCGATCGCAAACAGCGACATCAAGGCGAACGTCCAGAGCAGCGTCAAAATCGGGTTGCCGCCGGAATTCATGCCAGCGCCCGCCGGCGCATGGCGACTGTGATGGCGATACTGAGCGGCACCGCCACCAGCAACACCGCCGGCAACGGCAGCCTCAGCAGCCCGGTCGCGACGAACACCGCCAGCAAGATAACAAGCCCGACCACATCGCGCCTCTTGAACAGCGGCATCATCATGCGGAAGACCACCGATATCAGCAGGCCGACCGCGGCACAGGACACCCCGGACAAGATGCGCCGCAGAACGTCGATCTCGCCGAAATGCGCATAGAGCGCCGCCAAAATCGTTACGATGACCACGGGAGGGCCGACCAGCCCGGCAAAGGCTGCGATGCCGCCGGCAATCCCGCGAAAGCGCGATCCGAACACCACACTGAGGTTGACGATGTTGGGGCCGGGCAGAAAATGGCATAGCGCGAAGGCTTCGTTGAACTCGTCCGCCGTCATCCATTTGTGCTGATCGACGATGCCGCGACGCGCAAAGGCCAGCACGCCGCCGAAGCCGGAGAGTGACATTTTGGCGAACGCGACGAACAGCGCGATCAGGCCAGGCGGGATTGGGGTCGGGAGTTCCGGCGCCGGTGCGGCAGCCAGCGGCGAATCCGGGGGCATATCCGAGATTTAGAACGACGGCCCCGGCGAGGCCAACCCAATTCGGCGTGTTTCGCCCCATTTCGAGCCGGAACGCCCTGCGAAGGCTCTGTTTTTCTCAACTTTTGCACCCTATATTGGCAGTGCCGGTTCGCCGGCTATGGAAATAAATTGCCGTCGCAATAAACCATTCGGACCCGGGGGCAGTACCCGGCGCCTCCACCAAAGCCCGCCGCGCAAGAGAGGCGGGTTTCGGCGGGGGCGAAACAGGATCGACGAGGGCGTAAAGGGCGTGTTTTTTCTCGGTATGGTTCCGCCGTTATCGGGCTATGCAATAGTTGCAAACGACAACTATGCTCCGGTTGCTCAGGCCGCGTAAGCGGTTTGAAAAACCAAGTCTAAAGTCCTAGTGGGTTAAGCTCCGCTAGGCGGGGTTCGGAGGCACCTGGCAACAGAAGCCTCCACTTCAATTTGGCAGGCCTTTAATCTGGCCCGCGTTTTGCGGGAATTTTCGCCACCGGCATAACGCCTGCTGACCTCGGCCCGCCGTCGGGGTACCATGGACAGATGGGCGAGTCGGACCACCCCGGCGTCGCCGCCGATCCACCGGCAGCATCTGAACGCGACAGGATTGAGAATGGCGACCGATCATATCCGATACGATGTCCTGGCGCGCGACGCGCTGCGCGGGGTGCTGCGGCGTGTCCTGGCCGACGCCGCCGAGCACGGCCTGCCGGGCGAGCATCATTTTTTCATCACCTTCCTGTCCACCGCGGATGGCGTGAAGCTGTCGCCACGGCTGCTCGCGCAATATCCGGAAGAAATGACGGTGATTCTGCAGCACCAGTTCTGGGACCTCGTGGTGACTGAGGATCGGTTTGAGGTCGGGCTGTCGTTCGGCGGAATCCCCGAGCGTCTCGTGGTTCCGTTCAATTCCATCAAGAGCTTCTTCGACCCGTCGGTGCAATTCGGCCTGCAGTTCGAGCCGGCCGACCCGGCAGCCGAGGCACCGGCGACAAACCTTCCGGCAGTTCCGGCCCCCTCGACCCTGACGGTTCCGGCGCCTGCCACCGAGGATCAGGAACCAGCGGCGAAGCCGAACGAGGGCGCCGAAGTCGTGCGGCTGGATCGCTTCCGCAAGAAATAATCCGCGCGCAAGAAACGCGCCGCAGTACAATGAACCAGCGTCAGTTGGCTTCGTAAAATGCGGCCTCGCGTAACGGACATGATCCATGGCTCGATCGACAACATCATTGCGGTCCGGTTCCACCCGCACCGAGAGTGACAGCTTCGGCCCGATCGAGGTTCCCGCCGACCGCTACTGGGGCGCGCAGACCGAGCGCTCGCGGCAGAATTTCCGCATCGGCGCTGACCGGATGCCGATCGAAATCGTTCACGCGCTCGGTATCGTCAAGCTCGCCGCGGCGGAAACCAACCGCGAACTCGGACTGCTCGACCAGCGCCGCGCCCGCGCCGTCGCCCGCGCCGCGCGCGAGGTGATCGACGGCACGCTCGACGATCATTTTCCGCTGGTGGTCTGGCAGACCGGCTCCGGCACGCAGACCAACATGAACCTCAATGAGGTGATCGCCAACCGCGCCAACGAGCTGCTTGGCGGCAAGCTCGGCGCCAAGGCGCCGGTTCATCCCAACGACCACGTCAATATGAGTCAGTCGTCGAACGACGCGTTCCCGACCGCGATGCATATCGCGGCCGTGATGCACATCACCGCGGACCTGATCCCCGCGCTCGGCGAACTTCACCGTGCGCTGCGCAAGAAGGAAAAGGCGTTTGCCGGCATCGTCAAGATCGGCCGCACCCACACCCAGGATGCGACGCCGCTGACGCTGGGTCAGGAATTTTCCGGCTACGCCGCGCAGCTCGAGAGCGGCATCGCCCGGCTGCGCATGGCGGTGAAGGATCTTTACCCGCTGGCGCAAGGCGGCACCGCGGTCGGTACCGGCCTCAATTCGAAACCGAAATTCGCCCGACTGTTTGCCAGGCACGTCGCCAGGATCACAAAATTGCCCTTCTCAAGCGCGCGCAACAAATTCGAGGCGCTGGCTTCGCATGATGCCTATGTATTCGTGCACGGCGCGATCAACTCGGTCGCCACCGGCCTGTTCAAGATCGCCAACGATATCCGCCTATTGGGCTCGGGTCCGCGTTCCGGTCTCGGCGAACTGATCCTGCCGGAGAACGAGCCGGGTTCCTCGATCATGCCGGGCAAGGTCAACCCGACCCAGTGCGAGGCGGTGACCATGGTTTGCTGTCAGGTGTTCGGCAACCAGACCACCATGACCGTCGCCGGCAGCCAGGGACATTTCGAGCTCAACGTCTACAAGCCGGCGCTGGGCATACTGCATGATGCATTCCATCCGATTGATGTCCGACGTCGCGCGGTCCTTCACCGCGCATTGCATCGATGGAATACGCGCCGACGAAAAACGCATCCGGGATTTGATGGAACGTTCGCTGATGCTGGTCACCGCGCTTGCTCCCAGGATCGGCTACGACAACGCCGCGAAGGTCGCCAAGTCGGCGCACGCCCGTGGAACCACTTTGAAGGAAGAGGCAACCCGGCTCGGCTTTGTTTCGGCTGATGAATTCGACCGGCTGGTGCGGCCGGACAAAATGACACATCCGGGCTGATCACCGCGGCGACCCCCGTGAAAATACGGGCTTCGGGGAACATGGTTATGGGTGACAACGCCTAAAGAATGAGATTGATCGGCTATCGCCGTTGCGCCTGAGCATGGTACAGCACGAATTATTTGGTTTCCGCAGAGCGAAAGCATATTTTTTGATGTTATCAGAGAGCCGGATTGACGGGGATTCTATCGATGACGACCGAGCCAGCGAAGCGCGATCCCGCGCGCATTTGTGACGGTGTTGCGCGCTCCCAATTGATTGCATGATGGAGGCAGGCATGGGGGATGTGGTCAACCTGAAGCGATTCAAGAAACGCGCCGGGCGCGAACAGGCGGCGAAACAGGCCGATGCCAACCGGGCGCGGTTCGGCCGAACCAAATCCGAACGCGTTCTTGACCAGCGGCGCGCCGACCGCGCCGACGACTTGCTGGATCAGCACCGGATTGACGGCGAGGACGCGTCATGAAATCGCCAGTCGTGAAGCGCTCGATCGTGGTCGCCGGTCACAAGACCAGCGTCAGCCTGGAAGAGGCGTTCTGGAACGGCATGAAGGAAATTTCCGGACTCCGCGACATGACGCTGTCGGAACTGGTCGGCGAGATCGACAGCAATCGTCAGCAGGGCAATCTGTCGTCCGCGATCCGCCTCTTCGTGCTGGATTATTTCAGGACCCGCGCTACATCCGCCGCATCGGATTCGAAGCCGCAAGGCTAGAGCGTTTTCAAGCGAAAGCCTGCCCCGAACTTGATCCGGAGTAGTTCCCGGTTCGCGTCACGAAGACGCATCAAGTCAAGAATCTAGAGCATGATCCGGAAAAGTGGAAACCGGTTTTCCGAAAAGATCATGCTCAAACAAAAAGATAACGCTGGAGCCTGATTCAACTCAGTTGAAACAGGCTCTAGAGTCCCGTTTCGATTCAATCAAAACGGAAGAGGCTCTATTGGACGAGGCAGCGCGGGCGCTTCGACCAGGACGCGCCCGCCGAGCTCGCACAACCTAATAAACCAGGCCGGTGCCGGGCGGTTTTTCGAGCGCCGCCGCCAATGACCGGTATTCCGCGCAATCGGTGCCGCAGATCGCAGCGATCCGGCTCAGGTGATATTGCGCCTGGTCGCGGTTGCCCTGTTCGATCTGCCACAGGCCGTAATACTGCCAGGTCAGGACATGGTTGGGGTCGGCTTTCAGGGCGCGCTCGTACCAGACTTGCGAAAGCTTGTAGTCGCCAAGCTTGCGATAGGAATAGCCGATCAGATTGGCAACATTCGGATGATCGTCATGGCCGAGCGCCTTCAACTGCTCGATGGCGTCAGCATAATCGTGGCGGTCGTAGATCGTCGCATAGGCTGCGCGATAACCGCTGGCAAAGGCCGAGTCGTGGAGGCCGGACTGCTTTTCGGTCTTCTTTTTGGCCTTATGGGTGGACTTCATGGGGGTGGACTTGGCGTCCGGCGCCGGCGGGGTGGCAGCGGGGGGATCACCGCCTCCGGCGGCGAAAGCCGGAACCAACGAGGGCGCGCCGATCAGCGCCATCAAAAACATCACGAGTGTCATTAACCTGATCACTGGCTTGATCATGTGTACCTCCTGCCTGCTATGCGCGAGCCTCCAGCCGCTGAGTTAAACCCCGCTTTGGCCTGCACATTCCCGAAGACAAGGCTCGCGTTCATTGGAATGTGGCGACCCGCCAGGCCCGCGCGCCAGAACGCCTATCGCGGCGGCGGCGCAACCGGTGGCGTCAGCACCAGCGGCGGCTTCGGCTTCGGCGGCCGCGGCATGATGGCGGGAGCGGGGCGAACCTCGATTGGCGGCGGCAGTGGCGCTGCCTGCTGGCCCACCACAGGTGCATTGGGAGCTGGCGGTGCGACCGGCGGACGGGGAGCACCCACCCTGGGCTTGAGCTGGAGACGGCGCGGATCGCGACCGGGAAGCAACTGCTCCGAGGGGACCATATCCGGCGCCTCGGTCGAAGGCTGCGCGTCCGAAGGCGGCGGTATCGACGCCGGAAATACAGGCGGCGGCTCGCCGCGCTCGATCGCATCAAGCCTTCGGGTTTCGCGATCGATCGCCCTCACCGCCAGCCATGACGACAGCGTCGCCACATCGACTATGCGATTGAACGCATCGGGCGAACCCACCGCGAACAGCTGAATTTCCGGACCGCCGGTCGCCTGCCCGACCGCGGTCGAAGCCAGGATGGCACGGATATCGGCCTGATCGGCGGGAATATCGAATCCACCGGATATGATGGCGCGGGCGCCCTGGGCATCGAGCGTGGTCGCGTCAACGCGAAGCCGGCCGTCCCGGATATTGAATGGAATTTGTGCCGACTTGACCGACAGCGCGCCGGCCGACAGAACTGCCTCGACGATCCGCCGCAGCCTGATGTCGTCGGTCGCCTGCCCGCTGTCGCTGGCGCGGATCGCGGCGTCGAAGGCGCGCGGATCGAGCCCCGTGACTTTGGCGGACTCCAGCGTCACGGTTCCGCTTCCGGACAACGCCCCCGTCAGCGCCGACACGCTGCGTCCCTCGCTCGAAAGCGTCATCTGCATCGACACGCGGCCGGCAGGCATCTTCAGCGCGCGATAACGCAGTGCCGCACCGTCGACAGCCGAGAGCTGAACGCGCGCATTCAACGAAATTCCATTGGCTCCCGGTTTGGCGTCGATATCGGCGGTCGCCTCACCGCCGCCGATCCCGCCCTTGATGGCGTCGAATGCCAGCGATTGACCATCGCTCCTGACGCGACCGCTGACAGGGCGCAGTTCGCCGCCGCCCGGCAGCTCTCCGCGCAGCGCCTGAAATGCGATCTGGCCGCGCCAGCCTTTCAGCAACCCGGAACCGAGTGGCTCGGCCGGCTCGCGTCCGGCAGCACCGATGGCCAGCGCAAATATCGGCTTGAGATCGAGCGCGTCGAGACCGACTTCGCCCTCGACATTCCTCTCATCATCAAGGCTCACCGCCACGCGCCCGCGCAACCGCGAGCCTGCCATCGTGATGTCCAGGTCATCCACGGTCAGTTTGCCGCCCGCGAGCGACAGGCGCGACGACAGGCTGATATTCCGCGCCAACGTGTCCGCTGGCTTGAGATCGAACAAAGGCGCAAGGCTGGCGCTGCGGATGCGCAAATTGACGCTGGCCCGGGGCTCCGACCCCCAGGGGTCGGCGGTTCCCTGCGCTTCGGCGTCAAGTCCCGTGCCCGACATCTTCACGTTCAAGCGCAGCGGCGCACGCCACACGCCGGTCACCGATCCCTGAAATTGCGCCGGACCTTCGCCGGCCGCGATCGCGCGATCCAGCCCCAGCAAGACCAGCAGTGAACGGCCGCGTTCCGAGGACAGCTTCGTCTCGATACTGAATTCGCTGTTTCGGAGCGCGTCGAGATCGATCGCGCGCAGGGCGGCGACGGCGGGCGTTGCCGTCAGCGTGACGGCGCCCTTGAGTTGCGGCGCGTCGAGATCGAGCGAGGCGGAAGCGATGGGACCATCGGCTCGTGCTTTATTCTTGTTGAGATCGAGCACGAGTTTTGCGCGCACCGGGCCTGGACCCGTTCCCAACGCGGTGAGCCGCGAGGCAAACGACGGCGCAAACGGCGCTATAAGCCCCGTCAGCTGGCCCAGCGACACTGCGGTGGAATCCAGCACGAGCTTTCCGATCAAACTGGCGCGATCGAAATTGCCGCTACCCTCCAGCATTACGCTATCGGGCTGACCGATCTTCAACCGGTCGAGCAGGAAAAAATTCGGACCGTAGCCCAGCTTCGCCGAGAACGGCCGCAATTCCTGACCGGCCGAAATGGCGCGGCCGATGTCGAGCGAGACCAGCGCTTCCTCAGGCCATTCGCCTGGCGGGCCGGCCAGCGAACGCGCCAACGCCGCTGCGGCGTCGAGATCGAGGCGTTCCCCCTTCAGTTCCGCATCGAAGCGGGAGCCGCTGCCGGTCGGCTGATTTGAGAGCGAAACCCGCCCCTCCACGGCGCCGCCATCGAAATCAGCCTTCATGGCCTCGATCGCAACGTGGCCTGCGGCCACGCTGACGTCGCCGCGCAAATGCAGCGGTCTTTGACTGCGATAGGCATGATCGCTGCGGCCCTGCAACCATGCCACCAGCACGTCCGGATCTGTGGACTCGACGCTGAGCGCGCCAGTGAAGCCGCCGGATGGGGGGGACTGCGCGTTGGTGCCGCTTAGCTCCACGTGGGTCACACCGGGCGCGCGAAAATCCAGCCGGTCGACGGTCCAGGATTTGGTGTCGCTGTGGAGATCGGCGGCAAGGTTCTGCAGTGGACGGCCACCCAGCATGATCTGGTCCGAACTGAACTCGATTTGCGCCGCAATCGGTGTCTGCGGAACATCAGCCATCAGCGCGCGCATTGCCGGCAACAAGCGGATCCGCTCGGCGGCGTTATCGTCCTTGCTATTCTCCCTGGAGAGGAATCTGTCGGCATCGAGCTGCCGCGCGAACAGTACGCCGCGCAGCAGCGGCGATGCGCCAAAACGAATGTCGGCGGCGCCTGCGAATTTCAGCGCGCGTTCTTCAGGGCCGTAGCCGGCCTCGAGGTGTTCGAGTTTTGCCGCGGCCGGATCGGCCTTGACCTTGGCCGCGATCCGCCACGGCGTGATCGGGATGCCGCCCCTGGCCTTGAGCCCGGCGGGAGTGGCGAGAGCGATCGTCCCCTCAAAGCGCGGCGCCCGCGCCTCGAAAGACAGTACCCCATCGAGATCGGCGGATAGTGGGCGCGCGCCGGGATCGATACTGAGATGGACGCGGGTGCCGCCGCCGTCGGCGCTTTGACCGGACGATACCCGGAACGGGTAGCGCATCCCTGACAGCATGAAGTTGCCGTCGCCGCGCACCGATCCAGCCAGCGAGCGCACGTCGCCGCTGAAGACGATATCGTTCAGCTCCAGCGTCCCCCGGCTCGCCGCATCATGCAGCGCAATGCGGCCGGTCAGGTTCAGCCGGTCGATGGCAAGCGTCCCCAGATTGAACTTGCCGGTCGATGCCGGCCAGTCGATCCGGCCCTTGGAATCCAGGCCGAGATCGAGCGCCATGCCGTTGATGGTCAGTTCGGTGGCGCGCCATTCGCCGCGCATCAGCGAGCCCAGGCTGAACTCGACATCGAGCTTGTCGGCGCGGACCTTGCCGAGATCGTTGGCGCCGCCGACCACCACCGAGCGCAGTCGCAGCGATGGCGTCGGCAGCAGGCGCGCATCGAGCTTGCCGGCGACGCGCACCGGCGCGCCGATCACCTGCGTGGCCTCGGCCTCGAACTGGGGCCGGAATTGATTCCAGTCGATGAAGTACGGCCCGATCAGCGCCGCTACCAGCGCAATGATAAAGGCAATCGCCAATCCGAGCAGCGTCGTCTGCACGGTGTCTCCCGAAGATGTGTCGGCGGCGGACCGCTCCCGCGGAAGCAGAACATGCACAGGGCGTTGGCCGCGCTCCACTCCTTATACTAGCGAACGATGGCAAAATCGTATTTGTTCAGGCCGATTTGCTGATTTACGCGAATCCCGGTCAATTGGCCTTCGGCGCCTGAATTGCTGCCTTCGAGCCTTCTCGACAAGGAAATTGTGCTACGGTCGCGGCAGCGTTACGGTTGCCGATTGGCTGGGAGCCATGAACCAGGACATCCGATTTTGCAGGTCCGCCGACGGTGTCAGGCTGGCCTACGCCGTCAGCGGGGAAGGTCCGCCGTTGGTGATGTCGGCAACCTGGCTCACCCATCTCGAGCACCAATGGAGGAGCCTTGCCTGGCGGCCCTGGCTTGACGCCTTCGCTCGGGATCACAAACTCCTGCGCTACGACACGCGCGGCTGCGGCCTCTCCGATCGGGATGTTTCCGATCTTTCATTTGAGAACTGGATTCGAGATTTCGAATGCGTCGTCGAAGCGGCCTCGCTAAAGAGATTTGCGCTGCTGGCGACCTGTCAGGGCGGCCCCATCGCGATCGAATACGCCGCCCGCTATCCAGAGCGCGTCAGCCATCTCATCCTCTATGGCACCTACGCACTTGGGCGATTGCGTTGGTCGCATCGACCGAAAGAGGTCGAGAAAGGACGATTGCTGCTCGATCTCACCCAGCTCGGCTGGGGACAGGAGAATCACGCGCTGCTGCAGGTGTGGGCTTCGGCATTCCAGCCGGGTGGCACGCTCGAATATTTGCGTTCGTGGTGCGACCAGATGCGCGCGGCGACCTCCGCCGAAACCGCCGTTCGACTGCTCCGAATTGGCTGGAATGCGGACGTAAGGGAAGCTGCCCGCAAGATCAAATGCCCGGTTCTCGTCGTGCATCCGGAGCGGGATTCGGTGGTTCCGATCGACGAAGGTCGCCTGCTTGCGAGCCTTATTCCGAACTGTCGCTTCGTTCAGCTCGATAGCGAAAACCATATGCCGCTTCCGGACGAGCCGGAGTGGCCGCGATTGCTTGGCGAACTGCGCAAATTTCTCGCCGAACCTGACGCCGGCGCCAGCCGCGACCCGCTTCCGCTCGGCGGATTGACACCGCGTGAGCGTGCGGTGCTCGAAGGCATCGCGGAAGGGATGGACAATTCGCAGATTGCAGTATCGCTCGGGCTTGCGGAGAAAACGGTTCGAAACCACATCACGCGGGTCTTCGACAAGATTCGCGTCGAGCATCGCTACCAGGCCATTGTCCTTGCCCGCGACGCAGGCCTCGGCATGAACAGCAGGCTCCTCTGAGGCAGGGCATCTGTCCCTTGTCGCGGCGTGAGCCAACTGTCGCACCGGGACTTGGGCCTCAAGACGTCCGATCCTTCCTGAACCTATCTGGTTTTGCGGGCGCGCACGGAGCGTGCCCGAATGCCCAGAGGAGAGGACCGTGCCCAAATTCGTGATTGAACGGGAGATCGCCGCAGCAGGAAAGTTGCCGCCGCAGGAGTTACAAGCCATATCGCAGAAGTCATGTAGCGTCCTGCAGGCCATGGGCCCGCAAATTCAGTGGGTCCAGAGCTACGTGACCGACGACAAGATATATTGCGTATACAACGCGCCGGACGAGGCAACCGTTAGGATGCATGCGCAAAAGGGTGGGTTTCCGGCCAACGTCGTCGCACGGGTGCGGTCGGTTATCGATCCGACCACGGCAGAATAGCGCCCTCCCAAAGACCTTCGACGGATTCGAAACAAATCTCGCATGCATCGCGTTGCAATGCTTGCGAGGCTTGTTCGGCCCCCGAAGACTTTGGCTGGCGGATGCCGTTACCAGCTCGCCGGCAACCTCTTGAGGCCACGCAGCACGAAGGTCGGCCGCCATTCCGGATTTTCGGCGTCGTCGAGCCGCAGCTCCGGCAGGCGGCGCAGCAAAGTCGCGATCGCAATCTCGGCCTCGATGCGCGCCAGCTGGGCGCCGAGGCAGAGGTGGATGCCCCCGCCAAAGGACAGCGGGCGGATTTTGGGGCGGGTGATGTCGAGCCGGTCCGGCCGGTCGGGATAGACCGCCGGGTCGCGGTTGGCCGAACCCAACAGGCACAGCACGCTTTCGCCTTTCGGGATTTTCTTGCCGCCGAGGTCGTCGATGTCTTCCAGCGCCACCCGGCCGGTCAGCTGTACCGAGGAGTTGTAACGCAGGAATTCCTCGATGGCGTTGGTGATCAGTGCCGGACTGGCCTTGAGCAACTCGAGCTGATCGGGATTGCGATGCAGTGCCAATAGCCCGTTTCCGATCAGATTGACGGTGGTCTCATGGCCGGCGCCGAACAACAGGATGATGTTGGCGGTCAGTTCCTCATTGGAGAGCTTGCTGCCGTCTTCCTCGGCCTGCACCAGTTGCGTCGTCAAGATCGTCGCCGGGACTCTTCCGCCGCAACTCGAACAGTTGCTGGAAATACATCTGGGCCATCAGGTTGCCGGCATTGGCCTCGGCGATTTCGGCCGGCGACAGCGGCACCGGATCGAGCAGCCGCCCGCCGTCGCGCGAGCTCTTGTAGAAGGCTTCGCGGTGATCCTCGGGAATTCCGAGCATGTCGCAGATGATCGTCACCGGCAGGCGGAACGCAAAATCCTCGATCAGGTCCATGTGGCCCTGGCCTTCGATCGCATCGAGCGTTTGGTCGACGACCTGCTGGATGCGTGGACGCATGTCCTCGACCCGGCGCGCGGTGAAGGCTTTCACCACCAGGCCGCGCAGGCGGGTGTGGTCGGGCGGATCCTGCTGCAGCATCCAGTGGCTCATGCTGCGAAAGACCGGCTCCTCCATGATCTTGGGTCCGTACCGCCGCACCGACCGATCGACGAAATCCTTGCCGAAACGCTTGTCGCGCAGGACCAGACTGGCCTCCGCATGCCGGCTCGCAAGGAACATTCCGAACGGCGTGACATGCATCGGGTCGGTGGTGCGGAGCCGTTCGTAGGACGGATAGGGATCGCGAATGAACTCCGGCGCCAGGGGATTGAAAAGCGGCTCGGTCGTTGCGGTCTGAACATGCTCGTTCATGGGCCCTCGCTGCGGTCAGAGTTGTTTCGGAGGCGGATTAAGCCCACAAGCCGCCGCCATCGGCAAGTCCCGTAAATGGTGAGTTTTGGCAGGAATCCGACTCAATTCACGCCGGTTTGAGCCCTCTAGCCAGCGGTCATCCCGCCTCGTATCCGGTGCAGCTGGCCCGCGACCGCGCGGATTTTGCGGGGTGACGCCAGCCAGATCGCCATCGCAGACAAGACGCAGACGGCAATTCCGATCGCAAACGCAATCGCATAATTGCCGGTGAGATCATGCAGCAAGCCGGTGACCCAGGGGCCGGCGGCACCACCTGCAAGCGCTGCCAGCATCACGGTGCCGAAGATACTGCCGTAATGCTTGCCCTGAAATATCTCCAGCACCACCGCGCCCATGATCGAGGTCAGGCCATAGCCGAGCGCGCCCTGCGCCACGACCATGAGATAGACCAGCATCAATGTCGGAAAGGATTTCAACGCGATCAGCGCCGCAAAGCAGATTGCAAAGCCTGAGCAGCCCGCAGTCCAGACCCATTCGCGCCCCACCCGGTCGGACAGGTGCCCGAGCCATATCTGGCCCGGGATACCGAGCAGACTGACCGCGCCCAATGCCCAGACCGCGACATTTGGGCTGAAGCCGATGTCGAGCAGATATTTGGTCTGGTGAACCTGCACTGCGTACCAGATATACAAGCCGCCGAAATAGCCGAGCGATATCCACCAGAACCGCGCGGTGCGGAGCGCACGGCTCAGCGTCCAGTCGGTGCCGGCCCAGACCGGATCGACGATATAGGACAATGGCTTCGCCGACGATGCCGACGGCGCCGCGTCGCCATCCGGCTCGAGACCAATGTCCTCCGGCCGTTTCCGCAGCAAAAGGTTGATCGGCGCCAGCACGACCACAACCAGGATGCCCATCGCCGTGCAGGCGGTGCGCCAGCCGGTCTGCTCGATCATGAGCTGCACCCACGGCAACAGCGTCATGGAGCCCAATCCGACGCCGGCGAATGCCAGCCCCATCGCAAGGCCGCGGCGGCGAATGAACCAGTTCGGCAGAAACAGCGATTGGCCGGAGTAACCGAGACAGATGCTTCCGGCGCCGACCATGACGCCGATCGTCACATACAAATGCCATGGCTGCGTCGTCAGCGGCGCCAACAGCAGGCCTCCGGCCATTAGCGCGACGCCGAGTTCCATCACGCCGCGGGGACCGGCGCGGTCCATCAGGCGGCCGATCAGCGGAGCCACGGCGGCGGAAACCACAAAGCCGAACGAGAAGGCGCCCGCGGTGACGCCGCGCTCCCATCCGAACTCGTCGACAATCGGCGGAAAGAACAGCGAAAACGCGGTGCGCGCGTTGACCCCGATCGCCATGGTGACGAACGTCACCGCCACGATGATCCAGCCATAAAAGAACGGAAGCCGCGTCGGATTGCGCATCGTCCTTCGGACCATCCTGCAATGACGGGGTCAAGGCTTTTTCGTGCAGGGAGTTTGCATGACCACCGGCGGGCGACGCTGCCGGCTGCCGCAAGATTCGGCCGACCAACTCTGGCTAGTCGTACCTCACATCGGCGTGCCGGTTGATATGAATCAATGACAACCGCCCGGGACAGGCGTGGCCTTCGAACTGACCAACAGCCATGGCTGTCGGATACAAAAACCAAAACGGAGCGAAGACTACCGAGGAAAGCAACAGGAGGGATATTCATGTCGGCTCCCAAAATCGCGACCCTGCTGGGCGTGGCAGGGATGTTCGGTGTGATGGCTTCGGTCCTGCTCGGAAAGCTTGCCGGAGCTGACTACTTGCTTGATGCCGCCTTTGTCTGCCTCAGCCTTGCCGGCGTCATTCTGATCCTGCATGTGTTTATCGGACTTTGGACCGATTTCACCCGATCCGCATAGAGCAGTGGTGGCCATCGCTCGCGGTCGTCTCGCCGGCCGCTTCCGTGCGCGACGACGACTCGCCTGACGCGGATACCTTGGGACTCTTGCTTGGCCTGGCGCCCCGGCTTGGCGGCCGGTCGAAGCGAATGACTGGGGATGCCAACCGCGATAGGCTGCGCGGATGCATATTTTACCGATCCTGCAATTAATGGCGTTGTTGACGCTGGCCAACGGCGCTCCGGTGGTAGCCAAAAAGATGCTCGGACACCATTTTGCTGTTCCGCTGGACTTCGGCTTTAGATTTTTCGATGGACGGCCCGTGTTCGGGTCATCGAAAACCATCCGCGGCATTATGATTTCGATCCTGGTCACGACCGCAGGCGCCCCTCTGGTCGGTCTCGACCTGACGATCGGCGCCATCGTGGCGGGCGCGGCGATGGCCGGCGATCTGCTCTCCAGCTTCGTGAAGCGCCGCCTGGGTTTGCCGCCGAGCAGCCGGGCGCTCGGACTCGACCAGATCCCCGAATCGCTGTTTCCAATGCTGGCATGCCGCGACGTGCTGTTGCTGACAGCCGTCGATGTCGTGCTTGGCGTGGGGATCTTTCTGGTCGGCGAGCTCGTGCTGTCGCGCCTGCTGTTCCGCGCCCATTTGCGCGACGAACCATACTAGTGCCAGAGCGTTTTCAGGCGAAGTGGAGACCGGTTCGCGTTAAGAAAACGCGTCAAATCAGGAATTGCTAGCCGGCACCAAGGCGGTGAAGGGTGATTTCGGGAGGACAGTTGAGGCGCACCGGAACGACGCTCGATCCGGCGCCCACCGAGGTATAGCCAATCATATTGTGATGCTGCCATGGGCCCGCCCCCATCCGCCTTGGCAGCGCCGAACTCAGCGTGATCGGGATCGATCCGGGCAGACAGATCTGGCCGCCGTGGGTATGCCCGCTCAGCATCAATCTGAAATTCGCGTGCGCCGCCTGGCGGTAGATTTCAGGCGTGTGCGACAACAAGATCGCGAACCCGCCATCCGGGATCTGCGTCGCGGCTTTTTCGATGTTGTCCATCCGATAGAAATGCGCGTCGTCGACCCCGGCCAGAAAGATGCGCTGATCGCCGCGCTCGATCGCCTGGCATTCATTGAGCAATATCCGTATCCCCATCGCTTCCAGCCCCGGCACCATTCGAATGGTATCGTGGTTGCCCAGCACGCCGTAAACCGGCCCACTGAGATGGCTTCGCACGCGTCCGACGCTTTCCAGCGCGGCCTCGAAGGGTCCGAAGGTCTCGCCGCGATAGTCGCCGGTCAGAACACAGAGGTCGTAGCGGATGTCGCCGACGAGTTCGCCCAGCCGCTGCATCGCGACCTCGTTCATGTCGGCGTGCAGATCGCTGATATGCAGAATGGTGAAACCCGCAAAACGCGGCGGCAAATCCTTAAACGCGATGTCGTTGTTCCTGACGACGATGCGTTCGGTATTCCGCCGTGCGCGCCAGTAAAGCCCGCTCAGCCTCAGGGCGTTTCGAATGATCGACCGCGCGAAGGACGCGTTTTCCAAATGAAAGAAGGTGAGGCCCTGGCCGAATATCTGGGCCTCGTGATCGGTCTCGATTCCCAATCGCTGTCGCGCATGCAGCCGTCCGAGGCGCTGCTCCAGTTTCGCCAGAATGTCCTCGTGCATTTCAAGACTTCTTTCGAGATTTGCGGCCGCAGCGCGCGGAATTTCAAAAAGCTCGCGCCGGCGCTTTACTGCCGAAGTACCGGATGGTCATTGAGCACATCCTCCCGGATCGAGACGGCCTGAATCGCGCGGAACAATGTCCGCGCCGTCTTCAGATCGTCAGCCTTCACGCAGAGGTTCACGATCTGGCGTACCGAAGCATCCCGCATCAGGCCATCGGAAATCTTCATTGCGATTACCATCGCCGCCTTGGCGGCGCGTTCGTAGCGCTCGGCCTCGTACTTGTTTCTTGCGGTCTTGTCCTTGTTGTTCTTGTTATCGGTGCGGCCGGCAAGGCCAGCTACTTCTTCCGCACTGCCGGCTGCGGAACGGCAGATCTCGCGTATCCTGTGCGCCGCTTCAATATCGCCTATCGGCCACTGGATGTCCTCTTCCCAGACTTCCTTGCCCTTGCCCTTCTTGAACCGCCACATCGCCCTGCCCCGGATGTCCGCGAGCGTAGACGGCCGCGGTACCGGTCGCGGCCGCCGTATTTTTTGAACACAGACTCTGTATCGTCGGCAAGGTCTTTCCGGAGTGCGGCTCGGCGTCACCCTGCGGTCGCGCCGATCCAGTCTGACAGCTTCGCGACAATGCCGGTCATGACCTCGCGGTCGCTGCTTCCCGAACGCGCCGGCACGTGGAAGGAATGGTCGGCCTCCGTGACCAGATGCAGCGACGCCGATGCCCCGAGGCGCTTCACCAGCGGTTCAAGCAGCGACAATTCGGCGAGCTTGTCGCGCGTGCCCTGGATAAACAGCATGGGGATGTGGACATTGCCGAGATGCTTTGCCCGCGTGTCAGAAGGCTTGCCAACCGGGTGCAGGGGAAAGCCAAGGAACGCCAGTCCGTGGACGCCGGCCAGCGGCGCGATGGCCTGGGCCTGCGACGTCATGCGGCCGCCGAATGATTTGCCGCCGGCAAACAAAGTGAGGCCCGCGCAGCATCGCGCCGCCTCCGCCACCGCGGCCCGCACCGCGGCATGAGCGGTCGCCGGCGCGTCCGGGCGCCTGCTGCCCTTTTCCATGTACAGGAACTGATAGCGCAACGTTGCGATGCCGCGGTCGTAAAGGCCGGTTGCCACCGTTTCCACGAACGGGTGGGTCATCCCGGCACCGGCGCCATGGGCGAAGATGAAGCAGGCGCGCGCCCCCGGCGGCCGCTGCAGCAGCGCGGAGACCGAATTCGCATCATCGACGTTCAGCTTCAGTTGTTGCGGGCCGACGATGTTCATCGCGCGATGCTCAGTTGAGGATCAACTTTCGCGTCAGGGGACGCGCGGACAATACTGATATTTTCCGCCCTGATGCCAGAGCAGCCGATCCACCTTCCCGTCCTTGTCGCGAAGAAAAGTCCCCTGCGCGTCGACGATGCGCAGGAAGAAACGATTCTCGCTTTCGGCGAATAATTCATACTCGCTCTGCCCGGTCGCGCGCACGAACAGCCTCCCACCCTCAGCGCGAATGGCAAGCGCGAAATTGGGCGTCAACTGGTAGGTGCCCTGATATGTCGCGAGAACGGCGGGATCGACCGCGACCTCGGGCGGGTATTGCGCGACGTTGTTCGCGGCATTGGCCAGATGAAACCCGATGTCGTTGGTGGTGTTTGCCGTGTTGGATAGAACGACCGCCCCGGATCGGAGCCGGGTGGAGAACCCGGCGAAGCAGGCGTATCCGCCGGTCATGCCGTCTTTCCAGACCATCTGGTCGTTGTTTCCCGATGTGATAAACCAGCCCAGGCCTACTTTGACATTGGCGGCATCCGTCGGGCGACGGGTCTGCAGCAACAGCTCGATCGCGGTGCGAAGCGGCGCGCCGGCCTCCGTCAGGCACGTGGCCTTCATGAATTTGAGAAGATCGTTGGCGGTCGAGCGCAGCGCGCCGGCGCCGGCCAGCGTCGGCAAATCCCAATTCGAGGCCGGCTCGAGATTGGAGAGATGGCCCTGCGCCAGGCGCTCGCGCATCGAGGCCGTCAGCGCGATGCGGGTATCCTGCAGTCCCAGCGGCGCGCAGACGCGCGACACCAGGAGATCCTCGTAGCTAGCGTTGGCCCGCAGCGCGAGGACGTGCCCGAGCAGGCCGAATCCCAGATTGGCATACTCATAATGCGTGCCCGGATCGAAACGCAGGGTATGATTGGAGAGAAAGACGTAAAGCTGATCGACCGTGTAAGCCGCATAGGGATTGTTGCTGCTGTCCGATATCCCGTCGGGAAGCCGCGGCAGACCGGAGCTGTAGGTCGCAAGGTCCAGGAAGCTGATCTGCTTGCCGTTGCGCGCCGGCATTTTCACATTGCCGGGAAGATATTTGGCGACGGGATCGTCCAGCGCGACTTCACCGCGCGTCACCATCTCCGCCAGCAACAGTGCCGTGAAGACTTTTGTGATCGAGCCGATCTCAAACACGGTGTCGCCATCGAGCGGGCGGCCGTTCGCAGCATCGCTGCGGCCATAGGTTACGGTCTTCTGATTGCCGGCATCAAACAAGGATGCGACGATTCCAACACTCTGATGGGCGCTTTCGATACGATCCCGCAGGATATCGCGGATCTCATCATCAGGCGTGAAACCGGCGCGGGCTCGCGGCGCGAAGACGGAGCTTGTGATCGTTCCAAGAAGGAAATCCCGGCGAGCAATCATCTGCGTGGCCTTACGCCGCCGGCAAGATCTTTCCGGGATTGAAGATATTCTGCGGGTCGAGCGCCACTTTCACCGCGCGCATCGCCTCGATGGCTTCGGAGCCGAGTTCGGCCTTCAGGTATTTCTGCTTGCCCTGCCCGATGCCGTGTTCGCCGGTGCAGGTGCCGCCCATCGATTGCGCCCGCTCCACCAGGCGGTGCATGAAATCCTCGCCGCGCGCCATTTCGTCGCGGTCGTCGACATCGCACAATAGCGAGCAGTGGAAATTGCCGTCACCGACATGACCGACGATCGGCGACTGCAGCCTGAGCCGCTTCAGGTCCGCCTCGGTTTCGGTCACGCAATCGGCGAGGCGCGAAATCGGCACGCAGACGTCGGTCGCCACCAGGCCGGCCCCCGGACGCAGCGCCTTGACCGCCCAATAGGCGTCGTGGCGTGCCTGCCAGAGTTTTGTCCGATCCTCGGGCCGGGTGGTCCAGGTGAAATCGCCGCCGCCGCATTCCCTGGCGATCTCGCTGAAATTCTTCGATTGCTCGGCGACCTCGTTCTCGCTGCCGTGAAACTCCAGCAGCAATAGCGGCGTCTCCGGCAGCGACAGTTTCGAATAGGAGTTGCAGGCGCGTACCTGCTCGGCATTGAGCAGTTCGATCCGCGCGACGGGGATGCCGGTTTGGATCGCCAGTATCGTCGCCTGGCAGGCACCCCGCACGGTCTCGAACGAGCAAGCCGCGGCCGCAATGGTTTCGGGAATACCGCGCAGTTTTATCGTCAGTTCGCAGATGATGCCGAGCGTGCCTTCGGCGCCGACGAACAGATGGGTCAGGTCGTAACCGGCGCTGGATTTTTTCGCCCGCGTGCCCGTGGTGATAATCTCGCCGTCGCCACGCACCACTTTTAGCGCCAGCACATTGTCGCGCATGGTGCCGTAGCGCACCGCATTGGTGCCGGACGCCCGGGTCGAGGCCATGCCGCCGAGCGAGGCATCGGCGCCGGGATCGATCGGGAAGAACACGCCCTGGTCTCGCAAATGCTCGTTCAGCGCCTTGCGGGTGAGGCCGGGCTGGATCACGCAGTCCAGATCGTCGGCGTGGACCTCAAGCACCCTGTTCATGTCGCGCAGGTCGATGCAGACGCCGCCGGCCGGCGCGTTGACCTGCCCCTCCAGCGAGGTGCCGGTGCCGAATGCGATCACGGGAACGCCGTGCTTGGCGCAGATCCGCACCACGTCCTGGATATCGGCGGTCTCCTGCGCGATCACCACCGCGTCCGGCGGCTGCGGCGCCAGCCACGTCGTGGTATGGGCGTGCTGATCGCGCACCGCCTGCGAGGTGATCAGCCGGTTGCCGAACCGCGCGGCCAGCGCTTCAACGGTCGCCGCCAGCGCCTGCGGCTCCGGCCGCTTCAATTGATGGGTGATGGTGATGCCCAAACGCGTTCCTCCCGGCGAAAGACCGTGGCAAAGGATATATAAGGGGTCAAGAGACCATGGTCGAACAAACGGGGATGGCTGAATGACGCTTGCCGCCGGCGACGATGTCCTGCACCGGCCCGCGCCGTTTCTGGCGTCGGTGATGCAGATCGAGCCGCAATGGATCGACTATAACGGCCATCTAAACATGGCCTATTACAATGTGATGTTCGACCGCGCCATCGACGAATTATGGCTCAAGCTCGGAATTGGGCCGGGCTACATGAAGGAGCGCCAGGGCTCGACCTTCACCGCCGAATGCCATGTGCGGTATTTGCGGGAGATCCATCTCGGCGATCCCGTGCAGGTTTCGATCCTGCTGCTGGGCGCCGACGAGAAACGGCTGCACACCTTTGAGGAAATGCGTCATGCCGGCGAGGGCTGGCTGTCGGCAACCTCGGAAAACATGTCCATGCACGTCGATATGGCGGCGCGAAGGACCGCGCCGTTTCCGCCCGATATCCGCACCCGCATCGAGGCGCTGTCGAAGGCCCACGCAACCGTGCCGCGCCCGGAGGGCATCGGTCGAAAAGTCACGATGCCCTCGAAATAGCGTCCGGCTGGACGCGGGTACGGCCGCGCGCCAGGCCGACCACGGTCGAGACCAGAAACAGCACGACCGCGATGAAGAAGATGATCTTGGCGATTTCGATGGAGGCACCGGCGACGCCACCGAAGCCCAAAATGCCTGCGACCAGCGCAACGATCAAAAATGTAACGACCCATCCCAGCATCACAGCCTCCGTTTCCACTTTCTGTTTCACGTTCAGCGCGGCTGAAAGCGTCGCGCCATGGCTGCCAAAATAATCCGGCCTCGGAACAGAAGTTCCGCCCGGCTTGGCGCGCCTAACCGGCGAAAGACGCCCGTATTGAGGGAACTAAATCCGCACCTCGCGACCAAACCGGCCCTCTTCGCTAAAGCGGGATAAAACCTGTCAAATCCGCCCACAAAACCCTATATGCCTTGCAATCCTGCTATGAAGGCTCCCCTTCACGGCTCCGCGGTGCCATCGTGGGCGGAAGACGATTCGCAGATGACCGAGCCGAACAGACTGACCCCTCCCGGAGTCCCCGATCACCAGCCTGCGGCCGGTGGCATTGCCGCGCGCGCGCGCGCGTCCGCAACCCCGCAATATCTGGCCGGGCTCAACCCCGAGCAGCGCGAGGCGGTGGAAACGCTGGACGGCCCGGTTTTGGTGCTGGCGGGGGCCGGCACCGGCAAGACGCGGGTGCTGACTTGCCGCATCGCCCATATTCTCAGCCAGGGCCGGGCGCGACCCGGTGAAATCCTGTCCGTCACCTTCACCAACAAGGCGGCGCGCGAGATGAAGCTGCGGCTCGGCCAGATGCTGGGCCAGGCCGTCGAGGGCATGCCCTGGCTCGGCACCTTTCATTCGATCGGCGGGCGGATCCTGCGCACCCATGCCGAGCTGGTGCAGCTGAAATCCAATTTCACCGTGCTCGATGTCGACGACCAGATCCGGCTGCTGAAGCAGCTATTGGCAGCCGACAATATCGACGACAAGCGCTGGCCGGCGCGCATGCTCGCCGGATTGATCGACGGCTGGAAGAACCGCGGGCTGACGCCGTCGCAGGTGCCGGCCGGCGAAGCCGCGGTGTTCGGCAACGGCCGCGGCGGCAAGCTTTATGCGCTCTATCAGGAGCGGCTGAAGATCCTCAATGCCGCCGATTTCGGCGATCTCCTGCTGGAGAACATCCGGCTGTTCCGCGAGCATCCCGACGTGCTCCGGCAATACCAGAGCCGCTTCAAATTCATCCTGGTCGACGAATATCAGGACACCAACGTCGCGCAATATCTGTGGCTGCGGCTGCTGGCGCAGGCGCCTTCCTCCGCCTCGCCCCGTTTGCGGGGAGAGGTCGGATTGCACGGCAGCGCAATTGCGCGCCAGAGCAATCCGGGTGAGGGGGACTCTCCACCGGCTGCGCTCTTGGAGAGAGCCCCTCACCCCGACCCTCTCCCCGCAAGCGGGGCGAGGGAGCAGGTCACACCTCCCGGAATGACATCACAAGCGCCCCCCAAAAACATCTGCTGCGTCGGCGACGACGACCAGTCGATCTACGGCTGGCGCGGCGCGGAGGTCGACAACATCCTGCGCTTCGAGCACGATTTTCCCGGCGCCAAGGTGATCCGGCTGGAACGCAACTACCGCTCCACCGGCCACATCCTCGCCGCCGCGTCGCATCTGATCGCGCATAATGAGGGGCGGCTCGGCAAGACGCTGCGCACCGAGGACGTCGACGGCGAAAAGGTCACCGTCACCGGCTCCTGGGATTCCGAAGAGGAAGCCCGCGCCATCGGCGAGGAGATCGAGGAGCTGCAGCGCGGTGGCCACAAGCTCAACGACGTCGCCATCCTGGTGCGGGCCTCGTTCCAGATGCGCGAATTCGAAGATCGTTTCGTCACCCTCGGCCTGCCCTATCGCGTGATCGGCGGCCCCAGGTTCTACGAGCGCGCCGAGATCCGCGACGCGCTGGCATATCTGCGCGTGATCAACTCGCCCGCCGACGACCTCGCCTTCGAGCGCATCGTCAATGTGCCGAAGCGCGGGCTCGGCGACGCCACCGTGCAGATGCTGCATGACCACGCCCGCAAGCGCCGCATTCCGCTGTCGGAGGCCGCCCGCGCCGTGGTCGAGACCGACGAGCTGAAGCCGAAGGCGCGCGGCGCCCTGCGCGATCTCATCCAAAACTTCGATCGCTGGCGCGCGCAAAGCGAGGTGACCTCGCACACCGAACTGGCCGAGATCGTGCTCGACGAAAGCGGCTATACCGAGATGTGGCAGAAGGACCGCTCAGCCGACGCCGCCGGCCGGCTCGAGAACCTCAAGGAGCTGGTGCGCTCGATGGAGGAATTCGAGAACCTGCAAGGCTTCCTCGAACACATCTCGCTGGTGATGGACCGCGACGGCGGCGCCGAGGACGACGCGGTGTCGCTGATGACGCTGCATTCGGCCAAGGGGCTGGAATTCGACAACGTGTTCCTGCCCGGCTGGGAGGAAGGCCTGTTTCCGAGCCAGCGCACGCTCGACGAACAGGGCCGCGCCGGGCTGGAGGAAGAGCGACGCCTGGCCCATGTCGGGCTGACCCGCGCCCGCCGCCGCGCCAAACTCTACTTTGCGACCAACCGGCGGATTCACGGCACCTGGTCGACCACCATCCCGTCACGCTTTCTCGACGAGCTGCCGGCGCACAATGTCGAGATCACGGAATCCAAGGGCGGCTCCGGCTGGGGCGGCTCGGGCGGCTACGGCCCCTCGCGCTTCGACAATGTGGAATCCTTCGGCTCCAGCTACACGACGCCGGGCTGGCAGCGCGCGCAGGCCAACCGCGCCCGCGGCCGCAACGGCGGCGGCCAGGCCGGCGGCGGCTTTAACGAAAGCCAGTCGCCATTTTCAGGCGCGCGCGGCAACAAGCGCGCACCGGTGACCATCGAAGGCGAGTTGATCGCGAAATCCACCGGCACAGCTTCCGAATTTTCGCTGGACGATCGCGTCTTCCACCAGAAATTCGGCTACGGCCAGGTGGTGAAAATCGACGGCAACAAGCTCACCATCGCCTTCGAAAAGGCCGGCGAGAAGAAGGTAGTCGATAGTTTCGTGGAGCGGGTGTAAGGCAAAATTATTGTTCTTTGTGAATTTATGCGGTGACGCCGCCGGGTTAGCCTTGGCTTTCCGGGTCACATGACTCTTGGAGATGCGTCGTGTTGACCAACAGCCGCTACATCGTTCGCCGCCTTGAGCGGGAAGGATGGACGCTTGTTCGCGTCACCGGGTCTCATCACGTTTTCAAGAGTCCAATCTCGGGCGAAACGGTGGTCGTTCCACACCCCAAGAAGGACTTGGGAAAGGGCCTGGTTCGTGCCATCTATAAAGGCGCAGGGTGGAAACCTGACTGAGGTAGCCATGGCACACTACATCGCCATCATTGAGGATGCCGGACCGGACCACGCCGTGGGCGTCTGGTTTCCGGACCTGCCCGGCTGCACATCCGCAGGCGACGATATTGACGAGGCATTACGCAACGCGCCGGAAGCCCTGGGGCTGTATGCTGAAAGCCTAGAAGCGGACGGCAAGCCGTTACCTCGTCCGCGAACCCTGACTGAACTCAAGGCTGATCCCGAAATCGCAGACGACATCAAGACCTATATGGTGGCACTGATCGAAATTCCCGCTTCCGCCCACGCGGCGGAGTGAAGGCACCGCGATCGCGTCTTCCACCAGAAATTCGGCTGCGGCCAGGTGGTGAAGATCGACGGCAACAAGCTCACGATCGCCTTCGAAAAGGCCGGCGAGAAGAAGGTGGTCGATCGTTTCGTGGAGCGGGTCTAGCATTGATATAAACGCGGCATTGGGACAGCGGCCTTGCTTGATTGGTTACTTTCAAAAACGCAGCTGTTTGGCAAGCCGGCGGCGAAGAAGCCGCCGGGAAATTTCTTCGCCGCTCACGCTCTGCTTGAGGACCTGGACAAGCGCGTTTCCCGATATCTAAGCGACGTCGATCAGGGCAAACTGATCTATCCGGCCTGCAAACGCACGCTGTCGGATGCGGCGGGCGACGTGGGTTCGGTCTGGGATCACACCCGCCTGGAGGCAATGCGGTATGTGATGGCGGTGCCCGGGCACAAGTTCGAGCTGTTGAGCGAACCTGCCCGTCAGATCGAAATGATCGACGCCTACCTCTTTCAACGCCCCCACGCCGATACCGTGATCGATTTCACCGGCACCACGACGGCCGATTTTGCCATCGCCATTCTGGCCGGCCTGAACTGGATGAAATATTGCGCCCAACTGGCCGGCGTTGATCCGGTCCAGCAGACCGGCACCATCCGCAATTTCAGAAGGCTTGTTACGGATGCGCAGCGCTGGTGGCTGGCGGAGGGCGCGGTCGAACGCTCCGGGCAGATGCTGGCAAGCGGCGAGCAGCCGCCCCTGATGCTTCATCTGGTCTGGTCCGAGTACACAAGGCTCGCAAAACCGATCGCCGCGGCCGCCATTTTTGGCGCATCGATGAGCCGGACGGCGAAACTGGTGGCGCTGCCCGCCGATCTCATCCCCCGTTTCGAGGCCGCCAAGGATCCGGGCGATCTCCCGGGTATTTGAAGGGGATGCCGCCGAAACAGGTCGATCGCGACTTGTGTGCCGCTGCCGCACCCGGCAATTAACGATTTCCCAAGCATTTTAGCGAATTTTTCGAAAAATACCTATCCGCCGCCTTTACTGAAAACTCGCGTCTGCGCGCGTATGATTCCACAGGGGTATCGCTGGTGCGTGTCTCCGTCCGAGATTTAAGGCCGGTCAACATGAACGAGACAAAATCGTTTCTCAGGGAACTCGACGACGCAGTCCTGAGGGGAACAGCCGAAAGCCGCGTCAGGGCTTTGTGGCATACCACCGATCTGTTGATGACCGGCCGGTATAGCGATGACGAGATTTGGACCTTCGGCGAGGTGATCGGGCGACTGGCGGACGAGATTGAAGTTGCCGCCCGCGCGCAGCTTGCAAAGCAGCTGGCCTGCTTCGACAAGGCCCCGGTCAATATCATTCACAAACTTGCCTTCGACGACGAGATCGAGGTCGCCGGCCCCATCCTGCTGGAGTCCGAGCGCCTGGAGCCTTACGCGCTGGTTGCCAACGTCTGCACCAAAAGCCAGTCGCATCTGCTTGCGATCTCGAAGCGAAAGTCGCTTGAGGAAACAGTCACCGACGTGCTGGTGACGCGCGGCAATCAGGAAGTCGTGAACTCGGTCGCGACCAACACCGGTGCGCGCTTTTCGGAGTTCGGCTTTCTGCACATGATCAAGCGGGCCGAGGGCGATTCCATTCTCGCCGAGCAACTCGGTCTCCGCAAGGACATCCCCAGGCACCTTTTCCAGCAACTGATCGCAAAGGCGTCGGACGACGTGAAGAAGCGGCTCGAACTTGAGCGGCCCGCGATAGTCGAACAAATCCAGAGTTCGGTGACCGAGGTCGCGAGCGCGCTGCAGTCCAAGTTCGGCCCGGTATCGCGAAGCTATTTTGTCGCAAAGCGGGTGGTGGCGACGCAGCATCGGCAGGGAAATCTGAACGAGAACAGCATATCCGGATACGCCCGGGCCCATAAATTCGACGAGGTCACGATCGGGCTGTCCTTGTTGTGCGCGTTGCCGGGCGACGTGATCGAACGTGCCCTGATAGACCGGAACAGAGAGATGTTGCTGGTTCTCGCCAAGGCCCTCAACTTCTCATGGGCGACCACGATGTCGCTGTTGTTTCTTGGCGCCAAGGATCACCGCATCACCGCAAAGGACCTGAACGACCTGGAAAGCGAATTTGCCCGCCTCAACGTCAAGACATCGCGGAGCGTTCTGGAATTCTACCAGTCGCGCAAGAATGCGGGCGCCGAGGCTGGCCTGCAGCGTCAGCCCGCGCTTCATGTGCATTGAGGCTGGCAATACGAAATCGAAGGGGAAAGATCGACAATGAGCGAAGTCCTATCCGGCACAGCCGCACACAACAGCCCGGCTTCCGACGAGCCGCGGCCGGACAAGCCGCTGGATGCGGCCTGGATCGTTCTCGAAGCCGCCAACGATCTCGGCGACCATGCCACCGTTGAGGTTTGCCGGCGGGTCATCGACGCGAGCCTGAACGGATCGGATGCCTCCGCATCCGATGTCCACATCGTGCTGAATTATTTCAGGTGAATGCGGGACGGTCGCGGATTATCGGTGATCCGCTTTGAAGGCGGCCGGTCCCCTGCCCGGCTAACGTACCCCCATGATGGCGCGGCCTGGCTTCGCCGGCGATTGCGCAATGGCTTGCGCGTTCCTATCTGTCGGTGCTCGCCTCAGTCCCGCCCCTGATCGGGCCGAAGTGCTGCCTATTCCTCGCCGCATCTTCAAATTGAGATCATCCGGCCCGCCATGCCTCCCATCATATCCGTCTCCAATCTGTCGAAGACCTATGGCACGGGTTTCAAGGCGCTTGACAACATCAACCTCGAAATCCAGCGCGGCGAGATTTTCGCGCTGCTCGGGCCGAACGGCGCCGGCAAGACCACGCTGATCAGCATCATCTGCGGCATCGCCAATCCCAGCGCGGGCCGCGTCAGCGTCGGCGGCCATGATATCAACCAGCAATATCGCGCCGCGCGCTCGATGATCGGCCTGGTGCCGCAGGAGCTGCACACCGATGCCTTCGAATCGGTATGGGCGACGGTGAGCTTCAGCCGCGGCCTGTTCGGCAAGCCGAAGAACCCGGCGCATATCGAGAAGGTGCTGAAGGACCTGTCGCTGTGGGACAAGAAGGACGCCAAGATCGTCACGCTGTCCGGCGGCATGAAGCGCCGGGTCATGATCGCGAAAGCGCTGTCGCACGAGCCGCAGATCCTGTTTCTCGACGAGCCGACCGCGGGCGTCGATGTCGAACTGCGCAAGGGCATGTGGGAAGTGGTGCGAACGCTGCAGGCCGCCGGCGTCACCATCATCCTGACCACGCATTACATCGAAGAGGCCGAGGAGATGGCCGACCGGGTCGGCGTCATCAACAAGGGCGAGATCATCCTGGTCGAAGACAAGGCCGGCCTGATGCAAAAGCTCGGCAAGAAGCGGCTGAAGCTGCATCTGCAAAGCAAGATCGCTTCGATCCCGCCTGATCTCGCGCCCTATAACCTCGAACTGTCGGATGGAGGTTGCGAGCTGATCTACAATTACGACACCAAGGGCGAACGCACTTTCATTACCAGTCTCCTGAGCGACCTTCGCGGCGCCGGTATCCGCTTCTACGACCTCGATACCACGCAAAGTTCGCTGGAAGACATCTTCGTCAGCCTGGTGAGGGCGCCATGAATTTCAGGGCCGTCCGCGCGATCTATCTGTTCGAAATGTCGCGGACCTGGCGCACCCTGCTGCAAAGCATCGTTTCGCCGGTGGTTTCGACATCGCTGTATTTCGTGGTATTCGGCGCCGCGATCGGTTCGCGCATCACCTCAGTCGAAGGCGTCAGCTACGGCACCTTCATCGTGCCGGGGCTGGTGATGCTGTCGGTGCTGACGCAGAGCATCGCCAATGCCTCGTTCGGCATCTACTTTCCGAAATTCGTCGGCACCATCTACGAACTGTTGTCGGCGCCGATCTCCTATTTCGAGATCGTGCTCGGCTATGTCGGCGCGGCCGCGACCAAGTCGATCGTCCTCGGCCTGATTATCCTGGCCACCGCCAGCCTGTTCGTGCCGCTGCACATTCATCATCCCTGGTGGATGCTGACATTTCTGGTGCTGACGGCGGTGACCTTCAGCCTGTTCGGCTTCATCATCGGCATCTGGGCCGACGGTTTCGAGAAGCTGCAGATGATCCCGATGCTGGTGGTGACGCCGCTGACCTTCCTCGGCGGCAGCTTTTATTCGGTGAACATGCTGCCCTCCGGCTGGCGCACCATCACGCTGCTCAATCCCGTGGTCTATCTGATCTCAGGTTTCCGATGGAGCTTCTATGAAATCGCCGACGTCAGCGTCGGTTTGAGCGTCGGCATGACGGTGACGTTCCTCGTCATCTGCATGATCACGGTGTGGTGGATCTTCAAGACCGGCTACCGGCTGAAGAATTGACGCGCGAAAGCGCGTCATTCCCAGCGCAAGCGCGTAGCGCTTGTCGCCGAGGCGCGCCTTGCGCGCCCGGAATGACGTCCACTATCGATAGCAGTGGAAACGATCGTAGCGATCGTAGAACCCGAGGCAGCGATAGCCGCGATCCGGAATCCCGAGCACGCCGTCAACGGCGCCCATTGCGCCGCCGACGCCGGCGCCAACTGCGCCGCCGACCAAACCACCGACCGGACCGGCGGCCCGGTTGCCTTCATAGGCACCCTCCTGCGCGCCGCGCACGATGCCCTGCGCATGCCCGATGTGGGGACTAGCGAGCAAGGCGAGCACGAATGCCCCGGCCGCAAAGTAAAGTTTCATGGACAGACCGGTCGGCACTGTCGCTGTCTTGATCGTGATCTTCGTGTTCATATGGATTCCCTGAATTGGTCGGCCGCAATCGACCCGCGCGGCGGCAATCAGTAACGCCGTTGTGACGATAAAGTTGCCTGGCCGCGGCGGCAGCTTGAGGAAAATCGCGTGGCTCGCCGGTTTCCGCCTTGTTTGCGCCCGGCTGTTCATTAACGATCCAAGCTACAGGCCGCTGGAACCAAATCCGAATTTCGGGCATAGTGGTGTTGGGGACGGCGAGTGCTGAGTTCAGGGCCCGGAGGCCAAAGGTCAAATGCGTTCCTTCCTCGTTGCTTTCGGTCTGATGCTGATCGCCACCGGCGCTGCGCAAGCCAAAATCTCCATCACCGTCGACAAGAACGAGCAGATGATGACCGTCGCGGTCGATGGCGTCGAGCGCTACCACTGGCCGGTCTCCACCGGCAATCCGTCGCACGAGACGCCCAACGGCAGCTTCCGGACCTTCCGCATGGAGGAAGACCACTACTCCAAGGAATTCGACGACGCGCCGATGCCGCACTCGATCTTCTTCACCAAGATCGGCCATGCCATTCATGGCACCGATTCCGAAGGCCGGCTCGGCACCCCGGTGTCCCACGGTTGCGTGCGGCTGTCGCGCGCCAACGCCTCGACGCTCTATGCGCTGGTCGAACGGGACGGCGTGCTCAACACCACCGTCACGCTTACCGGCTCCTCCCAGATCGCGCTGGCGCGCAACCCGCGGGCCCGGGCGACCGCCGTCGCTCGCCGCGACCCGGCCGAACAATACGCGCCGCAATACAACGCCGCCGGCGATCCCATTGTGCTCACGCCGCAGTTGCCGGCGCCGGGCCAGTATGCGCCGCAAGCGCAGGTCGACGACGGCTACATCTACCCGGCCGACGGCAGATCGGACGTCGCGCGCTATCCGGCGCCGCGCGGCAGCCGGCGCCTCTATGACGCGCAGGTCTATCAACAGCAGCAGCAATATTACGACAACCGCGGCTATGCGCCGCAATACGCGCCGCCGCAGGTCTACGCGCCGCGGCCGTATTATCAGCCGCGCGGACTGTTCGACTGACAGCGCGGACGCGGCGGGCTTTCAAACCGGCCATCGCCGATCCCATGCAGCGATTGCACCTCCATCGAGCCTCGCAAAAGCGAAATTAGCGCCTATCTACCTAATTAGCTGTTTTACGAAGCACGTGAGAGCGTGTCAGCGAGGTTGACCTAATGAGCGGCAAATATCCGTTGAGCTTCCTTCGTCGCATTGAACGGCAGTGGGCCGCGCACATCAAATCGCTAAGACAAATCCAGGGCCAGATTGTCGTGGCGGCCGAGCGAATACTGCAGCGCATATTCGACAATGAGGGTTTGCTGATTCCAATCCCGGTAAGAACAGTCGAGGGCCGACGACGACTCGATCAGAGTCGATCACGTGATTGATTTTCCAAATCATAGTCGTTCATACGACCAGACGCGGCGCGCCGTGCGATTTTGGGGCCATGACAGCGCTATCGAGGCATCTTTTTATATAAACGAAGATGCATTGAAGCGAATTCAACCGGATGCACGCCCCGATGCGTCGGGTTTCTTGAGCGCCTTCGATTCCAATCGCGACTTGATATGCGCCGCCGCAGCGAAAATCTATGTCCGCGGAAGCAGGGGTTCCTATGATCTGGTTGCCGCAAATTTTTGAAACAATTGCATGCGGGAGCAGAAAACAAATCTGGATCATTAATTTGCGGCACTTGAGATCGGCGCGCCTCAAATCGTCAGCAGGTCCACGAAGCAAAGCATTCGCGGATTCATTATCGGGTGCCAATGCCGCCCTGCACCAAGCGTCTTAGTAAAGCCGGACAAAGAGACTATTGGTTGCTCAATCCCAATAGCCTTAGCGTTACGAAAACTTCATAAAGGAACAGCGTATGCGGAAACTTGCCAAGCCTACCGAGCAAGAGATCCGCGAGGGACCGCAATCGGTATCTTTTCAAATAGCGAATGGGAACGCGCGGCAGCGCTGCATTCTGCAAACCGAGCTCCCGACGAAGGTACAGGCGCAGAAGTACCTTCTCTCAAATTGGTCGATCATCGAAAAGATGGCGCGCGACGCTCTTGCGGCGGGAATCATTGAAGATGGCGAGATCAAACTCGTGATGATCTAAACCGCCCATGCAAGAGTGAATATCAGGATTTCCTGGTTCGTAGGGGAGTAGCCATGCTGAATGATCGCGAGAACATCCTGAGCTCACTTCGCGAGAAGGCGCTCAACGTGCGTGAGATCATGAAACGCGCCAATGTCGCGAATGAGGAAGTGTGCCAATCTCTGTTATTGAAGATGCGCGACGAAGGTGTTGTGAAATTCGATATTCACAGTGGACGATGGCTCATCGGGTGAATTGCAACACGTGCAGCCTGGCGTCAGGAACTCGCGTGAAGCCCTCGAACCACAGCGCCGATCGAACCATGAGATTGGTGCCGCCTCACACCGAGTTAGGCGGCTTGGGCGGGTGTGCGGTTCTCGGATGATGGTCATGAAGAAACACGGCGAAGCTGTATCTCAAGACAGGGTTGTCGGGAACGGCAGCCTCAAACAGCTTTTCCTGCGTATCACGCGATAGCTCCGGCCACAGCTTGAACGCTGCGTGACCTAACAACAGCTCAAACTCCCTGGACAAGTTACTCATATGCCACCTGCGATAGCCCCTCAGGTCAATAAAGTGCGGACCCTTGTTGCGGCGTCATAGATTTCGATCTGGAGCATCGGATAAGCCGACTTCAGTTTTCGGCCCGATGCTTCAGCAGCCTCGGTCGTGTCAAACTCTGACTTGAAATGGCCGTCGACGACCACCACGAAGCCTTCGGCGGGAGGCCTGTCCGCTCGTGGTGCTTTCTCTGGCCATGGTTCGTCAAGTGCTCGAACTGGCTTCTTCATCGGAGGCCCCGTGAAACGGCTTCCAATCTGTACTTGGAATTTTAGGACAGCCGCAATAGCGTTGGCGTTGATTTAGATCATGCTCACACGACAGCTCGGCGAACCCTGGAATTGGTCAGGCTAATCAACCAACTAGGCCGGATCTAGCCGCGATCCTTTTTGGCCTTCGGCGGGTGCTTCACCCCATCGGGCACGCTAGCTTGCGTGTTGCGGACGGCCTCGGCCAGCATCTGGCGCAGCTCGGCCTTCGTCATCGGCGGTGCCCGCGTGCTAGATGCTTGCCAGTAAGCCATAATCACTATGTGGGGATTCCCGAGGCGGAATTAAACCCCCGCTGAAGTCCGCAAAATCAGGGCAGCAGCGACGCGCACATCGCGCAAGTTCCGAAACGCGCCGGTACCGGAAGTCCCGAGACATCAGCGGTGATTTAATCGGCCTTTAGGACCCCGGGGCAGCTTGTTATCGGGTGCCGGAGTAGCCATTTGACCAGAGAGGGCAATTGGACCGCTGCCACAGCGCGCATCCCGAAACGCGACGCCTTAGCCACGCCAAATCCTATGAACGGTATCGACCAACGGCATATCCTCGATATGCGCGTGACGGGTCAGGACAGCCTATGGCCATCGAACATGCCGCCGTGCAAGTCGCGCGCAAGCTGTGGGGGGTCGCCGATCTGCATCCCTGGAGCGGCATTGACGTTTCCGGTGATCCGGTCGGAGAGCTGTGGTTTGAGCGCGCGGACAAGAATGCTCCGCTCCCCGCCCTGCTGCTCAAATTGCTGTTCACCAGCGAGCCTCTGTCGATCCAGGTTCATCCAGACGATAAATTCGCGCGTTCGATCGGCCTGCCGAATGGCAAGACCGAAGCCTGGTACATCCTCGCGGCCATCCCCGGCGCGCGGATTGCCCTTGGGTTGAAGCGGCATCTCACACTACAGGAGTTACGCGCGTCGATCAGTGACGGCTCGATCGCCGCCTTGACTCAATGGCGCCCTGCCGTGAAAGGCGACATCATCTTCGTCCCTGCCGGCACCATCCACGCCATCGGTGCCGGTATCGTACTCGCCGAGATTCAGCAGCGCAGCGACACGACATTCCGTCTGTTCGACTATGGGCGGCAGCGCGAACTGCACGCGGAGAGCGCCGTCGCTGTTTCCTGTCCGGGGCCCGTTCAAATTCAACCCGGTTCACGACGCCTCACCACGGCTCGAACCGAGCTTATCGCAAGCCCGCATTTCGTCATCGAACGGATCGACCTTCAGGCGAATTCGAGCTGGACGCTTACTGCCGATCAGGAAACCTGGCTGCTCGTGATCGACGGGCGCGCTCAGATCGGATCGATAAGCGCGTCGGTCGGAGATGCGGTCTTTGTCGAAGGCGACCGCGCCGGGATTGAAGTTGGTCCCGACGGAATGAGCTGCCTGATCGCCTATCCGGGACCGAATCCGACGATGCCGCTGTTGCAAGAAGCTGGAGAGAAAATGACCAAATCCGCCGGCACGTCCGCCGCGCGCTTCCCGAAAGCGATTGTCGAGGCGCAGACATGATGCCGCTCCGACGACTTGCCTTCATCGGCAATTCGCTTCCCCGCCGCTGCGGTATCGCAACCTTTACGACCGACCTGCAACGGGCGGTATCGACCTCACGCCCGAACCTGGAGACCCGCATCGTCGCCATGACCGACCACGGTCATGCCTACGACTATCCCTCCTCGGTCGCTTTGCAGATCAAGGACGACAACATCGAGGATTACGTCCGCGCTGCAGATTTCCTCAATGCCGGCCGCTTCGACATTGTCTGTCTGCAGCACGAATTCGGAATTTTCGGTGGCGAAGCCGGCGCCCACATCCTGGTGTTGTTGTCGCGCCTTACCATGCCGGTGGTGACGACGCTGCACACGGTGTTGGCCAAACCCACTACGGCCCAGCGAGCGGTGCTGGAAGGCATCATCGAAGCGTCGTCGAAGGTCGTGGTGATGGCCAATATGGGTCGGGAGCTGCTGCGCACCGTCTATCGGGTACCAGATGACAAGATCGAGGTCATTGCTCACGGGATTCCGGACGTTGCCTTTGTCGAGCCAGGTGCGGCGAAGGCCAAGCTCGGATTTGGCGGGAAGCCGGTCATTCTGACATTCGGCCTGCTGTCACCCAACAAGGGCATCGAAGTCATGATTGATGCCATGCCCTCGATTCTGAGACGTCGTGCGGATGCGGTTTATGTCGTACTTGGCGCAACGCACCCCAATCTCGTTCGAGACCAGGGGGAGGCCTACCGCGAAAGCCTGATGGCGCGCGTACGTGAACTCGGCATCGACGACCACGTGATATTCCTCGACCAGTTCGTCGATCAGGCCACGCTGCTTGAATTCATCTCGATGTGCGACGTCTATGTCACGCCCTATCTCAACGAGGCGCAGATGACGTCGGGCACCTTGGCCTACAGCTTCGGGCTGGGGAAGCCGGTTGTATCGACGCCGTACTGGCACGCGAACGAATTGCTGGCCGATGGCCGCGGCGTTCTGGTTCCTTTCGGCGACGCGGCTGCGATCGGCAACGAAATCGCGGAGTTGCTGACCGATGACCCTCGCCGACAGGCCATGCGCAAGCGCGCCTATGCGATCAGCCGGACGATGACATGGGAACGCACCGCCGAGCGTTACACCGCCGTTTTGGAAAGCGCGCGTCAGGGTCATTGGCTTAGGGTGTTTTCTGCCCCGAACGGCGCACCCGAACCGCAGAGCCCTGCGACGCCCGATATGCAAATCGGTCATTTCCTGGCGATGTGCGACGACACCGGACTGTTCCAGCACGCGGTTCATTCGGTACCAGATCGTTCCCACGGCTATTGCGTGGACGACAACGCCCGCGCATTGCTGGTGGCCTGCGCCCTCAACAATTCCGGTGAGCAGCGCCTGTCGGAAGTTCTGACCGCCCGCTTTGCCGCTTTCGTCCAGCATGCGTGGAATCCCGACACCAGGCGATTTCGCAACTTCATGGGCTTCAACCGCACATGGCTGGAAGACAGTGGTTCCGAAGACAGCCACGGGCGGACGCTGTGGGCTTTGGGCGAATGCTCGCGCAGGGATGCAAGTCCGTCACGGCGCCGATGGGCGGGTGCGTTGTTTGCCCAGGCGCTTCCGACCGCAGAGACCTTTCGTTCCCCTCGGGCGTGGGCTTTCACGCTGCTGGGTTTGGATGCTTATTGCGCTGTAGTGCCGGATAATCTCCACGCCCAGGACGTCCGGCATCTTCTTGCCGGCAAATTGATGTCGATTTTGGCTTCAGTCGAAACGCCGGAATGGGTGTGGTTCGAGGAGGGCCTCGCCTACGATAATGCGCGTTTGCCGCAGGCTCTGATGATGGCAGGCATGGCGACGCAAACTCCGGGCTATGTCGATGCCGGACTGAGATCCCTGCGCTGGCTGATGACGCAACAGAGGGCATCGGCGGGTCATTTCCGCCCCGTCGGCACCGCCGGCTTCGGCGAACAGCGGCAACCGCCCCGCGTCTTTGATCAGCAGCCCGTGGAGGCAACGGCGACGATCGCCGCCTGCCTCACCGCATGGCGGGCGGATGGCGATGCCGAGTGGAAAGCCGTCGCCAACCGCGCTTTCGCGTGGTTTCTCGGCAGCAACGATCTGTCGGTGGCGCTGGTCGATCCGCACACCGGCAGTTGCCGCGATGGATTGCACCCCGATCGCGCCAACGAAAATCGCGGCGGCGAGTTCGGTTGTGTGCTACCTCCTTGGACTTCGCGGAGATTCGTCAGCTTGCGCGCGTGAGCGCCGGCCTGACGAAACCCACGGCATTGCGTGCCGTGGGCGCCTGAATTCCCCTCCCGCCCGAGAGACCGAGGACGCCGTGTCACAAGCTACCTTCCTGAACCGGCAGGCGCTTTACCTGCGGCCCGATCCCGCGCGGGTGATCGTGCGCCCGTTCAAGCCGGCGACCGAACCCCGCGATCTCAACCCGACCGACAAGACGCGCGCCAATCATATCGTCGACCGGGTTCTCGCGCTTGATGCCGAGGCCGTCGTTAGCCAGCTTGCCGATGTCCTTGAGAATTTCCAGGGCCGGCATCGCAACCTGCTGGAGACGTTCGAGGCCCGCGCCGACGTCATGGAACAGGCCTTGGAGGCTCACGGCACTTTTTCCAAAGCCCAGCGTCAGCTGATCGGCGCCTATTTTCTCAACGAATATTCGTTCGAAGCCTCGGCCCTGTTCAACCCCTCTATCGTGCCGCACCCCGACCAATCGGATGCGCCGAAAGGCGGCCTGCGCTTCATTCTCAGTCTGCGTGCCATCGGCGAAGGCCATGTGTCGTCACTGACGTTTCGCGTCGGCACGATCGCAGCCGACGGCAGCCTGAGCATTGACGCGACGGCTCGCCTCGCATCGAGCCCCCGGATTGGCCATCGCATATCCGGGCCAGACGGCGACCATATTGAGCTAACTTTCAATCCCGAGGAAGAACTCAGCGAGCGCGTCATCTTTCCGGTCACCGAATCCCAATCGAACGGCATCGAGGATGCGCGCTTTGTCGAATTCAGCGACGACGGCCGGAAAATCTACTACGCGACCTATACCGCCTATAGCGGGCGGGCGATCCGTTCTGAACTGATCGAGACCAAGGATTTCATGTCGTTCCGGCTGGCGCCCTTGAGGGGCGCTGCGGCACGCAACAAGGGCATGGCGCTATTCCCGCGCAAGATCGGCGGCAAATACGCCATGATCGCGCGGCAGGACAATGAGAACCTGTATCTGATCTATTCGGACGACCTCTACACCTGGGACGGCGGTCAGGCCGTTCTGAAACCGGAATTTCCCTGGGAGTTCGTTCAGATCGGCAATTGCGGGTCGCCGATCGAACTCGATGAAGGCTGGCTGCTGCTGACGCATGGCGTCGGCCCGGTCCGCAAATACTCGATCGGCGCGGCGCTGCTCGACAAGCGCGACCCCTCCAAGGTGCTGGCGCGCTCGCGCGAGCCGCTGTTGCGGCCGGAACCCTCCGAGCGCGAAGGATACGTTCCCAACGTCGTCTATACCTGCGGGGCGATGCGGCACAACGACCAGATCATTTTGCCCTACGCGGTGTCGGACACCTTCTCCAATTTCGCAACCATCAAGATTTCGGCGCTGATGCAAGCGATGAAAAGTTGATCGCCGCCTGCGCTGTCGTGCCCGCCAACCGTCCTGACCGACAGGTCAAAGGAGCCCTCATGGCCCGCGAAACGAGCTACTTCGTGCAGTCCTTCAATGCCGGCAAAGGCGGAAACCTCAAGCCCGACGCTCCGATCGCCTGCAAGTCGGCAACCGGCGCGCTTCGAACGGCGGAGCGACTGGCAATGAGCAAACTCGGTGTCGTCGCCTTCTCGTCCACAGGCGATCCCGAGATCGGCGACTACGACGACGAGCCCACGGTCTTCTTCCGGAATGGCCAGTTGCCGGCGGCCTTCGATTGATATTCTCGCTCCAGTCAGAGTTGGAATTCGACTGCCGGAAAACTAGCGCGGAACGCAACTGCTCGTTCGCACGATCTGTTTTGTACCGCCCACCTTGGTGTGATTGCCGCCGACAACCCTTTTGATCTGGCCGGCTGGACAGCTACCGTCGTCCACGAGCAAGACCTGGCCCTCACGCATCGCTCCCATCGGAGGTTCCTGCTTCACGGTTGTAGCAAATGCAGAACTGACGCCGCAAACAGCGAGAAATCCGGAAATGAAGCTTATCGCTTTGATCATTTTCTCCTCCCACAGTTCCGGTGGACAATATCGCCGAGAAACGGCGCGCGAAAGCGCGCATCATTCCCTGCACCGCCCGAGCCGGTAGATATTTCGTTTAATCGACCAGCCGGTACATTCGCGGCCGCGCACGTACGGAATCGAGCAGCGACCAGTCGCCCTGCTCGACGACGTGGCCCTTCGGAAAAGGCGGGCGCGGCTCCTGGCCGAGCGAGCGCATCACCCGGTCGTCCCGGTAGTAGCAAAGCAGCACCACGCGAACCAAAGCGGCAAGCGGCGCACCGCCGGCTTCGCGAAACCTCGTGGCCACCTCGGTGCGGCGTTCCGGCCCGAGGTCGGCGAAGGCGCCGCCGGCAAGCCCGGCCAGATCCGCCAGCGCGCGACAAACATCATCGCGGTCGCGTTCAAGGCTTCTCAGAATGTCTTTGAAGATCTTCTCGTCGTCGGCGCCCGGCACGCCGTAGGTTGCGCTCGCGGGGATGATCATGCCGGCCAGCGCGCGAAAGTCGCGGATTTGTTCGGCGGTGAGGTCGTCGTGCTGCATGTCGATAGCCCTCAGTCGAACAGGTTGGCAAGGCGCTGCTTGATGCTGTCGGCGATGTAGAGCGCCAGCGCCTGGATGGTCGAGGTCGGGTTGACGCCGCCGGAGGTGACCCAGATGCTGCCGTCGACGATGAACAGGTTCTTCACGTCATGGCAGCGGCCCCATTCGTTCACCACCGAACGTTCGGGATCAGTCCCCATGCGCGCGGTGCCGAGCAGGTGCCAGCCCCCGTTCAGGATCGGGCTCTCGACGCAAATATTGCCGGCGCCGGCGGCGGTCAGGACTTCCCGGGCGCGGGCGATGCCGTGTTGCATCATCCTGTGACTATTGGCGCTGATGGTATAATCGAGTTTTGGCGCGGGGATGCCGCTGGAGTCCTTCAGCACGGGATCGAGCGTTACCCGGTTGTGTTCCTCCGGGAGATCCTCGCAGATCGCCGAAAGGCCGATGCGGCGGTTCACCAGTTTCCGGTAAGCGCTGTGATGGTCTTCGCCCCAGGGCAGCCTTCCTGCCGCCGAACTGACGATCGCCTCAAAAATCGAGCCGACGCCGCGTCCGAACTGGAAGGTATAGCCGCGCACGAAATCGCGTTTGGGATCGGTCTCGTAGAATTCCTGGCTCCAGAGACATAGCGGTGGGCCGTGATTGCCGTCGAGCGGTTCATCGACGTAGCCATAATTCAGGGCGTAGGGATGAAACATCAGGTTCTTGCCGACCAGCCCTGAAGAATTGGCGATGCCGTTGGGAAATTTCGCCGATACCGAGTTGAGCATCAGCCGCGGGGTGCCGACGCCGTTGCAGGCGAGGATCACGACTTCGGCCGGCTGAAACTGCTCCTTGCCCTCGGCGTCGTAATAGATCGCGCCCGAGGCCATGCCATGCTCGTCGACGGTGATTTCGCGAACCCGGCACAGCGTGCGCAATTCAACGCCGGCGCGGATCGCCAGCGGCCAATAGGTGATGTCGGTCGAGGCCTTGGCGCCCTGGGCGCAACCCGGCGTGCAGTGGCCGAGATTGATGCAGCGCGCACGCCCTTCGTAGTCGGTTGTCGCGATCGTGGAGTCGGACGGCCACCAGTGCCAGCCGAGCTGGTTCATGGCCTTGCCGAAGCGGGTGCCCGACTTTCCCAACGGCAGCGGCGGCATCGGCGGCTGCTTCGGCGGATAGGCGGGATCGCCGGCGAGACCCGAGACCCCCATCATGCGATCGTTTTCGGCGAAGTACGGCTCCAGCGTCGCGTAGTCGATCGGCCAGTCGTCGGCGACGCCGTCGAGCGTGCGCACCTTGAAGTCGGAGGGGTGCAGGCGCGGAAAATGCGCGGTGTACATGATGGTGCTGCCGCCGACGCCGTTGAAATTCACCACCTTGATCGGCGAATTGGCGTCGTTGATCGGGTAATCGGTCGGCCGCGCGCGGCGGTTGGGGTTGATGGCGAAATCGCTGAACAGCCGCGCCTCCCAGTCCCTTCCGTTGCTCGGATAGTCGGATGGTTTCACCCAGTCGCCCTGCTCGAGGCAGACGATCCGCATCCTGGTATCGGCCAGGCTCCACGCCACCGCGGCGCCCGATGCGCCGGAGCCGATAATCAGCACATCGACCTTGTCGTGCATCGAATTTTCCCCCTCAAATAGTAGTTCAATGCCGATGCTGCGTCTTGTGTCGATGGGTGGACGGCTGCAGTTCGGGTTGCGGCAATTGCTGCCTCGATTCCTGAAGCCGCCGCTGATAGCCCGGCGAGTTCATGATGTTTGCCGCACCACCGCGGGCGAAGATGGGTCCGCTTGAAATCGTGATCGCAGTCGTCAGCACGGCGGCCGCCAGAACCATTTCGGAGATCCGTTCATGTCGGGTGTCCTCATTGGGGTTGAAGCTGGCTATTCTCAAACATAATAGACGTCTACGGCTCGCCGTCACGCAGCCGCCGCCACACAGCGCCCAAGCACGTTGGAATAATCGTCGGTCCAGACCCTCTGGTTCTCGTCGGCCTCGGTCAGCGCCCACACGTCTGACGACGCCAGCTTGCCGACGTCGGCCTCCTCGCGCGCGCAGACCACCACCGAGGTCGAGAAAATGTATTCATTGTCGCGGTTGGAGTCTTCGCTGTAGACCCAGCTCTTGAGATCGTTGGCGTCGGCAATGCCGACCACGACGCTGGACAATTCCAGATGCCGGTTGGAGACGTGCATCACCACCGCGCCCTGCGGCGCCAGCTTGTCCTTGTAGATGGCCATCGCCTCTTCGGTAGCGAGATGGATCGGGATCGCGTCCGACGAATAGGCATCGACGATGATCAGATCGTAGATGCCGTCAGGCTCCCTGGCGAAAGTCAGCCGCGCGTCGCCGATCACCGGCTTCAGATCGGGTTCGCAGTTCTGGATGTAGGTGAAATATCTGGGATCGCGTGCGGTATCGACCATCGACTGATCGATCTCGAAGAACTTCCAGGTCTCGCCCGGCTCCGAGGCGCAGGTCAGCGTGCCCGAGCCGAGCCCGATCACCGCGACGCGCAACGGGGCGCCCTTGCGCTCGCGAATAGCCGCGATCGCCTGCCCGATGCCGCCATCCCGGTGATAATAGGTGATCGGCTCCGGCCGCCCGGTCAGCGGCGTGCCGTCGTCGTTCTGGAATTTCTGGGCGCCGTGGATCGTGGTGCCGTGCATCAGTACGTGATACTGGCCGTGCGGGGTCACCACGATCTTGTGGACGCCGAAAAAGCTGCGCACGGTGTCGACCCGGCCGTCGTCGGCCGGATAGGCCCGGATCAGCACCAGCGCCACCGCGACGGTGGCGAAGATCTTCCAGCGGTTGGCGTTCAATCCGAGCGCGAGCAAGGCCGAGAGCACGCCGACCGAACCGATCACCCATACCCGGTGATCCCCGAGCCAGCTTGTGACCTTGCCTTCTGAATAAGACGGCGCGATCAAGGCGATCGCAAGCGCGGCGAGGAACGGCCAATACCAGCCGCTCCATCTGACAAAACGCTCCTCGCCGCCGGGCGGCCGGCACAGCGCCGCCAGCGCCAACAGGATCGGGTATTCCGCGACCCACGAAAACGCATACGGCGCGATCAGGCCGGCGAACAAACCGCCGACCATGCCGCCGAACGACAGCGCGACATAGAAGCCGGTAAGATATTTCGCAGCCGGGCGGGTGCGCGCCAGCTCGCCATGGCACGCCATCGCAATGACGAAGAAACAGAGCTGGTGACCGCCGAGCGTCAGCAGCAGGTTCTGCTCGCCGCCGAACGCGAGCAGCACGATCACGCCCGTGATCGCCAGCGGCTGGGCCATCAGCATCCATTTGTGCGGCAGCAGCGGACGCGACTGGAATACCAGCACCCAGGTCAGCAGATACAGCGACAGCGGCAGCACCCACAGCAACGGCGCTGCGGCAACATCGGTGGAAATATGCGCAGTCACCGCGATCAGGAGACCCGACGGCACCGCGGCGAGAAAAATCCAGCGCGCGCGCAGCATCCATGGCGGCGGCGGCGCGTCGGCTTCTTCCGCCGGCATATCGGCCGCCGAAATCACCGGCGAGCGCAGCAGCAGCACGGCGCAGGCGGCGATCAGGACGATCAAGAGGCCATAGGTGCCGGTCCAGATCAGGTTCTGCGTGCGCAGGGTGAACATCGGCTCCAGCAGCACCGGATAGGACAACAGCGCCAGGAAACTGCCGATATTCGAGGAGGCGTAGAGGAAATAAGGGTCGGGACCGTCGGGGTGGCCTGATCGAACGAACCAGGCCTGCAGCAGCGGATTGTTGGCCGCGAGCGCAAAGAACGGCAGCCCGATCGACACCGCGAACAGGCCGAGCAGCCAGAACGCATAGCCCGATGTCGGCGGCTCGCCCCACCCGCTCGCGATCGACAGCGGCAGCGACAGCAGTGCGATCACCAGCAGCACCAGATGGATCGCCACCGGAAGCGCGCGATTGCGCAGCCGCATCAGATAGTGCGCATAGGCATAGCCGGCGAGCAGCAGCGACTGGAAGAACACCATCGCCACCGACCACACCGCCGGCGAGCCGCCGAGCCGCGGCAGCACCATCTTGGTGAACAGAGGCTGCACCGAGAACAATAATAGCGCGCTGACGAAGATGGCTGATGTGTAGACGATCAGCACCAGCCGGTTTCGGCTCGCGGAAGGCTGGTCCGTGACGGCGGACCGGTCAGGTGAACGCATGAAAACTCCGGCATCAACCCGGCGGGCACCGGGATTCCGGCAAGGCGCGCCGGGGCGGGCAATGGAGCATAGGGAGGCCTGCCGGGCAATGCGAGGCGTGGAGCTGAAACGTGACTTGAGGCTGGGCGGACATTCACATCTTCGCTAAGGAGTAACGAAGCGCCCGAAATGGCGCAACGCGCCTTGTCCTGATCAAACCTTCTTGAAGCACCCATGACAGAAACCGACGTGGTCATCATCGGCGCGGGGCATAACGGCCTCACCTGCGCGGCCTATCTGGCGATGGCCGGTCTGCGCGTGAAGGTAGTCGACCGCCGCAAGGTCGTGGGCGGCGCCGCGGTAACGGAGGAGTTCCATCCGGGGTTTCGCAATTCGGTCGCGGCCTATACCGTCAGCCTGCTCAACCCGCAAATCATTGCCGATCTGAAGCTGCGGGATCACGGCCTGAAAATCGTCGAACGCCGCGCGCAGAACTTTTTACCTTCTCCCGACGGCAGCTATTTACTCACCGGCGAAGGCCGTACCCGGCAGTCCGTCGCCAAGCTGAGTGAACGCGACGCCGGCCGGCTCGATGCGTTCACGCACGAGCTCGAAGTGATCGCCGATGTGCTGCGCGCCTTCGTTTTGCGCGCGCCGCCGAACATCGTCGAAGGGTTCGGCGCGGGCGCGATCCGCGAAGCCTTCCACGCGCTCGGCACCGCCAATATCCTGCGCAGGCTTTCGCTGGAGCAGCAGCGCGCGCTGCTCGATCTGTTCACGCGTTCCGCCGGCGAGATGCTGGACGACCGCTTCGAGAGCGACCTGGTCAAGGCGCTGTTCGGGTTCGACGCCATCGTCGGCAATTATGCCAGCCCCTACGCGGCCGGCTCGGCCTACGTCATGCTGCATCATGCGTTCGGCGAGGTGAACGGCAAGAAGGGCGTCTGGGGCCACGCCATCGGCGGGATGGGCGCCATCACGCAAGCGATGGCGCAGGCCGCCCGCGGCCACGGTGCCGAGATCGAGCTTGAGGCCGGCGTACGCGAGGTGATCGTCAAGCGCGACCGCGCTGTCGGCGTCATCCTGGACAATGGTGAAACCATCCGCGCCAACTATGTCGCCTCCAGCGTCAATCCGAAATTGCTGTACACGCGGCTGGTGCCGGCGGATGCCTTGCCAGCGGAATTCCTCGATCGAATCGAAAACTGGCGCAACGGCTCCGGCACGTTCCGGATGAACGTGGCGCTGAGCGCGCTGCCCTCGTTCACGGCGTTGCCGGGCGCTGGCGATCATCTCACCGCCGGCATCATCATCGGGCCGAGCCTTGCCTATATGGACCGCGCCTGGCAGGACGCGCGCGCCCACGGCTGGAGCCGCGAGCCTGTCGTGGAGGTGCTGATTCCCTCGACGCTCGACGACACGCTCGCCCCGCCGGGCCAGCATGTCGCAAGCCTATTCTGCCAGCACGTCGCGCCGCAATTGCCGGACGGCCGCTCGTGGGACGACCATCGCGACGAGGTCGCCGATCTCATGATCGCGACCGTGGACAAATACGCGCCGGGTTTTGCAACCAGCGTGATCGGGCGGCAGGTCCTGTCGCCGCTCGATCTGGAGCGCCAGTTCGGCCTGCTCGGCGGCGATATCTTTCACGGTGCGCTGACGCTCAATCAATTGTTCTCGGCGCGCCCGATGCTCGGCCACGCCGACTATCGCGGACCTCTCAAGGGCCTCTACCATTGCGGCAGCGGCGCCCATCCCGGCGGCGGCGTCACCGGCGCCCCCGGCCACAACGCCGCCCGCGTGATCCTGGGCGATCACCGGGCGCTGTTCAAGTGAGCGGAAGACGCGGCGATGATTTGAGGCGCGGACTCGCCTGAATTGTTTATGATCGGCACGAGGCAACGAAGGAGACTTGAACCCATGGTACCGCGTTTCGCCCCTCAGGCGCTGCTTCTGATGGTTGGACTCCTCGTTTGTCTGCCCGCAACCTCCAACGCCGCCACCTCCAGTGAGCTCAGGAGCAGAGGCAAGGTCCTGCTGCAAGAGAATTGCGGCCGCTGTCATGCCATCGGCGCCGTCGGCAGGAGCCCGCTTAAGGACGCCACGCCGATGCGCGATATCTACGCCCGGTTTGCGCCGCGCGAGCTGCAGGCAGAACTCAGGGAGGGCATGGTTTCCCGGCACCGGGCCATGCCGCAGATCGACTTTTCCGACGAGGACGTCGATGCGATCCTTGCCTATCTCTATGCCCTTGCGGTCAGGAAATGATGTCGAATCCTGATGGGCCGGAGATCATCACCGCCACATCGCAATGACGGGTATAGTCGGGCGACAAGCCGGTGGATAAGTAGTGGAAAACTGGTGGATGACTCCGTGGAGAAGCAGATGGAGTAGTCGTGTAAATCTTGGGGACAGCCTGTGACGGAAGCCAGGTATGTTCGGGCGTATAACGCTGTGAACTACCCCTTGTGCTTGGAGTTCGACAGGCTGTGAACACAATACCCGCCAATTCCCCGGACCATCGATGACTCCCACCCTGACCCCGAGCACCAGCCGCGCCAGTTTCGCGATCGGCAACGAACACGCCGCGAAGCGCGTGGTCGATCTCCTGACCGAGAGTTTTTTCGAGGGCCAGGCGGCGATCACAGCCTTCGAGGCCGCGGGCGGACGCTGGGACATCGCCCTGCATTTTGCGGAAGCGCCCGACCAGGCACAGGTCCGCGAACTCGTCCGTCTCGCCGCGGGCGACGAGGTCGCGCTGGCCATCAGTTTCGACACGGTGGAACCCAGGGATTGGGTCAAGGCGACGCTCGAACAGCTTGTGCCGGTGCGCGCCGGGCGCTTCATCGTGCATGGCGCCCATGACCGCGCCAAGGTGCCGCCGAACAAGCTCGGCATCGAGATCGAGGCGGCGCTGGCGTTCGGCACCGGCCATCACGGCACTACGCGCGGCTGCCTGCTGCTGCTCGACGAGGTGTTGAAGGCGTATGATCCCCGGCGCGTGCTCGACCTCGGGACCGGCACCGGCGTGCTCGCGATCGCTGCCGCAAAGGCGTTGCGGCGGCACGTGCTGGCGAGCGACATCGATCCGCTCTCGGTTCGGGTTGCCGCTGAAAACGCCCGGCTCAATGGCACAGGGGATTTGGTAGAGACGGTCCACGCAACCGGATTCTCCGCGCCGCAATTTGCGCAGCCGCCGGCCGTTCGATCTGGTGCTGGCGAATATCCTCGCCAATCCGTTGCGGCAAATGGCAACGCCGATGGCGCGGCATCTGGCGCCATCGGCGCTGGTCATTTTATCGGGGCTGCTGCCGCATCAGGCCTGCAGCGTGATCGCTGCCTACCGCGCCCGCGGGCTGGTTCTAAAGCGGCATCTTCAAGTCGAAGGCTGGAGCAGCCTCTTGATGCGCAAGACGGCGTGACGAGCTACTCCGGTGGTTTGCGCTGGCGGCGGGCGATGACGCCCTTTTCTTCGCGCAATGTGCGCTTGACGCGCGCTTCGACGAAACGATCCAGGATCTGAACGATGACGCCGCGTTGTTTCTTGGCGATGGGAGGAATTGGGCCGCGCCGGATCGGCGGCGAAATCTTCTCAAACGTAAAGGCAGGCATTGTGTATCCCCTCGTCGTTGAGTTGAAACACTCCTGGAATTCCCCCAGATACCGTCCGGATGAGCTGCCGGCGGCAGCTAACCGTTCGATCCCGTCTAATGCGGTGCACAAATTCAAGCATAACTCATGCCAAAATGGAAGGATTTGTGACGCATTGCGGAGTTCTCCCCGCAATCCTAAGGTGAACAGGCGATGTTCGAAGCCCATTTCCAGACATTCGAAGAGCCCGAAAGCGGCGTTGCGCTGACGGCGCGGCTGTCGGCATTTCGCGAGGAATTGGCGCGGCGCAAGCTCACCGGATTCGTGATTCCCCGCGCCGATCAGCAACAAAACGAATATGTCGCCCCGTCGGAAGAGCGGCTGGCATGGCTGACCGGGTTTACCGGCTCGGCGGGCCTTGCCATCGTGCTGGCGCAGGAAGCCGCCGTATTCGTCGATGGCCGCTATACGCTGCAGGCCGTCAAGCAGGTCGATGCCAAGGCCTGGAGCGTCGAGTCGTTGGTCGATCCGCCACCGGAAAACTGGCTGACCAGGCACCTCAAAACCGGCGACCGCCTCGGATTTGATCCCTGGCTGCATACTTCGGCGGCAGCCGAGCGGCTGGCCGGTGCCTGCACCAAGGCCGGCGCCGAGCTGATCGCGGTCGACACCAACCCGGTCGATTCGGTGTGGATCGAGCGCCCACCGCCGCCGCTCGGGCCTGTGGCCGTTCACGGTACGCAATTTTCGGGCGAAGCCGAGACCGACAAGCTCAAGCGCATCCGGGCCGAGATCGCAAGGCTCGGCGCCGATGCGCTGGTGCTGTCGGATTCGCACGCGGTGGCCTGGACCTTCAACATCCGCGGCGCCGACGTCTCGCATACGCCGCTGCCCCTGTCCTATGCGCTGGTACCGAAGGACGGCCGTCCCACGGTGTTCATCGATCACCGCAAACTCTCCAACAGCGCCCGCGACCATCTCGAACAGTCCGCCGACGTCGAGGAGCCGGACGCGCTGACGCCAAGACTCACCGAACTTGCGCAAGGCGGCGCATCGATCGCGCTCGATGCCGCTACCGCCGCCGACGCGCTGAGCCGCCTGATCGCAGCCGCCGGCGGCAAGCCGGTGCGCGGCAACGATCCCGTCAGCCTGCTCAAGGCGGTCAAGAACGCGACCGAGATCGAGGGCACCCGGACGGCGCATCGGCGCGATGCGGTGGCGCTGACGCGGTTCCTGGCCTGGATCGACCGCGAGGCGCCGTCCGGCGCGCTGACCGAGATCGACACCGTCGAGGCGCTGGAGACCTTCCGCCGCGACACCGGCGCGCTGAAGGACGTCTCGTTCCCGACCATCGCCGGCACCGGACCGAACGGCGCCATCGTGCATTACCGCGTCACCCGCAAGAGCAACCGGCGGATCTCGCCCGGCGACCTCCTGCTGATCGATTCCGGCGCACAATATGAAGACGGCACCACCGACGTCACCCGCACCATCGCGATCGGCGAACCCACGGCGGAAATGCGCGACCGCTTTACCCGCGTGCTGCGCGGCCATATCGCGATCGCGCGCGCGATGTTTCCCGACGGCACCACCGGTGCGCAGATCGACACGCTGGCGCGGCAGTTTCTGTGGCAGGCCGGGATCGATTTCGATCACGGCACCGGCCATGGCGTCGGCAGCTATCTGTCGGTGCATGAAGGCCCGGCGCGAATATCAAAACTCGGCACCTCGCCGCTCCGGCGCGGCATGATCCTGTCCAACGAGCCCGGCTATTACAAGACCGACGGTTTCGGAATCCGGATCGAAAATCTGGAACTGGTTGTCGGCACCGACATACCCGGCGCGGAGAAACCGGTGAACGCCTTCGAGACACTGACGCTTGGCGCCGATCGATCGCCGCCTGGTCGATCTGAACATGCTGAGTACCGATGAGCTCGCCTGGCTCAACGACTATCATGCCCGCGTACGCCACGAGGTGCGCCCGCATGTCGACGAGGCCACCAAGCTGTGGCTCGACGCCGCCACCGCGCCGCCGTCGCTGTAGGGGACGGGCTCCGCTCCAGTAGCTGACGCGAGGGCGAAGGCCGCCGCTACAATTACCGTCGTCATCGCCCGACTCGACCGGGCGACCCAATATTCCAGAGGCGCCGGTGATCAATCGAGGAGCCGCGGCGTACTGGATCACCCGCTTTCGCGCGGGTGACGACAGTTGTATGTGTGGCGGACGCCGTGCATTCCGACGCGCGCCCCACTTCACCCCCCAACCAGTTTCAGCCACTCGTCCTCGGTCAGCACCTCGACGCCGTGCTTCTTCGCTTCCGCAAGCTTCGATCCGGCGCCGGGTCCGGCGACCACATAATCCGTCTTCTTCGACACCGAGCCCGCCGCCTTGGCGCCCAGCCGCTCGGCCATCGCCTTGGCTTCGTCGCGCGTCATCTTCTCCAGCGCACCGGTAAAGACCACGGTCTTGCCGGCGATCGCCGAATTGCTCTTCGGCTTTTCGGCATCGAGGATGGAGACCTCTTTTGTCAGCCGTTCGACGATGCCGCGGTTGTGGCTCTCGCCGAAATAGGCCTTGATGCTGGCGATCACGGTTTCGCCGATCTGGTCGAGCGCATCCATCTCGGCAATCGCCTCCTCGTCGTCGTGAGCGACCTTGACGCAGGCGTCGTGAAAGGCCTGCCATGAACCGTAGCCGCGCGCCAGCGCCAGCGCCGTGGTCTCGCCGACATGGCGCATCCCGAGCGCGAAGATGAAGCGCTCAAGCGCGACCTCGCGCCGCCGCCTGATCGACTCGAACAGGTTCCGCACCGAGGTCTGGCCGTAGCCTTCGATCTCCTCCAGCTTGAGTTTTGGGTTGCGCGCTTCCAGCGTGAAGATATCGGCCGGCTCCTTCACCCAGCCCTGCTCGAAAAAGAACTCGATCTGCTTTTCGCCGAGCCCGTCGATGTCGAAGGCGCGGCGCGAGGCGAACAGTTTCAGGTGCTCGATCTTCTGGTAGGGACAGGCGAATTCGCCGCTGCAGCGGGCCCGCGCCCCCTCCTCGCCGGTCGCGGTTTCCTCGCGCACGACGTCGGTGTGCAGCGGGCACGGACATTTCTTCGGGAAATGAAACGGTTTTGCGTTTTTCGGCCGCTTGTCGAGCACCACGTCGACCACCTGCGGAATCACGTCGCCGGCGCGCTGGATGATGACGGTATCGCCGATCCTTATATCGCGGCCGTCGCGCAATTGTTCGCCGTCGCCGCCGATCCCCCGGATGTAGTCTTCGTTGTGCAGCGTGACATTCTGCACGATGACGCCGCCGACGCCGACCGGCTCCAGCTTGCCGACCGGCGTGAACGAGCCGGTGCGCCCGACCTGGATCTCGATATCCCGCAGCACCGTCATGGCGCGCTCGGCCGGGAATTTATGCGCGATCGCCCAGCGCGGCGTGCGCGACACGAAACCGAGCCGCTCCTGCCAGTCGATGCGGTCGACCTTGTAGACCACGCCATCGATATCGTAATCGAGCTCGGCGCGCTGCTCTTCAATCCTGCGATGAAACGCGATCAGCTGCTCGACCGAGTGGCAGATTTTCGTCAGCGGATTGGTCTTGAAGCCGCAGCGCTCGAACCAGCCGATCATGCCGGACTGGGTGTCAGCCGGCATCCCGCTCATCTGTCCCCAGGCGTAGGCGAAGAAGCCGAGCGGACGCGAGGCGGTGATGGAAGGGTCCTTCTGGCGCAGCGAGCCCGCCGCCGAATTGCGCGGATTGGCGAAGGTGGTGCTGCCTTCCGCCTTCTGCCGCTCGTTGAGCTTGAGAAAAGCCCGCTTGGTCATGTAGACCTCGCCACGCACCTCGCAGATTTCGGGCACGTTGCGGCCCCTGAGTTTCTTCGGCACGTCCTCAAGCGTGCGGATATTGGCGGTGACGTCTTCGCCCTCGGCGCCGTCGCCGCGCGTGGCCGCGGTGACGAGTTCACCTTCTTCGTAGCGCAGCGACATCGAGAGCCCGTCGATTTTCGGCTCGGCGCTGAAGTCGATCCGCTCGTCATCGCCGAGTTTCAGGAAACGGCGGATGCGGCCGACGAAGTCGACGACGTCGTCTTCGGCAAACGCGTTGTCGAGCGACAGCATCGGCATCGCGTGCCGGACTTTTGCAAACCGCCCGGACGGCGCCGCGCCGATCTTCTGCGATGGCGATGCGCCCGAGACGAATTCCGGAAACCTGGCTTCGATGGCGTTAAAGCGCCGGCGCAGCACGTCGTATTCGGCGTCGGAAATCTTCGGCGCGTCTTCCTGATAATAGGCCCTGTCATGACGCTCGATCTCCAGCGCCAGCCGCTTGTGCTCGACCTGGGCCTGCGCCTTGGTCAGGGCGGCGACGTCGGTGGGGGCTTTTGTCTTGGATGTCTTGGCCATGATCCTTGAATACGACGAAGCTCGTTGGGAGAAAAGCCGGCGACGCAACCCTAACCTCTCCCCGCTCTTTTCGGGGAGAGGTCGGCGCGTAGCGCCGGGTGAGGGGCGAGGCACGATTTTGGATCAATCAAAGGCCTCACGCGCGGTTAGAGGCCCCTCACCCCAACCCTCTCCCCGCGAAGGGCGAGGGAGAACACTAACTCGCCGCCTTCAGCAACCGTTCCGCCGCGGCCCTCGCCTCGGCGGTGATCTCGGCGCCGGCCAGCATGCGGGCGATTTCCTCGCGGCGGTGATCGGCGGCGAGCGCGTTGACGCGGGTGGCGACGCGCTTGCCCTTGTCGAGGGTGTCCTTGGAAATCAACAGATGTTGATTGGCCCGCGCGGCGACCTGCGGCGCGTGGGTCACCGCCATCACCTGCACCTTGCCGGCAAGCCGCGCCAGGCGCGCGCCAATGGCGTCGGCCACGGCGCCGCCGACGCCGGTGTCGATTTCGTCGAACACCAGGGTCGGCGCCGAACCGCGGTCGGACAGCACCACCTTGAGCGCCAGCAGGAACCGCGACAGCTCGCCGCCGGAGGCGACTTTCATCAAGGGCCCCGGTTTGGTGCCGGGGTTGGTCTGGACCCAGAACTCGACGCGATCGAAACCCTGCGGGCCCGGCGATTTCGGATCGGAATCAATCTGCGTCATGAATTTGGCGCGATCGAGCTTCAGCGGCGTGAGCTCGGCATTGACCGCCTTGTCGAGTTTTTCCGCGGATCTTATCCGCGCGGCGGAGAGTTTTGCCGCAGCGGCGCCGTAGCGCTGGTCGGCCTCGGCCGCCGCAGCCTCCAGTCTTTTCAATTGATCGGCGCCGGCATCGATCAGCGCGACGTCGGCGGCATATTGCTTGGCCAGCGCCGCCAGATCATCCACCGGCGACGAGTATTTGCGCGATGCCGCCCGCAGCGCGAACAGCCGCTCCTCGATGCGTTCAAGCTCGGCAGGGTCGAAATCGGCAGCGATCAGCGCGGCGGCAAGGTGCTGGTCGGCTTCCTCCAGCGCATTGATGGCGGCATCGATCGCCTTCACCGCGGGCTCGACCAGCGCCGGCGAATTTCCGGCCCGCCGCTCCAGCCGGCGCACCGCCGCCGATAATGCCGCGACCGGCGAATGATTGCCGCCGACGGCATCTTGCGCCTCGCGCAGGTCGCCGGCGATCTTCTCGCCCTGCATCATCGCGGTGCGACGTTCGGCGAGCGCGGTCTCCTCGCCATCCCTTGGCGCAAGCTTTTTCAGTTCATCGGCGGCGTGGCGCAGATAGTCCGCCTCGCGGGCGGCGCGCTCCATCGCCGCGCGATGCTCGTCGAGCACGGAATTGGCGGCGCGCCTTGAGTCCCAGAGCTGCTCCAGCGTCACGACGTCCTTCTCAAGGCCGGCGAAGGCGTCGAGCAGCCGGCGGTGGGTCGAGGCATCGACCAGCGCCCGCTCATCATGCTGGCCGTGAATTTCGACCAGTGCCGAGCCTACCGCCTTCAGCGTCTGCACGCTGATCGCCTGGTCGTTGATGAAGGCGCGGGTACGGCCGTCGGAGAGCTGCACGCGGCGCAGGATCATCTCGGAGGAAATCGTCGGAACTCGCATCGTCGAGCCCGTTGTCGCTGAGGATTTTTGCGGCCGGATGGCCCTTCGGTACATCGAATACCGCGGTGACCTGGCCCTGTTCGACGCCATGACGGACGAGGCCGGCGTCGCCGCGGCCGCCGAGCGCCAGCGCGAACGCGTCGAGCAGGATGGATTTGCCCGCGCCGGTTTCGCCGGTCAGCACCGCCAGCCCACGGGAAAACTCGATATCGAGCCGTTCGATCAGGACGATGTCACGGATCGACAGACGCGCCAGCATGAAAAATTATTTCCTAACCGAGACCCAGTTTCTTGAAGGCCTTGGAGATATACGAACCCGTGTTCTCGCTCGGCTCAACACCGCCGGACTTTACAAGATTATAGGCGTCCTTGTACCAGCGGCTGTCAGGAAAATTGTGCCCAAGCACGGCGGCAGCGGTTTGCGCCTCTCCGACGATGCCGATCGCCATATAGGCCTCGGTGAGCCGGGCCAGCGCTTCCTCGACGTGCCGGGTGGTCTGATAGCGGGTGACCACGGTCTTGAAGCGGTTGATCGCGGCGGTGTAGTCGCGCTTGTCCATGTAATAGCGCCCAACATCCATTTCCTTGCCGGCGAGCTGGTCGCGCGCGCCTTCGAGCTTGGCCTTGGCGCTGATGGCATATTCCGAGGTCGGATATTTGCGGATCACCTCTTCCAGCGCGGCGATCGCCTTCTCGGTGCGGCCCTGGTCGCGCGAAATATCCGGAATCTGGTCGTAATGCGAGGCCGCGATCAGATATTGCGCGTACGCCGCATCCGGGCTTCCCGGGTGCAGGGTGACGTAGCGGGTGGCAGCGCCGATGCAGTTGTCGTAGTCGCCGGCATTGTAGAAGGCGTAGGCCGACATCAACAGCGATTTGCGCGCCCATTCGGAATAGGGATGCTGGCGGTCGACTTCCTCGAATTTCTTCGACGCCGCCTTCGGATCGCTCTTCTGATTCATCAGGTACAAGCCCTCATTGTAGAGCTTGTCCGCAGGCTCCTCGACGAAGGTGTCGTCCTTGGCCAGGAACTTGTCCCACAGCGCACCGGTGCCACATCCGCTCAAGGGAATCGCGAGCATTACCAGGCCCGCGGCCAATCGAAGCTGCCGGCCGAACCGGCTGGCGCCAGCCGATGTCTTGCGTGGTTCGCGCGTCATACGCTGTGCCGACATGAATACCTGACGCCTGTGATGCGGTGCCCGCCGTGCGCTATTTTAGCGTGGCCATGGACGCAACGATTGCCGTGCCCATGGCGCCATGCCATGCAACCGGGGCCTGTGTAGCCGAAAAAAGTCCGTTAACCAACCGGATACGCAGGCATTTCGCCCGGATTAAGGCGACCCAGGCGGACGTTACCGGACATGGTTACCGCGGCAATTGGGGGTCCAAAGAGGCCGAAGTCGAGGCTCAGGACATTTCGAAGACGAAAGTCAGGACGTTTCGAAGACGAAAGTCAGGACATTTCGAAGACGAAAGTCAGGACATTTCGCAGACGAAAGTCAGGACATTTCGGGACCGTAGGCCGGGGCGATCATGCCCCCGACCATTCCACTGCCGGCTTCGGCGTAAGCGCGCGAACGGCGGGCGGCCTCAGCCTCGATCACGCGCCAAGCGCTGCGGTCGGCCATCAGGGCCGTCAGTACCGCGTGGTTGAGCTTGTGGCCGCCGCGCACCGAGCGATAGGCGCCGAGCAGCGGCAGACCGGCGAGCGCAAGGTCGCCGATCACGTCGAGCACCTTGTGGCGCGCACATTCGTCGCTGTAGCGCAGGCCTTCGCTGTTGAGCAGGCGGGCCTCGTCGAACACCACGGTATTTTCAAATGAGGCACCGAGCGCAAAACCATTGCTCCAGAGCCCTGCGACGTCGTTCATGCAGCCAAAGGTCCGGGCCCGGCAGATCTCGCGGCGGAACCTCTCGGCGCTGAGATCGAGCACATAGTTCTGGCGGCCGATCACGGGATTGGCGAAGTCGATTTCGACCTCGGCGCGGAAACCGGCAGCATAGGGCCGCAATTCGCCGAACGAATCACCCATCGCAACCTGCACCGGCTTAAGTACCTGGATAAAGCGGCGCGACGCCGACTGTGTAACAATACCGGCCTGATCGATGGCAGCGACGAAAGCGAAAGCGCTGCCGTCCATGATCGGAACTTCCGGGCCATCAATTTCGATCGCGGCGTTATCGACGCCCATCCCCCGCAATGCAGCAAGCACGTGTTCCGCGGTGGAGACGAGCGGACCTTCGCGGTCGCCCAGAACGGTGGCAAATTCGGTTGATATCACCGATTCCGCCGTGGCCTGAACCTCACGGTCGCAGCCGTCGAGTGCGGTGCGGACAAAAACAAAACCCGCATCCACAGGTGCAGGTCCGAGGGTCAAACTGACGGGTAACCCGGAATGAACGCCGACGCCCGTTACGGTAGCTTGCGACCGAAGCGTTGTCTGCCGGCTGAATTTCATGCGAAGGCCGCCCACTAATGACTTACTTAAAGATCGGACCAACCCGGTTTCCGGGCCGATTCGCCTTAAGTTCCCCAAGTCACGTCAGACCATAGTCACTGCCCCAAAGCGCGCCAACTCACGCTTTTTTACCGATTGTTACCCTATCTCCGCCGTATTCGCGCCAAAACTCAACCGATTTGCGCCGCGTTTGAGGGCCGTTTCAGCGCTGCAATCTCATCACAACTCACGTAATTAATCATTTAATATCAGTTGCTTGCGGAAGGCCTCGGCAAACGGCGGTGGCAAAAAACAATGGTCCCGGCTGGGCAGGCCGGGACCATTTTGCGCGGATGGAATTGTAACAAACTTCAGGTCGATTGCCGGCGCAGGAAGGCGGGGATATCCAAATGATCGTCTCCCTGTGGCGCCGCCGCAACAGGTGCCGGGCGGCCATGAGCGTCCAAGCCCTGCGGCGCAGGCCGGCGGGCATATTCGGATACCGGCTCATTGGATGTGATTTGCTGCGCCACATTGCGCTGGGGCTTCCGCTCCGGCGCCGGCGGCATCGCCGACATTGCCGGACCCGCGGCGCGGGCGGCGATCGGCGGCTCGGTCTCTTCATCGCGACGGCCGAGGCCGACATTGGCAAGGCGTTGCAGCAGCGACATCCGGGTCTTTTGCGGATGCTCCTCCTCGACTTCGCCGCGGGCCTGCCGAATCTCGTTCTGAGCGGGCATCGGCAGCTCTTCCAGTTTCGGCATCCTTGGCGTGCGAACCGGCGACCGTTCGGCGGCCTGCGGGATGAAGGTCTCCGGCGTCGCGGGCTCCGCGGCTTCGACCCGGGCGGTGTCATGGTCCGGGAACAGTGACGGCTTCTGGGCGATCGGACGAACCGTGACGTCGCCATAGGACGCAGGCTGCAGCGGTGCCGATGCAGCCGGGGCAGCCGGAGCGACCGCCGCGGCGATGGCGGCGAGCGCGGCACGTTCGACGCTGTTGGAGGCGCGTTGCGGCGCGGCGGCGGGCGCCTGCGCCGGGGCTGACCCCTCCAGCTTCTGGGCGCGCTCGGCAAGGCGGGCATTGTCCGCACGCAGCCGCGCCGTCAGATCGGCCAGGCGATTTTCCGGCGAGGGATGCGAAGCCGCGGCGTGGGTCGAGGTCGCAGCGTGGGTCGCGGCCGTCGCCGTTGCGTTGCGCGAGATCAGCGCCTGTTCGATGCCGGTGGCAACGACGGAGACGCGGATGATGCCATCGAGGCTCTCGTCGAAGGTGGCGCCGACGATGATATTGGCGTCCTGATCGACTTCTTCGCGAATCCGGGTGGCGGCTTCGTCGACCTCGAACAGCGTCAGGTCCTTGCCGCCGGTGATCGAGATCAATAGGCCGCGGGCGCCCTTCATCGAACTGTCATCGATCAGCGGATTGGCGATCGCGGCTTCGGCGGCGGTCAGCGCGCGCTTGTCGCCGGAGGCTTCGCCGGTGCCCATCATCGCCTTGCCCATTTCACGCATCACGGCGCGAACGTCGGCGAAGTCGAGGTTGATCAGGCCTTCCTTGACCATCAGGTCGGTGATGCAGGCGACGCCCGAATAGAGCACCTGGTCGGCCATCGCGAAGGCGTCGGCGAAGGTGGTCTTTTCGTTGGCGACCCGGAACAGGTTCTGGTTCGGGATGATCAGCAGCGTATCGACCACCTTGTGGAGTTCGGCGATGCCGGCTTCCGCGGTGCGCATCCGGCGCTGGCCTTCGAAGTGGAACGGTTTTGTCACCACGCCGACGGTGAGGATGCCCATGTCGCGCGCGGTCTTGGCAATGACGGGTGCCGCTCCCGTGCCGGTGCCGCCGCCCATGCCGGCGGTGACGAACACCATATTGGCGCCGGACAGATGGTCGCGGATTTCGTCGATGACTTCCTGGGCGGCCGCCGCTCCGACGTCCGGCTGCGAACCGGCGCCGAGGCCCTGGGTGACCTGGGTGCCCATCTGCACGATGCGCTGCGCCTTCGACATGGTGAGCGCCTGCGCGTCGGTGTTGGCGACGACGAAATCGACGCCCTGCAGTCCGGCGGTGATCATGTTGTTGACGGCGTTGCCACCGGCACCGCCTACGCCGAATACGGTAATCCGCGGCTTCAGCTCGCGAATATCAGGGACATTGAGATTGATGGTCATGGTTGCCTCTCGATTACGCGCGCGTTGTTCGCCCCGGCCGGCGGCCGCGGGAGCTGGTGGAAGTGAATGGGGTGCGGAAAAGATTCATCAGAAGCCATCGCGAAGCCATCGTCCGACCTTTCCGATATAGCCGTCAGTCCCTGTCCTGAGCTGCCGCGTATGCCGCGGTTCGACATGTTCCAGATGAGCGTATTGCGGATAGACCAGGAGGCCCGAGGGAACCGCGAACGACGCGCTCTTGGCCTCACTGGGCAGCCGGCCGAAGCCGAGCGGGCGGCCGACCCGAACCGGACGGCCGAGAATCTGGCTTCCAAGCTCGGCAAGGCCGGTGAGCTGGGAAGCGCCGCCGCTCAAGACAACCCGCGCCTTCGGCTCTGCCGCAAAGGGAGAATCCGCAAGGCGGTCCCGGACCATTTCAAAAATCTCCTCGGCGCGGTGCCGAACGATGTTCGCGATCGTGGCGCGGGACACGATCTGGGGAACATCCCGCTCGTTGTCGCCGGCGGCTGGCACGGACATCAACTCGCGCGTGTCCGACCCGCCGGTCAGCACGGTGCCATATAACGTCTTGATTCGCTCGGCATCCGCAATGCATGCGCTCAAGCCCCGAGCCAGATCCATGGTGATGTGTTGCCCGCCGAGCGCAAATCCGCCGGCATGGACGAAGCGGCCGGCCGAATAGGTGGCGATCGTGGTGGTCCCGGCGCCCATCTCGACCACGGCAGCGCCGAGATCGGCCTCATCGTCGGTCAACACCGACAGGCCCGCCACATAGGGGCTAGCGGCCATGGCTTCGACGTTGAGATGACAGCGCTCAACCACCAGCATCAGGTTCCGGGCAACCGTCGCGTCGGCCGTGACCACGTTCATGTCGACGCCGAATTGGCGGGCCACCATGCCTCTGGGATCGCGGATGCCCTTGACGCCATCGAGCGTGTAGCCGACCGGCAGCGCGTGCAGGACGGTGCGGCCCTCGCCGGTAGCGTGGCGCATGCCGGTCGAGGTAACCCGGGCGACGTCGGCGGCGGAGACCGCGCCGCCCTGAATTTCGGCCTTGGCTTCGATCAATTGGCCCTGCAACCGCCCGCCCGAAACCGAGAGCAATACCAATTCGACCCGGACCTTGGCCATGCGCTCGGCCAGTGCCACCGCCTGACGCACCGCCTGCTCGCATTCGACGAGATCGACCACCGCGCCGGCCTTCACGCCGCGCGACTGGATCTGGCTGTATCCGACCAACTCGACGGCATGGGTTCGCCCGCGCAAGGCATCGCTCGGTGGGCACGGTTTCAGCCGCGCGATCATGCAGGCGATCTTGCTGGTGCCGATATCCAGCGACGCCACCAGCGCGGTACGCTTCTGCGGCATCGGGCGCGTCTTCGGCGTTTGATTGCGATCAAAACCGGTCATGCGTCACCGGCCTTCTTCGGCTTCTTGGCCTTGAACAGGTCTTCGCGGGCCTTGGCCGCGTCTTCCGACAATTGCACCGTCAGCCGGTCAGGCAGGCGCATGTCGATCGCGACGATATCGCGCGAGAACAGCCGGTCTTCCCTATCGAACTTGCTCAATGCGGCAAGCGCGTTGCCGGCATCGTTTTCCGGCAGCCTGACGTCGAGACCGTCCTTGAGCCGCAGGTTCCAGCGCCGTTCGCCGACCAGGATCGCGGCTTTCGTCACCGACTGCACCTGCGGATAACGCGCGAGCAGCGCGAGAAAATCCCTGGCGCGGGTCTCCGCTCCCTTGCCGACCACCAGAGGCAGCGAAAGAAAGCGGCGCGCTACGTAGGGCTCAAGTACCGTGCCGTCATCCGCTATGACAGACAGGCGGCCGTCTCGCTGCCACAGCGCAAATGCGGTGCGCTCGGTAATGTCGATCTGGAGCCGGCCAGGATAAAGCTTCAGCACCGTGGCTTCGCCAATCCAGGGGTTGGCTTTCAGCTTGTCGCGCACGGTCGCCGCATCGAGGAACAACAGCGAGGAGCGGCCGTTGACGCCGCCGATCGCGAGCACCTCGTCCTGGGTCAGTTGCTTGCGGCCGTTGATGGCGACGGTGGCGATTCGAAATCCGGCGGAATTGGCGATGGCGTTGCGGGTGTCGCTCATGGCCGAGGCCAATTCGTCGACGTGACCGCCCTTGACGATGCCGAAGCCGGCGCTGCCGAGCAGCAGCAGCACGGTCGCAGCCACCCCGATACGATACGGGAGGTGACGTTCGAACAGCGCGATCAGCCAATGCGGTGGTTCGCGCTCGAGAGACGGTCTGGCGCGGACGCTGCTCGAGCCGAGCCAGCCGCGCAACAGCGCGGTCGCGCCGACAGCGGCCGCCTTCAGGTCAGTTTGGGGCCTCAGCGATCTCAGCGACCGAGCGAGGCGTCCTCCACCATCCATTGCACGAGCTCGTCAAAATGTTGTGCCCGCAATCACTTGCGAGGTCTGGCACAGGTGACGTCTCGGTCATGCCGGGCTGGGTGTTGACCTCAAGGCAGAGGAGGCCATTTGTTCCCTCGATGCGGTCGTCGAAGCGGAAATCCGCAACAGCTCACGCCCCGGCAGCCAAGCGCCACATGCGCCGCCAGCGTTAACCTTCGGACTTCCTGGTAAACAAAGTGTAAAATTGGTTGAGGCTGGAGGCGTTTTGATCTGGCCTGTGAGGAGTTTGCCTCGAAATCGTAAAGTTTTACCAATCCGCGAGCCCGACCGCCCCGGTTTCGCCCGGTTAGGGGACGTGAACTATCTCTGCGGGTTTTTTTTCGCTAACTCGATCTGACCGTGTAAAAAGTCGGCAAATTCGATGCCCTGGGCCTTGAGCGCCTTCGGATAGAGCGAGGCCTTGGTCAGACCCGGCAAGGTATTGGTTTCGAGATAGATCGGTCCCTTCTCCGAGACGATGAAGTCGGAGCGGGAATAGCCGCTGCACGACAACGCTTTGTGCGCGCGCAGGGCAAGATCCATGATTTGCGCGTTGACGTCGGGGGCAAAGCGGGCGGGACAGATTTCCTGCGTCGCCTTGGCGATATATTTGGCCTCATAGTCGAATGCCCCTTCCGCCGGGATGATTTCCACCGGGGGCAGCGCGATCAGCGAACCATCGCGTTGCTCCAGCACGCCGCAAGTCGCCTCCTGACCCGCGATATAGGGTTCGACCACATACTCTTCGGTCCTGGCGGCAGTGCGGACGGCAACGAGATCCTGCCTGGCGTTGACAAAGATCAGCCCGTAGCTCGAGCCGTCGCGGGCCGGCTTGGCGATCAGCCTGCCGTATTCGGCAAACGCCGTCTCCAGATCCTGCAGCGCCACGCCGGCCGGCGCCTTGACCCCGGCGATCGCGGCAAAGCGCTTGGCGGCGATCTTGTCGAAGGCAAGATGCGACGAGGCCGAGCCGGACCCGGTGAAGGGAATCCCGCGCATCTCGCACATCGCCTGCAGTTCGCCATTCTCCGCAGCACCGCCATGCAGCCCGAGCACCAGCAGGCGCTGCTCGGCCCTTGCCCTGTCGAGCGCTTGCTCGATATCGCCGAGGCTCGGCGTACCCGGCCTGAACGAATCCTGGAACGGCCGCGAATGCTTCAGAAGCGCCTCGGAGGAGGTTTCATGCACGGTGTCGTCGACATCCCAGAACCACAAATCGGCGTCGGGCAAGGCCGAATGCAGCGCCTGGGCTGATGCCACCGAGACGAGGCGCTCCTTGTTGGTGCCGCCGAAAAGAATGGTGATCCGCATCAGCCTGGCTCGATTCCAATCCGCTTGATTTCCCAGTGTAGCTCAATTCCGGAATTTTCCTTCACCCGGGCGCGAACGGTTTCGCCCAGGGTCTCGATATCGTGGCCGGTCGCGTTGCCGATGTTGATCAGGAAATTGCAGTGCATTTCCGACACCTGCGCGCCGCCCACGCGCAGGCCTCTGCAGCCGGCGGCATCGATCAGCTTCCAGGCGCTTTGACCGGGCGGGTTCTTGAAGGTCGAGCCGCCGGTCTTTTCGCGGATCGGCTGCGCGGTTTCGCGATGGGTCTGCACCTCGTTCATCCGCGCGCGAATGACTTCTGCTGCTGCGACCAGCCCGCGAAAGCGCGCCGAGGTAAAGATGATCGAAGCATCGACACCGCTGTTGCGGTAGACGAATTTCATGTCGGTATTTGTAAATATGTGCCTCGTGCCGTTGCGACCGACGCCGGTCGCCTCGACCAGGACATCCCTGGTCTCGGCGCCGTTGGCGCCCGCGTTCATGCGCAGCGCGCCGCCGATGGTGCCGGGAATGCCGAAGAAAAATTCCAGTCCGCTGATATTGGCCGCCGCTGCGGTTTCGGCAACGCGCCTGTCGAGCGCGGCGGCACCGGCGCTGACGATATCGCCTTGCGCGCTGGTGTCGCCGAACCCGCGCGGGCTGAGGCGGATCACCACGCCCGGCATGCCGCCATCGCGCACGATCAGATTGGAGCCGACGCCGACGACGTAGACCGGCGATTCGCGCGGCAGGTGCGCGAGGAAATAGGCAAGATCATCTTCGTCCGTTGGCGTGAACAGCACTTGCGCCGGACCGCCGACCCGGAACCATGTCAGCTCGGCGAGCGACTGGTTCGCCAGCAGCCGGCCGCGCAGTTCCGGCATCGCGGCTTTGAGATCGGGCGTGATGTCGGGAAAGGTCATGCCTACTCGTCACAGAGACTTAATTTCGTCATGGCCGGGCTTGTCCCGGCCATCCACGTCTTGCAGAATTTCAGCATGGCAGGTGGCTACGTTTACATTCTGACCAATCGACCCAATGGCATCCTCTACGTAGCGGTGACAAACGATCTTATTCGCCGCATCTTCGAACACCGCTCTGGATTCGTCGACGGCTTCACCAAGCAATACGGCTTGAAGCGGCTCGTCTACTTCGAAAAATTTGACGACATCCGTGATGCCATCCAGCGCGAACACAATATCAAACATTGGCCACGCGCATGGAAGGTCCGAATGATTCTGGTCGGCAATCCTGGCCGGGATGACCTCTATCCAATGATTACGAAGTAAAGGCGTGGATGGCCGGGACAAGCCCGGCCATGACGAGCTTTGGCACTGCGAGCCCCTCACCCCAGCGCCTTCAATTCGCCCGGCAGCGCGTAGGCCCATTGCGTGATATTGCCGGCGCCGAGACAGACCACAAAATCGCCGCGGCCGGCGATGCCGCGGACGACGCCTGCGAGATCGGCGGAATTCTGCAGCGGAATCACTTCGCGATGGCCATGCGCGCGCAGGCCCAGCACGAAATGGTCGCGGTCGATGCCGGCAATCGGCGCCTCGCCGGCCGGATAAACCTCGGCCACCACGACGGTGTCGGCGTCGTTGAAACAGGTGCAGAATTCCTCGAACAGCGATTGCAGCCGGGTGAAGCGGTGCGGCTGCACAACGGCGATGATTTTTCCATTGGTGGATTCGCGCGCGGCTTTCAGCACCGCCGCGATTTCGACGGGGTGATGGCCGTAGTCGTCGATGATGGTGACGCCGTTCCATTCGCCGGTCCTGGTGAAACGCCGCCGCACGCCGCCGAAGTTTGCCAGCGCCTTGCGGATCATGTCATCGGACAGCCCGAGTTCATGCGCCACCGCGATCGCCGCCGTGGCGTTGAGCGCATTGTGCCGTCCCGGCATCGGCAGACGGAGATCCTCGATCTCATGCGTGGCATCGGTCTTGCGATCGCGAAACGCGACCTTGAATTTCGAGCCGCCGGCAAACGGATCGAGATCGATCAGCCGCGCGTCGGCCTGCGGATTTTCGCCGTAGGTGATGATGCGGCGATCCTCGATCTTGCCGACCAGGGTCTGCACCACCGGATGGTCGATGCACATCACGGCGAAACCGTAGAACGGCACGTTCTCGACGAAATTGCGGAATGCGTCCTGCACGGCATCAAAGGTCTTGAAGTGATCGAGATGCTCGGGGTCGACATTGGTGACGATGGCGACGTCGGCCGGCAGCTTCAAAAACGTACCGTCGCTCTCGTCGGCTTCCACCACCATCCAGTCGCCGGCCCCCAGCCGGGCATTGGTGCCGTAGGCGTTGATGATGCCGCCATTGATCACGGTCGGATCGAGATCGCCGGCGTCGAGCAGCGCTGCGACCATCGAGGTCGTGGTGGTCTTGCCGTGAGTGCCCGCGATCGCGACGCAGCTTTTCAGCCGCATCAATTCGGCCAGCATTTCGGCGCGGCGCACCACGGGGATGCGCTGGGCGCGCGCCGCCATCAGTTCGGGATTATCGCGCTTGATCGCGGTCGACACCACAAGCACATCGGCGCCGGCGACATTTTCGGCCTTGTGGCCGACGCTGATCTTGATGCCCTTGTCGCGCAGCCGGCTGACATTGGCGCTCTCGGAGGCATCGGAGCCCTGCACGGTGTAGCCGAGATTGCACAACACCTCGGCGATGCCGCTCATGCCGATACCGCCGATCCCGACGAAGTGGATGGGTCCGATCTCGCGCGGCAGTCTCATGGTGTTTCCCTAAGGCGTCATCGTCCGCGAAAGCGGACGATCCAGTATTCCGCGAAGCTCGTGATTCAAATCGGCAGCGCGGAATACTGGATGCCCCGCTTTCGCGGGGCATGACAAGGGCAATTTTTCGTGCAAACGTCTAGATTTGAGCTACTTTCATCACCAGATCGGCGAGCCGCTCGGCGGCGTCGAGCCGGCCGACGCTGCGGGCGGCTACCGCCATCGCGGTCAGCCGCGAAGGCTCGGCGGCGAGCGCGGAGATTTCCGCAGCCAGCCGGTCGGGCGTGAAATCCGCTTGCACGATCCGAAACGCGCCATTCGCCTGCGCCAGCACGCCGGCATTGGCGAACTGATCCTGATCGATCGCGCCGGGCAGCGGCACCAGGATCGATGGGCGGCCGATGGCGCCGAGTTCGGCCACCGTTCCCGCGCCGGAGCGCGAGACCACCAGATGGTTTGACGCCAGCCGCGCCGGCAGATCGCCGAAGAACGGCGCCAGTTCGGCGTTGATCTTGAGCCGGTCATAGACCGCGCGCACCCGTGCCATATCCTCTTCGCGCACCTGCTGGGTCAGGATCAGCCGGTTCCACAGCGCCGGCTCCAGCCGCTCGATCGCGCCGGGCACGATATCGGCCATCACGCGTGCGCCCTGGCTGCCGCCGACCACCAGCACGCGAAGCGGCCCCGCCGGTTCGGGGGAAGCATATTTCACCGCGGCCGCCGCGAGGATCGCAGGCCGCATCGGCGTACCGACGGTGGTGGTTTTTCCGGCCAACGCCGGATCGCGATCGAGCACGCCGGGCAGCGAGGTCGCAATGGCGCTGACGCGGCTCGACAGGAAACGGTTGGCGCGGCCAAGCACCGCATTGGCTTCGTGCAGGACTGCCGGGCACGCCGCACAGGTATGCCGCCAATAACGGCGGCACCGTCGGATATCCGCCGAAGCCGACCACGGCCTGAGGTTTCAGGCGGTGCATCAAATTGAGCGAAACGGCGGTACCGGCGGCGAGCATCGCGCCGGTATAGGCCAGCGACCATGGCGTGCGGCCGCGCACGGTCGCGCTCGGCACCACGTCGATGGTGTCCTTGGAGAATAATCCGCTATAACGCAGCGCGCGGGAGTCGGTCGCCAGCCGCACCCGCAAGCCGCGCCTGATCAGTTCGACGCCGAGCGCCTCGGCCGGAAACAGATGGCCGCCGGTGCCGCCCGCGGCCAGCAGAATGAGAGGCGATGTGTCCATCTGACTTCCGAATTAACCGCACGGCGCGGCGTTCGTCATTAGCGCATGATCCGCCAAAGTGTATGCGGTTTGGCGACAAGATCATGCGCAATTCCGAAATTTAGAGCGCGATCGATCGCGCTCTAAGCGTAACTTCGGACCGCGTCGGCTTCGCCGATCGATTGCATCTCGGTGCGCGGCCGCAGCCTCGTCAGCGCCAGCATCATGCCGACGCCGTAGGCCAATGAGACGATCGACGAACCGCCATAGGAGATGAACGGCAGCGTCATTCCCTTGGCCGGTATCAGCTGCAGATTGACCGACATGTTGATCGCGGCCTGCACGCCGAACAGGATCGCCAGCCCCGATGCGGCAAACCGCGCGAACATGTCTTCGGTGGAATAGGCGCGCGACAGCGCGCGGATCACGACGAAGGCAAACAGCGCGAGCAGCACGAGACAAAGGATGATGCCGAACTCCTCCGCCGCCACCGCGAACACGAAGTCGGTATGGCTGTCCGGCAGGCTGCGCTTGGCGATGCCTTCGCCGGGGCCCAGTCCGAGCCAGCCGCCATTGTAGAACGCCTCCATCGCGGTATCGACCTGAAAGGTGTCACCCGAGGCGGGATTCATGAAGCGCTTGATGCGGCCCGCGACGTGCGGAACCAGGAGATAGGCGCCGAACAGCCCGGCGCTCGCGGCACCCGCCAGCCCCAACACCCAGACCATCCGCATTCCGGCGATGAAGAACAGCGCGCCCCACACCAACAGGATCAGCATGGTCTGGCCAAAATCGGGTTCCATCACCAAGAGCGACACCAGCATCAGGAGCAGCACCAGCGCCATCGAGGTCGCCGGCATTTCCGGCCGCCGTGCCGATTCCGCAAACAGCCACGCCGCCAGCACCACGAAAGCCGGCTTGGCGGATTCGGACGCCTGGATATTGACGCCGATCAGCGTGATCCAGCGCCGCGAGCCCTTGACCTCCGGCCCGATCAGGAGCGTCGCCACGATCAACGCGATCGAGACCGCGAACACGATCAGCGCGCTGCGGCGGATCTGCCGCGGCGACAGGAATGACACGCCGATCATCACGATGAAGGACGGCAGCAGAAACAACACGTGGCGGTTGAAGAAGTGGAAGGGATCGAGCCCGATCCTTGTGGCCACCGGCGGACTCGCCGCCAGCGATAGGATAATGCCGCCCAGGATCAGCGCGATAACCGCCCCGAGCTGCAGGCGGTCCACCGTCCACCACCACTCGCTCAGGGGATTGCGTTGTTCACGGGAGAGCATGGGCATTCCCAACGGCCAAAGGTTTGCCATTGGTCGCCCATGACGGTTTCCAAGGGGTTAATGAATTGCAGATGTTTCGAACAAGAACGTCCTCGTCGTGCCCCGGATGCAGCGCAGCGCACTTGCGGTGCGTTGCTGATCCGGGGCCCATCACGCGTGGGTCCCGGCTCTGCGGAGCAGCGTCAAGAACGCTGCACCGCGTCCGGGACACGGCGGCATCGCCCAATTAAACGTCACACCACCGGCTGGACGCCCGGCAGCGCGGTGACGAGGTCGCGGAACGCCGCGCCGCGGATCTCGAAATTGCGGTACTGGTCGAACGACGCGCAGGCCGGCGACAGCAGCACCACGGGGTCGGCAAGCCCGGAAGCCTCGGCATCGCGCGCGGCATCGGCGACCGCGACCTCGAGCGTTTCCGAGATCTCGTGTTGCACACGGTTGCCGAGCGTGCCGGCAAATTCCTGCGCCGCCTCCCCGATCAGATAGGCTTTGCGGATGCGCGGAAAATATTCGGTCAGGCCCGTAATGCCGCCGAGCTTCGGCTTGCCGCCGGCGATCCAGAAGATATCGGCAAAGGACGACAGCGCATGCGCCGCCGCATCGGCATTGGTGCCCTTGGAGTCGTTGACGAACAGCACGTTGCCGCGGCGGCCGACCTGTTCCATCCGGTGCGCAAGACCGGGAAAGCTGCGCAGGCCGTTCTGCAAGGTTTCGGCGGAAAGGCCGAGCGCCAGCGCGCAGGCCGCGGCGCAGGCCGCATTCTGCGCGTTGTGAAGGCCGCGCAGGGAGCCGATGCCGCCGATCCGCGCGATCTCGCTGCGGGCGCCGCCTGCGGCACGCCAGATGATTTCACGCTCGACATAGACGCCGTCGGGAAGCGGATTTTTCACCGAGACCCGGACCACGCGCCGGCCGGCCTGTTCGATCCGGTCGGCGGTATTGCGGCTCCAGCCGTCATCGACGCCGACGATCGCGGTGCCCTGTTTCTGCACGCCGGCGACCAGACGCTCCTTCACCGCGGCATAATGTTCGAGCGTGCCGTGGCGGTCGATGTGGTCTTCGCTGACGTTGAGCAGGATGCCGACGAAAGGGTCGAGTGACGGGCACAGATCGATTTGATAGGACGACATCTCGATCACGTGCACCCGCCCCTTGCGCGGCGGCTCCAGCGACAGGATCGCGGTGCCGATATTGCCGCCCATCTGGCTGTCGTAGCCGGCGAAGCGCATCAGATGCGCGATCAGCGCGGTGGTGGTCGATTTGCCGTTGGTGCCGGTGATGGCGACGAACGGCGCATCCGGCGCATATCGCCGCCGCTCGCGGCAGAACAATTCGATATCGCCGATCACCTCGACGCCGGCCTGTTGCGCCGCCAGCACGGTCCAGTGCGGCGCCGGATGCGTCAGCGGTGCGCCCGGCGTCAACACCAGCGCGGCAAAATTCGCCCAGGATACTTTGCGTAAATCCGCGGTGATAAAGCCCGCCTGCGCCGCCTTGGCGACGTTGTCGGCAGTGTCGTCACCCGCAATCACTTCGGCGCCGCCAGCCTTCAGGGCGTGGCAGCTCGCAAGGCCCGAGCCGCCGAGGCCGAACACCGCAACCGTCTTGCCCGCGAAGGAGGTGACGGGGATCAATTGCTCACCGCAGTTTCAGCGTGGAGAGGCCGGCCAGCGCCAGCATCACCGAGATGATCCAGAACCGGATCACGATCTGCGGTTCGGTCCAGCCCAACTGCTCGAAATGGTGATGGATCGGCGCCATCCGGAACACGCGTTTGCCGGTAAGCTTGAACGACACCACCTGTACGATCACCGAGACCGCTTCCAGCACGAACAGCCCGCCGATCACGGCGAGCACGATCTCGTGTTTGACGGCGACCGCGATCGAGCCGAGCATGCCGCCGAGCGCGAGCGAGCCGGTGTCGCCCATGAAGATCGAGGCCGGCGGCGCGTTGAACCACAGAAATCCAAGTCCCGCGCCGAGCATCGCGCCGCATAGCACCGTGAGCTCGCCGGTGCCGGCGACGTAGTTGATCTGCAAATAATCGGAGAATACCGCGTTGCCGGCGAGATAGGCGATCAGGCCGAAACTCGCCACCGCGATCATCACCGGCACGATGGCAAGGCCATCGAGACCGTCGGTCAGGTTGACCGCGTTGCCGGCGCCGACAACGATGAAGGCGCCAAACAGCACGAAGAACCAGCCGAAATTCAGCACGACATCCTTGAAGAACGGGATCACCAGCGCGCTGGAAAGCTGTTCCCGCCCGAGGCGAACCAGCGCGTAGCACGCTGCAATCGCAATCACCGCTTCGATTATGAGCCGGAGTTTTCCCGCGAAGCCGCTGTGAGACTGTTTGGTGACCTTCAGATAATCGTCGTAGAAGCCGACGAAGCCGAAGCCGAGCGTCACCGCGAGAACGATCCAGACATAGGGATTGAGCGGGTTGGCCCACAGCAGCGTCGAGACCACGAGCCCGGAAAGGATCATCAACCCGCCCATGGTCGGCGTGCCGATCTTGGTAATGAGATGCGATTGCGGGCCATCGCTGCGGATCGGCTGGCCTTTGCCCTGGCGAAGCCGCAAGTGATCGATGATCCAGGGGCCGAACAGGAAGACGAACAGCGCCCCGGTCACCATCGCCCCGCCGGTGCGGAAGGTGATGTAGCGGAACACGTTCAGAAACGTGCGGAATATGCCGAAGCCGGGAACCGTGTTTGAAAGTTCGATCAGCCAATAAAACATTCAATCCGCCCTATACCGCGGCTTCGTCGAGCGCGGTCTTGCCGGGAAAGCGCTTTTCGAGCGCATTCACAATCGTTTTCATCTTCGAGCCGAGCGATCCCTTGACCATGATCGTATCGCCGGCGCGAATGGCGGCGACCGCCTGTGATTCGAGACCGGCGGCGCTCTCGGCATAGCCGCCTCGTTTACCCGCGGAAAGCGCGTCCCACAAGTTGCGCATCAGCGGACCGCAACAATAAACCAGATCGATCTGGTTGGCCTTGACGGCCTCATTCAGCCCGCGATGCAGCGTCGCGCTGGTCGGCCCGAGTTCGAGCATATCGCCGAGCACGGCGATGCGCCGGCCATGCGGGCCGATCGCGGCCTGGCCGAGCACGTTCAGCGCCGCCGCCATCGACGCCGGATTGGCATTATAACTCTCGTCGATCAAGGTCGCCTCGCCATTGGCAACCTGCAGCACGCGCCGCGCGCCGCGGCCCGCCGCCGGCTCGATCTGCGACAGCGAAAGCGCGGCGAGCGCGAGATCGGCGCCGGCGAGCGACGCGGCGGCCAGCACCGCCAGCGAATTCATCGCGATGTGACGGCCAGGCATGCCGAGCTTGTAGGTCACGTCATGGCCAAGGATGTTGGCGTGCACTGCCGAGCAGGCGGACTGCAGCGCCACGTCGATAAGCCGCGCCTCGGATTTCGCATCCGTGCCGAACGAGACGATGCGGGAGATGCCGAGTTCCCTGGCGCGCCGCTGCAGCCGGCCGAACTGCGAATTGTCGCGGTTGAGCACCACCGCGCCGCCGGGCTCCAGGCCTGCAAAGATTTCCGCCTTGGCGTCGGCAATCGCCTCGATGCCGGTGAAGAATTCCAGATGCACCGGCTCGACGGCGGTGATGATGGCGACATGCGGCCGCACCATCCTGACCAGCGGCTCGATTTCGCCTGCGTGATTCATGCCGATCTCGAAGATCGCGAAACGTACGCCGGCCGGGCAGCGCGCCAGCGACAGCGGCACGCCCCAGTGGTTGTTGAAGGATGCGGCCGAGGCGTGGGTCTCGCCTTGCGCGCCGAGCACGCGCCGCAGCGCCTCCTTGGTGGAGGTCTTGCCGACCGAACCCGTGACCGCGATCACCTGCGCATTCAGACGTGCGCGCGCAGCGCGGGCGAGCGCCATGAGCCCGGCCAGCACATTATCGACCACCAATAGCGGCGCGTCATCAGGGAATTTATCACGCTGCGCGGTTTCGACCACCGCCAGCGCGGCACCGGCCTTCAAGGCTGCCGCGACGAAATCATGGCCGTCATGAACCTCGCCCTTGATCGCGAAATAAGCCTCGCCGGGCGCGATCGTGCGGCTGTCGATGGAGAGACCCGTGACCGCCTCCGGCAACGCGCCGTGAATGGCGGCGCGCATGGCTTGCGCCATCGCGCCGGTGGTCCACAGCGGCGCCGGGCTCATGCCACCCTCGGCGCTAACGCGGATGCGACCGCATCGTGATCGCTGAACGGCAAGGTTCGATCGCCGACGATCTGTCCGGTCTCGTGGCCCTTGCCGGCGATCAGGAGCACGTCGCCCGGCTGCAATGCCGATATCGCGGTCCGGATGGCTTCGCTGCGGTCGCCGATCTCGCGCGCGCCCTTCGCCGCGCTCAGGATCGCCGCGCGGATCGTTTCCGGATTCTCGCTGCGCGGATTGTCGTCGGTGACGATGACGCTGTCGGCATTTTCAGCGGCAATCGCGCCCATTAGGGGACGCTTGCCGGCATCGCGGTCGCCGCCGGCGCCGAACACGACGACGAGCTTGCGTTTGGCGTAAGGCCGCAGCGCCTGCAGCGCCTTGGCGAGCGCATCGGGCTTGTGCGCGTAATCGACAAAGATCGGCGCGCCATTGCGCTCGGCGACCCGTTCCAGCCGGCCTTTTGCGCCCTCGAGCAGTTCGAGCTCGGCGAAGACGGCTTTCGGCTCGCTGCCGGTGCCGATCGCAAGCCCTGCCGAGACCAGCGCATTCTCGATCTGGAACTCGCCGACCAGCGGCAACCGGACGGAATACTTTCGCCCGCGATGTTCGAGCGTCAGCTTCTGGGCGAAGCCGTCGATGTCGGCCTCGACAAGGCGGATGCCCTCGCCTGCACCATTGCCCTTGCGGCCGACCGCGACGATCCGAAGTTTTCGCGCGCGCGCCGCATCGATCACGGCCTGCGAGCAATCATGATCGGCCGAGATCACTGCCGCGCCGTCGGCGGCGACGAGATCGCGGAACAGCCGCAGCTTGGCGGCAAGATAATGCGCGACGTCGGGATGGTAATCCATATGGTCGCGCGACAGATTGGTAAAACCACCGGCGCTGATGCGCACACCGTCCAGGCGGTATTGATCGAGCCCGTGCGATGACGCCTCGAGCGCAAGATGGGTGACGCCGTCGGCCGTGATTTCGTCGAGCTGCCGATGCAGCGCAATCGGATCCGGCGTCGTCAGCGAGCCGTAGATGGTGCGCTTCGGCGATACCAGCCCGATGGTGCCGATACTTGCCGCCTCATGACCGAGCCGCTGCCAGATCTGCCGGGTGAAGGCGGCGACCGAAGTCTTGCCGCTGGTGCCGGTGACGGCCGCGATGGTTTGGGGTTGCCGCGGATAAAACTTCGCCGCGGCCAGCGCCAGCGCGCGGCGCGGATTGGGCGTGGTGACGAAGGGGACGCGGGAAATCCCTGGCGGCGGATGATCGCCCGCCACGGCGACCGCGCCGGATGCGATCGCGGCATCGATGAAGCGCGCGCCGTCGGTCTTGCTGCCGGCAAGCGCGAAGAACAGGTCGCCCGGTTTCACCGCACGGCTGTCCACGGCAAGGCCGGTGACCGCCACCGCTTTCGCCGGCGGGTCGATCATGGCGTCATCGCTGAAGAGGTCGCGAAGTCTCATCATCTTGCAGTCCGGCCGGCGCGTCATACGCCTTACTGGGTTGTCTTCGATGCCGCAAGAATAAGGCGGTCGGACGGCGGCAGGTCGAAGCGCGGCTCGATACCCAATAGCGGCGCGATGCGGGCGATCACATTGCCGCCGGTCGGCACCGCGTTCCAGCCGGAAGTGATGAAACCGAAGGTTTCCTTGCAGCGGCTGCGGCTCGTCCAGCATGATCAGGAGCTGGTATTTGGGATGGTCGGCCGGCAGGATCGCGGTGAAGGCGTTGAGCACGCGCTTCTTGACGTAGCGGCCGTTGACGACCTTTTCAGCGGTGCCGGTCTTGCCGCCGATGTAATAGCCGTTGACGTCGGCTTTCTTGGCGGTGCCGATCTCGGCATTGAGCCGCATCAGGAACCGCATCTTCTCGGAAGTCTCGGGCTTGATCACCCGTGTTGCCAGCGCCATGGCTTCCTGCTCGGTGCGTTTCAGGAAGGTCGGCGGAATCAGATAGCCGCCATTCACCAGCGCATCGATGCCCATCACCGCCTGCAGCGGCGCCACGGCGATACCGTGCCCGAATGCGATCGTCACCGTATTCAGTTCGGACCAGCGCTTGGGCAGTATCGGCGACGCGCTCTCCGGCAATTCGGTGCGCAGCCGCTCGAGCTGTCCCAGCTTGCGCAGGAACGCCTTGTGCGCCTCGACGCCCTGCGACATCGCGATGCGCGCCGCGCCGACGTTGGATGAATAAGTAGAAAACCTCTTTCATGTTGATCATGCGCCCGAGCGGATGATCGTCATGGATGGTGAACTTGCCATAGTGCAGCGGACCGCGCGCATCCCACGTCGAGTTGAGATCGACCTTGCCGGAATCCAGCGCCATCGCCAGCGTGAAGGCCTTGAAGGTCGATCCCATCTCGTAGACGCCGGTCGTCAGGCGATTGATGCGATCGGGATCGTGCGCCTCCTTCGGGTTGTTGGGATCGAAATCGGGAACCGACACCATCGCGACGATCTCGCCGGTCCTGACATTGGAGACGAGGCCGGAGGCGGCCTTGGCGTGGTATTTTTCCTTGGCCTTGAGCAATTCGTCGCGCAGCGCGTGCTCGACGCGCAGGTCGACGGACAGTTCCACCGGCCGCTGCAGGCGGTCGGTGGCAAAGCCGGCGCGATGCAGATCGGCAAGGCCGTTGCTGTCGAGCCACTTCTCCATCCCGGCGATGCCCTGGTTGTCGATGTTGACCAGGCCGATCAGATGCGCGACCTCGGCGCCGGTCGGATAGACCCGCTTGTTCTCGCGCAGGAAGCCGATGCCGGGAACGCCGAGGCGGTGAATGTCCTGCTGCTGCTGCGGCGTGATCTCGCGCTTCAGCCAGACAAAACCTTTTCTGCCGGACAGCCGCTGCGCGCACTTCGCCGGTGTCGAGATCCGGCAGCGTCGCGGTCAGAAGCTCGATCGCCTCGTCCTTGTCGATGATCCGGCGCGGCTCGCCGAACAGCCTCGGCGTCTTGACGTCGGTGGCGAGCACCTCGCCGTTGCGGTCGACGATATCCGGCCGCGCGGTGGCAATCGCGTCCTGCGCCGCGGTGCGGCGTGCGCCGTGGCTTCGGGCCGACCGCGAACATGACCAGCCTGCCGCCGATCACCGCATAGATGCCACGAAAGCCAGGATCGCAAAGCCGACGCGCGCGCGCGCTCTTGGCGGCGCGATCGACATTGCGCGCCGTACAGCAGCCTGCGGATCAGCCGCTGGCGCCACGATTCCGGCAGGACGTGACGATGTTGCCGCACGGTCGTCATCGCCGTGCCTCCGGCGCCGGAATCGAACCGGTTGCGATCTCGCCGGAATCGATCGTCTCGATCACCGACGCGATCGGATCCGGATCGTTCGGCTTGACGAGATCGCGGCGGCCGCTCCGGCAGATTCTTCGATGAATCGTCGAATTGGGTCGTTTCAATCGGCTTCAGCGCCAGATGGCGTTCGGCGAGCCCCTGCAGCCGCAGCGGCGCCTCGAGCTTGGCCCATTCCGCGCTCAGCACCGCGATCGCGTCGCGCTGCTCGCGCATTTCCGCATGCAGCCGCAGGACGCGCTCGGTGCGCGCGGTCGACTCCATCTTGACGCGATAGACGTAAGCGGCCGCGAACACCAGGCGGAGATCACGAGGAGATGGATGAGCCGCATGGTCAGCCTCCCCTCATCACGTCGGTCAAGCGTCGGCCATGCCGGCAGATGCCGCGGCGCCGTGCGCGGGCGCATCGGTGCGTTCGGCCGCCCGCAGTTTTGCGGAGCGTGCGCGCGGGTTGCGCTGAAATCTCGTCGTCGGCCGGCGGTGACCGGTCGCTTGGTGAGGATGACGAAAACTCGGCGCGGCCTGCGCGGTCTCCGGCTGGTGCCGCGATCCGCCGCCGACCTTGCCGCGTTCGACTGAGAAAATTCTTGACGATGCGGTCTTCCAGCGAATGAAACGACACAACCACCAGCCGGCCGCCCGGCTTCAGCACGCGTTCCGCCGCCGACAGCGCCAGATGCAGCTCGTCGAGTTCCTCGTTGACGAAAATGCGCAACGCCTGGAACGTCCGCGTCGCCGGATGAATGTCGCCGGGCTTGCCGCGCACGACTTTGGCGACGATGTCGGCCAGCGCGCGCGTCGTCGTGATCGGGGTGTCCTTGCGCGCGCCGACGATCGCGCGCGCAACGGCGCGCGAATGCCGCTCCTCGCCGAAGATAAAGATGACGTTGGCGAGATCGGCCTCGCATGCGCTTCGCGATCACGTCCGCCGCAGTCGGGCCGCCATGGCCCATCCGCATGTCGAGCGGGCCGTCGAGCCGAAACGAGAAGCCGCGAGCGGCCTTGTCGAGCTGCATCGACGACACGCCGACGTCCATCACGACGCCGTCGACCGGATCGACGCCCTGCGCGGCGCAAATCTCGGCGAGATTGGAAAACCGGTCCTCGACCAGCGTCAGCCGGCCACCCGACCGATCGACCAGATCGAAGCCAGCCAATATGGCCGTTCGGTCGCGGTCGATGCCGATGACGCGGGCCCCGGGGGCCTCAAGGATCGCCCGGCTGTATCCGCCGGCGCCAAAGGTGGCATCGATATAAATTCCGCCATCGCGGGGTTTGAGCAGCGCCACGGCCTCGCGGCCGAGGACGGAAATATGTCGTGGGCGGGCCGGATTCATGCGCCGGCTCCGGGCGCCGTCCGGGTCAAGATGCGGAAATTGGACGCGAACGAGCCCATTGCGCCTCAAATCTCTCGGCTGCGCCCGGCTTTTCGCCTCGAAAAGCCAGCTCCGGACGGGAAGCCTCGGCGAGGCACGATTGCCGGTCCCGCGCCGCCCGACTAGCAAACCCCGATCTCCACATGGAATTTGCTGGGCTGCCATGGGATTTCGAGCGTGAAAGAGGGCCTCGGCCGTCCCCCAAAACCGGTTCGGCTCTTCACCACTTAGTAACGTCAGTTGCCGTTAAGAAAACGTTGATGGGATTGTAACAATTGCCCCGGTCCCCGAAGGGGAACCAGGCTCGATGCGGTGATGCTTCCCGCACACACAAGGCCAAAATGCCACGCGGCGGGCGGCTCCCGCATTGCGCCCAAGGCATCGTTCAAGGCATCGTAAAGGAATAGTAAACAGGCTTCGTTCCTGAAACGTGACGTTGCCGCTGTCCTGCCGGGTTTGAGTTGTCGTATGTCCCCTGGTTCGTTCGCATCCGCAAGTCTTGATTCGAAGCGTCAACGCGCCATGCCCCTCCCCAAGCCCAACGCGAATATGAAGACATTCAGCCCGGATTCATCGATCGCGTCCGACGTTATCCCGTCGGCGAACTACGGCGACCGCGACAAGGGCCGTTTGCCCGACATGATCGTGCTGCACTATACCGGCATGCCGGATGTGGAGGGCGCGATTGCGCGGCTCTGCACCGCGGGCACCGACGTATCGGCGCATTACGTCGTGCTGGAGGATGGCCGGATCGTGCAGTGCGTCCCGGAAGCCAAGCGCGCCTGGCATGCGGGCGTGGCGTCCTGGGCCGGCGAAGAGGACATCAACTCCTGTTCGATCGGCATCGAGATCGTCAACCGCGGCCATGACTGGGGCTATCCGGATTTTCCGCTGCGCCAGATCGCCGCCGTGATCGCACTGTGTCGCGGCATCATTCTCCGCCGCAAGGTGCCGGCGCATCGCGTACTCGGGCATTCCGACGTAGCACCCGCGCGCAAGAAGGACCCCGGCGAGAAATTTCCGTGGCATTCGCTGGCCAATTCGGGCGTCGGCCATTGGGTACAGCCGGCGCCGATCGTACGCGGCGAAACGATCAAGCCCGGCACCATCAGCGACCACGTCTTCAACCTGCAGCAGGCACTGGCCAGATACGGCTACGGCGTCCCGACCAACGGAAAATACGACGGCGCGACCATGGAAGTGGTCAGCGCCTTCCAGCGTCATTTCCGCCCCGCCCGCGTCGACGGCGCCGCCGACCATTCGACGCTGACCACTTTACAGGCGCTGCTGGCCAGTCTTCCGGCCGATGCCATGGCGGTGGCGACGCGGTAGGACAGAAGCCGTCATGGCCGGGCTCGTCCCGGCCATGACGATCTACTCATCTTTCAGCTCCGCCAATCGCCGCGCGTAGAGACGCCGCAGCGGCTCGAGCTGCGTCGCAGCGGTTGCGGCGAGATAGGCTTCGCGCGCGGCTTCACGCCGGCCGAGCCGGCGCAACAGGTCGGCGCGCACAGCCGGCATCAAATCGTAATCCTTCAGTCCGCCGCGGGCCTGCAGGGCGTCGATCAAATCCAGCGCGCGGCCCGGCCCGTCGACCATCGAAACCGCCGCGGCGTGATTGAGCTCGATCACCGGCGACGGGCTGATCCGCAGCAGCACTTCGTAGAGCGCCGCGATCTGCGGCCAGTCGGTATCGCGATAACTCGGCGCTTGCGCGTGAAGGGCGGCGATTGCGGCCTGCACCGCGTACGCTTGCGGCCGGCCCGCCAGCCGAAGAGCGTCTTCCACCAGTTTTAAGCCCTCGGCGATCTGCGCCCGGTCCCACAGCGTGCGATCCTGTTCCTCCAGCAGCACGATGTCGCCGCCGGCGGTCTCACGCGAAGCCCGGCGCGCGTCGTGCAGCAGCATCATGGCCAGCAATCCCCTGATCTCGGCGCGCTGCGGCATCAGCACGTCGAGCAATCGACACAGCCGGATCGCTTCGCGCGCGAGACCGGGCCGCATCAGGTCCTCGCCGGATGTTGCCGCATAGCCCTCGGTGAAGACCAGATAGATCACCGCGAGCACCCCGCGCAGCCGCGGTTCGAGCGCTTCGCGGTCCGGCACTTCATAGGGAATCCCGGCGAGCCGGATCTTCTGCTTGGCGCGCACCAGGCGCTGCGCCATCGCGTCCTCACCGAGCAGAAAGGCGCGCGCGACTTGCGCGGTCGAAAGCCCGCACACCGTGCGCAGCGTCAGCGCCACCTGAACCTCGGCGGCGAATGCCGGATGGCAACAGGTAAAGATCAGCCGCAGCATGTCGTCGTCGAGGGCGGGGTCCGCGACCTCGCAAGTGGGTGCCGCGTTGTGCAACAATTCGTGGACAAGCTCGCTTTGCTTGCCGCGAAACGCGATTTGCCGGCGGACCCGGTCGATCGCCTTGTTGCGTCCGACATTGACCAGCCAGGCCCGTGGATTGGACGGCGGCTCAGTGGCGGGCCAGCGCTCCAGCGCCACCGCAAACGCATCCTGCAACGCATCCTCCGCCAGATCGAAATCGCCGACCATGCGGATCAGCGTCGCCAGCGCCCGCCCCGCCTCGTCGCGGAATATCTTTTCGATGTCGGTCGGGGTCATGGGAGCCAAGCTATCGGTGGCCGTCATTCCGGGGCGACGCGAAAGCGTCGAACCTCAGATGTGCAATTGCACATTGGGGAATCTCGAGATTCCGGGTTCACGCGAAGACGCGTGCCCCGGAATGACGGCTTCGCCGTCAGTTGTACACCCAGATCGGCCTGACCTCGATCGAGCCGAACCTGGCGCCCGGAATCCGCGCCGCAATCGCAAGCGCGGCGTCGAGATCCTTGGCCTCGACCAGATAGTAGCCGCCAAGCTGCTCGCGCGTTTCCGCGAACGGGCCATCCGTGGTCAGCGTCTTGCCGTCGCGGACGCGTACGGTGGTCGCGGTCGTTGTCGGCTGCAGCCGGTCGCCGGCCTTGAAATTGCCGCTCTTGACGATGCCTTGCGTGAACGCACCATATTCCTCGTACACCTTCTGAAGTGTCGCGGGATCGATTTTGCCGTACTCGGCTTCGTTGGCATAGATCATCATTAAATACTGCATTTCGATAACTCCTCTTCGTCGGCTGGTTTCGCCGGCATCCAGTCGAACGGGGCAAACCGAAAACGACATCTTCAGGATAAATTATTTTCGGCGGCCGGTGCGGGCGTTATCTGCTTGACGCGGCGCTCCTCAGCCCCCATGCCTTAGCCATCAGTCGGCCGGACGGCCGCTCCTGCTACGGTCGAAAGGCTGCGGGAGAGGAAAGTCCGGGCTCCATCGACATACGGTGCCGGATAACGTCCGGCGGGGGCAACCCCAGAGATAGTGCCACAGAGAACGAACCGCTTCCCGCTCCTCGAAAGGGAGGGGGCAGCAAGGGTGAAAAGGTGCGGTAAGAGCGCACCGCGGGTCCGGCAACGGAACCGGCATGGCAAACCACACCGGGAGCAAGACCGAATAGGGACGGCAACGCGGGTCGTTCGCTCCAAGAGCGATAACACCGCAGGGCGATGTCAGGCTCGCCGTCCGGGTAGGTTGCTCGAGGCAATGTGCAAACATTGTCCCAGAGGAATGGCCGTCACGTATCGCTTGCCGCAAGCGGGCGGTGCCCTACAGAACCCGGCTTACAGGCTGGCTGATGCTTTCTAAAATGAGGGGTCCGGCGCAACACGCCGGACCCCTCGCCATTTTAAGTCTTGTTTTATTGGGGTTTTGTAATCCGGTGACAACGCTCGTAACAACAAACGTCGAACCGGAGCAATAATATGGAGTTTAGAAATTCGAGAAATCCCCCGGCCTCGCGAGCCGTGATACCTTGTCGAGATTGAACAGGTCAGCCCAGACGCAAGCGAAATGAAGACGAAAACTCAAACAAGGAGCGGCGGTCGCCCTTAGCGCGCTCGTTGCGCGTGCACGGCATCACGGCGGCACTTGAACCAAGGGCGCGCCATTGCCAGCGCTACTCGCGAATTTTGGCTTTGCCCCCGCTCGATCTCGGCGATGAGCCAGCCTCTGGCCAACGGACATGGATCTTCGCCGAGGGTGGCCACTACGCCTATAACGGCAGCGATCTAAATTTCGCCAAGCGTTCACCGACCTTGCAGGCCTAGACGGGCTCAGCGCATGAAACTCGTTCGGCCGAAAAAGCGAAAGGCCCAGCGCGATTCGTTTGCGTGCGCTGGCTATCGACGCTGGATCATCCGTTCGGTCGAAGCTGATCAGTTCGCCCAACGCCGCGCTCTGGCGCGTGGGAACGCCGAGGGCGAGACGCTACATTGATGGCGTGTCCATCCATGGTGATCATGATGCGCGTTTTTCAACGATTGAGCGAGGGTGACGAAGTATCTGTCTGATTGCACGTCGCTTCGTTCAGAACCCAGCCCCTCATTGCCGATCTTTGTGGCCATAATGATCTGTTTCATGCTCGCTGCTCGCAGGCGAATTGGCCTGAGCGGCTTGGGGATTAGGCTGCGCAGCGAATCCATTTTCAGGAGTGGTTGCTACGGTTGCCCGGAGTATCGGCCACCTATCAGAGTGGCGTGACAGCGACCGGGAACGCGCCGATTGCTTTCGGCACAGCTCAACAACGTGCAGGAAGGACGCTCGCAAGCCGTCGTGGTTACGACGACCTCGGTTTGGCGCCGCACGGCGAGCATACCGTAATTATACAGGCCGACCGCGATCTAAGCCGCGCACATCCAGCGTCTTTGGCTCGGGCTGCGCATTGGTTCATGCCCGAATTGTGCATCGCTTAGAGCCACGAGCTACCTGGACAATGCAATCACGCAACCAGCAGCCCGAGGATTACGGATGTCTGACCGTTGATGAGGTTCGCAAGGCGCTGGCTGCCGCGAATCCTCCCGACCCTGCCAACGAAAAAGCAAGTCGAGGTCGAGTTGCGGAAGCATAACTTCCCGAAATCGCCCACAAGCGACATGCAGAGAACAATTGCAGAGATCTGTTGGCAGGCGGAATACAAACTAAAATTTCCCGATAAGTTCTGGCATCCGTTCGCACCTCCGCCCATCCTCTATAACGCGTATCGCGCTTCGGATACATGGCGACGGATCAGCAAGAAGATAAAGGCGGACGCGGGCCACAATGCACGTGCTGCCCGAAAAAGCGACCGAAGTCCATCACCGATGCTACAGGCCGCGCGTGCTGTCGGGCGAAGACACGTCGCTACTGATTGCGCTATGCGGTGCCTGCCATAAGACCGTTGATCGCGATGAGCGCGGCGAGCCGCGCGATAACCAATCTAAAGAGCGCACGCTAACTGAGATGTTTGACCGCGAGAGCAAGCGCTTAGCCCTCTCCGCTTCCTAAACCCTTTATTCACCCGATGCGGCGACATTGGTCGGCGGGTCGCGTATCACGCCCGCCTTTCTGGAAAGCCGTCGCCGATCTTCTCCAGCAACGTCATCAGCGCCTCCGGTGCCGTGACATTCGGCGAATGGCTGGCATCGATCTCGCAGTAGTTCCAGCCGGCCTCGGCTTTGGCGCGCCTGGCAAACGGACCGAAGGTGTCCGCGGGCGTGATGCGCGTGGCGTAGATATAGCTGCGCGGCAATGTCAGCTTCCCGCCGTGCAGGGTGAGCTTCGTCTCGAAACACTTGATCGGCATATCGACGCGGCGCTCGGTCAGCCATTCGAGGTCGGCCTTGGAGGTGTCGGGCGGAATGGGACGCGGCGGCACCCGCCAGCCATCGCCGGATTTTGCGAGTTCCTGCGTATGCGCCCGGTCCGGCTCGTTCAGGTCGAGCAGGGACTGTCCATCGTCAGGCACGAACGCGTCGAGATAGATCAATTGCGAGATGCGGTCCCGCGCGCGGTCGGCGACGCCGGTCGCGACCATGCCGCCATAGCTGTGGCCGATCAGCACGATGTTCCGCAGGTCTTCATATTTGATGACGTTGAGGATGTCCTGGATGTGGGTTTCGAGATCGATCGACGGGTTGGCGAGATGCACGCGCTCGCCAAGACCGGTATAGGTCGGCGTCACCAGGCGATGCCCGCCGGCGGCCATCAGCGGGTGCATCTTCTTCCATGCCCACCCTGCCGACCATGCGCCGTGGCAGACGAGAAAGGTTGTCCCCATGATGTTTCCTCGTTAGCGGTGGGCCACAAACAATTTGCAATACTACCGGCCCATCGTGTGATGTAAACGTCGCGCGCATATTCAGAACACGTCATTCCGGGATGGTCCCAACGGGTCCGCGCAATGCGCGGCCCGATGACAGGCTCCGGACCAGACGTGGAATCTCGAGATTCCGGGTTCGCTGCTTTCAATCACGCCCCGGAATGACAAGTGGAAGCACTGATGACCACACTCGCCTATGTGCTTCTGTTTCTTGGCGCGCTCGCCGGCGGCTTCGTGTCCGGGCCTCGCCGGCTTCGGCACCGCGCTGATGGCGCTGGGGATCTGGCTCTATGTGTTGCCGCCTTCGGTCGCGGTGCCGCTGGTGCTGATCTGTTCGATCGTCGCGCAGACCTCGACGCTGCCCTCGTTCTGGCGATCGATCGACTTCAGCCTGGTGTGGCCGTTTCTGATCGGCGGCCTTGCCGGCGTGCCGCTCGGCACCATGCTGATCGCGCATGCCGATCCCCAGGTGTTCAAACTGAGCGTCGGTGTGATGCTGCTGGTGTTTCCGACCGCGCTCTATCTCAACCGCGCGCCGCTCGCGTTGCACTTTGGCGGCAGGATCGCGGACGCCGTGGTCGGATTTGCCGGCGGCATCCTTGGCGGCCTCGCCGGCCTGTCCGGCCCGCTGCCGACGCTATGGGCCAGCGTGCGCGGCTGGGGCAAGGATGAGCGGCGCGGCGTTTTTCAGACCTTCAACTGGACGGTGCTGTCGGCCTCGCTGTGTTTGCAGGCCGGCACCGGCTTCGTGACATTGCAAGTGCTGCGGCTGACGCTGCTGGCTTTGCCGGCTACCCTATTCGGCGCCTGGCTTGGCGCGCGAACCTATCATGGCCTGAGCGATCGACATTTTGGCGATGTCGTGCTTGGCCTGCTGTTCCTCTCCGGCGTCGGCCTAATTTGGAGCAGCTTCGGTTCGCATTGATCGTCATTTGGCCCGCGCTTCGTCCCGCCTCGCGGCGAGCACCATGCCGCCGGCGACGCCCACGCCCAGCACATACATCCAGCCCTCGTGAAAATCGAACAGGTGCGAATTGAATAGCGAGGTGGAGATATTTTGCACCACCACCAATAGCCCGATCCAGTTCGCGAGACCCTCGCCGCGAAACAGCAGCAGATGGATCAGCCACATCGCATAGAGCACGGCGACGCCGATCACGCCCCACTGCACCGCCACGTTCAGGGTCTGATTGTGCGGGTTGGTGACGACCATGCCACGGGCGCCAGCCTGGCCGACCGCGGCCTGTTCGAACAGGCCACGCGCAGAGCCGGTGCCGTGTCCGATCACCGGCGCCTCGGCGAAAAACCGCAGCGACTTCTGCCAGTACAGCAGCCGGGAGCCGATGCCGGACTCGTTGTTCTGAATCGCGGTGTGCTGATAATCGGTAAAGAATTTTGCGATGGTAGCACGCAAATGCGGAGATACGTTCCAGACCAGCGCCGCCAGCACTGCGGCGGCGCATAATGCGACAAGCGCCGTTCGCAGCCGCAAATGCAATAGCGCGAATACCGCCAGCATGACCGGCATCGTCACCAAGGCGGTGCGCGAGATCACCACGAACATCATGTTGACCAGGAAACCGAGGGCGATGGCCGCAAGCAGCGCCGCCTGCGAAATCCGCTCCGTCCGCAGCAACGTCATGATGGGATAGGCGAGCGCGATCGTGCACAGCACGAATTCCTGGCTTTGGTCGATATAGTTTTTGACGGCGATCCCGCTGGCGGGATCATAGGGCCCGCGCGAGAAATAGAGCTTGAGCGACAGATTGGGGTCGAACGCGACCGCCCATGACGCCACCATCAACAGCAAGCAGGACGCCAGAAAGGCAAGGAAAACCCAGGAGCCCCGCGGCGAGCGCTCGTAATGATAAAACAGCAACGGCAGCATCAGAAATTTCACGGTCGGACCGACCGCGTAGAGACGTTCGCTCCAGGAAGCGTCCGACCACAGCGTTCCAACCAGCGCCAGGGCGAACAATGCGATCGGCAGAACGCAAATCGGCCGCTTCAGCGACCGAAGAAATGCGCCCGGCTCGATGGTCGGAACCAGCGCGATAACCCAGAGCACCGCGACAATCACGAAGCCGGTCGTCGACCAAGGCAGCAGCACCGCGAGCAGAACCGTCAGCACGTCGACATTGAAGATCCGCGCATACGGATCGTGCCGGGCAGACATCACGAGGGCGAGCCCGGAGAGGCCGGGCTCTCTTCGTACGGCTTCAGTCATCTTGCTCCCTTGCGCGCCGCAGCCAGAATCACGAACATCTAGCCCAAGCGGCCGAGTCGCCGCAATCCACCCCTCACTCCGCCGCCGAGATCGCAGCGAATTCGGTCGCCTGCCGCTCGAACAGCCCGCGATAGATTCCGCCAGGACGGTTGGCGAGCGTAGCGTGGGTGCCCTGCTCGACGATCTCGCCGCGATCGAACACCAGGATACGGTCGAGGCTGCGCACCGTCGACAGCCGGTGCGCGATCACGATCGAGGTGCGTCCCTTCATCAGCCGCTCCATCGCCTGCTGGATCAGCGCTTCCGATTCGGAATCGAGGCTCGAGGTCGCCTCGTCCAGGATCAGGACCGGCGCGTCGGCGAGAAACGCGCGCGCCAGCGCGACGCGCTGCCGCTCGCCGCCGGACAGCTTGACGCCGCGTTCGCCGACCAGCGTGCCATAGCCTTTCGGCAGCCGCAGGATGAACTCGTGCGCATTGGCGAGCCGCGCCGCCTGCTCGATCGCAGCCATGCTGGCGCCCGGCCGGCCATAGGCGATGTTCTCGGCCAGCGAGCGGTGAAACAGGATCGGGTCCTGCTGCACGATCGCGATCTGGCTGCGCAGCGAGTGCTGCGTCGCTTTCGCGATATCCTGGCCGTCGATCAGGATCCGGCCGCCGGAGACGTCGTAGAGCCGCTGCACCAGCTTGACGAAGGTGGTCTTGCCGGAGCCGGAGCGGCCGACCAGGCCGACGCGTTCGCCGGCGCGGATGTCGACCGACAGCCCGTCATACAGCGGCGCGCGATGGCCGCCGTAATGGAACGTGACGTCCTCGAACACGATGCGTCCGCCGTGAACGTTGATCGGCAGCGCGCCGGCGGCATCGGCAATGCCGATCGCCTCGTCATGGATCGCGACCAGTTCCTCCATGTCGTTCACCGAACGCTGCAGGTTGTTGATGTGCATGCCGACATCGCGCAAATAGGCGTGGATGATGTAGTAGCTGGTCAGCACGTAGGTGACGTCGCCCGGCGAGGCGCGGCCCGCGATCCACAGCAGCAAGGCGCCGCCGATCACGGAGGCGCGCAGGCACAGCAGCACCATGAGTTGCGCCGTCGAGGTGTAGTTGTAGCGCAGCCAGGTCCGCCGCACGCGCGTCCGCCACCGGCTGATGACGCGCGCCAGCCGCGCATCCTCGCGCGCCTCGGCGCCGAACGATTTCACCACCGCGTTGCAGGTCATGGCATCCGCCAGCGTGCCGCCGACCTTGGTGTCCCAGGCGTTGGAGACGCGCGCCGCCGGCGCGATGTAGCGCGTCGAGAACAATGCCATCATCGGAACGTAGACCACCGCGCCGACGGCAATCACCAGGCCTAGCGACGGCCAGTGCAGCCCGAGCAGGATCATCGACCCCAGCAGCACCGCAAGCGAGGGCAACAACGCCATCAGGATGGTGTCGTTGAGCAGATCGAGCGCCCACATGCCGCGGGTGATCTTGCGCACGGTCGAGCCGGCAAAACTGTTGGCGTGCCAGTCGGTGGAAAAGCGCTGCACCCGCATGAAGGCGTCGCGCGCCACGTCGGACATGATCCGCAGCGTGAACGGCACGATCGCCTGCAGCCCGGTCAGGCGCAGGATCATCGAGGCAAGGCCGAGCGCCACGATCGCAGCAAACGCCAGGATCGCGGCGCGCCGCGCGGCCGGATCCGATGGCCCCAATGTCATGGCATCGACGAGGCGGCCCGAGAACACCGGCATGAACAGATCGGCCACGGTCGCCCCCAAAAGGCCGCCGGCAACAGCAGCCGCGCGGACCGGCTGGTCGAGCCAGTGACGAAACACGAAGGGCAGCACCACGCGAATCGCTGTGGGGCGGTTGTTGCGAAGGGCGGTCATGGCGTCATCCGGCTGCGCTCGCGCGCGCACCGGCTCCATTAAATGACGCGCGGGCGGCATCGGGCCGGACGCAGGCGTCGTTGAAAAAAGGTCGAAAACTACCGGGAAGTTTTGGGCGGATCGGGACGTCAGGCCCGATCGATACTGGCGAAGGTGGCCCTCAAAGGGCCAGACAGGCGTCCAGCATGGGCATCGGACGCGGGCGTACGATCTGCGAATATGACGAAATCATGCAAATCCTCCCCGGTTCGAGCGACGATGCGCAGCTTATAAAGGCATCGCCGGTATTTGGCAATATCGGAGACGCCGCCGTTCTAGAGCATGATCGGTTCTGATCGAATCAGAACCGAAGCTCAAGCTTCTTTTTTTTACGCGTTTTCTTCACGCGAACCGGTGTCCACTTCGCTCGAAAACGCTCTAATGCGCCGGCTCGGTCGACGCCGAGGCGGGTTTTTTCAACAGCATGACCAACAGGCTGAGGCCGAAATAGAACAGCGTCAGCATGAAGAAGGCGTCGCCATATCCCATCACCACCGCCTGGCGGTGCACGATCTGGGACAATTGCTTCATCGCCATCAGCGCGGCATCGCCCATGCCCTGCAGGCGCTGGGTGAACATGTTGAGCGTTTCGGTCGCAGTCGCGTTGCCCCAGGTCACCCTCTCCTGCAGGCGGGCGATGTGCAGGTCGGTGCGTTCGTTCAATACCTGGTTGATGACCGCAAGGCCAACCGCGCCGCCGAGATTGCGCGTCAGGTTGAACAGTCCCGAGGCATTCTTCACCCGGTCCGGTGGCAAGGTGCCGAGCGCGATGTTGTTGGTCGGCACCATCGCGAACATCATGCCGATGCCGCGCAGGATCTGCGGCACCAGCAATTCGTAGAAATCATAGTCGCGGGTGATCCACGTCATCTGGTATGAGCCGAGCCCGAAGATGATGAGGCCGGCGGCGATGATCAGCCGCATGTCGACCTTGAGCATCAGCCGGCCCACGATCGGCGCGGTAAGGAACATGGTGATGCCGGAGACGAACATGGTCTCGCCGATCATCAGCGCGCTGTAGCCACGCACCTCCGCCAGATAGCGCGGATACATATAGGTGAGGCCGTAAAGGCCGATGCCGACGCAGAACGAGATCACGCAGCCGACGCCGAAATTGCGGTCGGTGAAGGCCCTGATGTCGACGATCGGTTCGTCCGCCGTCAGCACCCGATAGAAGAAGGCGATCGCCGAAACCGCGCAAATGGTGGCGCAGACCGCCACCGACGTATCCTGCAGCCACTCGTATTGCGGCCCTTCCTCGAGCACATATTCCAGCGAACCCAGAAACCCCGCCATGAAGATCAGGCCCCACCAGTCGAAGCGGTCGAGCAGCGCGAAATTCGGCTGATCGAAATCGACCAGCGCCAGCACGCCGACGGTGATGCCGATGCCGGGGACGATGTTGATGAAGAACAGCCAGTGCCACGACATCAAGTCGGTGATATATCCGCCGACCGTGGGCCCGATGGTCGGCGCCAGCGTCGCGACCAGACCGATGATCGGACCGACGATATAGAACTTCGAGCGCGGAAACACCGTATAGGCGGAGGCAAACACCGTCGGGATCATGCCCGCGCCCAAAAATCCCTGGATCGCGCGCCAGACGATCATCTGCTCGATCGAGGAGGCGAAGCCGCACAGCAAGCTCGCCAGGGTGAAGCCGGAGGCGGAAATCGCAAACAGCAGCCTGGTGCCGAACGCGCGCGACAGGAAACCGGACAGGGGTATAGCGATCACTTCCGCGATCAGATACGAGGTCTGCACCCAGGATACCTCGGTCGCGCTCGCCGACAGGCCGGCCTGGATTTCGGAGAGCGACGCCGAGACCACCTGGATGTCCAGGATCGACATGAACATGCCGAACACCATGATGAGAAACGCGATCAGCCGGCGCGGCGGGATGCGCTCCGAGGGCACCGCATTGGCGCTCATCATCGCAGGCGGGGCTGTGGTGGCGTTCGCCATGGTTTGCTCGGGTCAGGACGTGCATGGGAATCGGGCGCGCGGCCCGATGCCTGAGAAAATTATTTCGGATGGATCATCGCCGGCGCGTCGAGATCGGCGTCGCTGTCGGCATCGCTGGCGCCGTTGCTGGTGTCGACGGTGGCATAGACCGACATGCCGGCGCGCAGCAGGTTCTGCCTCGCGACATCCGCCGGCACGCGAATGCGAACCGGAAGCCGCTGCACGATCTTGGTGAAGTTGCCGGTGGCGTTATCCGGCGGCAGCAGCGTGAACACAGAGCCTGCCGCGGGCGAGATGCTGTCGACGAATCCTGCGAACTTGCGGTGGCCATAGGCATCGACCGAGATCGTCACCGGCTGGCCCGGACGGATACGCTTGAGCTGCGTCTCCTTGAAGTTGGCGTCGATGAAGACGTCATTGAGCGGCACCACGTTGCCGAGCCGCTGTCCGACCACGATGAAGTCGCCGGTGTTGACCAGACGGTTGGAGAAGGTGCCGTCGACCGGCGCGCGCACCAGGGTGAAATCGAGGTCGCGCTCGGCCTTGGCCAGCTGTGTCTGCAATTCCGCAAGCTGGGCGCGGGCTTCGGCCTGCTGCGCTTTTGTCACTTCGACATTGTCGCGCGCGGCATCATAGGCCGCCTGCGCCGATTTCAGCGCCGCGATGCCTTGGTCACGCGTGGCTTCGGACACCTCGTAGGTCGCATGCGAGGCAAATCCCTTGGCGCTCAGCGCCTGCTGGCGCTCGAAATCGAGGCCGGCCCGCTTCACGCCGGCTTCCGCCGAGACGACCTGCGCCTGAGCCTGTTCGACCGCGCTTTGCAAGGCGGTGACCTGGCGGCCGATACGGTCGATGGTGGCCTGCTGGGTCGCGATCCTGGTGCGCGCGGCATCGACCGCGATGCGATAATCGCCGTCATCGATCCGAAAGATCGTGTCGCCGGTATGGACCAGCGCATTGTCGCCGGGAAGGATTGCCGCGATATGGCCCGACACCCGCGCGCCCAGCATCGTGCTGTTGGCGCGCACATAGGCGTCGTCGGTGGAGACGTAAAAGCGTCCGACCAGAACATAATACACGCCATAGCTGGCCGCAGCGAGCGCGAGCAGCGTGACGATGCCCATCAGCACCAGTCTGCGCTTGCCGGATTTCGGCGCGGCGGAAGCGGCGGCAGGCGCCGGCGCGGCGGGCGCGGCCGGCTTTTCGATCGCGGGTTTCTCGATTGTGGGTTGGTCGATGGGGGTCTCCACGGGCCGGCGCGCGACCGTCTCCTCCGAAACATGCGCCCGAAGCGTCTCAGCGAGAGCCGCGGATGTGTCGCGTGCAGCTTCGCCTTCTGCCTTATCAGGCTCGGTGCGAACGATGCGTGCGGCCTGGTCTCTCACTGCGGCCATCAAGGCCTCCCCATTACAATGCCACAAAGCAGCTCGGCCCAAAAACGAACCCAGCCGCCTCATTAGCTTCGAAATTAGCATTGACCGAACGGTTCGGTCAAGATAGATTTACGCAGAACCAGCCATAGACCGTGAGTCCCTTCCCGGGCGTTGCCGGGCCCTAAATCTTTCCAGAGAAGCTAAAGCAATGGTTGCAGCCGATCGCACTTCGCTCCATCTCGTCGGCGACGACGACAGTTCCAAACGCCGCCAGATCCTGGACGGTGCCGGCAAGGTGTTCATGGACCTGGGCTTCGACGGCGCCAGCATGGGCGAAATTGCCCGCGCCGCCGGCGTCTCCAAAGGGACGCTGTATGTTTATTTCGCCGACAAGAACCGGCTGTTCGAGGCCATCGTCGAGCGGGAAATGCTCGACCAGCAAAAGGTGGTTTTCAATCTCGACCCCGGTCGCGACGTCGCCACCACGCTGCGGGATTTTGGACAAACCTATATCGAATTGCTGTGCCGGCCGGGCGGCGGATCGTCGATCCGCACCGTGATGGCGATCGCCGAGCGAATGCCCGAAGTCGGCCGCCGCTTTTACGAGCAGGTGCTCGAGAACCGAATCAACCGGCTCGCGCATTATCTCCAGGCGCATGCGAGGACGGAGGAACTGGATATCGGCGACTGCAAGCTCGCGGCCGAGCAATTCATGCTGGTCTGCCAGGCGTCGTTGTTTCTGCCGTTTATTTTTCAGGCCGCCCCGCCGCCTTCGGCCGAGCGCATCGCGCGAAGTGGTCGAAAGCGCGACGCAGATGTTTTTGGCAGGCTATCGGACGAAGTCCGCCTGAGCGCAGGCCGCGGGCATTTTCACGATTCAATTTTCAAACAGCCAAGAAAATCCGGGATGCGCGGAGCATCCAATGGCCTCGTGGTTCGAGACGCGCCGCGTTGCCGCGCTCCTCACCATGAGGGTCTCACGGACCTTATCCTGAGGAGCGCGCTCTTGCGCGCGTCTCGAAGGATGTGGCCACCACACTGAAGGTACGGCGGTCACGCCTCCGCATTCCCACGGCGCGATGCGTCCGGGTCGTGCATAATAAAACCTCGCCTCGAAAAATGAGGGCGCAGGGAAACGCCGGGTGCCCGCTGCACCCGCAGCCCCGCGTGGGAAAAAAAAAACCACACGAGCATATTCACCACAGGTCCACCAGGATGCCCCGGCGCTCCCTGCGCAATGGTTTACGGCTTACTCCGAGCTCTCCCCGGTGACCGGGCTCTTTTGCCACCGTCGCCTGCGCTTCCTATCGCAGACTTGACGCCAGCGTCGGGGCGTCAGGACCACACGGCTTCGCCGTCCGCGCCGGCGCCGCTCGTCTGCAGCGCCAACCGCGTCCACCGCATCCCGCCCCAACGTTCGTGACGATGGCCAACGCCCCTCTTTCAGGACGGGACGGCAAGCGATATAGACTGATTTGCGTCTTCGGAAAATCAGAATATTTTTGCAAATGGGGCTGGACAGGCAAGTGACAGGCGGGTCACTGATTTGCCCGTCGGGCAAATCAGCCGGCCTTTCCGCCGCCGCAAACGCTCATATCGGCCCCTCGCCGAGCGCTTTGGCGACATTGCGGAAGCGGTCGAGCGCGAGTTCGTCGGGCGGCGGCAAGAGATCGGTATCGCCCGCGCCGCGCATGGGCGAAATTCCAGACTTTGGCCGCGAGCGTTTGGACGTTCACGGCGCGCTTTCGAGAAATGGATTGACGATGGCGAGCCCGCCGATGCCGCGGCCATGCTGCATGTTTTCAGTGAACAGCGTGTCGCATTCCCCCTCGATCGCGGAAGCGACGATCAGCGCATCGTAAAACGCGAGACCGTGGTCGCGCGCGAGACCGAGCGCGGACGCGTGGGTGTCCGCGGTCAGCGGCATGACATCCGGGAGACGGGCGCGAATGACCGACACCGCGCGCTCGATGTCTGCCCAGTCGCGCTCGCGCTTGCGCCGCGCGACATTGGTGAACTCGTTCAGCACCTGCGCGCTGATGACCCCGCCAGAGGCGATCAGATCCAGCGCGCGTTCGCGCTTGGCGACATCGAGAAACGCATAGACGAGGATGTTGGTGTCGAAGAACGGTGTCACCGCTCGTTGGCCTCGTCACGGTCGAACTTGTAGCCTTCGGGAGCAGGCCATCGGAACTGCTGCATCTGCTTCAGAAACTCGGCGCGTTTGTCGGCCTTCTCGACGGCAATCTGCCGCTTCGAGGCCTCGATCACGTTCAACTCGTCACCGGGAACGAGGCCGAGTTCCTCGACCAGCGCCTTGGGCAATCGCACCGCAAGGCTGTTGCCCCATCTGGAAACCATCATGATTGCCTCCTGAAGATATACAACATTTAATGTATATCATAGAGCGGATATCATGATCTTTCAAGATGTTTCACGGCCGCGACTTTGCCCGCCCGCGTGCGCGCGTGGAGCGACCGGCTCGCCACTACCCATCCAGCAGGTAACGCCCATGGCCCTTCCCCGGCGCCGTCATCCTCTTCTCTTGTCGCCGCATCCGTCACGCCGCCCAATCCGCCACCAACAGCCCTGGCACACGCGCGAACTCGCGAACGTTCGCCGTCACCAGGGTGGCGCCGCGATGAGATAGTCATAGGGGCCGATGGGCGTACCCTTGCTCTCAAGGTGGGCGCGGATGTCGGCCGCATGCGCGGCGTCTTCCGTATCGAACGGAAGTACCGCGATCCCCGGCGAGAAACTCGGCCAGCAGACGATCGGATTCGACGCGCCTGTCATTGCGCGCGTGGCCATAGCGCAATTCAAACAGGGCGATGACAGAAAAACCAATCTCCGTTCCCAGCCGCAACTGCTCCGCCAGCCGCAGCCGCATCGCGGGAACGCGCCGGTTGATAACGTAAATCGCGATGTTGGTTATCGAGGCAGATCATTCGTCGAAAAAGACGCGCGGATCCGGTTCGGCCGGCGGATCGTCTGGAATACCCTCCGGCAGGAAATCGCGGCCGCCGAGTTCGTCGAAACGCGCGAACCAAGCCTCCGCGTCGAAGGGTTGTTTTTTTACCGGCTCGAGGATCACCTTGTCGCCTACCTTGCTGACCCGCACCTCGGTGCCCTCGAAGCGGAATTCCCCGGGCAGGCAAACGGCCTGGCAACGGCCGTACATAAACAACTTGGCCGTCGCACTCATGATCCAGTCCTCCGGCATTTTGGTAGATACCTTTGATAGATATCACTACTTGCGCGTCCGTCGACTTCCCTTGTAGCCCTACTCGTCCTCGAATTCGTCTTCCTCGTTGATCCTGTCGCTCGGCTTATGACGATGGACCACGGCTTTGCTGCCGCCGAGCGATCCCGTCACCAACGGTTCGCGCGAGGCGTAGGGACTGCGCCGCGAGGCCCGCGCGGCGACCTCGTCGCCCGAGACGGCTGAAGGCTCGCAGATGACGCGCCTGGAAGCGCGGCGCATCAGATCGACGTGGATGTGATCGTAATGATGGATGTTGGAGCCCGGCGCCAGCACCGTACTGAACTGCTGGCAGGCCGCGGCCTGCACGTCGTGCAGAAAACCCTGCTCTTCCGGCATGCCCTTCCAGCCGTCCCTGACTGAAACCTGCCGGCCGTCGGCGAGCGTGAAGCCCGCAATATCCAGCGCATTGCCGAAGGCGTGTTCGGAAATATGCGCGCGCGAATCGCCGTTCATGCCGCGGCAGGAATAGGCGGAGATCTGCCGGATCTCAACGACGCGCGCGCCGAACCAGCGCTGTGCCGCCGGCTGCACCGAATCGGCAAGCCAGCGATCGAGCGCCGAGACGATCGGGCAAGCCAGCGTCGCCGTGGGCCTGACCGCCACCGGCCCGAAGGCTGCGACCGGATTGCCCTGCGCCGGCCCGAGCCGCGGCAAAGGCGCGGCTTGCGGCAATCCGGGCGCGAGCGCCGGGCCGCACCGGGTAAGGCGCTGGGTAGCGGTCGCGCGGCGGATAGGCCTGCGCGGGTGAATACGGCCCGCGGGGCGCGGGTTGCCGCAACCCCGGCGTGCCCTCGGCGGGCAGATCGATGTCGTCCTCCTCCGGCGCGACCCCCGGGGCCGTCAATGAAATCGGGCCGCCCGGCGCCGAGCCATAGGCCGGCGGGCGCATGACGGTGGTCGGATATGGCGACGCCTGAGGTGGTGCCTGTGGCGGCGGCTGCGAGATCGGCCAGCGCGGCGTATTGCCGATATTTGCCGGCGGCCGCAGCACCTCGTCGGCAAAGCCGAAGCTGCCGCCATTTTCGCCGAGCGCTGCGACCTTGAGCGGATATTCCGCGCCACAAACGCCCGGGCCAGAAATCGGGTCGATCCGCACCAGTTCGGGGGTTTCCTTGACGGCGCCGGACTTCAGGCACGCGATCTCGGCCTCGGCCCGCCATGGCTCGCGTTCCGCGAACTGAAAAAATCCGCGGCCACAGCCCGCCAACGAGACAAGGACGAAGGAGCCGACGAGATACAAACGAACTCCGGGCGTCATCCGCGCAGGTTCGACGAATTTATTTAAGGACTCTTCAACGTCTTGTTTTCACAAGTCTTTAACCACGTCGCCCGCTGTGGAAATGCCGCGAGCGACAGCAGCGCTGACTTATTCCGCTTCGAGCGGTTTGCTAGTCTTGGGATCACAACGGGCAGCGACGTAAACCAGGGAACTATCCCAATGACCTCGATCGGTCCTTTCGTCAGCAGACTGAGCGTTGTAACCGCGTATGTCGCAATCGCATTTGTCGGCGCGATCGTGCTCGGCGTGTTTTAGGGTACCCGGATTTCTGAGCGCCCGGCGGCCTGGATTTTTCCAGCGGCTGGGCGTTTTTATGTTTAGCATTTATTTTGACGCGTCTTCTTCACGCGAACCGGTCCCCGCCCCGTGCCAAGTGCGCTTTCACTCGAAAACGCTATGGCTCAAAAATTCGAACAGCTCGATCCGGTGATGCCGCCGATGGTGAAATCCCTGCACATCAGGCCGGGGTTGTCGGGATCGGGATACATCTGCTCGCGCGTCGCGCGGTCGCGCACGGTGTGGCTGTAGCGCCAGCCGCGGGCGAGCATGCAGCGCTTGTAGGCCTTCGAGGTCGGCGTGCCGCTCTGCGGCGCGCCCAGCAATTGCGAGCAATAACTGGTATCGGCCTGCAGCACGTCGTCGCCGCGCGGATGTCTTGACGTGTTGTCATAGACGTCGTTGTCGGCATGCGCGCTCAGCGCGCTGCCGAGCAGCAACAATGCGACGAGGCCCAGGCGTATCATTTGATATCTCCATCCTGGCGACAGCCATTCGGCTATCGGTCGCGGCGGATGAAGGCGCCGGTTCAGACGGAGACGATTACAAATTGGAAATGAGGCTCCTCGGCCAAGGTTACCGTTCATCCACGGTTCAGCCGACCGGGTTCTCAATCCCCGGCTAGACCATCGGGGGCGCTTTCGTCGTGGCGGGGCCTGGAGTTTCATTTGCAACGTTGCTGGCGGGCTGCATCCTGTTCACCGGCACAGTGAACGCCTTCGCGATGCCGTCGCCCTTTGAAGCCGGTCCAATGCCGGTGACGTCGAACATGCGGTCCGGCCTGACCCAATTTGCCCAGACCCAACCTGCCCAGGCGCCCACGCCGACAACTGCGCCCGCGCCTGCGCAAGCAGCAGCCGACGAGCCGATCGGGAACGTCGCGACGCTGACCGGCAGCGCCACCGTCACCCGCAACAAGACGTCGACGCCGCTCAAGCTGCAGGACGACATCTTCATGAACGATGTGCTGCAGACATCGGCGAATTCCACGCTCGGCGTCACCTTCAACGACGCCACCACGTTCAACCTCACCGCCAACGCCAGGATTACGGTCGACAATTTTGTCTATGAGGACGGCGGCAAGCAAAACGCCGCATTGTTCGATATCGCCAAGGGCACGGTCGCCTTCGTTGCCGCCGCCGTCGCCAAGACCGGCGACATGAAAATATCGACGCCTACCGCAACGCTCGGCATCCGCGGCACCACCGGCCTTGTCGAGGTACCGGAAGGCGCCGCCGCGGGAAGTGCAAACAATGTCGCGATCAAGCTTTATCCCGATCCGGACGGCAGGGTCGGACGAATCGAAGTCAACGATCGCGCCGGCGCGCGGCTTGGTTTTCTGACGCAAGGCGCCAGCGGTTTTACGATCCGGCCCGGTGCCGGCGGACGCTTTGCCGCGTTGCCGCTGATGATCACGCCGCAGCAGGCGCTGCGCGATCAGGGCATCGTGCGCCAGGTCCACGCCGCCCAGAGCGTCGGCCGCCAGATCGTCACCCAGCGCCGCATTCAACGCCTGCAAAATCCGGCCAGGAATAATCCACGCGCCAATCCGCGTCAGCCCGGTCCGCAGCGACAGAACGGCCTGCCACAGCGGCCCGGCGCGCCGCGAGAGCCGGCGCTTCCGAACCGGCCGGGCCAGCCGCAACCGCAGCAACCGCCCGCCTTGCAGCGGCAGCCCGACGCTCCCGGCGTGCTGCGGCCCGGCCTGCAAAACGCGCCCAGCTTGCAGAAGCTGCGGCCGGCCGGTCCGGCGCCGAAGGGAAAACCGCGGAAGGAAAAGCGTTAGCGTTGATGCAAGATATCAACGCAGGATCTCTCTCGCGGCCGGGTCAGGCGGCGCGCCGCAGCCAGTCCCGGACCTTCTGCACCAGATTTCTTCCCCGGCTACGATCCGCTCTCGCGGTGTCGTCATAAGCGGATTGAGGCTCTGCCGTCGGCGACGCAGCTTCTGCTTCCAACAATTGCGGTGCCGTAGCCGGGACAGGCGTCCCAGCTTCTACGACATCGCCGGCGACAACTGGGCGTTCGTCCGGCCTGCTCGTTGCAGATGTCAGATCGGGTCGCGGGGTTAACGAAGGCGGGAGCGTAACAACCTGGCGGGCGCGGCGCTTTTCGGAGGCAGGCGGCTTCGCCCTGGGCCGCCGCGGAGACCGCGCGAGCGCGGCCGCCTCAAGCGCCAGCGGACCGACATTGGCAAGAAACGCACGTTCATATCCGCGCGACAGCCGCTCGACCGCGGCCTCGAGCGGCAGCCAGTCGACCGCCTTGACATCATTCATCAGCTCGTAGGCATGGTCGCCGCAGGTCTCCATTCGCCAATAGTGAACGACTTTGGAGCGTCCGCCGGATTCATAGACCAGCGTTCCCAGAAATTCGTGCACGGAAACGTCATGCCCGGTTTCTTCCAGCACCTCACGCTCGGCGGCGTCACGCGCCGTCTCGCCGTCGTCGAGCTTGCCCTTGGGAAGCACCCACTCGTTGCGCTTGCGCAGGCGCACCACGGCGATCAACGGAGTCTCTTCGCTCCGCAGCACAATGCCTCCCGCCGCCAGTACAGGCGCCCGCACCATCTTCACATCCCGCGTTTGCGATTCGAATTTTGATTCGACCGCCCGCTATATAGTGAAGCGCGGCGGCAAAATCGAGCTTGGCGCGTGCCCGCTTGCCTGCGCGGCTGGATCAATCGCGCCGGTGCTCTTCGCATCAACCGCGCTCGCGGGTCTGGGCCGATGCGGCGCTGCCATCCGCGACTAGCTTGTCGGCGCAGAAAACCAAAGTCTGAGCTTGAGACCGGGCGAGTTATCAAGCATCTCGATCTGCACACCGTGAAGACGGGCGACGGCTGCGACAAGACTGAGCCCGAGACCGTTTCCCGGCGTGTATCGACTGTGTTCGAGCCGGTAAAAGCGCTTGAACACCTGGTCGTATTGGTCGGCCGGAATTCCAGGACCGTCATCGGCGACCGAGATCACCGGCCTGCCGTCAATGGTTTCGTTCGCAACGACGACTTGCCCGCCGGCGCGGCCATGCTTGATCGCGTTGTCCACCAGATTGGCGATGGCATCGAAGATCAGATCGCGATCTCCCGTGACCAGCGCCTCATGATCGCCGACCACGGTGAGGCGGGTGCCGTCCTGTTCGGCCGCGGCGTCGTACAACTCGACCACTGCGCCGGCGATTTCGAGCAGATTCACGGTGCGGAACGCACCCTTTCGCGCCTGGGTCTCAATTTGAGCAATCCGCGTCAGCGACGAGAATATCCGCAGCACGGCATCGAGATCGGCGATCGTGTCGCCGATCAGCAATTGGTCATCCTCGCCGATGCGCTGACCGTGATAGGCCTTCTCCAGCCGCCCGCGCATGCGCGTCAGCGGCGTCCGCAAATCGTGCGCGACATTGTCGCTTACCTGCCTGATCTCCCCCATCAGCGTTTCGATGCGGTCCAGCATCAAGTTGAGGTTCTCCGCAACGCGATCCCATTCGTCATGGGTGCCGCGGAGCGGGATACGCTTGTCGAGACCGCTGAGCATGATGGCCCGGCTGGTCGCGTTGATCGATTCAATCCGCCCCACCGTCCGCCGCGTCACCAAAATGCTCGCTACCCCCGCAACCACGAATATCAATGCAATGCATGCAATGACGGCGATCCTGATCCGATCGACAAAGCTGTCGAGATCGCTGATATCCTTTCCCACCAGCAGGCGATCGCCGTTCGGAAATGTCTTGAGCATGGCGCGCAGCAGCGGCCGGTTTGTCGCGTGGGGCAACGGCTCCGGCGCGCGAAACTCCGTCCATCCCCTGGCCGCCGTCACCGTCGATGGCCATGCCGTCAGGTTGCCGGCCAGAACCGCCAGTGTGGGATCAACGAGCAGATACACGTTGTCTTGAAAGCTCCTGTCGGCCCTGCGTTGTCGAATCAGGGCGATCAGCCCATCGCGTCCGGATCGCTCATATGCGCCTTGCAGGCTCAAATACTCGGTCATGATTGCACGATCCGATTGGCTGCGCACGTAGGAGGAGGTGGACAGGTAGACGTAGCTGAAAATGGCTGACACGATCACGCCAAAGGTCCCGATCGCGATCAGCGCCAGCTTGAAGGTCGATGACGTTAGGGTCTTAGCCAGGAGCACGGAGACAGTACCCGACACCGCGAACCGTATGGATCAGCGGATAGGCCTGCTGGCCGTCGACCTTGCGACGCACGCGCCCGACATAGACGTCGATGATATTTGTCGAGGGATCGAAATGAAGATCCCAGACGTGCTGCAGCAGCATGGCGCGGGATACGACGCGGCCTTCGTTGCGCACCAGATACTCCAGCAGCTGGAATTCCCGGGGAAAAAGAGCAATGCCCTTGCCGCGTCGGCTGGCGGTCCGCGACATCAGGTCGATCGAAAGATCGCCGACGCGCAAGATGGTCTCCTTGACGATGGTGTCGCTGCGTCGGCCGAGCGCCTCGACGCGCGCCAGCAGTTCGACGAACGAAAAAGGCTTGACCAGATAGTCGTCGCCGCCGGCACGCAAGCCACGCACCCGATCGTCGACTTCTCCGAGGGCGCTGATGATCAGGACGGGGGCTGCGATGCCGTCGTCGCGCAACTGACGCATGACCGAAATGCCATCGATGTCCGGAAGCATGCGATCGATCGTGATCACGGCATAGTCGCCGGCGACACCACGGCTCAGCGCCTCGTTGCCGCTGGCGGCCAGGTCCACCTGATAACCGCTGGTCGTGAGCTGTTCCACGAGCTGACCGGCGGTCTCCGGATCGTCCTCAACGACCAGAATACGGCGGTGACCTCCCGTCATGGTCCCGTCTCCGAACAACTGGCCAAAGGCCATATCACCTGGCAAGATCAAAAACCGCAAGGCCGATTATATGTCAGAAACCTGCTGATGCGTAATCCAAAGGTTGCGTGAGGGGGCTCGCAAAAGGGCGTGATGGTCGCCACCGGCCGAACAAGGTTCCGCTTCAACGGAACCTGCTCGCGTGACGACCACCACGATATCTGGATCGTTGCAAGCGAACCGCGCTGACGCCGCGGGACCCGGCACAATCGTCTACGCGTCGGCCCGCGCTCCAACTCGCCAGATATATTCGGCAGCACTAGTAGTAGCCGTAGTCGCCGCCGCAGACGTTGACCCACTGCAGTCCGTATGACGTCCACACCCTGCGCCAGCAGCCGTCGTAACCGGCATAGGCGTAAGGCGCGCCAAAAACCGCAAAGCGATGGAGGTGGTGATGGTGACGAAAACCGTCCCGGTCATGGAACGCAATCCTTGAAGACCGGGGCGCGAATCCCGGATGCGCAAAGCTCGCACTCGCAAAACGCGGGCCTCCGCCCATGCCGCCGAAATGCGGGCCACCACCCATGCCGCCGAAATGCGCGCCTCCGCCCATGCCGCCGGCGTGCATCCCGCCTCCCATACCGCCGCCATGCATGCCACCGCCCATACCGCCACCATGGCCGCCGCCACCGCCCATACCGCCACCATGGCCACCGCCACCACCGCCACCGCCACCGCCACCACCGCGAGCGAGCGCCGGTGGCGCAAGGGCAAGCGCCGAAGCGAGCGCACCCGCGATGAGGCAACTAAGGACCTTATTCTTCATCCCAATTCCTCCGTGGTTGAATTGCAGCGACGGACACCGTCGCAAGAAGAAGACGACCAGCAGAGCCAAATGAGCCAGTGATTTCAAATGAAAAATGCGACAGTTTCTGACACGCAAGTTAGTTTCATCGACTTGAGACCGCGCCAGCGGGTTTTCGCATCAAGGGCTGACCGGCAGAGATCCGCCCGGACTCCACGACGTTGTCGCAGAACTCGAAATGCTCCGGCGCCAGCACGATGATGGTCGAACCGTGCTCGAACCAGCCGAGCTCGTCGCCCTTGCGGACGCTGACATCGCAGGGGAAGACCGCCGGCCCCCGGCTTTGGGCATTGAGCACGAGATCGAGAAAATGCAGCCGGATGCTTGCAACCAGGATCGCGGCGACCGGCACCAGGGTCAGGATTTCGCCCGTTGCGAGCCGGGTGCTGATCACCACGCGCTCGTTCTTGCAAAACAGTTTCTGAACTCGCTTCAGCGCGATCGGATTGACGTTCCAGGTATCGCCGCTGATGAAGGTGACCTGCTCGATCCGGCAGTCCTGCGGCGCGTGAAAGCGGTGATACATGCTCGAGGTCAGCCGCAGGGTGATGAAGCGTCCGTTGCGGTGGGCGTCGACCAGCCCGGGATCGCCGAGCAGGTCCAGAAGCGAGTAACCGGCGCCCTTGACCTGAAACAGCTCGGTGTCCGCGATGGCGCCGAAGGCGCCGATGATGGCGTCGCACGGACTGACCACGACCTGCGGATCGGGGTCGGGCGGACGCAGACCGGGCTTGAGCTCGCGCGTAAAGCAGTCATGCAGGCTCCTGAAACTGGTCTTTCGCGCCTCGGTCAGGTCGAGATCGGAAAACAGCCGCCAGCAGGCGATCGATAGATCCCGGATCGCGGGCTGCTCGATCTTGCTGAACCAGCCCATGAACCGCGTCAGCGCCGCCCGCGGGACGCGGTTGGTCAGCAGAAAGTTAAGATCCTCCTGTTGTGACAGAACCGAGATCAAGCCTCGAATTGTCATGAATTTGTCAGCTGGACTGATTAGCGCTGGTGCGCATGGATTCGCCTCTTCCGATTCTGTCTGTCGCCGGCGCTGCGGTCATCGCTACCGCGGCCGTCTTTCCCAAATTGCGGGCGCGATTGGCGCTGTCGCGGGCCAAACACCGCTCGCTGAACGGACATGCCAGGATGTCGCGCCTGGTGGCGCGGTTGATCCCGTTCTACGAATTCGACATCGACGATTTCTTCCGGTCCGACGGCGCACCGGCTGAGGTTGCCGCCAAGCGTCAGGACGGCTTCTTCCGGCTCTCGCACCTCTACCAGCAGAGGTACGCCTGCAGCCGGCAGAAGACGCTGGAGGCTTCGGAAAAAATCTCCGACCTGCAGTTCACCGAGGCTTACCGGGTGCCGTTCCAGTACAGCCGGCTGGTACGCGAGCATCTGGGCACCGGCGCCTTCGTGCAGTCGTCGGCGGGGGTTACCGTCACGGACCTCGACGGCAACAAATTCCATGATCTGACCGGCTCGTATGGCGTCAATATTTTCGGCAACGACTTCTACAAGGAATGCATTGCCAGGGCGGTGGCACGGGCCACCGCCCTCGGCCCGGTGCTCGGGCCCTACCACCCTGTCATCACCGACAATGTCACCCGGCTGTGCGGCATTTCCGGACTCGACGAGGTCTCGTTCCACATGTCGGGCACCGAGGCGGTCATGCAGGCGGTGCGGCTTGCCCGCTATCACACGGGCCGATCGCACCTGGTTCGTTTTGCCGGCGCCTATCACGGCTGGTGGGGCGACGTGCAGCCCGGTGTCGGCAACCCGCTTTCGCCGCATGAAACCTATACGCTGGCCGACATGTCGGAGCGGACGCTGCATGTGCTGAAAACGCGGCGCGATATTGCCTGCGTGCTCGTCAATCCGCTGCAGGCGCTTCACCCCAACGCCGGCGCTCCGGCCGATTCCGCGCTGGTCGACAGCTCGCGAAATGGCCGTTTCGATCGCGAAGCCTACGGCCAATGGCTCAAATCGCTGCGGCAGGTCTGCACCGAGCGCAATATCGTCCTGATCTTCGACGAGGTATTCGTCGGCTTCAGGCTCGCACCCGGCGGCGCGCAGGAATATTTCGGCGTCCGCGCCGACATGGTGACCTACGGCAAGAGTCTCGCAGGAGGACTCCCGGTGGGTGCGCTGTGCGGGCGCAAGGATCTGATGCGCCGCTTCCGCAGAGATCACCCGGTCGACGTCTGCTTCGCGCGCGGCACGTTCAACTCGCACCCCTACGTCATGACGGCGATGGATGAATTCCTGACCCGGCTCGACGATCCGGCTTTCCGCTCGGTCTATGACGGACTCGACGACACCTGGAACGCGCGGGCGCAGCAATTGAACGAGACGCTGGCCGAGCACGATCTGCCGGTCCGGGTCTGCAACCTGTCGTCGATCTGGATGGTCCATTATACCGAGCCGTCGCGCTACAATTGGATGCTTCAGTACTATCTGCGGGCCGAGCAACTGGCACTGAGCTGGGTTGGGACCGGTCGTCTGATTTTCAGCCTGAATTACAGCGACGCAGATTTTGCCGAGGTGGCGAAGCGCTTCGTGGCCGCGGCGGAGAGAATGAAGCAGGATGGCTGGTGGTGGCGCGATGCTTCGCTGACCAACAAGGCCATCCGCCGCCAGATCCTCAAAGAGATGATCACGCGACGACGGCCGCACTGATCGGGCGGCCGTCTACGTGTTCGAGCCTTCTCAGGCGTGCTTCTCTTCCAGGCCGTGCTCGACCAGATCGTGACCGGGATCGATCAGTTCGCCTTTCAGCAGGAACAGCGGCGCCTTGTAGTACAGCCTGAGATCGCTGAAGGGGTCGGTGAGAATCTTGGTCATCCACACCAGGCCGGTCTCGACGTCGCGAATGAAGAAAAGGTGGACGGTGCGGAACAGCAGGCCGCCGATCCCGACCGCAAGCCAGACCTTGGCGACCTGACGCATGAAATCCGCCGGCGAGGTCCAGGGCACGAACATGCCGAAAAGCGTCGGATCGAGGTACAACACCAGCGGCGACAGTGCCCAGATCGTCATCAGCACGATCTTCCGGTTCAGATTGTAGCCGACCTTGATTTCCTCTTTATACTCGTGGGTGGCCTGATTGATGTGATCGTAGCCCTTCGGCTCGAAGAAGAAATGACCGGCCTGCCGGGTGGTCATCGAGACCAGCCAGCCAATCAAGGCGGCTTTGACCGGGTCGACAAACATCAGCGCATACCCGACCAGGAAACTGAAGGCGCTGATGAAATGCAACGACTGGTTAATGCGGCTGTGATGGTAGTAGCGATGGTCATCCCACCGTTGCGTTCGCAATTGTTCGCGGAAGGTCTTGATCATTTTTTCCCCCAGAGATCAGGTCGGGATATGGATTATCGAGATTCGATGTCCGGCATGTGACGACATCGTAATGACATATGACAACTTGCGACGACACGGCTGTCGAGCGCCCTGCCCGCTTGGGCTAGGCCGCGGCGGCGGTATCGAGCTTGCGGAAACGAATCAGCGAGAAGTGTCCGAGCGGCGGCACCGGGCGGCGCTCGACCAATTCCACCCCATGAGCTCCCGCCAGCCACTGCGCATAGCGCGACCAGGCGAATTCGGCGGTCCGGAAACCGAGCCGACGCACCACCGGCTGCAGTCGCTGCTCGATGAAGCGGCGTATCCCGACATCCGCGCTGACCCGGGTCAGGATGATCAATTCACCGCCGGGCCGCAGCACGCGAGCGAATTCGTCAAGGGCCGCTTCCGGATTCGGCACCGCGGTCACGACATATTGAGCCATCACGACATCGAATGAATTGTCGGGAAATTCGAGCTTCTCCGCGTCCATCACGGCAAGACCCTCGACATTCCTGAGGCGGAGATCGGCAACCCGTCGCTTCGCCTTGCGCAGCATCGCTTCCGAGATATCGGTGCCGAAGATGCGAAGATGCGGAGCATATTGCGGCAAGGAGATTCCTGTGCCGACGCCAACCTCGAGCACGCGGCCGCCAATCCTGTTGGTCGCCTGGATGGCGGCCTTCCGGCCCTTGCTGAACACCCCGCCGAACACGAGGTCATAGATCGGGGCCCAGCGGTCGTAGGCCTGCTCGACCATCGCGCGGTCGAAGTCCAACGGCCTGGTAACGTCAAGCTTGATGCTTTCTGCCATGATGCGTGTCGCTCGCTTCCCTGATGATCCAATTAGCCCTGATTCAACCAGCCTTTGATTCACTTAGCCTTGCACGGCGCCTCTCGCCGCCACGCGGCGGGCAGGCCGCAGCGAACGGCTCGGCTGCGCCGCCGTCAGATTGCCGACGAATTGCCTGGCGCTGTTTTCCCAGGAACGCTCAAGCGCAAAACTGCGGCAGGTTTCACGGGACATGGCGAGCGCCCGGATACAGGCACTGCGCAGATCGGTGTCCAAAGCTCCAACCGGATGATCGGCGATCACATCCAGCGGGCCGGTGACCGGAAAGGCCGCCACCGGCGTACCGCACGCCAGGGCTTCGAGTTGGACCACGCCGAAGGTGTCCGTCAGGCTCGGGAAAACAAAAACGTCGGCTGCCGCCAGATGCGCAGTCAAATCCTTGCCGGTTTTTTCACCGAGAAATCTGGCGTTCGGATAGCGCCGCTCCAATAGCGCTTTCTGCGGTCCATCCCCGATTACAATTTTGGTGCCGGGCAGGTCCAAAGAGAGGAAAGCCTCGAGGTTCTTTTCGACCGCGACGCGGCCCACGGACATGAAAATCGGCCGCGGCAAATCAAGTTCGGCCGCACCGTCGGGCGTGAACAGCTCGGTATCGACCCCTCGCGTCCAGCTGCCGAGCTTCCTGAACCCTCGTGCGCCTAGCTCCTGCCGCAGCGAGGCGGTCGCGACCATTGTCATCGCGGCCGCGGCGTGGAAGTGCCGCAGCACCGCATAGCTCACGGCGGCCGGAATAGCGGTGCGCACCGCGATGTATTCGGGAAAGCGCGTCGTATAGGAGGTCGTGAACGCCAGCCTGCGGCGGCGGCAATAGGCCCGCGCCGCCCACCCGATCGGCCCTTCGGTCGCGATATGAATCGCGTCGGGGGAAGCAGCCTCTATCCTGGCAGCAATCTCGCGCCGGTTCGGCAGCGCCACCCGAAGGCCGGGGTAGGTCGGCACACCCAGCGACGGAAACCCGTCCGGGGTCAGAAAGCCGACTTCGGCCCCCAGCGTGGAAGCACTGCGGGCCAATGAGGTTAACGTCCGCACAACACCGTTCACCTGCGGATGCCAAGCGTCGGTCGCAATCAATATCCGCATGAACGGGAACCCGGGGGCTTGCTGATTCTCAAGTCCCGACGTTCGGCCATGGATATTTCAAGCGTGTGACGTCATGGACGGTTAGTCCGCCCTTTTTTGGGCCAATCCGGTGTTTTTCGCCCCCACGACACAATGACGAAACATTTCCTTACCGTGACGAAACCATTTTGCAGCCCTGGCGCAAATGTTCTGAAACGCCCGCCCTGTAGTGATCGCCCTTACAAGGCGCCGAATGAGCGCCAGGGCGGACAGACAGAATTAGAACAGGGGGCTCCAATGCTCAATCTGGATGCATTCAAGAAGAATTCCCGCCGTGCCGCCGCCGCCTTTGGCGCGCTGGCGATCGGCGCTTTCGCACTTTCTGCTTCGGCCGCGGCTTCGCCGCTGCCGCTGTTTCCGTTCATCATGACGCCGCCGGTGGCGCCCATGGTGCAGGCTGCACCGTCGGAAGATGAAGGCAGCGTGGTCGAGATGCCGGCGCGGCTGAAGCGCCAGATCGTCAGCTACCCCACCCGCGAGGCGCCCGGCACCGTCATCATCGATACCCCCAACACCTATCTTTATTATGTGCTCGGCGGCGGTCAGGCGATCCGCTACGGCATCGGCGTCGGCCGCGACGGCTTCACCTGGTCCGGCGTTCAGTCGGTGACCAAGAAGGCCGAATGGCCGGATTGGACACCGCCTCCGGAAATGATCGCGCGCCAGCCCTATTTGCCGCGCCACATGGCCGGCGGCCCCGGCAATCCGCTCGGCGCGCGCGCAATGTATCTCGGCGGCACCGTCTATCGCATTCATGGCACCAACGCGCCGGAGACTATCGGCACCCACGTGTCGTCCGGCTGCATCCGCCTCACCAACCAAGACGTCTCCGACCTCTATTCGCGGGTCAATGTCGGAACCAAGGTGATCGTGCTGCCGATGGACCGCCGCGCCGACAATGCGGACGGCAAGCGCGGCTGATCCGAAGGCGACATCTGAGCACAGCGAGGATAAATGGCGCGGTCTCCGCGCCATTTTTGTTTCTGGTTATTTCCGGATCACCGTCGTCGTCCCGGCGAACGCCAATCGGCTTTTTGAATTGACAGGATATCCGTTAGCCTCATCCTGAGGAGCGGCGTCTTCGCCGCGTCTCGAAGGATGGGGCGGGCACTGGATATGACGGACGGCGCTTGGCTTTACATCCTCAGATGTTCCGACGGGAGCTTCTACGTGGGAACTACTCGTACGTCACTCGAAATCAGACTGGCCCAGCACAATGCCGGAGCATTTCAAGGCTACACTCTGACTCGAAGACCCGTGGAGCTGATTTTCTCGCAATGGTTCGATCGAATTGCGGATGCGATTGAAAACGAGCGCAAGCTGAAGAAATGGAGTCGCGCCAAGAAGGAGGCATTGATCCGCGGTGATTTCGAATCGCTACAACAATTGGCAAAGCGCGAGTCGCCTCATCCTTCGAGACGCCCGCCGGAGTTTATCATCGGGCCGCGCTTCGCGCGGACCCGTTGGGCGGGCTCCTCAGGATGCGGGAGGGGTACTCTGGCGCCCCAACAAAGCGCCCTGTAGTCTCCTCTCCTGAATCAGTCCGGGGGGACGATGCGGCCGGCGGTGAGCCTCAAGACAGTCCTGCTCGGGATCGCGGTGGTCGCGGTCTCGTTTTTCGTCAGCCTGAAGGCGATGGACTGGATCGCGCCGCGCGGCACCGTGGCCGCGCCGGCGCTGGTCGAACTACCGCCGCTGCCGCCCACCCCGCGCAGCTCCAGCATCATTGCCCAGGTCGCAATTGCGTTGCCGGCTATCCGCGACGCCGCCGATCGCGGCGCGCCGCGCAGCTTCGCCGGCAAGGCCGACAATCCGGTATCGCAGGTCCTGCAGAACGCCGATATCGGCTGGACCGCCTCGCGAGGACCGATCACCGCGACGGGCACCCAGGATGTGCTGTCGCTGGCCACGCCGCTGACGGGAACGCTGAACGTAACCGGCTCGCTGTCGGCGAAATCGACCGGCGCGGTCAATGACGCGATCGGCGGCCTGCTCGGCGGCAATGTCGCCAAACAGATCGGCAGCGTGAACATCAAGGCGCTCAATGCCAGCGCGGAGATCAAGGGCAACATCACCATCACTTCCCGGCCAAAACTCGCCGCCGCCTGGCGCATCGAGCCCAATCTGGCCGCGCAGGTGACGCTTGGCGACACCAGCCTGTCGGTGGCGGGAGCACGCGTCAACGTTCCGGCGCAGGTCAAGCCGCTGATCGACAAGAATGTCGCCGATCAGCTCGACGCGGTCGCGGCGCGGATCCGCAACGATCCGGCACTGGAACAGAACGCGCGGGCCCAATGGGCCAGGGTCTGCCGCTCGATACCGCTGCAAGGCACCGGTGCCGCCTCGACGTTGCCGCCGCTTTGGCTGGAATTGCGGCCGACCCGCGCGATCGCGGCCCAGCCGCGCGTCGATGCATCCGCCGTCACGCTGACGCTCGGCCTCGAAGCGGAGACCCGCATCACCCCGGGGCAGACCAAGCCCGACTGCCCGTTTCCCGCCAGGATCGACATCATCCCGCCGACGCCGGGCGGGGTCCTGATCGGCGTACCGATCGACGTCCCCTTCACCGAGATCAACAAGATCGTTGAGGCGCAATTCGCCGGCCGCACGTTTCCCGAAGATGGTTCCGGATCGGTCGATGTCACCGTCAAGCGTGCAAGCGTCGCGGCGTCGGGCGAGCGGCTGCTGATCTCGCTATTGGTGAATGCCAGGGAGAAAAAGAGCTTCCTCGGGCTCGGCGGCGAAGCCATGGTGCATATCTGGGGCAAGCCGGTGCTCGATCAGGCGCAGCAGACCCTGCGGCTGACCAGCATCGAACTCGCCGTCGAATCCGAAGCCGCGTTCGGGCTGCTCGGCGCCTCAGCGCGCGCCGTGATGCCGCAACTGCAGAAGGAGCTTGCCGACAAGGCAAGCGTCGACCTCAAGCCGTTCGCGTCAAACACGCAGAAAAAGATCGCCGCGGCGATTGCCGACTTCCAGAAGAACGAGGACGGTGTGCGGATAGAGGCCGACATCACCAGCCTGCGGCTTGCCGACATCGCCTTCGATTCCAAAACGCTGCGCGTGATCGCGCAGGCCGAGGGCGCGATCAATGTTTACCTCACGGCGCTGCCGGGATTGTGACGAGGTCCATCAATGGGAAAGTTGTCATGCCCGGCCTTGTGCCGGGCATCCACGTTCTTGTCGCAGCTTCACCAGAAGGGCGTGGATGGCCGGGACGAGCCCGGCCATGACGAAGAACCGGCGGTGAAGTTTCGTCAACCCTCGAATTTGAAGGAGACGTTGAGCTTGGCGCGGTAGGCTTCGATCTTGCCCTTGGCATCCAATTGCAAATCAAGTTGGACTACTTCGGCAACACGAAGATCCCGGAGAGATTTTCCGGCCCTGTTGACCGCCGCCGCGGCCGCCTTTTCCCAGGATTCCTTGCTGGTGCCGATCAGTTCGATGACCTTGTAGACACTCTCAGCCATTTCGTCCTCCCGTTCGATGTTAGGCGGGACGCAGGTGGTCCTGCCGCCGACAAGCCTAACATCGGGATACCAGCGCTGAAAGGCGCAATCCGGACGCGGAAGAACGGTCGCGCTTGCCGCGCCCGGCGAAAACCGGGCGCACTTTTTTCCAGCGAATCAATTCAGGCGTTGCTTCAGGCCGCCAGCGCTTCGCGCTCGGAAACCGCCTCCGCATAAAAGGCCACCGCCTCGAACCGGTAGTGGCAGGCCCGGCAGTACCAGAGATAGGAGATGCGGCGCGCGGCGCCTTCAATCCATTCGGGGGTGGCGATGGGCTCGCCGCATTGGGCGCAGGGATTTCCCTGGGGCAAATAGCCGAGATCGACTCTCACCATGGTGCGTTTCCCTTTTTGGTTTTTGCAGTGCGAGGCAGATGGGACAGGATAGCTGCCGAATGCCAGCACTGCGTCCCTGCCGCGCAAGACTTCTGCGAGAGCATTTTGGCTTTTGAACGGCGATGAAGCCATGCCGGCAACATATACCGACGTCATGGGCGGCAGTGATCCCGGATTTTACTTCGTCTTCGGATCGACCGCCGGCTCTGCGGTATGCACTGCGCCGGCTTTGCGGACGTGGATCGTGGCGATATCGTCGGCATAGACCTTCTGCCAGCCGTCGACGTGGTCGAGCAGTTTGGTGGCGGCGCTCTGGGTGCGCATCAAGGTCGCCTCGATCTTGTACTGTTCCAGCAGCCGGAACAGGTTTTCCGGTTCCATCAACCCGGAGGCGGCGTTGTGGTCGACGAAGAATTTTTCGCCGTAGAGTTCGGTGCGGCCGTCGATGAAGGGGGCGACGCCGTTCTCGATCAGGTAGCCGCCGAAATCGTAGTCGTTGAACACGCGCGCGAAATTGAGTTTCTTCAGCTCAGTCACGGCGGCAACCGGCGAGCCGTGGCTATGCGGCTCGAAGCGATGCACCGACCCGTAGGCAATCGTTCCCGCCGTCAGCAAGAAGGCGACGCTGGCGAACAGCACGCCGCGCGCGGGCGGCGTGGCGCTTGAAACCTCAACGCCGCCGATTTGCCCGGCAAGCGGCGCGGCCAGCACCAGCGGCGCCAGCAGCGCCAGAAGTTCGCCGGCGCGTCCCTGGGAGAGCGCCATGTGCAACAGGCCCAGCAGCAGCACGATGCGCAGCGGCGGCAGCGTGATGCCGCGCCACAGCGCAAGGCCTATTCCCAGCAGAAGACAGACCTCGAGCGGCCCGACGCTGCCGAAATCCGCCGGCTTCCATTCCATGATCAGCGGCAGCGCGCTGCCAAGGGCAAGAATCTTTTGCGACGCCAGCAGCGAATTCCAGCCATAGGGCGTGCAGCAGCCGGCCGCCAGCGCCGCGAGCGCGAAAACCATCCAGCGCAGCACCAGCGATTTGCGCTGGCTTGCTTCAACGCTCAACACCGCATCGAGCGCAATCGGCGCGATCAGCACGAGGCCGAAGACGAACCCGCCGTGGAGATTGGCCCACAGCGCCATCAACGGCAAAAGCCAGAACGATGGCGCGCTGTTGCGGTCGGCAGCCGCGATCAGTCCGCCGACCCACGCCACCATCAACGGCATCGCCAGCACATGCGGCCGCGCCAACAGGTGCGGGATGGTCAACACCAGCGCTGCGGCGACGAACACCAGCGTCGTGCTTTCGCTCAGGCGCCGGCTCAGGAAATTTGTCAGCAGCGCGAAGGTCGCCGCGATCGCGGCAGCCGCCAGCACCACCGGCCCGCTCCAGCCAAACATCGCATACGCTTTTGCGTACAACACCTGCGCCAGCCACTGCGTCGAAATCCAGGGCTGGCCGCGCATGGTGAAGGAGAACACGTCGGTTTCCGGCACCGCGTGGTGATCGAGAATCCACTGGCCGACCGTGATCTGCCACATCGTATCGGGATCGATCAGCAGCCGGTTTCCGCCCAAGAGAAACAGCGCATAGATGCCGACGCCGACCCACAGCGGCAGCAGGCCGCGCATCGGGTTGCTCGCTTCGGTCGAATGGGCAACGGACAGGGTCATCGGCGCGGCCAGATTGAGGGGATTGCAGCCGATCGAAGCACGCCAGGGCATAATTCTTGGTAAATCCGGCTCGCTGGACGGGCGAACGACCCGCGCTAAAAGCCGGAATTTGGCCACATCAATGCCCGCCGATTGCAACAATCGGGGCCCTTAAGCGTTCAAGTGCTCACGCCCGGTTCGAGGCCATCTCTGGATGAAACGTCTGTTAGCTCTCGCATGCCTTGCCGCCATGGCGGTGCTGCCTTCTGCGGCAAATGCCCAGCATGCTGAATATGATGCGCTGGTCGCAGCCCATGCCAGGGCCAACGGCGTGCCAGAAGCGCTGGTGCATCGCGTCATCGTGCGTGAGAGCCGTTATCATCCGCAACTGGTCGGGCGCGGCGGCACCATCGGCCTGATGCAGATCAAGCTCGCAACCGCGCGCGGCCTCGGCTACACCGGCGACGCCGAAGGGCTGCGCGATCCCAACACCAATCTCACCTATGGCGTGAAATACCTCGCCGGTGCCTATCACGCCGCCAACAGCGATCACGCTCGTGCCATGCATTATTATGCCGCCGGCTATTACCGGGCCGCCAAGCGCCAGCGGCTCGAACCCGCCGACGCCCATGCGCAGCAGAAATAACCGTCATGGCCGGGCCTGTCCCGGCCATCCACGTCTTGTTTGCTGCGATACACAAAGACGTGGATGCCCGGGACAAGCCCGGGCATGACGAGACCGTGTCCGTTGACACTCCCCGCCATCGGCCTACATTAGCCCTGTTCCGAGGGGAGCTCCGACGAGGAGCTGAGAGACCGCACGCTCAAATCCTGTTCGCGGGATGCGAGACCGCGGTGACCCTTTGAACCTGATCCGGGTCATGCCGGCGAAGGGACAGGGATGTACCAGAGTTCGAAGCACCAGCGCGGGCAATTGCCCGTCGCGACCCGGGGGGAATCCCCGGTTTGCATCATCGGCGCAGGCATTGCCGGCGCGTGGCAGGCGCTGCTGTTTGCCCAGGCCGGCCACGACGTCACGCTGCATGAGCGCAGCGACGAAACGATGATGCTCTCCACCAGCCACTGGGCCGGCGGCATGCTGGCGCCCTGGTGCGAAAGCGAAGTGGCCGAACCGATCATCAGCCGGCTCGGCCTGCGCGCGCTCGATTTGTGGCGCCGGGAATTGCCGGATACGCCGTTCAACGGCTCGCTGGTGGTGGCGCATCCGCGCGACCGCAGCGATTTCGAACGCTTTGCGCGGCGCACGACCGGGCATCGCCGGCTCGACGCCAGCGCCCTGGCCGAGCTCGAACCCTCGCTGGAGGGCCGTTTCCGCGAGGGTCTATTCTTCGCAGACGAAGGCCATGTCGAGCCGCGCCGCGTGCTGCCGAAACTGCACGAGCGGATCATCGCCGCCGGCGGCACCATCAAGTTCAACAGCGAGCCGGCGCCTTCTGATATCGACGGCATCGTGATCGATTGCCGCGGGCTTTCCGCGCGCGACACCCAGCCCGAGCTGCGCGGCGTCAAGGGCGAGTTGATCCTGATCGAAACCGCAGAGGTTTCACTGGCGCGCCCGGTGCGGCTGATCCATCCGCGCTGGCCGCTTTATGTGATCCCGCGCGAGGATCATCTGTTCATGCTGGGCGCGACCTCGATCGAGGCCGAGGACACCGGCGTCAGCGTCCGCTCCGCGCTGGAACTGTTGGGCGCGGCCTATGCGGTGCATCCGGCGTTCGCCGAAGCGCGCATCGTCGAATTCGGCTCGGGCCTGCGCCCGGCATTCCCCGACAATCTGCCGCGCATCACGATCGGCAAGAATAACGGCAAGAACAACCACATCGCGGTGAACGGGCTCTATCGCCACGGATTTTTGATTGCGCCGGCGCTGGCGGAACTGACGCTCAGCTTTGTCGAGCGCGGCCAGATCGACAACGAGGTGATGCAATGCGCGTGACCGTCAATGGCGAGCAGCGCGAGATCGCCGCGCGCAATGTCGATGCGCTGCTCAGCGAGCTCGAATATGAGGGCAGGCATTTCGCGGTCGCGGTGAATTACGACGTGCTGCCGAAGAGCCGCTGGGCCGAGACGCCGCTGAAGACCGGCGACGAGATCGAGATCATCACGCCACGGCAGGGAGGGTGAAGGGATGCTTGAGGGACGCCGCAACAAATTCCGTCGTCATCCCCGGATGAGCGCAATTGCGCTCACTCGGGAGGTGCGAGCCGCCTTCGGCGAGCCTCGAAGGATGGCCGCGGGTTCCTCACTGTCATCCTTCGAGGCGCGCAAGAGCGCGCACCTCAGGATGACGACCGCGGTTTGCGGCAAGCAAGGACGCTGACACCATGCTGAAATTCTACGACCGCGACATTTGCCTCGCGCCTCTTGATCGGCAGTGCGCTGTATCCGTCGCCGGCGATCATGCAGGGCGCGATCCGCGCCTCGGGCGCCGAGATCGTCACGGTGTCGCTGCGGCGGGAGGCCGCCGGCGGCAAGACCGGCGATGCGTTCTGGTCGCTGATCCGCGAGCTCGATGTCACGGTGTTGCCGAACACCGCCGGCTGCCGCAGCGTGCGCGAGGCCGTGACCACGGCGAAACTGGCGCGCGAGTTGTTCGGCACGTCCTGGATCAAGCTCGAGGTGATCGCCGACAACGACACGCTGCAGCCCGACGTCGTCGGCCTGGTCGAAGCGGCCTCCATCCTGATCAAGGACGGTTTTGAGGTGTTTCCCTATTGCACGGAAGACCTCAGCGTCGCGATGCGGCTGGTCGATGCCGGCTGCAGAGTGGTGATGCCGTGGGCGGCACCGATCGGCAGCGCCAGGGGCATCATCAACGGCGATGCCCTGAAACTGTTGCGCGACCGCCTGCCCGATATCGCGCTGGTGGTCGATGCCGGCCTCGGCGCGCCCAGCCACGCCGCGCAGGCGCTGGAACTCGGCTACGACGCGGTGCTGCTCAACACCGCGATCGCCAAAGCCGCCGACCCCGTCGCGATGGCGTCAGCGTTTCGTCTCGGCGTCGAGGCCGGCCGCAAGGCGTACGAGGCCGGGCTGATGGAAGCCCGCGATTTCGCTTCTCCTTCAACCCCTGTCGTTGGGACCCCGTTCTGGCATGCCGTATCCTGATCGCTCCGCGTATCCTGATCGCTTCTATCCCGTGGTGGACAGCGTCGCCTGGGTGGCGCGGCTGGCGCTGCTTGGCGTCGGCACGATTCAGCTGCGCGCCAAGGACCTCAATGATTCCGAGGCGCTGCAGATCGTCAGCGACGCGCTCGAGATGACAAAAGGCACGCCGGCGAAACTCGTGGTCAATGATTACTGGCGCGCGGCGATCGTCGCCGGCGCCAGGCATCTGCATCTCGGCCAGGAGGATCTTGCCGATGCCGACCTCAAGGCGATCCGCGACGCCGGTCTGACGCTCGGTCTTTCCACCCACGACGATGAAGAACTTGAAAACGCGTTGCGCGCCAGGCCGGATTACATCGCGCTCGGTCCGATTTTTCCGACCACGCTGAAGTCGATGCGCTTTGCGCCGCAGGGCATTGCCAAAATCAGCCAATGGAAGAAGCGCATCGGCAATATCCCGCTGGTCGCAATCGGCGGCATCAAGCTCGAACAGGCGGGCGAGATTTTCGCTGCCGGCGCGGACTCCATCGCTGTTGTCAGCGACGTCACCCGGAACGCCGACCCCGACGCGCGCGTGCGCGCCTGGCTCCGGCAAGACGCGGAGGTCGCGTGATGGCTGCAACGCCGAATTATTTGACCCGTCACCCTGAGGTGGCCGCTTCTTCAGCGGCCCTCGAAGGGCGACGGCCCGGTTCTGGCATCCTTCGAGGCTCGCAAGTGCTCGCACCTCTCAGCGATGAGCGCTTGCGCTCACGCGGGGATGACGACCACGACGCGCGTGTGCGCGCCTGGCTCGGACAAGATGCGGAGGTCGCGTGATGGCTGCAACGCCAAGCTATTTGACCCGTCACCCTGAGTTGGCCGCTTCTTCAGCGGCCCTCGAAGGGCGACGGCCCGGTTCTGTCATCCTTCGAGGCTCGCAAGAGCTCGCACCTCAGGATGACGAAAACAGCAAGATGCCAAGACAGAAATTTCACAGGAGGACGCCATGAACATTCGCTCCAATCCGGACACCACGCTTCCCGCCGTCACCACCGGACCGCTGCCGTCGTCGCGAAAAATCTTTGTCACGCCGGATGAGGCGCCCGATGTCCGGGTGCCCCTGCGCGAGATCATGCTCAGCGAAGGCGCCGGCGAGCCGAACCTGCCGGTGTATGACACCTCCGGTCCCTATACCGATCCTGATGTCACCATCGACGTCAACAAGGGATTGCCTCGCCATCGCACGGCGTGGGTTCTCGAACGAGGCGGTGTGGAAGAGTACGAAGGCCGCCCCGTGAAGCCGGCCGACAATGGCAATGTGTCAGCCAGCCATGCCGCGAAGGAATTTACGGCGTTTCATCGTCCGCTGCGCGGTTTGGATGCTGCCTCCGTTCCCTCCCCCCTTGTGGGGGAGGGAAAGGGAGGGGGGTCCACGCGGGCAGTGTCGGCTGTGGCCACCCCCCTCCCCAGCCCTCCCCCACAAGGGGGGAGGGAGCAGATCCTCGCAAGCGGCAAGTCGCCGATGATCACGCAGCTCGAATTCGCCCGCGCCGGCATCATCACCAAGGAGATGATCTACGTCGCCACCCGCGAAAACCTCGGCCGCAAGGTTCAGCTCGAGCGCGCCGAGGCAGCACTGGCCGACGGCGAAAGCTTTGGCGCCTCGGTGCCGGCCTTCGTCACGCCGGAATTCGTGCGCAGCGAAATCGCGCGGGGACGTGCGATCATTCCCTGCAACATCAACCACGGCGAACTGGAGCCGATGATCATCGGCCGCAATTTCCTCACCAAGATCAACGCCAATATCGGCAACTCCGCGGTGACCTCGTCGGTGGAGGAAGAAGTCGACAAGATGGTATGGGCGATCCGCTGGGGCGCCGACACCGTGATGGACCTCTCGACCGGGCGCAACATCCATACCACGCGCGAGTGGATTTTGCGTAACGCGCCGGTCCCGATCGGCACCGTGCCGATCTATCAGGCGCTGGAGAAATGCGACGGCGATCCGGTGAAGCTGACCTGGGAGCTCTACAGGGACACGCTGGTCGAGCAGTGCGAACAGGGCGTCGACTACTTCACCATCCACGCCGGCGTGCGGCTGCCCTATATCCACCTCACCGCCAACCGCGTCACCGGAATCGTCTCGCGCGGCGGCTCGATCATGGCGAAGTGGTGCTTGGCGCATCACAAGGAAAGTTTCCTCTACACGCGTTTCGAGGAAATCTGCGACCTGATGCGCAAATACGATGTTTCGTTTTCATTGGGCGACGGGTTGCGGCCGGGCTCGATCGCGGACGCCAACGACCGCGCGCAATTCGCCGAACTGGAGACGCTCGGCGAACTCACGCAGATCGCCTGGAAGAAGGGCTGCCAGGTGATGATCGAAGGCCCCGGCCACGTGCCGCTGCACAAGATCAAGATCAACATGGACAAGCAGCTTAGGGAATGCGGCGAGGCGCCGTTCTATACGCTGGGGCCGCTGACCACCGACATCGCGCCGGGCTACGACCACATCACCTCAGGGATTGGCGCCGCCATGATCGGCTGGTTCGGCTGCGCGATGCTGTGTTATGTCACGCCGAAGGAGCATCTCGGCCTGCCCAACCGCGACGACGTCAAGACCGGCGTCATCACCTACAAGATCGCCGCGCACGCGAGCGATCTCGGCAAGGGCCACCCGGCCGCGCAACTGCGCGACGACGCCTTGAGCCGCGCCCGCTTCGACTTCCGCTGGGAGGACCAGTTCAACCTCGGGCTCGATCCGGAAACCGCGCGCCTGTTCCACGACGAGACCCTGCCCAAGGAAGCCCACAAGGTCGCGCATTTCTGCTCGATGTGCGGCCCGAAATTCTGCTCGATGAAGATCACCCAGGACGTGCGCGATTATGCGGCGACGCTGAACGATCCGCACCAGGGATTGGGAGCCGAAGGCGACCAACTCCCGTCTTCACTTAATGCGGTCGGGATGTCGATGAGCGGCACCATCGAGGACGGCATGGCGCAGAGCGCTACTCGTCATCCTGAGGAGGCGCGCAGCGCCGTCTCGAAGGATGAAGCCGAGAAAGGCATGGCGCAGATGAGCGCCAAGTTCAAGGAGATGGGCGGCCAAGTGTATCTGGATGCGGAGAAGGTGAAGGAGAGTAATCGGGTGTTGTGACGGATAGGGAAGATACGCGAAGGCACCCCGGCAGATTAACGCGGCTGGATGCGCGGTGTGACCGTGCGTCACACCACGATCTCGCTATACAGCCGCATCCTGGTGTCCGCCCGACCGGGGTGCGTCGTGTTGCGGGGGAATCACGAACAAACGCTCCGACGTGCAAGCAACGGAGTTTGCCGGCTGGTCGTCGACAAAAATCCCAAGCTTACCCTGGTCCTCAACACTCTGAAGCGTCTTGTCGATTTCGGCGACTTCGAGCTTCGCGCTTTACCGTTGTGGCCAGCGCTAAGTAAAGCTCATCCCATGCTAATATCTCATCATCAAAATTGTGAATCGATCCGTGATGGGGAAGAGTGAGAGTTCCGATGCTCGCTTGAAACCGCGAATAGAATTGACGCCATGGAATGCGTCGCTTCTGCTGTTTGAGCATCGAATCCCCCGTACTTAACCAGCCGCTCGGAACCTTGAGATTCCGACGCGCTCGGTGTCGCTCAGGCAATTTCCACTTACTATGCCAATTTTGCGCACCCTCAGGCCTGCTCTGTGGCAATGCGGGTCCAGAATATAGTGACATTGAAACGGCGTTGTGATTGCGTGCGAAATGGTCGTTGTAAATGTTCACCAGCGCCTTGGCCTGCTTCGGCGAAGTTAACTCGCCAAGAATCCGTTCTCGAAATTCACTTGGCGCAGGGTTTGAGAACTTCAGGTGCGCCAGGATCGCCGCCCGAAAAGCAGATCTCTGAGCATCTTGAACAGGGTGAACATATGGAACAAGGCACCAATCCCCGGAGCGCCACACATCGCGGGGGTCGTGCCTCCATTCCAAACGAAAGAGCGATCCCGGTCCTGCAAGTAGGGCCGAGCGTCCAAGCTTATGTGCATCTGGATCAAACGGTGCAGGATCGGCCGGCTCAAGATCTGAAGGCACAGGCCCAATTGGCTTTTTAAGAACAGCAGCAAGTCGCGCCTGTGGTTGCACCCAATCCCATTCGCTAGGAGCCAAGGCTCCTCCTCCTACGATCGGTCCATCTGGCTGAGGGCCGTCCGGCGCGACTCCGCCATCTCCTCCCGGCTCGATAAATATCACTGTATCGACGCCACTATCATGCCACCAACCAACTGGGTCGCGAATGTAATCGCGGTATGTTCCGGAGAACTTGCCACTCTCGAAGTCGTGCAGGGCGATACACGCGATGTCTTCCAGGTCAAGATAAGGCAAGACGACCACGCGGGAAGTTCTGTAACCAAGCAGCCTATCAAGGCCGTTGATATGATCAGCGTGAAGGTGGGACACAAAAAGAAATTCGAACTGCTCAACATAGTCCTTCCGGTACGCCTGCAAAGCCTCCGCTAAAGCGGCGACGTGTTCCGAACCACAATCGTACACGTATGCTTGGTCGAAAACGGTGTTGATATCCTTCGACTTCGAGGAAAGCCTCGATGCATCCAAACCGAGACTACTTTGCAGGACCTGGATACGCCCCGCATGAAACCCTCCATGTCCTACAGCGAACTGGCATCTAGCAATCGTCGCTCCGAACATCGCCAATCCGCTAAAATGTGCAGTTTGAATAGTTGCGTCGCCCATAACATTTTGTTCGGTTTGGAATATTAAGCAAGCTTGAGCGATTGCCGCCGTGATAATTGCTTCCGACGCATCTTCATTATGCGCACCTCTGATGCCTTTCTCACTTTTCTTAAGCCCTTCGAATGCACTAACATTATACGGCGTACGAACGATCGATTTCTCGATGTCGAGCCTACATCTCCCCAACTGCTCTGGAGTGAACTTCTTTTCCCGCAACAACAGGAGCATTAGTTGACACAAGGAGTTCCGAGCCTGATCCACGTTGCTCCAGTTGACCATCATTCAACCTCCCGCGCGCCCACACGATTTAAAGTTGCATCAATTTCGAGCGGTGACAAGCGACGTCCTCTGCATTTTTCGCGGGTCAATGTCTGGCGGTGGCTCGAAGGCTAGCTAGCAGGACACATTGGCGGTAC
>CAVZWE010000034.1:0-68104 GCA_963778925.1 uncultured Alphaproteobacteria bacterium | reverse complement strand
CCGGACGATTGCACGCGCAGTTTTGAACCGCGACATCACCGGCAATATGCAGCCGTTCAGATTTCCGCGATGAATGAGTCTGTTCGTGGCACGTAGCGGCATGGCCGATTGGGATTGCATGTCCGCTGCTTGCGCGGCTCTCGATCTCGCCTCTCTCTATGGTCAGAGTCACCGCGGCGAAGGTGTCGAGAAGCTTCGGGTTCGACTCCGTAATCAGCAGCGTGATGTCCTTGGACCAGTGATTGTGCGCCGCGGTCAATTCGACGACTTCAGTTGTTGACACGTTTGAGACGTGCCGACGTATAACGAGAATGTCCGTTCATCGGGGCAGACCGGAAGTGGTCGGCGGGGCGTCAAACCGGCGCTTTTGACCCACAGCCGACCAGCAACCAATTGTAGGACGCTTCCGGTCCCCTAGTGCCGCACACGACTGTTGGGTAAGATAAGCATTGGTCGAACGATTTGTCGACGCATGAGTGATGCCACAAAAGCGGAGGCGAACATGTCTGGACAAGCACACGACGCTGTCGCGTTGATCAAACCGGGCCAAACCTATGTGGGCAAGCAGGGGTTCACCTATGGTGCAGGTGCATTCATCCGGAAGCGATCAGGATGACATTGTGCTGTTGCCAGACCTGGATGCACAGCTGACGCAAAGAATGGAGGCTACGGCGTGATACATACCGGTTCGTGAGGTACGCGCTGCAACCAAGGCATGCAGCGATGTCTATCGGCCGACGCGTCTGGAGTGACGGACATGATGTCGATAAAATTGCCGCTCTGGCTTCGCTTTTTCCTGCTTATCGGCGTCGCCGCCTTTGCGGCAGGCGCAAGTCTGCTTGCCTATCGGTACTACACTCGCCCGGTAACGCTGACCGTGGCGGTCGGCTCTATCGACGGCGAGGCTGCCAAGGCAATGTCAGCCATGGCAAGCGAGCTCGTTTCAACGAACGCGCCGGTGCGGCTCAAGGTCATCGACAGCGGCACGGCGCTTGAGGCTGCTGCCGCTTTCGCCGCGACCAAGGTCGATCTCGCTGTGGTTCGCGGCGATATCGGCGACTTGTCGCAGGCGCAAGCCGTCGTCGTCGTCAGCCATATGGTCGTACTGATCATCGCGCCGCCGGGATCGTCCATCGACAGCATTGACAGCCTGAAGGGACGCACGGTCGGCGTGGTCGGCGGAGCAGCGAACGCCAAAATTGTCAATGTGTTGACCAAGGAATATAATCTGGCGAGCGCAAAAGTTGTGTTCAAGAACCTTGCTTTGACGGATGTCCGGCAAGCCATTCAGTCAAAACAGGTCAGTGCCCTGCTTGTCGTGATCCCGCTCGCCGAAAAATACCTCTCGCTCGTTCGCGGATTTTTTCAGCTCGACCATAAAAAGGTCCCGGTACTGATCCCAATCGAATCCGCGGGGGCAATTGCAGAGGCTGAACGCGCCTTTGAAAGCTTCGACGTCCCGAAGGGCACGCTGCGGGGATCGCCGCCGGTCCCGGAAGATGACCTGACGACCCTGAGGACCTCACTATACCTGGTTGCGCACAAGAAGCTCGGCAATGATCTGGTAACCAGCCTCACGCAGGCGATCATGAGCGCGCGCAGGAATCTTCTGCGCGAGCAGCCGATTTTCGCGCAGATCACCGCGCCCAGCACCGACCAGGATGCCTACCTTCCGCTGCACCGTGGAGCGGCAGCCGTCTACAACAGCACCACGCAGAGCTTCATGGATGAATACGGCAACTGGATCTATTTGACGCCGATGATACTGGGTGGCGCTGCCACCATGCTTGCCGCGGCGTGGAAATTCCTGGGCATCGGCAGCCGCGCACCCGAGGGCCCGCTCAATTCTCTCTATGCTTTGGCGCGCCGGATTCGGAAAGTCGATACAGAGGCTGAGCTTTCGGATATCGAAGACGAAATCGACGGCATTCTAAGGCAGGAGCGCGCCAAATCCGCTGGTGGAGACGAGAGCGCGGTGGATGATGCCACCTTGACCGTGGCAGCCCACCGGCTGGAGAGCTTGATTCACGACCGACGCACATTGATTGCGAAGAGACCCGCAGTTGTCCCCACGGCCTGAGCCGGATCTTGCCCCAGGTCGCCAAGGATCGGTGTCAGAGTTGCGAGTCGATCGGTAGCAGCTTCCACAAGTTGGCGATGAATCGCCGCCGGAAGCCGGTTTCGGGCTCGTCCCGGTAGCGCACCCTTGTGCCGTCCCTCACTGTCTCCCAGACGATCTCGCCGTTCGGGTCGAGCAGGACGCGGTAGCTGTTGGCGGGCACGACCCCGGTCGCCATGTAGGCGGTCAGCTTTTTGGCAAGCTCCGGGCTCTCGATATAGAGACCGGCCTCGGTGTTGATCACTGCAGAGCGCGGGTCGAGGTTGAAGCTGCCGATGAACACGGCTTCGCCGTCGAAAGCCATGGCTTTGGTGTGCAAGGCGGCGGGCGACCGCCCGGAGAGGAGCGACCAGCCCGACCGGAAGGCGTCGGTATCCGGGCGCAGCTCGTATAGCTCCATGCCGTTCTCGAGCAGCCGCCTTCGGGTCTTGGCATAGCCTGAATGCGCCGGCAGCATGTCGTTCGAAGCGAGCGAGTTAGTCAGTACGCGCACTCGGACATTGCGCTCGTGCAGCGCTTTGACGGTTGCCTGCGCCCCGGCGGGCAGGACGAAGTACGGCGATTCGACGAGCAGCTCCTCTTTCAGCTTGGCGATCCGCCCGCGAATGAACTCGATGACGTCATCGCTCTCCTTGCCGCGGGCGACGGTTTCCGGGTCGTCGGCGATGATACGGCCGTGTGCCCATACGAGATTGTCGCAAAGCTCGGCACTCTGGGCCACCAACTCGTCCAGGTCCTGGTCGATGGGATAAGGGTAGTCAGCCGCGGCGATCGCCTCACGCAAACGAACCAGGATGCCATCGAGATCGGCTGCGTCATGGGCGCGACCGACGATGGCTGCGATCGGCACGGTCGAGGGGCTGTTCCAGTATTGGTCGAATACACCGGACAGATCGCGGACGACAGGCCCCACCGCCAACACATCCAAATCGCGATAATTGGCGATGGTATTCACGCCGTAATAGATGTCACCGATATTGCGGCCGCCGACGATCGCCGCCGAATTGTCGGCAACCATCAACTTGTTGTGCATGCGGCGATTGACCCGGCCGAAATCGAAAATGAAGTCGAGAATTGACCAGCGCCGGTTGGAGAGCGGGTTGAACAGACGGATCTCAACATTGGGGTGAGCATCGAGGCAAGCTTTGACGGAATCGCTGGCCTTATAGAAGGGATCGTCGACGAGAAGCCGCACCCTGACCCCGCGATCGGCCGCCTTCATCACGTGGTCGACGACGATCCGGCCGGTCGTATCACCGTCCCAGACGTAGTACTGCATGTCGAGGCTTCGCTCGGCCAGGTCGGCCAGTGCCAGACGGACGATGAAGGCCTCGCGCCCGTGGCTCAACAGGCTGAAGCCGGACAGGCCCGGATGCTCATCGGCCGCCGGACCGAAGAATTGGCCCAGCCTGGTCGACGCGAAGCCCTCGAACGCCGTCGAAGCCGTGCGCGGATAGTCAGGCCGGGTGCCGGGCGTGCGGCCGGTGATAACCTGGGCAAGCCAAATCAGGGGCGGCAACGGCAAGCCGTCAAAAGCGCACTCGCGACCGGGTTTGAGAATATTCGAGCTCCACATCATTGGTCGCTGTCCTCGCGAGCGAAGGCAGAATGTTCTTTGTCGCCTGTCCGGAAGCGGCGCGCCCGTAAAGCGCCGACCGGTCCGTTCAAGCCTGTTTGGCCACCGGGATCCTGCCACGCCGGGCCGCCGCCACAAGTGCGCCATGGTCACGCTCGGTCTGCTCAAGATAGGCCAGCGAGAATTTCGCGATGGCGTCCGGGAGCGCATCGCCGGTGCCGCAATAGCCTGAAATCATCGCCGGGTCGCCCGATTTCGCATGAGCGAGCGCGAGCGCCCAGCCGCACAGACCACAGTATTTCGCGAGGCCGCCAAGTGCCTCGCGATCGCCTTGGTTGAACTTCAGGCCGCCTTTCATATCGGCGAGTTGTCGCACATAGTAATCCCGGCTGCCGTTGACCGGCTTGACCGGCCCCCAGCCAAGAAAGATGTCCGGGGAACCCTGGATCATTCGCTGACCGATCACCACGCGCCGCCCTTGCTGCTTGATCGTTCTCCTGCCGTCGAGATAGCGCTCCAGCACGGACTCGCGTGCTTCCTTGATTTGGAGAAACAGAGGACTATCGGCTCCGTGCTCCTCAAGCAGCACAACCCAGCAACTGGTGCCGACGCTGCCTACACCAACGACCTTGCGTGCGACATCGATGATCCGGTAACGCGACAGCAGACGTCTGCGATCCTCCGGAAGGGACGCAAGGTAGCACCCCAACATCGCCTCCAGCGCTTCGGTGATCGGTCTGCCGTTCGGGAGATGCTTCGCGCGAACGATGAGGGGCACATCCTCCACGATCCGATGCTCACCGTTGACCTCTTCTGTTAGCCGATCGAGCGCCCGAATGTGGCCACGGGCGCGTGCCTTGTCGAAGGTGGCCTGAGCGAGCTTTCGCATGCGCGGCGGGGCCGCAGCCAGGATCGTTCTCTCGTCGATCAGGTCGTACCAGACTTCCAAAAAATCCATCTCGGAATAGCGGCGAATCCGGCTGACATAGGTCTCGACCACCGCGCGCGCCGCCTGCTCGGCATCAGTCCGGTCGCCGTCCACAAAGAGAGCGGCAACCGCGGCGCTCGTGGCCAGCCGCTTGAGGTCCCACTCCCATGGCCCTGGAAGAACCTCGTCGAAATCGTTGATTGCGAAAACCAGGTTGCGCTCGGCCGACGCGAACAGGCCGAAATTCATCAGATGCATATCGCCGCAGGCCATCACCTCCAGATCAGTGCGCGGAGAGTTTGCGAGATCGCCCGCCATGATTGCCGCGCTTCCCCGCAGGAAAGCGAACGGCGAGGTCAGCATACGCGCCATCCGCACCGGCACGAGCTCCTCAATACGGGTGGCATTCTGCGCCTGAAGGACCGAAACCGGATCGGGTCGATCGCGCGCGCGCCGAAATGCCGCGTGGGACGAGCGCGGTAAATTGCGGCGAATGGCCTTCCCATTCGCCATCCGCTCAGCGCGTGATTGGTGGACGGTGTTGAAGCTGTTGAGCCTCGCGAGTTCGGCTCGGCTCGCGCTTGATCCAAAGAAATCCTCAAGCTGGGGCATATGCGTGGACCCTGCACCGTTCCCGCGGTATCGCCGGAATCGGATCAGCGTTCTGGATCAATGCTATCGAACCGTTGCAATCATGGTGATTATTGACGTGCCGGAAGCCGTAGGCCCCTTGCCTGTCACCTGAACGGAGAAGGTATCGATGCCTATGTACCCAGCGTTTGCTGTGTACTCGAAAGTGGATTCGTTGAGCTGGTTCAACGTTCCGTGTTCGGGTTCTTGTACAATGCTCGAACTCGCGATTACGCCTTCTATCCTGAGGGGGAAGAGGCAAGCTCCTCCGGACGCGACGTTAAAGACGCCCTTCGAATTGATGCCCCAAGTCGATAGTGTTCCCGCTACTGGACATTCAGAAGCGGCCTGCGCCGATGAGACGGACACAAAACTTGGGGCCGCGAGGACAATCCCCAAGGCAATTGCTTTTGACACGCGCATGAAACCTCCCTCTTTTTTTCGACTGTTAGCGCATGCCGTTTTTCGGGCGCCACGTTGATTTGGATCAAAGAAACTTCGGGTCAGACGCGGACATCTCGTCCCAAGTATTCGACGTCCGCTCTACCCGGGGATTTGTTGCGAGACTGGGCCGTCTCGATTGTGGGGGCTCGTTGTGAGTTCTAGCTGGCCCCATTTTTAACGTCCGCGGGCTATCTGTTTGCGGGCATCTACGCGAGGCAAGCAACTCCAATAGGTGGCGGGGCACCGCAGAGAAGTTGGCCAGCCGCCTTGGATTCTGCGCCGTTGCTGTGAGCCGCACCTCGTCCCCGACACCACCCAAGCCCCGCAGCCGAAGTCGGTCGAGCCTGAGACTGCGTTTCATACGCGCAAATCGCATCTCGACCGTCTCTTGCGCTCGCGGCGCATCTGCTGGAAGGCTTCTGTATTGGCCAACGCACGAAAGGCAGAACCAACGATGAAGGAAAAGTATCGATGAGCGTCGGACTGATCGCCCTTCTTGACGATCTTGCGGCGATCGCAAAGGTGGCGGCAGCTTCCCTCGACGATGTCGCCGGCCAGGCCGCGAAGGCGGGGGTAAAGGCGGCGGGCGTCGTCATCGACGATGCCGCGGTTACGCCGGGTTACGTGATCGGATTTGCTGCCAAGCGCGAACTGCCGATCGTGGGCAGGATCGCGGCGGGATCACTTCGCAACAAGCTCCTGATCCTGTTGCCCGTTGCCCTGGCCCTTAGCTACTTCCTTCCCTGGACGATCACGCCGCTTCTCATGATTGGCGGCGCCTATCTCTGCTACGAAGGCGTAGAAAAAGTACTCGAAGCCGTCATGCCGCATCGTGCACATCAGCATGAAGCGCAGCTCGGCACGGTCGCGTTGAATGCGAAGACGATGGAGGACGAGAGGGTCGCAAGCGCCATCAAGACCGACTTCATCCTTTCGGCAGAGATCATGGCGATCGCGCTGGCGGCGCTGCCCCCGGGAAGCTTCGTGACGCAGGCCCTTGTGCTGGCGCTCGTCGGGATCGGGATCACCGTCGCCGTGTATGGCGTCGTAGCGCTGATCGTGAAAGCCGACGATTTCGGTCTGGCCCTTGCCAACAACGACCGCGCCTCGGTCCTTGCCGGTATGGGCCGGGCGCTCGGACGCGCCCTTGTTCGCGGGATGCCCGTGTTCCTGACAATTCTCGGCGCCGTCGGCACAGCCGCCATGATCTGGGTTGGCGGCGGTATCGTCCTGCATGGCCTGGAAGTATACGGCCCGCCTTCAATCGGCTCGACGGTCCACGCCGCCGCCGAAGCCGCGGCTCACGCGCTGCCATCGGCCGCCGGGGCGCTCGAATGGATCGTTGAGGCGGCCATCTCAGGCGTCCTTGGATTGTTGATTGGCGCGGCCACAATCCCGATCGTTGGATTTGCCGTTGCGCCTTCATGGAAAGGGTTGAAGCGTTTTCTACCGAGTCGTCAGAAATAAATGCCTGGACTCTATGGGCTGGCACCGTCTCCCGAGCAGCTAAAGACCGCAGACCAGCGCTGCTTTAGTCGATTTAACGCCTGTGTTGCGTCGACCGGTTGAGCCGGCAGGGGTAGACTGGAAGTGACGGGCGCCCGGTCAAACCGACGCGATTGGCCCAATTCGGAAGTCGGCCCCGAGAAATGGTACGTCTGGTCGTTTCCAAATCCGGCCATCCACCTGGTGCCAGATATCAGGCATTCATCCGGCGGATCGGATGCCTCGCGGGTCGATTCCCGGGTTCGAGGCGACGTAGTCGATCTCGCCGCGCGTAGTGCCGATATCCATTAGCTCCCTGTCACTTAGGTCGCACAGGGCGGCTCGTAACCTCTGGCGTTTGCGCCTTTCCTGAAAGGCACCCCAATATCTCTTGAAAAAGCTGTAGACGCGCCGCGTCGATGCGGCGGTCTGTCCTAGCCCTGTTGCACCATAGGTCGTGCTCATCACAGCATCTCCCTGGGTGATGTTTCTAGTCAGATGAGGGTGCCAAGGCATGAGAGGGCACGCTCGACATTCGGCTTACATATGAAGGATACAGCGGCCGCGGCCTTGTCCTGTGTGAACGGGTTCACATCCGCCAAACTTTTTTTGCCGGCATGTTGCCTGTTGGCACGTACGAGATCTCCCGTCCCTCTCCGAAGGAGTCTTTCTTGGGGTAGACCGTTCCGTCCCGTTAGCTCTGGCAGGTTGCCAACGGTTTTCGTTGAAAACAAACAAGAAAATGGCGAAGCACTTTTCTTTTGATCATGGGGTCGAGGGTTCCAAAACCTGAATTTTCGAAGATCCTGCAAAACCGCCCGTGTGGGCGCTGTGCTGGCAAACCGGTCGCCGCCCGTGACAAATTCCGTTCGAACAGGTGTTGCATGAAATCATCACCCCGGGCCGAATTTGGGCGTCTGGAAAGGAATCCTTTTGACTGTGCGGCGGGACAGTCGTCCTGTTCGAGCAGGGGCACGCGTTAGTCGAGACGGTAACCAGCATTCCAGGCGGTGCACCATGCGCGAAGAATTCGCTTCCTACAGTTTCCTCGCTGTGACCGTTGCCGGTCTTGTCCTGCTCTGCTCTGGCTTGGTCGCTATCGCATTTACCTGATCGATGCTTGCGCCCTCGCCTCTCAGCGCCCGGACGTCTGCAAAAGCCCACAGGTGCCGCTGGTGCATGCGGTGACCTCCCGCCGAGAATGCCCCGCGCCGGGCCGAAAACGGCCCGGTTACCTGTGAATCGCTATCTCGCGGCGATGGTACCTGCCCGGGAGCGATGATGTCCTTTACGGAAATGCAACGCCCGGGGAAAGTCTCGACGAGGCCGATGTTCCAGCCGAAGTTCCTCAACGCGCCGGCGGTGGTTTGCGTCATCGATCCGGTTCAGGGCGGCGAGGTAGGCGCGAAGAAGGGCGCGGCGCCGTAGCAGCGCTTGCACTGCCTTTTCGGAATCGTCACGTCGGATCCCCATGAGGCCAGAATAGCCCAAGATGGTTGAAAACCTCCTAAGAGGCAGGTTATGGGCACCCTTTTGAAGCCGCGACGGGAGGGGAGACCAATTTTTTGGACTCCGGTCTGATCGTTGGCCCCTACCCCGCCATTTAAGACCCGCTGGTTTCGCGGGACGTGTCCCCAATGCGTTTGGGATGCTTGTCTCTCATTTGCTTTGCAAAATCCGCTGCAAGCCGTCCTTGGTCAGAACCACGCCTCCCAGGACTTCCTTCACGTAGCCGATATCCTTTAGCCGGGATTGAATCCGGGCCGGAATGTGACGGGTGGTCGGATGCGCCGCCAGCTGCTGCAGCGCCGCAAATTCCAAATCATTTAGCTCTGGCGGCAGAATTTGATCCATTCCTGAAATATGCGCCCGGCTCACACGTTTTCCAGTCAGTACGGCTGCCACAATCAAACTGACGCGGCGCCAGCGCAGGGCTTGCCAACGCTGCTCGGCCGCGGTGGGGCCGCACCCGCAGTAACGTTAAAAGCCGAAGTCGATTGTGGTCGACGCCGTCGCCGGTATCGTCGGCCCCATGAACACAACCGTCAAAACCGCGTACGACGTCTTTTGCCTGAAAGCGGATCCGACCTTGCGGATAGCAGTTGCGGCCGGAGCGCGTCTGCCTGTGCAGTTCAAGGCCATCGGATTGGAAGCTGATGGTCAGAGGTACGTCTCCGCTGCATTCCGATGCCTCGAGGGACATTGGCGTTAACGGCTATTGCTACTTTCAGGTCACGAAAGGCGGGTAGCTGCTGGCGTCAGGCGCGGACCCGAGCCCGCGCCCTGTTTTTGTTCTGATATCGCCAAAGGCCGCCGGTGCGACGTGACGAAAGGTGTGTGGTAATACCGGAATGCGAAGACTTGACTCGTTGCGCGTTCGACACTCAATCAAGCCGTCGCAAGAAGGCAAGAATATTCAACAGCATGCCGCCGCTTCAGTTGGGCCAAGCAACGGCCTAGATGAGTCAGGCTTCGGAAGTTTGGTATAAGATGACTGATCGCACCGTTCCGGCCACGTCGGACACGCACGAAATCCGCGGCCTGACGCCAGCCACCCCGGCAAAAGAAACGAAGACCGCCGAAGAATTGGCGGCAATGATCCACCACGACCTCAGCCAGATAGAAGGGTGCCCAACGCGCGGCGTCAGGGTGACAGTCTACGGCCTCAACCCCTGGAATGCTCTGCTGATGTTTGGGGTCGACGCCGGCCCTGTCCCCAACAAGGCCGATCTACAGGCCTTTTTCGACATCATCACCGAGCGGCTGAAGCGGCTGTACGATGTTTAGTGGGTATCAAACGATCTATCGCTCACCGCCGCACCGATCGGTAGTAACGACGCGCAATTTTCAATTACCAATTCCCCGACTCAGGGGAAGGTGATTATCTTGCCCTGGGGTAGGTCAAAGCGAGTATCCGCAATGACCGATAAAGCGATCACATTGAAATTCGTCGTTCCGACGGTGTTAGCGGTTGCGTTGGGGATCTCGGTCGGCGCCACCTATTTAACAGGCAAATACTTCGTCGCCACCGATCAGGCGGAAGCCAATCAGTCCGTCGCCGGCAACCGCGGAGTTGCCGAGTTGCCAAACCCTGACGGGCGCCTTTCGCGCGTTCGGCTGTTGCTCTTCGACATGAAGTGAGCCGCGCCGCCAATCGCGTCCGCTTCATACACCGCCGCCCACGACGCCAATCGGGGGCATGATCCTTGGATGGATTGCAGGCAGTCACTGGTTCGGGCTCTTACGCCCACGGATTCAGGAAGGCCGCGCCAGGAGTAGGACCGATGGACGGAACCAACGCTCACGTTGATTTCAATGCGCCGGCTGTTCTTCGCAAATGGCCATCACTCCACAACGAACGCCGCACCGAGGGCACGGGCCCCTATCTACTCGTCGACGGCACGCTCGATGAGTGCATTCGGGAGTTCATTGCCAAGCCGGTCGCCATGCGCGGCTTGTACGAAATTCACACATCGCCGCAGCCCCCGTTGGTGAGTCCCGTGCTGTCCGGAGCGCATATCATTGAACTTGCTCGGCTCCGGGAGTTTCTCTGATCCGCGATTGCGGCACTGGCTGCGGCGCAAGGGCGGGCGTCGGATTTGATGCCCTGGTCAAGCGCCTCCGCGTGTGGACGGGTCAAGATTTCTGTTTTCCCCTGGAGGTATCGGCGGATAGCCCGGAAACTTGTACCACCCCGGGGGCACGGCCACACCCTGGCTGGGACGAACGATGACATGTCGCGGGTTGAAGTGATGCACCCTCGCGGCGTTGGCAGAGGTACAGAGGGCGATCAAAAGGCCCGCGATCAAAACAGAACGCATCACATTTGCTCCAATCAACCAAACTCCATTCTTATTTGATGCGCGGACCACAGCGCGGCAACCCGTAACGGCTTCAAGATCGGTCAAATTGGCAAACGAAAAGCCCGGCGGTTAGCCTGGGCCGATCGCAAGTATTTGCTTTTAACGTGAGGCAATGTGGGCAGTGAAATCGAAATAATCTGGGCCCGTCTGTCCACAATGTGACATTGGAACTTAACGCGCGCGTCACTCGAACGGCAGGTTGCTCTGATCTTCCGACCAGTCGATGACCTCGAAGAACATCCCGCGTTTGAGCATTTCGGATTCGAGATCGGCCGCGTGCTTCTTCCATTCGGGTGTCTCGCGAACCCGAAACCTGGGCTCTTCGCCCTGTACCTTCAGCGCCTCGTCGGCCGCCAGCGCGCCGCGGATGCCCTCGTACATCATGGTCAGGCTGTCGTTAGTGAACGCTGGATAATCCATCGGCCCCCCAGGGCGAAGAGCCGTCGCTGGGGTTGAGTTCGGCGACGGCCCCCCTACGCAATCACCGGCCAATCCGCGGAGACCGCCGGCCTGGTTATGGTCTGCCCGCCCGGTTAATGGCGGGTTATCACTTTCGCCCGGAGGCCGCCCGGGGGTGAAGCGGACGGGCCCGTGCGGCGAGCGGTCGCGATGACGCACCTCTCTCCGTGTGATTGTATCCAGTCGCCAATAAAACCAGTTGGGGAGCAACCAGCAAGGGAGATGCCATGCGCAGATTTGTATCAGCGATCGTAATGACGATATTTTCCGGATCCGCATTTGCCGTCGATGGAACCAACTTGCCTGGCGCCGACTACGCGAATTTCCCCGCTCCTTCGGCTTTCGTTTGCCGAACCAGCTGCGGCGGCGAGTCCCGCTGCCAGGCCTATACCTGGGTCAAGTCGGGAATCCAGGGACCGGCCGGACACTGCTGGCTGAAGAGTTCGTTACCCGCAATTGTGAAAGACCAGTGCTGCGATTCCGCTCCGCGCAACTTCATCTCCAAGCGCGACCTGCGCGCGGAAGACAAAATCAATCGCCCCGGTTCGGACTTCAAGAACTTCGTGACGAACAGCTGGAGCACCTGCGAGGCCGCGTGTGCCGAGGATGGTATCTGCGCGTCCTGGACGTACGTTCGTCCGGGCGTGCAAGGGCCGGCAGGTCGCTGCTGGCTGAAGAACGTTGTCGCTCGTCCCGTCGGCGACGCAAATACGGTCTCAGGCGTGAAGTTCAAACCGGCATCGGTGCGGATCGATTAGGCGCCGAGCCCGCTTCCATAGGAGATCCAACGTGCCGTCAACCGCCACGCCGGGTCCGTCTTTAACCCCTGCCGCAAAGACCCGCATCGGGAGCGCCGCGAGCTCAATCCAAACCAATCGTTAACATTTTTCAATGACGCTGTGGAGTTGGGGGCTTGCGTAATAGGAGTTACGTGATGCCATGGGATTCAGAGTTTGCAGAGCCGATCAATCTGCCGAACAAACTAGTCGCCACCACCCTTCGCCAGGTCTTTGCATATATCAGCGAACTTCCTGACGCCGAGCAGGATTCGCCAGAGTGGCAGAACGCCCGCGAACGTATCTTGCAAGCGGCGGATCAAGTCGGGTCTATTTGGTTCGCGCGTATTGCGATCATGCAGGCACTTCAACGGGACAGGGAAAAAGTGGTCTGACGGGGATTGCTCTCATTGGGCGGCTGGATTTGACTGTTGGGCGTCGGGACAAGACGGCTGATCGTCAAACTCCAATCCGTGCGACGAAAACAGGCTTCGCAGCCGGGCGTCTCGGTCGGCGCCGATCTCTCGCCAAAGAAGATACGCGAACAAAGCCAAGATTGGCGACCACCCCAGTACCATCCCGAGAAAGATCGCTTGCATTATACTCATCGACGCCCCCACGCATTTGACTCTGCGAATCTGCTGCCCGCATCTCCACACGCTCAGCGTGCATCGTGGTGTCAATGTGGCAGCAACGGCCGCTCCCACCTCTAAATCGAATTTCGCGCGGGAGTGATTTGACTCAATGCTGCCCGAATCACATTGGGCGTTGAGCTCGTCGACGCATCACGCGACGGGTGACGGGCCGCAGCATTCCGTGCTCGTTAAGGATTTTTTAGGAATCAGCGCTAGAGCTTGAACCAGCTTCTTCTCAAAGAGCGGGTGGATAGCATGACCGAGCCTGATATCTTAAGTCGCAAAATAGCCGAGCTGAAGGAATGGCAAAGGGTGGCCTGGCGGCGGATTGCCGACCCGTTGGTCACATCGTTTGAGCGCCGCGAAATTCGAAACCATATTAAACAGAGCGATGAGGAGTTGCGTACCTATTTGGGGATGATGTCCGAGCGAGTCCGCTTCCAGCCTCGCGCAGTGGAAGATGTCGGCGACGTCTTCACAAGGCTCAAGTTTCGACTTCTCGCGTAGAACAGGTCCCGCACAATTTCAAGCCGCGTTGGCTTCTGCGCGCGACGGCGCGCGGTTCTCTCGGCGGTAGCAGCGCAGCTTGCACGCCCATCCTGCGTCGGCTTCGTCGATCTAATAGGCGCGGCGGTGCCGCCGGTCACTGCGTGCAAACGCGTCTCTCGCGCCCACATAATACGGGTTGATATTGCATTGGGCCGCCCGGCCCGAAGCCGAATACGCGCATTGGGACATCGTGTAGTAACTGCAATCCTCGTAAGGGCCTCCCCAGACGACGACGTGCATGCACACCGGAAAAAACGGGTCATATGTCTGCGCCTGGGCGGGCGCGGCGGAGGAAACCACCCCGATTGCCAAAATCGCCAAAGCCGGAATGCGCATCGGAACCTCCTTGCGGATTGATGGCACAGCATCACCCGCATGGAAACAGACCGCTCCATATTGATCCCGGTCAATTCACATTCGATTTCCCGACCACATGCGTCGGGCGCGTCGCAAGGGTCGGGGGACTGACAGATAGCTGAAAGGCTTCGGTCAGGAAGCAAGCCGCCTCGAGAACGCAGATGCGCGCCCACGCGAAGGTGTTCATTTTCAGCGTGCGGATCGCGTCGAACAGCCCGGCTAATTCAATGCATCACCGCTTGGGGAGGTTGAGGGGGCGGATAGAAATGAATGGATACCATTCGGAGTAGATATTTCCCTCGAGATCGAGGATGACGGCGACGGACCTGCCATCCTTCATTGCCGCTTTGCCGCGCCAAATTCCGTGATTGTCCTTTTGCAATTCGGAAACATTTGAATACCCCTTCGCCTCAATTTGTGACTTCGCCTGATCTCCATTAAGGCTATCCGCGCCCGGCAAAGCCGGCCGATTTGTCCTGCCGGGAAATTCGCTCGGCGTGATCGCAGAGTAGGACGGATACGCGGTACCGGAGTAACAAGGGCTAGTGGGATTGAATGACGACCTGCGATGCCTGGGGCCGTTATAAAATTGGGTCAGCGGATAATCTTGGAAAAATGCGGAGTAGTGCTCGCGCGACGGCCCCCAGTAGCAAGGATTGATGGCGGCGGTCGGAAAGGCGGAGGGCAGCGTAGGGACAGTCGCATAGGCAGACGGTCGCGTGGGCTGCGTCTGCGCGAAAGCGGGCCCGGTCATTGACGCTGCGACCGCCGCCGCAATGAGGATTCGCATGTCCATTCCTTTCGAACGAACCTCGTATCCCCCCATTTCCTGCTCACACTTGAAATAACCTAACCGTAGAACATGCCGGCGATACCGCCAACCCCGCGCGAGCCCTTGAGCCGCTGTTCACTTGTCAGGTTTGCAGCACCAAGGGTGCTGCCGTCAGGCCAAATTTCGACTGGGACGACAGCCGGTCCGACGCGCGACGATTTCCGCGCAACATACGCCGGGCACATCGCAAACGCCCGCCAGGCCGGCGACGGAGAAATTCACATTTCAGTGCTGCCAACTACCTTGGATGACATGTGATCACATTACGCCAGCTTCGGCCGCTCCACACCGCCTGGCGACAGCACCCGGCGCGGCACCCGTAGTACCCAAAGGGCGCATAGAGAGGAGCTGGTGGGTAAGCACCCTCATAGTAGGGATAGTCACCGGCATAAAAGGGAAATGTCCCCAAAAAGCCTGGGCCGAGCGCCTCGGCGTATGTCGATTGGGAGGAAAATGCCATCGCGAGCAACAAAGCGACAGCGGAGAACAGAGCGAGCTTCATAAGGGATACTCCTCAAGGACGAGAACAGGGTATCACCCCGGACAAGCGCCGCAAGAGTGCGTCGATGCGACGACGCCGCAAGCTGAGCCACGATCGATGACGAACCTCGGCAGCCCCTGGAATTAGCAGCCGGTAAACCGGGGATCGCGCCCTTCGTGCATCTCTTTCAAATAGGCCAGGCCATACATCGCCAACTTTTGCGTATCGCTCTGGCCTGCAGAAGCCAGGCTTTCGATGTATCGCGTAATTTTCAGTCTTGAATCCGAAACTCGGGCGGGATCAAGCGGTCGCGTCAACTGGTAGGTATTCAAAATCCGATCAACTACGTCCTTCATGCGAACCCCGAAACACCTGCACTACAGATACCGCAGTGCAGCATTTTGGAGTTGATCCGTCAATCCCCGCGCGGGAATTGCCGGCTGGTCGGAGGGATCAGCAAACGGAAATTCTGGGGATTGTGGCGCCGGGCGCAGCATTTGGTTTGCCGAGCGATGCCCCGGCAATCACCTGCAACGGTCCTGCGAACTCCGGGCCGAACGGCCGGATCGAAGTCTGCCTCGCGTGATGCACGGGACAGGCTCGGCTGGGGACCCGCAGGAGTGCGTCGATGCGACGACCTGCGGAGGCAGGGCCGCATCAAATAGGGCGACGCAGGACCTCGATCACGCTGAGCGGCGCAACCTCCTTTCATCCTTGGAACCACGCCCCGCGTGTTAGCGCGCGTATGCATCGGAGCGTGTTGAGGCACGGTAGCGTTCTGCCGCGCACTTCGCCGCGAGCGCTTCATGCGACTGTTCGGCCGTTGAACTCTCGTAGCGCTGCGCTGGAATGACGTTCCAGCCGCCGTGTTTCATTCTACTCACCGTCTAATCACAGGTGGAGAAGTCCGACTTCCCTTATCGGTAACTTGGTCCCGCTTTGTAAGTCAGCTAGTGCTGTTTCGATTTACTGCGCGCGCTCGGCCGCATGTTCCCTCGAGGGAACTCATATGGCCGTGCGGCTCGATCGAGGACAAGGGGGTCGAAAGATGTTGTCACGTTGGGTATGCGTTGCTTCCATTTGCTTTGGTCTGGGTGCGCGGGCCGAGGCCGCCGAACAATCCGGCCTTATTCACCGCGCATCTTGTTCCGTCGTTCGGTTTTACGTTGCAAAGTTCTCGGCTTCCGCCGCCGAGACGTGGGCAAGAGGCCACGGAGCCACGGAGGCCGAAATCGAAGCTGCCAGGCTTTGTCTGAAAAGCGTGGCTTCCCAAACCGCGCAGGCTCATTGGACGACGCCGTAGCGGCCAGCAGTTCGGATCGACCAGAGGTGATTGATTTCAACAAGGGCGTAGGCGGATGTGTAATCCCTGGAGGCCGAATCGTGGCATCATCTATCTGGCGGCGCGTTTGTGATCTCGCGCCGCTCTCCCGAACTTCACCCCGCCAGGAGCGGCGGGGTTTTTTTGGTACCTCGCGCCTCCAGCTTCGCTGGTAGCGGATCACCTGACAGGACAGGCAGAGGATCGCAAGCACGTCGCGCCCCGATGCCATCAGGAGGATGCTGAACAGGCAATGTGCGACTGGATCTCGGTGCGGGTTGCAACGCCCATGGACGCGATGGTTCCTGATTTGCTGAATTTCGATTGGCAATTCCCCGCCTGCGGGAAATGTGCTCGCATGCGGTGCGATCGGGCTCGAAGGCGAAGGAGCACAACATGCGAATTTTCATCGCTTTTTTGATCGTTCTCGCGGTCCTGTACTTCTGGGACGACCAGTACAACAACGGTGCGCTCTGGGATGGCTTGCGCAGTATGGGACGATCCATCGCTCACAACATGGCGCCTTAGCCGCCCGCGCCGAGGCGGGTTTGGGCCCCCTCCCTCTCCTGCCTGGTTGCTGAATTTTCAATTCCAATTCCCCAACTCAGGGGAATGTGGTGTTCTGGCTTTGGGGTAGGTCAAAGCGAGTATCCGCGATGACCCGCAAAGTGATTGTTGTGGAATTTGTGGTTCCGACGGCGTTAGCCATTGCGCTGGGGATCCTGCTTTCGCTCGGCGCCGTCAATTTGATAGACCGCTACCTTGGCCCCGTCGATCAGTCGGAAGCCCAATACTACTCCGCCGCCGGCAACCACTGAGCGTTCCGCTTTACGGAACTTTTCGCACCCGCAACTAGATGGTTCGGCAGCAGCCGGGGCCGATGTTCAATCGCTTCGGCTTTTGAAAAAATTGCGCCATACTTTGTTGAAGGTGGCCTGTGTCGCCGGCCTCGTCGTCGCGACGTGTGGTTGGTCTGGCTATTCGGCGCCGGCATATGGCGGTTGATCGGCAAACTCTAATCCGTGCGACGAAAATAGGCCTCGGAGCTTGGCGGCTCTGTCGGGAGACCAGCTCCCTCTCGCCAGAGAAAATACGCGAGCAACACCAGGCTTGGCGTCCACGCCAGCATCATACCGAAAACGATCGCCTGGATTGTAGTCATCGGCGTCCCCACGCGTTCAACTCTGCGATTTACCACTGCATCCGTCTACGCTCGGAGTGCATCGTGGTGCTAATGTGGCGACAGCGACCGTATTTCTACGGTCAATCCACTACTATTCCGTCCACCAGCTTTGGCGCGGCAGAGCTGACTTTACCGAGGATGCGAGGACCGAGAGGTCGCGGACCAGATACCAGCGGGCGAACGCACCACAATAGCGCCTAAAAATGGGCGGGTTCCAGAACGATTTTTTGCCATATACTTATTGGGTTTCGTGGCGTGGAGTTTTGATATGCGTAGGTCCGGCTGGATGCCGTCGATCGTGGTCGACAATGTCGCTGGGGGGCGCCGTGCGTGGCGCAAGACCGAGACGGAGTCCACCGATTTCGAAACACGAAAGCCGATATTCGGCCTTGGTCTGAGCACGGCGTTCCGGCGCAAGAAGCCCGCTGCAACAGGCGCCGGCCCGGATCTGGACTTATCCAGCCTGAGGGAGCGCGCACAGGTCGCTGCCAAGCAAATGAAGTACTTTGGGCTGGTCGCCCAAAAGTCGTCGTTCGGCGAATTGCTGCCCTCCGCGAAACGCGCCGGCTTCGCGTTGCTGGGTGAAGACACCGAGCGAAAGGAAGCGGCGTTCCAGTGGGCCACAGGCCAACCCGATTTTATCTTTTCGATTTCGTTTGAGGATCCGCAGAAAGTTTCCGTCGTTGCGGAGTCGTACCAGGACATTTTCGGCCTTGTCCTGGCAAGCTATTCCCACGCTCGCACTATCTCGGTCGAAACCAAACCATCGTTGGCGAACCATGAGCTGGGCCGCAATGCGCTGCGATTTCGGGAGATATTACTGGCTTTCCCCGGCTTCGATGGCAGGCCGGCGTGGACAAAATATTGAGCCGTGCGGCCTAGCGTGGCGGCCCGATCTTGTCCTCCTCACCTGACGATCGAGAGCCAACCCGCCCCCACGTCAAATCGCTTCCGGTATCATCTGGATGGCGCCGCACGGGCATTCCTGGGCGCAGATGCCGCAGCCCTTGCAATAGTCCAGGTTGAACTCAAATCCCATTCCCGGCCCGAGCTTGATCACGGCATTGTCGGGGCACACGCCGTAGCAATTGTCGCACTCGAAGCAGTTGCCGCAGGACAGACACCGCCGCGCCTCATAGAGCGCATTGCTCTCGTCGAGGCCCTGGACGACTTCCTCGAAGGTCGAGGTGCGGCGCGCGGTTTCCAGGATCGGGCGCAGCGTCTTGGGCGCTTCGCCGTAGTACCAAGTGTTGAGCTTGTCGGCGGAGGCGATCTCGTGCTTCGGCGCGGGCGCGTAAGTGGCGCCGCGCAGCCAGGCATCGATGTGGCGCGCGGCCTTCTTGCCGTGACCAACTGCCACCGTCACGGTGCGTTCGGACGGCACCATATCGCCACCCGCGAAAATGCCGGCAACTCCGGTCATCATATTGGCACCGACCTGGACGACGCCGTCCTTGACCTCGAGTCCCGGGACCCCCTGCAGCAACGACAGATCGACATCCTGGCCGAGCGCGAGCACAACCGAGTCCGCCTGCAGGGTTTCGAACTCGCCGGTCGGCTGCGGAAAACCCTTGTCGTCGAGCGCCATCTTCTCGACCGTGATCGATCCGGCCTCGACGTTCTTGATCGTCGACAACCACTTCATCATCACGCCCTCTTCGAGCGCCTCTTCGACCTCGAAGTCACGGGCCGGCATCCGGTCGCGGGTGCGGCGATAGACGATGACGGCTTCCTCCGCGCCGAGCCGCTTGGCGGTGCGGGCGACGTCGAGCGCGGTATTGCCGCCACCATAGATGACGACCTTGCGGCCGAGCAGCGGCTTGTCTTCGCCCTCCATCGAGCGCAGCACTTGAACCGCGTCCAGCACTTTTGCCGCCTCGCCCGCCGGAATATAGGCACGCTTGGCAATATGGGCGCCCACCGCCAGGAAGGCCGCGTCGAAGCCGCCGGCCGCCATGGCCTCCGCGATATTGGCGACCTTTGTGTTGTAGTTGATGACGACGCCGAGATCCTGGATCCGCCTGACTTCGGCATCAAGCACGTCGCGCGGCAGACGATATTTCGGAATACCGAAACGCATCATGCCGCCCGGCGCAGGACCGGCTTCCTGAATCGTCACGGCATGGCCGAGCCGCGCGAGATGATAGGCTGCCGACAGGCCCGACGGCCCGGCGCCGACGATCAGCACTTTCTTGCCGGACTCGGCGGCCGGCGCCGCAAAACCCCAGCCGTTCTTAATGGCGAGATCGCCGAGGAACCGCTCCACCGAATTGATGCCGACCGAAGAGTCGAGCACGGCGCGATTGCAGGCGCCTTCACAGGGGTGGTAGCACACGCGCCCCATCACCGCGGGCAGCGGATTGTTTTCGGTAAGCGAGCGCCAGGCCGCTTCGTAATCCCCGCTTTCGGCATAAGCGAGCCACCCCTGGATGTCCTCTCCGGCCGGGCATGCATGATTGCACGGCGGCAGGCGGTGAACATATTCGGGCCGCAGCGTGCGCCAGGAACCGGTGTGGTTGATCAGCGAGGTGCCGACGTCGAGCGTAATGGCGAAGGGATGTTCCATGACGCCCTCACCCATCCCTGCCGGTCGCGTCGACCAGTCCGTATTCGCTGATGTTGGCGTCGCAGATCGCCTGCAGCCGCGCGATCCGCGGGTCTTCATGGCCGCCCCTGAACAAATGGGCGAAGCGGCGCTGCAGTTTCAGATACTCCTGCACCGGAACCTGGCGGCGGATCTTGCGCACCTGCGTGACCTTGCCGTGCTCGGCCTCGAAAATCGGATAGAGGCCGCATTCGACCGCCAGCTGCGCGAGCCGGATGGTGTCGTGCGAAGCCGATCCCCAACCGAGCGGGCAAGGCACGTTGATCTGAATGTAGCGGGCGCCGTGGACGGACATCGCCTTGATCACCTTGCGCTCGAGATCGTGCAGGTCGGCAACCGTCGCGGTGGCGACAAAGGGAATGTTGTGCGCGACGGCAATCCTGGGCACGGATTTGCCGGTGCCGAACACATTGCCGGGCTCCGGCCCGAGCGGCGGCGTGGTCGCGGTGCGCGCGGTCGGCGGTGTCGCCGAGGATCGCTGCACACCCGTGTTCATGTAGCCTTCGTTATCATAGCAGATATAGAGTACGTCATCGTTGCGCTCGAACATGCCGGACAGGCACTGGAAGCCGATGTCGGTGGTGCCGCCGTCGCCGCCTTGCGCGATCACCCGCACCTGCGGCCGCTTCTTGACGCGCATGGCGGCCGCGACGCCGGTCGCAACCGCGGCCGCATTGCCGAACAGCGAATGCAGCCACGGCAATTGCCACGATGTTTCCGGGTAAGGCGTGGTGAAGACTTCGAGGCAGCCGGTCGCATTGACTGCGATCAGGTTATTGTTGGTGGCGCGCATCGCCGCATCGATGGCGTAGCGCGCGCCCAGCGCCTCGCCGCAACCCTGGCAGGCGCGGTGACCGCAGGTCAGCGCGTTCGATCGCGCCTGCGAGGCCTGCACGGCCCGTTGCTCTTCCGCCACCAGCCGGTTGCCGACGGTGAAGGTGCCCTTCTGATAATATTTCAGCTTCTGCACGGCTTGTTCGGGTGGCAGCGTCGCAACGGGCGGGGTCATGGCGTGTTCCTCACTCGGCGGCCGGCGCTGCGGATTTGGCGAGCTCGCGCAAGATGTTTTCAGCAGTCGGTCCCGAGCGCCGGGTCTTGCGGGTGCGATGAATCTCGCGGCCGACGACACGTTCGTTCAGGTCGAGGAAATTGGTGCCTTCCCAGGGCTGCACGCTGGCCTGCCGGAACAAATGATGCAGCGAGGCGCGCGTGATCGGGCGGCCGCCAAGCCCGGCGACCGAGGAGTGCAGCCGCGCCGGCCGCGGCAGATTGCGCAGCGCGACATCGACATTGTTGGCGAGCTGCCCGCCCATGCCGACCGCGATGCTCTTCTCCACCACGACGACGTCCTTGGCAACGGCAAGCGCGTTCCGCAGCGCCTCGACCGGGAACGGCCGGAACGAGACAATGACGACGAGGCCGATGCGAATGCCATCCTCCCGCATCTCGTCGATGGTGTCCTTGATGGTGCCGCAGACCGAGCCCATCGCCACCACCAGCATGTCGGCGTCCTCGGCGCGATAGGTCCGCAACAGCCCACCGGACTCGCGGCCGAAGGCTTTCTTGAATTCATCGGAGAATTCCGGAATGAGTTTCAGGGCGAGCGTCTGCTTGTAATGAGCCAGGAATCGCACCTCCGTAAAAGCTTCCGGACCGACCATCGCCCCGATCGAGGCGGGCTCGGCGGGGTCGAGCACCTGCACCGGATCGTAAGGCGGCAAGTAGGCGTCGACCTGTTGTTGTGTGGGGATGTCGATGCGTTCCATCGCGTGGGTCAGGATAAAACCGTCGACGCAGACCATGACCGGCATCGACAATTCCTCGGCGAGCCTGAACGCCTGGATGTGCAGATCGACCGCCTCCTGGTTAGTCTCCGCAAAAAGCTGCAGCCATCCGGCGTCACGCATCGACATCGCGTCGGAATGATCGTTCCAGATGTTGATCGGCGCGCCAATGGCGCGGTTGCCCAAGGTCATCACGATCGGCAGCCCAAGCCCCGAGGCGTTGTAGACCGCCTCCGCCATGAACAGCAGGCCTTGCGAGGCGGTCGCGGTATAGGCGCGGGCACCCGCGGCAGAGGCGCCGATCGCGACCGACAGTGCGGCGAACTCGCTTTCGACGTTGATATATTCGCAATCGACCAGCGTGCCTTCCTTCACCAGCTCGCCAAGGCCTTCGACGATGTGGGTCTGTGGCGTGATCGGATAGGCGCAGATGACTTCGGGGCGGCACAGCGCGATGGCTTCCGCCATGGCATGGGAGCCTTCGATTTGCTTGAGCATCGGCGTTCCCTAGGCTGCGCTTTCGCGTTGCTGCATCAGGACGAATTCATGAGCTTCCCTCGCGGCAGCGCTATTGGCGGCGCCGACCTTGCCCGGGAAAGCCTCTCCGATCGCGCGTTCGACGCTGTCGAGGCGGACGAATTGCGTCAGCGCGGCAAAGGCGCCGAGCAGTGCCGCGTTCGGCACCGGACGGCCGACGTGCTTCAGCGCGAACTCGGTTGCCGGCACAATGACGGCGTGACCTTTCGGCAGGCGTTCGGCGATCTGCCCGATATGGAGTTCGGCGAAGGTCTTGTTGGTGTTGACCAGGAGATAGCCGTCCGCGCGCAGGCCGGCGAACACGTCGATCACCTTGAACAGCGTCGGATCCTGCACGATCAGGCAGTCCGGCTCCAGGATCGGCTCGCGCAACCTGATTTCCTTGTCGGCGATACGGCAGAACGCCACCACGGGAGCTCCAGTGCGCTCGGATCCGAAACTCGGGAACGCCTGGGCGTGCCGCCCTTCAAAGAAGGCCGCAACCGAGAGCATCTCGGCGCCGGTGACGACCCCCTGCCCCCCGCGGCCGTGAATTCGAACCTGAAACATTGGAGATTCCTCGCGGCCTATTCCGGCTATTTCAAAGTACCGCTGGGTGGGTTAGGCACCTTGCGCTTGATCAAGCTCGCCGGAATTTCCTGGCCAGCGGCTGAACCGACAGCCGCACGGCACCCGATCGCGTTGCTCGACGCGGCGGCGTCTCCGGAACCGGACCCGCGGGTCAAGGCGCCGGCGGCCGGATTTGGGAACCGCGGATTGAAATTATCCGCAGCATATCCACAGCCTCAAAACGCCTGAATTCGATGTATTGACAACGGCTTGCTGCGCAGCAATCCACAGGTTCCACAGGCCTGCGCCGTTAGCGAATACACACGCCGCAGCGCCCCCCGACGGCGCCCTCATCCTTTAGCCGATTGCCCGCATCGTCGGACCGCGCTTCAATGGGGCATGCCCCAAGTCAATCGCGACCCGCGCGCATGATTCCGGTCCTTCTCGATCTCATTACGATCTTTTGCCTGCTGGGCGGATGCGTCCTGCTCTGGCTGAGCCTCCGGCCGCGCCGGCGCGATATCATTATTACCCGAGCGGCGGAACTCGACGAACCTTTCGAGGCCTGGGACGATCCAGACCGGTTGAACCAGGGCATGTTCCACCGCGACTAACCGGGCAGGTGATGCGGATGTAAGGAAGCCTGCGGTGTCCGATCGGCTTTTCGGTTTAGACCAATCACCGCGCGTGCCGGGGACTGATACGGTTTCCGAGCCAAGACAGGATGTGGTGCTTAACGTCCTTTACCTGTCGGCGATTGCGGTCGCGACACTTGGCTGGTTCTGGTTCATCGTTTGGGCGGCAACACAGTGGATTGGGTCTTAGCGGCACGTCCGCGCACGGTTACTTGATCGTCATTGCTGCGGTGGCGGGCTCCACTTGTCAGCCAAAACTTTCTGGCCATGACCGGCTGGGAGATTTTCACGAAGCGCTAAAGCTTCCACAAACGGTTCTCGCGAAAAATTCCCGCATCGGCAAACAGCAATAGAAGTTCTGCCGACAGCGCCGCCCAGATCGCCAAAAGAACCTGCGAACCTGCGAGCGCGATGGTCGTCAGCATGATCGCCTCCCCCACGACTTATAGTTGTTAGTGTATCTCAGCACAAATAGTCGGGTTCGTTAAGCAGGCTTTCTGTGGATAACCGAATTCTGATGCCCAGATGTTGGGCAGGAAGACAACGAACTGCGGGATCTGGGAATCCGAATAGAATGGCCTGAGGCCGAAGGAGCGACCCCAAGTTTCCGGTGATTTGCCAAACTGCTTCGATCTTTTTTAAATCTGTCCCGCAGCAGTTTGCTTGTTCCTCGTCGGGGACAGTTTCCTGGACTCCGGACATGGACGAAGCACGGCCAGGTTTGAGGAATCGGAGGTTGATGCGGGTTCCGGGTTGCAAGGAATTCTGGCCCGGCCGGCCGCCGAATATATTTCCAGCGGCCTTTTTACCGGTTTAAACGGGTTTGCAGCCCGCTCATCGAGGCGCGTCTGGACGGGCCTATGTGGGGATTTTTGGTCGGCCTCTATATCGCAGTCGCGATCTATCCATTCTTTGAAGAATGGAGGCAGCGGCGGATTGACAAGCAGCGCCTCGAGAAAATGCGCAGGCATCACGCAACGGGTCGTCGATGGGATGTGGCAAAAGGTCAATGGATTGACGATTAGCGAGCCGCTTCTCGCGCCATTTTTCCGGGGATTCGCTCCGGGCATGGAACTTTTCCAACACCCAGGCATTTGACGATTTTGTCTGGTAGTTGCATACCAAAGGCCCGACCTGATGTTCATTGCGCAGGGCAAGCTGTGCGGACTAGAAGGGATAGTGAAGCTTCGTCAGGCCGTGAGTAGCGGGTGTCGTTGTGGTGAAAACGCAAGACGATCAAGACCGGCTGATAGACGACACGTTGGCCCTCTTTCAGGAGGCCATCGCCGATAGCAGAACCAACTTGCCGGCTGGGCAAGATCGCCGCGCGGCACAGCCGAAAGACGTCCCGCCATCGTCAGCTCCGCTTCGCGAAGAAGCACCGCCTTCCCTGATTGGCCACGCGCTTTCGCTGGTCAAGAAGGTGGTTATTTCCGAGCACAAGGCGGTGATGGTCAAAAAGGTCGTTATTTCCGAACAAAACCCTGTTCAAACCCCGTCGCCTCCGCGGCAGCCGCCTGTTGTCAAGCCAACTCGATCCGATCCCCTGCTTGATCAGGCGTTATCGCTGGTCGCGATGGTTTCCATCGACGAACCCGGCGCCGAGGCCGTGTTGCGGCAGCCCGATGACAGTGCGGCTTCGGAAGACGTGCTGCCTCTGGAACGTCGGTCCCGGGAGCAACCGCCTTCTCTGATTGACCAGGCGCGTTCTGCGCTGGGTGATGCGGCACCGGTTGGAATCAAAGCGGCGGACACATTGCCTTCGCCGTGGCAGACCCCCACGAAACAGCTTTCGCCAAAAGAGCGGCTTGAAATGGACCGCGCCGACATCCGCAAACGGATAGCCATGTTCAGGGAACACCAGCAACGCTTTCAGCGCGAGCGGGACGAGTTTTACGCAACGACCATAGCTAAAGTCCGCACGATTGCAGGAACAGCCGAAACCTGAACTCAATTGGACCGGCGGTGTGCGGCCGCTCCGGCTGAGCCATTAAAGCGTTAGCCGCCGCCCCCCTCGCCGCTCCCCATCCGGATGACGTTGGCGCGAACTCTCCTGGCAGGGTTCTTGCGAAGGCCTCTGCGCAACGCGCGGGCAACGCCCGCGTGTGCCAAATCAGATCATTTGGACCATGCGCAATGAAACACCAGCGTCATTTTGAGACCACCGCCTCCAGGGAAGCGGCGCAAACGAGGACATTGATCGCCGACCTCAATCGCATCGTCCAGATCCTTAACGGTGACATCGCCGCCGAGGAGGAACGGGCCGGCGTATTCGATCCTTTTCAGGCCGAATATCCGATGATTGCCCGGGGGCTAACAACGCGCCGGGACAATCTCACGGATACTATCGCCGCGCTCGAGCGGCGCCTCGGGGGCGAGACATGGTAGCGAACGACCGCACCAGCTTGCAGATGCTGAGCCTGACCGCGAAACCCGCCTGGGCCGAAGTCTGGCATCTCTGGACCGTTGTGATTCCGCGGCGTTCGATAACCGGCCGGCTTCTCGTCGGCCGGGTCTGGCGGCGTCATGATGGGCGCCGCTGGATCTACAAGAAATTCACGGAATATGCGCGCGATGCCGATACATGATCGAAGATCCGTCGGCAGATCAACAATTGCCAGGGGATCCGAATGTTTGGCAGTTGTCCGGCGATGAAACGTCGGTCGAACTGGACACCGGTAATCGTGCCAAATCGCGCCGATGGGGAGACAAGAACCGGCGACGCTGATGTCGTCATCCCGGAGCACGCGTTCGCGACATTGAACGGTCCGCCGCGACCAACCCGCCTCGACAATGCCGGCGCATCGGCAGAAGACATGCCGAGAGTTTCGGATCGAAAAACCCAGAACCAGGCCGACCTTCGCTTTACGATCGGCATCGCCGTGGCGCTGGCTCTGCCGCCGCTGATCGGCATGGGCGTTTACGTTGCAACGACCGTCCTTCTAAGGGCGAGTTGACGGCGGCTTCGCTTCTACCGAGACATTTGCCGATCTTCGAAATCCTCGCTGTTCCTGTCGCCCGGTGCACCGGCTGCCTTCGCAGATGATCGGAGAGTGCCTCGGCGGGCTTGGGGGAAATCGCTTCAGCCTTGTTCCTCCCCGAGGCCGTATTCCCGATAAATCGTCAGGGGATCGATCTCGGGAAACAGCCTGCATTTGGCTTGGGCCAGGTGCAGCGGCACGGTCCCACGCTGGCAACTGGCGCTCAAAAGCTTGCTGATGTCGTCCATATGAGCGCGCGGCTGGTGTTTTGGCGGAAGCTGCTCCAGCGCGACCAACGCCGTTGCCAATGCTTCCGTGACAACCCATTCGTCGTGGCCTGTGATTCCCTTTCTTGGCATGAGCCCGTCTCCGCGCCAGTGCTGCGAACCAATTTGTGTCGAGAGGAGAGTGCCGGAGCTTGGCTAAAGAGTTCCGGCAAACAAGTGTGCCGAGCACCGTTCGCTGTCACAAGCCTAAATTGGGTCTGAAACGAGCCAGCCTGATCGCGAGTTCGTGAAGCTGTTTCATGCCCCGCGATGCCACGAAACCGTTTGGCACCTGCAATGAAGCCGTTTTCAGTGCCCCGCGAAAACATCCGGAAACCGCCGCTTGTTAGGGTTACGAGGAAGACCCAATCACGATCAAACAACGGGGTTCGATCATGTGGGAAATTATCCTCAGCCTGATTTATCACCGCTTGTGCAGGAATTACCTGGCCGCCGCGCGGAAGCAGCATCGTATGTGGGCCTGAGACGGCAAATCCGGCTGCGCCATCGAGGTGGCGCAGGCGCGTGGCCCGCGCTGTTTTTCACGGGATACCCGTAAGCAATTTTCGCGCTACGGCAAGTCGCTCCTTGATAAGCGTTTGCTGGTGTTCGAGGTGCCGTCTAACCTCGCCGGCGGGCAAGCCGCTGATGGTATCCTGAAGATTTCGCGACACCTCTTCGAGCTGCCGAACGTTTGAGAGTAAACCCTTCAGACAAGCGCCAAGCGCGTTCGTATGCCCGATGATGCTATCCACGGTCTCGGAAGCAGCGGCAATCCGCTGCTGCCAAAGCCCGTCGGGATGGCTCTCGGTTTTGGCGGGGAAGCGCGGCAGACCACCCATGCAACCTTATTCCCCGCCAGCAGCGTCCTCGACAACGACGAACATTTTTTCCGACAACAGATAGCCGGCCGCTACGCCGCCAGCTGTCCGATGCTTGCAGCCTCGGCTGCGGCACGCTGCATGCTGGTAGACATTTCGCTCGTGACAGTGCTCTGTTCTTCGACCGCTGCCGCGGTGGAAGTCACGTACTCGCTGACGTTCTGGATTGCCTGTCTGATGGAATTGAGAGCTTCCACGACATCTCCGGAGATGCCGTTCAGCGACCCGATTTCATCCGTAATCTTGTCGGTAGCCTGTTTTGCCTGATTTGCGAGATTTTTGACCTCGGATGCCACGACGGCAAAACCTCGACCGGCCTCGCCTGCGCGCGCGGATTCAATCGTGGCGTTGAGAGCAAGCAGATTGATCTGCCCGGTGATATCACCAATCATCTCGACGATGCCGGTCATCGACTCCGCTGCGGAGCTAAGCCGCTTCGCCTGCTCGTCGGCCTTCTCGACGCGATTAACCGCATCGGATGCGGTTTCCTTGGATTTGACCATCGCTTCCGAGATTTCCCGAACCGAGGCATTCAATTCCTCAGCTCCCGCCGCAACCAATTCCATCATCCCGCGAACACTTTCACTCTTCTTGCGCGCGATCACCTGAGCCGTCGTCTCGGCCGCATATTTCACGACCTTGAACGGTTTGCCGTTCAGATCGAGGATCGGATTGTAGGAAGCCTGAATCCAGACCTCCTTGCCGCCCCGGCCAATACGCTTGTATTCGCCTGACTGGTATTCGCCGCGATTCAACCTGGCCCAGAATTCACGGTATTCGGCGCTGTTGCGGTCGGCGGCATCGACGAACATGCTGTGGTGCTTTCCCCGAATCTCGTCCAGCGAGTAGCCCAGGGCCTGCAGGAAATTGCCGTTTGCGGCGATGATCGTGCCGTCCATGTTGAATTCAATAACGGCCTGAGATTTCCCGATCGCGGCAATTTGGCCTGCGAGGTCGGCGGTGCTCAATTTCTGGTCGGTGACGTCGGTCGCGAACTTCACCACCTTGAACGGCTTTTTCTTTTCATCAAGGATTGGGTTGTAGCTGGCAAGAATCCAGATCTCTTTGCCGCCCTTGCCGATCCGCTTGTATTCCGCCGCCGAATATTCACCGCGGTTCAGGCTGTTCCAGAATTCCCGATAGGCAGAACTCTCGCGCATCGACGGTTCGACGAACATGCCGTGATGCTTGCCCTGAATTTCAGCCAGCGAATAGCCCATCGCCTTGAGGAAATTTTCGTTCGCCGTGATGATGGTGCCGTCCATGTTGAACTCGATGACGGCCTGCGCTCGCAGGATGGCATCGATCTTTCCGGCATCTTCCATGCCACGGATCTTTCGTTCCGTGATGTCGGTCGCGAACTTGATGACCTTGAAAGGTTTGCCGTTCGGATCGAGGATCGGGTTGTAGGACGCTTGAATCCAGACCTCTTTGCCGCCCTTGCCGATCCGCTTGTATTCCGCGGCCTGATACTCACCGCGGTTGAGTTTGGCCCAGAACTCGCGATACGCGGCACTATCGCGCTCGGACGCTTCGACGAACATGCTGTGGTGTTTGCCCTGGATTTCCGGAAGCGAATAGCCCATCGCATTGAGGAAGTTTTCGTTCGCGGTGATAATTGTGCCGTCCAGGTTGAATTCGATGACGGCCTGCGATTCGCTGATCGCAGCCGCCTGGGCTAACGCATTGCGTGCAGCCGAATTGTTTCGCAGCGAGAACATCGGAAAGACTCCTGTTTGAATTGAGGGATTCGCAATGCAACAATTCACACCGCTAGTGCGATGCGCAGCCGGTCCAGACGCGACGCCCGTTACCGATTCTTAGGAGCAGTTTTTCACGCTCCCCATAAAATTTCGTTAAATATGTAGTAAGTTCAAATACTTAGTCAACTTGAGATTGTTTCACAAGAATGGAACCACCTATCCGGGTACCTTCCATCCTCGGCGCGCTTCGACGAGGGACTTGACCGGAAGGATCGGACTGCAGAATGGGGATCCTTCCCTTGAAGTGCCTCAACGGTCTCCACCCCGCGTAATCCTGTTGACAAACAACCGTCGGACACATGGCCGCCCGGATTGGCGGCCTTTTTACTTAGACGGGACGAATCGCCGCAACTGGAAAGCGGTCGGGGAATCAATATGCACGGTGGGGGCAATGATGAGACGCAACGGTTTCGAGGGCATGTCCCTCGATGAGCTTTGGGCTATCCATGAAAAGATCGCTTCAATTCTGAAGCTCAAAATCGAATCCGAAAAACTGAAACTTGAAAAAAGACTTTCGCAACTCAAGCGCGCGCCTGTAGGCGAGCTGCACGGCAACGACCGAGAGCGTCGCCCTTATCCGAAGGTCCAGCCGAAATACCGCAATCCAGAGCGACCTTCCGAGACCTGGTCCGGCCGCGGCAAACAACCACGCTGGGTGATTAATCTGCTACGATCCGGACAACGGATCGACGATCTGCGGATCGGCACCCAATAGGGTTGGCGCGGTTCCCGCCAGCGAGATTGCTCAAAATTTTCCGGTGTGACTTGCCTGCACTAGCGCCACGCGAACTAATGCGCCAAAAGCTCGCGCGGGCAAATGCAATCGGGGGACGGGCTATGGGGCAGAAAGCGCCATTGCGGCCATTGAGGCGACGTGGCAGGCAGCGGGCTAAAGCCAGTCTCGCGAAGCGGATGGCCGAGATTTACGCGCTGCGAAAAAGGCTGCTGCTGGCGGAGGCGCGTTGCCGGCCGCATTGAGCGGCCGTGGCGAGGCAGCGGATAACTTCTTTCCCGCAGGTCAAGCTGAATGTGCGGGGGCGCCGCAATGTTTCGAACTAAACGCGATCACCCGAAGAAATTGAAGATCACGTTCAAGTCGGATTGCGCCGGCACACCGCCGCGCAGGTTCGCGTCGATCACACGACGACAGGCATCGACCGCGGCGGTGTCGCAGAGGTCGCATGCCGCATCCAGAACCGACCACGCCGTATCAACCAACGGCCGGTCGGGTACTGGCAGATCGAATCGATGGATGGTCACGGCATCGCCTCTAGAACTCGAATAAATCCGTGCCTCGCCGCGCCATCTCGTGCAGTTCGCCCAGGGTTCCGCGGACGGCGTGGCATCGGCCACATTGCACCAGGGTGCAGGAAGGAGAATTCGCGGGATCCTCGACCTTGATCGAGAGGCTCCCGCAATCCTCGCAAACGACCTTGAACCGCGATGGCTCGAGCGTGGCCATGTTTTCTGCGCTCACCATTCCAGCGCTCGTCAAAACGCAATGACGGAAGCAAGGTAGACCACATCGCGGGCTTTCCAGCGCAGGCGGTCGATCACCGAAGGCACCCAAAGCCGTTGCGCGTGATGGTCCGGTTCCGTTTCGGCGCGGCCCTCAAGGTAGCAGCCGTGCAGCACGTCCATACGATGCTCATAAGCGATTGCGGCGAATGAGGCCGCTGCGTAAATAAAACCGAGAAATCCGATTGTTTCGATGTCCATTTGAGGCCCCCGCCCGTTTGTTCAACTGAGCCTCTAATACGCTTAAATTTTTAAAGCTTGGATCTCGGACCCGCCTGCAATTGAGCGAGCGTGTTAACGAATCCCAAACCATCCAGGTTCCCGATGGCGCGCGCCAAGCCGACCGGTTTCGTGCGCGGCGGCTGGTACCGCCCGCGTTCCGCATGGTCTGCATTTCAGCCCGCAATGTGAACCTGCTCACATCTGCCTGGCGACAACTGCGCTAATCATGACAGGCGGTTCGTAGGGGGTGTGGAAGATGGAAAGCAAGTTCGACATCGTCACGATTGCCAACGCAGTCTGCGTCGCGGGCTATGTCGCAATCATGCTGGCCTATGTAGCGCGTTACGATTTCGGGCTCTCCCGCGCAGAGATACGTGGCGGGGCGATAATCGCCGCCATCCTGATGGCGACCGTGGTCGCGATCGATTTCGCCGGCAAGAAGGTGGGCAAAGCGAAGTGACCCGCAGCGCTCTTGTGGCGTCTTGATGCCGGTTGATTTGAGCGACGGTAACGGCCTGCCTTGGCGGGCCGTCGAAAATCAGCCCGGGGTCGCGCTCGGCATTCCGCGCGGAGTTATGTCTGCTGCTTCCTTATCCGGCCCTTGCCGAGACATTGCGTGCAGGCGGCAGGATAGATCTTGCGGCCCGGGACTGCCGGCTGCTTGACCTTCGGGACTCCGATGCCATTACAGGCCGGACAAATCGTTTCATTCAAAACTTCACGCGACTTTTTCATGTGATCCGTCTTTGCAAGGGGCGAAACCCGTTCCATCCAATCGCCCCGCGCCGGAAACCCAAAGAGGGCGGGACCAACCGCTGGGGGAAATGACCGCTGGTCCCTGTCGAGCGATTGAGCCTTTGCTCGTTCGACCCATCTGCGCGACGATAGAGGTTAGCGCGCAGTTGCAGCCGGGCAACGAAACTCGGTCCTTAACCTAACCGCTCAACGTTACCGTTAGCTCCAAATCCCTTTCGCCATCTCCCCTTGTCCGCTAGGTATTCGCCGTGACAATGGACAAATCTCAGTGACCGGCGCCGAACTGAAGCAGCTTCGCGTGGATCTCGGCGACGCGATTGGCAGAACCCTGTCGGTCTCCGACATGGCGAAGCTATGCGGCCTTGCAGGCGGCAAAAGCGGCGCCGACATGATCCGCCGCTGGGAAGTCAGCGGCCCCAGCGGGCCGGCGGGCGAACTGCTTCGTATCCTGGCGATGGCCAGCGATTGTCATCCGATCCTGGAAAATTTCAATGTCTTCGACCGCTTCAATATCCCGGAGAAAGAACGGCCGGCGCGCAGGGAGGAGTTCCGCCAGAAGATGCGGGACGAAGTTCGCCGGCGTCTCGCCTGACCTCGCGCGCCGGGTGATCATTCCGGGGCACGCTTGCCCTCCTGCAGGATCTTATTTTCGGACAGCAGACCGAGAACACGCTCCGCGACCAGCTTGTGCCCCTCGGGCGTCCAATGCCCACCATATCCTTCGCCCGGATAGAACGCGGCGCCGTCGAAGCTCACGAAGGGGATTCGGCTGGCCTGAAGATGCGCGATCAGTTTGGCATCGCGATATTGCAGGCCGACAAGAAATTTGGCGCCGTTCGCTTCCACGAAATCACGGATCTTGCCGACCAGCCGCTCGGTCGGATCCGGTACGTACAGAAGCGGATAGCGGACCCCGACATAGGACGCGGTCACCAGCCGGGCGAGCCACAGATTGTGCACCAGCCAGTCTTCCCTGATGTACTGCAGGCGGGATTTCGGGACCGGCAGTCCCTCCAGCACCAGGGAGCCATCCGCGGCGGTCGCGAAGTACGGCTTTTGATAACCCTCGTAACGGATATTAGTGCTGTTATCCAACCGGTCGTTCTGGGTGCAGAAAATCAGCACGACGACTGCGGGCTGGACCTTCGCCCACAATCGCTTCAGCAGGAGATATTCCTGATCGTTGCCGAACCCTGAAGCTCCCGCCGCCAGAATCTTGTAGCCGGAGATGCGTGCTCTCAAGAGGTCGGTAAAGCGCTCGTCCGCCTCGGCATCGAGCCCCCACACGAACGAATCTCCAAGGAACATGATCGTCGGTTTGGCATCGCGGCTGAACTCGATGTCGCGCAAGCCAAGGCTGTTGTGCTGGACATGGACGGTACGCGCATTGGTCACGATCGAAGTGGAATTCGGTGCCGGCGCCCAGCCGAGTTCCGGATCATAACGATAGTTGAGCGACCGCTCGGTTGCCCCTTCCCGCAACATTCGAAAGTCGGCAACGCGAAGGAAGATTTCCAGCGCAGCCAGGGTCACGATCGCCATCGCCAGCGATACGGCCACCGACCAAACAACTTCCCGGCGCCGACCGGGCTTGGCGAAATGCTGCATTCGTCTTTTCGCGCCCGAAACCGGCAACAGGTCTGCCAGCCAACCCACCCAAAGTTTCACCACGAGCGCGCCGCCGTGCGCAAGCTGTTGTTCAGGCTTGATCGCCGACAGAAAGGCCTCCGCGGGCGCACCGCGGCCTGTTGATAACCCGCCGGCCCCCCGGCGGGCGGCGTGACAGAGCCTTGCGACGTGTTATCGACGCAGCAAATGCCTCGCTCATGACGGATCGAACCACCATGCGGATTACCCTCGTCGGCTCCCGCCATTTCGGCGTGACGACACTGAACATGCTGCGCCAACACGGGGTCGAGATCGTCAGGGTCGTGGTTGCGGACGCCGAGGATCGCCTCGCCGCGGCTGCCCGCGCTGCCGGGATCGAGGTTGTGGTGCAGGCCGAACCCAGGCTGGTCGCGGCTTCCGAGATCGCAGCGGGCACCGACCTGATCGTGACCGCCCACAGCCATGCGCGCATCAGCAGAGGGGCGCTGGCTGCGGCAAAGTTAGGCGGTATCGGCTATCATCCCTCGCTGCTGCCGCGGCATCGCGGCATCGCCGCGGTGGAGTGGACCATCCGGGAAGGCGATCCAATCGCCGGCGGCACCGTCTACCACCTGGCCGACCGCATGGATGCCGGCGCGATCGCCGCCCAGGAGTGGTGCTTTGTCAAAAAGAGCGAAACCGCGCGCGAGTTGTGGGAGCGCGCGCTGGCGCCGCTCGGCCAGAAGCTGCTCGGTGAGGTCATCGACTACGCCAAGGCCCACAACAGCCTGCCGGCCAAACCGCAGGACGAGCAGTTCGCGACCAGCGCGCCGAGCCTTTCGGAGTAATATCATACCGTTATCTCCGGTGTTCCCGTTCTGGAACCCGAAAAATGGCTAATGGAACAATTTTCTGTTCCGGCCGCGGAACCAATGCCACCATCAAGCAATTGATTAGTCGGGAACTTTCTGCGTTGTCGCGACGCAGCATATTTTGAACACAATGTGCCTCAAAAAGTCGCGGTATCACACACATCGGGGATTTGATTTATGCGCGTTAATCGCATTCATACCATGTTTGTTGCCTCTGCCCTGGCCGCTACCGCCGTCGTTGCGGCAGCTCCCGCGACCGCCCAGACGCCTTACGACGGCCTGTGGAATATCACGATTGTGACCAAAGCCGGTTCGTGCGAACCGTCGACGCGCTCGACGGTTACCGTCGCCGACGGTAAAGTTTCCGCCGCCGGCGCTGATGTGACCGGCAGCATCGGCCGTGAGGGACTCGTTCGGGTCTCGATCGGCGGTGCCTATGCCAACGGTCAACTCAGCGGCAATGCTGGATCGGGGAAATGGAATGGGGCATCGGCGGGCGTACCCTGTAGCGGTCGATGGGAAGCGTCGCGGCAATAGGCCAGCAGTTCCAACCACGAGCATTTCAGCGGTCGCCAGACGGCTGATATTCGCCCTCGCCACCTTGTTGGTGGCATCCGTGTCCGGCTCCGCAAGCTACGCGCAATCGGGGCCGTTCGCCGGGATGGCCGGCAACTGGTCCGGCGGCGGCACGGTCACGCTCGACGACGGCTCGACCGAGCGAATTCGATGCCGCGCGACCTACGCCGTCGGCGCCGGCGGCAGCGGCCTCAACCAGAACCTCGCCTGCGCCAGCGACAGCTACAGGTTCATTCTCTCAAGCAACGTCGTTGCCCAGGGTAGCGCGCTTTCCGGGGCCTGGAGCGAAAGCAGCCGCGGCGTCAGCGGCAATCTTGAAGGCCGCGGAGCCAATGGCAATTTTCAGGTGGTCGCGACCGCGCCCGGTTTCACCGCCAACATCTCGTTGACGACGCGCGGCAACAGGCAGTCCATCGTGATCCGGGCCGAAGGCCAGTTCAGGGGCGCAACCATCGCGCTGTCCCGCAATTAGCCGAAGCTAACGCTATGCCGCCGGTACGAACGCGGTGACTTCGATCTCGACCTTGGCTCGGACATCGACCAGGCCTTCGATGTAAAGCAGCGTCGAGGGTGGGAAATTCTTCCCCAGCGTTTCGCGCCAGGCCGCGCCGATCCCGGCGCCGGCGGCCTGGTACTCGCTGCGGCTGGTCAAATACCAGGTGAGACGAACGATGTGCTGGGGTCCGGCGCCAGCCTCCGCCAGCAGCTTGATGATCCTGTGCAGCGCAGCTGCGACCTGCGCGGCCATCTCGGGCTGATATTCGCCCTTGTCGTCACCGCCGGTCTGGCCGGCCAGCACGATCCACCGGCCGGGACCATCGACTGCGACGCCATGCGAGAAACCGCGCGGCTTTGACCATTCGGCCGGTTGCAGGATACGCATGAGCTGGTTCTCCCCGGTTATTTGTGGATCGTCATTCCGGACGATCTAACTCGGGTTTACCCGAGTCAGGCAATATCATTCTCCAAGTCGTGGACCAGACCCGCAATCTCGAGGTTCCGGGTTCGCTCGTTTCACTCGCGCCCTGGAATGACGCCTCCCTTAACACCGATCGCATGGACAGTGCATCACTGCATCAGCATATTTGCGCGTTGCAAATCGGTGTGAGGTCGTCGATACCGGCCTGCCCGCCCTAATCCGCCGCGCCGGCGGCATCTCTGGCACTTCCCGCTGATGGACCGAACACCTTCCAAACCAAGGGCCGCGCTGTGGATGGCAGGCTGGCTTGCGTTGATGCTGATCGTGGTGGTCGCCGGCCGCGAGGCGACGCGCGAACTGAACGTGTTTCAGATCATCGAGATGCGTTCGACCCTGGGCTTCTTCATGCTCTATCCTTTGGTCCGCATCAACGGCGGTTTGGCGGCAATGAGGACGGCGCGGCCGATGCAGCATATCGCGCGCAACCTCATCCAATATACAGCGCAGCTCGGCTGGTTCTTCGCGCTGACCCTGATTCCGCTCGGCCAGGTGGTGTCGATCGAGTTCACCATGCCGATCTGGACCGCCATTCTTGCCACGAGTTTTCTCGGTGAGCGCATGACGCGCTGGAAAGTTCTGGCGATCGTGCTCGGTGTGCTCGGCGTCATCATCATCGTTCGGCCCGCGACCGGCGATGTCAATCCGGGCCAATTGATCGCACTGGCCGCGGCCGTCGGATTCGGCATTTCCGTCGCCATGATGAAATCGCTGACCCGCACCGAAAAGACGATTTCGATCATCTTCTGGATGCTGGTGATTCAGTCCGTAGCCGGATTTTTTCCCGCGCTCTACGTCTGGCGATGGCCCTCGGCCTACGCCTTCGGCTGGATCGTCGTGATCGCGTTCGGCGGCACGTTTTCCCACTACTGCATGGCGCGCGCGATGCTGCACGCTGATGCGACCATTGTGTTGCCGATGGATTTCCTGCGGGTTCCCCTGACAGCAATCGCCGGCTGGCTGATTTATTCGGAGCGGCTTGACATGTTCACGTTGCTGGGCGCGGCGCTGATCCTCACCGGCAATCTGTTGAACCTGAAACCGCCCGGTCCGATCCCCGCCCGCGCCGGAACCTGACGGTTCGCCTGACGCCGCCGTCACCCCTCGATTGCCGGCGCTTTCCGGGACGCGGCCGGTGCCAAATTGTGATCCAAATCACGCAAGATGGCGCGGCGATTCATTACCTTCGCCGGTGCGGATGACCGCCGCCGAGATCTGGGCAATGACCCAATTTTTGTGGCGCGAAACGTGGTTTTTTCGTGTAGCCTTCGCGAGACGTGACAGCCCACCATTGCTCGATTCTACCAGGGGATTTCCGATGCGCACCCTCACCGTCATTTTTTCCCTGATTTGCATGTTGTTCACCGCCAGCGCAGCCAAGGCCGACCGCCGTGTCGCCTTTGTTGTCGGCAATGGCGCCTACAAGAACGTCGCGCAACTTCCGAACCCGCCGATCGATGCCAAGGCAATGGCGGCGGTGCTTCGCAATGTCGGCTTTGAGGTCGTCGAAGGCAGCAATCTCACCCGCGACACCATGACCGAGCGGCTGCTCGAGTTCGGCAAGAAGGCGCAAGGCGCCGACGTCGCGGTATTTTTCTACGCCGGCCACGGCATCGCCATCAACGGCACCAACTATCTGTTGCCGATCGATGCCGACATCAAATCGGAAATGGACGTCAAGCTGGGCGCGGCGATCAACGTCGATCTCACCCTTGACCAGACCATGAGCGACGCCAAGGTCAAGCTGGTGTTCCTCGATGCCTGCCGCGACAATCCGTTTGCCGCGAAGATCAAATCGAATGCGACCCGCAGCGTGTCGGTGCAGTCCGGCCTTGCCGAGATGAAATCCGGCGAAGGCACGCTGATCGCGTTCGCCACCGGTCCGGGGCAGACTGCACTGGATGGTCAGGAAGGCACCAACAGCCCGTTCACGCGCGCTCTGATCGCCCACATCACGCAGCCTGGCCTCGAGATCCAGCAGGCGATGACCGAGGTCCGCGCCCAGGTCAACGAAGAAACCAACAAGGGCCAGTTGCCCTGGGGTCATACCAACCTGATCGGGGCGGTCTATCTGAACCCGGCTGCGGCGCCTGTGCTCGTGGTTGCGGCGCCGTCGTCCGCCCCGGCCGCCGTTGCTTCAAGCTCCCCCGGCACCGACGTCGAACTCGAGTTCTGGCGCTCGGTCAAGGATTCCAACAAGCCGGAAGAGCTCAACGCCTATCTGACCAACTATCCCAATGGGCAATTCAAGTCGCTGGCGCTGGCCCGGATCGCCTCGCTGCAGGACGGTCCGTCGACCACGACCCGCAATCTGACGGCGGGCGTCGATCCCGCAACCTTCACCGAGAGCGCCGACCAGACCTCCGAAGACCAGATCGGCCTCGACAAGGGCCAGCGTCGTGACGTGCAGCGCCGCTTGAACGGCCTGGGTTTCGATACCAAGGTGACCGGCAAGTTCGACGATGTGACCCGCGCCGTGATCACGCGCTGGCAGGCCGCGCGGGGCTATCCCAAGACCGGCTTCCTCAACAGGCTGCAGCACAAGGCGCTGCTGGCCGAAATCGTCGCGACGACGCAGACCAGTTCCGGCGACGACGCCCAGCCGGCTCCCCGTGCACGCCGCAGCGGTGGCGGTGGCGGTGGCGGTCAACGCGGTGGCGGAGATCCCGGTGCCTTCATCGGCGGAGTCATGGGCGGCATGGTGGGCGGCATGTTCCGACGCTAGAGCTGGATTTGCTTCCGGCGGCGGCGCGGCACGGATTCCAAATCGACTAAGCCTCACGACCGGTTCCCAAGGGCCCGGCGCGAGGCGACTAAATTTCAAATTACCTATCGTCTTGGCCTCCCCGGTCAGAGTCTGCCCGGGTATCGGCAAACCCTTGGAGAGGCCGGCAATGTCCTTGAATCAGGGCGGATGCCTTTGCGGCGCAGTCCGCTATGCAACCAGCTCGGAGCCCGTGCGCGTGACATTTTGCCATTGCAAATTCTGTCAACGGGCAACCGGGTCAGCCTACATGGTCGAACCGATCTTTCATAAAACGAGTTTTGAGATCATTTCCGGGAAGCCCGCGACTTATACTCAAGCCTCGGAAGGAAGCGGAAAGCGGGTCACCATTAATTTCTGCGTGACCTGCGGCACCAAGCTGTTTCTCGATTTTGAGCGGTTTCCTGAGATATTCGGCGTCTATGGCGGAACATTTGACGACCCGAACTGGTTTGCGCGCACTCCCCAATTGTCGAAACATATCTTCCTCGACGCTGCGCAAAATGGCACGGTTATTCCCGCCGGGTTCAGCACGTATCGCCAGCATGCGATGCTCAACGATGGAACACCCGTCGAACCCGTAACCTTTGGCCAAGCGCATACCATAGGGGAGCGAGGTTGATTGTCGGGCTTCCGCCTCGATCTATTTGGTGCATTCGGCGTGCCCTTCCGTCAGTTTCACCATTTTGTCCCCGCCCGAGGTCAGCCGGCACATCTCGACTTCCTTGCCGGCCGGAACCGGCTTGGCGCAGGTGATCTGCGGATTGTTGTCGTATTTGGTCGTCGAGAATTTGCAGGTCACGATGCAGGAGGCCTCGCGATCGAGCGAATTCGTCATGTTGATGCTGGCGATATCTTCCCCCGGCAAGATCACGCAATTGAACGGCACCTGTTCCGCGGCCGCCGGCACAGCCAGCAGGCCAGCCGCCAGCAACGAGCCCGCCAGATATCGCCGCATGAATGAAGCCGAATCTATTTGCCGGCTGCCTTTCGCAACGCCTCATTGATGCGGTCCTGCCAGCCTGGCCCGCCCTCCCGAAAATGCTCGAGTACGTCCTGATCGATCCGCAGCGAAACCATCTCCTTCACGCTCGGAAGCGCGGTCTTCTTGGGCGGCAGTTCCGGAACCTTTGTCGTGGTTTTCCTGAACGCCGCTTCGGCTTCGGTGCGCGCATCGTTCAGGGTTCTCGGTCGTCGCGGTTGATCGGCCATGGTCAGATTCCTTCGAACAGCGCCGTCGACAGATAGCGCTCGGAGAACGATGGCACGATCGCCAGGATGGTCTTGCCTTTGGCTTCCGGGCGCTTGCCGATTTGAATTGCCGCGGCGATCGCGGCGCCCGAAGAAATGCCGCCGGGAATGCCCTCGTTGCGCGCCAATGCGCGCGAGGTCTCGATCGCGGTCGCGCTGTTGATCTGGATGATCTCGTCGATCACCGAACGGTCCAGGATGTCCGGAATGAAACCGGCGCCGATGCCCTGGATCTTGTGCGGGGAATGCTGGCCGCCGGAGAGTACCGGACTTTCCTCGGGCTCCACCGCCACCACCCGCAGCGAAGGCTTGCGGGGTTTGAGCACTTGACCAACGCCGGTGATGGTGCCGCCCGTGCCGACGCCGGCGACGAAGTAGTCGATGTTGCCGCCGGTGTCGTTCCAGATCTCTTCTGCCGTGGTGCGGCGGTGAATTTCGGGATTGGCGAGGTTCTTGAACTGCTGCGGCATCACGGCGTTGGGCGTGGTCCGCACCAACTCTTCCGCGGTCGCGATCGATCCTTTCATGCCCTGGGCCGCCGGCGTCAGGATGATCTCGGCGCCGAGGAAGGCCAGCATCTTGCGCCGCTCGATCGACATCGATTCCGGCATCACCAGCTTCAGCCGATAGCCGCGCGAGGCGGCGACGAAGGCGAGCGCAATGCCGGTATTTCCCGACGTCGGCTCGATCAGCACGGTATCGGCATTGATCAGGCCTGCCTTCTCCATCGCGATCACCATCGCAGCCCCAATGCGGTCCTTCACGCTGGCCGCGGGATTGAAATACTCGAGCTTGGCGAGAATGGTCGCGTGTGCGCCACGGGCCTGCGGCAATTTGCCCAGGCGGACGATCGGGGTGTCGCCAACCGCATCGACGATGCTGTCGAAAACCCGGCCGCGGCCGGGACGGTGCACTGCACTCGCAGGTGATGGCGCGTCCATGAGGAACTCCTGTGGCAACGATATGCGTGAAATTAGGGCTCTTCTCTCATTAGAGGCTGCTCATGCCCGCGCGCAAGTCAGAATCCGGAGAGTCAGAAATTCGCTGCAACGCAAAAGGCTTAAGCTGTCAAATAACGTAAAACCAACGCATTTGTGTTGCGACATCGTCAAACAAGTTGTTGTATCTTGAACGCAAGCTCACTTGGCAAGGGAGGTCACGATGTCAGCAGTTGCTGAAGTCCTGTCGACCGAAACGCGTCACGCCCACCCGCGTGGCTGCGACTTGCCGACCTGCCCGGTTTGCGCGGATTCCATGGTAGCCGCGGAAGCATCCGCTTTCGTTTCCGACAATGTCATCAGCTATCTCTGGACCTGCGACACCTGCGGCTATGGTTTCGTGACCAAGCATTCACTGCGGCGGCTTGTCTGCAACTGAATCATTCGACGTGATCTCGGGCGTGTACTGATAAATTGCGCTTGATCGGTGCGGCTTGATCGATGTCCGCTATGCCCCGATAGCGCCAAATTCTGCTCCGCAACGAAATGACGCGAAGTGCCGTGAACAGGCACGGCCCTTTATTCGATCACCTCGTCGGCGCGGAGCAAAAACAGCTCGGGGATGGTCAAGCCGAGCGTCTTGGCAGCCTTGAGATTGACGGTCAGTTCGAACTTGGTCGGCTGGATGATGGGGAGATCGGCCGGCTTCTCGCCCTTGAGAATACGACCGGCATAGACCCCCGCCTGACGCCATGTAAGCGCGCCATCCGCGCCGTACGCGATCAGGCCGCCGGCTTTAACAGCCGCGAGAGACCCATGCATCGTCGGAATCTTGTAGCGCGCCGCCAGCGCGATGATCTGGTCGCGGAAGACGGAGCCAAGAGTTGGATCAATGCCGACCAGCAGGGCTTTGGCGTTAGACGAACCGATTTCGGCGAACGCGGACTCAACTTCGTCCGCGCTGCTCGCATTGAGGACGTGAAGGCGCTGCCCGGTTCTTTGCATGGCGGCCTGGGTATCCCTGATCTGGCTACCCGCCAGCGTTGCCTTCGGATTAACGAGAAGTGCGATATCGGTAAGGCTCGGCACTATCTCGTTCAGCAACTCCAGGCGTTTTGCCGAGAGCGTCGCGCCGATGAAGGTCGTCCCGGTAACATTGGCTTCAGGCCGACTGAAATTGCTGACGAGATTGTCGACGATCGGATCGCCGCCATAGGCAAATACGATGGGAATCGTGCTGGTTGCGGCCTTGGCCACGCGCGCAGGCACAGGTGAGTTCATTGCGACGATGACGGCGACGTGACGGCTGACCAGATCGGCCGCCAACGCCGGCAATCGATCGAAATCGCCATCGGCCGAATGAAGCAGGATGGTCATGTTGCGGCCCTCGACATAGCCGGTTTCGCCCAGGCCACCGCGGAAAGCGCTCATTTGCGCATCGGGCAGGTCGGTCGAGGAGAGTAAGCCGACGACCGGCATGCTCGCGTTCTGCGCAGGCGCCGCAAGCGGCCAAGCTGCTGCTGCTCCCCCGAGAAGGGTCATGAACTCGCGACGCTTCATTGCCGATCACTTCCTCAATGCACGCCACCGAGCTTAGGCGATTTGACGGTACAGGTCCAAGCGGTCTCAAACGTGCCAACCGGCGACATCGCGCGAGCCACATGACTAGCGAAGATGAGCGCCTGGCATAGCGGATTGAGCATGCCGCAATAGTCAATCTCGATTTATCAATACGCGCCCTGTTCTAGCGCGGCGCGATATCGCCTTTCGCCCAGTCGGCGCGCGTGCGTTCGCGAAAACTCTCGAAGGTTCCCTTCGAAATCGCGTCGCGGATGTCCGCCATCAGACGCTGGTAATAGGCGATGTTGATTTCCGACAGCAGCATCGCTCCCAGCGTCTCGCCTGACTTCACGAGGTGATGCAGATAGGCACGCGCGCAGGCGCGAACGCGCAACCAGTAAATTTGCAACATGATTGCGAACGCTTAGCAGAATCGGTTGGCAGCGATAACAGTGGTTGTCTGCCCCGATCACGCCAGCGCGAGCAATCCTAAAACGTTATTTACTGGTGCGCATAGACCCGCGAGCCTAGATCAGTTCGCAACACCAGCTTTGTCGAGGGTAATAAAACACCTTGGTCCATTGGGAATAAAGCTGTTGCTGGTTCGGTCTCCTCATCAGGCCATTGAACAAATCTCAACGCGAATCGGGACCCGGTCGTCGGCCGTAGTGGCTGATTAAGCGGGTCTGGAGGACGATACATGAATATCAGTCACAAGTTGATAACGCTGGGCCTTGCATTTAGCCTACTTGGCAGCACTTCCGCGTTCGCAAGGCCGGCGCCGCATTTCGAAAATGGCGGCCTCTCGTACAAGGAAAAGACGGGCGAGCGTCATGTTCCGACAGCAAAAATATCCGGCGTGACCGGCTATGCGAGTCGTCCATCAGCTAATACGGTTAAAGACGACTGGCCGAACAATATGATCTTGGGGTGACGCGCCCTGGTCAGCGTAGTGCGATATCGCCTCTCGCCCAGTCGGCGCGCGTGCGCTCGCGAAAGTCAGCAAGAGTTCCCTTCGAAATCGCGTCGCGGATGTCCGCCATCAGGCGCTGGTAATAGGCGATGTTGATTTCCGACAGCAGCATCGCGCCCAGCGTCTCGCCTGACTTCACGAGGTGATGCAGATAGGCGCGTGCGCACGTGTGCGTCGACGGCCACTCGCTTTCCTCGTCGAGCGGCCGCGGATCGTTGGCGTGGCGGGCATTGCGCAGATTGAGCTGTCCGAACCGCGTGAACGCCACGCCGTGGCGCCCGTTGCGGGTCGGCATCACGCAATCGAACATATCGATGCCGCGCGCCACCGCCTCCAGCATGTCCTCGGGCGTGCCGACGCCCATCAGATAGCGTGGCCGTCCCTCGGGCAGGATCGGCGCGACCTCCTCGATCATGGCAAGCATCACCGATTGCGGTTCGCCGACCGCAAGACCGCCGATGGCGTAGCCGTGAAAACCGATCTCGACCAGGCCCTGCGCGCTGGCACGGCGCAGCTCCGGCACATCGCCGCCTTGCGCGATGCCGAACAGCATGTATCCGGCCGGCGCGGTCTCGAAGGCGCGCCTGCAGCGCTCGGCCCAGCGCAGCGAGAGCTGCATGGCGCGTTCGATATCGCCGCGTTCCGCCGGCAGGCGCACGCATTCGTCGAGCTGCATCGCGATGTCGGAGCCGAGCAGCCGCTGCACCTCGATCGCACGCTCCGGCGACAGCTCGACGCTCATGCCGTCGATATGCGAGCGAAAAGTCACCGCGCGTTCCCCTACCTTGCGCAGCTGCGCCAGCGACATCACCTGGAAACCGCCGGAGTCGGTCAGCATCGGGCCATTCCAGCCGGTGAAGGTCTGCAAGCCCCCGAGCGCGGCGATGCGCTCGGCGCCAGGCCGCAGCATCAGATGATAGGTATTACCAAGCACGATATCGCTGCCGGCATCGCGCACCTCGCGCCAATGCACGCCCTTCATCGCGCCCGCGGTGCCGATCGGCATGAAGGCCGGCGTTCGCACCACGCCATGCGGCGTGGTCAGCCTGCCGGTGCGCGCCTGGCCGTCGGTGGCGACAAGATCGAAGTGGTTGGGAAGGCTCATGCGTCAGCTTATTGCGCAACAACGGCGTTCCGTTCAACCGTGTCGAAGTCGATTTTCGGTCCGAAACCCGTTGACGCCAACCGAAATCTCCGCATAGGCCCGCCCCGTAACGACGAGCGGCAAAGGCGCCGCGAATCCGCAAAGCCTTGGGAGACGCGGGCGCGCGAGCAGACGATCGCATCATCTGAACCGAAGCCCCGCCTCAGAAGGTCCGGGGCTTTCTTATTGCCTGATGAGGTGAAAGTGAAGAACGATCCCGTTGTTGCCATTTGCCGGAGCAACCGGTGCTGTCGGCGATGTAACAGTCTTCAGCCGCCTACCTCTGCGGGCCCGACAGATTCATCTCACGTTCCGCTCGAAAGACGTTACCATAGAGATTGGCGATCCATTGACGTCCACTAGAGGTAACGTTGAGATACCGTATGGCCATACCGATTTGCGGCGCGACGTTGGTCCAATAGAACTGCGGGAATTTATAAACGATGTCGGCGGGCGTCTCATAGCCCAGCGTCTTGTTCAGTCCGATTTCCTCGAACTCGTAAAAAAGGGCGTTTGACTTCCTCATATAGTTCGGATCGCCGAGTTGGCCGATAAGATCGGCCGCGCGCAGCAGCAAGCCTTCTTCATCGTGAAGATCGTCGTTCGACGGTGGCGGCGCATAGGGTACGCGGGTATATTCTATCGCCCTGGCTATCCGCGCCGCATCGAGGTGTTCGGTTGCGTCGAGGCGTTCCAGCGCGAACAATTTTGAGCGGTCGACGTGGTACGGCGCCAGCGCGGCGTCAGATGCGCCTCGCGGCAGACGGACCGTACGGCCATCGACGTCTGCAACGAAGCAATCGTCCTCGTCGCCCTGGACAATCCCGCGGACATACCCGATATCGTGAACAAGGCACGCAAGAATGAAATTCGCGTAGTCGCCCGCCGTTGTTGGTCGCAAAAGCATCCGGCCAATCAGAATGTCGTGCCCGGCAAGGGTCACAAGCATCGTGTGCTCGACATTGTGGTACAGCGCATCGCTGTTGCCGATGCATTCCAGCGCAAGACGTGCAGCATAGGGCAGCAGATCGCCCAACTCGGCGTTCGACGAGCCGAACCGGCCTTTGGTTTCCGAAGCCAGAAATGATCCCAGGGCTTCCGCTGTCAATTGGGGGATAGTGATCATTTTTCAAGAATGAGGCCGATGCCGACGTGGTTGTTGACTTGGATCAAGCGCCGGCGCTGCAATTGTTGGTTTCCGCAGCGCTATCTTCAAAAAACGCGCTCCTTTGGTGGTCGCTTTGGTCAGGATCGAAACTACAAGGGCGCTGTTCTGGCGTTCACGCGGTCGGTCGCAGTCGAAGTAGCTGCAGTCCAAATATTTTCCCCCTGTTACCATTCTGTCACGGATTTTGTCCGCTGCTTGTGACCTTAGTAATTAATTACCCGTCGGAATTTAAGGCCTCGCGCTTCGCGGACCGCTTTTGCTGCTGCTGATTGCAAATACCGCGTAGAGGTTTGCAATGGGATCAGTCGGGTCAAAAATCCGAACGACTGGCTGTGCGGTCACGGCTGCAGCTCTGCTGCTTTGCCCTGAAGTCTCAAGCGCGGACCAGGGCGGCGCTTCATTCTGGCTTCCCGGCACCTTCGGCAGCCTCGCAGCCGTACAGCAGACGCCTGGCTGGTCACTCGGTGTGGTTTACTACCATTACAACGTCGCCGCGTCCGGGAGCGTTGCGGCATCGAGAGAAATCCTGACCGGCAGGCTTCCTTCGACTGTGAACGTGAGCCTGAATCTGAGTTTGCGCGGGCAAGCCGATCTGGTCACCCTCACGCCGACCTACGTTTTCCAGACGCCGGTACTTGGCGGACAGTTGTCCATAGGCATGTCCAGCCAGTACGGCAGAAACGCTCCCACTATCGCCGGAACGCTGACAGCACTAGCTGGACCGATTGTGATGACGCGCACGGGAATGCTCGAAGACTCGCTTACCTCCTATGGAGACCTCGTACCGAACGCTCAGCTACTCTGGAACAACGGCGTCAACAACTATATGGCTTATGTCACCGGCAATATTCCTGTCGCCGGCTACAATTCGAGGCGGCTTGCGAATATCGGCATCGGCTACTGGGCAATCGACACCGGAGGCGGCTACACTTATCTTGACCCGGCGACCACTAACGAATTCTCTGCCGTTGCAGGATTTACGTACAATTTCAAAAATCCCGAGACGCAGTACCGAAACGGTATCGATTTCCACTTCGACTGGGGCGCGTCGCATTTCCTCTCGAAGCAGCTTTTCGTTGGCCTCGCCGGATATGCCTATCAACAAATCACTGACGATTCCGGTCAAAACCCGATTCTGGGCGGCTTCAGGTCGCGTGTTCTTGGTGTCGGTCCGCAGATTGGATACACCTTCCCGGTGGGAGCCATGCAGGGCTCTTTGGGTCTGAGAGCTTATGGCGAGTTCGATGCGGCCAACCGGGCCCATGGCTGGAACACGTGGCTGACGTTTGCCATTTCGCCGGCTGCGCCCACCGCCGAGGCACGGCCGACCAGGCATCTCTGGACGAAATAAGGGGCTTTGGCTACGTCCGGTCTATCCCCCAAAAAAAGGGATGCGGTGACCGCGCCCGGCATGTCCGAAAAGTGCCTTGAGCGGCAACGCGCGAGGTCCGCTCTGGGGTCAATCGCGTCACTTTGACCATGCTGATGTCACTTCCGATCACAACCCCCAAGAACGGGCATTCTCACAGCCGGTCGGCATGTCTCAAACGTGCCAATAGCGGCCCATTCGGTCCTAAAAGTCCCGCTGCACGCCAGCGGGCGCCTCGACCGGGAAGATGCTTTCATATATCGCGCGGGCCTCGCGAATAAGACGTGCCCGTTCGAGGTCGCGCTTCGGGATAAATTGAACAACTTCGCCCATCTGGTATCTCCAAGGCTGGAAAGATATTCCTCCGTCACTTGGTCGTGGGCGTTCCGCACCGAAACACCCACGCTCATCACAAGAAGTTATTTTCGGACGAATGGCTTCCGGTGAAAAACCTGTCTCCCTGGGCGGGCAGGAGGGGAACGGATTTCCCGAGCGCGGACCCAAATACGACCGTGGATCCACAGATCCCCAATGCGATGGCGGATGTCTGCGTTGGTGCGCAGAATGAACAGACGTCACCCCCTCAGTCGATCACCTCGTCGGCGCGCTGCTGGAGCTGCGGGGACACATCCAGGCTCAATGCCTTCGCGGCCTTCAGGTTGATTACGAGTTGATATTTTGTCGGCGCCTGCACGGGCAGGTCGCCGGCTCTCTCGCCTTTCAGAATGCGACTGACGTAGGTCGCAATTCCGCGTTGCTGTTCGATTGTATCGAACCCGTATGAGACCAGACCGCCTTTTTCGGAATCCAGATGGAATGGATAGATCGCTGGCAGATGCAGCCGCGCGGCCAATCCAGCAATCACTTCGTTGTTCCTCGAATTGAGCGGGTTCGGCATCACGATGAGACCGCTGCCCGGTACTTGCGCAAATTCCGTAAGAGTGCGTTCGATGTCGGTAGCGTTGTGCAGTTCAGTTGCTGTTACCGTCATCCCCGTCGGGGCCGAAGCAGCCTCCGCATTGCGCAGAAGATCGACATTGGCAGGGATATTCTGATTGTAGAGGACGCCCACGCGGCGCACACTGGGCGCGATTTCCTTCAGTAACTCCAGCCATTTTCCACCCATCGCGGGCTCAAAATTCTGAAAGCCAGTGATGTTGCCGCCCGGACGCGCCAGATTCGTCACCAATCCGCTCCCGACGGGATCACCCACCAGTGCGAAGACAATCGGAATGGTCTGTGTCGCCCGTTTCAGGGCTGCCAAGCCCGGATTGGACCACACGACGAGCAGCTCGGGCGCACTCGCGACAAGTTCGGCGGCGCCAACGCGAATGCGGTCGATGTCCTGAGTGGTGAAATGCACGTCGAACTGGAGGTTGCGGCCTTCGACCCAGCCAAGTTCACGGAGCCGCTGTTTGAACGCCGGCCAGAGCTGTCGCGCTTGAGGATCATCTGCATCGTCGAAGGGCAGTAAAACCCCGATCCGCCGCACGCGCTCGGATTGCTGCGCACGTCCAGCCAGGGGCCATGTCGCCGCCACCGCACCGCCAAGTAGCATCATGAACTGGCGCCGTCTCATTGCCGCCCTCCAGGCTGGGACAGGGCTTCTTAGCGATCCAAACTAGCATATCCAAACGAACGTTGCCGCTTTGGGTCAAAAGCGCCATTTTGGCAGTCAGTCGGCCGCTTCTGTTCTGCCTCCATAAACCGACATCCTCAGGGTCGACACGTTTCAAACCTGCCAGAAGCGGACATGGCCCCTCATTCGATCACCTCGTCGGCGCGGGTGGGCAGAGTCGGCGTGATGGTCAGGCCGAGCGCTGGCGCGCCGCCGCTGGCTTGCTGACGGCGGCAAAAGGCACGTCGGTCATCACTGCAAGGCACTACAAGTGAAGCGAGTGCAATCCTGGTAAACGTTCTGACACTCGAAGGATGGTATCTGCTTCTTGGAAAGGCAGTCGCGATATCGTGCACGACAGGTATTTGTGCATTGCTGTTTGGCGGTCTGAGCCGCCGCGAAGGTGAGAGGGGCGAGATCGGCGTCGCGCGCATTGAGTGTTCTCGTACTCAATGACAGAAGCGCTGCGAAGAGTACCGAGACGACGGCTAACGACTGCTTGCGACATTTCATGGCCTAGCCCCTTTAGGTTAAAGAACATGGCGAGTTTGGAGTTACGTCTCAGTTCTTTGACCGATTGAAACGGGCGGCCCCTTTAGACCGCCCGCTTTTGCCGTCGCGATCATTCGCTCTGATGACCGGCCGCCTGCAAGGCCTTGAGAATGCCATCGAGGTTGTAGGTCTCGGGTGCTTGCATCGGCGGAAACTCCTTGTACGACATCAATTCCTTTTCCCAAAGCAATTGGCCGATGGGCAGGATGTTCCAGTCGTAGAGATAGGCGGTGCTTGGAGAACCGAGCGAGCCCGCGTAGCCCAGCAACGACTTCGCGTCGGAACCGACCGTCTGCTCGAACGGATCGCGCTTGATGTTGGCGATCTGGGTCCAGTGAAAGCTTTGTGCTCCAAATAAACCGCCGGTCCCGGTGTCCGGCACCATCGTGTAGTAGAACTTCCAGTTCTTGTAACGCACGGCCGACGGTTGCGAGCCGGTGTAATAGAAGAAGACTTCACGTGCAGACTTTTCCGACGTGCCTTCGAGATAGGCGCGCTGGTCAACGCCATCCAGCGTGGTCTTGACGATGCCGGGGTAACTACCGGCTTCGATCTGCTTCTTGAGGGCGTCGCCTTTCGGCCCTCCGGCGATGTCAACCAACGTCGGCAACCAGTCGAGGGCCGAGAACATCTGGTTCTTGACCGTGCCCGGCTTGATATGGCCCGGCCAGCGAACGACCAGCGGCGCGCGCATGCCGCCTTCCCAGGTGGTTAGCTTGCCACCTTTGAATGGGGTGGTGCCGCCGTCCGGAAATGTAATGTTCTCAGCGCCGTTGTCGGTGGTGAAGACGATAATGGTATTGTCGAGTTGGCCCATGTCTTCGAGCTTCTTGAGGACATAACCGATATTGTCGTCCATCTGCTTCATGCCAGCTTCATTGAGGCCCCAGTCCTTGCCACCGGGTTCGCCGATCATCGCCTCGTATTTCGGCGGCAGCATGGTCGTGATGTGCATGCGTGCCGGATTATACCAGACGAAGAACGGCTTGTTGGTCTTCTTCGGATCGTTGCGGTCGAGGAAATCGATGACCTTGGCCGAGATTTCCTCGTCCACGGTTCTCGACCGGTCCAGCGTCAGTGGGCCCTGATCCGAGCACGTCATGTTCTTCTGCGTCCCGTCGGAAGACTTGCACGCAAGTACGGGGCGCGGCGGCGTCAGGCAGGTGGCGGTTCTCGGATCGACCGCACCGGGCACCTCGGCGAGGCCGGGGATTGGCGTGTTCTTGCACGGTGGAGCGATGCCCTGCACCAGTGGCGTCTTGTTGATGTCGGGGAAGCTCACCCCCTGCATCGCATCGAGATGATAGAGATAGCCCCAAAACTCCTGGAACCCGTGCGCGGTCGGTATCGCTTCGGCATGGTCGCCGAGGTGGTTCTTGCCGAACTCGCCGGTCGTGTAGCCCTGATCGAGCAAGAACTTGGCAACCGCCGGGGTGCCGGGCCGCAGCCATGAGGGACTACCGGGCAATTGCGGAGGGATCATGCCGGTGCGCAGCGGATGCATGCCGGTAAAGAACGCGTTGCGCCCGGCGGTGCAGCTCTGCTCGGCGTAATAATCCATGAAGATCGCGCCGTCGTTTCCGATGCGGTCGATGTTGGGCGTCTCGCCGACCATCAGGCCGCGATGGTAGATGCTCGGCTGCATAATGCCGATATCATCGCCCATGATGAACAAGATGTTGGGATTACCGGCCGGTCCCTGCGCGAGCGCGGGCGCCGCGACCAAGGTCATGGCGGCGAACGACGCCAACAGAGAAAGCCAAATTCTTCGCGCGATACTCATGTTTCACATCCTCGCGTTGCAGTTGCCCCCGTCGGCGACGCGACCATACAGATAGATGCCTAGTTTGATCTGGATCAATGCAGCCGCGTATGACACTTGCGTGACGATTGGGTCAGTGTTCTTGACCGTTCAATATTCCGCGCTCCCGCGCAGTCCATTTCCGATTAGAGCCTGCCTGCTTTAGCATTACAGTTGCCTTTTTGCTTTGAAGTGCGCGCGCTGAGCGACGGCTTGGTGAGCTCTGCGCCAGAGCGACCATGCGATGATGTGTGCGGGCTGGATGCGCTTTCGAGCGAGTCTGGCGACGATGCGGCGGACTTCCTGGATTGACCAACGGATCAATGACGGGGTGGTGATGCCTTTGTTTTTGTCTTGGTTCGGCGTTGCGTTTTTTTTGGCAGAACCGGGTTGGCGCGATGGCGGATCGCCGCCATCATGGCGAAGGCGAGCATGACCATGGAAACGTGGCGATGCCAGCCATGCCAGGACCTGCTCTCGTTGTGATCGAGTCCGAACTCGTTCTTCGCGGTCTCAAAACTGTCCTCGATCGCCCACCGATGGCCTTCGACCGCGACCAGCGTTTCGATGGATGTTGCCGCTGGGCACCAGGTGGTGAAGAAGGCGAGATCGCCATCGGCGATACGACGACGGATCAGCAGACCGCGTGTCCAAAGACCCGGATTTGCGTCGTTTGATTCTTCGACTTCTAGATCGGCCAATTCGAGATAGCACCAATCATGCAGCCGCGGTCCTTTGGTTCCGGCTCCTGCCGACAGGCGTTTCCAGTCGGACGCGCGCCGCGTCTGGGCGATGTCGGCGGCCGTACCGGCGACCGATCGACGCTTGCCCCAGGATCGAAATACATGAGCGCTGCTGACCCCGAGCACATAGCCTTTGCCTCCGCGACGCAGTTGCTGTTCGATATCGCCAACGCCGTAGACAGTATCGCCAGCAACCCATTTGAATGGTACAGACGCGCTTATGGCGCGTGCGATCATTCTCGTCGCAAGCTTTGGTTTGGTCGCAAAACCGGCGTCGGGGGGCACGTACGCGGCTTTGAGGCGATCTGGATCGTCAGTCCATTCCTTCGGAAGATACAGCGCGCGATCGATGAACGCATGACCGTGGCGCGAGACGTAGGCAGCGAAGACGCCGATCTGGCAGTTCGTGATCTTGCCCGCGGAACCAGTGTATTGCCGCGCCACTCCGCACGACGCCTTGCCCTGCTTGAGAAAGCCGGTCTCGTCGATCACCAGGACCGCATCGTCATCCGCCAAATGCTCGATGACATAATCGCGGACGATATCGCGCAGGGCATCAGCATCCCAATCCCTGCGACCCAAGATCGCCTGCTGCCGCCAAGGGCCAGGATCGCCAGCCGCCTCCGCGCGCATCCAACCGGTTTTGCGCTGCTCATCTCCGAGCAGACCTTCCAGAAACAAGCCTGCGTTCGTCGCAACACGCTCTTGCTTGAACAACGGACGTATCCGCTGCTTGATCTCCCGAAGCGACGCCGCCCATAACGCAAGCGTCTCTTCAATCGACGCTGTCTGCGTCCACGATCTTCGAATCATGGTTGCCCATGGATTCAGAAATCTCCATAAAAGGCAACTGTAATGTTAGAGTCTGTCCGGAGACTTCAGGCCGGATTGCAGAGTTTTCTGAGCATGAGGCGGATTGAGGCGAGGCGCAAGAACGCGAGCGCCTTTCGGTTGAGGTTCTCCCAATCCTTGGCCAGGCGGCGGCAGCGGTTGAGCCACGCAATGGTGCGCTCGACGATCCAGCGTTTGGGCAAGACCACAAATCCGTTGACCCGCATCGGAACGTTTGACGATTTCAATGTCGACACGCGGAAGAACTTCTGCAAGCGCTTTCGCAAATTTCGGTCCTTGATATCCGCTGTCGGCGAACAGCGTCTTCAAAAACGGGAACGTGCCGAACAATGTCGCCATGACGAGAACGCCTCCATCGCGATCTTGAATGTCGGCCGGATGAACGATGGCGTGGAGCAGCAGGCCTACTGTGTCGACAAGAATGTGCCGCTTCTTGCCCTTGATCTTCTTGCCCGCATCGTAGCCGTGCGGATCAATGCACGCCCCCCTTTTTCCGCGCTTTTCACGCTCTGGCTGTCGATGATGGCGGCGGTCGGACTGGCTTTCCGCTGCGCTTGTTCTCGACACTGCTGATAGAGCGCGTGATGGATTCGTTCCAGTGTGCCGTCATAGGTCCACAGATCGAAGTAGTCGTGCACTGAGCTTTTCGGCGGCAGATCTTTCGGGATCGCGCGCCACTGACAGCCGGTCGAGAGAATGTACATCAGGCCGTTCACCACCTCCCGCACGATCACCGTCCGCTTGCCACCGCCAGTCTTGCCCGGCGGGATCAGCGGTTCGACCAGTCCCCATTCCTCGTCGGTCAGATCGCTCGGATAACGCAACTTGCTGCGGTCGTAGCGGGCGCGGTTCTGGCTCGTCCACATCGGTGACCCCTCCTCGAATCAGGCCACCACACTTGAATCACAGATGATTCACATGATTCAAGAACTCTTCGGACAGACACTTAGACAAATGTATGCAGTCTGAGGACTGAGCTCTCCACGAGATTAGCGGATGGATCACAAGTTGCGTTGAATAGAAGATGGGCCAGCAAACCCGGAGTGAGGGAGCGGCGCCACAGGCGAAGCCCAAACGGCGACGCCAAACATGACAGCCGGCGACCAAGCCCGGAAGCAGCCCTCTACGACTGACGTTAAAGGCAGTGGCCACTATCGCCAAACCGGCCACCACAGCGGCAATGTAGGTAAGGGTAGAGGTCATCTCTCTTACCTTTTGGGCTTTCGTGCCTTCAGTTGGCCATCGCAATTCAAACTGGGCATAATCAAATTAGGCCACTAGGGGTCGAAACAGGCCAATACTGTCTGGACGCCATAGGAACATAGCTGACTTTGATCCAACTCAGGAACGGCATCTCGCCAAGGATTAACCGATGGCCAACTTGTACTTTGAAGACGCGGAAATCGGCACCAGTTGCACCGGCGGACCCTATCTCGTCACCAAGAACGAAATCATTCAGTTCGCTAAACAGTATGATCCGGTGCTCCGCCACATCGATGAGGAGGCTGCGGCACGTTCAATTTTTGGGGGGCTGACTTCATCCAGCGCCCATACCTTCTCGATCTTTATTTTGTTGACGACCCGGCTTCAGCCACGATTCCATGTCCTTGCGGGAATGGGCTGGGATGAACTGAGGCTGCCGAACGCAGTACGCCCGGACGACGCGCTTGATCTCGAAATGACGGTTCTGGAGATGGCGTGAGTCGAAATCCAAATCCGATAGGGGAATCGTTCGCAACCGAATCCTCTTGCGCAATCAAAGGCGCGAGACGGTGCTGGAGTGTATCGCCAATATTCTCGTTGCGCGGCGACCCGACGCGAACGCGCCGACCCGCGTTGAAAAGACTGGCGGTTCATGACGCCCGCTCAACAGCCCTACCACATTCGTATGCCGAGGCCGCCCGACAGGCCGAATAGAACTTCATCGCTCCGCCTTTCCCGAACACGTTTGATCAAGAACGTGACCACCCGCCGCATCCGCGCTTTGCTGAGCATTGCCCGCTTTGGGTCATTCGCGTCGTTTGACAGCGCGCCGGTCACATCCGGTCTCACCCGACGAGCAGACATTTTGAGGTCCGTCGGCCTGTCAATCCGAATTTGACTACGCGCTAATGAGTTCGCGCCCTAGTCGCGGGCGCGGAACAGCAGGCAGGCGTCGCCGTAGGAATAGAACCGGTAGCCGCTCTTGATCGCGTGGGCATAGGCCCGCTTCATGGCCTCGAGGCCGCTGAAGGCCGACACCAGCATGAACAGCGTCGAACGCGGCAGGTGGAAATTGGTCAGGAGAATATCCACCGCGCGAAACCGATAGCCCGGGGTGATGAAAATCGCGGTTTCGCCCGTGAACGGCTCGATCGTGCCGTCTTCCGCGGTGGCGCTTTCCAGAAGCCTGAGCGAGGTGGTGCCGACGGCGACAACACGGGCGCCACTGGCGCGCGCCGTATTCAGCGCACGCGCGGTCTCGGCGGAGAGGCTACCCCATTCGGAATGCATCTGGTGCGCTTCCGTGTGGTCCGTCTTGACCGGCAGGAAGGTCCCTGCGCCGACATGCAGCGTTGTCAGGTGAATGCCGACACCGCGCTCGCGCAGGGCTGCTTCCAGACGAGGTGTAAAATGCAATCCCGCCGTGGGCGCCGCGACCGCGCCTTCGCGGGACGCGAACATGGTCTGGTAGTCGGCGCTGTCGCGTTCGTCGGGCGTGCGCCGCGAGGCGATATAAGGCGGCAGCGGCGCGTGACCGAGATCGGCGATGGCCGAATCGAGCGCCGGCCCGTGGAATGAAAACGACAGCGTGATCTCGCCCTCGTCGCCCTTGTGCTCGACCTCCGCATCGAGATGGCCGAGCAGGCAGACCTTGCCCTCATTGCCGAAGCGAACCACGTCGCCTCGCGACAGTTTCTTCGCCGGTTTGACCAGCGCCCGCCAGCGCGAGCCATCGACGCGTTTGATCAACGTCGCCTCGATCTTCGGTTCGGTCTCGCGGCCGATGCGGCGGCCCTTGAGCTGGGCCGATATCACCTTGGTGTCATTCACCACCAGCTGGTCGCCGGGCTCGAGCCATTGCGGAAGATCGGCAACGACGCGGTCGCGCAACACGCCCTCGGGCTGCACCACCAGCATGGCAGCAGAATCGCGCGGGCTGGCCGGGCGCAGCGCGATGTGGGCGGCCGGCAATTCGAAGTCGAAGAGGTCGGTGCGCATGGCGCAGCCCGTCATCGCCCGCCAACGGGTCGGCGTCTCGCGCCGCCCGATGACGGGCTCCGGCGGGCGATCCAGTAATCGCCGGCATCGCTTGTAACGAACGTCCGCGAGTACTGGATGCCCCGCTTTCGCCGGGCATGACATTGAACGTGCTGTTGCTTGCGCCTCACGCCGCGTCCAGCGCCATGCGGGCCTTGACGATCTTGTCGGGATTCTGCACCGGCTCGCCGCGCTTGATCTTGTCGACGTTCTCCATGCCGGACGTCACCTTGCCCCAGACCGTGTACTGCTTGTTGAGGAAAGACGCATCGTCGAAGCAGATGAAGAACTGGCTGTCGCCGGAATCCGGGCTGGCCGCGCGCGCCATCGAGGTGGTGCCGCGGACATGCGGCTCACTGTTGAACTCGGCCTTGAGCTTCTTGCCGCTTCCGCCGGTGCCGGTGCCCTGCGGGCAGCCGGTTTGCGCCATGAAGCCTTCGATCACGCGGTGGAACACGATGCCGTCGTAGAATCCCTCGCGCACGAGTTCCTTGATCCGCGCGACGTGGCCGGGGGCAAGGTCGGGCCGCATCTCGATGGTGACGGGCCCCTGCGTGGTTTCGAGGATCAAAGTATTTTCGGTGTCAGCCATGCTCTCTTCTCTGCGGGTTGGGGTGAAGGTTTGCGATTATGGAACTGGATGGCGAACGGCCGGCCAGCAACGGCGCCGGCCATACTCTCGGTAAATGGCATCGGCGTGCAGCGTTGCAACGCCTCCATCACCGCGACGCGGTATTCCACCCGATCGTTGTCGGTCGCCTGCGCCGATTCATAGGTGATCCTGGGATGACCGAGGATCTCGCCGGCACGGTTGAAACTCACGATCACCGTGATGTCCATGGGGTTGGCGCGTGACGCCGGCGGCGGCTTCCAGCAGGCGCTGAATCGCGCGAACGCTTCACGGATGTTATCGACCCGCGCCTCTTCGGCCAGCGTGCAGGTCGATGACGCAAGCAGCAGCCCCGCGGCAAACCAGATCCCGGGTTTGCGACGCCGCGCCACCGCCGCTCACTTGATGTCGGATGCGACTTGCACCTTCACCATCTTGTCGGGGTCGGCCACGGCGCCGCCCGCCGATCCCGGCGGCGCCTTCTTGAGCTTGTCGACCACATCCATGCCGGACACCACCTCGCCGATCACGGTGTACTGGCCATCGAGGCTCGCGCCATCGGCAAACATGATGAAGAACTGCGAATTGGCGGTGTCGACACTGTCGCCGCGCCGCGCCATGCCGACGATGCCGCGCTTGAAGTGAACGTTGGAAAATTCCTGTTTCAGGTTCGGATATTTCGATCCGCCGGTGCCGTCGAAATTCTTTCCGTCGCCGGTCTGCGCCATGAAGCCGTCCATCACGCGGTGGAACGGCACGTTGTTGTAATACCCCTCGCGCGCCAATTGCTTGATGCGCTCGGCATGCTGGGGCGCGATATCGGTCCGCAGCTTGATGACGATGCGGCCCTTGGTGGTGTCGATGACGATCGCATTCTGCTTGTCGAGACCGGCGGGAAGCGGCTGCGCGATCGCGGGCACAGCGCAGATCAGCATGGCGATAAAGGCGAGAGCTCGGATCATGAAAACTCCGGATCAGGTGTTAGGTGGCGATTGATTTACTTGCCGGCGAATTTGGCCTTGAGGCCGGCCGCAACCGACGGCGGCACGAACGCCGACACGTCGCCGCCCATGCCGGCGATTTGGCGCACCAGTGTGGCGGTGATCGGGCGGACGGCGGCCGAGGCCGGAACGAACACCGTATGCACGTCGGGCGCCATGGCTTCGTTCATGCCCGCGATCTGCATTTCATAGTCCAGGTCGGTGCCATCGCGCAGGCCCCGAATCATGATGGTGGCGCCGCTGTTCTGCGCCGCTGTGACAGTGAGGTTGTCGTAAGTCGTGCAGTCGAAGGCGCAGCCGGCCCTGGCGGCGATCGGGGCAAACACCTCCCGCACCATCTTCAGCCGCTCCTCCACCGAAAACAGCGGCTTTTTGCCGGGATGAACGCCAATCGCGGCAATCAGCCGGTCGCACAGCAAGACGCCATGCCTGACCACGTCCAGATGGCCATTGGTGACGGGATCGAATGAGCCGGGATAGAGCGCGATGCGGGGCATAAACCCGTCTACCCCGCCCCGGGCGGCCCGGCAAGCCGGGCCCGGTTCCCATCCCGGGCACAAACGCGGGTGTTTTTATATTTCACCGACCCTCGAACCACTTCGAGGTCCAGGGCGTCTCCTATGCGAGCCGGCACTGTTTCGTCCCGCCGATGGCAACGAAACAAAACTCCGGGGCGACGAAACCATTTTCGGCTGACGCGAAGACGTCCGGAAACCCGCGCTGGGTATCAAATGGTTAACGAAACGACGGGCCAAAAGGCCCAATGACAGGGGACCGTCATGATCAAGGCTCTTTCTGCAGTCGCTATTGCTGCGTTCGTCGCCGCAGCCCTCACCGTTCTTCCCGGCTTTGCCCCGCAGGTCGAAGCCAGCGTTCCGCAAGCCCTCGCCAAGGGTGACCGGCTCGATATCCACACCTTGGGCCCGAGCTGTTCGCAGAAGGCATGGCCGAATTTCGAAGCGTCCTGCCTGCGCGTTGCCGGCTCCAAGACCCTGGTCATCCGGGAAGCCCGGCTGGTCAGCGCCGACCGCACGCCATAGAGCGCGTCACGGCATCAACAATTCTGGCATCAGACAGAAAATGGAGGCTAAGGCGGGCGCCCTAGCCTCCATTTCCGTTTCCGTTGCCGTTTTCGGCGTCCTCGCCGATATGTTCGACGGAGACCACGTGCTCGTCTTCGGCAGTGTCGAACACGATGACGCCCTGGGTCGAGCGGCCGGCGATCCGGATGCCCTCGACCGGACAGCGGATCAACTGGCCCTTGTCGGTCACCAGCATGATCTGGTCACTGTCCTCGACCGGGAATGACGCTACCAGCTTGCCGTTGCGGTCGTTCACCGACATTGCGACGATCCCCTTGCCGCCGCGGCCGGTGGTCCGGTATTCGAACGACGACGAGCGCTTGCCATAGCCGTTCTCGCTGATGGTCAGCACGAACTGCTCGTGGGCGGACATTTCGACATAGCGTGTCTCGCCGAGCTCGATTGCGCCGGAGGCATCCTCGTTGTCGGTGCCCGCCTCCTCCTCGACGCCGCCACGCCGCACCGCATTGGCGCGGCGCAGATAGGCGGCGCGCTCCTCGGCATCGGCGTCCAGATGGCGCAGGATGGTCAGCGAGATCACCTTGTCCCCGCTGGCGAGGGCGATGCCGCGCACGCCCATCGAAGTGCGTCCCGTGAACACCCGCACGTCGGTGACGGGGAAGCGGATGCACTGGCCGCCGGCCGCCGTCAGCAGCACGTCGTCGCGCTCGGTGCAGATCTGCACGTCGACGATCGCCTCGCTGTCGTCGAGCTTCATGGCGATGATACCGGAGCGCCGGACGTCGACGAAATCCGACAGCTTGTTGCGGCGGACATTGCCGCCGGTGGTCGCAAACATCACGTCGAGATTGGCCCAGGAGGATTCATCCTCCGGCAGCGGCATGATGGTGGTGATGCGTTCGCCCTGCTCCAGCGGCAGGATGTTGATCATGGCCTTGCCGCGGGCGTTCGGCGCCGCCATCGGCAGCCGCCAGACCTTTTCCTTGTAGACCTGGCCGCGCGAGGAGAAGAACAGCACCGGGGTATGGGTGGAGGCCACGAACAGCCGGCTGACGAAATCCTCGTCGCGGGTCTGCATCCCCGCCCTGCCCTTGCCGCCGCGCCGCTGTGCCCGATAGGCCGACAGCGGCACGCGCTTGACGTAGCCGGCATGGGACACCGTGACCACCATGTCCTCGCGCTGGATCAGGTCCTCGTCCTCGACCTCGTTTTCCTGGTCGATGATGACGGTCTTGCGCGGGGTCGCGAATTCCGACTTCACGTCGGCAAGCTCGGTCTTGACGATCGCCTGGACCCGGGCGCGCGAGCGCAGGATGTCGAGATAATCGTTGATCTCCAGCGCGAGCTTGTCGAGCTCTTGGCCGATCTCCTCGCGCCCGAGCGCGGTGAGCCGCTGCAGCCGCAGGTCGAGAATGGCCCTGGCCTGCTCCAGCGAAAGCCGCGTCGTACCGTCGGCATTGATGCGGTGGCGCGGATCGTCGATCAGCGTGATCATCGCGGAGACGTCCTTCGCCGCCCAGTCGCGCGACATCAGGGTGTCGCGCGCGGTGTTGGGATCGGGCGAGGTCCGGATCACCCGGATGATCTCGTCGATATTGGCCACCGCAATGGCGAGACCGACCAGGATATGGGCGCGGTCACGGGCCTTGTTGAGCAGGAACTTGGTGCGGCGGGTCACCACCTCCTCGCGGAAGGCGACGAACACCGTCAGCATATCCCTGAGGTTCATGACCTGCGGCCGGCCACCATCGAGCGCCACCATGTTGGCGCCGAAATTGGTCTGCAGCGGCGTAAAGCGATAGAGCTGGTTCAGCACCACATCGGCCATGGCGTCGCGCTTGAGCTCGACCACGACGCGATAACCGTCGCGGTCGGATTCGTCGCGCAGGTCGGCGATGCCGTCGATCTGCTTCTCGCGATGCAGTTCGCCGATCCGCGCGACCATGGTGGCCTTGTTCACCTGATAGGGAATTTCGGTGATGATGATCGCTTCGCGGTCCTTGCGGACGGTGTCGATCTTCACCTTGCCGCGCATCACGATCGAGCCGCGGCCGAGATGGTAGGCGGCGCGGATGCCCTGGCGGCCGAGGATGATGCCGCCGGTCGGAAAATCCGGTCCGGGAATGATGTTGATGAGTTCGTCGATGGTCAGCGCGGGATTGTCGATCAGCGCGATGCAGGCATCGATCACCTCGCCGAGATTATGCGGCGGAATATTGGTCGCCATGCCGACGGCGATGCCGCCGGCACCGTTGACCAGGAGGTTCGGGAATTTCGCCGGCAGGACCGTCGGTTCGCGATCCCGGTTGTCGTAATTGGCCTGGAAATCGACGGTATCCTTGTCGATGTCGTCGAGCAGTGTTTGCGCGATCTTGGTCAGGCGGGATTCGGTGTAACGCATCGCGGCGGCCATATCGCCGTCGACCGAGCCGAAATTGCCCTGTCCGTCGATCAGCGGCACGCGCATCGAGAAATCCTGCGCCATGCGGACCAGCGCGTCGTAGACCGACTGGTCGCCGTGGGGATGGTATTTACCGATCACGTCGCCGACGGTGCGCGCCGACTTGTTGTAGGATTTGTTCCACTCGAACCCGTTCTCGTACATCGCGTAGAGAATGCGGCGATGCACCGGCTTGAGGCCGTCGCGCGCATCGGGCAGCGCGCGCGCCACGATCACGCTCATGGCGTAATCGAGGTAGGAGCGTTTCATCTCGTCGAGGATGGATACGGGACGAATATCCGAGGGCCCCGGCGGCTCTCCGGGCTTCGTATCTTCAGGGTCAGACAAAGGGGGAATCCGGTCAGTTCTTGCTCCGAATCATATAGCGTATCGAGGGCTTCCAAACCACCCTTAACTGGTCGCCGGCGACGGCTTTTTCCCCTCGTTTTTCCAGAGACTTACGCCGCTCGCGGCCCTGCTCGTCGCAGCGCCAAAAACCAGCCTCGAAACGCGCGTCGCAGGGCGCGATTGCGCAGGCGAAAATCGGACGCCTTGGACCGGCATTTGGGAGGGGTGCTAAGGGCCGAACACGACGGCGTGCATGATCCGTCCCGGCAGCAGCGTGAACAGCCCGGCGACCACCAGCGCGCCGGCGAAAATGGAGATCATGATGCGGCGGTGATCGGCGACACGGTGCCTGTGCGCGCGCCACACGCCGATCGGAAGCACCACCAGCGTGAAGATCGACAACAGATGGATCGGACTCCACGGGCCGATCAGCTTGATCTGGTGGATCCAGAACGAACTGACCGCCACCGCCGCCATCAAGCCAACCCAGATCCAGCCGACGGTGCGATGGGGCAGCGTTCCCTTCGGCGCAGCGAACTGGACGAGGCCGAGCACGAAAGCGGTCATGGCCGCGAAGGCGTGCAGCGGGATCGCCGGCGCGGCATCGAGCAGCGGCACGAGGCTCATGCAAGGCTCGGTCAAGGCTCATGACGCAAAGGCTCATGATGCGTATTCCCGGATGGAAACCCGTGGCAGGTGCGCCCGCGGCTTCCATCCGCCCTCATGTTGGTGAGTCTAACATGATGTTAATATCATTTACATCGAAAACAGGTCAATCGCTTGCCGCCGCGCGATGTGGCCGCGGCAGAATCCGGGCGCGGGTTGTCCCGCGCTCAGAACGGAATGTCGTCGTCCATGTCACTGTTGCGGGCGCCGGCTGCGACCGCGCGGCGGGGTGCCGCCACCGACGGACCGCCGGAGCCGAAATCGCCGCCGGATTCCTCCGAGGCGAAATTGCCGCCACCGCCGCCGCTGCGGCCATCGAGCATGGTCAGGTTCGAGTTGAAGCCCTGCAGCACCACCTCGGTCGAGTATTTCTCGACCCCGCTGGCGTCGGTCCATTTCCGGGTCTGCAACTGGCCCTCGAGGTAAACCTTGGCGCCCTTCTTCAGATATTGTTCGGCGACCTTGCAGAGCCCTTCGTTGAAGATCACCACCCGATGCCACTCGGTCTTTTCCTTGCGCTCGCCGGTGGCCTTGTCGCGCCAGCTTTCGGAGGTCGCCACGCTCAGATTGGCAATCGGGCGTCCGTCCTGGGTCCGCCGGATTTCAGGATCCTTGCCGAGATTTCCGACCAGAATGACCTTGTTTACGCTTCCTGCCATCGCCGCTCTCCACTTTCGAAAATCACTGGCAACATCGCTCGTCTCGTTCCTTAGGATCGACCCTATACGCTCGCCCGGCCCGCCCGCTCGGCGATCCCTTGGGTTATCCCCGGGGTTATCCACATATAGCATCCCCAAAGCCAATGTTCCAGTTTTGTTCCATCGGATGCCGGGCGGTCTGGCTGGCCTCGCGGGCACCGGCCCGCAGGCGCCGCCGACGCTCGTTTTGGCCTTCCGACGAGCTCCCCGCGCTTCCCGAAATGCCCAATAAATCATTAACTTCCGGCAATCTAACTTCCTCGGAGAGTGTTGCATTCCAGAGACGGCATTTGCTATTGAATCGACTATGTTGGGGTCAGCCGCTGCGGCCGCTGCTGGATAGGCTTCGAGACAACGCTTCTGGGTGAGTGAAGCGAAGAAGAGCCGGAGAGACGACGACGTGAAGAAGATTTTGCTGGGTGTTGCTGGTCTGCTTGCGTTCGGCATGACCGCGCCCGCATTCGCAGCCGACCTTCCCGCGCGGACCTACAAGGCCGCTCCCGCGATGATCCCAGCCCTCTACGACTGGAGCGGCTTCTACACCGGCATCAATGGCGGCTGGGGATCGAGCCGCAACTGCTACACCAATACGGCCATCCTCGGCGTTCCGATCGCGGCCGGCCGCTGAAGGTTGTCACGACGCGACTGGCGGCACCGTTGGCGGCCAGATCGGCTACCGCTGGCAAGCGGGCTCGTGGGTGTTCGGCGCCGAAGCGCAGGGCAACTGGGCCGACTTCAAGGGGTCGAATCCAAGCCTCGCGGCGCTCGGCGCCACCAACCGCACCCACATCGACGCCTTCGGCCTGTTCACCGGCCAGATCGGCTATGCCTGGAACACCGTTCTGCTCTACGTGAAAGGCGGCGGTGCCGTCACCGACAATCGCTACGAAGGAGTGCTGACCGGACCGGGAACGGTGACCGATCACACCACCGACACCCGTTGGGGCGGCACGGTCGGCACCGGCCTGGAATTCAGCTTCGCGCCGAACTGGTCCGCAGCGGTCGAATACGACCATCTGTTCATGGGCACGCGGAACGAGAACTTCACCAGCGTATTTCCTGTCGCCGGTAACAACTCACGCACCGATTCCATCCGCCAGGACGCTGACCTGGTCACCGCCCGCATCAACTATCGCTGGGGTGGGCCGGTCATCGGGAAGTACTGATCAGCCCGAACTGAGCGTCTCGATTTGGAAAAAGCCGGCCTCGCGCCGGTCTTTTTGTTCGCGTTCGCGCGGAGCTGTTGCCTGCTGCCGCCATCGCGCGACGGCTTCCGCTTGAAAACGCTGCGCGATCCAACAAACCGTTGATGGATCGCACGCGGCACTGGAAATCCCCGCCCGTTCTTCCTATGTTCCGAGCTCACTTATTGGCGTCCGATCCCGGCTACCGGCGATGCGCGCCTGAAACGCAAGCCGCGGCTCAACGCGACTGGAATTGCCGATATGGATGAAGTGATCAGGGCGAAGCGCCAACAGACGGCCGGCACGCGCGCGATAACGATCCGCGGCGCGCGCGAGCACAATCTCAAGAACATCGATCTGGAAATTCCGCGCGACAGGCTCGTGGTCTTCACCGGGCTGTCGGGATCGGGAAAATCCTCGCTCGCCTTCGACACCATCTATGCGGAGGGCCAGCGCCGCTACGTCGAGTCGCTGTCGGCCTATGCCCGCCAGTTCCTGGAGATGATGCAGAAGCCCGACGTCGACCAGATCGACGGATTGTCGCCGGCGATCTCGATCGAGCAGAAGACCACCTCGAAGAATCCGCGCTCGACGGTGGGCACCGTGACCGAGATCTACGACTACATGCGGCTGTTGTGGGCCCGCGTCGGGGTGCCGTATTCGCCCGCCACGGGTCTTCCGATCGAGAGCCAGATCGTCTCGCAGATGGTCGACCGCGTGCTTGATCTGCCCGAGGGCACGCGGCTCTATCTGCTGGCGCCGGTCGTGCGCGGCCGCAAGGGCGAATACAGGAAGGAGCTCGCCGAATATCTCAAAAAGGGATTCCAGCGGGTCAAGATCGACGGCACGTTCTATGAGCTGGCCGAGGCGCCTACACTCGACAAGAAATTCCCGCACGACATCGACGTCGTGGTCGACCGCATCGTGGTGCGCCCGGACATCGGCCAGCGCCTGGCGGAGAGTTTTGAGACTGCGCTGAAGCTCGCCGAGGGGTTGGCTGTCATCGAGTATGCGGAAGCACCCCCTCTCTCCAACCCTCCCCCACAAGGGGGGAGGGAGCAGACTGAACCTGCGGCCAAGAAGGTCGCGAAAATCCATGACAAGAGCGGGCCGGAGCGGATCCTGTTTTCGGAAAAATTCGCCTGCCCGGTGTCCGGCTTCACCATTCCGGAGATCGAGCCGCGGCTGTTCTCGTTCAATAACCCCTACGGCGCCTGCCCGGCCTGCGGCGGGCTCGGCGTCGAGCAGCATATCGACGAAGACCTGGTGATCCCCGACAAGGAGCTGAGCCTGCGCAAGGGCGCGATCGCGCCATGGGCGAAGTCGTCCTCGCCCTATTACATCCAGACGCTGACCGCGCTCGGCAAGTACTACAAGTTCACGCTCGACACCAAATGGAAGGACCTGCCGAAGAAAACGCAGAGCCGCGATCCTGCACGGCTCCGGCGAGGACGAGATAAAGTTCTCCTATGAAGACGGCGTGCGCTCCTACGACACCAAGAAGCCGTTCGAGGGCGTCATCACCAATATCAACCGCCGCTACCGCGAGACCGAAAGCGAATGGGCGCGCGAGGAGCTGGCGAAATATTTCTCCGACGTTCCCTGCGAGGCCTGCCACGGCTACCGGCTCAAGCCGGAGGCGCTGTGCGTCAAGATCGGCGGCAAGCACATCGGCGAGATCTCGGAGCTGTCGGTACGCCGCGCCGGCGAATGGTTCGAGACCGTGCCGAAGGCGCTCAACGCGCAGCAGAACGAGATCGCCGCGCGCGTGCTCAAGGAGATCCGCGAGCGGCTGTCGTTCCTGCTCGATGTCGGCCTCAATTACCTGACGCTGGCGCGCGCCTCCGGCACGCTCTCCGGCGGCGAGAGCCAGCGCATTCGGCTGGCCTCGCAGATCGGCTCCGGGCTGACCGGCGTGCTCTATGTGCTGGACGAGCCCTCGATCGGCCTGCACCAGCGCGACAATGCGCGGCTATTGGAAACGCTGAAGCGGCTGCGCGACCTCGGCAATACCGTGATCGTGGTCGAGCACGACGAGGACGCCATCCGGCTTGCCGATCACGTGCTCGACATCGGCCCCGGCGCCGGCATGCATGGCGGCCATATCGTCGCCCAGGGCACGCCCGCCGACATCATGCGCAGCCCGAACTCGCTGACCGGAAAATACCTCACCGGCGAATTGTCGGTCGCGATCCCCGAGCGCAAGCCGCCGAACCATCGCCGCACCATCAAGGTGATCAACGCGCGCGGCAACAATCTGAAGAACATCTCGGCGGAAATTCCGCTGGGGCTGTTCACCTGCGTGACCGGCGTTTCCGGCGGCGGCAAGTCGACGCTGTTGATCGACACGCTGTACAAGGCGATCGCGCGAAAGCTCAACAACGCCAGCGAGGGCGCCGCCCCGCACGACCGCATCGAGGGGCTGGAGCATATCGACAAGATCATCGACATCGACCAGTCGCCGATCGGCCGCACCCCGCGCTCCAATCCCGCGACCTATACCGGCGCCTTCACGCCGATCCGCGAATGGTTCGCCGGCCTGCCCGAAGCCAAGGCGCGCGGCTACGAGCCCGGGCGGTTTTCCTTCAACGTCAAGGGCGGCCGCTGCGAGGCCTGCCAGGGCGACGGCGTCATCAAGATCGAGATGCACTTTCTGCCCGACGTCTACGTCACCTGCGATGTCTGCAAGGGCAAGCGCTACAACCGCGAGACGCTCGAAGTGCTGTTCAAGGGCAAGTCGATCGCCGACGTGCTCGACATGACCGTCGAGGAAGCCGCCGAATTCTTCAAGGCGGTGCCGCGCGTCCGCGAAACGTTCAAAACCTTGCACCGCGTCGGCCTCGACTACATCCATGTCGGCCAGCAGGCCACCACCTTGTCCGGCGGCGAAGCCCAGCGCGTCAAGCTGGCGAAGGAACTGAGCAAACGCGCCACCGGCCGCACGCTCTACATCCTGGACGAGCCGACCACCGGCCTGCATTTCCACGACGTCAAGAAGCTGCTGGAAGTGCTGCACGAGCTGGTGTCGCAGGGCAACACGGTCGTGGTGATCGAGCACAATCTCGAAGTGATCAAAACCGCCGACTGGGTGATCGACCTCGGCCCCGAAGGCGGCGACGGCGGCGGCGAAATCGTCGCCTGGGGCCCGCCGGAGGACATCGTCAAGGCGCCGCGCAGCTACACCGGCAAGTTCCTGGCGCCGGTGCTGGCGAGGGCGGGGAAGCCACGGAAGAGCGGAGCGAGCGAGGCGGCGGAGTAGAGGGATTGAGCCAAGTCCTGGCCCTCGTTCAAGAGCTCTTAAAACGGGGCGAATATGTTGTCTCGCGACATGGCTATCGCGAACTAGCGGCCGATGATATTCTGCTAGACGAAGCATTGGCCGGCATCGAGTCAGCCGTCGTTGTCGAGGACTATCCAGATTCGCGCAAGGAGCCGTCCGTGTTGGTCCTGCAGCGCGATCGGGACGGCCTGCCGATCCACGTGATGTGGGGTGTTCCAAAGATTAAGGGGACGCCGGCGGTTCTGGTCACAGCCTATCGACCAACACCGGAACGCTGGTCGCCTGATTTCATGAAACGGAAGACGCAATAATGCGAAAATCAAAAGAGTTCGTCCATGAAGGCAAGTATGCTGCCGAGGTCGCCGTCGATCTGATCGAAGACGATACGGCGTGGTCGCCTTATCTTTCTCCCGACGATGCGCGCAAGCTCGATACAGTAAGGTTGGCTTTGCGTCGTGGCGATATCGCTGAGGCGGCCAAACACGGTCGAGTGTTCGAGCTGACGCCCGTCGCAGCAAAGTAGAGGCGAGCCAGCGTAGCCCGGATCCAGCGCAGCGCAATCCGGGCCCATTGCGGTGGTGGTTGCATCTCGGATTTCACGGTGCCAAGCCCCACTTACACCCTCTTCCGCAACGCGATCCTAGCCGAGCAGCAGGTAACCTGCATCTACGGCGGCCGCTATCGCGAACTGTGTCCGCATATCATCGGGACCAAC
>CAVZWE010000033.1:0-174071 GCA_963778925.1 uncultured Alphaproteobacteria bacterium | reverse complement strand
TGAGAACGCTGATATCGGCGTGGGCCGGTGGCCCGGTCCTCAAGGCCGCGCCGCAGGAGCGATCGCGCGTCATTTGGTTGCTTAATGCGGTATCGTCAACACATTAGTCGTGCCGCCACGCGCAGACTTTCGCGTTTGCGTTGGACCAGCAGGCGCCCTTTCTTTTCAACACGCCAAGGTCTTCGTGCGCGTGGTCCTCGCCGTCAACGCCGTTCCAGTACCCACGGCCCTTTCGCGGCTCGGAATTCAGCACGACGTAGGCGAAGTGTTCGGATCGAGACTGCTCGCCGACGCCTACTTTGAAGCTTCCGCCGGTTTCCACACTGATATTGCAGTTGCCCTTCAGGTAGGTGTGCCCCTTGACGGCAATCAGACATCGACCTTCGTCTGCCCAGACCGGCATCACCGAAACCAACGCCAGGATCAAAAAGAGCGCTCCGCCGCCGGACGTTCGAATGCGGCTCATGGCAGGACCTGCGTCAGGCATGTGTCACCTATCGTCGTAGCTGCCGTCTCACCGCGAGATCTGGCGCGGGCGGAAAACCGCATCCGGATGATAGATCATTACGCGGTGACGGCAAAGTGGATGTGATTGCCGTGCAGGTTCAGGGTCGCCTGATCGAAGTCGTGCCTCACCCCCTGATCGTAGTTGAACCTCTGGGGACTTGGAAACCCGGCATTGAAGATGAGTTCGTCGATACCGAGGTTTCGAACCTGATCATCGGTTGCGATCTTCGGAAGCAGCATGGGCGCAATTTCCTGGTTGCCAATATCGACGGCTCTGCCCATCGTGTGGAAGCTTCCAGTGCCGCCGCGCACCAACGAACTGATGCGGATTGTTTGGGGGTCCGCGAACTCCGATATCTTGACGACCAACGCCTGCAGCTTGGGCGTTACCTTCACACCGTCGTTGATGCCAAGCAATTCATCTTTGAGCGAAGCCTTGTCGAAGATGATCTTCCCCGAGTCGATCAAGGTACGCAGCTTCGCGACGACGGTTCCTGCCGCCTGTCCTCCTACTGCCGGTCCTCCAACTGCCGGACCCGTACTGTTGAACAAGCTCAATGCACGACGCGCGAACGTCTTGCGCTCTTCCAGCGCCTGGACGCCAGGCCTTTCATATTTTGACATGAACACCTGGGTGGCGTCGTCCAGATTTGTTGTCACCTCGAACAGATGCCGCGCTGCCTTCTCTTTACCCAGCATCTCGAACTTCATGAAGGAATAATTGCCCTCATCCGTTGACGTGCTGGGATTCGGGGGTGAGCAAAACGTCTCAAAATCGACCCGACGACTGCCGGTCCATTGGAGCCATCCCAGGCCGCCCCTGCCCGCCCTCGGGCGAACCTCTTGCATCAGTGTAAACCCACCAGTCTCCCGGCCGATGTTGCCGAGGATAGCCGCCGCATGAAAATCCTTGAAGATCGGAAAGTCGTCCAGCAGCCGGCGCATAATGAACGGCGCTTTCTGATCGAACGTCTTACCCATGCTCGGATCGAACTTCTGACCCTGGGTTTTGGATCCGTTTATCGTGACGCTGTCGGGCGGCGCACCCAAGATGACCGTTCCGGCGCTGATGATGTTGGATTTGGTCGTCTCCAATACCGGGTCCAACCGGGCAACGATGCGATCGATCGCGTCGTCGCCTTTGATCAGGCCGGTATCCAGGACTTCCGTGTATCGCGCCACGATCTTGCTGAAATCGGTTGAACCCAAGGGCCGGTCCTGGGCTTGATCCGCGGCGGCGACGCCGTCGAAGGCTTCCTTGAGGGTCGGCCGCGGCGTCTGCGTAAGCGCTGCCGCGGCGGCTTTGGCACCGATCACCTGGGCAAGGTAAAGCTCGGCGGCGCTCGGACGCCGGCCCGCCGTAGCGGCATTCAATTCCGTCGAAATCTGCGCCTCAGTCCGGTGCGTCATGAGCGTGAAGACCACGACTTGCATGCGCCAATCGGCAATGTCCCTGGCGGAATAGGAACTCACGCCGAATTCGGGCCCCGCCCTGGCTGCGTCCCATTCGGCCTGGGTAAAGCGAAACGGTCCGAACAACGGATCTGGATTTCCGGCCTGCTGGCCGCTCGATGTCGCCGACCGCATTTCGGCAACGGCCGCAATGTAATGTGGGTTTGCATCGGAGAAGAGTGCCTCCACCCAGCATTGGTTTGCAAATTTGAGCTTGTCGATCGGGCCACCGGGGACGACACCCGCGAGATCGACATGTGCCGAGCGAACCCATCCCTCGGGGGTCTTTACGCTCACAAACAACCTGACCTTGGTCCACGAAACCTTTCCGGCCGGGGTATCGACATCCGTTGTGCCGAGCACGTCGACCTCGTCGCCCAGCTCGGCGTCACCATCGTCCGTCAGCGCTCCGGCCATGCCGGGCTCGACCCGCAGAACGTCATCCTCGTTCATAATCGGCATAGTGCCTGCTCCATGACTGTCGCCGGCCGGCTAGATTTTCGGTCGGCGTTTGCCGGCCGACTTCGGCATCAAGAGGCCGCCAAAATCTTCCTGACGGTATCGGAATCGAGCTGATCGCTGTCCGTTGCGTTGTTGAGCTTGCGAATCGCCCTGATAGCGGTGCGCGTTTGGGCATCAAACGTGCCGGTTGGCGTCACCACGACGGTCGAGTTGTTGAGAGTGAGGAAAGCGGCCATCTTTTTCTGCAGGCCCTTGATTCGCGCCTCGCGCGTGTTCGCGTTGACTCCGAAACGGCCGACCTCGAACGCGTTCTTGAAGCCGGCATCCGTACAACTGCCGACGTCATCGATAGCGGTCTGCAGCAGGGGACGCAGCGCTGCCGAGGTCGGATCGATGGTGTCGGGCACCGGTTTTCTTGCCGCCAGCAAATAATCGCGTATGGCCTGTACGGTCGGCGCATCCGCCGTGCCGGTTTTGTCAGGGACGCAAAGTGCGGTTTGTACGTTGGTGACGAATGCTTTCGGGAGACGCGTCGTCCTGACCTCAGAGAAATCCGTTTTTGGCAGTGGCTCTCGCGCACTTTGGATAGTCGTGGACCGGACTGTTTCTGCGCTGATCAACGGAGGCCCGGCCAGAGCTGCTGCCCCGCCGGTCTGAAAGACCGTAATCGTCGAATTAATATCGGTCTCGATCGCGAAAGGCGTGCAAATATTCAGATACGACCGGAGTGCATGAACGGCCGCAGGCTTATTGCCAATCCGAATGCTCTGAAGTTCGCCCCGGAAATCGCTTCTCCGGCGCAGCACGAGGGTTTGAACTGTCGTCTTGTCCACCTCCAGCAGCAGACGTGAATTGATGTTTGTAAACGTATTGGCCGCCAGTCCAAACGCAAGACCTGCAAGTGTGATGGGATTTGCACTAACTCCCGCCACGCGCATGATGGCTTGGCTGGCAACGGTGACATCGCCGAGTTCTTTCAGCACGGCATTGTTGGTGCGCCTTCTGTCATCAAGCCACGCAAGATAGGAGTCGCAGCGTCGATCGACGTCGTTAAGACCCGCCTGAACCAATAAATTCCAGTCATTGGGACCAAGCGAGGCATTGAGGCACGGACCGTCCGAGGTGGATAGTACCGGGAGCGCCTGACGGCAGAGTTCCGTGAGGTAGATATCCTGATATTGGGTCGCCTGAACGATGTCTTCCGAATAGAGATCGGTTCCGATGCCGTAACGAAAATAGCGCGAATCAGTCGTGTCGCATCCGCTCACCAGCAGCGCCAGCCCCACGCACGCAACGATCGTCACACTGCGAGCGAAGTCGCGGCCCCACCGCACTTTGGTTTGTGACGACTGACGGCTAATGGTCAAGCGATGGGTTCCACGCACGTGCTGTCTCTCAATGCTCTGGTGTTGACGGTTCAACGTCCAAACGCTCCGGCTCCTCATGCTCGCCGGCTGCAGCGTTCAAATTGGAGACGACGATCGCAAACGCGCGCTGGACGTCATCGACCACGTCGCGCCGGCGCGTGTTGATGTTGCGGACCAGGACCCGCCAACGCGCGTGTTCGCTGGCATCGGCGGATTCCCGCCAGAAGCGCAGAATGAAAACCTGATCGAGCAGCGGTCGTTGCGAGTTCATGGGCCGACGATCGCATGGCCCGAACTCGGGACGATCATGCAATGGTCTGGGGATTCTCGCTTTCCGGTCACGAGCGGCTCTCGCGTCCGCTTCGCTGACGGATAGGTCTCGGATCACGGCGCGATCACGGCGCGGCAGCGCCGGCCAAGGCTTTCGCTCGGCGTCACGGCTTAGCCAGGTTTTGCGAGATTTCGGAAGCGGCCTTGGGACCGCAGGCCTGCCATTCAGACTACAAAGCGCTGCCTCTCGTCACGGCTCACCAGCCGCGCGCGCAAATGCTGAGCGGTTTCGGCATTATGGAGATCCCTGATCTCTTCAATGATCGCGCGTGTCGCCGGAAGCGGCGAGATGCCCAGCTCTTTTCGGATCATGCCGATCCAGTGATCGTAGTACCGATAGCGTCGATTCTTCTTTCATCGAGCGCGAGCAAGGTCAGAAGGTGCCGAACCAGTTCCTCACGGTAGGGGTCAAAGCGCAGCGCGTGACGGGCAAGCAAGATCGCATCGTGGTAGTGGGCGCGAAGCCCGAGATGACGAACAATGATCATTGCCGACTGGATAAAAAGGGAGTGCAACCTTTCGCGCTCTTCCAAAATCCATTCGGCATCCTCGCCATCCAGAAACGGCCCCTCGTACCTGTATAGAACGGCGAGAATCTCCTTTATTCCGGACGGTTCCAAATGCGCATCCGGGCTATTGAGCGTCGTCTGTGCAGCTTCAAGCAGCGCCCAGGTGTCAATGTCCAGCCACGGCGTCCTTTCAAGAATGGTCTCCGGACCAACTGTCCTCAAGCTGTGGCCTTCCCTGTATTCGGGAGCCGACGCAAGCAGCTTCCGTAGCCGCCAGACCGCAGAGTTCATGGCTCGGCGGCCCCTCTCGGTATCAAGCTCCGGCCAAAACAAGTCGATAAGCCGCTCGCGACGATGCGGGCGATCCGGAAAGGTGAAAAGGAAACCGGCCAATCGCCGTCCCGCCGAGCCGAGGTCCGACCAAATCTGCTCGTTACTACGTGTAACTCGGCTGGCGCCCAGCAAACTAACGGTCAACACGGTCGCCCCTCCCGCGCAAACACACCTAAACAATGCCGCTTCTGGCTTCAGCTATTCCAACTCGAAATCGCAGCCTCAGTTTAGAATTGTAGCCTCTCAAAAAATCTCGCGCCGCGCTTCGCACGCCCCTTAACTCCCGTTAAGGATTGTGGCAACGACGTCATGGGTTGTTCAAGGGAATTCTACATTTGAAGCGCTAAATCGCACTACGTGTCTCATTTGGACAACACCCGCTTGCCGTGCGGCGCCCTGACGCACGTCAAAAAGTTGCGGCGGGCCAATTGGCCACCCGCCGCGCTTCTGCGATCCAACATTTTTTCGGGATATCAGCGCCATCGCCCTCTCCGCGTCGCGGAGAGGGCCTTAAATTAAATTGCGTCAGTTCAGCTTCCGTTTCGGCACCGGCGCCTCGAACTGCGCGATCTCGGCGGTCTGCGGCGCCTTGCCGTTGAACGTCAGCACATTGCCTTCCACCGAAATCGTGACGCGGTCGCCGTCCTTGACGTCGCCGGCGAGGATCATCTCCGCCAGCGGATCCTGCAGATTGCGCTGGATCACCCGCTTCAGCGGCCGCGCGCCATAGGCAGGATCCCAGCCCTTGGCCGCCAGCCAGTCGCGCGCTGCGGCATCGAGCGTCAGGGTGATCTTGCGGTCTTCCAACAGCTTCGTGAGCCGGCCGAACTGGATCTCGACGATCCGGCCCATCTCGCTCTTCTGCAGGCGATGGAACAGGATGATCTCGTCGACGCGGTTGAGGAATTCGGGGCGGAAATGCGCGCGCACCGTGCCCATCACCTGTTCGCGCACCGCCGAGGTGTCCTCGCCTTCCGGCTGGTTGACCAGGAATTCGGAACCGAGATTCGAGGTCATGATGATCAGCGTGTTGCGGAAGTCGACAGTGCGGCCCTGACCGTCGGTCAGGCGGCCGTCGTCGAGCACTTGCAGCAGCACGTTGAAGACATCGGGATGCGCCTTTTCGATTTCGTCGAACAGCACGACCTGATACGGCCGCCGCCGCACCGCTTCAGTGAGCGCGCCGCCCTCGTCATAGCCGACATAGCCCGGAGGCGCACCGATCAGACGCGACACCGAATGCTTCTCCATGTATTCGGACATGTCGAGGCGTACCATCGCGGTCTCATCGTCGAACAGATATTCGGCCAGCGCCTTGGTCAGTTCGGTCTTGCCGACGCCGGTGGGGCCCAAGAACATGAACGAGCCCATCGGCCGGTTCGGATCCTGCAGCCCGGCGCGGGAACGGCGCACTGCGGTTGCCACCGCATGCACGGCTTCGGCCTGGCCGACCACGCGGTTGCCGAGGCTGTCTTCCATCTTCAGCAGCTTGTCCTTTTCGCCCTCCAGCATCTTGTCGACCGGCACGCCGGTCCAGCGCGACACCACCTGCGCGATGTGGTTGGCGGTGACCGCCTCCTCCATCATCTCGCCGGCGTTTTCCTTGGCCTCGATGTCCACAAGCTTCTTCTCGAGTTCGGGAATCCGGCCATAGGCCAGCTCGCCCGCGCGCTGATACTCGCCACGGCGCTGTGCGTTGGCGAGTTCGATACGCAGGCCATCGAGCTCGCTCTTCAGCTTCTGCGCGTTCGACAGCTTGTTCTTCTCCGCGCTCCAGCGCGAGGTCAGGTCGGCCGACTTCTTCTCGAGGTCGGCGAGTTCCTTTTCCAGGGTCTGCAGCCGGCTCTTCGAGCCGGCGTCGCTTTCCTTCTTCAGCGCTTCCTGCTCGATCTTGAGCCGGATGATTTCCCGGTCCATCGAATCGAGCTCTTCCGGCTTGGAATCGACCTGCATCTTCAGCCGCGCCGCGGCCTCGTCCATCAGGTCGATCGCCTTGTCGGGGAGGAACCGGTCGGTGATATAGCGGTTCGACAGCGTGGTCGCCGCCACAAGCGCGGAATCGGTGATGCGCACGCCGTGATGCTGTTCGTATTTGTCCTTCAGGCCGCGCAGAATCGAGATGGTATCCTCGACCGTCGGCTCGGAGACGAAGATCGGCTGGAACCGCCGCGCCAGAGCTGCGTCCTTTTCGACGTGCTTGCGATACTCATCCAGCGTGGTCGCGCCGATGCAGTGCAGTTCGCCGCGCGCCAGCGCGGGCTTCAACAGATTGGACGCGTCCATCGCGCCGTCGGCCTTGCCGGCACCGATCAGCGTGTGCATCTCGTCGATGAACAGGATGATGGAACCTTCGGCGGAGGTGACTTCCTGCAGCACGGCTTTCAGCCGCTCCTCGAACTCGCCGCGGTATTTTGCACCCGCAATCAGCGCGCCCATGTCGAGCGACAGCAGCTTCTTGTCCTTGAGACTTTCCGGCACGTCGCCATTGAGAATCCGCAGCGCCAGACCTTCGACGATTGCGGTCTTGCCGACGCCGGGCTCGCCGATCAGCACCGGATTGTTCTTGGTGCGGCGGGACAGCACTTGAATGGTGCGGCGGATTTCCTCGTCGCGCCCGATCACCGGGTCGAGCTTGCCGTCGCGCGCCGCCTGCGTCAGGTCGCGCGAATATTTCTTCAGCGCGTCATAGGCATTCTCGGCGGTCGCGCTGTCGGCGGTGCGGCCCTTGCGCAGGGCTTCGATCGCCGCGTTCAGGTTTTGCGGCGTGACGCCGCCCTTTCGCAGGATGCTGCCGGCGGCGCTGTCCTTCTCCAGCGTCAGGCCCAACAACAGCCGTTCCACCGTGACAAAACTGTCACCGGCCTTCTCGCCGGCCTTCTCGGCGGCATCGAACGCGCGCGCCAGTTCGGGCGCGAGATAGACCTGCCCTGCGCCGCTTCCGGAAACCTTTGGCAGCTTGTTGAGCGCGTCCTCGGTGGCTTTCAGGATTGCGCGGGAATTGCCCCCGGCACGGTCGATCAGGCCGCCGGCGAGGCCCTCGCTGTCGTCCAGCAGCACTTTCAGCATATGCAACGCCGAAAACTGCTGGTGGCCTTCGCGCATCGCGAGCGACTGCGCCGACTGGACAAAACCGCGCGCGCGCTCGGTGTATTTTTCAATATTCATCGTATATTTCCCTCAGCCTGCCGTTCCGCCCCGGGGGCGCGATCAGCAAAAGTGGATACCGGTTTTGCGTCCGATCGCGCCCCCAATCCAAAATTGGCGCGTGATCTGGTCGCGAAACCGCCCACACTTTCGCGGATCACGCGCGAAGCACGAAAACAGCATCTTCATTGGGTTTCCGCAGGCCGCATTGACACTTATCAACCGACCGCGGTCGCGTCGCCGGCGTTCGTGCCGGCTTGGGGCAAATGTGGGAAGGGCCCTGTGGAAACGGAAGAGGCGATTTCACAAATTCGTGTGCGGTGGCGCGCGGGTAAGGAATCTCTTAAGAAGCCGGATGTCCTCCATTCCGCCCGTGCAGATCGCCAGCCTTTATCGTTATCCCGTCAAAGGGCTCTCGCCGGAACCGCTGCCGTCCGTGCTGCTGGAGGCCGGCCAGACCTTTCCGGCTGACCGCCGCTACGCCATCGAAAACGGTCCCAGCGGCTTCGATCCGGCCCAGCCTGCCTGGCTGCACAAGTCCCACTACCTGATGCTAATGCGCAATGAACGGCTGGCGGGATTGCAGACCCATTTTGAGGATCAGACCCATCTCCTGACCATTCGCGAGGGCGGCAAGGTGTCGGCGCGCGGCGACCTCGAAACCGCCGAGGGCCGCACCGCCATCGAGGCGTTTTTCGCGACGAATTTCGCAGGCGAACTCAAGGGACCGCCGAAGGTCATCTCGGGCGGCGGCCACAGCTTTTCGGACGTCGCCAAAAAGGTCGTCTCCATCATCAATCTTCGCAGCGTCGCCGCCATCGAAAACATGGTTGGCCTGCCCGTTCATCACCTGCGGTTTCGCGCCAACCTCTATGTCAGTGGCTGGCCGGCATGGCACGAGTTCGAATTGCTCGGCCGAGACCCTCGCCATCGGCGACGCCCGCCTCAGGATCGTGAAGCGGATCACCCGTTGCGCCGCGGTCAATGTCGATCCGGAAACCGCGGCGCGCGACCTCGACATCCCGCCCACGCTGATGCGCCGCCTCGGCCACAATGAGTGCGGGATCTATGCCGAGGTGATCGCCGGCGGCGCCATCGGCGTCGGCGATGCGATCGCAATGGAAGAGCCCGAACTCTTGTAGGCCGCGACGGAACGCTCTCTGCTCCCTCTCCCCGTTCTTTACGGGGAGAGGGTTGGGGTGAGGGGCTCTTGCGATCTGCAAATTCTGCCGTGCGTTGAGTGCGGTGCCCCTCACCCGCTTTCACGCGCTCCGCACGTGAAAGCGACCTCTCCCCGTAAGAAACGGGGAGAGGTGAAGAGAGCACCGCAGCGCGACAGTCAGCTCGTCGGCATGACGTAGGCGTAAATCCGGCCGCGCGAGACCGGGGCTTCCCTGACCCGGTTGCCATTGTTGCCCGAGACCACGATCGGATTGCCGTTGGCGTCGATGCCGCTGACCACGCCGACATGTCCGCCGCCGCGCCGTCCCATCACCGCAATGGCGCCGATCTGCGGTCCGGAGACGCGCTGGCCATAGCTTGCGAACGAACGCGCCATATCCGAGCCGGTGCCGTGATAGCCGGTATGCTGCAGGACCATATTCATGAAGCGGGCGCACCACAGGCTGCCACGGCCCGTTGGATTGCCGCCGATGTAACGGCGCGCCTCGGCGACCACATTCGATGAACCGAACCCCGCGGAGGTGGCCATAGGAGCTGCGCTCGAGGCGAGGCCGGCATTGGCTTCGGTAAGGCCTCGCTCCCGCATTTGCGCCACGCCGGCATCCCAGCGCGATGCGCGCGCAACGTGCCGATAGTGACGATGCGCGTAGTGCCGCCTGGCGTGATGGCCAGCGTCATGCGCATGAGCGTGTCGCCTTGCGCCGTGGTGAGACCTTGCTGAAGCGGGAGTGACTGATGCGGCGAATGCCGCAGAACACAACGCCAGCGCAACAAGCGACCGGCGGAACGCAACCAACTGAACCATACTCTATCCTCTGTGACACACCCCCCATCCCCGCCGGCTGGTGCATGAGCCGGCATCCGCGGTCCGTATGCGATTGGGGGTATGGCGAGAGCAAGACGAGATGTGGCAGTGCAAGAGCGGTTTTGGGGTGATTCCGGGATGATTCCTTAACGAAGGAACCCGGTTCCCGCCTCATTGCGGCCGCGAGTATTAATTGCGATTTTGGGGCCGGCCCAAAAGCGTTTTCGGGCGAAAGCCGGCCCCGCACTTGGATAGCGAGGTGGCTCCCGGTTCGCGTGAAGAAAAAGCGTCAAAACAAAAAAACGAGAAGGAAACCCAAATGCCCTATGCCGTCACCAGCGACAATGTCCGCCTCTACTTCGAGGAGGTGGGAAGCGGAACGCCCATCCTCTTCCTGCACGAATTCGCCGCCGACCACACCAATTGGGAGCCGCAGATGCGCTACTTCTCGCGCGGCCATCGCTGCATCGCCTATTCCGCGCGCGGCTATACGCCCTCGGATGTGCCGCCCTCGGCCGACGTCTACACCTACAAGCACTTCTACACCGACGCGCTCGCCGTGCTCGATCACCTCAAAATCCCGAAGGCGCATTTCGTCGGGCTGTCGATGGGCTCCTATTCCTCGCTGCAGATCGGCCTCAACGCGCCGGAGCGCGCATTGTCGCTGACGCTGGCCGCAGTCGGCTCGGGCTCGAGCCTCGAAAACCTCGAGGCCTTCCGCAAGCAATGCCGCGCCAATGCCGAGCAATATGAAACGATCGGCGCCGCCGAAGTCGCAAAGGTCACGCGCGAGGCGCCGAGCCGGATTCCGTTCCTGCTGAAGGATCCGCGCGGACATGCGGATTTCTATGCGTCGCTGGCGCGGCACGATGCCAGGGGCTCGGCCAACACCATGCGCAGCTTTCAGGGCGGCAGGCCCTCGATCTACACGCTGACCGAGGCGATCCGCAAAGTCCCGACGCCGACATTGATTGTCTGCGGCGACGAGGACGACAATTGCATCGAGCCCAGCCTGTTCCTGAAGAAACACCTGCCGGCGGCCGGTCTCACCTGCTTTCCGAAGACGGGCCACGTGCTCAATCTGGAGGAGCCCGCGCTGTTCAACGAAATGGTCGAGCGTTTTGTCACTCTCGTCGAAGCCGGCCGCTGGCCCGCGCGCGATCCGAGGTCGATGCTGCCTCAGACTTGACCGTCATTCCGGAGCGCGTCGAAGACGCGAACCCGGAAACTTGAGATTCCGGGTCTGGTCCTTCGGACCATCCCTGAATGACCGCTTCGCCTACCGCGCCTTCTCGGCCCGGCTCAGCAAGAACACGCCCTGCTCGCCGAACATGTTCCAGAACCACCACGGCAGATTCACCCGCAGCGGCCGGCCGTAGAGATCGAGCGCGACCGCGCGCTCCATCTTGACGTTGATCTCGTCGCAGAGCTGCACGAAATCCTTGATGGTGCAGAAATGGATGTTCGGCGTGTCGTACCAGGTGGCGGGGAGGTTTTCGGTGCGCGGCATGTGCCCGCCCACCAATAGCTGCAGCCGCATTTTCCAGAAGCCGAAATTCGGGAACGACACGATGGCGCGCCGTCCGATCCGCAGCAGATTTTCCAGCACCGCCTTCGGCTGCCGCGTCGCCTGCAGGGTCTGCGACAGGATCACGTAATCGAAGGCATCGTCGGGATAATTGACGAGGTCGGTGTCGGCGTCACCCTGCACCACCGCGAGACCCTTGGCGACGCAGCGGTTGACGCCCTCGCGCGACAATTCGATGCCACGCCCGTCGATGCCGCGGCTTTCAAGCAGCTGCAGCAGGTCGCCGTCGCCGCAGCCGACGTCAAGCACCTTGGAGCCGCGCTCGACCATCTCGGCCACCAAGAGATGATCGCCGCGATAATGCCCGGTGTCCTGTGGCACCAGGCCGGTCAGCGGCAAGGTCTGTTGCTGCATGGTCATGGGCTGGGTGTCCCGGTCAGGCCGCGCGCCTTGCCGGCCGATTGCAGGAAGGCGCGGGAGATATCGAAAAACTCGGGCACATCCAGCAGGAACGCGTCGTGCCCGCGGTCGGTCTCGATCTCCGCAAACGACACCCGCGCACTGGAGGCGTTGAGCGCATGCACCAGCGCGCGAGATTCCGGGGTCGGAAACAGCCAGTCGCTGGTGAACGACACCACGCAGAACCGGGTCTGGATGCCGCGAAACGCCTTCGCCAGCACGCCGTTGTGGTCGGCGGCGATGTCGAAATAGTCCATCGCCCGCGTCAGATAGAGATAGCTGTTGGCATCGAAGCGCTCGACAAAGGACGAGCCCTGATAGCGCAGATAGCTCTCGACCTGGAAATCCGCGTCGAACGAGAAGGTCGGCAGGTCGCGGTCCTGCATCCGCCGGCCGAACTTGCGGTGCAGGGCCGCATCCGAGAGATAGGTGATATGCGCGGCCATCCGCGCGACGCCGAGGCCGCGATGCGGATGGGTGCCCTGCTCGAAATAGCGTCCATTGTGCCAGTCCGGATCGGCCATCACCGCCTGGCGGCCGAGTTCGTGAAATGCGATGTTCTGCGCCGAGTGCCGGGTGCTGCAGGCCACCGCCAGCGCCGAGAACACGCGCTTGGGATAGGCCGCGGTCCATTGCAGCGCCTGCATGCCGCCCATCGAGCCGCCGACCACACAGAACAGCGTGTCGATGCCCAAGCGATCCAGCAGCATGGCCTGGGCGCGCACCATGTCGGGTATGGTGATGATCGGAAAATCCAGCCCCCAGAATCTGCCGGTTGAGGGATTGGTCGAGGCCGGCCCGGTCGAGCCCATGCAGCCGCCGATCACATTGGCGCAGATGATGAAGTAGCTGTCGGTATCGAGCGGGCGGCCGGGACCGACCATGGTTTCCCACCAGCCGGGCTTGCCGGTCACCGGATGGACGTTGGCGACATGCTGATCGCCGGTCAGCGCATGGCAGACCAGAATGGCGTTGGAACGCTCGGCATTCAGTTCGCCATAGGTCTGGTAGGCGATCTGGAATGGCGCAAGATCGATGCCGCAATCGAGCGGCAGCGGCTGGTCCGCGCCGAACAGCGCTACCAGCGAGCTCGGATGGTCCGTCTCATGCAACCGCTCGTCGGGATGGATCGCCGGACTTGGGATCGACTGTACATTCACCATGTTGATACCGACCTCCTCAGGAGGCTTTGGAAACCACCCCCGGAAATCAGGCCATAAAAAACCCGGCCTGAACAAAGAGTTCGACCGGGATCACATCTGTCCCCGGCCTGTTTAGCGAGTTGTTTAACGTGGCTGCAAGCCGGCCGGCTCAAATGACCACGGAATGGATCAAATAGTAGTCTCGGCTGACCTTTCCGTCAAGGCAGGCCCCTGGTTAACAAAGGCTTGCAATGCCTGTGGCCGGGCAAAACTGCCCTCACGGTTAGGAGGCGCCCTTGCGCCGTCTCGAACCATGAGGGAGAACGGGCGCCCATCCTTCGAGACGCGGCGAAGACGCCGCTCCTCAGGATGAGGATATCCCTTGAGTTCGAGGTCTCTGCCTTTCTTCGGGTTGCCCGCATGCCTCCATCGCCCCCCGCTCCGCCCTCGCTCGAGGTGCTGCGCAAAGAGATCGACGCCATCGACGAGCAGGTCCACCGCCTGCTGATGGCGCGCGGCGACATCATCGACCGGCTGATCCAGGTCAAGCAGACCCAGGAGGTCGGCTCGGCATTCCGCCCGGCGCGCGAGGCCGACATGATGCGCAGGCTGGTGCAGCGCCACCGCGGCATCCTGCCGCTCGACACCGTGGAGAGCATCTGGCGCGTCATCATCTCGACCTTCACCTATGTCCAGGCGCCGTTCTCGGTGCATGCCGACATCTCGCTTGGCGAATCCGCGATGCGGGATTCGGCGCGGTTTCATTTCGGCTTCACCGTCCCCTATGTCTCGCATTTCAGCGCTCCGGCCGCGGTCGAGGCGGTAGCCCAATCCAAGGGCGACCTGGCGCTGGTCTCCGCCACCTCCAGCCGCACCCCGTGGTGGATCGCGCTTGAGGCGGCCGGCGCGCCGAAGATCATCGCGCGGCTGCCGTTCGTCGAGCGCGCCGATCACCCGGCGGCGCTACCGGTGTTCGTGGTGTCGCGCGTCGCCGACAGCGCCATGGTGACCGAGGTCGAGATGTGGAGCGTGCGGGTGTCCGGCTGGAACGCCGAGATCGCGCGCGCGCTGTCGCCGCTGGCCGAAATCGTCGCGGTGCCGGACACCGCCTTCGACGGTGCGGCGCTGTTGGTGTCGATTGCAAGCCCGATACAGCCTGGAAAAGATCCGGTCGGCGCTGGTCGAGGCCGGCGCATCGGTGCGTTCAACGGCTCTCGTCGGCAGCCACGCAACGCGCTATACGGTGCCCAGCTAGTGCCCGGCTCTCGCATTCGCATCCCGTTGCGGCATGCTCTTAGCGAATGCGAGAGCCACCGGGCACTAGCAAAATATAGATTGTAGTGCGGCTTAGGATTTGGCATTCGCTACAGAAGATGCGGAGGCACCGAGCGAATGCCAAATCCGCCGCACTAAACGGGGCAGCCAAATCCTGAAAAGCCGCCCCTGATTTCTCCGGAGTTGAAGATGTCCCGCCCCGTGCCGAACCCCGGCATTCTCGATATTGCGCCCTACACGCCCGGCAAGAGCCCGGTGCCGGAGCCGGGCCGCAAGGTGTTCAAGCTGTCGGCCAACGAGACCCCGTTCGGGCCTTCGCCGAAGGCGATTGCCGTCTACAAGCAGGCGGCGGCGCATCTGGAAGACTATCCGGAAGGCACCTCGCGCGTGCTGCGCGAGGCGATCGGTCGCGCCTTCGGGCTCGACCCCGACCGCATCATCTGCGGCGCCGGCTCCGATGAAATCCTCAATCTTTTGGCCCACACCTATCTCAGCCATGGCGACGAGGCGATCTCCACCACCCACGGCTTTCTGGTGTATCCGATCGCGACCAAGGCCAACGGCGCCATCAACGTCGTCGCGCCCGAGACCGACTTCACCGCCGACGTCGATGAGATCCTGAAGCGGGTCTCGCCGCGCACCAAGCTGGTGTGGCTCGCCAACCCGAACAACCCGACCGGCACTTATCTGCGGTTCGACGAGGTCAAGCGGCTGCGCGCCGGATTGCCGCCGCATGTGCTGCTGGTGCTCGATGCGGCCTATTCCGACTACGTGTCGCGCAACGATTACGAACTCGGCATCGAGCTCGTGGCCACCACCGACAACACGGTGATGACGCATACGTTTTCGAAGATCCACGGGCTTGCCGCGCTGCGCATCGGCTGGATGTTCGGGCCGGCCCATATCGTCGATGCGGTCAATCGCATTCGCGGACCCTTCAACGTCTCGACGCCGGCGATGCTGGCGGCGGTCGCGGCGATCGAGGATGCCGCGCATCAGCAGATGTCCAAGGCGCACACCGAGAAATGGCGCAACTGGCTGACCGAGGAAGTGACCAAACTCGGCCTCAAGGTGACGCCGAGCGTGGCGAATTTCATCCTGATCCATTTCCCGCTCCAGAAGGGCAAGACCTCGGCGGATGCCGACGCGTTCCTGACCAAACGCGGCCTGGTGCTGCGCGGCCTGAACAATTACGGCCTGCCGCACGCGCTGCGCATGACGATCGGCACCGAGGAGGCCAATCGGCTGGTGGTCGATGGCCTGCGCGACTTCATGGCGGGCAAGTGAGCGCCACCCCGCCCTTCCAACGGATCGCGCTGATCGGCTTCGGGCTGATCGGCGGCTCGATCGCGCGCGCCGCGCGCCAACAGGGACTTGCCGGCGAGATCGTCACCACCGCGCGCTCGGCCAAGACCCGCGCGCGGGTGCAGGAACTCGGCATCGTCGACCGCGTGGTGGAGAGCAATGCGGAGGCCGTCAAAGACGCCGATCTCGTCATCCTCTGCATCCCGGTCGGCGCCTGCGGCGCGGTCGCGCAGGAAATCGGCGGTCATCTCAAGCCGGGCGCGATCGTCTCCGACGTCGGCTCGGTCAAGGGCGCCGTGGTCCGCGACATGGCGCCGTATCTGCCTGCCAGCGCCCATTTCGTGCCGGCGCACCCGGTGGCCGGCACCGAGCATTCCGGCCCCGATTCCGGTTTCGCCGAACTGTTCATCAACCGCTGGTGCATTCTCACGCCGCCTGAGGGAACGGATGCGAATGCGGTCGAACGGTTGCGTGCGTTCTGGGCGGCGCTTGGCGCCAGGGTCGAGATCATGACGCCGGACCATCACGACCTGGTGCTCGCGATCACCAGCCATCTGCCGCATCTGATCGCCTATACAATCGTAGGCACGGCGGATGAGCTTGAAGGTGTCACGCAATCCGAGGTGCTGAAGTTCTCCGCCGGCGGTTTTCGCGATTTCACCCGCATCGCGGCTTCCGACCCGATCATGTGGCGCGACGTATTCCTCGCCAACAAGGAGGCGGTGCTGGAAATGCTCGGCACCTTCAACGAGGACCTCTCCAAGCTGACGCGGGCGATCCGCCGCGGCGACGGCGAGGCGCTGTTCGAGCATTTCACCCGCACCCGCGCGATCCGCCGCGGCATCGTCGAGATCGGCCAGGATTCTGCGGCGCCCGACTTCGGCCGTCCGCACGCGCAGTTGGGGAAAAAGGCGGAGTAATCCGCCGTCGCTATCGTCATTGCGAGGAGCCAACGGGTCGCGCGAATGCGCGCCCGATGACAGGCTCCGCGAAGCAATCCAGCTTGCTTGTTGGCAAAGGCGCATGGCCACTCCACAAAGACTTGTCATACCCCGCCACCGGGTCTCGCCTTTGGCGAGCCCGATGACAGGCTCCAGCGGGGTATCCAGTACGCTGCGGCCTCTCGATTCCATCATCAACGTCTCTGGAATACAGGATCACCCCTTTCGCGGGTGATGACGAGCTGTCGAATATGACTTCCGCATTCTCGCGGCGCGATGCGCCCGAGTTGTGCAAGAACTATCCGCCCCGGAGGGCGTGGGGAATGCCGGGCGCCCAATGCACCCGCAGCCTCGCGTGCGAAATGATAAAAAGCACACGAGCATAGTCACCACAGGTCCACCGGAATCACCCGGCATTCCCCACGCAATGGTTTTAACAGCTTACTTCCGAGCTCTCCCCGGTGACCGGGCTCTTTTGCCACCGTCGCCTGCGCTTCTTATCGCAGACTTGACACCAGCGTCGGGGTGTCAGGACCACACGGCTTTGCCGTCCGCAAGTAAGTGCTCTCGTCAGCAGCACCATCCGCGTCCACCGCATCCCGCCCCTACGTTTGTGACGATCGCGAAACGCCCCTTGTGTCCGGAAAGTCTGGCAGAATGTGCGAACGGGCGGTTGCGCGCCAACCGCCCGTTGCTGGAACTGAGCCCGTAACGCCCCAAAGCGACAGAGCCTGTACTAGAGCGAGGGACAGCTCCGGTGTCTTCCTCAACCCGAACAGTTGCAAGGGCTTCGAGCCCGTACCGAGCAAGGAAGGGAGTGGATGATGGCACAGAATGATCAGATTGTCGTCGGCATTGATGTGGCTAAAGACAAGGTGGATGCGTGCATTCGCTCACTATCGCAGCGGCACACCTTTCCGAACACCGCACAGGGTCACCGCAAGATGATTGCCTGGCTTCACAAGCACAAGGTGAACAAGGCCGTCATGGAGGCGAGCGGCGGCTATGAGCGGGACTGGGCCAGGCTGCTGCGCCTGGCCGGCATCGAGGTGCGGATTGTCGATCCCAAGCGGGTCCGCAGCTTTGCACTGTCGGCCGGACGGCTGGCAAAAAACGATACGATCGACGCCGAGATGATTGCCTGGTTCGCCGAGACATTTGACGAAGCGCCGGGCCAGACCCACGATGCCGCGCATGAGGAGTTGGTGGCACTGGTGAAAGCGCGCAAAGGTCTGATTGACCTCAAGACCCGCTTGCAAAGCCAGGACGAACATGCGCCACCAGGAGTGGTTCAGAAAGCCCATGCCCGCGTCTTGAAGAGCTTCGCCGCCGAAATTGCCAGGCTCGAGGCTGCGATCTCCGCCAAGGTCAAGGCCACACCGGAGTTTGCCGACCGCGCCGAGATCATCGAGAGTGTTCCGGGCTTCGCCGAAACGACATCGGCGACCCTCATTGCAGGCATGCCGGAGCTCGGAACGGTGAGCAAGGAGATCGCCGCCGCGTTATTGGGTGCCGCCCCTTATGATGACGATAGCGGCAAACGGCGCGGCGAGCGCCACATCAAGGGCGGCCGCCGCTGGGTCCGCAACGCGATCTACATGCCTTGTCTCGGCGCAGCCACGCAGAACAATCCGGTGCTCAAGGCCTTCTATCAGCGCCTGATTGCCAACGGAAAGGAGCCGAAGGTTGCGCTCGTCGCCTGCATGCGCAAGCTGATCATTATCCTCAACACCATGATCGCACGCCGGCAGAAATGGGATCCCAGCCGTTACGCACTGAACTGAGCGAGCGCACCTCACCGCGCTCGGTCCTCGACCGAGCGCATGCCAAGCCAACAGACCGGGGAGCGGACGGGGTCAAGGCCGTAAGCCGCCGAAGGCGGGGGCGCGCCTCGCGCCAGCCTTGAGGCCGGCCGATCACCGGTCTACTTCAGCACAGTTGCTCTGTGTCGGACGGGACGGCGGGAGTTATGGAGCTGATTTGCCCGACGAGCAAAGCGAAATATTTTTGCAAATGGGGCTGGACAGGCAAGTCACAGGCAAGTCACTGATTTGCCCGTCGGGCAGATCGGTTAGGGGCGAGCCGTCTTCGGCGAACCTCGAGGGAAACAAGCTCGGTGCATGCGGTCATCCTTCGAGGCGCGCACCGGACAGCGCAAGTGCGCTGCCGGGAGAGCGCGCACCTCCAGCGATAACGGCGAAGCCGTTACCCAGGGATGACGCCGGTAGATGCGTCGCCTTCAAAACAGCGGCGGGATCTGCGCCACCTTCAGCGGTCCCAGAAACACCGTGCCATCGACAAAGCGCAGCGGGAATGCCCGCGCCTTCCTGCCTTCCAGCACCGCTTCCTTGCCGAGCGCGTTGATGCCGGCGGCGACGCCGACATTGGCGTTCTGCTTGACCACCTTGCCGAGCCCGGGGATCGCGCGGTCCAGCGCGCCCAGGAGATTGTTGACGTCCTGGGTCTTGACGCCGGGCGCGACGCGATCGAGCGTTGACTGCGGCACGCCTTCATCCAGCATTTTCTCGATGCCGAGCGCGGGGATCACCTTCTCGATGCCGGCGACCGTCATCTGCAATTCGCCGTCGAGACGCCCGTTGGCGGTGAGGCCGAGCGTGCCGGCGGCGACCGCGACCAGATCGCCCTGCGCGATCCGGGACTGCACGATCTCGACATGCCCGCCGGCGGCCTGGATTTCGCGAAACCGCTGCGGCCAGGGTTTTGGCGAAAAATCCTGCAAGCCGCTCAGCATCGTCCGCACATCCGCATCGAACGGCTCGGCGAGCAGCGGATGCAGCCCCTGCACGCTGCCGCCCTCGATCTTGAGCACGGTCTCGATCACGGGATGATCGAGCGCTGAGCCTTCGGCAAGGCGACCATGCAGTTCGACGTGACGGGCGCGCGCCAAGGGCGTCTGCATCGATGCGTTGATGCGATCGATTGCCGGATCGTCGAACACGATCGAGGCGCGCTGCGGAATGGCCGGCAATCCCACCACGCTGGAGCGGGCCTTGCTCCAGTTCACCGTCATCGACGGCTGGCCGCCGCGATCGGAGATCGTGGCAGGTGCGGTGAATTCCGCGATCAGCAATTTCGGATCGTAGATCTGCGCCACGACAAGGATTTCGCCGAGCCTGGCCGTGATCGGCGGCGCTTGCGTCGCGGCCTGCTCGGCGGTCTGCGAGGAGAGCGACACGCTGGCGCCGTCGCAGCGGACCTCAAGGCGGAACGGAAAGCCGGCGACCGTTCGCTGCGCGCAATCGTAGACCCGGCCGGATTTCGCCTCCTGCGCGCGCCAGGCGTCGGCTTTCACATCGACCTCGGAAGCGGCATAGAACCAGAACCCGCTCCACGCGACGGCGGCGACCAGAACCAGGACGGGCATGAAGAAAAGGCGCCAAAGCGGGCGCCGGCGCGGCGCGAGGGTCATATCGGACATGCGGCGACCTTTGGCCAATGATTTTGTCAATTAAGCGATGCAGGCCGACACGATCAAGTCAACTTGTTGCAAGTTGAGGGGTCCGCGAGCGGCACGAATTCTGCTTCGCCTGAAAAGCTTCTTCTGATAGCCGTGCAGGCGATGCAAATGAAAATCCTGTCTGAGGCGGAATTGTCCAAAGGCGACCTCTGGGTGTTCGGCTACGGCTCGCTGATGTGGCGCCCGGGCTTTGCGTTCATCGAGCAGGTCCCGGCGCGGCTGATCGGCGAGCACCGCGCGCTCTGCGTCTATTCGTTCGATCATCGCGGGACACCGGAAAAGCCCGGGCTCGTGCTCGGGCTCGACCGCGGCGGCGCCTGCCGCGGCGTCGCATTCCGGGTCGCGGCGAGCCACCGCAACGACACGATCGAATATCTGCGCAGCCGCGAGCAGACCACCAATGTCTATCGCGAGGTGATGCGTTCGGTCTGGCTTGAAAACGAAGCCCGGCAACGGGTCAGCGCGCTGGCCTACGTCGTCGACCGCGGCCATGTGCAATATGCCGGACGGCTCTCACTGGACCAACAGCTGCGCTACGTCCAGCAGGGGCACGGCCGTTCCGGAAACAACCGCGACTACGTGCTGTCGACGGTGAAGTCGATCGAGGCGCAAGGTCTTCGCGACCCGCAATTGCATCAGCTTGCGTTGATGCTGCATGGTGACAAGCAACACCTTCATCCTTCCCCGGAAGGGACGGATCGACAAAAGGCGACCTAGGACGCGCACTCATCAATTGAGCTTGTCGGCGGTTTGATCGATGTCCGCTATGCCCCGATAGCGATCAAATTGCGCAGCGCGGTGAAATGACGCTTTGTGCCAGCAGGAGACATTGTAACCCTTCACGGATTACAACGTAGGACCTGTATGAGAGGGGGCAAGTAGCTAACGCCGTGCAGCACCGGAAAAATGCAGAGTAGAGGAGCCGTCTATGACGGTGTTGAAGGTGGATTTTGTCGGAATCCGAACTGAGCGCCTAGATGAAACTGTTGCGCTCTTCCGCGATGTCCTTGGCGTGTCCGTCAATAGGCAGACCGACGACCTGGTAGCGTTCAAGCTCGCCGACGGCACGATTTTGGAGCTGTACAGTCCGGCCAACGAATTTCATAGCTTCTTCACTACAGGCCCGGTGGTCGCATTCAAAGTCGACAATTTTGATGTCGCTCGCCGGGCAATGCTTGCGGCTGGCGTCAAATTCATAGGTGATGTTCAACATGCCGACGGCGTCAGCTGGCAGCATTTCTACTGTCCAGACGGCACGGTCCTGGAGATTAGCGGGCAAGGAGCAAACCCGCGAGCGTCGGGATAAGCCCTCGCTCTCCGTCGCTATCGAACGTCCGCTTTGATGCACATTGCGGACTCAAGTCGGACATCGCGCCATGTCTGAAAAGTGCCAACAACAGACATCGCAGATGCGGTCCGAGGACGCTCGGTCCTCATGGTGAGGTGTCCCTGCAGTCACGGGGGAAATCATGGAATTAGAGTTCTGGCTTCATCGTCTTACCAGACCTTTCAGCTCGTCAAATCTCCGGTGGCGCAATTTGACTCATGAATTTACAGATCGTTAAACAACCTAATTGTCGCTGCTTTAAGAGAGCGGCGCTACGGTGCCGAGCCGAAGTCAAAAAAACCCGGTGTGGTTGCGAGAAGGAAAGATTGACCAACGGCAATATTGGTTCTCGGTCAATTTTGCCGACCGCTGCCATCGGCGGAGATATTGTCCGCCGTTCAACTGAGGTGTCGCTTGAATAAGGCCCTGAAGCGTCTCTTTACGATCGACTTGTCGAAAACGATCTTTCGAGAAATAACCGACGCCTTGGTGATTTTCTCGATGTCGTTTCTGACGTATATGTTGATCGCCGAATGGGGCGGACTTTCGATTCTTCGAAACGTCCTCCGCCTTGAGATCGAGACCCCTTCGCTACTATTTTTCTGCGGCGTCGCGTTGGTAGTCTTCAGCATACGACGCATTGCCGACCAAAGACGCGAACGCGCAAAGCGGGTTGCCGCCGAACAAAATGCCTATCTGGCAACCACGCGGGATCCGTTAACTCAATTGCCAAACCGGCGGCAGTTCCAAATTGATGTGAGCACTGCGCTGAAGAATTCAAAAAAATCAATGAGCGTCCTATTGCTCGGCCTCAATCATTTTAAAGAGCTCAATGAAGTATATGGGCACCTAGGGTGCGACGAAGCGCTGTCACAAATCGGCTCGCGGATATGCGATAACGCCAGCTCAAGCGACGTCTTTGCGCGGATCGGTGACGATGAATTTGCGCTTTGTTTGGCAGGCATGGACCCAGAAAACGCTCTGAGGGTTGCCGGCTCGTTGCTCGAGGTCGTCAAAAAGCCGGTCCAAATCGGAATAGAACATCACAGCATCAGCGCTAGCATTGGGATTGTGCAAGTAGGTCGTGGCCATACGACCGTCGATGAGCTTCTCCGATGCGCCCACGTCGCGCTTTCGCGGGCGAGAAATGCTAAAGTCGATTGCTGCTTTTTCGATCCAAACATGGATGCGCATGTCCGCGCGAGGGCCCTTTTAGAGAAGGATCTGCGCGAGGCGATTGGCGGCCACGGCATTCGACCCCACTATCAACCCATCGTGGATTTGAAAACGCGGCGGATTGTCTGTTTTGAAAGCTTGGCGCGCTGGCACCATCCGATAAACGGGCTAATCGCCCCAAATACGTTCATTCCGCTTGCGGAAGAGTTGGGCTTGATGAACGTACTGTCTGGGCAATTATTCAGCGATTCTTGCCGAGATGCAGTGTACTGGCCAGAGTATGTTTCCTTGTCGTTCAATTTTTCGTCGACGCAACTCAGCGACAAGAATTTCGCCCAAAATGTCCTGACGATCCTCGCCGATGCCGGGCTGCCGCCCTATCGCCTTGAGGCTGAGATTACCGAAAGCGCGATTGTCTCGGATTTCGAAACGACCCGTCACGTCATTCGGACCTTGCGTAATGCAGGGGTTCGAATTGTTATTGACGATTTTGGCACCGGATATTCAGGTCTCTCCCAGCTATATGAATTGAGGTTCGACAAGCTCAAGGTCGACAAGCGGTTCATCCAGGAGATCGGGAAAAGCTCCGAGAGCGATATCTTCATGCGAGCTATTTTCGGTCTCTGCAAAGGTCTCGATCTGTCCGTGACCGCCGAAGGCATTGAAAATGTCGCTCAAGCCGATGCTGCGTTTGCGTATGGTGCGCATCAGGGCCAGGGATTTTTATTCAGCAAAGCCGTGCCCGCTGATGCAGTTCCGCAGTTGTTCATTGACTTTCCGCGGGCGAAAATCGTTGCGTGACAAAAGCTACACAACGGAAATTCCGCTTCGGATCAAAAGGCGAGATACTCGCTGCGAGCAGATGTTTTCCGCTTTGCAGCTGAAAGCGGACGTCGCTCATGCGGTCGGCATGTCCGGTTAAAGGGGGTAATCTCGGCCGGTTGTCCGGTTTTATCGGCTGCAGGCATCGGTTCGGAGCTGATTCAAGCGACCGAACGGGAACCTCGAACCATGCGGTATGAACTGACAGACGTTGAATGGGCTTACGCATCGGATTCTATATTCAGCAAAACTTCCCCGGCGATGATTTCGGGGTCTCCAAGATTAAGGTCAAGCAGGCTTGCCTGGACAAACTCCAGCACCTTATCGTTCGCCGCATTGGCGCTTTCGCGGTCCTCGAATATCATCACGGCGACGCCGACGCCTTCGCCCCCATCCAGTACATAATAAGATCTGAATCCGGGCGATTCCCTCAGGATCCGACCGATGCCGCTTTTTGCGCGGCGGGCAGCATCCGCAACCGAAAGAACGTTGGTGAACTTTCGAATGAATATGTACATCGGACCACCCATCCGTCTCGGTTCCAGCCCCACGCATCAAAACATATCGGGCCGCTGCTGGACCGGAGCCTTTTCCAGTTCAGTGGCTTCATCCTTCGAGACGGCGCGGAGCCTGTCATCGGGCCGCGCTTGGCGCGGACCCGTTGGCGCCTCCTCAGGATGAGGTCTTGGACCCTCATGGTGAGGAGCGCGGCAACGCCGCGCGTCTCGAACCACGAGGCCGCGGGATACGCCGTCATGATTCCACACCAGTGGAATCCGCTCCAGGGCCGACTTCCGAGATGGGTCCAAACCCGGACCTTGGGCCGCGTCTGCACGAGAGGTCCGCTCATCCCCTGTTGGCGGAGATGCGGGGATTGCGGCGGCAGGTCCGCTTGGTGCCATGAACAGACATGCCGCCTCATTGACCTCAACGGGCGCGGCGCAAGCCGAGACCCAATCCGATCCAGGCTGCGCCGGCCATGACGAGATCGATGCCAAGGAACACGCCTAGGATATAAAGGCTCGAGACCGGCCAGTGCGCCAAAATGAGCAAGCCGAGCAGCAGCGTGATCACGCCGGACAGCAGCACCCAGATCCAGGGTAATTCCCGTTTCATGCCGAAGGCCAGGATGATCCGCATGATGCCCGAGGCCACCAGCGATGCGCCAAGAAGGAGGGTGAGCAGCGCGGCGGCGAGCAGTGGATTCTCGAACGTGACGAAGCCGGCAACGATATAGAGCACCCCGAGCAGGACCCAGAACAGGAATTTGCCCCAGCTCTTGATCTGGAAGGCGCTAAACACTTCGGCGACGCCGGCGATGATCATCATCACGCCGACCACAAGGACGCTCGCGACGGTGGCCATCACCACGCTGCCAAGCGCGACAAGCCCGGCGAGCAGATAGACGACGCCGAGCGCGACGATCCAGCCCCACTTGGCACGTAGCGGTGCCGTGTCAGAGCCGGCTTGAGGATTTCTCAGGGTGTCTGAAGCATTGGTCATGACGGTCCTCCGTTGCGAAAACCTGTCCGACGTTCGTCTGCAAGAGACGGCATACGAGACAAACAAGGATACCAAACAAGTGATACCCGCCGCAATTGCCATCTCTGGCGATCTTTGGCTTTTCTGCTTTCGATGTGAGGTTGGCATTGCTGAGGATTTTAATGGACGATTCGGGCTATCGACGGGAAGGCCCGCAATCGGCAAGGCGGCTGAAAGGCTGATCAGTTTGGATTTGAAATCCGGCAGGGAACCCAGGGCAATTCATTCCGATCGAAAATCCGCAATGGCATGGTATTGCATCGGTTCCAGGCAAAGCAGATCAGCTCAAGTTGCCGCGGAGTCCATTCCTAGACGTTTTCGCTCCGCAGCCTGCAACAGCTCCCGCGTCTCAGCATGGGTCGCCCGCTTGGTGGCGTCCTGCACCGACAGCCACTTGTGTCGTCGGTTTGCGTCTTTCTGGAGACCCCGGCCGACGCTTCGCATCAAGTAGAACCTGACTTTGATGACCTTTTCATTGACCTGGAAGGACACATCATACAACTTGTCGTCGCGCAACCTTGGTTCTTGACGAGCCCAGACCCCTGTTTCTTCGAGCACCTCGCGAACAGCAGTCTCAAGTGGATGCTCCGCTTCCTCAACGTGCCCCTTGGGAAGCACCCATTGATCCGGATCGTTCTTTGCTTCTACAAGCAGGTACTGCACCTCGCCGCCACGCCCTCGAAACACGACACCGCCTGCGTGTGTAGGACTGCCGGGCAGAGGTTTCGCCTTGTCGAGCGTCTTGCCACTGCGTGCGGCCAAGGTAATGACCGACCAATACGCCTGGTTGGTCGCCTTGAAGCGCTGCTCCATGTAGCGCCACAGCGCCAGCAAGAGGAGCACCAGCCCGACGGGCAGGGTTGCGAGCGGCCACCTATGTTGCAGGGGCCACGCCACCAGCAAGAGCAGGAGCACTATCGTAAAACAACGGAAGAATTTAGAGTTGGCTTCAAAGCGCTGAACTACTGCCAAACTCGCTGGGCTCTCGATATTCAAAAACGCCTTGCACCATTGGAACGTGTTGATCGAGTCCCTGGCCTGCAGGGCGTCAAGGGCCTGCTGTTTGATTCTACCCGCCCGATCCACTGCGAGATTGCGTTCGCGCTTGAACACCAGCCAGATCAAAGCGCGAGCGGGCCAGGGCAGCAGCCGGTTGCGGCATGCTAACTGCGCGATTTGCGAATTAAGCGTGAAGCTTCGGGCCCAATCGTAGAATTCGTCCAGCCACGAACCGAACAGAAAGACCAAGTGACCAAAGAGATAGCTGGCGAATAAAAACGCGGCCCATGCTTCGGTGCCGGCGAGCCCGGAATATCTCTCTGCCAGGACAACTGGACCCACCTGGTCCATCATCAAGTAGGTCAGCAGTGCGCCTGGCAGCAAGATGGAAAAGAAATCCATCAAACCGATAAAGAATTTCTCAGGTTCGAAGTTCATGTCGTACCCATTGCCGTTTCCCGCACCTTGATGAACGCTGGTCGTCCCCTCCGTGATGTCTGCATTTGGGTCAATCGCGCCACTTTGGCCGTGCGCCTGCCCCTTCCGGTCTATCCCCAACGACGGACAGGCTCGGCGTCCGTCAGCATGTCTCAAACGTGCCATTACCGGAAGTGGCCACTTCTTTCGACCACCTTAATCGGCGCTTGGTAAAAGCCCAAATGGCCCTACGACGCCCGAGCTTGCCCGGTCTTCGGCATCAATATTCCAAGTATAATCGCTATCAGGAAGAGCGCGGGCACATCTCCCAATAGATGACCATGCTCTGCGGCCTCGCCGAATGACTGAGCGGCCATAATCGCTCCGTGCACCACGCTCGACCAAACAGTGAACCAAATAATGCTCTTATTGGCATCTGGATTTTGCGATGCGATGAGCAAAAAAACGCCCAACGTCGCATAGATACCGATGATCATCATCAGATAATGCGAGTGTCCTTGTCCCCACATCCAGCCGGAGGGCCAGACAATGGTCAACGGATAAATACCGAATATGAAAGTCAGGCCAACCACGATCAGTGCGATACGGAGATAAATCAAACGATTTGCATCCGACATTCCCGATTCTCCCATCTATCGTTCGGACATTTCATCCGAAATTTCGCAAGGGAGCTCCAGAACGGCGTGGATAATAGCAGACGACAAAATTCCCCGGAAGTAGTGCGGGCGGCGTGACGCAGCACACCATCAACACACCGCTGCGCAGGCAACCGGCAAGCGGCCCTGGTGATCGTGCCGGTAGGCCAGCTTTTGTTCGAAACACGAACGGCGAATGAGAAATTGCGCACGGCTGACCTCAGAACTAGTCAAGCCCAATGTCCGTTAAGGGTCCAGGCTTACCGGCTTCTGACATGCTTGGAGAAGATGCGAATCGTCTCGCCTTCCGGCCTGCCGTTCCGCTCAAACGTATCGGACACGATGCGCTCGATCGGGTCGCGCAACCGTTTGAATTGCGCCTCCCTTTCGTCGGGCCGGGTGCCCTTCTCACCGTCCAGGTCGTCCAGCGCGCTACTGCTTATTTCACAGTCGACGATTCTTGCAGCGTGCATCATCGTAAACAGAAACATCATCCGCTCAGTAGCATAACCCACGAGGTGGCCCCTCGTCAGCAGCACCGGCCCTTCTCGATTGTCCGCGTCACCGGGCGGTCTCTGCGCTCGCGACAACTCTCAATCTTCCGTTCCGCTGTCCGGGCAGGATCCGTTCAAGCATCTCGCCTGAGAAGCAAAAGCTTCGAATACAGCAACGGCTTCATCCACATTGCAGCAACCGCAACTATCGAGCGATGACTGGGTGCAGAGATCAACAAGTTCAATCCAGAACAGCGGCACTTCGACGGTGCCGGTCTCTGGCGTTTTGAACATGCGGATCTCGCAATTCGCGATCCGATCGAGAGAAATCATCCGCGCGCCATTAGCAGCCTCCGGACGTCCGAGTAGCTTCCCGTAACCACGGGTAATTTTCAATTCTACAGACACGCAACCGCCTTCGCTAATCAAGGAAATCGGACTTTTGGTGAGGGGACGCTTTTTAAGCGACATGCCGGCCGGGTTCTTGCTATCGTGCGCCAATAATTTGTTTTTTGGCGCCGCGCGTCGCCTGATCTCCTCCTTCTCAACGGCGGCGAACTCCAGCGGGCGATTGGACGAAGTCTGCTTTGCTCCAACGAACGGACATCGTCAGACCGCCCTGACATGTCCGTTTCGTGCCCAACAGCAGATATCGCGCGCTTCCGTTTTCCGAGCCCCATCGGCCAACCGGGCATCGAGGAAGCACTGGGCGGCACGAACGGGTCATGAGCCGGATTGCCGGTGCGCTATCGTTACATCGATCCGGATATGGTATTCCGCTGACCGTGCCGACGCCTGGTACCGAGATCATGAAATTCGCTCACGACCCGCGCTCCTCTGGCCGGCGCTTTCTTGCCGGTCTGCTCGGCGCGCCGATCGCGCAGTCGGCCGCGCCGGCCATGCACGAGCAGGCTGCCGAGGCGCTGGACCTTCACTGTCATTATCAGCTCATCGAGGTCGCCGGCGCCGGGCGAGAGGAACTGAAGCTGCTGCTCGAGGGTGTCCGGCGGCTGGGCTTTGCCGGCATCAACGTCACCTTTCCCTACAAGGAAGCCGTGCTCGATCTGCTCGACGAATTATCGCCGGCCGCGGCGCTGATTGGCGCGGTCAATACCGTCGTTGTCCGCGACGGCCGGTTGATTGGCCACAACACCGATACAACGGGTTTCGCGCGAGCCGTTACCCCATTCGTCACCGCCTCCTCGCACGGCGCCGTGGCGGTGATCGGCGCCGGTGGCGTCGGCAAGGCGATTGCGTTTGCGCTTGCGCGGCTTGGCGTCACCGATTTGCGGATTTTCGATATCGATCCTGCCAGGGCCGCGCAGCTGGCCGTACAGCTCGAAGACCAGGCAAAAGCAGCCGCTGCCAAGAGCGTGGAAGATGCGCTGCGCGGTGTCGAGGGCGTGGTCAACGCCTCCCCGGTCGGGATGCTGCCCAGCCTTGGCACGCCGGTTCCGGATCACCTGCTGCACGCCGGTCTTTGGGTCGCCGACGCGGTCTATTCGCCGCTCTGGACGCCGCTCCTGACGGCTGCCAAGGCAAGCGGCGCCACGGTCATGACCGGGCGCGAACTCGCCATTTATCAAGCCGCCGACGCGTTCGAACTATTCACCGGGTTTGTGCCGTCGACCTCCGAGATGGGAATTGCATTCGACGCCGTGATGGCAAAAAGATACTCCGCTTCGCACCTGGCGTAGCAATGCGGCCCGGGACCGGGCCAGCAGCATGAGCGGCCATCAAGGAGGCCGAGCGGCACTTCCAAGTATGCCGGAAGCGGACATCAAGCCCGGTCAGAGGCGGTCATCACGCCTGGTCACCGCCGCCCCGTTCTTGCGGCCGCGGCGCTGCTCTCCTACGGGTAGGGGACCCGTTTTGCTATAAATCACCAACGGCGACCGGGAGGCATCCGTAATGGCGAAAATCAAAATCGGTCTGGTCGGGTGCGGCTTCGTTTCCGAGCTGCACATGTACGCTTACCGCCGTGTCTATGGCGTCGATGTCGAAGTCAAGGCTGTCGCGGCGCGGGGCGACCATGTTGTCGATTTTGCCGGTCGGCATCAAATACCGAGGGTCTACCGCAGCTTTCGCGACTTGGTGGCTGACGGCGATCTGGATGTCGTGGACATCTGTACGCCGCCCAACCTGCACACCTCAATGATCGTCGAGGCGATGAATGGCGGCAAGCACGTCATCTGCGAAAAGCCGTTCGCGGGCTATTTCGGACGAGAAGACGACAAGGCCCCGATCGGCAAGCACGTCCCGAAAGCGCTGATGTATGCGCGCGTGCTCGAAGAAATGGAAAAGACCTGCGCGGCGATCAGGAAGAGCGGCAAGCTCTTCATGTATGCGGAAGACTGGATCTACGCGCCGGCGGTGTCCAAGACCGTGGAGATCCTGCGCGCTACCAAAGACAAGATCCTGTTCATGAAGGCAGAAGAGAGTCACAGCGGCTCGCACGCGGCGCACGCGGCGCAATGGGCGATGACCGGCGGCGGCTCCCTGATCCGGATGGGATGCCATCCGCTTTCGGCGGTGCTCTATCTCAAGCAGGCAGAGGCGAAAGCCCGCGGCGATACGATCAGCGTTGCGAGCGTGATCTGCGACGTCGGCAATGTCTCGGCGTGCCTGCGGCCTGACGAGCGAGGCTTCATCAAGGCCAATCCGATTGACGTCGAGGATTGGGGCACGCTCACCGTAACTTTCTCCGATGGCACCAAGGCGACGGTATTTTCCGGCGACATGATCATGGGCGGCGTGCGCAACCTGATCGAAACCTACACCAGCGGCGGCTCGCTGTTTGCCAATATCACACCGAACACCCACATGATGAGCTATCAGACCAACGAGGAGAAGCTCGCGAACGTCTATATTACCGAAAAAGTCGATCGCAAGACCGGATGGCAATATGTCTGCCTCGAGGAAGAATGGACGCGCGGCTATTTGCAGGAAATCCAGGATTTCATGGAATGCGCCGCGACCGGCCGGCAGCCGCTCTCCGATCTCGCGCTGGCCTTTGAGACGACCAAAATCAACTACGCGGGCTACTGGGCCGCCGAAGAGGGTCGTCGCGTTACGCTATGACCCCGTCCTCCGCTGCGACGGCGACTATCGCGACCTACATGGCGTAGACCGAGGATTTCGGCAGCGGGAAGACCGGTTCCTGCGTGCGGATATTGGTCGGCCAAACCACCGAGATATGCTCGCCGGCGTTTTGCATCACCACCGGGGTCGAGCGCTCGTTCTGGCCCGACATCGGCGTATCGGGCGGGAAGAACTTGACGCCGTAGCCCTGGATGGTGCCGCCGGGCGGGATATCGACGTCGAGCGCTGCCTTGCGAACCGCCTCGGGATCGAAGCCGCCATATTTCTCCTTGGCGACGGGCAGGACGTTGTTGAGCAGCACCCAGGTCTGATTGAAGCCCATCGAACAGTGCGGCGGAATGTCGGTGGCGCCGGTTTTCGCCTTGTAGCGCTCGACCATGGTCCTGGTGAGCTCGCCGATGCCGGGAGCGAGCTTCGCGGGATCGAGCAATTGCGCCGGCACCGGATCGATATTGCAGAAATTGTCGATATCCGCCGCGAAGCTTGTGCGCAATTTGTCGAGCTGGCTATAGCCGGCGCCGTTGCCAAAAAGCATCTTGAAATGCAGGCCGTTTTCGCGGGCCTGGCGCAGGAACAAGGTGATGTCGGGATTGTATCCGGCGTGCGAGATCACGTCGGGGCGGGCGCGCTTGATCTTGGTCACCAGCACGGAGAGGTCGGGGGCTGCGGCCGAATAGCCCTCCTTCATCACGATCTGCAGTCCGGCCTGCTTCGAATAGGCCTCGTCCGCGGCGGCAACGCCGACGCCATAGGGGCCGTCCTCGTGAATCAGCGCAACCTTGACGTCCTTCGGCTCGATGCCAAGCTTTTCCTTGGCGTGCTCGGTCAGGAAGCTCGCAAAGGCCTGGCCGTATTGATCGGAGTGGATCTGCGCGCGGAAGACGTAGTGAAGGTTCTTGTCCTTGAACACGGCGGTCGCAACCGCAGTGGTGATCCAGAGGATCTTCTTCTGCTGTTCAACCTTGGCCGAGAGCGGGACCGCGTGCGAGCTCGCATAGATGCCGTTGATGATGTCGATCTTCTCCTGGTTGATCAGGCGTTCGGCCTCGTTGATCGCAACGTCGGGCTTGCTCTGGGAATCGGCGGCGATAGGGACGATCTTGTACTTGCCGCCGATGCCGCCCTTCTCGTTGACGAGATCGATCGCAATCTGCGCGCCGACGGAGGAGGCGACCGAGCCGCCCGCCGCAAATGGACCGGTCAGATCGTAGATCACGCCGATGCGAACGGTCTCGGCTTCCGCCCGCGCGCGCGTCCAATCGAGGTTGAGTACGGCTGCTGCGGCCGCGGTATTCTTCAGCAGCGTCCGGCGTGAAGTCGGCATGGCGTTCCTCCCCGAGACAGTATCGATGTTTCTGCGACTGTATTTTTCTTTTCGTTTGGCCAAGTATTTAAAGGATGCGCCGGAAAGTCAACACGCCGCACCTGGCGATCATCTCATCTCTTTGTTTAATCATGATCTCCGCGCAAACGCTTCGCGTTCGTCGCGAGGGGATCATGCTCTACGCCTTCGCCGAGGCCGAACCCGGCACCCGGCCGAACAATTGCGCCTGCTCCTGCCGCGCGGCCTCGACCAGCCGGCCGGTGGCGGCCTCGATCTCTGTCCTGATCCGCGCGATGAAATCCTTGCGCGAAAGGCCCGGCGGCAGCGGATCGAGGAATTCGACCACCAGCGTGCCGGGATAGCGCATGAAGGTCCGGCGCGGCCAGAACAGTCCGGAATTCAGCGCCACGGGAACGCAGGGCACCCCGCTGTTGGCGTAGATCTGCCCAACGCCGGTCAAATAATTCGGCGGCGCGTCGACCGGGGTGCGGGTGCCTTCGGGGAAAATGATCAGCTGCCGGCCGTTTTGAATTTCCTTTGGCGCACGCCGCGCCATCTCCATCAGCGACCGCATGCCACCGCTGCGATCGACCCCGATCATCTTCGACTTCATCAGATACCAGCCGAAGAAGGGTATCCAGCCCAGCTCGCGCTTGTAGATGAACAGCGGCGAATCGAAGAACTGCAGCAGCGCAAAGGTTTCCCACATCGACTGGTGCTTCGCGGCGACGATCAAGGGCCCTTCAGGGATTTTCTCCAATCCCCGGTATTCCACTTTGGTGTTGCAGATCACGCCCATCAGCCAGACGCTGCTGCGCGCCCAGGCTTTTGCGACGGTCATGAAAGCGCGCGGCGGCATCAGAAAAGTGGGAATCGCGACCAGGATCCAGAACACCAGCAGTGCGTAGAACAGCACGTTGTAGACCAGCGAACGCACGAAAATCGAAAGCATCGAAAACCCGATCAGTTGGCTTGTCAGTTTGCTTGTCAGTTTGCCTGGGCGGTCGCCGGCCTGTTCGGCGCGAGCGAGCCGGCCGGCTGGTCCGAAAGCTCGGGCGTCAGATCAAGACCGACAGCCGCCAGACGCACTCGCAGCTCGGCGGCGACATATTTGACATACTCCGATAGCAACAGCCGCAACGTCGCGCCACTCGTCCACCACGGTTCGTCGCGCCATTTGTCGCCGACCACCGCGAACGGAATAAGCCGGATATCCGGCATCGCGTGCGACAATTCGACGATGGCCCGCGGCATATGGTAATTCGATGTCACCACGATCAGCGACTTGAAGCCGCGCTCGCGGACCCAGCGCCGCGTCTCCGCCGCGTTGCTGCGGGTATTGACCGCGGAGCGGTCGAGATCGACGCAGCAGCCGAGCAGCGACTGATTGTCGGGCAGCGAGCGGGAAATGTCGCTCGCCGCATTTGTCGGATGCACGCCCGAGATCAGGAGCCGCTTGCCGTAGCCGCCAGCCAGCAATTCCATCGCATCCGAGACGCGCGACGAGCCGCCGGTCAGTACCACGATGCCGTCGGCCTTGCCGGCAGGCTCGGTTTCAGCGCCGCGCAACTGCGAGAGAAACCCGACAAAGCCGATCGCCGCCGCGACGAATACCACCGCCAGAGGGGCAACGACCGCCGCACGCAGCCACCCCCGCGGCGCAGTGGCCGGCGCGTCCGGCGCGATATCGTCAGGCTGCAGAGCCATGCTGTTCTGGCGACCCTTCCCTACTCAAGTCTAGAAGCTTTTCCGGCGAAGTGGAGTCCAGTGACGCGGTATTCGCGAGGCTCCACATCAGTCGATGTCCTCGAGCGTCGCAAACAGGGTTCGCCGCGATGCCCAGGCAGTGATCGCCGCGATCAGCACGGCCTGCGCGGCCAGCGCCAGATAGCCCGACGGGCGCAGCGAAAACGTCCCCAGCAAGGCGGCGAACTGATCCCCGACCGGCGTGCCCGAGAACCAGCCGGCAATCGATTCGGAGAAGCCGAAACCGAGCATCGCGATGCCGCCGCCGATCACGCCGCCCTCCAGACCCAGCCGCAGGAAATGCCGCAGAAACCGGTTGGCGATATAGCGGTCGCCGGCGCCGACGAAATGCAGGACTTCGACAATCGGGCGGTTGGCCGCCATCGCGCCGCGGGTCGCAAACGAGACCGAAATGATGGTGGCAAGGATCACCAGCGCGAGGATGCCGATGCCGGCAAAGACGGTTGCGCCGGTCATCGATCGCATCCGCTCGATCCAGGCGCGGTGATCGTCGACGCTGGCGGTCGGCGCCACCTGCGTCACCCTGCTGCGCAGCGCCGCCAGATCGAGCGCGGTTCCGGCCTGGACCCGCGCGACGATGACGCGCGGCACCGGCAGATCGTCGAGCACCAATCCGCTGCCGAGCCAGGGCTCCAGCAGCCTGGCGGATTCTTCTTTGGTGAAAGGCCTGACCTCGACGATGCCGGGCTGCGTCCGTATTGCTTCCACCACCGCCGCCGCGTCGCGATCGAGATCGCGCCCGGCCACCGGGCGCACCTGAACGGTGATTTCGCTTGCGACTTCCGACTGCCACTCGGCCGCCGACGCGCTCACCAACAGCACCGTGCCGGTGGTGATCGATGCCAGGAACGTCATGATCGCGACCACCGCGACCAGCGCGCGGCCGGCGATCGAGGCGCGCGGCACGATCGGCGATAGGTTGCGCGCCCGCGCCGGCACCTGCGGGCGCTCGGTTCCGAGATCCACCAACGGGCCGTGCTGGTCGGGCGACCTAGTCATAGATATGCAACCGTCCCTGATGCAGCACCAGCCGGCGTGCGTCGTACTGATCCATCAAAGCAATGTCGTGGGTCGCGATGATGACCGCGGTGCCGGACCTGTTCAGTTCGATGAACAGCCGCAACAGGCGCCGCCCCAGCGTCGGGTCGACGTTGCCGGTCGGCTCATCCGCCAGCAATAGCTGCGGCCGCGAGATCACGGCACGCGCGATCGCCGCGCGCTGCTTCTCGCCGCCGGACAGGATCGGCGGCAGCGCATCCATTCGCTCGCCGAGACCGACCCATCGCAGGAGATCGATGACCTCCTTGCGATAGCTGGATTCTTCGCGGCCCATCACCCGGAACGGCAGCGCCACGTTTTCGTAGGTGGTCATGTGATCGAGCAGGCGAAAGTCCTGCAGCACGATGCCGATCCGCTTGCGCAGATCGGCGATCTGGTCCTTGCCGAGCAGCGAGACGTCATGGCCGAACAGATTGACCAGGCCGCGGGTCGGCCGCAGCGACAGGAACAGCAATTTCAACAGCGAGGTCTTGCCGGCGCCGGACGGCCCGGTCAGGAACTGGAAGGAGTGGGCGGGGATCAGGAAACTGAGGTCGCGCAGAATCTCCGGGCCGAGCCCGTAGCGCAATCCGACATTTTCGAACCGAACCAAGCTCAGCTCCGTTCGATGTTGGGCGCGACCGGAAAGACCAGACCGAAGGCCCCGATTCCGCCGGTTCCGCCGCGGCTGCGAACCGAACAAATTGGTTGTGCTTCGGTTATGGTTTCCGATTCGTTAACGGTCGCCTTGTAGCATTTGCCCAACGTCATAGTGGAGATCGGCTCCATGCACATCGTTTGCCCCCATTGTACAACGTCCTATGCCATTGATTTGGCTAACCTGGGCGCGACCGGCCGCACCGTGCGCTGCTCCCGTTGCAAGGAGGTCTGGCTGGCGCGGCCGGAGGATGCGACCGAGGTCGCAGCCCAGGCTCCGGCCATGGCGGCAGCCGGCGCGGAGGCCGCAGGCACTGACGCTGCCGCGGAATGGGACGCGCTTGCCCGCGAGGACGACAGCGAGGCCGAGCAGACCCCGCTCGTCGACAGCCCTTCGATCTCGGCCGACTGGCCCTCGACAGCCCGGCACGATGCGTCGGAAACGGAGGCCGCGCGGCAACGGCCGTCGTGGTCGCGGAAGCTTTTGAGACCGCCGGCGCTGTTTCGCGCGTCGGGCAAACCGGTCGTCAGCCTCCCCGTGACCTGCGCCGCCATGGGTGCGCTGGTGCTGGCGCTGGTGATCTGGCGCGTCGACGTGGTGCGGCTGCTGCCGCAGACCGCCAGCTTCTACAAACTTGTCGGGCTCGATGTAAATCTGCGCGGGCTGATGTTCAAGGATGTGAAGATCACCACCGAAACCGTGGAAGGCAAGCCGGTGCTGGTGATCGAGGGCGCGATCACGGGCGAGGTCCGCAAGCCGGTCGAACTGCCGCGGCTGCGCTTTAGCGTTCGCGACGCCCAGGGCGCGGAGATCTATGCCTGGAACTCGGTGCTGGAGCAGCCCGTGCTGAGACCGGGCGAGCGGGCCTGGTTCAAGTCGCGGCTGGCTTCGCCGCCGCCGGAAGGGCGCCAGATCGATGTGCGCTTCTTCAACAAGCGCGACCTCACCGGCGGTAACATATAAACTGACCGCGGGTCCGCGCTTAGCGAAAGAGGGTAGCTCAATGCCGCGCGTGCTGATCGCCGACGATGAAGACTCCATGCGTACGCTGGTGGCGCGCGCCATCGCCATGGACGGCCACGAGACCGTCACGGCCGAAGACGGCGCCGAGGCGCTGGAGATCCTCACCCGCGAAGGCGGCGTATTCGACCTCCTGCTCACCGATATCCAGATGCCCGTGATGGACGGCATCGCGCTGGCGCTGACGGCGGCGCGGGATTTTCCGCAACTGACGATTCTGCTGATGACGGGTTTTGCCGACCAGCGCGAACGCGCCTCCGGACTCAACGCCATCGTCTATGATGTCATCACCAAGCCGTTTTCGGTAGCCGATATCCGTACCGCCGTGGCGGTCGCGCTGGAGGCGCGGAAGGCGGGATAGCGGAGGCGGGCATCAAAAGCGGCCGCATCCCCCCTCGTCATACCCCGCGCTAAAGCGGGGTATCCAGTACGCCGGGCCCTCTCGGTTCAATCATTGACGCCTCTGGAATACTGGATCGCCCGCTTTCGCGGGCGATGACAGTCTGAACGGATTGTAGCGTCTAATAATCCTTCAGCAGCCGCTCGATGTAATCGAGTTCGATCTGCGGGCGCAGCGGGTCGGCGAGGCGGCGGCGCAGTTCTTCCAGGATCCGGCGCACCCGCTGCACGTCGATCTCGCCGGGAATCTTCACCGTCAGGTCGTCACCATATTCGCGCCCGTGCAGCGGCCGTCCGAGCGGATCGCTCTGATTGCCGCCGCTCTGCTGGCGGCCCATGCGATTGCCGGGACCGTCGCCCTGCCCCTCGCCTTCGCCCTGCTGCATCGCCTCGGCGAGACTCTGGGCGCCCTTGCGCAGCGCTTCCAGCGCCTTGCCCTGCGAATCAACCGCACCATCGGCGTTACCCTCGCCCAGCTTGCCGCTGGCGTCGCCCATTGCGCTATCGGCTTCGCCGAGGCCATCCCCGTCACCGTCCTGGTCGCCTTGTTCGCCCTGCTGGCCCTGTTGACCCTGCTCGCCTTTTTCACCGCGCTGGCCCTTTTCGCCGCGCTGGCCCTGCTGCCCCATGCCGCGCTTGGCGAGTTCCTGCTGCAACTTCTTCAGGCGGTCGCGCAGGCCCTGCTGATCCTGCTGCAGATCGCTCATGCCCTGATCGCCCTGCTTGCCGCGCGCGCGGTCGCGCCGCGAATCCTGGCCCTGCTTGAAGGTCTTGTCGCGCAATTGCTGCTGCTTGCGGATCATGTCGCCGAGTTCGTTGAGCGCCTGCTCCATGTCGCCGTCGCCGGACTGGCCGGGCTGCGCCATCTGCAGGTTTTCCAGCATCTGCTGCAGCTGCTCCAGCAATTGCTTGGCGGCGTCCTTGTCGCCGGAGCGCGACAGCCGCTCCATGCGCTCGATCATGTTGTTGAGGTCCTGCTGGCGCATCACCCTGGTGTTGGGATCGAGCGGGCGGGCCAGGGCCTGCGGATTGTTGCGCAGCTGTTCGGCAAGCTGGCGCATGAAATTGTCCAGCGCCGCGCGCAGGTTCTCGGTGAGCTTCTTGATCTCTTCATCGCTGGCGCCGCGGTCCAGCGCCTGCTTCAGCGCCTCCTGCGCGGCACGCAGCGCCTTGTCGACGTCGGTAATATCGCCGTCCTCGATGGTGACGGCGAGCGCCCACAGGCCGGCGACGACCGCGCGCAGCGCCTCGTCGGTGCGGGCCGCCTCGAGCTGCCGCGCGACGCTGTAGAGCCCGAGATATTGGCCGGCCTCCGGCGTGAACAATTCCGGCGCGATCATCAGCGCATCCAGCGCCGCATAGACTTGCGAATTCTGGTTGGCGTCGAGCGCCAGGATGCGGCGCTGCTCGATCAGCGCCCGCGCCAGGGGTTTTGTGAACAGCCGCTCCGGAAGCTTCATGTTGAAGGGCGCGCTCTTGCCCTCATTGCCGGCCTCGTCCTTTGCCGTCAGTGTCAGGGTGACGTCGGCGCCGGCGTAAGGATCTTCGCTGAGATCCTTGACGGTCTGGCCGACGCCATTGCGCGTCCGCGCATTGGGAAGCACCAGCGGAACTTGCGGGGCCTCGAACAAGGGCCGCGGCTCGGCCGCAGTCTTTGGCGCGTCGCTCTTCGCCATATCACTTGGGCGGACGGCAAAATGCGCCTGCGCTTCGGTGACGCCGTAATCGTCCTCGATCTTGTAGGACATCTGCAGCGAGCCGCGGGCCTGGCGTTCCGGGTCTTTGGCCAGCGCAATGGTCGGGGCGCGATCGGGGATGGCGGTGAACTTCCATTGCGGCTGCCCGGAGGGCGCGCGGACATGCACAGTGCCGTCGCTGGCAATCGTGAAATGCTTCTCGTTGGTGCCCTTGGGCGCCTGCTCGGCCAGAGTGGCCTCGGTGACGCCGCCGCCGGCGACCACGTCGAGTGTGCCGCCGCTCGAGCGCACGATCAGCGTCGAACCGGCCGGGACCGGCAATGGTCCCGCGGCGGGGAGCGCGGCTTCCTTGTTCGCCGCCGACAGAATGATCGGCGGCCGGCCGGTATAGAGCGGCGGGGTCACCCAGGCATCGACCCTGATATTGGCCGGCGACAGCACGCCGTTCCAGTCGAACGCCGCCTCGGTGCGCAGCCAACGCTCGTCGCCCGCGGCGACATAGGCCGCGACCATCATCACCGCGACCAGCGCGCGCAGCGCCCAGGGATCGTGGATCGCCAGCCGCGGCGACGGCAGGCCGGCGCGGATGCGCCTGATCGATGCCAGAGTGCGCTCGCGCTGCGCCTGCCACAGCGCCTGGGCCACCGGATCCTGGGTCGCCAGCGTGTCCGTGAGCGCGGTCGCCGGGCGATGGCGGATGCCGGAACCATGGTCGAGCCGGCTTAGCGCCTGCTCGCGGGTCGGCCAGCGAAACCGAATCAGTGGCAATAGCGCACCCAGCGCCGCCAGCACGAACAGGCCGAGGCCTACGGCGCGCGCCACGAACGGCAACGCCAGCCACAATCCGGCCCAGGACACCACCAGAAACAGCCCGGCGACCGTCAAAACCCGCGCCAGATGCGGCCAGCTTCGCTCCCAGGCGATGGCATATTTGGCCCGCTGCAAGGCCTGCGTCAGCTTTAGCCGCGAAACGGCATCGTGGTCGCGTGCTGGCTCTGACGGGTCTGACGTGGCGCCGCTCAATCAACTCTCCGGGTTGCCGACACCTGACCTTAGCACAACGGCGGCAGTGAGGCACCCGTTCCGGTGGGTAACCCCCACCCCGAAACACGCATAACACGAAGGCGTGACTTGGGGGGCGGCGACCTCGTAACGTCGGCCCAATCGCACCGGAGGGAGACAGCATGGATATCGGATTCATCGGCCTCGGGAAGATGGGCTTCCCCATGGCCCGCCGCCTGATCGAGGCCGGGCACCAACTCGTCGTGTTCGATCAGCGCAAGGAGGCCGTGGACAGGCTGGTCGCGCTGGGGGCTGCGGCTGCGTCCTCGCCGAAAGACGTCGCCGACAGTGCCGAGACCGTGCTGGCAAGCCTGCCCTCGCTGCAGGCCTCGCTTGATGTCGCAACCGGCTCGGGCGGCGTGATCGAGGGCAAGCGGGTAAAACGCTTTGTCGATCTCTCCACCGTAGGGTCGCAGATGGCGGTGCGGATCTACGATCTATTGGCGAAACGCAACATCGTGCAGCTCGATAGCCCGGTGAGCGGCGGCGTCGGCGGCGCCGAAAAGGGCACGCTCGCCGTCATGGTGTCGGGGCCCAAGGCCGATGCCGAGGCGGTGAAACCCGCGCTGGAAGTGATCGGCAAGGTGTTTTTCATCGGCGAGAAGCCGGGCTCGGCGCAAACCATGAAGCTCGCCAATAATCTCTTGTCGGCGACCGCGGTTGCCGCCACTTCCGAAGCCGTGGTGATGGGCGTCAAGTCGGGCCTCGATCCCGGCGTGATGATCGATGTCATCAATGCGGGATCGGGAATGAATACGGCGAGCCGCGACAAGTTTCCGCGCGCGATCCTGCCGCGCAGCTTCGACTTCGGTTTTGCCACCGGGTTGATGGTGAAGGACGTGCGGCTTTGTCTCGAAGAGGCGAAGTCGCTCGGGCTATCGATGGAGGTCGCCGAAGCGGTCGGTCGCCTCTGGGAAGTGGTGATCCGCGAAATGGGCCCGGAGTTGGATTTTACGTCGGTGATCAAGCCGATCGAGAAAGCCGCAGGCGTGGTGGTGGGGAGCCCAAAAAGCTAACCATGTCGCCGCCGCCAAATATCGCACCAGTTCGCCGCCGCGGACGAGCGAACATTGATTAGCGGCAAAGCTGCGTCGGCGCGGCTCTTACTCGGCCGCATGGGCGCGAGCGGGAAATTCGATGAACGCGACCACGGCATCCTTTGAGTCTTCGAGAAATCCGGGGTCGTTGCGCAATTCATCGATGGTGCTTGGCGGCTTGAAGCCGGTCGAACCGTCGGGGTTGGTCCAGTCCTCTGCGGCAAATTGCAGGACTTCGACGGCCTGTTGCATGGCCTCGTCAATGGTGTCTCCGCCAGTAATGACACCGGGAATATCGGGAAACGACACGCCGTAGCAACTGTCGGCATCTTTGTGGACCAATGCGATGTAGTGCGGCATCGCGATCTCCTAATCCCTTTGCCAGCCTGCCTGTCGATAAATGGCTTTCACTGTACCGACCGGCTAGCCCCTGTTGCCCAAGTCAGACATCGCGCCAGGAGACGCAAGGGCGGTCACGCCGCCAAATAAACCGTATCTCGTCGTCCCGGCCATGAGCCGGGACTGACCTTCGTGGTTACGGGAGCTGGAGCCACAGTTCAGCATTGCAACAAGCATCTGCGGTTATGGGCTCCCGCTTTCCGCGGGAACGACGGAAACTCACAGCCACGGCGCTGGCTTGTCCATCGCGATCAAATCATCGACCTCGACGCGGGGCCGCACCACGGCGTATTGCTCGCCCTTGACCAGCACTTCCGGCACCAGCGCGCGGGTGTTGTAGGTGCCGGACTGCACCGCGCCATAGGCGCCGGCCGTCATCACCGCCAAGAGATCGCCGGCCCTGGGCTCGGCCATGGTGCGCCCGAGCGCGAGATAATCGCCGCTTTCGCAGACCGGCCCGACCACGTCGGCGACGATGGTCGGCGCGCTCTTCGCGGCCGCGACGATGGGCTGGATGTCGTGATGCGCCTCGTACAACGTCGGGCGGATCAGATCGTTCATCGCCGCGTCGATGATGACAAAGTTCCTGGCGTCGCCGTGCTTCACATAGATCACGCGCGTGACCAGGATGCCGGCATTGCCGACGATCATCCGTCCCGGTTCGAACATCAGCGTGCAGCCGAGATTGTGCGTCACCCGCTTGACCATCGCGGCATAGGCTGAAGGCGCCGGCGGCGCTTCGCGGTCCATGTAATAGGGAATGCCGAGCCCGCCGCCGAAATCGACATGCGAGATGGTGTGGCCGTCGGCGCGCAGCGTCTGCACGAACTCGGCCAGGATCCGGAACGCGGTTTCCATCCGCGCCAGATCGGTGATCTGGCTGCCGATATGCATGTCGGCGCCGGTCACCTCGATGCCCGGCAGCTTTGCCGCGCGGGCATAGACGGCGCGCGCGCGCGCAAGCGGGACGCCGAACTTGTTCTCGGATTTGCCGGTGGAAATCTTGGCGTGGGTGCCGGAATCGACGTCGGGATTGACCCGCACCGAAATCCGCGCGGTCCGGCCGCTCTCGCTGGCGAGCCGCGACAGCAGTTCGAGTTCCGGCTCCGATTCGACGTTGATGCAGAGAATGTCGGCGGAAAGTGCTGCGCGCAGTTCGGCTTCGGTCTTGCCGATGCCTGAGAACAGGATTTTCTCAGGCGGGATGCCGGCGGCCAGGGCGCGCTTCAACTCGCCACCCGAGACCACGTCCGCGCCGGCACCGAGTTTGGCCAGCGTCCGCAGCACCGACTGGTTGGAATTGGCCTTCATGGCGTAGCACACCAGCGCCTTCTCGCCGGCGAAGGCCTCGGTGAACACCCGGTAATGGCGCTCCAGGGTCGCGGTCGAATAGCAATAAAACGGCGTGCCGACCGCATCCGCCAGCTCAGATAGATTCACCGCCTCGGCGTGCAGCACGCCGTTGCGATAGTCGAAGTGATTCATGGTAGCTCAGTTGCTGTTCAGGAGCGGATCGAGGATGAAGGATTTCTTGCTGCCCTTGCCGGCGGCCGGCGGCGCATCGGCTCCGTAGGTCGGATTGAACACGCTCGGCCTGGCCACAGCTTCGGCGTCGCTGTCGGCGGGCGCGGCGGCGACCGGCGCTGCCGGCGAGTTCGGCGGCAGGTCGAGGCCGCCCTTGCGTCCGCAGCCTCCGAGCGCGAGCACGGCCGCGCTCAAAAGAATGATGGCCCATCCCGAAGCCTTCGGGCTGCTAGTGCTGATCACGACAAAATCCCCAATGCGGGCCGCACCATACAAAGATTGCCCGGTTCTGGCGAGAGCCGGATAATCATGAAATTGCAGCGAAATTTTTCGCTCAGCCCAATTTTCGCTGTTTTTCCAGCCGCCGGAGCCAGGCTTTCGCCTGCGCCAGCACGTTCTTCGGCGCGGTCCCGCCATAACTGCTGCGGCTTTTCACCGAGGCTTCGACCGAAAGCACGCCGAGGGCCTCTTTGGTGATCTTCGGCTCGATCGCCTGCATCTCCTTCAGCGGCAGCGCATGCAGCGGCACGCCCGCCTTCGACGCGCTGGCGACGATGCGGCCGGTGACGTGATGGGCGTCGCGAAACGGCATCTTCAGCGTCCGCACAAGCCAGTCGGCGAGATCGGTGGCGGTGGCGTAGCCCTCGCCGGCAGCTAGCTTCATCCGCGCCTGGTCGGGCACGAGGTCCATGACCATGCCGGTCATCGCGCGGATCGCCAGCGCCAGCGCGCCGAACGCTGCCATCGCGCCTTCCTTGTCCTCCTGCATGTCCTTTTGATAGGCCAGCGGCAGGCCCTTCATCACGATCAGCAACCCGGTCAGCGCGCCGATCACCTTACCCGTTTTGGCGCGAACCAGTTCGGCGGCGTCCGGGTTGCGCTTTTGCGGCATGATCGAGGAGCCGGTGGTGTATTTGTCGGAGAGGCGCACCAGCCCCACCAGCGGCGAGGTCCAGATCACGATCTCCTCGGCAAAGCGCGACAGGTGCACCGAGGCGATCGCCGCAGCCGACAGGGTTTCGAGCACGAAGTCGCGATCCGACACCGCGTCGAGCGAATTGGCCATCGGCCGGTCGAAGCCGAGCGCCCTGGCGGTGGCGGCCCGATCGATCGGGAAGGACGTGCCGGCGAGCGCCGCGGCACCGAGCGGCAATTCGTTGAGGCGTTTGCGCGCATCGGCAAAACGGCCGCGGTCGCGCGCCGCCATCTCGACATAGGCCAATAGATGGTGCCCGAACGTCACCGGCTGCGCCGTCTGCAGATGGGTGAAGCCCGGCATCACGGTCGCGGCATGTTCCAGCGCCCGCGCCACCAGCGCGTGCTGGAAGTCGGCCAGTGCCGCGTCGAGTTCATCTATGACATCGCGGACATAGAGCCGGAAATCGGTCGCCACCTGGTCGTTGCGCGAGCGTGCGGTGTGCAGCCGCCCGGCGGCGGGCCCGATCAATTCGCCGAGCCTGCTCTCGACATTCATGTGAATGTCCTCGAGCGCGCGCTTGAAATCGAACGCGCCCTTGCCGATCTCTGACAAAATCGTGTCTAGACCGTCGGCGATATTTTTCGCATCGTTTTTGGTGATAATGCCTTGCGCTGACAGCATCGCGGCATGGGCCTTGGACGCGGCGATGTCCTGGGCAAACAGGTGACGATCGACGTCGATGGAGACGTTGATTTCCTCCATGATCGCATCGGGGCGCTCGGTGAACCGGCCGCCCCACATCTTGTTGCTCATGACCTGTTACTCATGACTTGTTATTCATGACCCGCCATTGGTCGCCAAAACCGGCGCACGGAGCGTTTTTGCGGCGCGCCCGGCGCAACCCGACGGTTATACCGGCCCTGCATAGCCGTATCTGATACAGGATGACAAACGATATGCCTGAACGACCCCTGCCTCGCCCGGCCGTCACGCGCCGGATTCCGCTTGCGATCGGGGCGGTCGTGATCGGGGCGGCGATCGGATTTGCCGGGGTATACGGGATCGGCGGGCTTAAGCGCAACGCGCCGGGCGATCCCGCCTGCCGCGGCGCGGTCGATCTGGCGCGCAAGCTGGCGCCGCTTGCGCATGGCGAAGTCGCGGCGCTGGCCATGGCCACGGCGCCCTTGCGGCTGCCGGACCTCGCCTTCGAGGATGCCGACGGCAAGCCGAAGAAACTATCCGACTGGCACGGCCGCACTGTGCTGGTAAACCTGTGGGCCACCTGGTGCGTGCCCTGCCGCAAGGAGATGCCGGCGCTGGAGGGCCTGCAGACCAAACTCGGCGGACCTGACTTCGAGGTGGTCGCCGTCAACATCGATACCCGCGATCCCGAAAAGCCGAAAAATTTCCTGAAAGAGGCCAAGCTGACCCGGCTCGGCTATTTCAGCGACCAGAAAGCCAAGGTTTTCCAGGATCTTAAGGCGATAGGCCGGGCGCTGGGAATGCCGACCTCGGTGCTGGTCGACGGCCAGGGCTGCGAGATCGCCACCATTGCAGGTCCCGCAGAATGGGACAGCGACGACGCCATCAAGCTGATCACGGCGGCCGTTAAGCCTTCGGACTAAACCCGTCATCCGGAGAAAGGAATTTTAAGCGGTTACGTCGACATTGCCGCCGACGCCGGGGCCGAGATTGGCGGGCGAGTTCTGGCCGGCGCCCAATAGCGTCAGGACCGTGGATTTCTCGGCAGTTGCATTGGATTTCATCATGGTCGCGGCAACCTGCATCTGCATGTTGGCGGCCTGGGCGGCCAGCATATTGCTGACCATACTCATGATATCCATGACGCAACCCCCCTCCGTCGCGAGCCACGCTACCCTGCAGGGGTTAACGAATGCTGGAGATGTGGCTCAGGTAGGGGATGGGTTGAGCGCAGCGATACCCATCGCCTCGGCAGCTATTGATGGGTTTCGCTGCGCTCAACCCCATCCTACGAATCCCGGCCTGGGATGCCCTACCGCGTCGGGACCGGCTTGTCGCCGCGATAATCGTAAAAGCCGCGCTGGGTCTTGCGGCCGAGCCAGCCGGCCTCGACGTATTTCACCAGCAGCGGGCACGGCCGGTATTTGGAGTCCGCCAGCCCCTCATGCAGCACCTGCATGATCGACAGACAGGTGTCGAGCCCGATGAAATCGGCGAGCTCCAGCGGTCCCATCGGATGGTGGGCGCCGAGCTTCATCGCGGCATCGATCGCCTCGACGTTTCCGACCCCTTCATACAGCGTATAGATCGCCTCGTTGATCATCGGCAGCAGGATACGGTTGACGATGAAGGCCGGGAAATCCTCGGATACCGCGACCTGCTTGCCGAGCCGGGTGACAAATTCCTTCGCCGCCTCGAAGGTCGCATCATCGGTGGCGATGCCGCGGATCAGCTCGACCAGTTCCATCAGCGGCACCGGATTCATGAAGTGAATGCCGATGAAACGTTCCGGCCGGTCGGTGGATGCGGCAAGTCGCGTGATCGAGATCGATGAGGTGTTGGAGGCGACGATAGCCTCCGGCTTCAGCACCGCGCAGACGTCGTGAAAGATCTTGCGCTTTATCTCTTCCTTCTCGACCGCGCTCTCGATCACCAGATCGCAATCGGCAAGCCCCTCCATGGTTTCGGCGGTAGCGATCCGCGCCAGCGCCTGCTTGCGGGCGTCTTCGCTGATCATTTTCTTGGAGACCTGGCGCGACAGATTGCCATTGATGGTCGCCATCGCGGACTTCAGGCGATCCTCTGACACATCGTTGAGCACCACGTCCATCCCGGCCAGCGCCGCCACATGCGCGATCCCGTTGCCCATCTGGCCCGAGCCGATCACGCCGACCTTCTTGATCATAGCCGCCATCTTGTCATCTCACCGGAGCGACGCGCGTCCCGCGCCCTCTTTGCATAAACACCGGCCGGGGTTTGCTCATCCAGGCCGTCATATTCACTTGCCAAGCTTGCCGAGCTCCTCGGTCAGTTCGGGAACCGCCTGATAGAGATCCGCGACCAGGCCGTAATCGGCGACCTGGAAAATCGGCGCGTCCTCATCCTTGTTGATCGCGACGATCACCTTGGAATCCTTCATGCCGGCGAGATGCTGGATCGCGCCGGAAATGCCGATCGCGATATAGAGCTCCGGCGCCACCACCTTGCCGGTCTGTCCGACCTGCCAGTCGTTCGGCGCATAGCCGGCATCGACCGCGGCGCGCGAGGCGCCGACGCCGGCGCCGAGCTTGTCGGCCAGCGGCTCGATATATTTGGCGAAATTCTCGCGGCTCTGCATGGCGCGGCCGCCGGAGACGATGATCTTCGCCGACGTCAGTTCGGGACGATCGCTCTTTGCGACTTCCTCGCCGAGGAAGCTGGAGAGGCCGGGATCGGCTGCGGAAGCGGCATTTTCCACCGGCGCACTGCCGCCGTCGCCGCTTGCTGCGAAGGTGGAGGTCCGCACCGTGATGACCTTCTTGGCGTCCTTCGATTTCACGGTCTGGATCGCATTGCCGGCATAGATCGGGCGCTCGAAGGTGTCCGATGAAACCACCTTGATGATTTCCGAGACCTGCATGACGTCGAGCAGCGCCGCCACCCGCGGCATCACATTCTTGAAGCGCGAGGTCGCCGGCGCAACGAAGGCGTCATAGGAAGGCGCCAGCGCGACGATCAGGGCGGCCAGCGGTTCGGCAAGGTCGTGGGCATAGGCACTGCCTTCGGCCAGCAGAACCTTCTTGACGCCGGCGAGCTTGGCTGCGGCCTCGGCCGCCGCCTTGGTGCCCTCGCCGCCACCGGCAACCAGCACGTGGACCTCGGCGCCCAGTTGGGTCGCAGCCGTCAGCGCTTTGTTGGTGGAGTCTTTCAGGGTGGCATGGTCGTGTTCGGCAATCAAAAGCGTGGTCATCAGAGAACCCCGGCTTCATTTTTGAGTTTCGACACCAGCTCAGTGACGTCCTTGACCTTGACGCCTCCCTTGCGGCCGGGCGGCTCGGATGTCTTGAGAATTTCCAGATGGGCGGTGAGATCGACACCGTAATCGGAGGCGCTCTTGTCGGCGATCGGCTTCTTCTTGGCCTTCATGATGTTGGGCAGGCTGGCGTAACGCGGCTCGTTCAGCCGGAGGTCGGTCGTTACGATCGCCGGGCCCTTGAGTTTCAGCGTCTGCAGGCCGCCATCGACCTCGCGCGTCACCTTGAAATCGGAGCCATCGACTTCGAGCTTGGAGGCGAAGGTAGCCTGCGACCATCCGAGCAGCGCGGCCAGCATCTGGCCGGTCTGGTTCGAAGTCGTCGTCGATCGCCTGCTTGCCCAGGATGATCAGGCCGGGCTTCTCTTCGTCGGCAATGGCTTTGAGGATCTTCGCCACCGCCAGCGGTTCGACATTGCCCTCCGCCTTGACCAAGATGCCGCGATCGGCGCCCATAGCGAGCCCGGTCCGGATGGTTTCCGCCGCCTGGGCGGGACCGATCGAGACCACCACGACTTCGGTCGCCTTGCCGGCCTCTCTCAGCCGCAAGGCCTCCTCGACGGCGATTTCATCGAACGGATTCATCGACATCTTGACGTTGGCCAGTTCAACGCCCGAACCGTCGCTTTTGACGCGGACCTTGACGTTGTAGTCGACCACCCGCTTTACCGGCACCAGAACCTTCATCGATCTTCTTTCGCTTGCATTTCAGCTTCGATCACTTGGGCGCGGAACCTAAAGGTCCGGTCAACCCCGGTCAACGCGCGAGGGCCAAAAATCGCCGCCGGACAGCGGCGGGTTAACGGTTCTGGCCGGGCACCCAGAGCACGTCCCCGGCGCCGTTGTCGTTTACCGAGCGGCTGGCGACGAACAGGAAGTCCGACAGGCGGTTCATATACTGGATCGCGGCGTCGCCGACCGGCTCATCGGGCTTGGCGGCAAGTTCCACCATCGTCCGTTCCGCCCTGCGGCATATCGTGCGCGCCAGATGCAGGTAGGCCGCGGCCGGCGTGCCGCCGGGCAGCACGAACGAGGTCAGGGGCTCGAGCCGCGCATTCAGGCTGTCGATGTCGCGCTCAAGGCGCTCGACCTGGCTTCCCAGCATCCTCAAGCGCTCGGCCTTGCCCTCGCGCTGGGGGACCGCGAGGTCGGCGCCGAGATCGAACAGATCATTCTGGATCAGGCCCAGCATCGCGTCGAGCTCGCGCGCTTCCTTCAGATGCAGCCGGACGATGCCGATGGCGGCGTTGGTCTCGTCGACGGTTCCATAGGCGCTGATGCGCAAATCATACTTTGGGCGGCGTTCGCCGCTGCCGAGCGCCGTGGTGCCGTCATCGCCGGTTCGCGTATAGATGCGATTAAGGACGACCATTTATGGCTCCAGCGTTCGCGGTCACCGCTCCCAAATCGAGAGGAAGCGCACCGGCTTCTTTGAGGCATTGAGAAATTACTTCCATCTTCTTTATCGCCCCATTGCCCAGACCGCGAGCATGGTGATGATGATCGCAACAAACTGCAGCAACACCCGCAACCGCATCAGTTTCTGGGACCGGTTCGGCGAACCGCCCCGCATCATGTTAAGAAGACCCAGCAGCAGCACCAGCGCAACGGCGCCAACCGCGATGGGAAGGATAATCATACTCAGGAATGAAGCCATTGGCGCTACATAACACCGCGCGCAGCGCTCCGCCATCGCCCGGGCCGGGCCCGGCGCCCATGCTCCGATCTGGCTTTTAACCCAATAATATCAGAAGGTAGCGCGGTTCGCGGAATGAACCCAACTTCCTGCAGGCCAAGGTGAAATGTGAGAAAGCTTCGCTACGTCCTTCATGTCGGCATCGACGCGTTCTACACGTTTCTCGCCGATGACGGCTGGGCGATCGCCAGCCACATCGCGCTGTCGACCTTAATGGCGCTGTTTCCGTTTCTGATCGTGCTGACATCGCTGGCCGGCTTCTTCGGCTCGAAGGAACTCGCCGATCAGGCGGTCGGGCTATTGCTGCAGATCTGGCCGAAGCAGGTCGCCGATTCGCTGTCCGGCGAGATCCACGACGTGCTGACGACAACGCGCGGGGACGTGCTGACCATCGGCGCGGTGCTCGCGGTATATTTTGCCTCGAACGGCGTAGAGGCACTGCGCGTCGCGCTCAACCGCGCCTATTCGGTCGTCGAAGCCCGGCGCTGGTACTGGCTGCGGCTGGAATCGATCGGCTATACGCTGGTCGCAGCGTTCACCGCGCTGGCGATGGCGTTCCTGATCGTGCTTGGCCCGCTGATCATCGAGGCGGCCCGGCGCTATATTCCGCTCATCGTCAAGAGCAACGAACAATTACTCAGCGTCTCGCGCTACGGCGTTACCATTTCGGCGCTGATCGTCGCGCTTTTTATCCTCCATGCCTGGCTGCCGGCGGGCCGCCGCGGGTTTCTGCAGATCCTGCCGGGCATCGTCTTCACCCTGGTGGCGTCGCTGGTGTCGGGCATCGTGTTCGGCCAGTATCTGGCGCGCTTCGCCAATAACTACGTCACGATGTATGCCGGCCTTGCATCGGTGATCATCGCGCTGGTGTTTCTGTATTTCATCGCCGCGATCTTCGTGTATGGCGGCGAACTGAACGCGATGATCATCAAGTCGCAGCTGCCGCACGGCGTGTCGCTTCAAGCAGCGCAGTCGCTAAAGCCCGCGGACTCACAGGCTTGACCAGAAAGGCATCGGCGCCGGCGGCGCGCGATGCCTCCTCGTCGTCGCCGCGGCCCGACACCCCGATGATCGGGATGCGGTCGAGCGGCGGACCAAGCTGCCGAATGCGCCTGATGGCCTCGATGCCATTGATGCCCGGCAGCACCATGTCCATCAGCACCGCGTCGAAGTCGCCCTGCGCGATCCGCTCGGTGGCCGCCTCGCCGCGCCCAATGAATTCCGCCTGATGGCCGAGTTCGGTCAGGATCGTGTTGAGCACGACGCGGCCGAACGGATTGTCCTCGACGCTGAGAACCCGCAGCGTCCCGGCCGGCTCGGGCGGCAAATAGGGATCTGCACCCGAACCGGCCGCTTTCGAAGCCTTGGCGCGGGCCAGAGTCACCGTCAGCGTGAAGGTGGTTCCGCCGCCGCGTCGTTGCGCGACGACGATGTCGCCGCCCATCGCGCGCGCCAGCGCCTTCACCGACGACAGTCCGAGCCCCGCGCCGCCGAAGCGCGACGCAATGCTGACATTGGCCTGCGAGAACGGGCGGAACAGGCGCTTGATCTCGTTCAGCGCCAGCCCGATGCCGCTGTCGGAAATCGCAAAGGCAATTGCGACCTTGCCCTTCGGCGCGCGCATCGGGGTCACCGCCAGCGCGACACCGCCCTGTTCGGTGAACTTCACCGCATTGTCGATCAGGTTTTCCAGCGCGGCGCGCAGCCGCACGGGATCGCCGACCACCAGCGCCGGAAGTGCCTGCGAAATATCGACTTGGGATTGCAGACCCTTGGCCGCCGCCCGGCCGGCAAGCGAATCGCCTGCGTTATACGCCAGCGTCCGCAAATCGAAGGGGTCCTGCCGGACCCCGGCGGCGGTGTGGCCGCTGCGCGCGGCATCGACGAACAAGGTCGCGAGGCTGGCGAGATGTTCGGCGCCCGCCTTGATGGTATCGACCCAGCGCCGCTCCCGCTCGCCGAGGTCGGAGGTCGCCAGCAGATCGCTGATGGCCAGAATTCCGGTCAGGGGCGTGCGGACCTCATGGGCGAATGCGGCGAGCGCCGCCTCGACCACGCTGGGCGCGGTCGTCTTGGCAGCAGGCTTGCGCGCCTTGCCCGCGGCAATGCGTGGAGCGCGTTTTGCCGGCGGTCGTCTTTTTGGCGACCGCTTGGTGCGCGGTGAGCGCGATTTTGGCGCCATGTTTCCCCTGACCCGGCCCGGCCTCACCATGCCATGGCCGGGCTTGGTGAGTCACGCCGAAGCAGGATTTTCCCCTTGCGATATGCCTGTCGGCAAGTCCGCCGCCCATCAAGGCAAACCCACCAGGCGGCGGATATCGGCTGGCGTCGCGCCACGGCTGCGCAGTTCGCGCAAGCCCGTGGCCTCGCTCGACTTTGAGAGTTTTCGCCCCGCAGCATCGAGGATGAGGCGGTGGTGCCGGTAGGAGGGCTGTGGCAGGCCGAGCAGTTGCTGCAGCAACCGGTGGACGCTGGTCGACCAGAACAGGTCCTGGCCCCGCACCACTTCGGTCACGTCCTGCAGGGCGTCGTCGATCACGGCCGAGAGGTGATAGCTGGTCGGCGTCTCCTTTCGTGCAAGGATGACGTCGCCCCATTGTTCCGGCCGGGCGGCCACCGCGCCCGTCTCGCCATCGGGGCCCGCGCCATGTTCGATCCAGCCGAGATCGCCGGCGCGCGCGCGGGCCGCTTCCATATCGAGCCGCAGCGCGTAGGCCGCGCCCGATTCAAGCAATCGCGCGCGGGCGTGCGGCGAAAGCGACTTTGCCGCGCCGGGATAGAGCGGCGCCCCATCGGGGTCGCGCGGCCAGGGCGCGGTCGCCTCCCGCTGCGCCACCAGGCTTGCGATCTCGGCGCGGCTTTCGAAACTCGGATAGACCAGGCCCTGTGCTGAGAGTTTTTCGAGCGCGCCGCGATATTCGGAAAAATGTTCAGACTGCCGCCGCACTGGCTCTTCCCAGGCGATGCCGAGCCAGCCGAGATCTTGATAGATCGCGGCTTCAAATTCCGGCCTGCAGCGGGTCGCGTCGATGTCCTCGACGCGCAGCAGCGATCGGCCGCCGCTCGCGCGCGCGGAATCGAAATTCAGCAGCGCCGAATAAGCATGGCCGAGATGCAGATAGCCGTTCGGGCTCGGGGCAAAACGGAAAACGGGTGGCGGCATGCCTTGGGTCTCGTCGTCATGGCCGGGCATAGTAGTCTGCCTTGCGCAGACTGCGTAAACTTGTCTGCGCTCCCGGCCATCCACGTCTTGCGACGGTGCGGAAAAAAGAGTTGCTAGGCTCGATCTGTGCCTCGGACCCGATGAATTTACACCAATAACCGATGATCTTGTCTGAAAGAGAAGTCGTGGATGGCCGGGACAAGCCCGGCCATGACGAAGAATTGTAATAATGCTCATCCACCTCAACACCCAGGCCGACCTCGAAGACGCTATCCACGCGCTGGTGAAGTCCGACCCGCGGCTCAAACCCGTATTTGAGATTGCGGGCATGCCGGCGCTGCGGCGGCGTGAGCCGGGCTTTGCCGGTCTCGCGGCAATCGTCTGCGGCCAGCAATTGTCCACCGCAAGTGCGGCGGCGATCTGGGCCCGCCTCACGGCCGCGCTCGATCCGTTTCATCATGACAGCTTACGAAGGGCACGCGCCGGTCGCCTCGGCCGACTCGGCCTGTCGGCGGCGAAGATCAAGACCCTGAAGAATCTCGCGCGCGAGATCGCCGCCGAACGGCTCAATCTCGAGGTGCTGGCGAACGAGGACGCCGACGCCGCGCACAACACGCTCACCGCGCTGCACGGCATCGGCCCGTGGACCGCCGACGTCTATCTCCTGTTTTGTCTCGGGCATGGCGACGCCTGGCCGGCGGGCGATCTTGCGGTGCAGGAGGCCGTGAAGATCGGACTTGGGTTAAAGACACGACCGAACGCAAAGCAAATGGCATCTTTGGCGGAGCCGTGGCGTCCGCTGCGCGGCGCCGCGGCGCATCTGTGGTGGACGTATTACAGAGTGCTGAAGAAGCGCGAGGGCGTGATTGGCGGTGCGGCAAGACCGAACGCTGTTTTAAACAAGATAGCTGTTGCAAAACGGTCATCGACAAAAGCAAAGATTCGGGCTGCAAAACCGCCGGGATCGAAACCATGAAATCCACCGACTTCATCGTTGTCCGCGATGATCTGCAGCAATGCAAATCGATCGAAACGCAGCTGCCCGACGCGGCCACGCTGCCCAGTGAAGCGCTGCTGGTTAAAGTCACCCGCTTCGCGCTCACCGCCAACAACATCACCTACGCCGTGCTCGGCGACCAGTTGAAATACTGGCAGCTGTTTCCTGCACCGAAAGGCTTTGGCAATATTCCGGTGTGGGGATTTGGCGAGGTGATCGCCTCAAAGCATCCCAACGTCGCCGAAGGCGAAATCCTGTTTGGTTATTTCCCGATGGCAACGCATCTCGTGATCGAGGCCGCCGACGTCAGCAAGCGCGGTCCTGCGCGATGCCGCCGCGCACCGGCAAGGCGTGTCGCCGGTCTACAACGCCTATGCGCGCGTCAGCGGCGATCCTGCTTTCGGGGGACGGCAGGGCGACTACCAGGCGCTGGTGCGGCCGCTGTTCATGTTGTCATTCTTGGTCGACGATTTCCTGAGCGAGCATGAGTTCTATGGCGCGCGATGGGTAATGCTCTCCTCGGCCTCGAGCAAGACCGCGTTCGGGCTCGCGCATCTCCTGCATACCCGCACGGACATCAAGGTAATCGGGCTGACCTCGGCATCGAATGCCGATTTCGTCAAATCGCTCGGCTGCTACGACGAGGTCGTCACCTATGACCGCGCGACCGCACTCGCGGCAGACACCCCGGTTGCATTCGTCGATATGGCCGGCAACAGCGCGTTGCGCGCCACGCTGCACCGGCATTTCGGCGACGGAATAAAATATTCCGGCCGGATCGGGCTCACCCATCGCAGCACCTCACCGGATGAGCCAGAACTGGCGGGCGCGAAACCAATCTGGTTCTTCGCCCCCGACCAGATTCGCAAGCGCGCCAAGGAATGGGGACCGGGCGGGATCGACGCGCGGTTCGGCCTGGCCTGGTCGGAGTTTTCGCCCAGACTCGACCAGTGGCTGAAGGTGACCGAAGGCCGCGGGCCGGCGGCGGTGCAAGCGGCCTATCTCGATACCCTGAACGGCCGCGTTACGCCGGATCAGGGTCACATCCTGTCGCTGGGGGAATAGGCGGCATCTCCTCGCACCCTTTCTGCACGATGCCAAATGGGTATAGGGTTCGGATCAGGGACGCGCCGCGAAGACGGCCGCTGCAGAGAAACGCGCATGCTCGATAAAACGGACGATATTTCGGTAGCCGCGGACAACTGGCTAGCGCAGTTCGAAGGCGCCCTGACGAAGCCCGACCATGACTTGCTGAAAACCCTGTTTCACCCCGACAGCTTTTGGCGCGATGTGCTGGCGCTGAGCTGGAACCTGCAGACCATCAACGGCGCCGACGCGATTCTGCGGGAGCTGCAAGCCCGTGCCGGGCGCGCTGCGCCCAGCGGTTTTGCGATCGATCCCGATCGCGCCGCACCGCGCCGGGTGACGCGCGCCGGTACCAACGCGATCGAGGCGATCTTCAGGTTTGAAACCGCGGTGGGGCGCGGCAGTGGAATCCTGCGGCTGATCCCGGATGTCGCCGACGGCGGCCGCTTGAAGGCCTGGACGCTGCTGACCGCGCTCGACGAGTTGAAAGGTTTTGAAGAGCAGCTTGGCGCCTCGCGGCCGCGCGGCCAGGCCTATTCGCGCGATTTTCGCGGCCCCAACTGGCTCGATCTGCGCAAGGCATCGGCGCAATATGAAGACCGCGATCCCGACGTGCTGGTGGTCGGCGGCGGACAGGCGGGGCTGGCGATTGCGGCACGGCTGAAGCAATTGCAGATCGATACGCTGATCGTCGACCGCTGGCCGCGGATCGGCGACAACTGGCGCCAGCGCTATCACGCGCTGACGCTGCATAATCAAGTGCAGGTCAACCACCTGCCCTATATGCCGTTTCCCCCGAACTGGCCGGTCTATATCCCCAAGGACAAGCTCGCCAACTGGTTCGAGGCCTATGTCGATGCCATGGAGCTGAACTACTGGACCGGTACCGAATTCGAAGGCGGCAGCTACGATGAGGCGGAAGGGCGCTGGTCGGTGGTGCTGCGCCGGTCCGACGGCGGCAAACGCACCATGCATCCGCGCCATGTCGTGATGGCGACCGGCGTCAGCGGCATTGCGAACCTGCCCGATATTGCCACGCTGGAGAACTTTGCCGGCACCGTGCTGCATTCCAGCCAATATGACGACGGCGAGGCGTGGAAGGGCAAGAAGGCGCTGGTGATCGGCACCGGCAACAGCGGCCACGATATCGCGCAGGACCTGCATTCGAGCGGCGCAGAGGTGACGCTGGTGCAGCGCAGCCCGACGCTGGTCACCAATATCGAACCGTCGGCGCAGCTCGCCTATGCGGCGTATAATGAGGGCACGCTGGAAGATAACGACCTGATCGCGACCTCGATGCCGCTGGTGCTGGCGAAAAGAAGTCACGTCATGCTGACCGAGCAGTCGAAAAATCTCGACAAGGATCTGCTCGACGGTCTTACGCGCATCGGCTTCAAGCTCGATTACGGCGACGGCGGCACCGGCTGGCAGTTCAAATACCTCACCCGCGGCGGCGGCTATTACTTCAATGTCGGCTGTTCCGATCTCGTGGTCAGCGGCGAGATCGGCCTGCGACAGTTTTCCGACATCGAGTGCTTTGTCGCTGACGGTGCGCGGATGAAAAGCGGCGAGCGGCTGGCCGCCGACCTGATCGTGCTGGCGACGGGCTACAAGCCCCAGGAAGTTCTGGTGCGCAAACTGTTCGGTGACGCGGTTGTCGCGCGCATCGGCCCGATCTGGGGATTCGGCGAGGGACAGGAATTGCGCAACATGTATACCCGCACCGCGCAGCCCGGCCTCTGGTTCATCGCCGGCAGCCTGGCGCAATGCCGTATCAATTCGAAATATTTGGCGCTGCAGATCAAGGCGATCGAGCAAGGCTTGTTGCCGCGCGGCGCATGAAGCCAGCCTTACGGTTCCTGATGATCCAGGATTTGCCGGACGATAAAGGTCTCCGCGTGGCGCCAGGCCTTGTCGTTGTCGCCGCGGAAGGTGACGAGACGATTGAACACGACATTGCGGGTTTTCACCTCGACAAGATCGAATTTCGCCCATTGCACCAGCGTGCTCATCTTGTGAAAGCTGCTGATCAGGAGATAGCCGGCGCCGGCCGCCTGCGCCTTGCCGAGCAACTGATCCGCGTCGATGTCGCCGATCGAACAGGCGTTGGGCGGACAATCGATGGCGACGGTCCGCGCCTTTCCGCTCGCCGCCAGATCGGTGCGCAGCGACGCTTCGAATTCGCGCAGCCGCCGGAAATGCTCGGCGCTCTGATCGATGACCTCGCCCGAGGTGTCGACATATTGGATTTCGGCGACCGCCAGCACCGGCGCCTCGCCTTGCGCCCGGCTTTGCCGGACAGGACCGGCGCAGAAGACCGCGGCGGCCATCAGGGCGAGGCCTATTGGCCGTGGTTTCATTAGCTTTTCCATGGGACGGACTCACTATTGGCGATGATGTTGTAGCAACGGTCGTTGGCATTGACCCATCCACATCGTCATGGCCGGGCTTCGTCCCGGCCATCCACGTCTTCGACGCGGCGCGGCTTCGAAGGCGTGGATGCCCGCAACAAGTGCGGGCATGACGAGTCAGAGATTATTGCCGTTGGCATTAGTTCGGCTGCTCCAGCAGACGGCGCTGGATCAGCCAGCGCGCGCCACGGCTCCAGGCCGAGTTGGCGCCGGCGCGAAGATCGGTCTGCTCGACATCGACGAGCGCCCCGGATTGGGCGTCGCGAATTTTATAGGTTACAGCATAATCCGTCCGGCTGATGCGGGTGACGATCCCGATCATGGACTGGTCCGCGTGCAAGGCCAGCGGCGATCCTGGCTTCGCAACCTCCGCAATCGTGCAATTTGCCGGCTTTGGCCGCCTCGTCGTTCGCAGCGCCAACGTCCACCAGTTGGTAGCGGCCGGATTCCGCGATCAGCCGCCGCGCCTCCTCGGTCGACAGCCGCAATTGCTCGCGATCGATGTCGTCGGGCGGAATGTAGGCCGCAGCGGCACTGAAATCCTCCAGTTCAAACGGAAACAGCGCAAGTTTGATCGGCGACGGCTTGACGGTGTCGTCCGCCCTGGCGGTTGCCAGCCCTGCCAGGACCATTGCCGGAACGAGGACGAAAGCAATGCCGCGCATGGTGAACTCCCGGAGTTGCCGCATCGTCACCATATCGCCCGACCTGCCGCCTCCGCGAAACGGGGACTTTCCCTGGATTGACCGGGTGAAATGCCCGATCTAGCCTCGCCGTGCTTTCTTCCCGACGAAATTTGCCGCTAAATGCAAATGCGACGGGAATGGGAGGGAACTTGCAACAGGCCGCTAAAACCGCGGCGGTCCGGGGCCGCGCCATCGACCTGAAGCTGCGGCTGGCGCTGCGCGTCGCGGCGCTCGCGGCGGTATGCTTCCTCGCGGTCGCAGCCTACGCCCTGTTCGACAGCGACCGCGCGGCCAGGGCCAAGGCAAGCCGCATCGCCGAAATCGTCGCCAAGGATATCGCGCTCCAGCAAGCGCAGATACAATGGTTCTCCCTGTCGTCAAGCTCAACTCCGGATTTGCAACGGGTCGCGACGCCCTTGATGGAGCCGGGCCTGTGCGTCGCCTATCGGGACAAGGTCGGCACGTTTCGCCAGGGCATTTGCAGCGGCGCACTCGCCAACGAAATTGCCGCGCCCGAAAGTTTCGCGGCACTCTATCGCGCCATCTTTCATCCGGGCGAGCCGATCTCGATGCCGCTGCTGATCGAGGGCGAGCCTAGGGGTGTGGCAGTCGCGACCTTCGATCCCGCCACGCAGATCGGCCAGAGCTGGCGCGAGGCAAGCCGGCTGCTCTCCATCACCGCCTTCGCCCTGGCCGGGCTTTGCCTTGCGGTCTATGCCGCGCTGGCGCGGGCGCTGCGGCCGACACGCGTCATTCGCGCTGGCTTGGGGCGCCTTGCGGCCAACGATCTTTCAGCGCGGCTGCCCAGTTTCGATCTCGCGGAACTCTCGGCGGTATCCGAGGTCTTCAATACGCTTGCGCAAAAGCTGCAGGCGACGCTTGCCGAACGCAATGCGTTGACGCGAAAGCTGATCGCGGTGCAGGACGAGGAGCGGCGCCACCTTGCCCGCGAGTTGCACGACGAATTCGGCCAATCGCTCACCGCCATCGCAGCGCAGGCCGCCGCCGCCGCCCATACGGCGGAGCGGGAATGTCCGCCGCTGCTCGAGGAATGCCGGGGGATTTCGCGCACCACCGAGGGGCTGATGGAGACTCTGCGCGGAGCGCTGGTGCGGCTGCGCCCGCCCGACATCGAGGAACTCGGCCTCACGCTCAGCCTCGAAAGCCTGGTTGCGAGCTGGAACGGATTTGAGAAGGGCCGCACCCGATTCGATATTGCCATCATCGGCAAGGTCGACGATCTGCCGCCGAGCGTCTGCGCCAGCCTCTATCGCATCGCGCAGGAGGCGATCACCAATGCGGCAAAGCATGCTCACGCGAGGTGCGTCAAACTGCGTCTGGAGGCAGGACCCGCCGACATCATCCTGAGCGTCGAAGACGACGGCGAGGCGACGGACAGTGGTCAGGCGACAAAGGCCGGCATGGGACTGCTCGGCATGCAGGAGCGCGTGGTTTCGCTCGGCGGAACCTTGCATTTCGAGCGGCAGGCCGCGGGCGGCGCCAGGCTGGTCGCGACCATTCCCAATATGGGGTTGGAGCCTTGAGCGCGCCCGATGCGAGGCGCTTTACGCGGGTGATGCTGGCGGACGACCATGCGATCGTGCGCGAGGGCTATCGCTCGCTGCTGCAGAAGCAGGATCGCCTTCAGGTCGTCGCCGAGGCCGGTAACGGGGCCGACGCCTATCGGGTCTACAAGGAGGTCAGGCCCGACCTCGTCATCATGGACGTCTCGATGCCGGGAATTGGCGGGGTCGAGGCGATCCGGCGCATCCGGCAATGGGACAATTCGGCGCGCATCCTGGTGTTCACCATGCACCAGAGCGCCGCCTATGCGGTGCAGGCGATCAAGGCGGGCGCACGCGGCTTTGTCACGAAAAGCAATCCGCCTGACGCGCTGCTGCGCGCCATCGCCGAGGTCATGGCCGGGCGTATCGCGCTCAGCCCCGACATCGACCACGAACTCGCCATCAACCGGCTCGCCGACGAGCCTTCGGCGGTCGACGCGCTGAGCCCGCGCGAATTCGAAATCCTGCGCATGCTGCTGGCCGAGAAATCGGTCGATGATATCGCCGAGACGCTGCATATCAGCGTCAAGACCGCAGCCAACACCCGCTATCTGATCCGCGCCAAACTCGGCGTCGGCTCCGACATCGAACTGGTACGCCTTGCGCTTCGCCAGCGGATCATCGCCGCGGAGGATATCGAGAGCTAGCCGGACCCGCGGGTTCGCCTCGCAGCAGGGCCTCCGGTTCATCGCCGACGGCCTCGCGCAATGCCGGATTAATTGACGCGAACGCCGATCGTATCAACGATCAGTGCGATTGCGACGCCATTCAATCTTGACACTCTCTTTTTCGTATGGACAACTATAAGTTAATTGCCAATGTACGTTCATCCTGAGGAAGCAATCGTGCTTGCCACCGAACGCTGACAGGCCGGCGGATGGGTATCTGTCCCGGGCGAGATAGGGACCGCTCTCGTCGAAGCAATTCGCTACGGCTCGGGCGTTCGAAATATTTGCTCGAGACGGCTCGGGTCCAAAGGAAAGGGGAGACCAATGGAGCTATTCAAGAAATACGGCGGAGCCATATTGACGGGCGTCGCGGCGCTGGTGGTCGTCATCGTACTCGTCCTGGTGTTCTCGGGGATGACGAAGCTGGTCACCCTGGGCGAGGGGGCGCTCCCGCTGCTTGCCATTGGCGGCGTTGTCGTGTTGATTCTCTTGCTCGCCGCCGTGGCGATAATGTTTTCTATTCTCAACCTCACAAACAAAGACCAGGCGATGGGATTGCCGGAGGGCTCGATCCGGGCGGTCATTGCGCTGTCGCTGATCGTGCAGTTCGCGATCCTCTCCATTTTTCTCTATCAGCATATTTCGACGGGCGGACCCCTCATCACCATCGTGAACCTGTCGGACACCGAACGCGCGCAATTTTTGCGGGACCACACGAATGCGCGGGACGTTCAATCCATCATGGTCAAGGAAAAGGATGGGCAGCCTCTTGTGATCAAGGACAATTCCGGACAGCCCATCAAGAATGCGGACGGCACGCCAAAATATTTCTATGACGTCAGCTACCGCAGCACCAACACCGCAAGCGACGACTTCGCCAAACAGTTGCTGATCTTACTCGGCACTCTAATGACGGCGATAACCAGCTTCTACCTGGGCGCCGGAACGGTGACGTCGGCCGTGAAGGCGGGTAGCGAGGCGGGAGCATCTGCGGGCCCATCGCCAACCCTTCGGAGCATCAAGCCGGCTTCGCATTCGATCTCGACGGATGGAGCGCTGCTCCATCTCGAAATCACCGGTGCCGATCTCAACACGATCGCAGGCGTCAGGATCGTCAAGGCAGGCGCTCAGCCTATCGTCGGCACCAAGGTTGAGAGGAGCCCGACCAAAGTGACCTGCGATCTCGACGTCAGCAAGGCCACGCCAGGCACCTGGGATGTCGAGGTCGACGATGGCGGGTCGAAGTCGGCAAGGCTGCCCGGCGCCCTGACCATTAGCTGAGCGCGGGACGGCCGAGCGATCGGCAATACACCTCGCCCGCGGCTGCCGCATGCGAAAGGACGCCATGCGCAAAAGCCCCTCGTGCTCCGGGCCAGCCTCTGCGACACTCGACCGAGCAGGCGCTTGGATCAACCAGGCGTCACATCGGGAGAGAAATACACATGCCGGTCATTCTCGGCTCGGGCGAGCATCGCTACCGCGTGGTGGAGAACTGGGCGAAGCTGCCGGACGGCTGGAACCTTACCGATGTCGCTTCGGTTGCGGTCGACAGCAGGGACCGCATCTACGTCTTCAATCGCGGCGTCCATCCGATGGTGGTGCTCGACCGCGAGGGTCATTTCATCACAAGCTGGGGCGAAGGCCTGTTCAGCCGCGCGCATGGGCTGCACATCGACACCGACGACAATCTCTATTGTACTGATGACGGCGACCATACCGTGCGCAAATGCTCGCCCGACGGCAAGGTGCTGTTGACCGTCGGAATCCCCCACAAGCCGGCACCGTTCATGAGCGGCGAGCCGTTCCACCGCTGCACCCACACCGCGCTGTCGCCGAAGGGCGAGATCTATGTGTCGGACGGTTACGGCAATGCCTGCGTGCACAAGTTCACGCCCGACGGCAAACTGCTCAAAACCTGGGGCGAGCCGGGCACCGACCCGGGCCAGTTCAACATCGTCCACAACATCGTCACCGATGCCGACGGCTGGGTATACGTCGCCGACCGCGAGAACCACCGCGTGCAGGTGTTCGATGGCAACGGCAAATACGAGGCGCAGTGGAATAATCTGCATCGCCCCTGCGCGCTCTGTTGCTGCGGTGGCAAGGCGCCGACCTTCATCATCGGCGAACTCGGCCCGGGCATGCCGGTCAATCGCAAGGTGCCCAATTTAGGTCCGCGCCTGAGCATCGTCGATTCAAACGGCAAACGCATCGCGCGGCTTGGCGGCGAAAACGGTCCGGGACTGGAGACCGGCAAATTCCTCGCCCCGCACGGCATCGCGCTGGATTCCAAAGGCGACATCTATGTCGGCGAAGTCGGCGTCACCGACTGGAAGACCAGCTTTCCGGACACGCCGATGCCGGCGGAGGTCGGTGTCGTCCGCTGCCTGCAGAAGCTGGAGCGGATAACGGACGGACTGTAGCGCACTTGCCAGACTGCAAACCGCCGTGCTCCATGCATCCGGGGGCAGCAACGATGAATCGTTTGATTTCAGCCGCGATACCGGTCGCGCGAGTAGCCGGTTTGGCGGCTCTGGCCGCGGCGGCCTGCTGGGGTCCGGCAGCGGCCGCCGACCTGCCGCTGAAAGCACCGCCACTCAAGCCTGCCGACGCGAGCCTGTTCTGGGCCGAAATGGAGTATCTGGCCTGGAGCGTCCGGGGCGACAGGCTTCCGCCGCTCGTGACCACGAGTCCCGCCGGAACGCCGCTGGCGCAGGCCGGTGTATTGGGGGTGCCGGGCACGACAGTGCTGTTCGGCGATTCCAGCGTCAATGGCGGCTGGCGATCGGGCGGGCGGCTGACCGGCGGATACTGGTTCGATCCCCGGCATACGAGCGGCGTCGAGGCGAGTTTCTTCGGCCTTGAACAGGCCTCGACCGGATTTAATGCAAGCTCAAACGGCACGCCGATCCTGGCGCGGCCGTTCATCGACGCCAATACCAATTTGCAGAATTCGACGCTGATCGCTTTTCCCGGGTTGCTGTCCGGCTCGGTCGCCGCAAGCGAGACCTCGCGGCTCTACGGGGCGGGCGCGCTTTATCGCCGGGAGATCGGTTCCTGGGATGCCGCGCGTTTCAGCCTGCTGGTCGGCTACCGCTTCCTGCACGCCTCCGATCGGCTGAACATATCGAGTTCCTCCACGGTCGCGGCTGGCGGCCAAATTCCAGCGGGAACCGTGTTCGCCCTGACCAACTCGTTCCATGCCACCAGCAATTTTCACGGGCTCGATCTCGGCGTCGCCGGCGAGTATTTGCGCGGCCCCTGGATGCTCGAATGGCGCGCCAAGGTGGCGCTCGGCGCCAACCTCAATGACGCCGAGATCAACGGCTCGACCGCCATCACGCTAGGCGGTGTGACCACGACTTCGCCGGGCGGATTGCTGGCGCTGTCGAGCAATATCGGCTCTTACAGCCAGACCCGCTTTGCCGCGGTGCCGGATTTCGCGGTGAAGGGCGGATATCAGTTCGCGCCGGCATGGCGCGTGGTCGCGGGCTATGAAGTGCTTTACTGGACAGGCGTTCAAAGAGCCGGCGGCCTGGTCGACACCACGGTCAATCCGAACCTGATTCCGCCCGCCGTCGGCGGCGGTCCGCAACGTCCGCAGGCGCAGTTCGATACGTCGCCGCTGCTGGCGCAGGGATTCAGCGTCGGAATCAAGCACGAATTCTAGGATCGCTCAGCGCATCAGGGCGAACATGGTCGTTCCAACCAAAATCAGGCCGAACAGAATATTGACGATCCGCGACCGCAGGGGATCGCCGAGAAGGCCGGTGAGCGAAACGCCGCCAAATAGCCAGGCGAGATGGATCAGGACGATCATCGCCGCGAGGACGACGGCCTTGAGCAGCGCGTCCAGTTGATGGGAGGACCAGATCAGCGTCGAACCCGTGAATACGGCGGCGATCGCAAACCAGGCCTTGGGATTGGCGACCGCGAGCAGGAGGCCCGCGGCAAGCGAAGGCGCGACACCGTCGGCGCCTTGTTTCGACAATGGCGGTGCGGTTGCGATCTTCCACGCCAGATAGAGGATGTAGGCGGCGGAGGCGAGCGTGAGCGCGGAGCCGAGGCCGGGGATCGACACCAACAGCGCGACGACGCCGGTGGCAACGGCCAGCAACACCGCCACAGTGCCCGCAATCGCGCCGGACACGAAGGCGAGCGATCGGCGGACCCCGAAAGCAGCGCCAGTCGCCGTCACCGCCATCGTCGACGGCCCCGGACTTCCCATCACGGCAGTGGCTTCCAGCACCAGCGACAATAATGATTGCCAGTGCCCACTGGAAAAAAGCGCGTGCCCGGTCATGGCGATTGCTGTAACCTCATTGCATGCGGAAAACACTATCGCCCGACCCGAGGGATCGTCTTGAAGGATTGTGCGACGCACGCCCGGCAACACGGCCCGCATCTCCACCGGCGAAGGCTGCGACGGCATCGAGCGGCTGGAAGCCCGGTTTCGCGGCCGGGCCTTTTCGCCGCACCGCCACGATACCTACGCCATCGGCATCACGCTTGCGGGCGTCCAGACCTTTCATTACCGCGGCGAGGCAAGGTACTGCCTGCCCGGCCAGTGCCATATCCTGCATCCCGACGAGATACATGACGGTGCAGCCGGCACCGAAGATGGTTTCGCCTACCGGATCCTCTATGTCGACCCGTGTCTCGTGCAAGTCGCGCTGGGCGGCCGGCCGCTTCCGTTCGTGTCCAATCCCGTGGTCGATCTGACCGATCGGCAGAAAGATGCGCTGTCAGGCGCATGGGACATCGAGGACGAAATCGACGACGTCACGCGAGTCGAGATCGTCGCCGCGGTCGCCGATCTCCTCACCGCTTCGTCAGCAACTGCCAGAGCGTTGCAGCCGCTTCGGCTTCCCGGCCTGTTGCGCGTTCGCGCGCTGATCGCCGAGCATCCTGCGAAGCGCCATTCGATCGGCGAGCTGGAGCGCGTCGCCGGACTGGACCGCTGGTCGCTGGCGCGCCAGTTCCGAAGCGCCTTCGGCACCAGCCCCTCGCGCTTCCGCACCATGCGACAGCTCGACCGGGTACGCCGGTTGATGAAGTCCGGCAGCGGCCTTGCGGATGCCGCGCTTGCGGCTGGATTTGCCGACCAGAGCCATATGTCGCGGCAGTTCAAGCGCGCCTATGGGCTCACGCCGGCGCGCTGGGCGGCGGCGCGGCACTGAGAGCGGTGGCTCTTCACTCTGCCTTGAGGTTCGACGCCTTGATGATCGGCCACCAGCGTTCGGCCTCGGCTTTCTGGAACGTGCGCAGGGCTTCCGGCGATTGCTGATCGAGCGGTGTGATCTGGATGCCGAGTTCCGCAAAACGCGCCTTCACCGCCGGATCGGCAAGCGCCTGCACCATCGTGGCATTCAACTTCGCAATGACGTCCTTCGGCGTATCCTTCGGTACCCAAAGCCCGTACCACAGCGAGGCGAAGAAACCGGGCATGCCGGCCTCGTCCGCGGTCGGAATATCCGGTGACGACGGCAACCGCGCCCTGCCGGTGACGCCATAAGGCTTGACGCTGCCGGCGCCGACCAGCGATTTGAAATTGGACGACGGCTCGATCATGAAATCGATCTGCTCCGCCAGCAGATCCTGCATCGCCGGCGCATTGCCGCGATAGGGCACGAATTGAAATTTGGTGCCGGTCTCCTTCTGGAACGAAATGCCGGTGAGATGGCCGGTCGCGCCGACGCCGGCGATGCCGACCGACGCCTTGTCGGGGTTGGCCTTCAGATACGCGATCAGCCCCTTCAAATCGTCCGCCGGCAGGCCCTTCCGGCCGACGATCAGCAGCGGTTCGCTGCCGATCAGAATGATCGGCTCCAGGTCCTTGAACAGGTCGAACTGCAGCGCGTAGAGGCCACCGGTCAGCATATGCGTGGTCGAGGTACCGATTGAGAGCGTGTAGCCGTCGGCGGCCGAGCGCACGGCACGCCCGACGCCGATGCTGCCGGCCGCGCCCGCAATATTCTCGATGATGACGGGCTGGCCAAGAATGGCCCGCAACTTTTCGCCCAGGAAGCGGGCCACGGTGTCGGTTGCGCCGCCTGCCGGGAACGGCACGATCATGGTCATCGGGCGCGTCGGATAGTCCTGTGCGCCGGCAAGGCCGGTCCATCCCAGACCGAACAGGGCCGCGACGACCACTATCAGCAGTCTACGCATCGGCTTCCTCCACGATCATGCATTTGCACCGCATATTCTAGTGTCTTCACTGCACTGACTAGACATCGCCGACGGCTTCGCGCCGCCGTTGTTCGGATTCTTCCGCATAGCGCCGCATCGCGTGGGCTTCGGAGAGAATTCCAATCGGCCGGTGTTCGCCGTCGGTTTCGACCACCGCCAGCGATTCCGCCTCCGCGGCATCGAATACGGCGATGGCCTCCTGGATGTTCATGACGGGGTGCAGCACGACATCGCGATGGTGAAGGATGCGGACCAGGCCGTTCTTCGGGTCGATATCCTGCGCGTGCGCATCGGCCACCAGCGCCAGCCCGACATAACGGCCGGCGGCGTCGACCGCGACCACCTGATTCTTCGAACCCAGCGGAAATTTGTCGCGGAACTCCTCGATCCCCATGCCGGCGTTGACGGTGGCCACGTCCGACCGCATCAGGCTCCGCACCGTGAGATCGCGAATCCAGCCGACATCTGCGGCGCTGCGGATAGTCTCGCCGCGCAGGTGCAACCGCCATGTCGCGAACGAGTAGCCAAACAGCTCGCGGGTGATCTGGGTCGAGATGATGACCGCGACCAGCACCGCGGTGGTGAGCCAGAGATTGCCGGTGGATTCCAGCGCGATGAACGACATCGTCAGCGGTCCGCCGATCACGGATGCCGACAGCGCGCTCATGCCGATGATCGCATAGACGTTCGGATCGAGGTCGAGGCCCGGCCAGACCGTGTCAATGCCGTCCGCGAACAGATGGCCGCCGAGCACGCCCAGAAGCAGCGTGGCGAAAAACAATCCGCCGCGAAAACCGCTGCCAAGCGATATGATCGAGGCAATCGCCTTCAGCGCGAACACGCCCGCGATCACCTTCAACGGCATCGAGACGATGCTGTTGAAATGCAGCGCGCCATGTCCCGACGACATCACCTGCGGGGTCAGCAATGCGAGCAGGCCGACGCCGAGGCCGCCAAGCGCCGGGCGCAGCGGCGGCCACAATCCGATCTTCGCCAGCAGCGTTTCGCACAGCGCGACGCCGCGCATGATGGCGATGCCAAACAGCGCGGAGAAGATTCCGAGCAGTGCCGCGATCGCAAGATCGCGCCCGAGCACGTTGCCGACCGGACCGATCGCGATGCCAAGCGAGAGCGCCGCGAATCCATGGGTAACGAAATAGCCCGCCACCGCAGCGACGCCGACCGGCGTCAGGCTGGCCGGCGTATAGCCGCCGATCACCAGTTCAAAAGCATAAAAGGCGCCGGCAAGCGGGGCACCGAAAGCACCCGCAATCGCAGCCGCAGCGCCGCAGCCGACCATGATGCGCTGGTCGGCGCGGCGCAGATGAAAGCCGCGGCCGAGCGAAGCGGCAAGCCCGCTGGAAAGCTGGGTGTAGCCGGCTTCGAGCCCGACCGAGGCGCCGACGCCTGAGGACCACACCGTCTGCAACGCAACGATCACGCTGCCGCGAAACGACATCCGCCCGCCATGCAGGGCGTTGGCCTCGATCGGGTCGATTTCGCGTGCCGGCCGCCATCGCAAGAGCCACAGGAACGCCAGTCCCAGCGCCAGGCCGCCAAGGCTCGGAACCAGCAAGGCGCGCAGCGGCTCAATGCTATCCTGGCTGGAAAGCCGCTCCGTGATCGCGATGTTGAACAATAGCGAGTGAAGCCCGGCAACCGCGATACTCATCGCAACCACGACCAATCCGCCGATGGTACCGATCAGCGCCGCAATGACGACAAGGCTCGTTTCATGGGCGCGAACGAATGCCCGCAGCCGGCGCGGCGCCTCAATGTAACGGGACGTGGTAACCATCTTCGCTGCGACCGATTGCGGCGGAAAGGTGCCGCCCGCCCCGTTTAACGGTCTTGGGGCTGCTTCCGCAATCCCGACGCCAGCAGGGCGCGGGGCCGGATAAGGCCGCCAACGCTCTTCACAATCCCGTCACGCTGCATGTAGTATGTCAACTCACGCTGCTTCGCAGCTTATATGGGGGCTCGCGCGTACTCCGCAAAAGTGGGTACCGGTTTTGCGAAAAGAGTACGCGCAAGTTATAGATTGAGAGCATTTTCTTCCGGCAAACCGGTTTCCACTTTGCCGGAAAATGCTCTGGAGGCGTTACTTGAACGCACATGTCTCGCAAGGCGGTTGGCCGGTACTGGTGCTGAATGCGGACTTCCGGCCGCTGAGTTACTATCCGCTGTCCCTGTGGTCGTGGCAGGACGCGATCAAGGCGGTGTTCCTCGACCGCGTCAACATCGTCGAACACTATGATCGCGCGGTGCGCAGCCCCTCGTTCGAGATTCAGCTGCCGAGTGTGGTGTCGCTGAAATCCTTCGTCAAGCCGACCACGCATCCCGCCTTTACCCGGTTCAACGTGTTCCTGCGCGACCGCTTCGCCTGCCAGTATTGCTCGGCCGACGACGATCTCACCTTCGATCACATCATCCCGCGCAGCAAGGGCGGCCAGACCACCTGGGAGAACGTGGTCGCCGCCTGTTCGCCCTGCAACCTGCGCAAGGGAAACATGACGCCGCAGCAAGCGCGGATGTTTCCAAGACAGCCTCCGTTCGCGCCGACGGTGCACCAGCTGCACCGCAACGGGAGACTGTTTCCGCCGAACTACCTGCATGACAGCTGGCTCGATTATCTCTATTGGGACACCGAGCTCGATCCATAAGGCGACAACATCGGGTATCGTGTCGTTTCCCTCATGGGCGACTTCCGCTTTCGGGGTATCGCGGACAAGGCTGCACTTGCTGGCTCGAGCCAGTCGCGAATAAGCCCGAAGTAAACATTGACAGCTTCTGAATTATATCAATCCCGCCACCTCCACTGTTCTGGTTGATCCGCGGCGATATCTTGTCTCAAGTCTCGGGGAAGCCAATGAGACGGCGCGAACTCATCACGCTTAACGGCGACGGAGCAGGACCTTGCAACAGCCACCCAATCATCATCTTGCACAACTGAACATCGGCCGCATTCGATACGAGATCGACGATCCGCGCATGGCAGATTTCACGAACAATCTTGCATTGGTGAACGGCATTGCCGAACGCAGCGCCGGGTTCATCTGGCGCTACATCGACGAGAGCGGCAACGCCACTGACACGCGGCCTTATGCCGACCCGCGTATCATCGTCAATTTTTCGGTTTGGGAGAGCGTCGATGCACTTGAGCGCTTTGTCTGGCAGACAGTCCATAGGCGCTTCTATGGCCGCCGCACCGATTGGTTTGAGCATTTTGAAGGGCCATCTGTGGTGTTGTGGTGGGTACCGGTCGGCCATCGGCCGAGCGTCGAGGAGGCTGTCGCGCGCATCGAGCATCTGAAGCATCATGGTCCAAGCGATCACGCGTTTGATTGGCAAACGGCATCAGCACAACTTTGGAAGACGGCGCGTTGTGCGCCCGCAGGACAGGTGGCGTAAGACCCGAAGCCGAGGTGCAAAACCGACCGAGCAATGTCTGCTTCTGGCATATCGCGACATTTCGCCGTGCTAGGAAATTTCGTCGCCATCAGCGGGCATAGCGGACATCGAGCAAGCCGTCCGCAGCCTGTCCTCAACCAGGACCGGCCACCGCCTCCCGTCGCGGGGCCATGGAAAATTGAGTTCTGGTGTGCTCCGCTCAGGCCTATAATAGCCATCAGGACGGCTGCGGTATTTTTCCGGAGACCACGATGAGGTGTCTACGCATCTACGCGACGCCGGATGGCGAGTCCCATTTCGATGAGATCGATATCCCAATGTCCTGGCGGAGGACACGCACGGAAAGGGGCACATCTCCCGCCATTCCGCAGAGGTGCAGACCGTGATCTGGATTGCGCTGCCAAACGGCCTCGATCTGCCACGCGGGCAATCCGCTCGCCGCGTTGCGACCCAGCGCGGTCCGCTAGCCAGCAAGCAACTCCAGCGTCTTTCGGTCCGGCGTACCGCCATAGAATTTCTCGATGGCCGCGGCAAACTCCGGTTCGGAAGAGACCGCTCCGAATAACGTCATCGACGAACAGAATTTAAGGTCATCGGGACTGCCGAGGATTTCCCGGATGGTTCGGCCTTCGACGGCATTGACCAGAGCGGTGCACTCCCGAAGCCTGGGTCCCAGGACGCCGTGCCCGAGATAGGCCAGAGCCTCGTCGCGCGAGGCGACCGCGAACCGCTGCGCCATCGGGCTGTGCCCTAGTCCGGCCAGTTGGGGAAAGATGAACCACATCCAGTGGCTTTGCTTCCGGCCCTGGCGCAGTTCGGAGAGAACGCGCTGGTAGACTGGTGCCTGCGCATCGACGAAATGCTCAAGATCAAAAGAATTGGTCATGGTGCCGGCCTCGCTTTCTGATTGGCCGTCGGGCCGCGAACCGTCCAACGATTGTTCCCATCCCCATTCTAGCCGACGGCGCGGAAAATACCCGCGAGTTTGGGCCGCTCGAGGTTTGAATCCTGTGCGCCGAGCCGTCCGGTTTCGGCGCTTCATGCAAATCATAATGACGGGAGACTTTCGCGGCGGCCGTTTGCGACATAAGATCGTCGCTGGTTTCATGCGCCCCTGTTCGCGGCAAGCTGCGGGACACTGCGCGCCGGTTGGTCGGGAGATTCTTCATGCCCTCTTTGACTGAATGGAAAGTGCCGCCGGCGTATCAGCCGCGCCCGGGCGACTACAGTTTCGACCTCGATCGCGTGCTTTCCTCGGTGGTCGGCCTGCATTCGATCATTCCCGAGGATGCTTTCAGCGCGGAGACGCTGGGTACCGAGCGCGCCGGCAATGGCGTCCTGATCGACGACGGGCTGATTCTGACCATCGGTTACCTGATTACCGAAGCGGAAGCGGTCTGGCTGCATCTCGGCGACGGCCGCGTGGTGGAAGGCCACGCACTCGGCGTCGATTCGGTGAGCGGGTTCGGCCTGGTGCAGGCACTTGGCCGTCTCGATCTCGATCCGCTGCCGCTTGGTTCCTCCAGCACCACAGCCATCGGCGACCGCGTGGTAGTGGGCGGCGCCGGCGGACGCACGCGCTCGGTCGCCTGCCAGATCGCCGCCAAGCAGGAATTCGCCGGTTACTGGGAGTATCTGCTGGACGAGGCGATCTTCACCTATCCCGCCCATCCCAATTGGGGCGGCACCGGACTGATCTCGACCCGCGGCGAGTTGCTCGGGATCGGCTCGCTGCAGCTCGAACGCGAACGCGATGGCAAGGCCGAGCATGTCAACATGATCGTGCCGATCGACCTGCTCAAGCCGGTGCTCGACGACTTGCGTAAATTCGGCCGCGTCAACAAGCCGCCGCGGCCCTGGCTCGGGATGTTCTCCACCGAAATCGACAACAAGCTCGTGGTGATCGGGATCTCCACCAAGGGACCCGCGGCGCGCGCCGAGCTCAAGGCCGGCGACGTCATCCTGGCGGTGAAGGGCGAAAAGATCTCGAGCCAGGTTGGCTTCTACCGCAAGCTCTGGGCACTCGGACCCGCCGGCGTCGATGTACCGCTCACCGTCTACCATGACGGCGTCACTTTCGACGTGGTGCTGACCTCGACCGACCGTGCGAGGCTGCTCAAGGCGCCGCGGCTGCATTGAAGGTTGAGGGATCGCGATGGGCGAGGCCGTGGTGGACGACATCGTGGCCGTGTTGCCGCCATTGCTGCAATCGCTCGAAGCGCTCTCCTTCATCGCCCGCCATCTCAACCCGCCGGAATTCGACCAGGTGATGGAAGCCGCAGGCGAGCCGGACCAGGCCCTGCAGGCGATCCGGCCGCGGCTCGCCGGCTGGCCGGAGCAGTTCGCAACCATCCAGACCTCGCTAGAGGCTGCGAGCGACGCGGCGCTCAAAGCGTTCGCGGGACTGCGCGCGGTCCAGCACGGCAACGGCGACCTGATCGAGGTGTTTCGCGCGCTGCGCCACGCCCCGCGCGCGCAGGAGGCACTGTATCCGCTGGCCGCAAAACTGCCGCCGGTGAGCAGTTTCTTCCTCGATCCCGCGCTTCGCGAGGATGCCGGCCTGCTGGCGCGCCTCGCCGAGCCGGCAAACCAGAACACCGGGATCATCCATGACCACAACGAGCCCGGCAGCCGCGGCGGCTTCTCGCTCTATGTGCCGGAATATTACACGCCCGACCGCACCTGGCCGCTGGTGATGGCGCTGCATGGCGGCAGCGGCAACGGCCGCGGCTTCCTGTGGAGCTGGCTGCGCGACGCACGCAGCCATGCCGCCATCGTGGTCGCGCCGACCGCCACCGGCAATACCTGGGCCTTGATGGGGGACGACACCGACACTCCGAATCTCGCCCGTATTCTCGATGCGGTGCGCGGGCGATGGAACGTCGATGCGACAAGACTGCTGCTGACCGGGATGAGCGACGGCGGCACGTTCTGCTACGTCACCGGGCTCGAAAGCGCGTCCCCCTTCACGCATCTGGCGCCGGTTGCCGCTACCTTCCATCCGTTGATGGCGGAAATGGCGGACGCCGAAAGGCTGCGCGGTCTGCCGGTCTATCTCGTCCACGGTCGGCTCGACTGGATGTTTCCGGTGCAGGTGGCGCGGCAGACGCGCGATGCGCTGTCGGCCGCGGGCGCCGATGTGACCTATCGGGAGATCGACGATCTCAGCCATTGCTATCCGCGCGAGATCAACGCCGTCATGCTGGACTGGCTGCGCGGCGAGCGATGATCTATCGTCCGCGTCAATGAAAATCCAGTGGCCAGATCTTGGGAGCGACCGCGCCGATCTGGCCGATGGCGCCGATGTCGAGATATCTGGCTGGCCCGCGACGGTGCTTGCGACCGAGCGTGCCGGCTATTTTTTGCTGGCGCCGGAGCCCGCCTGCTGCGTCGGCTGCATCCCCAGCGATCCCCTGGCCTGCATCGAGGTATTCGCGGCATCGCCGATATCCCTGCAGCACGGCGAACTTCGCCTGCGCGGCACCTGGCGCTGCCTGCACGACGACGATCTCGGCTGGCGCTATCAGCTTCGCGATGCGCGCGCGATCGGCGCGGAAAAATTCGGCCTGACGCGCCGAAGCCTGCTTGCCGCGGGATCGCTGGTCTGTCTCCCGATCGGGGCCGCCGCGCAGGATGAGCCGCCGGTCGCGCCGGAGGAACTCGAGCGCCGCAGGACGGCGGCGCTTGAGGTGCTGGGCGCGGCGGCGACCGTCGATATCCACAGCCACGCCGGCGCGCTGCTTCATGTCGGAACGCCTGACGCGCCGCCGCCGTTCGGGCCGCTCTCCGCGCCCATGCAGGCCGGCCGCATGGCGGTGGCCTGCCTCGCCATCGTGTCGGATTCGCCGACCCATCGGGTCACGCCGGAGGGGCGGATCCGCCCGTTTCGCGAGCCCCACCCCGGCGAACTCCATGATTATGCGCAGCGCAGCTTCAAACGGCTGCAGGCGCTGATCTCGAACCAGAAGCTTGCAACCATCACCAGCGCCGCCGCGCTGGTCGCCGCGCGATCCACTACGCCGTCAGCGATCGTGTCCGCCGAGGGCGCCGATTTTCTCGAAGGCAGGATCGAGCGTGTCGACGAGGCCTATGCGCAATGGCAGTTGCGCCATCTGCAGCTCACGCATTACCGCGTCAACGAACTTGGCGACATCCAGACCGAGAAACCCGTCCATGGCGGGCTGACGCCGTTCGGCGCCGAGGTGATCGGCCGCTGCAACAGCCTGGGGATCGTGGTGGATGTCGCGCATGGCACCTACCCGCTCGTCAAGAAGGCTGCCGAGGTGACGACCAAGCCGCTGGTATTGTCGCATACCTCGCTGGTGGATGCGCCGCGGCCGCGAACCCGGCGCATCTCGGCCGATCATGCGCGCATCATCGCCTCGACCGGCGGCGTGATCGGGGTGTGGCCGGTCTCGGCTTATTTTCCGGATATTGCCGCGCTGGCCGACGGCATCAGCCAGCTCGCCGACATCGTCGGTGTCGATCATGTCGGGCTCGGCACCGATATGTTGGGACTGGTCGGCCCCAGCATTCTGCCGAATTACACGCGGCTGCCCGACCTTGCCGATGCGCTGCTACAACGCCTTAGCCGTGCCGAGACGCAAAAAATTCTCGGTGGCAATTATGCGCGGGTGTTCGCCGCGACGCTGGGCTGAACAATACGCGCGCGATCAGACCATGCCGCCATTTGCGCGCAGCACCTGGCCGTTGATCCATCCGCCGTCCGGACCGACCAGGAACGCCACGACGGATGCGATATCCTCGGGCGTGGCGAGCCGCTCCAGCGGATTCATTTTCGCCATGCGCTCGACCAGTTCGGGCGATTTGCCGTCGAGAAACAAATCGGTCGCGGTCGGCCCCGGCGCCACCGCATTGACCGTGATGTTGCGGCCACGCAATTCCTTCGACAGGATCGCCGTCATGGTCTCCACTGCGGATTTGGTGGCGGCATAGACGCTGTAGGTCTCCAGCTTGGTCCCGACCACGCTGGTCGAGAAATTCACGATCCGTCCGCCGTCGCGCAGCCGCCTGGCGGCCTCGCGCATCGCGTTGAAGCTGCCCTTGAGATTGACCGCGATCTGCTGGTCGAACAGCGCGTCGTCGCTATCGGCGATTTTTGCAAGCTTCATGATGCCGGCATTGTTGACGAGCACATTGACCCCGCCGAAAGCCCTTTCCGCGGCATCGAACATGCCGCGCACGGCTGAGGGATCGCTGACATCAGCCTTGGCGGCGATGGCCCGGCCGCCTTTGGCCTCGATCGCGCGGGCCAGCCCTTCGGCAGGCTGCGCATTCGCGGAGTAATTGATGACGACGGCAAAACCGTCGCGCGCGAGCCGCTCCGCCACCGCCGCACCGATGCCGCGGGAGGCGCCGGTCACGATCGCAACCTTGCTGGTCTTGTCGCTCATTTGCCTGCTCAAGGTCCTGTCAGTGACCCCAGCCTGAGATTCACAGCCGGCAATTGATCAACTTTATCTCGCGCACTACACAGAAGATCCCGATCGGCTGCGCTGAGCCTGTCGAGGTCGCCGTCTTCGAAAAACCCGATAGCCCGTAGAACTTGCGCCGGCTCGCCATCAAACATTTGCCTGAAAGCGCTCAAGCCGGCCGGCAAGGATACGCCTGCGGAAATCATCTCTGCGATGTCCCGATAATCCTTGGCTTCTGCGCGGTCCAGGGTCGCCTTGAGCTTGGTTGCCATCAAATCGTCGAGGGATGCGACGAGCAATACGTCATCGCAGGTCCGCAGCGGATCATTGACGCGGCCGAATCTGATGCCGCCGAAGAATGAAACTTTCACAGGACCGGCCGGCATTTTGGCAAGAACTGCGAGCGTATCCGGCGTGTCCTGCAGCACGGCCGCCCCGCGAACAAAACCAAACTTCGCCCTTATCTGATCCTTGTCGAGCGGGTCGGATTGAAAGAAGTCGAAATCCAGTGATTGCCGGTGTCCAAGGTGAAGCGCAATGGCCGTCCCGCCGTAAAGGACAAAGTTCAAACGAAGGGCGGGCGCGAGGCTGGTCCAGATTTCTCTTTGCGCCGCCGGCAAGACATCAAGTTTCGGCTCAAGGCATTGCGGCATCAAACGCTCTCCGCGGAGCCTTGTTGGGGACCACTTCGCCCGTGGCAAACGTCAACCGTCCGCGCCAGAACTCCCAGGAGCGGTCGCTGATCCAACCCGGCTCGGCGTGCCGCATGACTTCGACCAGACGCGCTTTGCCGACCGTCTGCTCCAGAAGCAAAACGTCATCGTAGGTTCCAAGATTCATGGCTTGCGCGATAATGCGATCGTCGGAATGGGGTTCTCCGCCGGGCGGTTTCCACCAGAGGTATTTCCGGCCGAATCCGGCGATCGCTTCCCTGAAAACATCATCTGTTGTCATGCGCCACAATAGCCGATCCGGCGACCGTTTTCCACACGCGCGTATCCTTCTCCGCCTCCCTTGAGGGTAAGGCGGAACCATTCGCCCCCGACTGCGTTGTCCGCGCTCATCGGAGTTTTTGCCATGCGGGTCTTTCTGGGAATGATCTTGGGGGCGCTGCTGCTGGTCGCAGGCGTCTACGTCTACGATTCGATGCAGACCTCGACGGTCGCCAATGGCCAGGTCGCGGAGGCCAACCGCACCATCGTGAACTGGGACGTGGCGGCCGCCGATTGGGATCTGGTGAAGCGGCGTGCCCATGAAGACTGGATCAGGCTGTCGTCGAAGTAAGCGAGAGTCTTCGCCCGCAAAAGTCAGTGCCTTCGTCGCTGACGATGGCGTTGTTGCGACTGGCTATCGCTAGTTGCTCGCCTTCGCCTTCCGCGCGTCGGCGATGGCCTGCTCGAACTGCGCCAGGGTGAGAGCGCCCGGCACCCGAAATTTGCCGACGATGAAGGACGGCGTGCCGCGAAATCCGAATGCGGTCGCCTGATCGTTGTTGCGCGCGAGAATAGCGTCGATCGCCTTGGCGTTGGCGGCGAGGTCGCGCTTGAGACGATCGACATCGATGCCGGCCTCGGCAAGCAGTTCGCTGATCCGCGGCTCCGTCAGCTTCGAATTGACACCGATCAGCGCATCATGCGCGGCAATGAATTTATCCTGGTACTTGCTCGCCAGCGCCATCCGCGCCGCGACCACCGAAACCGGCCCGAGGACCGGCCAATCCTTCAGCACCAGACGCACCTTGCCGTCGTCCTGCACCACCTGGCGCAGATCGGGCTCCAGCTTGCGGCAATACGGACATTGGTAATCGAAATATTCGACGATGGTGATGTCGCCGGCGGGGTTTCCGGTCACCGGAATATCCGGGTCGCGCAACACCAGCGCTTCCGTCAGCACCGTTTCGTCGTTGCTTTGCGCGAGCGCCGGGCGTGGCGCGATCCCGGTGCCGAGCATCACCGCACCGGCGCCCAAGACCGCCAGTGCCTGGCGCCGGTTGCGAAGCTGATACGGCCGGACTGGATCGATTTTGGTCATATCTCGTCTCCTGCCCGGCCTGTTGCTCACGATAGCCATAAGGTGCGCGCCAACATATAGAGCGCCACCGCGATAATGACAGCGGCAAACACGATATTGAGCGCGCCGCGCCGCGCCGACAACAACCGCGCCGAACGGGTGCCGATCAATCCGCCGATGATGCCGCCGGCGATGAACAATCCCGCCAGGCCCCACCAGACCAGCCCGGACCAGGCGTAACTGGCCGCGGTGGTGAGGCCGAACGCCGTCACGGCGACCAGTGACGAGGAGACCGCGTTCAGGATCGACATTCCCGTCGCCAGCATCAGCGCCGGCACGATCAAAAATCCGCCGCCGATGCCGAAGAAGCCCGACAGCGTCCCGGTCGCCAGCCCAAGCCCGACAATGGCGGGCATGTTGGACCAGTTCATCTGCACGTCGGGCAGACCGGCCCGTGCCCGTGTCTTCAGCATCAGCGCGGCGATCACCAGCATCACCAGCGCAAACAGCGCCAACAATTTCTGGCCGTCGAGCATCTTGCCAAAGAGCGATCCCACAAACGCCCCGATCATTCCCGACGCCGCAAAGGTCAGCGCGCACGACCATTTCACTGTGCCGCCGCGCGAATGGTTGGATAAATTGAATGCGGCGTTGGCGGCCACCGCGATGGCGCTGGTGCCGATCGCGACATGGGCGTCCGGCACGCCGACCACATAGACCATCAGCGGCACCGCGAGGATCGATCCGCCGCCGCCGACCAGGCCAAGCGAAAATCCGACCAGCGACCCCGATGCCAGTCCCAGCACGCCCTGCATCATGGAGATCATCTAGAATGTAAACCTAGCTGCACGGGCAGAATCCTGAAAGGAAATTCTCCCAATCTCTAGGGTGGGAGCATATAAACCGCAATCGATATCAGCGTACCAGCAGTGTCACCGCCAATGGCACCAGCAGCGATGTCACCAGCGCATTGAGGCTCATGGCAATACCGGCAAACACGCCTGCGACCGCGTCGACCTGGAACGCCCGCGCGGCGCCGATGCCGTGCGCCGCTATCCCGACCGCGAATCCGCGGGCGCGAAAATCGGTGATGCCGACCCGGTTCATCAACGGCGTGACCGTTATCGCGCCCATGATGCCGGTGAGGACGACCGCGACCGCCGTCAGCGACGGATCGGCGTGCAGGGATTCGCTGATGCCCATTGCAATGCCGGCGGTGACCGATTTCAGGCGATCCCGATGCGGGCTTGTCAACAATCGGATGCAGGTCCGGACCCGCGATCCTCGCTACGCGCGCGGCGTCAGCGCCATCAGTGTGCCGGTCATGGTCGCGATCAGGCTTTCTTCGGCGCCCCCGGCTTGCGCGAACGCGCTGGCCTCGCATACCGTGAGCGTACGGCCGGGCTTGACGACATGGGCGCGGAACGCAAATCGCTCGCCTCTGGCCGGCGCCAACAGGTTGGTCTTGAATTCCACGGTCAGGATGTCGGAACCCGACGGCATCAGCGTGAACGCGGCGATGCCGCAGGCGGTGTCGAGCCCGGCGGTGATAATTCCGGCATGAACAAAACCGTTCTGCTGGGTGAAGGCGAGAGAATAAGGCATCGACAGGTCGACCTCGCCTGGCTCGATCCGGGCGATCGATATCCCGAGCGTCCGCATCGCCTGCTGCTGCTCGAAGGTCGCGGTCGCGATCCTGTGGTAGTCGGGGTTCTTCGGCTCGAAGCGCGGCATGTCCTGACTTAAGCCGCGGCCGGCGCGGGAACGGCGAGTTGCTTCATCGCCGACTTGCGGATCGCATCGGTAAAGGACACCGATTTGCGCGCCTGCCGGTCCAGGTGAACCCCGGTGATCTCGCAAGACGCGGCGATTTCGCCAGTTTCGGCGTTGCGCATCTCGTGGCGGAAGCGGATCGACTTGTCGCCGATCTCGAGCAGTGTGCTTTTGACCTCGACGATATCGCCGGCCAGCAATTCGCGCCTGTAGCTGATGTTCTGCTGGACCGCGGCCATGCCGCGGCCGGATTCCCGCAAGTAAGTCGGCGTCAGGCCGAGCCGTGCGAACAAATTCCAGTTGGCCTCGTCGAACTTGCTGACATACCACATGATGTTCATGTGGCCGACATGGTCGCACTGCCACGGATAGACCGTGCCGCAATAGGTGGCCGCCGATTCCATCGATCGCTCCCGCCCTTGACTGTTGATACGGTAGCGTATCAGGGTGCGCGCGGGTTAGCAATACGGTACCGTATCAAGATTCGGTGAGGGCGAACCATGACCGACCGCAAGGGCGACGCCTGGATCGAGGCCGGGTTCAAGGAGATCGCGCGATCCGGCATCGAGGGCGTGCGGGTCGAGGTGCTGGCGAAAAACCTCGGCGTGACCAAGGGCGGCTTTTACCGTCGTTTCAGGGACCGCGCGGCGCTGCTCGAGGGCATCCTGCAAAGCTGGAGCGCGGGGCGGATTGCTGCGATCGAACAGCAGACCAGCCTCGACGGCGAAAGCGCGCGCGAGCGCTTGAGGGCGCTGATCCGGCTCTATTCGGAGCGCATGAACACCGAAGGCATGGCGGTCGAACTGGCGATCCGTCAATGGGCGCGGTCCGACGAGGCGGCCGCTAACGCGGTGGCGAGCGTCGATGCCGCGCGGCTGAAGAATGTCGGGCAGCTTTATCGCGCGACCGGGCGATCGCCTGAAGAAGCGGACGCGCAGGCGTTCCTGTTTTATTGCTTCATCTTCGGCCAGAGCCTGTTGTTTCTCGAACGGGGCCCTCGCAAGCGCGCGCAGCTGATCGCGAAGTCTGCCGAAAAACTGCTCGACGATGGAAGCTGAGCGGCCGGAATCCCGCCACTCAGCTTACCGGTAGCGTTTTCAAACAACAGAAATAGGGCTTCGGTTCTGATACGGTCAGAACCGAGGCTCGAGTGAGCGCTCAGCCCTTCAGCTTCGCGTTGCACTGGCTGTAATAGCCACCGCCCTTCTCGATCCATTTCATGCCGCCATTGCCATTGGTGGCCTTGTTGGCGTTGTATTGATCGACGCAGGTGTGCATGCGCGCCTTGCCGGCGCTCTCCTTGGAATATTTCGCATCGACCGCGGACGGGAACACCGCGGGGCCGGAAGGCGCAGCCGCGGGCGCGGCGGCGGGTGCGGCTTCCTTCTTCGGCTTGGATTCCGCCTCTTTCGGCGGCGCTGGTGCGGCAGTCGGTGCCGCGGCGGGCGCCGCCGCGGCGTCGGCTCCGCATTGGGCTTTCCGGAAATCGTTCCATTTCTGGCCGTTGAGCGTGCCGGCGGTCTTGGCGGCCTGGTATTTCGCGCTGCATTCCTGCGTGGTCAGGGCCTGCGCGGGCGCTGTCGCCGCGAGCGCGGCAAAACCCGTCACCGCAACCGCACACAATAATTTGGCTTGAATGGTCATCCTTGGTCTCCCTGGAGGCATGGCAATCTGCAAGTCCCCTATCCTAGCGCAGCGACGGCGCGTGACAACGCAACGATCCATAGCCGCGCTTAAAATATCGTGACCCCAAAGTGCGCCGATCCGGCTTTATTCATCCGCGGTTCAGCATCGCGATACGACGTTGCGCGCCTCTTCAACCCGAGGTGCTCCCATGATGACCCTATCCTCACCTGCGGCCGCGACGTTTTCGCATCCCTGCTCCTGACGGGTTCAGCGTTTGCGCAAACCACGGCACCGACCACGCCCGCACCGGCCGCGAAAGCGGCGCCTGCGGACAAGATGGCGCCCGCGGAAAAGAAGGTCGAGAAGCCGCGGACGGCTGCCTCACTCGAATGCTCGAAGGAAGCCGATACCAAGGGCGTCCATGGCAAGGAGCGCAAGAAATTCATGTCCGATTGCAAGAAGGCTGCAAAGGACGCCGCGGCCAAGCCGAAATCATAGCGGCTGCTTCACCCTCGCCTCAGCGCCGTCATGCCCCGCTACCCACGGTGGCCGGGCATGACGGCGAGGGTTTTAGCCGGACACGCATTGCTGCGTCGCGCTGGCGCATTTGTTGCTTGCTTGCGGATTTGCCATAAGGCGGCGTGAGCCTGATCCCTGCATCGATGGCATCTGCCATCCCCAGCCGCATCAAAACCCTCAACGCGCTGGAAACGCTCGTTATCGGCACCGCCGGCGGCGCGCTGTTCCTATGGGCACATCTTCCGGGCGGACTGATCTCCGGCGCCATGATCGCGGTGGGCATCGCCGCGATCATGGGACGGCCGCTCGTCGTGCCGGCGATCGTGACCCAGACGGTGCTGGTGCTGCTCGGGATTTCGCTGGGCGCGCTGGTGTCGCGGCAGCTCCTGCAGCACATGGGCGCCTATCCGCTGACCATTGCGCTATTGGCGCTGGCGACCTTCTGCTCGACCTTCGGCTCGAGCCTCTATCTGCAGCGCATCCACGGCTGGGACCAGACCTCGGCGTTTCTGGCGGGAAGTCCCGGCGCGCTGTCGCAGATCACCATGCTTGCGATCGAGAAAGGCGCGGATGTGTCGGCGATCGCGGTGGTGCAGACCATGCGCGTGATCATTCTCACCGCCGCACTGCCGATGCTGCTGGCGCTGACCGGGATCGCTCCGTCATCGCCGCCGGCCGCCGCGGTGGCGATCGCCTCGCCGCTTGAGCTGGCTGGGCTGATCGCGGCGTCGGTGGCAGTGGCGCTGTTGCTGCGGCTGATAAAATTTCCGGCGAGCTGGATGTTCGGCGCGATGGTCGGGTCAAGCGTGCTGCATGGCACCGGACTGATCGAGGGCGGCCTGCCGCCATGGTTGCGCGGGATAGCGCTGATCGGGATCGGCGCGCTGATCGGATCGCGTTTCGCGCGGATGAAGCCTAAGGTCCTGCTCGGCCACATCAATGCGGCGCTGGGGTCGTTCGCCGTCGCCATCGTTATTTCCGCAATTTTCGTCGCGGTCATCGTGCTGACCACCCATGTGCGGTTTGCCGACGTCATCGTGGCATTCGCGCCGGGCGCGATGGACGCCATGCTGGCACTGGCGCTGACGCTGCACATCGACCCGATCTTCGTCGGCGCACATCATCTGTCGCGTTTTGTCTTTGTCACTATCGCGACCCCCGGCATCGTCCACCTGTTCGGGCGCCCGCAGGAAGATGTCGACGATTAGTTTTTGGCGGTCTTCACGATCCCCCACGCCCCGATCGCGGCCATCAACAGCGAGATCAGCACGTCATAGCCGGCCAGCGACAGGCCGAGAAATTTCCACTGCACTTCGTCGCAGCGGACCACCTTGACGGTATCGAGCCGCTCCAGGAGGTTGCCGGCGCTGCCGAGATTTCCGATCGGGCCGGTGCAATCGGTCGGCCCCTTCCAGAAACCCCATTCGACGCCGGCGTGGTAGGCGGCGAGCCCGGAATTGCCCAGCGTCGCGAGCGCGAGAACGGCGAGGCCAGCAACGAGCACGGCGCGCGGCGCGTCCTTCGCCGCGGCAACTGCGACAAGCGCGCCAAGCGGGATGACCAGATAATAGGTGTAGCGCTGCTCGAGGCAGAGCGGACAGGGGCGGATATCCAGCACCAGCTGAAAGAACCACGCCCCCGCCAGCGTCGCCGCAGCGATCGCCGTGATGGCGAGCGCGGCCGTCAGCGCGGGGTTGGCGTCGCCGCGCGCCTGCGAGGGGGTTGCGATGGTATCAGACGTCACGCTCATCTCCTGTGCGAGAGCGTCCTAACCCGCGGGCCCGGCGCTGTCGAGGCAGGCACGATCACAGGGGAGTGTTTTGCGGTGCGGAGGGCTTCGTTGGGAGCGCGGACGGTCGCCCCCGTGGCCTGTCGCTTCTGCTGCCATGCCGCCGCGGGGGCAAAGCCGATCGGACGATCGGCATCCTTGCTCCAGATCAGGGCTGAAACCCGCGGGTTGACCGGGAAACCCCGCCCGCTATATTCCGCCGGCTTCGCGACCTCGCCGATCCCTTGAGACCGCGAAAAGCCCCTGTGGCGGAATTGGTAGACGCGCTCGAACTCAAAATCGAGTTCCGCAAGGAGTGCTGGTTCGATTCCGGCCAGGGGCACCAACCTACGCTGCTTCAGTTGGCAAGCTCGCGGCGCGATTTCGCAACGGAGTCATCGCGAGCAGCAGCCTGTTCGCGCGCCACGGGCCGTGCGGCTAGGATTGCCGGTTGCGCGATCGGCACCAGCACGATCGCGCTCCGTGCACCCGACGAGCGTTCCGGTAGATCGTTTTCAACAACAAATCTTTGGATTGCATTCGCATCGAACTTAAAGGATGATCCCTGTGCAGGTGGCAGGAGAAATCTCCCGATTGTTCATCTTCCCGATCCTAATCAGCACATGTGGGGTTGGTCATGGCGAAAGCGGCGAAGAAAAAGACGGTCAAGAAGAAAACAGCCCCGAGGAGTGTCCAGGCGGCGGCGCCCGCTAGTGGCCCGGACGCGATCGTCGACATTCCTCCGAGCAACACCTTCAACAAGCACCTCAGCTCGGCCTCGGAAGCAACGATGCTTCGGCTGTTCGGGATTCCCGGGGAGAAGACGGACGATTGCAGTCCTGCCACCGGTGCGTTCAAACAGCGCATCGTAACCCGGGTCGACGTTGGCCCGTTCAAGGTGAGCGGTCTCGATATTGCCGTACAGTTGCTCAAGGCGGTGTTCGACGAGGCCGAGCAGCAAATTCCCAACGTGGTGGCGGCCGTGAAGAATGACGGCATGCTCTGCGTCCGCCACAAACGGACGAACGCCAATTCCTTTTCAAATCACAGCTGGGGCACCGCAATCGATCTGTTCTTCGGCGCCGCCGCGGTTCCTCAAAAAGTGCACAAGACTCATCGGGGATGCATCCAGCTTGCACCTTTCTTCAACAAGCACGGCTGGTACTGGGGCGCCGGATTCTCGGGGAATTCCGTTGACAGCATGCACTTCGAGCTGGCCGAGGAGACCATCAAGAACATCCCGATTGGCCGTGATCTTCCGGATTTGGTATCACCCGGCCATCCGAAGATATCACCCGATGCCGATCGTGCCGGTTTGCGGCCAGAACCCACCTTAAAAATCGGACCGGATATAGATCGCGGCGGCTGAAGAATCCCGTCGTTCCGAGCCGCTCAAATGCTACCTCTACTTGCTGAATGGATAGAGGTCCCATTGTAGTCACGCACCCGAAAGGCTCTGTCGATGGCAAAAAGACCAATAAAACCCGTAATTGAAATCAAGAATCGCAAGATCAGTGATGTTATCAAGGAAGTCGTCGTGCCAGGCGGGCTAAACATCCCGGTTGGCCGTGATCTTCCGGATTTGGTACGACCCGGCCATCCGAAGATATCACCCGATGCCGATCGTACCGGTTTGTGGCCACCCACCTCAAAAATCGGACCGGATATCGACCGCGGCGGCTGAGGAATCCCGTCGTTACATGTTTACTCATTGCCGATCGGTGGCCGAAGTCGGCGCCGTTACGGCTTCGTCCGCCGCAATCCCTAGGCTTACGGTTTCGCGACGGGGGTGCAGATTCCAAGTACCGCAATCTCCAATAATCGTCTAGACTCCCGCTATCCCCGTAACCTGGGGTACGGAAATCGCAACGCCTTGCGGCCTGCGGACGCGCATCAATTGCATTTGGATCGGGAGGGAATGCGATGGCTGTCAATCGAAAGTACGCCGAGGAAATTCACACCCAGTTCGGTTACTTGGCAACATGGCTGCCAAACGCACCGGTCAAAGTTGGCGATGTCGGCACCGTTGACAAGGCAATCTTCACCAAGGTTGGCACGCTGAATGACTTTGACATTCATTTCAAGGAGCAGGTACATCCCGAGCAGGTCGACCTGCAATATGCATCGGCTGGCGCCGTTGACATCGATGGTGGGGCCGCTGGAAACGCGCCGATACCCAGCCACCTGCCCGCGACCATCGATGCCGACGTTTCTGTCAAGTTCAAGCGCGCGGACGCAGTCCTGTTCCAGGCAGCTCAATGCCGGACGATCACGCTTGCGAATCTCATGCACGTCTCGGAGCGCATTATCGCGCTTTTCAATGCGGGAAAGTGGCCGAAGAACCAGGTGGTCGTGACGGACGCGGTCCGCAGCGCGGCGGCGACCGTGTTGATCTCGTCGGGTCAAGACGCCCATATCACCTTGCACGTGAAGGGTGACCTCGGGGCTGCACAGCTGAAGCTCGCCAGCGCGAGCGCGAGTTTCGAGATCAAGAATTCGTCGTCCATGGGGACCAGCATCGTTTCCCAGCACGATCTGACGCCGCTCTTCACGGCGCGCGGCATCAGGACGCCCTGGCTTCCCTGGAATGACCCCACCTTGGTGACCCGAAAGGGCGAGGGCGGATTCATTCTGGATCCCTTGGGCTCCGAACAGTTGCTCGAAGTTGGTCCGGGCGGTGACCGCGCGGGATGAGCGACCATGCCCCACTGGCGAATCGTCCTGGAAATCCTCGGCGTTCAGCGCAATGGCAGCTGGAGGTCGATCAGATATAACTTACGCGTCAACGACGACGTTCGCATAGGCGATATCGTCCTGAAGCGCGAGCAAATCGAGAACATGGAGGCGATCGGGCAAACCTATCGCTCATTGTTCGATACGCGATCGACGCCACGACAGGTGAAGGCTGCGCAACTGAAGGCCCTCGGGGTGCAGCTGTTCAAGCTGTGGCTCGAACCCCATTGGCAGCGGCTGACGGAAGGAATGCCGGCGGCGAGTCGGAATCTTCTGGTCGTGGCGTCCGATCAATCGGGCGTTTTGAACCTGCCCTGGGAACTTCTCCGGGTCTCCGCTGCCACCGAAGGTGACGCCGACCCCGAATGGCCGATCGGAGTCGACAAGGCCTGGGGGGTGTGCCGTTTTCCGTTTCCGAAGCTATCCAAACGGAACAGCAGCCTGGAACCGGGGCGACTGCGGGTCCTCTTCCTTGCGGCGTCCCCCAGGAATTTCCCCGAGCTGGATTACGAGAGGGAGGAGGAGCTCCTGCTGGGCGCCGTCGGAAGCAGCGCTCACCTTGAAATCGGGGATCTCGGGACTTTCAAGGAGCTTGAGGATCGTGTCGATGCGTTCAGACCGCACATCGTCCATTTAAGTGGACACGCGACCACCAGCGAGGACGGTGCGGCGTTCGCCTTCGAAAGCGAAGCAGGTAATGCCGACCTGAAATCGGCTGGACAGCTCTCCGGCCTCTTTCGCGGGAGCGGCGTGCGCTGCGTTTTTGTCAGCGGGTGCGCAACGGCGATCGCGCCTTCGCGGGACCTTCTGGGAGGCCTTTGCCAAAGCCTGGTCGCGAACGGGGTGCCGTTGGCAGTGGGGTGGGCCGCGTCAATCGTGGATCAAGTGGCCATTCGAATAGCAAAGTCGTTTTACAGCACCTTGGTTTCGGGCCGAGATGTGGATTATGCGCTCGCTAGCGCTCGGTCGTCGGTCTGGGATGACGGGCCGGGTTTCGGTGATCCGTCGTGGTCGTTGCCGGTGCTTTACGCCTTGGTCCCTGACATGCGAGTCTATGATGAGACTCGAGAGATCAAGCCGGCTGATGAGAAGCTGAAATCGAGCGATCTCAACCGGCCATTACCTGACATGGCCGAGGGCTATGCCCGCCAGTTCACCGGCCGACGCCGCGAGTTGCAGGCCATTTTGTCGGGATTGCGGGATGACAAGTACGGCGTCATCATCACGGGGATGGACGGCACAGGCAAGAGCAGTCTTGCGACCCGCCTCGTGCGCAGGCTTGAGCGGGATGGCGGCCGCGAGGGCCGCACGCCGATTGTTGTGAGCTGCAAGCGGGGCGAGCCGACCAAAGCAAAAGAATTGTTTGACAAGGTCAGCCTTGCATTGCTGAGGGCAAAGTCCGGGGACGACGCGGAACTGATCCGCGACGCGCGGCTTCCGGACAACGACCGTCTGCAGGCGGTAATCGACGGGCTAAACAAGAGCCGGTTCACGCTTGTGCTGGACGGATTCGACAACAACCTGGACCCGATATCACGCAAGTTTCACAATGGCGATATCAAGTTTTTCTATGAGCGGCTGCTGGCAGGTTTGGTTGGCGATACGCGCGTCGTGATAACGAGCCGTTTCCTGCCGGCCGGTATCAAATTGCCTGAACCACGATTTTTAGAGTTGAATCTGGGTGAGTTGTCCGAGACGGCCTATCTCAAATTCCTTTTGCGCGACGACGAGCTCAAGGCGAAATATCTGGCAAATGAGTTGACGCGTCCGATATTGCTGGACTTGCGCCGCCGCTTCGGCAGCGCTCCACGCTTTGTGACGCAGATGCGCGACCAGCTCGGGAAGCTGGACGGGTCAGTCTTGTCGAAGGACATGGAGGCAAGGGCTCGTTCACGTACAGACGCGCCTGGCCCGGCGTTGGACGCCCTCGAGAAACTGCACGCCATCTATTGCGATGGTCTAGGGCTTGATGAGTCCTGCGGGGACCTTGGCGACCAATCTGTCAAGATGATCAGGCGCACGGCGGTCCATTCGGGGCCGCTGACGTTGAACGCTATCGTCAAGGTTGGAGCCGGTGCCTCGCCGCAAGTGGTGAAAGACGAGATTGGCCGCTGGCGCAATTCTGCGCTCGTCCATGTGGAGCTTGGTTCTGAAGGCAAGCTTTGGTCCATCTATGGAACGCTTCGAGGATGGCTTGCCGGCCCGAGCCGGCTGGCTGATCCTGATTGGCGCACCGCCCACAAGGCTGCGGCGGAATTCTTCCGTACGATCGCAGATGGCCTCAAGGACGGGGAACGACACGCGGAGCTTCAGCTGAACAAGCCAGACTGCCTGTTGGCGTCGCGAACTCACTACCTTTCGATTGCCGACAGTGCACCTGCACTCGAAGTGTCCGTGAGCCTGAATAAAATTCTGCTTGCGGAGCATCGATACGACGAACTGATTCAGTTGAATAAGGAGCTGTTGGACTACGTGCCTCATCCTGAGCCGGCCACCTGGGTGGCGAGGGCATATCTGCGACGTCCAAATTACAAATGCGCGGAGCAATGGTACGATCAGGCGCTGAAGCTCGCGGATGACACGTCTCTTGTCCAGAAAGGCCAAGCTCTCCAGGGACTAGCCGTTATCGCCTGGCACGAGAAAAACGACGAGGCCAAGGCGCGCGGCTATCTCAAGCAAGCGCTGGAGATTCAGCGACCAAACAACGACATCCAGGGCGAAGCCGCTACAATCCATCAACTTGGGTCGATTGATTTCGATAACGAGAACTACGTGGAAGCGCGATCGAAGTTCGAGCAGGTGCTCAAGCTACTCGAGGGAAAGGAACCCACAGAGGACAAGCAGGCGACCTTGCATCAGTTGGGCTCGATTGAACTGCAGGAGGGCCATCTGGAGGAGGCCAAAAAGAAACTGGAAACGGCGCTGCGCATAGCGAAATCCCTGCGAGACACCAAAGCTGAGGCAGACGCCGTGCACCAGCTCGGAAGGGTAGCGGCAAAGGCAGGCCAAAATCCGTGGCTCGGCTTGTCGCAAATTGAGACCGCACTCAAACTGCGACAACAGATCGGCGATGGTTCGCGTGAGGCGCAGAGTTTTCGGCGCATCGGCGAATTGCTTGCCGAAGCCGGCGAGCAGGAACTCGCAATTCGCTTCCTGATCGTCTCGCACTACCTCTACGAAACGCTGAGCGATGCCAAGAGGGGTTTGCTCGCCAGCATCGTTCAACAAGAGGCGGCCAAGCTGAAACTCGGCGCCGATGCATTGGAGAAGTTAACGGCGGAGGTTCAACAGGCATATTTGCGAGACCGCGGCGAACGGCTGCTGCTGGCGGCATCCGAAGCCATGCCCCAGGGTGCCCCGGCCGACAATTCGTGAGGTGCTGCAGCCGCGCGAGGCTGTATGCATCCAAGCTGTCGGAAATCGCCGAGCTTCGCTCTCCGCAGCCATTGCAAGTTTCGTTTTCCGGAGTTGCTGCCGTCACGAACCAGCCTGGACTAGTCGATGACACGATTGACCCGCCGTTCATACTCACGGCGATGCGACGACATCGGTGAATTTGGCTTTGCCAACACCCAGCAGAACCTTGGCAGTCTCAAGACACGAACAATATATTACGCCATTCTGCGCGGCGTAGCATTTTGGCCGGACTTCCAACTGCGATCAGGAGATCATATTTTATAGGCTCGCCGGTAGCCCGGCGATGGACGCGGCCAACCGTAGCTGACCCTTGGGCTGACGCGCGGGTTTCTGAATCTTCGGTGAGCAGTCTAAATAAATTGCCCGCGCCATGGAGAGGGCGTCGAGGATTCTCAACAGCATAGGGGCCGAACCAGCCCTGATTTGGGAGCAAGAATCGTGTGAGGAGAGCCAGCGTTTTCAGCTCAAGAAATCAAAACCGAACCCGCCCCGCCTCAGATCTGCGCGGCGACCTTCTCCAGCCCGATGATGCGGGCGAGGCTGCGCACTTCCTGCTTTTGATCTTCGCGCAACTGGAACAACAGCGGCATCGCGGCCGATTTCAGCTGCTGGACTTCTTCGGCGTCGGGATCGATCGGCACGCCGGCCGCCTTCGGATCGGCCTGGCGGGTGGCGTGGATTTTCCTCGCCACGGCGCGCAGCGCGGTTTCCACCGCGGGCCAATAGGATTCCTGCGAGGAAGAAAGTTTCAGCCGCTCCTTGATGCCGGCGATCTGGACGTCGCTGAGCAGCGCGTAGGATTTCTGCGGAGCCGGCTTGTTGGCAAGCTTCGGCTTTGCCGGCATCGCCGCGAGAGCCTCCACCTTGGGCATCCCGATGTCGGCCAGCGAGCTTGAGGCATAGGCCTGGCGCAGCTGTTCGCTCAACGCCGCTGTCTGCGGCGGTTCGAACGACGCCAGCGCCATGGTAGCTACCGTCAGCTTGTCGTTCTTGGCTTCCTTGTTCGAAGCCGGGCTTTTGATGATGGCGGAGGTGATTTCCACTCCGGCCGCCGGGACGCTATCGCGGCCGAGAATGCTGGTAGCGGCCACGCCAACGACGAGGATGCAGGCCAGTGCGATGATGGTAGTGACCCTCGTCAAGCCGTTCTCCGTTTCGGTCTAAAAACCACGCCACCTTCCCGAGAATCCTGGGGGCCAATTGTGGCCTAACCGTGCCGGTGCCACGGCAGCGGCGAAATTGACGGTGGGAAATGGCAAGAATCAGGCGGCCGCGGCCAGTTCGTAGGCTTCCTGGATCTCGGCGACGATATCCGATGCCTCCCACAGCGCATCGGGCGCGACCGACCGCAGGCTGACGGTCCAGTTGCCGCCCCTGGAGGTGCGGGGTATGCTGACGATGTCGAATTGGACGCCGCGGCACAGCGGATGCCGACCGAGCGCATAAGCGACCCGGGTCCTGATCTCGTCGATGGTTGCCGGCGTTTTCGCAAACAATGTCTCGAAATCCATGTCGCATCCCCTGAACGGCGGTGTTTGGCGCGGCAGCACGCAACGGCCTCGCAGGGAATTCTTGGATCGAGATGGTTAATGGCGCGTTAAGGTGGGAAGCGCGGTTGCAATTGCGCAAGCAATCGCGTGCGGATTGGTACTTAGTCGCCGACCAGACGGGCTATATCACGCGTACGCTAGCGGCGCGATACTCCACCAGCGTACGCGCAACGAGATCGGCGACCGAAAGTACCTCAGTGACGCCGGAGGTGGAATGCCCCGCGCTCCAGATATCGCGCCAGCGCGCCGGGCGTTTCTCGCGCGCGCCAATGTCGATATCCTCTGCGATGTCGATCGCGCCGCGTTGCGGCAGGTCGTCGGGATCGAGGCCCGCGGCGGCAATCGAAGGCCGCAGCATGTTGGTTTGCAGGCCGGTAAAGGCCTTGGTCAGAAGGATGTCGTCGGCACCGCTCGCAACCAGCATCTCCTTGTATCTCGCATCGGCCATGCTCTCGGCCGTGGCGATGAATTTGGTGCCCATATAGGCGAGATCACAGCCGAGCGCTTGCGCTGCGCGCAGCGCGTGACCGTCACTGACGCCGCCCGCGAGCACAATCGGCCCATCGAAGAACCCGCGCACGGCGCGGACGAAAGCGAATGGATTGAGCCAGCCGGTCTGCCCGCCCGCCCCCGCCGTCAGCAGCACCAGCCCGTCGGCGCCCGTTTCGACGGCGCGCTCGGCGTGGCGGATGCTGGCGACGTCGGCGAATACCAGCGCGCCGGCATCATGCAGCGGCGCCAGTACGGGCGCCGGCGAGCCGACGCTGGCGATGACGATCTCAGGCCGATGCCGCAACAGCACCTGCAGATCCTGTGCAAGGCGGGCATTGGAACGGTGCACGATCAGGTTCGGGCAGATCGGAGCCGAAGCATTGCCGGTTTGATCGGAGTGACGGCGCAATTGATCTTCGATGTCGCCAAGCCATGAATCGAGCTGCTCGGGGCTGCGGCAATTCACCGTCGGAAACGATCCGATCACGCCGTTGCGACACGCCGCCGCCACGAGGTCGACGCCGGAGACAAGGAACATCGGGGCCGCGATCAGCGGCAGGCTCAGGCGGCCCTGAAAGCGCGCGAGCGGATTGGCGGCGCTCTGATCCTGGGCAGCGCTGTGATCTGATGACGTTTGCAGTTCCGCACTCCGGTTTCGATGTGCTAGCGTTTTGGCAACATTGGCACGATCGAAGGCCCAAAACAAAGGGCGTCAAAGCAGGCCACACAAAACCAACCGGAGGAAACATGTCCGATCCGCTCTATGCCTTTCCGACCGTTTGCGGGCAAACCCTGCGGGCGCTGGCGCGCTATCCGTCGCGGATTGCGTTCAGCTGGCCGGGCGGCTCGATCACCTATCAGGGCGCCACCGAAATGATCGGGCGGATGCAGAAGGTGTTCATGCAACTGGGCCTTGCGCCCGGCGCCCGCGTGGCGTTCCTCACCGCCAACCGCGCCGACACCTGGTGCGCCGGCATTGCCGCGCAATTATCGCGGCTCTCGATCACCTGGCTGCATCCTTTGGGGTCGCTCGACGACCAACTGTTCCAGATCGAGGATTCCGAGGCCGAGATGCTGGTCATCGACGCCGATACGTTCCGCGATCGCGGCAGCGACCTCGCAAGCAGGGCCTCCAACCTGAAAAACGTCTTCACGGTCGGCGCCGCCAATTACGGCATCGATCTGCTGGGCGCGGTCGATGACGCCGGCACGGCGACGGCGCGCTGCTTTGCCGGCCCCGACGATATCGCGACGCTGAACTACACCGGCGGCACTACCGGAAAATCCAAAGGCGCCTTGCGCTATCATCGCGAATATGGCGGCTTCGCCAATGCGACGCTGGCCGACTTCGAGATCCCCGACACCCCGCGCTATCTCACGGTGGCGCCGATCAGCCACGTCGCCGGCACCAAGGTGCTGCCGTCGCTGATGCGCGGCGGCACCGTGCATATGCTCAGAGGATTCGACCCGGAGGCCGTGTTCAGGACCATCGAGCGCGAGCGCATCAATTTCACGCTGTTCGTGCCGACCATGATCTATGTGCTGCTCGACCATCCCTCGCTCGACAAGACCGATCTCTCCTCGCTCGAGCTTCTGCTTTACGGCGCTTCCGCGATGTCGCCGAGCCGGCTGGTCGAGGGCATCGAGCGGATCGGCCCGGTATTCTCGCAGCTTTACGGCCAGACCGAGTGCTATCCGGTCTCGGTGCTGCGCAAGGCCGACCACGATCCGAACACGCCGGAATTGTTCCTGTCGTGCGGTTTTCCGATTGCCGCCTGCGAGGTCAAGATTCTCGACGCCGATGACCGGGAGGTCGAAACCGGCGAAGCCGGCGAAATCTGCGTGCGCGCGCCGCATGTGATGGCGGAATACTGGAAGCGGCCCGAACAGACCGCGGAAACCCTGAAGAACGGCTGGCTGCACACCGGCGATATCGCGCGCGCCGACGAACGCGGCTACATGTTCATCCTCGACCGCAAGAAGGACATGATCGTCTCCGGCGGCTTCAACATCTTCCCGCGCGAGGTCGAGGACGTGCTGTCGCAGCACGCCGATGTCGCGATGGTCGCAGTCGTCGGCGTCCCCGACGACAAATGGGGCGAGGCCGTCACCGCGGTTGTCGTCGCCCGCGAAGGGGCCCGGCCCAATGCGGAGGAATTGATCAATCTGGTCAAGGCGCGCAAGGGCTCGGCGCATGCGCCCAAGCACGTCAAGTTCGTCACCGAGTTGCCGATGACTGGGGTCGGCAAGGTCGACAAGAAGGTACTCAAAGCCGGCTTCTGGGTCGGTCGCGATCGGATGGTCGGATAGCGGTCTATCGCTTCTCGATGACGAGGCTCTGGACGACCCGGCCGAAATAGCCGTTGATGTCCGCAAGCCTCGCCATGGCGAGGCCGGCGCCGTCGTGACCGATCCAGGATTCCGCATCGAGCAGGATCCACTCGCCTGCCGGCTGCCGCGCGAAACTGACGGTCAGGTCGGCGTTGATGAAGGTCCATTGCCGGAAATCCAGCGCGGCGGCGGTGCCGTTGCAGAAATCGGCCGCGACCACCGCCCGCATCGCCTGCGAAACCGAAAAACCCTCGACCAGCGGCCGGTCGACCCGATACCAGATCGCACCCGGACCGGGCACGCCGAACCGGCCACGGGCGGCGCGAAGCGAGACCCCTTTCACAAAGGGACTGCTGGAGAAATCCGCGGGCTCGTGTTGCGACTGATCGGGTCCGGGAAGTTCGACGGCGAGGTCAGCGACCTCGGGCGGCAAGGTCAATGGCCGGGTCGTGATCTTGAGAACGGTCGCGCCGACCACGACGACATCCCCGGCAAACAGCCTGACGGCGCAAAGCTGGATCTTGCGGCCCTCGCGCAGCACCTCGGTCTGCAGCGTCAGCGGCGCCACCGGCACCGGGCGCATCAGGTCGATGGTGACGCGCGCGATTTGCATCGGCTCTCGCGTCGGGATCGCTTCGGCGGCCCACACCGCCAAAGCCGCCGGCGCCGAGCCGTGCTGCATGCCGGCATCCCAGGGGCCGGCAGCGTCGGGGCCGGTAATGACGCGACTGCCGTCGACCCGATAGATTGAGTGCATCAATTATTTCCGCTGTTCGGTGTCGGTTCACCGGATGCTGCGCAACGCCGAAGCGGCGCTTGACCCGTCCAGCACCGAAGCGGCGGGGGTCCGCCAGCCTCTCTCTATGATATAACACAGACAATTCCCCGGCGGGAATCGAGCGATCGCCGCGTGATGTCATGCTCTATTTGGGATCGTCAGCCGGTCGCCGCGAGCGACCTTTCGAAGCCGTTCGGCACTTCGATGTCGACCTCGAGCGTCGAAACATTCTTGCCCCTGTCCATCCTGACGATGACCTTGTCCGGATCGAGCACGACATGCCGCGAGACCACGGCAAGGATCTCTTCCCGCAATATTGCCAGCAAGTCAGACTGACCGCACAGGCCGCGTTCGTGCGCCAGCAGAATCTGCAACCGTTCCCGTGCAACAGGCGCGGAAGCAGTACGGCAATTGAAGAGCCGCAGCAGATTCATGCTCATGCGGCCCTCCGTCCCAGCAATCTGTTCATCAAGCCGATGCGCTCGGTGGGCACCATCATGGCGACGATCTCGCCCATCAGGCGACGCGTTGCGTCCATATAGGCGCGGGCCGGCGCACTGGTGGCGTCGTTGAGCGTTACCGGAGATCCGACGTTCGACGCCCGCAGGACATCCTGGCTCTCCGGAATGATGCCAAGCAGCGGCGTCGCAAGGATTTCAAGAATATCATCGATGCCGATCATTTCGCCCCGCGCCGCGCGCGCCGAGTCGATATCGGGTAATCAGCACATGCTTCTCCACCCGCTCGCCCTTCTCGGCCTTCACGGTCTTTGAATCGAGCATTCCGATGATGCGGTCGGAGTCGCGCACCGACGAGACTTCGGGGTTGGTGACGATGACGGCCTCGTCCGCATAGCGCATCGCAAGCGTGGCGCCCCGCTCGATGCCCGCCGGACTGTCGCAGATAATCCAGTCGAATTTGGTTCGCAGCTCCGCGATGATGGTCCCGACACCTTCCTCCGTCAGGGCATCCTTGTCCCTGGTCTGCGATGCCGGCAGCAGCCACAAATTCTCCAGGCGCTTGTCGCGAATGAGAGCCTGCGAGAGCTTGGCGACGCCCTGCACCACATTGATGAGGTCGAACACGACCCGTCGTTCCGCCCCCATCACAAGGTCGAGGTTGCGCAGGCCGACATCGAAGTCGACGACCACGACTTTTTCTCCCTTTTGCGCGAGCGCCGCGCCGAAGGCTGCTGTGGAAGTTGTCTTTCCGACGCCGCCCTTGCCGGACGTCACGACCACGACTTTGGCCATTGTTACCCTCCTTACTCGGTTAATTCAGCGGTGTAATTTTCATGATGTCGCCGTCGAGCCAGGCCTGCGCCGGTCGATTGCGCAGGCTGGCGTCGATGTCCTCAGCGGTCTGATAGTAGCCGTCGATAGCCAGCAGCTCGGCTTCGATTTTATGACAAAAAATCCGCGCGGCCGAATTGCCGTTGACGCCGGCCATCGCACGGCCGCGAAGCGCACCGTAGATATGGATGGAGCCTCCGGCGACAATTTCCGCGCCGGAGCCGACCGAGCCCAGCACCGTCACGTCGCCTTCGGCAAAAACAATCGACTGGCCGGAGCGTACCGGGCTTTCGAGCAGCAGGGAGGCCGGCTTCGGTTTGGCTTCCGGCTTTTTCGGCTCGTTCTGGACCAGCACAGTTGCGCGTCCGCCGGTCAGCAACGGCGGCATGCCCGTAGCCAGGCGAGCGGCGTCCACGCCTTCGATGCCAAGCACGCGAATGTTGCGCTGTTCGAGGCTCGCGACGAGGTGGGCGATCGCGGATTGGCTGAGGTCCACCGCCGACAGATCGAGCACCACCGGCTTGCCGACAAAGAAGCCAGGCGAGCGCGCCAGCGTTGCGTCTATTTCTTCCAGCCAGCCCACGATCGGGACGACCGGACAAAACACGAAGGCGACATAAGAGCGGCCGCGCATGCGCATCAGTTGACGTGTTGGCTCCGCGGTTACGGGCATGGTGGTCGGCTCGCCTTTCCTTATCGAATGGTTAAGGATCGGCGGACTTGGTTAACAGTTGATTAATGGCTCCGGCCGTTCGGCTGCCCAGCTGATTCGCTCGCATTGAAGGAAAGGCTTCCGCCGCCCGTGCTTCGATGCGGCACCGCAAGGCAAACCGTGAACTTGTCTTGTCGACTTTGTGGCGGCGCCACGTTGCCGAAACGGTCGCTGCTGCCCAGCCAGCAACGGAAAAAGCAATGGCTAACCGGAATTAACCAAACTTGTTGGTTAACAAAACTTAACCTCAATTCCGTCGAGTTTTGGGCTTAATAATGTCTTCGCGCGGTACCATCAAAACTTGGTTATTTCTTCAGCCCGAGGGCTAAAGAAATTTCTTCCGCCCGTTCTCGGGCGGACAATTGCCGGGGGACAGAGGCAATGGGAGCGGTGGGGACGGCGCGGTCTTGCGATTCGAATCGCCGGCCGATGCATCTTTCGCATAATGCGGACCTGGCATCCCGCGCTTTGCTCAGGATTGTCCAGCCAGGCTTTGCAGTTCGTTCAAGCCGATCCCCCGGTGCTTTCCGGGCGGCGGCTCCCGCTGCTTTCGACCTTCGTCCAGCACGCCCAGAAGAACATCCACCGGTCAGTTACGGCGGCGCCAAGCGGTGACCGCAGTGCAGTTCCAAAGCGTCATCGGGAGTAGCGTCATGAGTAGCTTGAGTGAGCACGAGCAAGACATTCCTAACCCCAACGATCCCTCCTACTATGCGCCCCGCTGGTTGCGCGAACAACCGGAGCAGCGATCATCCGATTTGCGCGAGACCCGATCCGAGCCCGCCGTTGGCCCGATCTCCGCTCCGGCCTCGCTCGATACCCAGCTTGAGAAGGCCGTTTCCAATGCCCTGTGGCATCCGCTCGACCCCGAGATTATTCACGAACCACCGGGGCTCGCGCGTGAACTGGACCGGCGAGCCGCGCTTTTCAACGTCGCCGGCCGCTTCGCTGCGGCCATCGGTGTTTCAGCTATCGTAGCGCTATTCTTTGTCATCATGGTGCCTGCGTCACAGCAATCGGACGGCAGTTCGAGCCCGTCCGCCATCCTGCGCTCCCTGAAGGCCGCGCTGCTTCAACCCGCCCCGCAGGACGAGGCATCGAAGCCCGCGATTGCCGAGTTTCAAAATATCCTCGCGTCGGCGCAGACCAGCCCGGCTGCAACGCACGCGGAGTCCGAGCAGTTGCTTCAGCAGTTCTTGCAGTGGAATCAAAAACCTAATCAGACCGAAGCGTCTCAATAGCGGAAATGACAACTCGACAAGGGGGAGAAGCCAAGATGCCTGATCAACGGTCTCACACGACCTTGATGTGGAGGATACGATCCCCTCATTGGGTAGCCCTGCTATTTGGCGCCTTGCTCGCAAGCGCCGCGGGCGCTGCGCCCGGCAGTAACGTCGACGTCGTTCGGGAACTGGCGGGCCGCGTCGGACCGATCGTTGGTTCAGCGCTGGCCTGCACGGATATCGCGCGGCCCCGCATACAGGCCATCGTCGAGAAATTCACCTCTGTGATCAAGGAGGCTTCCTCCAACGAGGCCGAGCGCGACGACCTGACGAAGGCTCTCAATCGCAGCGTCACGGATGGCGGCAACGCCGTGACCACGGGCAAGGCTGACTGCAGGACGGCGGAGCGCCAGCTTGCCGATCTCGAGCGGTCGATCGGCACGCCGGGGCCGACGCTGTCGGCCGTTATCGGGCCGTCCGCCGCCGCCGCCGCCACATCCATCGCACCGCTTCCGGCAGGACCTCCGGTGCGTGGGTTGACCGATCGCGAAATTCGCTTCGGTATCGCCGCGCCCTTCTCCGGCCCGGCCAAGGAACTCGGCCGCCAGATGAAGCTCGGGATCGACACCGCCTTCAACCGGATCAACGACGCCGGCGGCGTCGAGGGCCGGATGCTGCACCTGTTCGCGGCCGACGATGGTTATGAGCCGACGCGGACAGCCGAGGCCATGAAACAGCTCTACGACAAAGACCAGGTGTTCGGTTTCATCGGAAATGTCGGGACGCCGACGGCGGCCGTGGGGGTTCCCTACGCGCTTGAACGCAGGACATTGTTCTTCGGCGCTTTCACGGGCGCGAATATCCTCCGCAACGACCCTCCCGACCGCTACGTATTCAACTATCGTGCAAGCTACGCCGAGGAAACCGACGCCGTCGTGCGCTATCTGATAAAGATACGGCGGCTGCAACCCAGACAGATCGCCGTGTTCGCCCAGCAGGATTCATATGGCGACGCGGGATTCGCAGGTGTCGCCAAGGCGTTCCGTACGCTCGGCATCGCCGACACCGCGATCGTGCGGCTTGGCTACAAGCGAAACACCGTGGATGTCGACGACGCGGTCAATCAGCTGAGATCGCAGAAGCCATTGATCAAGGCGGTGGTCATGGTTGCCACCTATCGGGCGGCTGCGAAATTCATCGAGAAGACGCGCGACCAAAATCCGGGGATGATTTACACCAACGTGTCGTTCGTGGGCAGCAGCTCCCTCGCCGAAGAGTTGATGCTGCTGGGAACGCGCTTTGCCAGCGGCGTCATCGTGACACAGGTGGTGCCGGCGGTCGGAGGCTATTCGAGCGTGGTGCTCGAATACAAGAACGCCCTTGCCAAATATTTTCCCGGCGAGGCGCCGGATTACGTGTCGCTCGAGGGCTACGTCGCCGCCAACGTCCTGATCCAGGCCCTGAAGCGGACCGGTCCGCAACTCGATACCGAACGGCTGATCGACAACCTCGAGGGTATGCGCAACCTCGATCTGGGTCTCGGAACCCAGCTCAATTTTGGCCGCGCGGAGCACCAGGCGTCGCACAAGATCTGGGGAACGGCGATCGACGATACCGGTCGCTACCAGCCGATCGAACTGGAATAATCCCCAGCCTCATCCGATGTGAGGCAGCGCGTCGCCTGGGGCGCGGCATCACAACGGCGGATCGACGGCTTCGTCGTATTCTTTTTTGAAGCGGGCGATCAATTCGGCCGCCGGCAGGATCTTGCCGACGCTGCCGACGCCTTGGCCTGAGCCCCAGATTTCCTTCCAGGCCTTCGGCTTGGCGCGCTCGCCGGAGGCGTCGGTACCGAAACTCATCTTCGAGGCATCCGACTCCGGAAGGTTGTCGGGATCCATGCCGGCCGCCACGATCGACGGCTTCAGGTAATTGCCGTGCACGCCGGTGAACAGGTTGGAATAGACGATGTCTTCTGCGGTCGAGGTGGTGATCATCTGCTTGTAGCCTTCCACCGCATTGGCCTCGCGGGTGGCGATGAAGGCGGAGCCGATATAGGCAAAGTCGGCGCCGAGTATTCGCGCCGCGCGGATGGCGCGGCCGTTGGCGATGGCGCCCGACAGCGCGATCGGCCCATCGAACCACTGCCTTGTCTCCGCCACGAATGCGAGCGGCGATATCTCGCCGGCATGGCCGCCGGCGCCGGCCGATACCAGGATCAGGCCGTCGGCGCCCTTTTCGATCGCCTTGTGGGCGAATTTCTGGTTGATCACATCGTGGAAAACGATGCCGCCCCAGCGATGCGCGGCCTGATTGAGTTCTTCGCGCGCGCCGAGCGAGGTGATGATCATGGGCACCTTGTGCTTCTCGCACAGCGCGAGATCCTGTTCGAGCCGGTTGTTCGAGCGATGCACGATCTGGTTCACGGCAAACGGCGCCGACGGCCGCTCGGGATGCGCCTTGTCGTAGGCCGCGAGTTCCTGCTTGATCCGCACCAGCCACTCGTCGAGCAGCGCTGGCGGCCGCGCATTCAGCGCCGGAAACGATCCGACGATGCCCGCCTTGCACTGCGCGATCACGAGATCGGGCACGGAAATGATGAACAAAGGCGCACCGATCACGGGAATCGAGAGACGGCCCTTGAACAGAGCGGGCATGGACATTCGGAACATCCTCTTGGCTATTTAAGGAAAGGCGCGGCGTATCGATCTAAAGATGCCAGACATCATACCAACAAGGCAACCGCGCTCTGGACCGGTTAGCCCCGCGCCGTGCTACTGGCACAGCGCGCTGGTCACGTAATTATCGGTCCGGCAGTCGTCCGGCTTGCGTTTCCGGCCGGGGATCAGCACTTTCGCGGAGCAGGTTTCCGCGGAATCGGTGTTGAGGCTCTTTCCCTCTTTATAGCCTTTGGACTGGCAGAGCTTGTCGGCGCCAGCCTTGCAGTCCGGCGAGCCGTTGGCCGAAACCGGACAGATCGTGCGCCCCGACACCATCGAGGATGGCTTGGCCAAGCGCGACAGGCTGTCGGACGCGTCCTTTGCCGCATCTTTCGCGCGCGCGTTCCAATCCTCCATGGTCTCCTGCGGACTTTTCAGGGTCGGAAGCTTCTCGAATATCTTTCCGATTTCGTTGAGCAGTCCCGGTTTCTCTTCGCGCGGCGGCGAGGGCGACGGTGCAGGCTCGCTTTGCTCCGGCAAGGTCTGCTGGACGCCGGGGTTCTGGACGCCAGAATCTTGAACGCCAAGAGAAGGTGGCGGCGCCGCGCCTTGCGGCCAGGCAACACCTGCAGCGATCAGCAACATCGACAGCGCCGTAATGGCGGTCGCGACATGCGGCCTTGCCTGCGCGATGGGGTTGTCGGGTCGAGCCATCATGAACGGAGCGTAGCCTCAGGCCGCGAAGGCGCAAAGCACTTCGGCTGCATTTCAGATCATTCGGAACGCGACGATGAAGCCGGCCACCAGCGCCCCGGCTCCCAGCGCCACCCATAACCCAAGTCGCTTCTCGATCCTCACCCGGATCCATTCGCCGTAGCGGTTGAGCAGGATCGCGACCATGAAGAAGCGCCCGCCCCGCGCGATCACCGACAGCCCGATGAACAGCCAGATGTTGTAGTTGGCGAACCCCGAGGTGATGGTCACCAGCTTGTAGGGGATCGGCGTCAACCCCTTCAGCAGGATGATCCATGCGCCGTATTCGGCGTAGCCGGCACGGAAGGCCTCGACCTTGCCGCCAAGACCATAAAACTGGATCAGCCAGTGTCCGATCGAATCGTAGAGCAGCGCGCCGATCGCATAGCCGAGGATGCCGCCCAGCACCGAGGTGGCCGTGCAAACGAGGGCATAAAGCCACGCCCGCTGCGGGCGCGCCAGCGACATCGGGATCAGCATCACATCCGGCGGCACCGGAAAAAACGAGCTTTCCGCGAACGCCACCGCTCCCATGATCCAGAGCGCATAGGGCTTGTGGGCGGCGTCAATACACCAGTCGTAAATCCGTCTCAGCATGGCGCGATGAACCACCATGGGGCGGATTTGTCCATGCCGCGAATTGGCTGATTCCGCCGGAAGCCTTAATGGCGCTTGCGCAGGCCGCGGCCTTCGAGCGCGACAATTGGTCGCCGGGCGACCCGAGGCGCTGAAACCTTGGACATTTTGACCGCCGATTTCGGCAGCTTCTCGGCAATGCCGAGCAGATGTTCGCGCCGTTCCATTTCCCGCCACACGTCCTCGGGCCGTACACCGGCTGAGGCCCACAAAACCGTGAGATTGTAGAGCAGGTCGGCGCTCTCGCGGACCACCGCGCCGGAATTGCCGTTGACGGCGTCGATCACGACCTCGATGGCTTCTTCGGCCAGTTTCTTCGCCATTTTGGAGGGACCGCGTTGAAACAGCCGTGCGGTTCGCGAAATTGCCGGATCGAGATCCTTGGCCGCGATCACCGCCATATAAAGCCGCTCGAGCGAATCACTCATCCCCTGAAATTAGTCCAAACCGGTCGGGAGCGTGTTAACGGCCGCCTCCGCCGCGAAGAAATCCGCCGGCCACGGTGACCGGCGGATTAATTCGATCCGGAAACTTGCGGCTACCACCCGGGGTCAGTCTCACCGCCGGGGACGCTCCATCCATCGCCGCGATTATAATAGGGGTTACCGCCGTAATAGGCCGGGCCTCCGCCGTAGTAGACGGGACCGCCATAATAATCGTCATAATAGGCGCGGCGATTCTGGGCCGCCGCGATCGCCAGACCCGTGCCGACAATGCCCGCAAAGGCGGCGGCCGCGGCAGCTCCGCCGCCGCCACGGTAATAGCGGCGCCGGGCACTGATATCGGTGGCGCCGCCGGTCGCAGGCGCCACTGAGGCGCCGTTGCCGGTGGTCGCGAACCCCGCCCAAGCCAGCGACGGCTCGACCGCCGTCAGCGCCACTGCGGCAACTGTCGCCATAACGGCGGCGCGCCTAATCGATGAAAACAAACCTTCTTGTGTGAACATCTCAAAATCCTCCGGGGTAGCTCGGCCTCGCAGGCCTTCGGTCGCTCACCGCTTTGTAGCCAACCACTGGACCTATATTAGGTTCCCAAATCCAAACCCAGGCTGAACGATCGGTGGCCAAATCGTGGCCCTTTTCACTCATCAACCGTTCAGGTTTGATCCGGCATCGTGCCTATCCGCGCCTGTGGCGTCACGAAACGATCATGAAACGCGCGGCAACTGGTGTCCGGCACCCGAAGTAATCCCAATGCGCGTGAGTCCAAGCATTGCCGTCCGCGGTATCCTGGCTTTGCTGATGGGCCTGGCGGATTTGGCGTGTCTCGGTCCGGGAGCAAGCCGCGCCGCGAGTGAAATCCAGCAACCGGTCGCGGTCCGCTTTTCCCTTGATCGTCCGCTCGATGCGGGCGCAGCCCCTTTCGTGATGGCGTCAGCCCGTGGCCTGTTTGGCTCGGAGGGTCTTTCGGTCACGATCAATTCCGCCAGCGGATCGCCGGACGCGATCGCGCGCGTCGCCGAGGGATCAAGCGATTTCGCGCTGGTCGACATCAACGAACTGATCCGCTTTCGCGACAAGTCCAGCGCGCCACCGATCAAGGCGATATTCGTATTGTTCAACCAATCGCCCTACGCGATCGTCGCCCGCAAGAGCCGGGGCATCCACGCGCTCTCCGATCTCGAAGGCAAGACGGTCGGCGTCGTCGACAGCGATCTTTCGATCCGGCTGTGGCCGGCGCTGGCGCGGCGAAACGGAATCAAGACCGCCAGCGTCAAGCTGAACAAGATCAGCGCCGCGGTGCGCGAGCCGATATTGTCCGCGGGTCAGGTCGATGCCGTGGCCGGATTTTCCTACCTGTCGGCGGTCAATTTGAGAGACCGCGGCGTGCCGGCCGATGACCTTGCGGTGCTTCGATATGCCGATTATGGCTGCGAAGCCTACGGCTTCGCCGTCATCGTCAACCCGGTATTCGCGGCCACAAGACCCGAGGCGGTGAAGGGCTTCCTGCGCGCGGTCATTGCCGGCACCCATCTCACCGTCAGGGAGCCCGAGCGGACGGTGGATGAGGTTGTCAGCCGGATGGACGGCGGGTCACGCGAGCTTGAGCTGGCTCGGCTGCGCACCGTGATTTCCGACAACATCCTGACCGGTGAGGTGATGCGCAACGGCCTCGGCGGCATCGATCCCGCCCGTCTCGCCCGGTCGATCGACCAGATCGCCGAGGACTTCAAATTCGGCAAACGGCCGCAGCCTTCGGATATTTTCGACGATGCTTTCCTGCCGCCGCTGGACGGCCGCCTGGTCAATTGAACAAAAAGCCGGCCGACGCTGTATCTCGGCTGCGATCCCTGATTAGAATGCAGGGTTGAAAGATCGTCCGCCCCACCGACCCCTTGAGCCCTGAACGGCATGTCCTTGCTACGGCTTTATACACGCGTCCTTCAGCTGCTCGGCAAGGAAGCGCGGCTGGGCTGGATCCTTGCCGGCGCCAATTTGCTGCTGGCCGGCGCGCAATTCGCCGAACCGGTACTGTTCGGCCGGATCGTCGACGTGCTCTCCGGCAAGCCGTCCGCCGGTCCGCTCGGGTCATCGTCGGCCTGGCCGCTGCTGGCGGCCTGGGCCGCGTTCGGCCTGTTCACGATTCTGTGCAGCGCGGCGGTGGCGCTGCACGCCGACCGGCTGGCGCACCGCCAGCGCCAGGCGGTGCTGACCAATTATTTCGAGCACATCATGCAATTGCCGCTGACCTTCCACACCGGCACCCATTCCGGCCGGCTGATGAAGGTGATGCTGAACGGCACCGACTCGCTGTGGCGGCTATGGCTCGGATTTTTCCGCGAGCATTTCGCCGCGATCATGTCACTGGTGGTGCTGCTGCCCCTGGCGCTTTACATCAACTGGCGGCTGGCGATCCTGCTATTCATTCTCTGCGTGGTGTTCACGGTGTTGACCACGTTCGTGGTGCGCAAGACCTACGGCTTGCAGAGCGAGGTCGAGGCGCATTACAGCGATCTGTCCGCGCGCGCCTCCGACGCGCTCGGCAATGTGGCGCTGGTGCAGAGCTTCGTGCGCATCGACGCCGAGGTGCAGGGCCTGCGCTTCGTCGCCGACAAGCTGTTGGCGGTACAGATGCCGGTGCTGTCGTGGTGGGCCCTGGTCACCGTCATCACCCGCGCGTCGACCACCATCACCGTACTCGCGATCTTCGCCGTCGGCATCGTGCTGCACGAACAGGGGCTCACGACCGTCGGCGAGATCGTGATGTTCGTGAGTTTCGCCACCATGCTGATCCAGAAGCTCGAACAGGTGGTCTCTTTCATCAACAACGTGTTCATGGAGGCGCCTCGCCTGCAGGAATTCTTCAACGTGCTGGATGCCGTGCCCGCGGTGCACGACCGGCCCGATGCGATCGATACCGGGCGGCTCTCGGGCCTGGTCGAATTCAGCGACGTCTCGTTTTCATATGACGGCAAGCGGCCCGCGGTCGAAGACCTGTCGTTCACAGCATTGCCCGGCCAGACCATCGCGCTGGTCGGCCCGACCGGTGCCGGCAAGTCGACCGCGATCGCGCTGCTGCATCGCGCCTTCGACCCGCAATCGGGCTTCATCAAGATCGACGGCATGGACATCCGCGGCCTGACGCTGACGGCACTGCGGCGGAATATCGGGGTAGTGTTTCAGGAGGCGCTGCTGTTCAACCGCTCGATCGCGGACAATCTGCGCGTCGGCAAGCCGGACGCGTCGGACGAGGAACTGCGGATCGCAGCGAGCCGGGCACAAGCGCTGGAATTCATCGAGCGCAGCGAGCAGGGATTCGAAGCCAATGCCGGCGAGCGCGGCCGCATGTTGTCGGGCGGCGAGCGGCAACGGCTGTCGATTGCACGCGCATTGCTGAAGAATCCGCCGATCCTGATTCTCGATGAGGCGACCAGCGCGCTCGACGCCGTCACCGAAGCCAAGGTCAACGCCGCCCTCGACGAGGTGATGAAGGGACGCACGACGTTTGTGATCGCCCACCGGCTCTCGACCATCCGCAACGCCACGCGCATCCTGGTGTTCGATAGCGGACGCGTGATCGAAAGCGGAACTTTCGATGAACTGGTGGCGAAAGGCGGCCGTTTCGCGGAACTCGCACGGGCTCAATTCATGGTCCACGAAAATGTGCGATCGAGCATTCGTGCGCAGGAAACAAGCAGCAGCGCCGTCAAGATCTAGGTATCGCCGAAATTCGGCCTATTTCGGCCACGATTTAATTGCCCAGCCTCTGTTCTGGATCGGCAACCCGGTATAGGTTTGCATCCGCCGTAGCCGACGGCGCCGGACACGCTTGAAACCCGAACGTCACATGTCAGGACCTCCTTTTCCAAAGGCGGGTCTCAAAGGACCGGAATCGGATAGTGCATTTGCTTCGCCCGCTGCTTCGCAAGTCATCGTTGAATTGGGTTCTTCTTGTCGCAGCGCTCGGCATTGTTGCCCCGCGCGTCGTGCATGCGGAAGCGTTGCTGGTGGTCGAAGCCGATACCGGAAAGGTTCTGGAAGCCCAGAACGCCACCTATCCCTGGTATCCCGCGTCGGTGACCAAGCTGATGACGGCCTATGTCACGCTCAAGGCCGTCAAGGAGGGGCGCGTCACGCTCGATACGCTGCTGACGGTGTCGTCGGTCGCGGCCTCGCAGTCGCCTTCCAAGATGGGGTTCCGGCCGGGCACCCAGGTTACGGTCGACAACGCGCTCAAGATGATGCTGGTGAAATCGGCCAACGACATGGCGGTGGTGCTCGCCGAGGGCGTCGGCGGTTCGATCGACGGTTTTTCCGCGCAGATGAATCAGGCCGCGCAAAAACTCGGCATGACGCAGACGAGCTACGTCAATCCGAACGGCCTGCCCGCGGATGGTCAGATCACTTCGGCGCGCGATCTTGCGATCCTGGCGCGCGCGATCATTCGCGATCTGCCGGAATACGAATATTTCGTCCACATTCCATCGATCCGCTTCGGCCGCCGGGTGACGCAGAATTTCAACAAGCTGATCGGACGCTACCCCGGCGCCGACGGCTTCAAGACCGGCTTCATCTGTGCCTCCGGCTACAATCTGGTGGCGTCGGCAACGCGTAACGGCAAACGGCTGATTGCAGTCGTACTTGGCGCCTCCTCCGGCCAGATGCGCGCGGTGCGAGCCGCCCAACTGCTCGAGCGCGGGTTTGCCAACAACACGCTGTCGTGGTTGCGCCCCTCGCTCGGCGCAGTCGACAACCTGGTGCCGATCGACGCCTCGCCGCCGAACCTGCGCGACGAAATGTGCGGCGGCAAACGCCACAAGCCGGCCAGCGACGAGGATGAGGACACCGTCGCCAGCGCTGCCGGCGCCGGTAGCGCAAGCAGCGGCGAGACCTCCATCACGTTTTTCACCGCCGGGCTGCAGCCGCCGATGGCGAAGCCGTCGGAGCTGCTGGCGGCAGCACCCGCGCCCTCCGAGCCGATCCCGGTTTACACCGGCCCGACACGGACCGGCTCGGCGCTGGTCGCCGCCGTGGCCGAGGACGCCGGAAAGCAGACATCGCGGCGTGGAAAGAAGACCCGCGTTGCGTCGAAAAAGCCCGATGCCGCGGCCGAAAGAAAGACCGAAGCCAGGAACACGAGCAAGGATAGCGCCGAGGATACTGGCAAGGATGCCAAATCCGAACCAAAATCCGCTGCCAAACCGGCCGCCGTCAGACACGCCACCAAGCCTGATGCCGCTCCAAAACCCGCGGCTGCGACCGACAAGCCCGCCGCGGCGCCGCCGAAGCCCAAGGCCGCTGCAAAGCCCAAGTCTGTGCCCAAGACCACCAGCGAAGCCAATCCGGCGGATCAAAAGACGGCCGCTGCGCCGCGCACCTGAAGCCGATTTCGGCCGCTCGGACCGGCCCAATTTTCGTTGACGGTACGCCGATCTCGCGCGAGCGCCTTGCCATGGGCCGCCGCATTGCTCAATACTGCCCGAAACGAGGCGGCCCGCCCCAAGAAACGGGCAAGCAACAAGCACGTAAACCAAAGGGGAGACACCATGGAGCGCATCTGGCTCAAGCAATATCCGGCCGGCGTGCCCGCCGACATCGATGTGACCCAGTACGCATCTCTCGTCGCGTTGCTGGAGGAAAGCTTTGCGAAGTTCTCGGACCGCAAGGCTTTCATCTGTATGGACAAGTCGATCACCTATCGCGATCTCGACGAGATGTCGCTGGCGCTTGCGGCCTTTTTGCAGAGCAAGGGCCTGCAAAAGGGCGCCCGCGTCGCGCTGATGATGCCGAACGTGCTGCAGTACCCGATCGCGACCGCCGCCGTGCTGCGCGCGGGCTATGCCGTGGTCAATGTCAATCCGCTCTATACCCCGCGCGAGCTCGAACACCAGCTCAAGGATTCCGGCGCCGAAGCCGTCATCGTGCTGGAAAACTTCGCGCACACCGTGGAGCACGTGCTTTCGAAGACCGCGGTCAAGCATGTCATCATCGGCAGCATGGGCGACATGCTCGGTCTCAAGGGCATGATCGTCAATCTCGTGGTGCGGCGCGTCAAGAAGATGGTGCCGCCCTATACGATTCCGGGCGCGGTGTTGTTCAACGACGCGGTCGCCGCCGGCCGCGGCCTGAAATTCAACAAGCCGAAGATCGGGCCCGACGATGTCGCCTTCCTGCAATACACCGGCGGCACCACCGGCGTTTCCAAGGGCGCGACGCTGCTTCATCGCAACATTCTCGCCAACGTTCTGCAGAACGATGCCTGGCTGCAGCCGGCGATGGCGGCGCCGCCGCATGTCGACCAGCTGTTTATCGTCTGCGCGCTGCCGCTCTATCACATCTTCGCGCTGACCGCCTGCTACCTGCTGGCGGTGCGCGCCGGCGGCGTCAATCTCCTGATTCCCAATCCGCGTGACATGGCCGGCTTCATCAAGGAACTGATGAAGTACCAGGTCAACAGTTTCCCGGCGGTCAACACGCTCTACAACGGGCTGTTGCACCATCCCGATTTCGGCAAGATCGATTTCTCCAAGCTCAAGATTTCCAACGGCGGCGGCATGGCGGTGCAACGCCCGGTGGCCGAGCAGTGGAAGAAGCTGACCGGCTGCAGCATTGCGGAAGGCTACGGCCTGTCGGAGACCTCGCCGACGCTGACCTGCAACACCGCGACCTCCTCCGAATTCAATGGCTCGATCGGCGTTCCCGTGCCCTCGACCTATATCTCGATCCGCGACGATGACGGCAACGAAGTGCCGCTCGGCCAGCCCGGCGAAATCTGCGCCAAGGGCCCGCAGGTGATGGCCGGCTACTGGAACCGGCCCGACGAAACCGCCAAGGTCATGACCGCGGACGGCTATTTCCGCACCGGCGATATCGGCATCATGACGCCCGACGGCTACACCAAGATCGTCGACCGCAAGAAGGACATGATCCTGGTGTCGGGCTTCAACGTCTATCCCAACGAGATCGAGGAAGTGATCGCCAGCCATCCCGGCGTGCTGGAATGCGCCGTGATCGGCGTTCCGGACGAACGCTCGGGCGAAGCCGTCAAGGCCTTCGTGGTGAAAAAGGATCCCAACCTCACCGCCGAGGACATCGTCAAGTTCTGCCATGAGCAGCTCACCAACTACAAGATTCCCAAGCAGATCGAATTCCGGACCGAGCTGCCGAAGACCAATGTCGGAAAAATCCTGCGCCGCCAATTGCGCGACGAAAAGAAGGCCGCGGCCGCCTGAGCCGCGCCGATGACAGAACAGTGAACGCGCGGGGCCATTGCCGTTTCCGCAGGCCTGAATATTGTGCCCCTCGCCCGCCCGGTCTAAGAAACATCCGCACCATTAAGGAGAATTGACGATGACCATCAAAGTTGGCGACAAGCTGCCCGAGGCCAAGTTTCGCGTGATGACGGCGGAAGGTCCGCAGGTCAAGACCACCGACGACATCTTCAAGGGCAAGAAGGTGGCGCTGTTCGCCGTCCCCGGCGCCTATACCGGCACCTGCCACAAGATGCATCTGCCGAGCATTTTCCTCAACGCCTATGCCATCAAGGGCAAGGGCGTGAACACGATTGCGATCGTCTCGGTCAACGACGCCTTCGTCATGAATGCGTGGAAGCGCGATACCGATCAGCGCGACGAGGCCACCTTCCTCGCCGACGGCAATGCCGACTTCACCAAGGCGATCGGCATGGAGCTCGACGCGTCCGGCAACGGCCTCGGCATCCGCTCCCATCGCTATTCGATGCTGGTGGATGACGGCGTGGTCAAGAAGCTCAACCTCGAGCCGGCCCCCGGCAAGGTCGAGGTCTCCGGCGGCGATACGCTGCTGGGGCAGCTGTAAGATTGGCGAGGCGCAACCACCACAATCACAGCCGTCGTCGCCCGGCTTGACCGGGCGATCCAGTAGGCCGCGGCTTCTCGATTCGATCATGACCGCCTCTGGAATACTGGGTCGCCCGGTCAAGCCGGGCGATGACAGTGGTGTGCCTGGCAACGGACAATCTCCCCGCTACGTCTTCAACCGCGCCATCGCGACGCCGTCGCGCGCCAGTTGATCGGCGCGCTCGTTCTCGTCATGGCCGGCGTGGCCCTTGACCCAGTGCCAGCGCACCTGGTGCGGTTTCATCGCGGCATCGAGCCGCTGCCACAGTTCGGCATTCTTGACCGGCTTCTTGTCGGCGGTGCGCCAGCCGTTCTTCTTCCAGCCATGGATCCAGCCGGTGATGCCCTGGCGTACATATTGGCTGTCGGTAAAGAGATCGACCGTGCAGGGCTTTTTCAAAGCCTCCAGCGCCGAAATCGCCGCCATCAGCTCCATACGGTTGTTGGTGGTATGCGCCTCGCCGCCCTTCAATTCCTTCTCGACATCGCCGAATTTCAGGATCGCGCCCCAGCCGCCCGGGCCCGGATTGCCCGAACATGCGCCGTCGGTATGGATGATGACGGTGGGAAGCGAACTCACGCCACCAGCCCCGAGGCCGCGACGCCATAATCGCGCATGCTGGCAACGCCCTGCTGAAAGCGCAGCTTGCGGACATATTCGAGCGGGTCCTTCGGCCGCACCAAAGCGCCCCTGGGCACGTTGAGAAAATCGACCAGCCGCGTCAGCAGGAAGCGCAACGCCGCGCCGCGCGCCAACAGCGGCAGCGCGTTCTGCTCGGCCTCCGACAGTTTGCGCTCGCGGCCATAAGCATTGAGAAAGGCACGCGCCTTGGTGACGTTGAACGAACAATCGCTCTCGAAACACCAGGCGTTGAGGCAGATCGCGACGTCATAGGCCAGCATGTCATTGCAGGCGAAAGTGAAATCGATGATGCCGGACACCCGCTCGCCGAGAAAGAAAACATTGTCCGGAAACAGATCGGCGTGAATCACCCCTTGCGGCAAGTGCTTCGGCCAGACATTGCCCTCGAGATGATCGAGCTCGGCGGCGAGAAGATCGCGCAAGCCATGCTGCACTTCATCGGCGCGGGAAGCCGCCACATCGAACAGCGGACGCCAGCCCGACACCGACAGCGCGTTGGCGCGCGACATCGGAAAATCGAGACCCGCCAGATGCATTTTCGCCAGTGCCTGGCCGACGCCGGCACAATGCGCGACGTTGGGCTTGCGCGGCCAGATTCCTTCCAGGAAATTGATGATTGCCGCCGGCCGGCCGGCCAGTGTGCTCAGCGCTTCGCCGCTTTTGTTCTTCACCGGCTGTGGGCAATCGATGCCGCGGCCGGCGAGATGCGTCATCAGGCCGAGAAAGAACGGCAGGTCGTTCTTCGCGACGCGCTTTTCATACAACGTCAGGATGAAATAACCCGCCGTGGTGTGCAGCAGGAAGTTGGAGTTCTCGACGCCCTCGGCGATGCCCTTGTAGGACAACAGCTCCCCGATGTCGTACGCCCCCAAAAATTCCGCAAGCTCGTCGGCGGCGACGTCAGTGTAAACCGCCATGGGGTTTACTCTGCGGCGTCGGGCCGCAGCGAGCGCGGCAACGGAAAGAATTCGTTCTCTTCCGCGGCCGAGACCGTCTCCACACGCAACTGGTAACGCTCGGCGAATGCACCCATGATCTCTTCCACGATCACTTCCGGCGCCGAGGCGCCCGCGGTGATGCCGAGGCTCCTGATGCCTTCGAAACGCGACCAGTCGAGATCGCCGGCACGCTGCGCCAGCACCGCGATCGGGCAGCCCTCGCGCTCGGCGACTTCACGCAGCCGCTGCGAATTCGACGAGTTCGCCGCGCCGACCACGATCAGGGCGTCGACCACCGGCGCCACCTTCTTGACCGCGAGCTGGCGGTTGGTGGTGGCGTAGCAAATGTCTTCCTTGTGCGGGCCGGAGATGTTGGGAAACCGCTCCTTCAGCATCGCAACGATCTCCGCGGTGTCGTCGATCGACAGCGTGGTTTGCGTGACGAAAGCGAGATTGTTGGGATTTTTTGGGGTGAAGGTCGCAGCATCATGGGCGGTCTCGATCAGCGTCACCGCGCCCATTGGCAATTGCCCGAGGGTTCCGACCACCTCCGGATGATGGGAATGCCCGATCAGGAGGATTTCGCGGCCACGCTTGAAATGGATCGCGGCCTCCCGGTGCACCTTGGTGACCAGCGGGCAGGTGGCGTCCAGCGAAAAGAAATTGCGCGCCCGGGCGTCCGCCGGCACCGATTTGGGAACCCCGTGGGCCGAAAACACCACCGGCGCATTGGTATTATCGGGGATTTCGGCCAGTTCCTCGACGAAAATCGCGCCTTTGGTCCGCAGGCTGTCGACCACATAGCGGTTGTGGACGATTTCGTGGCGGACATAGACCGGGGCGCCATAGATGGTGAGCGCCCGCTCCACGGTATCGATCGCCCGCACCACGCCGGCGCAGAAGCCGCGTGGCGAGCAAAGCACGATTTTCAGGGGTGGTTTGGCCTGCATGGATGCATTCTCGGACCGAATCACCCCTCGCCGGCGGGCGGGGAACGGTCAATTCGCATAAGGACTTGGGACTGCTTTCCGGCGCTGTCAAGGCCGTTTAGTAACCATTGCGCGGTTAGCCCCGGACGGCTTATATAGGGCGTAATTCCCGTCATCGCTGATGACCACGGCTTCGCCTCCAAAAGAGGTGGGCGAAGCGCAAAGGAGATTTGCCATGAGCAACGCACCGCTGATGCCAAAGGCGACTGCCGTGTGGCTGGTCGACAATACCGCGCTGACCTTCGATCAGGTCGCGGATTTCACCAAAATGCACCCGCTCGAGGTCCGCGCCATCGCCGACGGCGACGCCGCCCAGGGCATCAAGGGCATGGACCCGATTTCGACCGGCCAGCTCACCCGCGACGAGATCGAAAAGGGCGAGAAGGACCCGAACTACCGCCTGAAGCTCGGCGAGAGCAAGGTGACGCTGCCGCCGCAGGCCAAGAAGAAGGGCCCGCGCTACACCCCGGTGTCGCGCCGCCACGAGCGGCCGAGCGCGATCCTGTGGCTGGTGCGCAACCACCCCGAATTGAAGGACGCCCAGATCATGCGGCTGGTCGGCACCACCAAGACCACCATCGCCAGCGTGCGCGACCGCACCCACTGGAACGCCTCGACCCTGACGCCGATGGACCCGGTGACGCTCGGCCTGTGCTCGCAGATCGAGCTCGACTTCGAGGTGCAGCGCGCCGCCAAGGAGAAGCCGACCGACACCGCTTACGGCGGCGCCACCCTGCTGCCAGCCTCCGAGACCACCCGCAAGGAGCCTGAATTCGAGCCGAGCGAAAAGCAGCGCGACGACCTCAACGTCGACGCCGTGTTCGCCAAGCTGAAGACCATCGGCGGCAAGAAGCCGGAGCAGGAGTAAGGGCGGCCGTTTGGTCGCCTCAACGAACCGCGCCACCTCTTTGTCTTCGCCCGGCTTGACCGGGCGATCCAGTACGCCGAGGCTTCTCGATCAATCACCAGCGTCTCTGGAATACTGGATCGTCCGCTTTCGCGGACGATGACAGTTGGATTAAATTTTCAAACAGCAAATCGCCGGCATGGCTTCGCGATCTCGCTGCGCGTTTTCGCACGAGTTTGCTTTACGTCGCGCCCCTGAAGATCAGAGGGCGCAGGGAATGCCGGGCGCACGATGCGCCCGCAGCCTCGTATGCAAAATGAAATGAGCATACGAGCATAGTCACCACGGTCACACCGGAACACCCAGCATTCCCCGCGCAATGGTTTTAACAGCTTATTCCGAGCTCTCCCCGGTGACCGGGCTCTTTTGCCACCGTCGCCTGCGCTTCTTCTCGCAAACTTGACACCAGCGTCGGGGTGTCAGGACCACACGTCTTTGCCGTCCGCGTCAGCGCAGCTCGTCTGCAACGCATCAGCGTCCACCGCATCCCGCCCCGCGTCCGTGACGATCGCGAGCCGCCCCTCTGTGGAGCGGGACAGCTGCGGATATAGACTGATTTGGGTCTTCGGAAAATCAGAATATTTTTGCAAAAGGGGCTGGACAGAGGGTCGATAAATTGCCCCGCTGATTTGCCCGTCGGGCAAATCGGTCGAGAGCAATGCCGGACAAACGCGAGCGAATTCAACCTTCCTCATTCCGGGGCGCGCGAACGCGATGCAGCCCCGTCTAGCGGAAGCGGCCAGCAATGATGACAAGAACGATCACCGCCGCGGCGAGTAGCCAAGCCCCCTTCCTCTGCTCTCTGTTCGAGAGCAGGGCGACCACGACGACCATGAAAATACCGACCAGCGTGAGCATGCGTTGTGCCTCCGGGGCGCAGTCGCGTCTTTCGATGGCGCGCTGATTACGACCGGAAGAGTGCGTAGTAGATCACATACAGCCAGCCCAAAATACCGTGGATGATCGCCCAAAGTATTGAATGGTTAGCCGTGTAGGATATCGCGATAGCAAGAGCTGAGCCAAAGCCCACGCCGTATTTTGCGCCCTCGACCCGGACCCCATAGTAACGATTTCCGTTCATGTTCACCGCCTCGTGCTTAATCCGAAGTAAATTCCAGCGATCCCAAATTCACGAATTGCGCCCAGCCAACAACGCTTGACGCCTTTCGTTAGAGGAAAGCTGGGACCAAACGCCTACGTCCAGAAAAATTGGAATCGATTGCTCGAGATCGAGCACAATAAGTGGTTCAACGCGAAAGCGCACAGTGAATGGATCAGGGTCGGAAAAAATGGGCGCGTTATCCGTAAAATGAGTAGATGTGACCTTCAAGACCCCGCACCACCGCGATACTCTCACCAAATAGCAAAGGAATATATCGCCCGGTTTGATCTTCTCCGCGCTCTTGATTTGCCTTTCCCGAAAGCCGCTTATCGTCCCACCGTTTCGCCTAAACCCCGCCCAAGTATCTGGTGTAAACAGATCTAGATAGTAGGCCATTGGCGCGATACCTCCCGCTCAATATTGGGCGTATCTTGGGGACGTTGCAACCTCCCTCACGCCTTCTTCCAGGCCGGGTAATTGCGGCGTTTTCGGGTTGATCATAAACTCGAACTTGGACATTTGGAAAACCACAGACTATCGAAGAGATCAGCGCGCCGGCGATCGGCCAATATTGCGTTCATGCGCTTCCCGACCGGATTCGACGACCTTTGAGTTGATACCGAGTGCCAGAAATCGACATGCCTGCCCGAGTACTGCAAGGGAAGCAATGGTTGCAACTCCATTCATCGGAGCATGCTTCGCGATGGGCTATCATCGTCTTGTATCTGGCGGCTTACATCATTCTCGAATGGGCGAGCTTCATTCACGTTTACAAGGGCTTGCCGATTACGCCGTGGGATCCGGGTCTTGGAGTGGCTTTCGCGCTGTTGATCCGTGGCGGACCTCTGAGCGGATTGATCCTGTTTACGGGAATGGTTGTCGCCGAGACCCTCGTCCTGCAAAACGACGTGGACTGGCAGATCGACATCGGAGTGGCCGCAATCACCGCGCTGAGCTACACATCGGTCGCCGCTCTGGTGCAACGATACTTTCGGATCGATGCGGATCTGACCCATCTTCGCGATGTCTTGATGCTGCTCGCAGCGGGTCTTGCCGGCGCTGTACTCGATACGGTTCTTCTGAGCGCGTTCTTGCTCGCCGTCGGTCAGTTTGACATGCGCGATGTCATGCAGGTCGCACGGCCGCTAATCATCGGCGACACGATCGGCATTGCCGTGGTAACGCCGCTGCTGCTGCGGTTCAGAGTTCAGGATCTGCTTGAACCGCGCCGCCTGCTTTCCCTCGCCCCGGAAGGCGCACTGTATTTCTGCATCATCGGCGTCGCGCTTTGGCTGATCATCGGCAGCGAAGAGGCGAATGGATTCAGGCTGTTTTACCTGCTGTTCGTGCCGGTTGTGATCGCCGCCGTTCGCCATGGCATCGACGGCGCCTGCTTCAGCCTTGCCGTAACCCAGTTCAGCCTCATCGGGCTTCTGCACTTCTCCGGATACAATGCCAGCGAATTCACCGAATTCCAGACTTTGGTGCTGGTGCTGACCGTGACCGGGCTGATCGTTGGCGTCGTCGTCAGCGAACGCAAGAACTCCGATCGAATTGCTCGCGATGCCCGCGCACGTCTTGTTGAAAGGCAGGCGGAAGCCGCCCAGGTCGCGCGCGTCAACCTGGTGAGTGGAATGACATCAGCGCTCGCCCACGAGATCAATCAACCCATGACCGCGGCCCGTGCGCTCGGGCGATCTGCGCAACATCTCTTGCGTACACCCGGCGGCGACCTGTCTCGAGCCGACAACAATCTATCGGCCATGCTGACGCACATCGACCACGCCGGCGACATCGTGCGGCGGATGCGAAATTTCATTCGTCGCGGGCATCCTCATGTCAGCACGATCAGCACGCGGGAGATGCTCGAGGAGGCAATGACTCTGGCCCATGCGGAGGCATCCGCCAGGCATGTTCGCGTCGATCTCGACGCGCCCGCCGACTTGCCTGATTTGCATGGCGATCGGGTGCAATTGGAGCAAGTCGTGCTCAATCTCGTGCACAACGCCGTCGATGCCATCGCCGCGGCGGGCCAATCGGATGGTCACGTTCATGTCGTGGCGCGTCGACACCCGGCGCCGCCGCGCGTCGAGATCGGCGTATTGGATAACGGACCCGGCATCGAGGGCGAACTGGCAGGTCGCCTGTTCGATCCTCTCGCAACGACAAAGCAAGATGGCCTGGGACTCGGCCTTTCGATCTGTGCTTCCATCATGGAAGCGCATGGCGGGCGCGTGTGGCTGCATTCCGGCAAGCGAGGCGCAACGGAGTTCCGGTTCGCGGTGCCGCTCGATCGATCGCCGGAGCGCTGACCGTGGCCGCTCCGATGATCTTTCTGATTGACGATCATGCGTCCGTTCGAGACGCATTGGGCGAGATGCTCAGCGTCTTGGGATATTCGGTGAAGGCCTACGAGTTGGCCGACGTGTTTCTGGCGGCGGTCGACAAGCGGGAGCCGGGTTGCATCGTCGCCGATGTGAGGATGCCCGGCACCGACGGCATCGGGTTGGTGCGGGAGCTCGCCCGACGCAACATCGCGATGCCTGTGGTACTGATCTCGGGTCACGCCGATGTGCCGATGGCGGTGGCCGCAATCAAGTCGGGAGCAGAAGACTTTATCGAGAAGCCGGTCGACGACACGCAACTGGTTGCCGCGATCAATCGCGCGCTTGCCCGGAGCTTCGAACAACAGGATTTGCAGAAATCACAAAGCGCGCTCGACGCTCGATTTGCCCGGCTGACGCCGCGCCAAATCGAAATCTTCGATCTGGTGGTTGGGGGATTCACCAGCCATGCCATCGCGCCCAGGCTTAACATCAGCGTCCGAACGGTGGAGGCCTATCGCGCCGAGGTCATGGAGAAGATGCAGGCCGAGAGCGTTGCCGGACTGGTGCGGCAGGCAATCCGCCTCGGGCGGATAGCCCCGTAGAACTACCACTGTAGAACTACCACCCGATCAATACGAATACCCATATCGCGCGGCGCTCCTATCCTGAAGAAACAGGACGCACGCTGCCCTCGACGGAGCCTGCATCCTGCGATGTGGCGCGCAATCGTGCGCGCCGGCAATGGAGCGTCTCAATGGCTCTCGGGAAAATGGAATACGGCTCTGAACGCAAATTCGTTATCGGCGACCTCTTTCGTTTCCCGGACCTTGTCGGCCTGATCGCGATCGCCACAACGCCGGCTCTTGTGCTTCTCCTGTTGATCCCCCTGCCGCTGGTGCCGCCCGTTCTCAGCCTCCTGTCGTTTGTGATTGCATGCGGTGTCGCCCTGTACGCGCTTTTCACAAGGGCGAGCCGTGACGCGCAAGGCATAGCGATTTGGGATATCGCCGGCGCGTTCACATTGACCTGGATCGTCGCCGGGATCATGAGCAATCCCAGGCATTTGCTCGACTGGTTCGACAATCTTTCGATGGTGCCCTGAAGCACAAATGTCAGGGCCGTCACTCCCGAAACGACAGGTGTGATGAGCGGCCTGGCAGCGCGGCCCAACAAGCGCAGGCTCACACCGGCCGCTTGTGTTGCCAGGCGAGGTCTGAGCCACCGCAATTCCAAGAGCAGGCGCGTTGTTGAAGTCCGCCAAACAGGAAGCCGTCCGATGATGGAGTTACTACCGCCCGAGGCCATTGCTGCGCTTTTCCAGGTCGTGATGATCGACCTGGCTCTGGCCGGCGACAACGCCATCGTCGTCGGCATGGCCGCGGCCGGATTGCCGGAGCAACAGCGCACACGGGCGATTTTGTTCGGCATGGCGGGCGCCACTGCCCTGCTCATCATATTTGCCGGAATTACCACCCAGCTGCTGAAACTTGTCGGCCTGCTGTTCGCGGGCGGCGTTCTGTTGCTCTGGGTGTGCTGGAAGATGTGGCGTGAGCTTCGCGCGGCCGCCAGCGAAGAGGAGGAAGAAGCAGTCGAAGCCTTGACCGGATTTGATATCAACGCTGATGGCACCGTCGCCGGCCATGCCCCCCGAAAGACGCTGGCCCAGGCAGCAGTACAGATCATCATCGCCGACCTCTCGATGTCGCTCGACAACGTGCTGGCGGTGGCGGGCGCCGCACGAGAGCATCCGGTTGTCCTCATTTTCGGCCTCAGCCTGTCGATCCTGCTGATGGGCGTCGCCGCGAGATTTATTGCCGGCCTGTTGCACAAATACCGCTGGATCGCCTACCTCGGTCTGGTGGTGATCCTTTACGTCGCATTCGGAATGGTGCTTCGAGGGGCGGAAGAATTAAGGCCGGTCGTCAGCGCTGTCGCCGGTCTCAACTAGCCCATCAGCTACGGCCGCGAAGGCTGCCGGATGAGAGGTCTGCATCCGCGGAGAAAGACCCCTCACCCGCCTTCGATGCTCCGCATCTCAGGCACCCTCTCCCACAAGGGGAGAGGGAAGAGGACCGCGCCTCGCTCTGCCTAACCCAATTCGATCTCATCGGTGATCTCGTAGGAGAGGCTGACGCCGCCGAGCGTCAAGACCATTTTGGCCGGCAGTTTCTCATGGCCCTTGAGGCGGCCACTGGCGACCGCGTCGCGCACCGCTTTTTCGATTTCGCGCTGCGAGGTGATGCCGACCTTTTTCAGGAACCTGCGCAGGCTGGTGTTGAAGACGTCTTCGTTCATGGTGGCCCCTCGCTGTTACGGATGGTCCGGATGGTTCATCATGTAATCGCCGAGGTCGCGCTGACGGCGGTCGGCGCGGGCGTTGGCGTTGCCGTGTTGAACGTCACGATCCCTGCGGCAGGCGATATATTCCGACGAGCCGGGCGCGACATTGCTGGCGCGGCAGAACGCGTCATCATCGCCTGACGTATCGACCAGGGTCGGCTGTCCCCGCTCGAGGCAGCCGGCGAGCAGCGGCGCGGCGAGTAGCAGAGCAGCAGTTATTACTCGCTTCATACGTTCCTTTCGGACCTCATGGTGAGGAGCCCGCCAGCGGGCGTCTCGAACCATGCGGCCCAGCTCCTGCCATTCATCCTTCGAGACGCGCGCACCGGACAGCGCAAGTGCGCTGCCGGGAGAGCGCGCTCCTCAGGATGAGGTTCAGAAAAATGCGGCCTATTCAAGAGACCTTGCATCCTTCCGTTCAACGGGCCGCCAATTTTCATCGAACTTCGGATTACTCGCGCGGATCGGTTTCCCCAGACTGATAGCGCGCCATCTCAACGATCATTTCCGGAAACGTCCGGTAAAAACCCCGAACCTCAATGCGGATTTTTTCCGCGTCACGAAGCGCCGGCGTTTCGATTTGCAAAGGCAGGCCCGGAACAATCACACGATCGAATTCCTGGTACGTCAGATCTTCCCGATCGGAGGAGTCGATTCGAAAGATTCTAATTTCCTCCAATCGGCTGAGCTCGGGCTCGTCTTCGGCGATCTCGATGGCAAAGGCTGATCCGGAATGCACCAGGCTCTCGGTTCGAACCCTGGTTGCGCCGCGGGCGCCCGCCAATATTCGTCCGTACGACTGGTGTGAGCCGTCGGCGGCATCAACGTAAATGGAGGGACAGGAGCCTTCCTCGGAGCCGAAACGCGCCCAAACTTTTGCCGGGTCAAACTGCCGAAGCGCGATATCCCGGCCCAGCGCCTGCGCTGCCACAAGCTTCACCCGGGGACCATAGGTATAGGGCCCACCGGTCGGGAAACTCGGGGTCTTGAACGCCTCCTTTCGCTTCTTGTAGATGACGTGATTATCCTCGCGCTGCACCAGCACGGATTTCCCGTACTTCTGGATTGCCAGATGCTGCGCTTTCGCCCCCTCCACCGCATCCTTGTCGGGAATTATCGTTTCCGCAGGCCGCAATTCCAGCTGAAGCGGCACGATCACCGTCTCCCCTTCGGAAAGACTCGGTACCGGGAATTGGTACGTTGTGCGGATCCAGCCTGTGTCGTCGCCCGCCAATCGCAGCCTGTCCGTTAGGATTTGATCGGCTATCAGCGCCGAAACGGGAAGTGTGCCCTTGTTCTGCCCGTTTTCGATCACCGCAACCTGGACATACAAATCCCGTGGAGAAACGGTGATGCCGAAATTTCCTTCCCCGCAACCCGCGCCGCCGGAAGCGACAAGAAAATCATCAGGCCAGCCGGCTCGCGCAAAATATTGCATCGCGGCCAGTTCGGCAGGCAAGGCCGGCGTCGCATTCTTCTTCGCACTGAAGATGCTGGAGGAGAAAAAATCGTCGGTAATCTTGGGTCCGAGCCTCGACCGCGCTTTGGCCAGCCAATCCCTGAGCTTGACCAGGTCCGTCGAATAGTTACGCACATCGTCGGCAGTAAAGTATCGCCACAGCGTCACGCCATCCAGAATGCTCAGATCGTTTTGATCGCTGCCTTCATATTTCGCGTAATACATCGCGAAGTCGCCGGGATAATCGGGCGTGTCGATGATGGCCTGATAGGCGCTCAATTCGGGAACCGAAACCGGATTCCCGGAATCGTAGATCTTGACCTTGCCGCCTTTTGCGGAAGGCGTGAAGTTCTCGCTCTTGGAGCTGGAAGTATCGCGCAAGCCCTCCACTCCCGAAGACAAGGCGACCTTCGCATTGCTCATCGACGTGCCGAATTTTGCAATAATGGTCTTGAGCTCGCTGGTGACGGCGTTCTCGATAACAAAAGGTCTGGAACCGAGGGATTTTTCGAGATTGCCGCTTAGCTGTCCCGCCATCAGCAATGAAGCGCTGGTCGAATCCAGCCAGACGTATCGAATGCGCACCGCCCGTTGCGGATCCACCTCATCGGGACATATTCCCGCATCCACCTGCGCAGTTTCGTTGCCATTGCCGAACAGGGACTTGCTGGAAAAACACCCGTTTTGCCTGGCTGCGTGAGGAGCCTCATTGAATGCGGCCTTGAAGGCGAGATACGGGACGTCGCTGGCGCCTGTCGGCTTCACGATCGTGATGTGGTTGGCATCGATCGGGTCCAGATGCCTGTTGCAAAGGCTCGCCGCGCTTGCCTGGGTCACGATCAGCATTCCATAGACCCTTTGCTTCTCGTAGGCGCAGTAGGAGGGAAAGGGAAATTCCGCCGCCAGCCATGTTCGCTGCAGATCGGCCAGATAATCCGCCGATTGCATCGGTTTCATTTTGCCGAACTGGGGATTTTGGCTGATCAGCTTCGCCAGGTCGGCAATCTCGCTGCCGGTGGTCGGGGTTGAAAAGAAATAGATCAACCGAACGCGGCTGGCGACGCCACGATACTTCAGCAGATACGCCCGCGTAGCAAGACCACCCATGCTGTGGGTAAGGAAGACGATCTCTCGATGCGCGCTGACACCATCCGCCTCGAATTGCAGCCGCATGTTCTCGGCGATTTCATCGATCGAAAAAGTGTCCTTGATCAGGTTGGTGGGGTACTCATAAACATAGATGCTGCTTCCATCGAACGTGGAATCCCTGGTGAGAAGCTCCGGCCAATAGGCGGCGCCATTGGTCCATGTCGAAGTGCCATCCCCGAGCACGCCATGCACGAACACAATGACCTGTGAGGCGGACTCGACCTTGCGGATGTAACGCGAGTTGCCGGCAGCGGCGGCGCCAATACCGGCGATCACGCCAACAATCGCAATCAGGAAAATAATCAGAGAACGGCCAAGCTTCACGTTCGCCTCCCCGGATCAATCGTGACTGGAGCATGATCGGCTCCGATTGAATCAGAACCGAGGCGCTGGATGCTTTGTTTGACGCGTCTTCCTGGCGCGAACCCGCGTCCACCCCGGATCAAGTCCGGGGCAGGCCCCCGGATCAGTCCGGGGCAGGCTTTCGCTCGCAAGCGCCCTAATTGGCCATTCTATATCAAAAAACCTCCGCTGAATACTTTTGGTTGTCGCGGTGATTACGCTCGCGTCAGCGACGGATGCCCGGGTCGAGCCCGGGCATGACGGCGAGTCAATTCAGGTCGGACGCCTACACCCTGCCCTTCAGCGCGTCGCCGATTTCGTCGAGCACCTTGGGATCCTCGATGGTGGCGGGCATCGTCCACTGGTCGCCGTCGGCGATCTTCTTGATGGTGCCGCGCAGGATTTTTCCGGAGCGCGTCTTCGGCAGCCGGCCAACGGTGATCGCGAGCTTGAACGCCGCGACCGGGCCGAGCTTTTCACGCACCAGCGCCACGATCTCCTTCTCGATCTCGATCGGCTTTCTGAAAACGCCGGCCTTCAGTACCAGGAAGCCGCAGGGCACCTCGCCCTTGATCTGATCCTTGATGCCGAGCACCGCGCATTCGGCGACGTCGGGATGGGAAGCGAGAATCTCCTCCATGCCGCCGGTGGAGAGCCGGTGGCCGGCGACGTTGATGATGTCGTCGGTCCGGCCCATCACCCATACATAGCCGTCCTCGTCCTTATAGCCGGCGTCGGAGGTCTTGTAGTAGCCGGGGAATTCGGTGAGATAGAGATTCCTTGAAGCGCTCGTCCTGCTGCCACAGGGTCGGCAGGCAACCCGGCGGCATCGGCAGCTTGATCACGATCGAGCCCATGGTGCCCGCCGGCAGCGGCTTTGTCGCCTCATCGACGACGTCGACCTGATAGCCCGGCATCGGCACCGTCGGCGAGCCGTGTTTCACCGGCAGCATGCCCAGCCCGACCGGATTGCCGGCGATGCACCAGCCGGTTTCGGTCTGCCACCAGTGATCGATCACAGGCACCTTCAATTGCTGCTCCGCCCATTCCACCGTCGGCGGGTCGGCGCGCTCGCCGGCCAGAAACAGCGTGCGGAATTTCGACAGATCGTATTTGCGGATGAAGGTGCCTTCCGGATCCTCTTTCCGGATGGCTCGGAACGCTGTCGGCGCGGTGAACAGCGCCACCGCCTTGTGCTCCGCGATCACCCGCCAGAATGCGCCGGCGTCCGGCGTGCCGACCGGCTTGCCCTCATACATGACCGAGGTCGCGCCGTGAATCAGCGGTCCATAGACGATGTAGCTGTGGCCGACCACCCAGCCGATGTCGGAGCCGCACCACCAGACCTCGCCCGGCTTGACGCCGTAGAGGTTGAACATCGACCATTTCAGCGCGACCAGATGCCCGCCATTGTCGCGTACCACGCCCTTCGGAATGCCGGTCGTGCCCGAGGTGTAGAGAATGTAGAGCGGATCGGTCGCCAGCACCGGCACGCAGTCGACGGATTTCTTCGCGGCAATAGCCTTGGCGCGCAAGGTCGCCCAGTCATGGTCGCGCCCGGCGCTGAGTTCGCAAGCCTGCTGCGGCCGCTGCAGGATGATGCAGGTCTCGGGCTTGACGCTGGAAAGGGCGATCGCCTCGTCGAGCAGCGGCTTGTACTGCACGATGCGGCCGGGCTCGAGTCCGCAGCTCGCCGAAAAGATCAGTTTCGGTCTTGCATCTTCGATCCGCGTTGCGAGCTCTTTCGCGGCAAAGCCGCCGAACACCACGGAATGCACCGCGCCGATCCGCGCGCAGGCCAGCATCGCGACCACCGCTTCCGGCACCATCGGCATATAGAGGACGACGCGGTCGCCCCTGGCGACGCCGAAATCGGCCATGATGGCGGCAAGCGTTTTCACTTCATGCAGCATCTCGGCATAGGTAAATTTGGTGATGCTGCCGCCCGCCAGCGGCGAATCGTGGATCAGCGCCAGCTGGTCGGCGCGCCCGTTCGCGACGTGGCGGTCGAGCGCGTTGTAACAGGTGTTGACCACCGCGCCCGCGAACCAGCGGCCATACAGGCCCATGGCGGGATCGAAGACCTTTTTCGCCGGCTCGATCCAGTCGATCTCGCGCGCCGCCTCGCCCCAGAACCCCTCGGGGTCGGCCAGCGAACGGGCGTGGACCTCGTAATACCTGCTGCTCTGGATGTTCATGGCGTCACTCCCGCTGCAAGTCGATCCATTTTCCCCGTCATGCCCGGGCTTGTCCCGGGCATCCACGTCCTAGTGCTGGTCGACGAAGCAAAACGTGGATGGCCGGGACAAGCCCGGCCATGACAAGGATCAATTTCAAGCAATTTTCTTGCGCTTATTGTCACCCGAAGCAGCATCATTTCAAGGGCGGATTCGCTCTTGGGGCAGGAGCTGCCTTGTTCTTGACGGCCATCTGGGCCCCGAGCCGCTCAAGTTCCAGTGCCAGCGCCCTGTGGTTGGCGCGTGCCGCCTCGTGCTGCGGATTGAGCCTGATCGCGGCGGCAAAATCGGCGAGCGCCCGGGGCCGGTCGCCCTTCCTTCGAAAGAGTTCGCCCCTGACATTGAAGATATCGGCCAGCGTCGGATCAAGCCGCAGCGCGGTGTCGTAGTCGCCGATGGCGCGGTCGATCATCTCCATGCGATCATACGCCCCGGCGCGCGCGATCAGCGCCCTGACGCGGTCGGGGCGCAGCGTCTTTTCATTGGCGATCAGCGCACCGCAAATCGCGATGATCCTGTCGGGGTCGTTGGCCGCCACGGCGGCGACGCAGAGCGCGGGGTCGGCCTGCGGGTCGGTGATGGGCTCACTGGCCGCGGCGAGGACGCGGTCCGGAGACACCGTCCACAGCACAGCCGCGATGGCCGCGGGCGAGATCAGGGCTGCAAAAGTTGGTCGCATCGATGCGTTCATGGCACGGAGATGATAGCGCGGATTGAACTGCGGTGAAATTGACCGTGCAATATTTTACGTCGCCCGGCGAGCTCCGGGACGACGATACGCTCAACTCATCTTCAGCGTGATCCCGCCATCGACCACCAGCTCGATCCCGGTGACGTATTTCGATTCGTCGGAGGCGAGATACAGCGCGGCGTTGGCGACGTCCCAGGCGTCGCCCATGTGCCCCATCGGCACCTGCGCGTCGCGCGCGCGCCACATCGCCTCGATATCGCCCTTGGCGTAACTCGACGCCAGCCCTGCGGAATGCTCGACCATCGGGGTTTTCATCAGGCCCGGCAGGATCGCGTTGACGCGGACGTGTTGCGGGGCGAATTCGACCGCGGTGGTGCGCGTCATCTGGTTCATCGCGGCCTTGGTGGTGGCATAGGTGACGTAGGACACGCCGGTATGCCGGATCGAGGCGATCGATGAAATGTTGATGATCGAGCCGCCGCCCTGCCGCACCATCACGGGTATGACATGCTTCATGGCGAGGAAAGCGCTTTTGAGATTGACCGCAAAGACGCGGTCCCACTCGGCTTCCGAGACATCGACCACGCTGCCCATCTCGGCGATGCCGACATTGTTGTCGAGCACGTCGACGCGGCCATAGGCCTTCAGACATGCCGCGACCATCGCCTCGACATCGGCGGCGCGTGACACATCGGCAGTGAAGGCTATGGCCTTGCCGCTTTCGGAGGCGATGATCTTCACGGTCTGTTCGGCGGCAGCGCCATTGCGATCGACGCAAAACACCTGCGCGCCCTCGCGCGCAAAGCTCACCGCGGTTGCCTTGCCGTTGCCCCAGCCCGGCCCGATCGAGCCGGCGCCGACCACGAGCGCGGTTTTTCCCTTGAGCCGATCCATCGATTTTCTCCCTGTTCAGTCCCTTATTGCTCGCACGCGCGCATCGTCGTGGTGTTGGCGCCGACCGGATGCCCGAATATCTCCGATAGTGTTTTGCATTGTCCATTGCTGCACAGCCGCCATTCGCCGGCGGCGCCGGAATTGCCGAGCACCACTTCCGACATCGGCGGGCGCTTTGGCCGCCATTGAAACCAGCCGTCGACCAGCCGCGCCTCCGGCGGCGGCTCCATGCCGGCGCCGGAGCCTTTTACACGCGCCTGCACCAGCTCCAGCCCTTTTGGCGTAACGCGCCAGTCTTCCTGCCAGTCGACCTTTTCGATGGAGTGCGTCCACACCAGCGTGAAGGCCGCGACCGACAGTGTCTTCACCACGCCAACCGACGTGAGGCAAAGGCTCAAGCCGCTGCCGCCGCGGTACGCGGACGCTGCCGCCATTGCCAGAACACGATCGCGGCCGTCAGCGCGAAGCCCAAAGTGTCGCTGACCCGGAAATCGCCGAGCAGGCACAGCGCCGCGAGCAGAGCGACGACGCGTTCAGCCAGTGTCATCCTGGCGAACAGGAAGCCGATCGCCACCATGCCGAACAGGGCAATGGCGACCAGCGCCTTGAAGGTCGCCAGCACGACGGCGCCGTAGAAGCCGAGTTGGGCTGCCATCGGATCGCCGGCCTGCAGCATCAATGCCGGCGAATAGACAAAGACGAACGGAATGACGTAGCCGGCGAGCGCGATGCGCATCGCCTCCCAGCCGATCTTATCAGGATTTTCCTTCGCGATCGGGGCCGCCGCCAGCGCCGCCAGCGCCACCGGCGGCGAGAGATCGGCCATGATGCCGTAGTAGAACGCAAACATATGGCTTTCGATCAGCGGCACGCCGAGTTTTGCCAATGCCGGCGCGGCAAGCGCTGCGGTGATGATGTAGGTCGGAATCGTCGGGATGCCGGTGCCGAGCAGGATCGACAGCAGCATGGTCATGACCAGCGCCAGGAACAGGCTCTTGGCGCCAAGGCCGATGATCCAGCCGCCGAAGATGGTGCCGACGCCGGTCTGCGTCATCATGCCTATGATGGTGCCGACGATGGCACAGGCCATGCCGACGGTCAGCGCCGACTTGGCGCTGTCGGCGAGCGAATCCCGGCATGCCCGCAATGTCGCCAGCCCGCCGCGCACGAACGCGGTGATCACCACGAGCACCGCGACCACGCCTGCCACCGGAACGATCTTCAGCCCGTCGCGCGACACCGCCGCGACCACCAGCGCGAGCCCGATCCAGAATACATAACGCAATGCGGTCGAGGAAAAGCCGAGCGTGACGGTGGCGCCGAGGATCAGCGCCACCGTCAGCGCCAGCCCCATGCTGCCGGCATAAAGCGGCGTGAAGCCTTCGAACAGCATGTAGACTAGCGCCGCCAGCGGCAATACCAGATACCAGCGCGACACCAGCGCCTTCCAGGCGCTCGGGATTTCCGAGCGCGTCATGCCGACGAGGCCATGCTTGCCGGCTTCCAGATGCACCATCCAGAACGCGGAGGCGAAATACAGCATCGCCGGGATTACCGCCGCCTTGACGATGACGGAATATTCAACGCCGAGCGTCTCGGCCATGATGAAGGCGACCGCGCCCATCACCGGCGGCATGATCTGTCCGCCCATCGACGCGGTGGCCTCGACGCCGGCGGCAAAGGCGCGGCGATAGCCGAACTTGATCATCAGGGGAATCGTGAACTGGCCGACGGTGACGACATTGGCGACGCCGGAGCCCGAGATCGTTCCCATCATGCCCGAGGCGAACACCGCGACCTTGGCAGGTCCTCCGCGGGTGCGGCCGAACAGACCGAGCGAGACATCGGTGAACAGCTGGATCATGCCGGCATGTTCGAGAAACGAGCCGAACAGGATGAACAGGAAGATGTAGGTCGCCGAGACATAGATCGGCACCCCGTAAAAGCCTTCGGTGCCGTAGGACAAATGGGTGATGATCTGGTCGAAATCGTAACCGCGGTGGTTGAACGGCGCGGGCAGATACTGGCCGAGGAACCAGTACAGGATGCAGGCGCCGCACATCAGGGGCAGCGCCAGGCCCATCAGCCGCCGGGTGCCCTCGAAGATCAGGACTGCGAGCAAGGTGCCGACCACCAGATCGAGCCGGGTCGGATCGCCGTCGCGCGCGATCAGTTCAGCATAAAAGATCCACTGATACAGCCCGCACAGGAAGCCAGCGCTGCCGATCAGCCAGCCGGCGGCGCGGCCGGCATTGCCTTTGGCGGTGAAATTGCCGATCAGGCCGAAGGTCATCAGGATCAGGAAGCCGACGTGAACGCCGCGCACCACCTGGCTCGGCAGGTAGTTGAACGCCGCGACGTAGAGCTGAAAGACCGCGAAGAGGATGCCGGTGGCATAGGCGAGATGGCCCCAGCCGCCCGGGCCAAAGCCTTCCGGAAAGCCGTGCTCGAAATTGTCGAATTCGACCTTGACGGGCGCCTCAGCGTCCACAGCCTGCAGCATCTTTGTCGTTCCCCAGCGCCCGGATCCGGATAGAGTGACGCTTATAAGACCGGGCCCTTTTCCGGATACGTCATGGCCGGGCTTGTCCCGGCCATCCACGTCTTTAATGCAAAGAAAAAACAGAGAAGACGTGGATGCCCGCGACAAGCGCGGGCATGACGGCGAATATAGACCGTCCCTACTTAATCAAACCCTTTTCCTTGTAATAGCGAATCGCGCCGGGGTGCAGCGGCACCGGACTGCCGGTCGCCGCGTTCTCCAGCCTGATCTCCTTGCCGGCCGCATGGGCGTTCGCCAGTTCCGGCAGCGACTCGAAGATCAGTTTTGTCATCTGATAGGCGAGATCATCCGATACCACCGAACTTGTCACCAGATAGTTGACGACGGCGGCGGTCGGCACATCCTTGTCCTGCCCGGCATAGGTATTGGCGGGGATCATGACCGATACGAAGGGCGGGCCGATCTTGTCGACCACCTCCCTGGGCACCGACACCACGGTGATGTCGGTCGAGGTGGAGAGATCCTTCAGCGAGGCGACGCCGAGGCCGGCCGATTGCAGGGTCGCGTTCAACTGCCGGTTCTTCATCAGGTCGACGGATTCGGCGAACGGCAGATATTCGACCTTGCCGATATCCTTGTAGCTCAATCCCGCGGCGGCAAGAATGGCACGCGAGTTGAGTTCGGTTCCCGATTTCGGCGCGCCCACCGAAAGGCTCTTGCCCCTGAGGTCGGCCAGCGTCTTGATGCCGCTGTCGGCGGTGGCGACGATCTGGATATAGTTCGGATAGATCGCGCCGATGGTCCGCAGCCTGTCGAGCTTGGCCTTGAAGCCTGCCTCCTCGTCGCCGTCCCACGCCGCCTTCAGCGAATCGCCGAGCGTAAACGCCAGCTCACCGCGGCCCTGCTGCAGCAGGATCAGGTTCTCGACCGAGGCCTTGGTGGCCTGCACCTGGGTCTTCACATCTGGAATTTTGTCGCTGTAGATTTTTCCGATGGCGACGCCGAGCGGATAATAGACACCGGAGGTGCCGCCGGTCAGCACGTTAATGAATGCCTGCGCCCGCGCGGCCGGCGCCGCCACAACCGCCACCACCGCAACGGCGGCGGCCATCAACTTCGAAATCATATGGGTCGTTCTCCCTTGAATTTGGCCGGGAAACTGGACGGACCCGGGCCCACGGTCAACCCATCCCATCGGCCAACAGGGTTGCGGCAATTAAGCATGCGAAGCGGGCGCGCCCCGCTTCGCACTGGCACCCCGGCGGTTCCCCGCGTAATCTGGCGCCCGCGAAACCGGCCCGTCAGAGGCCGATCTTACCCGGGGAGAACGCCACAATGCCTGTCACTCGTACAGTTGGATTATCATTGGGAGCGGCCGTCCTGCTCTGCAGCGCGGGCCTCAATCTCGCTCACGCCAAACCGTTCATGATCGTCGGCAGCGACGAGAAGATCTGGTGGGACGACGACGGAAAGAACGTGCTGTCCGCGCCGGGCAAGGATACGGTTCTGATCGTCGATCTCGCCAGTCCCGAAAGCCCGAACATCATCGCCACCCTGCCGCTGAAGAATTCGATCGTCGGACCGCCGGTCAATCTCGACATCGACCCGTCGGGTTCGGTCGCGCTGGTGGCGGACTCGGTCGACGTGGTCAAGGACGGCGACGCGCTGAAACAGGTGCCGGACAACAAGGTCTACGTCATCGATCTCACGTCGAACCCGCCCAAGCTGGCCTCGACCGTTACCGTCGGCAAGCAGCCGTCGGGGCTGAACATCAGCCCGTCCGGCAAGATGGCGCTGGTTGCCAATCGCGGCGACAATTCGATCAGCGTGCTCGCGATCGACGGCACCGACGTCAAGGTCACCGATACCATCACATTCCCCGACAGCGTCTCGCATGTGCTGTTCACGCCGGACGGCAAGCGGGCACTGGCGGTGCGGTCCCCTGCATCGAAGCTGTCGGTGCTCGATATCGTCGGCGACAAGGTGACCTACAGCAAGCTCGACCTGCCGACCGGGCAATGGCCCTACAATGTCGTGGTGACGCCCAACGGCAAGATCGCGCTGCTCAACGAGACTGGCAACGGCGGCTCGTCGGACGGCAACGTCGACACCACCAGCGTGATCGATCTCGAGGCCAACCCGCCGCGAAGTCATCGATAAGGTGGTGGTCGGCGACGGCCCCGAGGGGCTCGCGATGTCGCCGAAGGGCGATCTCGCGGTCGCCGCCATCCTGCGCGGCTCCAACACGAAGAAGGCTTTCTTCTACGAGAAGAATGGCAGCCTCACGATCCTGAAGATCGACGGCAAGAAGGTGACCAAGACCCAGGACATCGAGGTCGGCGGCTTGCCGGAGGCCGTGATGTTCACCCCCGACGGCAATTACATTCTGGCCGGGAACTACATGACCCAGGATTTCTCGATCCTGAAAGTCGACGGCACCAAGGTCACCGACACCGGCAAGCGCTTCAAGGTGCCGGGCCATCCGGCCTCGGCGCGCATGAGCCACTAAACTAACGCAAAGCGGCGCGGGCCGGATTTCCCGAGAAACGCTGACCGGCGCGATGCGACGCCCGGTCAGCGCCTTGCGTTCGCATCCCCTCATTGAAACGTCATGTCCAGGCATTTCGAAATGTCGGAGCCGAGGCCGGAGGAGATGATGATGCAACCGCGGATTTTCTGCGCTGATGTGTCGCTGGCCCAGATCGAATAGCCGCCGGTGCCGAAAAACGAATTGGTGTTCGGCGGTTCGGTCTCGGTGGCGTCGAAATTATAGTTGGAGTCGGTGTCGAAGATGCGGGGCTTTTTGGTGCAACCGCCATCGGTCTGGATGTTGATCACTTCCTTGTTGTCCCGCGTCAGCGCCAGGCTGACCTGGCAGCGGAAATATTCCGAGGTCTTGACGTTGAAGAGATAGGCATAGGATTTGCAGGTCGCGGTATTGAGCTTCCCGGCGCTCAGACCGCGGCTGCAGGAAATTCTCTGGTTGTTGGAGAGCTTGAATTCGTCCGCCTGGGCAACCGGAACCAGCGTCACCAGCGACAGCGCGAAGCCCAAACAAATTTTCATGACGTGGTTCATCCGAATCATCCCTATGACATATTTTGCAAATCACACTTCCAGGTCGAAACCGGAACATAGTCGCGAAGCGGGAATCGGGAAATCACAAAGTCTTAAACGCAAGCGGCAATGGCCAACAGCCGCGTCGTATTGACGGGGCGATGACGTTCGTGATTTGTTCAAGACAGGACGACCAACTACTAAACTGGCTGCCAGGAGGATCGATGTGATGACGGGAATTTCGACAAAAACCCTTTTGATGGCGGCCGCGCTGACCGCGCTGGCGACGTCGGCATTTGCACAAGCGACGCCGACGCCTTGGGAGCTGAAGCCGGACATGGGCTATGGCTACGACAAGGATGGCAAGACGTTTTCCTACAAGATGGGCACCAACAATGCCAGCCAGCTGCTGAAGGGCGCCAAGAAGGTGCCGAAGGGCACATTGTTTTTCATCGGCCAGAACGGTCAGCTCTACATGCGGACCGGCCCGTTTCTTGAGGGCGACGGCAAGTTCATGTTCGGCTCGAATTGAGAGGGCAATCCCAAATCCTGATGTCATCATCCGCGAAAGCGGATGATCCAGTACGCCGCGCCGCCTGAGGTCATCTTCCGACGGCGCCGGTTACTGGATGCCCCGCCGGAGCTTGTCATCGGGCTCGCCGAAGGCGAGACCCGGTGGCGGGGCATGACGGCCGAGGCCTGTCCCGGCGTTCGCCGGGACGACGATGAACTAAAACGCGGCCGCCAGTTCCTTCGCACCCGGCAGATTGCTGTTGCTGTCCATCCGGCTGTCGGTAACGGCCAGCAGCTTCGCCACCGTGTTGTGGCGGATCGCGACCGGGTTGCGTTCGTAGCCGGAGCGCTGGAAGAAATTCGAGGTCGGCACCTGTTCGCGCAGCGCTTGCGGCATCGTCACCATGTCGAGCCCGGTACCGTCGCCGGTCAGGTTCATCATTTCAAGTTCGGCGGCGGTGAGCGGGCGGTTATAGCCCTTGGCGCGCGCGAAGATCACCGACGTCAAGAGCTTGTGGGTCTGCAGCAGCGGCCCGACATCGATGTCGAGCACCATGGCATGCAGCGCCCAGCCCTGCGGCGTATCGCCGAGTTTCTCGTGCTGCGCCCATTCGTCCGGCACCGAGCTCGCCAGCGTCACCATCTGCTTCAGCACCGCGATCTTGTGATCCAACGCCTTGCGCTGGTTGCCGGACAATGGCGCGGCTTTCTGCGAAAGCGCCTTGATGAATTCGTGGCCCTGCTCGGCAAGCAGTTCGACGCTGTTGGTGGTCAACAACTGGTTGTAGCCGATCGCGGTCGAGATCGCGCGCGTGCCGTGGAAGCCCGATTGCGAGGCGTGATTGCCGTTGCCGCCGGTCTCGAACGCGTAGACCCGCACCGCCTGCTCGCGCGTCAGCCCCGCCGCCGAGGCTGCGCGGGCATAGGCGCGCATGAATTCGACCTCGCTGCTGGGCCGCTGCGGCGCGAACTGGAAATGCTCCAGAGCGGCCTTCAACAGATCGGCGACGACCGGAATGTATTTGCGCTCGCGGCGCGGTTCCTCCGGCTCGGGCTGCGACGGTTCCGGATTCACCGGCCGCTTCGGTCCGGAATATACCGGCGGCTGGGTCAGGACATAGTCATCGAGCATAATGGACTGGTGCTCGCGGCGCTTGGCGTTGCGGCCGCGCCGCTTGTCGGCAATCGAGCTCCAATAGGCGCTGGCTTCCGCTTCGAACACCGCGCGTGCTTCGAGATACTGCTTCAGCTTGCGGCGATATTCAGCGATCGCCTGCGGCAACGCCGCCTGCGCCATCGCATCGGCTGTTGCGGCTGATAGCACCACCGAATCCATGGCCGCCGCCTGCGGCACGATCAGCAGCGCAAACGCGAGAAACATGAAGCAAGATCGAATCGCAGATCGAGGCATGGCCCTGTTGTAGCAAGCGCAGCGTCCAAGTCAGCCCCGAAAAGGAATCACGACCTGCTGCGCGGCGCTACTTCCAGGCAAATACCGGCTGTTCCAGCTCGGCGACGCGGGTGTCGCGGCCGGCGAGCACCTCGCGGAATTGATAGATCAGGGCCGCGGTCGGCGCGTGGATGAAGTGGCCGGCGTGACGAAACCGGATCACGCGGCGGGTGCTTTCGGGAATGGCGGTGAAGTCGAAAGCATCAGGCGCTTCGATATTATCCAGCGCAATGCGGTGCACGGAGGCGACCTCTTCAGGATTGGGTGAGATCGCGGCGCTCGTCGCCGCCCATACCACGACCGGCGTGATGAGATAGCCGGAGCGGGTCGGATAATCGTCGAGCGAACCCAGCACGAACTCGGGCTCAACTTCAAGGCCGACTTCCTCGGCAAGTTCGCGCAGCGCCGCATCGACCGGCGTCTCGCCCGCGTCGCAGCGGCCGCCCGGCAACGCCCATTGACTGCGGTGAGCGCGCAGGCCCGCCCCACGCAGCGTCAGCAATAGCGCCGTTCCGTCAGCGGCGGCATCCTCCACCAGCGTGATGGCGACGGCGGCCCGCTTCAATGCCGGCGCCGGATCGCTTGCCGGCAGGCGTGCAAATGCCGCGCAGCGCGCTGCGATATTCCGCCGTGTGGCATCGTCGAATAGCCTGGCCATCCCGCTTGACTACAACACCACGGCGATTGATGAAATGACTGATGACCCCGTCGTCCCGGCCAAGCGCTTGCGCGCGAGCCGGGACCCATACATCGTGTCATCTCATTTTGGCACGGTGGGAGAGGCCTTTGTTATCATCGGCCGCGGTGGTTATGGGTCCCGGCGCTCGCCGGGACGACAACGGAGGGTATCGTTTCTGTACAACCGAAAGAAGACAAGATGACCGACAAGGCCACCGAGAAACTCAAGGCCTCGGGCTGGACCATCGTCGAGACCACAGGCTTCATCCACCTGATTGGGCCGCTGTGGCACCGGGTCGTGGACGGCGAGCACGAATATGCGCTGGTCGCGCAGGACAAGCACCACAACCGCCGCGGCCTGGTGCAGGGCGGGGTGTTGATGACATTCGCGGACCGCACCTGCGGCATCACCGCACGATTCGTTTCGGGCCGCCCCAAGCTCGCCACCGTCCAGCTCGACACCCATTTCGTCGAGGCCGGCAAGATCGGCGAGACCCTGATCTCGAAACCGCGCGTAGTGCGCTCGACCCGCAGCCTGATTTTCGTCTCGACCGAAGTGACCGTCGACAAGCGCTGTATCGCCATGGCCAACGGCGTGTTTAAGATATTGAGGAGCGATTGAGGGCCTCACCTCCCCCGCTTTCGGGGAGAGGTCGGATCGCATCGCAGATGCGATCCGGGTGAGGGGGAGCCGCCGCATAACTTCTGTCGCATTTGCGGCGACAGCCCCTCACCCCGACCCTCTCCCCGCAAGAGCGGGGCGAGGGAGCAGAACGAGAGGACACCACTCGATGCAATACCGTCAACTCGGCCGCAGCGGCCTGAAGATCTCGCCGATCTGCCTCGGCACCATGATGTTCGGCGGCCCGACCGATGAGGCGACCTCGACGCGGATCGTGGCGAAGGCGCGCGAGGCCGGCGTCAACTTCATCGACACGGCGGACGCCTATAATGGCGGCAATTCCGAACAGGTGGTCGGCCGCGCCATTTCCAACAACAGGCCCGGCTGGGTGCTCGCCACCAAGCTTGCCAATCCCATGGGCGATGATCCCAACCGCAGCGGGCTGTCGCGGCGCTGGGTGCTGCAGGCCGCCGATGAAAGCCTGAAGCGGCTCGGCACCGATTATATCGACATCTATTATCTGCATAAGGAAGATCATTCGACGCCGCTACAGGAGACCGTGCGCGCGATGGGCGAGCTGATCCAAACGGGCAAGGTACGCTATTTCGGCGTCTCCAATTACCGCGCATGGCGGGTCGCCGAGATCTGCAACATCTGCGACAACCTCGGCATCGACCGCCCGGTCGTCAGCCAGCCCTATTACAATGCGATGAACCGCATGCCCGAGGTCGAGCATTTTCCGGCCTGCCATTTCTATGGCCTCGGCATCGTGCCCTATAGCCCGCTGGCGCGCGGCGTGCTGACCGGCAAGTACCGTCCCGACGCTGCGCCCGACAAGGAGACGCGCGCGGGGCGCAACGACGTCAGAATGATGCAGACCGAGTGGCGGCCGGAATCGCTGAAACTGGCGCAGGAGATCAAGCAACATGCGGAAAAGAAGGGCATCACCGCCGGGCAATTCGCGGTGTCCTGGGTGCTGAACTCTTCGTTCGTGTCAGGCGTGATCGCCGGCCCCCGCACCGAAGAGCAATGGGACGATTATATCCGCGCGCTCGACTATAGCTTCACCGCCGAGGACGAAGCGCTGATCGATCGGCTGGTGGCAAGCGGCCATCCGTCAACGCCGGGCTATAACGATCCGGCCTACCCGATCGAGGGGCGACGGGCGCGGACGGCGGGTTGAGAAAGAAAACCGTGGCTATTTGGGCCTAAAGGCGCAACGTAACTTTCGTTCGCCCAAAGCGCCGGACCCAGGCTGTGTTCCGAAGGCTCGCGAACCGACGATTTGCAACAAAAGCCGGCGAAGGCGCGCGAAAGCGGTTCAATCCTCATTGAATCGGCCGGCGCCCACGCCAACGCGGAAAGATAATTTTGACGAGATCGCGGCGCGAAACCGTAACGTTCAAGCATCCGTTCCGGATCAAGGGCATCGACCGCCAGCTGCCCGCGGGCGCCTATGAAGTCGTGACCGATGAAGAGCTGATCGAAGGCCTGTCGTTTCCATGCTTCCGCCGCGTCGCCACCATGATCATGGTTCCCGGCGCAGCGCCGCACCATCATTCGACCGAGATGCTTTCCATCGCTTCGCTGGATCTTGCCGACGCGCAGCAAGCCGACGCGGTCGCCTCAAATGCGTAACCATCCGATCACTCCCGAAACCGATCGCGGCGTTCTGCAATCATGCCGACGCCCCACAATTAAGGAAGTCCCATGCAAATTCTTTCCGCGCGTCACGTCCAAACCGAGGAATCGCTGCGTCTTGGCGTGGTGTCGGGCTGGTACAGCACCAAGGTGAGCGGCACCTTCGTCACCGGCCCGCACGCCACGCGGGAAGATTGCCTTTCGAAAATCCTCGAGCTCAATCCGCCGCCGGCCAAGAAGAAATTCTGACCGCACTCGGCCGGCAGGACCCGTGCAACCAAGGAGCCTCGGACATGGCGCTCACCCAAAGCCACTTTCAGGAATACGACTACAACCGGATGGTCGTGACGTTCACGATGAAGAATGACGGGGCGACGGTGGCCTGCGCCATCTCCACCGACGCGATGGATCAGCTGGAAGGCTCGTCGCGAACGCCGCCGGCCGAGCGCCGGCAGCAGTTCCTGCGCCTGCGCGAGCGCATCGAGGAACGCGCGGCGCGGAAATTCAGCGACGTCGAACTGGAGGGCAATCCTCCGGGCGTGATCCTGCGCGCGATCGATTTTCGAGCGCCACTGTAACGATCAGGCGATTAGACGCCGAAGTCGCGGAACCGGACCACTGGCACGCGAAATTCGCGACCGGCGTTTCGCCGGACCCGCGGACTTTTTTGATTTTTGACGGAAGTCGGGCCACCATGTCCTGGAAGCACATTCGGATTTCACGATTCGGTGGTCCCGAGGTGCTGGAACTGGTGGAACAGGCCGCCATTCCCGAGCCTGGCGCGGGGGAGGTCCGCATCAAGGTGATCGCTGCCGGCACCGGCTTCACGGATAGCTTTATCCGGCGCGGCCGCTACCCGGATTTCAAGGGGCCGCTGCCGTTCACGCCCGGCTACGAACTGGTTGGGGCCGTCGAAAAAACCGGCCCCGGGGTAACCGCACCGCGCGAGGGGCAAATGGTCGCCGATCTCTGCGTCGTCGGCGGCTACACTCAATACGCCATCCGCCCCGCGCGTGATCTCGTTCCTGTCCCCGACAGAGTGGATGCGGCGGAGGCGGTGTGCGTCCCGCTCGCTTATCTGACGGCTTTCCAGATGCTCACCCGTTGCTGCCGCCTGCCGTCGGGGTCAACGATCCTCGTCATCGGCGCATCGGGGACGGTCGGCACGGCGCTGCTCGATCTGGCGCGCCACCTCGGACTCAACGCCATCGGCACGTGTTCGGCGAGGAACCTCGCTACCGTCGAGCGCTTCGGCGGTACCGCAATCGATTATCATGCCGAGGATTTTGTGGTTGCGGTACGGCGGCTGACGGCAGCGCGCGGCGCTGGCGTCGATGCAGTCTTCGACGCGATCGGCGGGAAGCATTTCGACCGTTCTTTCGCCTGCCTCAGGCCCGGCGGGGTGCTGATCGGGTATGGCTCGCAAACCATGGCGACCGGCGGCGAAAGCCTGATTTCGGCCGGCCTCGGCTTGCTGCGGCTGAAGCTGTGGGGCGCGTTCGGCTTCCTGTTCCGCGGACGCCGGGCGCTGTGGTACAGCATCACCGACCGCCGCCGCACCCACCCTGAGGAATTCCGCGCCGACATGACGACGTTGTTCGAACTGCTGCGCGACGGCGCCATTCATCCGATCGTCGTGGAGCGCTTGCCGCTCGAAGCCGCCGGCAAGGTCCATGCACGGATCGACGCCGGAGGGCTCGGCGGCAAGATCGTGTTGATGCCATGGGAACCGGCGCCAAAGTAACCGGACGATCGCGGAAATGAACCTTCGCACCCGATGGCGATTCGGCTCCCGTCCCGAGCCCCCGGTCTCGAGCCCGGTGGGCATCGGCACACTCTCCGGAGCGCTGCGGTCAGATCACATTCCGGTTGGGCCGAATCACGGTCGCCCATCATGGCCTCGTGGTTCGAGACGCGCGGCGTTGCCGCGCTCCTCACCATGAGGGTTTAAGACCTCATCCCTGCGTAACGGCTCTGGAAGAGTGGCGGCGGAGTTTATCATCGGGCCGCGCTTCGCGCGGACCCGTTGGCCGCGTCTCGAAGGATGGCCCGCCAAGCTGGAAAATACCTTAGCCGACGATGTAGGCCGCTGAACCGGTCGCGATCTGCTCGCCGGTGTCGTTGACGAGCTCCATATGGACCACCGCAACGCGGCCGCCGAGCCGGACGACGCGGCCGGTGGCGATGAAATATTTGCCGCGCCCCGGCCGCAAATAATCGATGCGCAAATCGATGGTGCCGATATTCGGAAATTTCTGCAGGGGTGTCGCTTCGGTATTGTCGGCGAGCGAGGCCAGCGCGATGGCGAGGCCGCCGACCACGTCGAGCGTCGCCGATATCACCCCGCCGTGCAGGATCTGGCGGATCGGGTTGCCGACCAGCTCGGGCCGCATGTCGAACTTCAGCTGCGGCGCCTTGGGGTCGAGCGAATGGAGCTTCAGACCGAGCACGCGATTGAACGGGATCATCTGCTCGAAGGTGCGCCCGATCTCCGCCTCGATGCTTTCGATGTCGTCTTTGCTGCCCATGTCGATGATCCCGACCGAATGTCCCTCGGCCTACTCGCGAATAGAGGCTGATTCTCCGCCGCCACGCCAGCCGCTCCGCACCTCTTAGAGCATAACAAGTTCTCGTTGAAGCAGAACGCCGACCGCTGTTCCCCCTCGCCCCGCTCTTGCGGGGTCGAGACGAGTGCAGCTCGCTCTTGGAGGGTGGGGTGAGGGGCTGCCTCCGCGAATACCGAATGCGCGGTGAGTCCCCCTCACCCGGCGCTTCGCGCCGACCTCTCCCCGCAAGAGCGGGGCGAGGTGACAACAACGCGCACCTGCTCTCAGCCCTCGGTCTCGAGCCCGGTCGGCATCGGCACGTTCTCCGGCGAGAGTTTTAGGCCGGCGGCGAGCGCCACGGTTTCCAATAGCGCCGCAAAATCCTTTTCCAGATGCGCGGCCGGATCCGGCTTCAGCGTCGCAGCGCCGAAATGGCTCTGCAGCGCCTCGCGGGTCGCCGCCGTCACCGGCATGGCGACGTCGAGATCGCGGGCGGCCTTCAGGCCGAGATCGAGATCCTTGCGCAGCAGCGCCGGCGTAAAGGTCGTGGTCCAGTCGAGATTGACCAGCGCGTTGCTCTTGTACTTGGTGAAGGTCGAGCCGAGCACGCTGGCGTTCATGAAATCGAGGAAGGCGTGGCGCGGCACGCCGGCCTTTTGCGCCAGGATAGTGATCTCGGCGAGGTTCTGGATCACGACGCCGAGGAAGACGTTATGCGCGATCTTGCAGATGCGCGCCAATTCGCCCTCGCCGACATAGGAGACGCCGGAGGCCGCGATGATCTTGAGATAAGGCTGCACCTGGTCGAACGCCGCCTTCGGGCCCGACACCACCGTGGAGAGTTTGCCGGCCTTGACGCGTCTTGCCGTTGCCGCTGACCGGGGAGCTTACGAATTCGCAGCCCAGTTGCTTCAGCCGCGCGCGGATCGCTTCCGACTGCTCGACCCCGATCGAGGAACAGTCGACCAGGATTTTCGGCCGCGGGCCAGAGGCACCGGCGACAAGGCCGTTGTCGCCGAAATAGACCTGCTCGAGATCCTTGCCGGTCGACACCATCGTGAACACGATGTCGTTGCCGGCAAGCTCGTTCGGCTGATCGACGATGCGGCCGCCATTCTTGGCCAGCGGCTCGGCCTTGGCGCGGGTCCGGTTCCAGATCGCAACCGAATGGCCGGCCTTCAGCAACCGCTCGGCCATCGGATAGCCCATGCGTCCCATGCCGATCCAGCCGAGGGAATGTTTTGTCATTTTTTTCTCCTTGCGTGTTCAGCTGTTGCTTGAGTGAAATCGGTCGCGGCACATTCGGACTATCTCCGTCATCCTGAGGAGCGCGCTCTTGCGCGTCTCGAAGGACGACGGCCCGCATCTCGGCCGCTCATCCTTCGAGGCTCGCCGAGCGGTGCAAGCGCACCGCAAGGCTCGCACCTCAGGATGACGGATTTCGGATGAGCGTGCCGATTCAGCTCACACAGTCGTCCTGCCCTAATAGCGATTGGCGATCGGCAGCTCTTCCGCCGGGAATAGCGTGATGACCTGACAGCCCTTGTCGGTGACGACGACTTCCTCTTCGATGCGGGCCGCGGAAAATCCGTCTTTCGCCGGACAATAGGTTTCCAGCGCAAACACCATGCCGGTCTTGATTTCCATCGGATTTTCCAGCGACACCAGCCGCGAGATGATCGGGCGCTCGTGCAGCGCCAGCCCGAGGCCGTGACCGAACTGCAGGCCGAACGCCGCCATCTCGCTGGGGAAACCGAAATCCTCGGCCTTCGGCCAGACGCTCGCGACCGTGTCGGTCGAGACGCCCGGCTTGATCAGCGAGATCGCGACATCGAGCCACTCGCGGCACTTCTTGTAGGCGTCGTGCTGCACCGGCGTGGCGCGGCCGATATTGAAGGTGCGGTAATAGCAGGTGCGATAGCCCTGATAGGACTGCAGGATGTCGAAGAAGGCCTGGTCGCCCGGCCTCAGGATGCGGTCGGTGAAATTGTGCGGATGCGGATTGCAGCGCTCGCCGGAGATCGCGTTGATCGCCTCGACGTCGTCGGAGCCCATCTCGTACAGCATCTTGTTGGCGAGGGCGACGATGTCGTTCTCGCGCACGCCGGGCTTCAGCGCCTCGTAGATCGAGTGGTAGACGCCGTCGACCATGGCGGCGGCCTGGTTGAGCAGCATGATCTCGTCGATGTTCTTGATCTCGCGCGCGTCCAGCATGACCTGCTGGCCGTCGACGACGTTCATGCCGGCCTTCTGCAATTCGAAGAACATCGCGGTCTCCGCGATATCGACGCCGACCGGCATGTCGGCTACTCCCGCCGCCCGCAACAGGCTCATGACTTCCTCGGCGTGGGCCTTCATCAGCCCGACCGCGGGCGGCACGGTGCCGCGCATGCCGAGCATGCCGGCGCGGCAATTGTCCGGCACCAGCCAGTCGCAGTTGATGCGGTGGTGCACGGCGGCTGAGCCGAAATCCCAGACGATCGGCTCGCCGTCGCCGGCCAACAGCGCGAAGCGACAGAGCTTGTCGCGCTCCCATTCGCCGATCTTGGTGCCACTGACGTAGCGGATGTTGTTGACGTCGAACAGCAAGAGCGCGCCGCATGGCGAGGCCTTCAGCGCCGCGCGGGCGCGGGCCAGCCGATAGTGGCGCAGCCGGTCGAAATCGATCCGGCGTTCGAAATCGACCGACATATGGCCGTGCGAGGGGATCGCCCGATCCCAGCGCCAATGCGGATCGAGATGCTCGGGACGAATGAGATGCGGCGTGAGCGCGTTCGAAACATTCATGGGGGATGACCGGCTGGAGGTAGTTGCAATCGATTGCATAAAGGGTTTTAAGGGTGGCTGTCAAGGACGGCAAGTGGACCTGGTATGCCAGCTGCGGGGCTTTGGCGGCCGGCTCAAAGACATCTCCGTCACCCTGAGGAGGCCGCAAGGCGGCCGTCTCGAAGGGCGACGGCCCGGCCGTTCATCCTTCGAGGCTCGCTTCCGCTCGCACCTCAGGATGACGGGGAAGCCGTTACGGCGGGGATGAGATAAGCGCTGTGGTGGACATCAGTCGGACGGGAATGCTGTGAATGGTGCAAAACTCCGGAACTAAGAGGGAACACACCCCGAAGCCCAAAGCCTCGCCCCGGCCGACGATAAAAGATGTCGCCGGAAAATGCGGCGTGCATCCCTCGACCGTGTCGCGCGCGCTCAGCGGCGCGATGAGCCATCTGGTCGCCCCTGACGTCGCCAAACGCATCCGCACCGCGGCAGCGGCGCTCGGCTATCAACCGAATGTGACCGCCGCTGGCCTGCGCACCGGACGCTCCGGCCTGATCGGCGTGCTCGCGCCTGATATCGCCGACCCCGGCTTCCCGCCGATCCTCAGCGGCATCACCGAAACGCTCGGCGCGGAAGGCTATGCCACGATCGTCGTCGACGTCGGACCCGATCCCGCGCGGCAGCAGGAACTGGTCGACAAATTGATCGCCCGCGGCGTCGACGGTCTGGTGCTGGCGACCGTGACCTTGAACGATCCGGTGGTCGATCATTGCCTGGCCGCATCGATGCCGGTCGTGCTGGTCAACCGCACGGACTCGGGGCGAAAGCTGCCGGCGGTCGCAACCGACGACGAAGCCGGGATGCGGCTGGCGGTCAACCATCTCGCCACCCTCGGCCATATCAGGCTCGGCCATATCGCGGGACCGCAGCATGTCTCCACCGGCGCGCTGCGCCGCGCGGGATTCAAGGCCGCCGCCGCGCGCGCGGGGCTACCGGCGCAAAACATCATGATCGAGACCGCGCGCGCCTATACCCGCGACGAAGGACGATTGGCGGCGCTGCGCCTGCTCGACCGCAAGACGCGGCCTACCGCGATCGTCGCCGCCAACGATCTTTTGGCGCTCGGCATCTACGATGCGCTCGGCGAACGCGAACTGCATTGTCCGGCAGATGTGTCAGTCGTCGGCCACAACGACATGCCCTATGTCGACATGCTGTCGCCGCCGCTGACCACCGTGCGCATCGCACAGCGCGATATGGGCAATCAGGCTGCCCGCCTGTTGCTCGATGCGATCGCCGACCCGGCCGCGCGCCGCGAGCGCGTGGTGCTGGAGCCTGTCTTGATCGTGCGGGGGTCGACCGGCAAGCCAGGAGCGTAAGGCGGGGGTGGCCAGAAGCGGTGTGGCTTTGGTTCGTAAAAGACGGACTGCAGCCTGATTCAGGGCCATCTCGCCCGGGCATCCTGAGCGGCAATTTAATGGGGGCGGCCGAGAAATCAGTCTATTGCTAAGTTGCCGGTGAGATCGGAGACAACCGAATGCGCCCAATCCCGCGGGGAACCAAAGGGACGTTTACGCTGCGCGTTGAGCCCGCGCATCTCGCCAATCAATTCAAGGACGCGATGCTGCCGCAGGTATTAGCGACCCCCGTCATGATCCTGATGATGGAGAACGCCGCTCTCAACGCAATCAGGTCATTTCTGGAATCGGGTGAGAGCGCGGTCGGTACCGCAATCGACGTCCGGCACCTTGCCGCTACGCCTGTCGGTCACACCGTTCGCGCCGAAGCCGAGGTGATCAAGATCGAAGGCAAGCGAATCGAGTTCAAGGTGACGGCGAGCGACGAGATGGAAGAGATCGGCAACGGAACTCATCAGAGAATGGTGATCAACCTCCGCTCGTTCAACGAGCGTCTCGCGCTCAAGGGACACTTCGAAAATTGAGATCAAGATAACTTTAGTGAATTGCTTTACCCGGCGGACTCCATCTAGACGCGGCATCGGCATGCGCGCTCAACGCTCCTGATGCCCGCTCACCCCGCGTTGTAACGCAGGAAAGCGCAATTGCGGTGGACCGCGAGCGGCAGGCGTTTGCAATTAAGACAAATTTGAATCATCTGTGAGGCAACTGGCGTCAGTTATTTTCATGCGCGGCCGGTAGTTCGTGATGGTCACTTCTTCTTACCTCAACGCGAAAGTACCGGACGAAACGACAGCCATGACAATGTTCTCTTCTCTGATCGATGAAATTCAGGACACAACGGTATCCGGGAATACGAAAAGGCAGTTGAGAGCGCTCACGCGCATCACCGATTTGTTCGTCGCCGGCTCCGGCCGTCATTCGCAGCAGCAGATCGAAGTGTTCGACGAGGTATTCAAGACCCTCGTCGCCGTGATCGAGTTGAAAACCCGGGCCAGGCTCGCACGCCATTTCGCCACCATCGCGGATGCGCCCGCGACGCTGGTTCGGGCATTTGCCTTCGATGACGCGATCGCGGTGGCGGCGCCGGTTCTCAGCCAGTCGATGGCACTCAGCGAGTTCGATCTCGTTGCCAACGCCAGGACAAAGAGCCAGGGTCATCTTTACGCTATCGCGCAGCGTCAGACCATCAGCGAAGCCATCACCGACATCCTGATCGAGCGCGGCGAACCCATCGTCGTCCATGCCGTTGCCAGGAATGCCGGCGCCCGCATTTCGGACGGCGGCTTTCGCGAGCTGGTCCTGCGCTCCGGCGATGATGCCCTGCTTGCACTGCATGTTGGAACCCGGCGCGACCTTCCCCGACATCACTTCCTGAAACTGCTTGAAACTGCCTCGGCTTCGGTATGCCGCAAGATCGTCGCGGCAAACCCGCAATATGCCGATGCCGTGCAAGGCGCGGTAACCGAGGTGGCCGACGACATCAATCTGGAGGTCCGCGACAAATATCCGGACCACGCCAAGGCAAAGACCAAGGTGAGGCGGCTCAAATATTGGAGGGAACTCGGCGAAACCAACATTCAGGCGGCCGCTCGCGCGCAGGACTTTGAAAAGACGGTGATGGCCTTGTCGGTGCTGGCGCGCTGTCCCATCGAGGTGGCTGAACGGGCGGTTCTCAACGAAAATCCCGGCGCGGTGCAGGTTGTTGCAAAGGCCGCCGGCTGCTCCTGGACAACGGTCAAGGCTCTCTTGCTGATGACGGCAGCCGACCGCAGGATGTCGAGGACGGATCTCGATCGGGCGCGCGAAAACTTCGAGCGGCTTGAAACCAAAACGGCAAAACGCGTGCTTGAATTCTACGAGGCGCGCCGCAACGAGCACAGCACCGCAAGCCCGCCAATCGCCCCAAGCGCGGCCGCGAACCCGGGAAAAGCGCGACGAGATGGATTCGCCGGCGCAGGCCAGGGCGGCATCCTAGACCAACATCCTGGCTGCGCCGGGCGACCCGAGACCGGACCCCCTTCCTTCGAAGAAGACATCAGGGCTGGAGCAAATTCAGGACTCGGCCAGCAGCGGCCTCGATGTGTGCACGCAGCAGACGGCAGGCCAGCTCAGGGTCCGGCTTGCCGGCCGCCTCCAGGATATCCCAATGCTCTTGTTGGGATTGCCGGAAGTAGGGAGCGCGGTGCCGCAGCAGCATTGAATAGCGGCTGGCATTGCGCCACAGGGTCTCGATCAAGTTCAAGGTGCGAGGACGCTGGCAGGCGACATAGAGCGCACGATGGAACTGCCAGTTCACCTCGCCGTAAGCGAGCTTGTCCTTCACCCCGTCAGCGTGCCGGCAAATCTCGGTCGCGAGAAGACGCTGTTCCGGCGAGAGATGCTTTACGGAGGCGCGCAGGGCGGTGGTTTCGAGATTGACGCGAAGTTCGAAAATCTCAGCCGCATCGGCGGCCGTGAGCGGCACGACGAAGGCGCCGCGGCGCGGACTGATGGCGATGAAGCCCTCAAATTCCAGGCGCTGAAGCGCCTCCCGCAGCGGGACGTGGCTCAAGCCGAGCTTCGCGGCGAGGAAATGCTGCTGGAGCCGGTCGCCCGGCTCCAGTTCGCCGTTCAGGATGGCCTCGCGAAGCCGCTCGGTCGCAAACGCGCTCGCGGTCATATGCGACGGTTCGCTGGCCTCGCCTGCGGGTCGACCTGCGATAGGCGCAGCTGTCGCCGGCTTGGCCGATTGCGTTTTCCGCTTCGCGGGCTTTGCCCGCCGCATGTCTTTCATCATGTCTTTCATCAAGGCGCTTCCCTGGCGGCGGAATCTTCAATCATCGCGGCTGCCGTATCCGAATAGCGACCGGTAGGCGTAGATCGCCGGCGTCCCGCCGGTATGCAGGAACACGACGTTGTCGGACGGCTTGAAGCGGCCCGCTTTCGAAAGGCCGATGAGCCCGGCGAGGCCCTTACCCGAATAGACCGGGTCGACCGTCAGGGCCTCCAGCCGCGCCGCGATGGCTATCGCATTCACCGTCCGCTCGTCTGCCTGACCATATGCGCCGGCCGAGAAGCCGCTTTCAACGATGATCTTGTCTTCGAGCGGTCCCGGCTCGAGGTCTACTTCGTCCGCCAGTTCGCGCAAGATGTGCGTCACCCGGCCTCTCACGCCGGCGGGATCGGCGTCGACGTCAATGCCGATAACATCGATCGGCAGGCCGAGCGCGGCGAAACCAGCGATGAGGCCGGCCTGGGTGCCGCCGGTCCCGCTCGCGTGGACGATGTGGGTCACGGTCACGCCGCGCGCTTCGGCCTGCGTCGCGATCTCGGCGGCGGCATTGAGGTAGCCGATGCCGCCGAGCCGGTTGGCGCAACCGTAGGGAACGATGTAGGGCCTGCGGCCTTCCGCGCGCATGCGCGCCGCGATTCGCGCCAGCACCACGGTGCGGTCATCCCTGACACTGATGATCTCGTGGGTCCCGCCGTAGAGGTGATCAAGGAAGATGTTTCCTGTCTGTGCGTAGTCCAAATCGGTGCGGTCCACCCGGTCGGTGATCATCGCGAAATGGCAGTCGAGGCCTGCCTTGGCCGCGGCCGCGGCGACCTGGCGAACGGAATTTGACTGGACGACTCCCGACGTCAGCAGAATGTCGGCGCCGGCCGCCAGCGCCTCGGGCAGAACGAATTCGAGGGCGCGCACCTTGTTGCCGCCCTGGCCCATGCCGCTGGCGTCATCCCGCTTTACCCAGACCGACGGTCCTCCAAGCCACTCGCCAAATCGCTTCAGCGGCTCCAGCGCGGTCGGAAAGTGTCCGAGGCTCATACGCGCATGGGAAGAAATCAGCTGCGCAAGCCCGCCGGCGTCTCTGGTATTTTTCATCCAGCCTTCTCTTTGATCAAAATATTGCAGGCCGCAAGGCGGCTTCCCGGCCCCTCGCGCAGCAGGGAGACTGAACGCGGCATCGCCCGCCCGCCGACAGCTTCGGTGGCCTTACATAATCTATATTGTAAAAGATTATAATATATAATACCGGCTGGCAATGCGCTTGGAACCCGTGGATGGCTATCTTACAGTTCCGAAAGGCCCCGGCATCGATCCCGATCCAGCCATTCCGGACAAACGGAGCGTCGCGTGAACCCGAGGACAAGATGAAAATTCAGCAGATCAAAGTGAGCTTCGTCCGTCTGCCGCTGGAAGAGCCCCTGGTCGGCGCCCCCTACATGCCCGGGATGCTGCGCGAATTCTTCACGGTGCAGGTGCAAACCGACGAAGGCATCGAGGGCATTGGCGTCACCGGGTTCGGCGGCAGACTGGTGCGCGCGCTCAAGGCTGCGATCGAGGATTTTGGCGAACTGATCAGGGGTGACGACCCGCTGCGCACCGAACAAGTGATAGCGAAACTGCGGGCCGCGTCGGCCTCATGCGGCTCCGGCATCGCGACCCTGGCGATTTCGGCGATCGATACCGCGTTGTGGGATATCCGCGGCAAGGCCTTCGGCGTTCCGCTGGCGCGGCTGCTGGGCGGCTTGCGCGACAAGGTGCCGGCCTATGCCAGCGGCGCGCTGACACGCACCACGCCAAACGACAAACTCGAACGCGCCGCGTCGGCGCTGGTCGAGAAGGGCTATTCCCAGATCAAGACCCAAATGGCCGTGGAAGGCTTCACGCCAAAGCAGGAAATCGAGCGCATTCGCCTGATCCGCGGCGCGGTCGGACCGGACGTCAATTTGATGGTGGACATCAATCAACGCTGGAGCGTCGCCGAGGCGATCTCGATCGGCCACCGCGTCGAAGAGCTCGGCCTCGGATGGCTGGAGGACCCGACGACGTGCGACGACTACCAGGGGCACGCGAAGATCGCGGATGCGTTGACGACGCCGGTCTGCGCCGGCGAATATCTCTGGGGCATCGAGCCGCACCGGCAGGCGATGTCGCACCACTCCGTCGACGTCACCATGGTCGATTTGCTGAGGGTCGGCGGCGTGACACAATGGATGAAGGTGGCGGGCATGGCGGAGGCCTTCAACAAGCCTGTGGCCAGTCATTTGCTGCCGGAAATCCATGTCCACCTGGTCGCCGCGGTGCCGAACGGGCTGGTGGTCGAATACATGCCGTGGACCTGGCGCCTGTTCGACAATCCGCCGATGCCGGTCAACGGCGAAATGACCGTGCCAACCGGACCCGGACTCGGCCTGAAATTCGCGCCCGATTTATTCGAGAAGTACGGCGTCGGCTAGCGCGTTTGGCTGCCTTTCTTCACGCCGCTCGTATGTCAACCTGATCGGTAACGCAGCCAGACCCGAAGCGACAACGCAATCGAGACACGGGATAAGGGAATGTCGGATGCACTTGGTGGGTAGAAGTAATGGTGCCCAGGGAGGAAATCATACGCAACCACCGACACGACGAACCGCTATTTGTCCTTCGTATAGTGGCGTGAGTGCTTGGCACGGTGGCGGAGGTTCGCTACATCGCGAAACCTACTATCGCGGGAGCCCATCCGCATCACCCCCGGCGCAATGCAACCTCGCCCTTTCCCCATGGCGTGATCCAGATGAAGCCAGCGGTGGAAAGACCGTAGGCGACCATTGACAGGGCCACGACGACGAACATCGTCCATTGCGGCGCATTCCAGTGGGCGAGCCAGATGCCGCCGACGATGACGACGCCAAATCTCACCGCGCCGGCTAACACCGGACCGAGCACCTTCCCCGCGCCTTGTGAAGCGAAATAAAGCGACAACCCCAGCCCGTAGAAGGCAAAGGCGAGACCCGACCAGACCAGGTAGATCCTCGCCGATTTAAGCACGGCCGCATCGCTCGTGAACAGGCGCGACCAGAGCGAGGGAAAGACCGCGAAGAAGAGCCCCACCGCACCGAGAACGAGGGCCGAAGCCAGTCCACCCGTCCACGCGACCTTTCGAGCTCGCCGGACATCCGATGCGCCGATCGCAACTCCCACCATCGGCACGCAGGCGACGCCGATCGCAAAGGCGATCGGGATCACCAGGAATTCGAGGCGCGAACCGATGCCGTAGCCGGCCAGCGCCACCGTTCCGAACTCCGCGACAAGACCCGTGAGGACAAGCACGGTCGCAACCGAAAACAGCGAAGAAATGCAGGCGAGACCGCCGACGCGCAAGATGTCGCGGAACAGCGCGCCGTCCGGCGCAAAGCCCCGCAGGTGCAGGGTGAGGCTTGCACGGCCCGACGTCAAAAACCACAGCAGGTAAACCGTCGCGGCGGAATAGCCGACGACCTGGCCTACGGCAACGCCGCTCATGCCGAGACGCGGCAATCCTCCAAGCCCCAGGCCCAAAGCGCCGCCAATCACGATCTGCGTGATAGCGGCGAGGAAAATCGTCAGCGACGAGGTGCTCATGTCGCCCGCCCCGCGCGCGATCGATGCGAGGATATTGGTCATCCATACGCCGAGCACGGCAAAGGCATAGACATCAGCATAGGCCGTTGCCTCCGCGAGCGCGTCATCGCGGCCGCCAAGCAGCGCAAACATGAGAGGCCCGAGCAGATAGATGATCAGCGCCATCGCGAGTCCGGCCAGAAGACCGATAAGGGCGGCATGGAGGCCCAGCGCGTTGGCGCGTGCTTCGTCGGCCGCGCCGAGCGCCCGCGCGACGGCCGACGATACGCCACCGCCCATGGCGCCACCCGACATCATCTGCTGCAGCATGACGAAGGGGAAAACCAGCGTCAGACCCGCGAGCGCCGGCGTACCGAGGAGGCCGACATAGGACATCTCGGCCATGGCGACCAGCGACGTCGCGAGCATGGCCCCCATATTCGGCAACGACAGCCGAAACAGTGTGGGAAGGATCGGATCACTGAGCAGCGGATTATGTTGAACAGGCGCGTGCATGGGGCGCTCCTTCCCACAAAGTTGTCGGGCTATCGCCTAGGCGACGTAGATCGATTGGCGAGGTTGGGAGAACACCCTCCGCAGCATCGGTTCAAAAGCCTCGAGTGGCATCGATTTGAAGTTCGAATCAAAGGCGGGCTCGTCGAAGAGACGGCAGAACTCCTCCGTCTTCTCGAAATGCGGATGCCCGCGGAATTGCTCGCGCATGTCGCGATCGAGCCCCAGGAAGTGGAAGAAGTAATAGCCCTGGAATATCCCGTGATGCTTGACCATCCAGTGATGCTCCTCGGACACGAAGGGCTGGACGATCGCCGCCGCAATGTCCGGATGATTGTACGGCCCCAGCGTGTCGCCGATGTCGTGCAACAGCGCACAAACCACGTATTCCTCGTCCCGCCCCGCCTGGTAGGCGCGCGTCGCGGTCTGCAGGCAATGCTCCAGGCGATCGACCGGAAAGCCGCCGTGGTCGCCGCGGAGCAGATTGAGATGCGAGACAAGGCGCTCGGGCAGCCGCTCCGCGAAGCGCTGCAGCTCGCCTCCGATGAGCTGCCATTCCTCGAGCGTGCTTTCGGTAATCGCCTTGAAGGCGGCGCGTTCGGTCATTGTGTCTTCCATGGTCATGCTCCTGTCTGATCCGCAGCGCGAGAAATCCGCGCTGCGGCGCCACGCGGCGTTGGTCAATCGCGGTAGGAAGGGTCGATGCGGTCGAGCTTGCGCAGCAGTGCCGGCCACGCCAGCTTGCCGCCGGCCTCCGCCGTCACCGTTGACGCCTGCTGCTTCGCGGTTTCGATGATGCGGGGATCGATGGGGACAAGTTGCCCGCCGCCGGCCTGCGCGCGAAGCTGGATCATGCAGGCGGATTCGAAAGTGTACATGAACAGGAACGCATCGGGGATGTTGTCGGCGACGGTGATCAAGCCATGGTTTCGCAGCATGAAGAAATTCCTGTCGCCGAGGTCGCGCACCAGCCGCGGCTTCTCGTCTTCGCGCAACGCCACGCCTTCGTAGTCATGATAGCCCAGCGACGACAGCACGAAGATCGATTGCTGCGAGATTGGAAGCACACCCTCCTTCTGCGCCGACACCGCGGTGCCGTTGATGCTGTGCACATGGAGCACGCAGTTTGCGTTCTCGCGCGCCGCATGGATCGCGCTGTGAATGGTGAAGCCGGCCGGATTGATCTCGTACGGTGACGCCATGACCTTCCTGCCGTCCAGGTCGACCTTGACCAGGCTGGAGGCGGTGATTTCGTCGAAGGTCATTCCGTAGGGGTTGATCAGGAAATGGTGATCGCCGCCGGGAACGCGGGCGGACAGATGCGTGAAGATAAGGTCGTCCCAGCCGAAATGCGCGACCAGCCGATAGACGGCCGCAAGCGCGACGCGCTGCTCCCACTCCTTGGGAGTGACCAGATTACGAACGCTGATTGCCAGTTGTTGCTGCATGATTGCCTCCTTTTGCCAACAATGACGTTGGCCGTTGCATGTTGAACGTCGTGGACAGAGCACGTTCCCCGGCTTCCGGGGTCTTGCGTGCAGGACCGGATCAGGCTGCGACATGAGCCCGCTGCGCCTCACCGCGGCCGAACGAGACGTTCTCGCCTGCCGTCTCGTAGACCATGATCGCGAGATCATCCGGCGAGATGCCGACTGCCGCGACGACCCGTTTGTTGACGGTCTTGAGAAGCTTCAGCCTCGCGTCCCTGTCGCGTCCCGTAACGAAGGTGATCTCGAGCAGAATCAGGTCGCGCGTGTAGGTCAGGCTGAGGAAGCCCGGCGTGTGCACGAAGTGGCTCGATGGCAGGACGTTGTAGACGCGGAAATAATCCTCCTTGGGTATTCCCAGAACCTCTTCCAGGGCAGCCTGAACGGCATGTCCCAGCTTGGTCAGACGGGCCTCATCGTAACGGCCCTCGTGGACGTAGATCTTCGCGATTGGCATGACGTCGTCTCCTTTTGTAAGGCACTGATACCGAAAGAGTTTTATCTGGGAGGAATTCCCCCAGCCGAGCTTTCAGCAGCGCGCTTGCACTCGCCCAATTCAATGTGTACAGTGCTCATATCGCATCAAATGAGCAGTGTCAACATTGACAGACGCGGACGGAGAAAACTTTTCGTGAAGTCCCGACAGCCTGAGCCCGCCCCCTACCATCATGGTGATCTGCGCCGCGCCCTGATCGCGGCCGCGCTCGCCATGGTGACCGAAGAACAAGACTGGACGTTCTCGCTGAGGGAAGTCGCACGTCGCGCAGGTGTCAGCCCAAGCGCTCCCTACAACCACTTCGCCGACAAGAGGGATCTTCTCATCGAGGTGGCGGCCAGCGGATTTCACCGGCTGCGCGATGGACTAGCCGCGGCTGTCGCCGATTTGCGAAGCCCCCCGGATGCGTTCGTCGCCTGCCTCGGCACCTATGTGCGGCTCGGAATGGAGAATCCAGCCCTCTATCGGCTGATGTTCGGTCCAGAGCTCACCGCCTTCAAGGGAGCCGAAAGGCCTCCCAAGCTGGTCACCGCGGGCAACGATGGCAAGGCCATCCTGTCGCGCATCATCGGTGAGGGTGCGCGCTCCGGCGACTTCCCTCCGTCGCTGGCGGAAGAAGGACCACTCGCGCTGTCGACGTTCGTCGCGTGGTCCGCCGTGCACGGGCTCACGATGCTCGTCATCGACAACCTGACGGGCATACATGTTTCTGTTCAGGCCGGGATCGAGGCCGCGATCGAGATACAGCTGAGCGGCTTGAGGCACGGCTGACCGCACATCCAAGGACGCGACTTCAGCTCTGTCGCGAGCTGCATCGCGGAATGTCGTAGAATAGAAAATCGCAGAATATCGAAGCGTGGTGCCCGGGGGCGGAATTGAACCACCGACACAGCGATTTTCAGTCGCTTGCTCTACCAACTGAGCTACCCGGGCACTTCCTGCAGCCGCAGGGCGGCTTGGGAGCGCCGGTTTATAGTCAGGCCGGCCTGCGGTGTCCACCTCGCTTCGCCTTCCGGCTTCGCGAGGCGCGGCCACGCGTCGGCTGATGCCCGGCGCAGCCCGCAGGGCGAAGACGGGCTGCCGCTTAGGGCGCGCTAACATCCCGAAAACACAGGAATATCGCGCTTCGGCGTCCCGGCGGCGGGATTGGCACAGGGAATAGGAGTGCGAGCGATTCAGCGCGCCATTCCGCCAGTTCCGAGGGTCAGTTATCGAGCTTGATCTGCGCCTCGCGGATGACCGGGCCCCATTTGGCGATTTCCGATTGCAGGAAGGCGGCAAGCTCCGCCGGCGTCGAGCCTTTCGGGTTGGCGCCGAGGTCCTCGAACCGCGACTTGACCGATGGATAGACCAGCGCCGCATTGGTGTCGGCGTTGATCCTGGCAATCACATCCGGCGGCGTCCTTGCCGGCACGAAGAAGCCGAACCACGAGAACACATCGAAGCCGGGCACGGTCTCGGCAATGGTCGGAATCTCCGGCACAACGGCGACGCGCTCCCTGGTGGTCACCGCAAGCCCGCGCAGGCTTCCGGACCTGACATGCGACAGGATCGAGGGCATATTGTCGAAGATGACGTCGACGCGGCCGGGAATGAGGTCGTTGATCGCCGGCGCCCCGCCGCGATAGGGGATATGCGTCATCTCGACCTTCGCCAGCCGCTTGAACAACTCGCCGCTGAGATGCAGCGTGGTGCCGTTGCCGGACGAAGCGTAGGTGACCTTGCCTCTGTTCTCGTTGCAATAGGCGATGAACTCCCGCACCGATTTCGCCGGCGAGGAATTCGGCACGGTCATCAGGTTCGGCTGGGTGATCAGCATGGTCACCGGCGCGAAGTCCCCGACCGGATCGTAGTTGAGCTGCGGGTACAGGAACTGGTTGGTGGCCATGCCCGGACCGGTGATGAAGATGGTGTAGCCGTCGGCATCCGAGTGGGCGACCATTTCGGCGGCGATGTTGCCGCCGGCGCCCGGCTTGTTCTCCACCACGACCGACTGGCCCCAGATCTCCTGCAGGCGGTTGGAGACCAGACGCGCGGTAATATCGGTCGAGCCGCCCGGCGTGAACGGCACCACCACCCGCACCGGTTTGGCCGGCCAGTCGGCGCCAAAGGCGCGGGATGAGACAATGGACGGCGCAGCCACGGCGGCGCCGGCAAGACCGACAAAACGACGGCGATTCAGCATGGGTACTCCCCCTCGATGCGATCGCCTGACTGGCTCAGGTCGTGGTGTTTTCAGGGAGTGTGGAGACGACGCCGGGAAAAATCAATTCGGCGGGGGTGTAAATGACCATCGCAGCGGGCCTCACTCGCCGGGGGTATCCTCGTCGTCCTCGTTCGATCCGGGAATGGCGTAGGAATTCGACAGCCAGCGGTTCAGATCGACATCCCGGCAGCGCTCGGAACAAAACGGCTGCGAGGCCGCGGTGGCCGGCTTGCCGCAGATCGGGCACTTCCTGGCCGATCGCCTTGCCCGATCCGGCGTCGTCTGGCGGCTTAGCTGGCATTCAACCAGCCGAAGCGAACGGGAAAACCTTCGCCGCCGAGCAGCGCGATCGATTCGTACAGCGGCAGGCCGACGACATTGCTGTAGGAGCCGACCATCTTGACCACGAACGATCCGGCGATGCCCTGCACGGCGTAGCCGCCGGCCTTGCCGCGCCATTCGCCGGAGCCGATATAGGCCTGGATGTCGTCCTCGCTCAGGCGCTTGAAGCGCACGCGGGTCTCGACCAGGCGCTGGCGAAACGCCTCCTTCGGCGTCACCAGGCAGATCGCGGTGTAGACGCGGTGGTTGCGTCCCGACAACAGCCGCAGGCATTGCGAGGCTTCGTCGACCAGATTCGCCTTCGGCAGAATGCGGCGGCCGACCGCGACCACGGTATCGGCGGCGAGAATGAAGGAGCCGCGCAATTCGTCGTCGAGATGCACCGATTTGAGCGCGGCGTCGGCCTTGGCCCGCGCCAGCCGGTTGGCGCAGGCGCGCGGCAGCTCGCCCCGCCTCGGCGTCTCGTCGACATCGGCGGGACGCAGCGCATCGGGCTCGATGCCGGCCTGATTGAGCAGGGCCAGGCGCCGCGGCGAACCGGAGGCAAGAACGAATTTGGGACGGCCTAGCATGCGGGCGTTTTCGGAAATGGCGAGGGGACGAATGCGCGCGGAACCTATCGGAAGGCATTCGCTGAGACAACTACCGTTGTGGTCCCCGCGAACGTTCGCAGGGACGACATAAAGAATCATCACCCGCTCGCCGCTCCCACTTTCGAGAATCGCTTGCGGATGCGCAGCAACAGGGTGTCGCAGACCTCGCGATAGGCCTGCAGCTTCTGCTCGCGATTGCCTTCGGCGCCGGTCGGATCGTGGGTCGGCCAGTATTCGACGTCGGCGGCGAGCGTGCGCGTCAGTTCCAGCGCCTTGTGATGGGCTTCCGGCGACAGCGTGATGATGAGGTCGAAATTGAGCCCTTCCCAATCATCGAGTTCCTCGAACGTCGTCGGCTTGTGGCCGGAGATATCCTGGCCGAGTTCCGCCATCACGGCGACCGCGAACGGATCGAGCTCGCCCTTGCGGACGCCGGCGGATCTCACGTAAAGCGCCTTGGGAAACATGTGCTGCAGCAGGCTTTCCGCCATCGGCGAACGCACGCTGTTGAGGCCGCACGCGAACAGCACGGCTTGCGGTGTCCGCGCGCGGGGCGGCGCGTCCATCAGGTTTTTGTTGTTTTGCGCATGACCTGGTCGGAAAACCGCTCCACACTTTTCCGGATCATGCGCTAACCCTTCCAGTGCAGGACGCAGATCAGCGTGAACAGCCGCCGGGCGGTCTCGAAATCGACCCGCACCTTGCCCTTCAGCCGCTCCTGCAGCGTGCGCGAACCTTCGTCGTGGATGCCGCGGCGGCCCATGTCGATGGCTTCGATCTTGTCCGGCGTCGCGGTGCGGATCGCCTGATAATAGCTGTCGCAGATCATGAAATAGTCTTTCACGATCCGCCGGAACGGCGTCAGCGACAACAGATGCGCCACCACCGGCGTGCCGTCCTTCGCGGCGGATGTCGAACATCAGCCGGTTGCCGGTGATCCCGATATGCAGCGTGAACGGCCCCTCGCCGGCACCTTCCGGCGCGAACAGGTTTTTTTCGACCAGGTCGTAGATCGCGATCGCGCGCTCGTGCTCGATGTCGGGGCCGGAACGCCCGATCGATTCCTCATCGAGCGTCACCGCGACGATACGGTTGTTCGAATCCTCATCTGGCGGCGGCTTGGTCATGGCAGGTTGAGGCGCATTCCGACCGAGCGCGCATGCGCATCGAGGCCCTCGGCCTTGCCCAGCGTCATCGCCACGCCTCCCAGCGCACGCAACTGGTCGGGGCCGCATTTCAGGATCGACGTCCGCTTCATGAAATCCAAGACGCCAAGCCCGGAGGAAAAACGCGCCGAACGCGCCGTCGGCAGCACGTGATTGGAGCCGCCGACATAGTCGCCGATCGCCTCGGGGGTATGGGCCCCGAGGAAGATCGCGCCGGCATTGCGGATTTTCAGCGCGAGTTGTTCCGGATCCGCGGTCATGATTTCGAGATGCTCGGCCGCGATCGCATTGGCAAGTTCGATCGCGTCGTCGAGCTTTTTCACCAGAATGATCGCGCCGAAATCATTCCACGAGGCGCGCGCGATTGGTGCGCGCGGCAGGGTGGCAAGCTGCGATTCCACCGCGCGTTCGACCTCGTCGGCCAGCCGCTCGCTGTCGGTGATCAGGATCGACTGCGCGTTGACGTCGTGCTCGGCCTGCGCCAGCAGATCGGCCGCGATCCAGCCGGCATTGCCGGTGTGATCGGCGATGACCAGCACTTCGGAGGGACCGGCGATCATGTCGATGCCGACCTTGCCGAACACCAGCCGCTTGGCGGCGGCGACATAGGCGTTGCCGGGGCCGACGATCTTTGCGACCGGCGCGATGCGTCGCGGTGCCGTAGGCCAGCGCCGCCACCGCCTGCGCGCCGCCGACGCGATAGATCTCGGAGACGCCGCCGAGATGGGCCGCCGCCAGCACCAGCGGGTTGAGCTTGCCGTCCGGCGACGGCACCACCATCACCAGCGCGGCGACGCCGGCGACCCTGGCCGGCACCGCATTCATCAGCACCGAGGACGGATAGGCGGCGGTGCCGCCGGGAACGTAGAGCCCGACCGATTCGATCGCGCTCCAGCGCCAGCCGAGTTCGACGCCGAGCGCATCGGTGAAGCGCTCGTCCTTCGGCAATTGCCGGCGATGGAAACTCTCGATGCGGTCGCGGGCGAATTCGAGCGCGTCGAGCGTTTTGGGGTCGCAGGCCTTCACCGCGGCGTCGATCTCGGCGGCGGTGATGCGCAAGGCCTTCGCCTTGAGATCGAGCCGGTCGAATTTGCGCGTCGCCTCGATCAGCGCCGCGTCGCCGCGCGCGGCCACGTCGTCGACGATGGCGCGGGTGGCGGCCTCGATATCGGCCGACACCTCGCGCTTGGCCGCGAGAAAGCCCGCGAATCGCTCAGTGAAATCGGCGCTGCTGCTGTCGAGGCGAACGGGCATGGTGGCTTTCCGGCGGGTCATTGCTCATGGCGCGGCGGCAAACCGCCGTCAACCCTTTGCTATCTTGATTACGCACTCCGCGGAGGTGTGGCTAACAAATCAGCGTCGTCCCGGCGAACGCCGGGACCCATAGCCACCGATGTCTGTGTTCCGCCGGGCTGGGGCCGCGATCCCGCCCACAACCGCCATCGGTGGTTATGGGTCGCGGGGACGACGATGGCGTTGATTCAGGCGCCCAGTCCCGAGGATTCCGCGCCTTCGCCGCCCTCGCTGGTCCCGAGATCGTCGGTGCCGAGGTCGGTCAGCTCGCATTCCAGGCATTCGACGTCCAGCCGCAGCACGCCGCCCTGGCTGAACAGCAGCACCGCGCTGCCGCCCGGCGCTTCGCCGGGGTGAAATTCGATCCCGACCAGTTCCAGCGCCGCTTCCGGGGCCTGAAGGTCGATGTTGCGCGACTTGCAGGCCAGCACCCGGTCGAAGCGCAGCGCCGCGATCAGACGGCGCGGGGAGGTCTCGCCGGACAGCGTCTGCTCCCAATCCAGCCGGTTCATGCCGATCACCAGCCGCTTTTCGGCCTGCCGCCAGATGATGTCGGCGGTCTGCACACGGGCGTCCTGGACATGCGCGGAAATCACGGCGAGGTCGTCGGCATCGAGCGCGATCAATTTGAGCTGAGGCGCCACGCAATACCTTAAAAATCTATCCGCTGATGCGCTCGATGGTGGCGCCGCAGGCCGACAATTTGTCCTCGAGCCGCTCGAAGCCGCGGTCGAGATGGTAGACGCGGTTGACCATGGTCTCGCCCTCGGCGGCAAGGCCGGCGATCACCAGCGACACCGAGGCGCGCAGATCGGTCGCCATCACCGGCGCGCCGCGCAATCTGTCGATGCCGTCGATGGTGGCGGTTTCGCCGTCGAGACTGATCCGCGCGCCGAACCGCGCCAGCTCCTGCACATGCATGAAGCGGTTTTCGAAAATCGTCTCGGTGATGTGCGAGGAGCCGCCGGCGCAGGCCATCAGCGCCATCAGTTGCGCCTGCAGATCGGTCGGAAAGCCCGGGAACGGCGCGGTCGAAACCTTCACCGGGCTGATCCCGGCGCCGTTGCGGGCAACGCGAATGCCTTCATTGTTGACCGATATCACCGCGCCGGCCTGCGTCAGCACGTCGAGCGCCGATTGCAACAGCTCGGGGCGCGCGCCGGCAAGCTGCACATCGCCGCCGGTCATCGCCACCGCCATCGCATAGGTGCCGGTCTCGATGCGGTCCGGCAGCACGGTGTGCCGCGCGCCGTGAAGTTTTGCCACGCCTTCGACGACGATGCGCGGCGTGCCGGCGCCGACGACGTGCGCGCCCATCTTGTTGAGGCAATCGGCGACATCGGCGATTTCCGGCTCGCAGGCGGCGTTGGTGATGACGGTCGTGCCCTTGGCCAGGGTCGCCGCCATCAGCGCGACATGGGTGCCGCTCACCGTCACCTTGGGAAAGTCGATGGTCCGCGCCCTTCAGGCCGCCGGGCGCTTTCGCGATCACATAGCCGCCGTCGATGGTGAGTTCGGCGCCGAGTTTCTCCAGCGCCATGATCAAGAGATCGACCGGCCGCGTGCCGATGGCGCAGCCGCCGGGCAGCGACACCTTGGCCTCATGCATCCGCGCCAGCAGCGGCGCGATCACCCAGAAGCTGGCGCGCATCCGCGACACCAGTTCGTAGGGCGCGGTGGTGTCGATGATGTTGGCCGCCGAAATGTGCAGGGTCTGGCCCTGGTATTCGCGGTCGCCGGGCCGCTTGCCGGCCGACATGATGTCGACGCCGTGATTGCCGAGGATGCGCTGCAACTGGGCGACGTCGGCAAGCCGCGGCACATTGTCGAGAATCAAGCGTCTCCTCGGTCAACAGCCCCGCGATCATCAGCGGCAGCGCCGCATTCTTCGCGCCCGAAATCGGAATGGTGCCGTTGAGCTTGCTGCCGCCGACGATGCGAATGCGATCCATTGCCGTGCCCCGCGCTTGAATCAACCAAAGTATAGAGCGAATGAGCCCCTGATGGCAAAAGCGTGAAATTTGCGGCTATTTGATGGGGCTGACTGTCATTCCGGGGCGAGGCGAAGCCTCGAACCCGGAATCTCGACGTCATCATCTCGAGATTCCGGGTCTGGTCCTTCGGACCATCCCGGAATGACGGCTTGGTCTAAAGCCGATTGATATCTTCACTCTCCAGCACCGGCCTCGGAAAACCGTCGCGCGCGACCTTGATCATGGCGCGGCCGACCTGCTCGGTCGTGGTCATGTATTTCGGCGCCACGCGGTTGAGCAGCGACAACAGCGGCGCCGCGCCGACATAGATCGCCTGGACCCAGGCGGTTTTCGACCGGATGCCGTGCAGCGGCTGGATGCCGGCGGGACGAAACATATAGGCCGCCTTGAACGGCAGCTTGAGCAGGTCGTTCTCGGTCTTGCCCTTGACCCGCGCCCACATCAGGCTGCCGTGCTCGGTCGAATCGGTGCCTCGCCCGGTGACATAGATGAACACCATCTGCGGATTGAGCCGTGCCAGCGTCGTCGCCGCGGCAAGGGTGATGTCGTAGGTCAGATGCCGGTAGCGCTCCTCGTTCATGCCGACCGAGGAGACGCCGAGGCAGAAGAAGCAGGCGTCGTAGCCCGCCAATTGCGGATTCGATCGCCGAAAAATCGAAAAAATCATCGTGCAGGATTTCGCGCAGTTTTGGCGTGCCGCTGTCCGCTCGGGCTGCGCCCGACCGCGAGCACGCTTTCGACACCGGCGTCGAGCAGGCACTCGCGCAACACGCCCTGCCCGACCATGCCGGTGGCGCCGAACAGGATGACTTTCATTCCCGGGTGAACTGCATTCATCCCTTGATGAACGCGAGCAGGTCGGCGTTGATCGTGGCCGCTTCCGTGGTGGGCATGCCGTGCGGAAAGCCCTTGTAGGTCTTCAGCGTCCCGTTCTTCAGGAGCTTTGCCGACAAGGTCCCGCCGCGACATAGGGAACGATCTGATCGTCGTCGCTGTGCATCACCAGCACCGGCACGGTGATCTTCTTGAGGTCGTCGGTGAAATCGGTCTGTGAGAAGGCGACGATGCCGTCGTAATGCGCCTTGGCGCCGCCCATCATGCCCTGCCGCCACCAATTCTGGATGATCGCCTCCGAGGCTTTGGCGCCGGGCCGGTTGTAGCCATAGAACGGACCCGCCGCGACGTCGCGATAGAATTGCGAGCGATTGGCCGCGAGCTGCGCCTGAAAGTCCGTCAAAGACTTCCTTGGGAAGGCCGTTGGGATTGGCCTCCGTCTTCACCATCAGCGGCGGCACCGCGCTGATGATGGCCGCCTTCGCCACCCGGCTCTCGCCGTGCCGTCCCAGATAGTGCACCACCTCGCCGCCGCCGGTGGAATGGCCGACGTGAATGGCATTCTTCAGGTCGAGATGCGCCGTCAACGCCGCAAGGTCGTCCGCATAGTGATCCATGTCATGGCCGTCGCCGGTCTGGCTCGACCGGCCGTGGCCGCGGCGGTCATGGGCGATGACGCGATAGCCGTGATTGAGGAAGAACAGCATCTGCGCGTCCCAGTCATCGGCCGAGAGCGGCCAGCCGTGCGAGAACACCATCGGCTGACCGCTGCCCCAGTCCTTGTAGTAGATCTCGATGCCGTCCTTGGTCTTGATCGTCGGCATGGCGAAGCCTCCTCGTTGAATGGTGTCATTCCGGGACGACGCCAAGCGCGGAACCCGGAATCGATCAGACGAAAGCTAGGCACGGGCGGAACCGCCGCACCGCGCCGATGATCACGATGACGAAGAACACCAGCACGACGCCCTGCACCACCGCGAACACCGGTCCGGACGGCGGGTTACCCGGCGCCAGCGCGGTCAACGCCGGTATCTTGAGGAAGCTCTGGATCACCAGCACGAAGACGTTGAAATAGAGCGAGAGCAGCGCGGTCACCGCATAGATCCAGCGCCACGCGCCGGAAAGCTTCATGACGTAGAGCGCGATGCAGGCGATCGCCAGCAGCACCAGCGAAAGAATGCCGATGATGTGCGAGGGCAGCAGCTTCTCGAACGGAAACAGGAAGCCGGTGGCGCTGGTCAGGATGGTGAAGAGCAGGAATATGGCGGTCAGGCCCGGCATCCGGTTGGAGCCGAGCATCCCGAACATGACGATGATGCCAGCAACGATCGCGATCAGGCTGATGATCACGTGCACGGTGGTGAACGTGGACAAACTCAAACCCAGTTGCATGATACGCTCCCCCTATTACAGACAGACGAATGCTACGATGCCTCATGCGAAATTGCCACATGCGCGCGGCATGTCGGACGGCAATTCAGGCATGCAGCAATCGATCAAAAGAGCGTGCGTTGATGCCTGAATTTTTTGCATGGCTGTCATAAACCGCGCCAGCGCTGCTGCCGGCATTTTAGCGATTGAGAAATTCGACCAGCTTCGGGATCACCTGGTCCGGCGCCTCTTCCATCAGCCAATGACCCGATCCCTTGACGAGCACGCCTTCGACAGTGGTCGCGACCATCCTGCCTTGCTCGATCAGGAACGGACCGCCGGCTTTTTCCCCTGACAGCACAAGCAACGGCATCGTCAGCTTGGTCCTGGCAAATCCCGCGAAATCCTCGGCGTCTTTCGGGAAGGCGCGGAAAACTTCCATGCCGGCAGCCATGTGGCCGGGCTGGGCATAGGCCCTGGCATAGAATTCGCGATCCTTTTCGGTCAGCGATTTCCCGGGATCGGCGGCAAAATCATTCCAGAAATGATCGAGATAAATCCGCTCGCGCCCCGTAACCAAGGCCAGCGGCGTCTTGCCGTAGAAATGGAAATGCCAGAGATCGCGCAGGAGAAACACGCTGTTCCAGTCGCCGACGCCGGGCAGGAACGCTTCCATCAGCACCAGCCGATCGACTTCGCCTGGGTATTGCGCGGCATAGGCATAGGCGACCATCAGCCCGATATCGTGACCGACCAGCCGGATGCGGTCGTATTTGAGGCTTTGCATCAGGGCGTGGATGTCGCTGCGCCATCGCCGCCTTGGTGTAGCCGTCCGCAGGCGCGGAGGATTCGCCGAAGCCGCGCAGATCCGGGGCAATCACGGTATGCTTGTCGGCCAGTTTTGCGATCAGCGGCAGCCACATGTGGCTGGTTTCGGCATAGCCATGCAGCAGCACGACGGGATCGCCCTTGCCGCGATCGAGATAATGCAGCCTGACGCCGTTGGCGTCGGCGAATTTGCTTTGCGGGGCCTGCGCCAATGCTTTGCCCGGATCGAGCAAGCCAACAGACAGCGCCAGCAGCGCGGCGGCACAAACCAATCTGATCGCGGATGGCATCGGCAATTCCTGTTTGAAGAGTGCATTCAATAATAGCGCGGGATCGGGCCGTTATGCGGGGTCTTTCGATCCGACAGATCGAACAGCACTTCATCGACAAACACCAGCCCCAGCCCTCCGGCGGATCATAGCCCTCGATGATCGGATGCGCGGTGGCGTGGAAATGCTTGGTGGCGTGCCGGTTGGGTGAATCGTCGCAGCAGCCGACGTGGCCGCAGGTGCGGCAGATCCGCAGATGCAGCCACTCGCTGCCGCTCTTCAGGCATTCCTCGCAGCCGAGCGCGCTCGGCGTGACCTTGCGAATGCCGGCGATATGGGTGCAGCCCTTTGCCATCTCGATCTCCGTTTCGCGAGAGCTGATTTAACCCAGTTGAATCAGACTCTCGCTGCTTTTTGTTTGGGCATGATCTTTTCCGAAAACCGGTTCCCACTTTTCGGGATCATGCCCTAAAGCGCCGGTTTCGCGGCATCGCCGAGAAATCCGTGCAGCGCCGCCACCACCTGGGCGCCCTCGCCGATCGCGCCGCCGACCCGCTTGACCGAGCCCGAACGCACGTCGCCGACCGCGAACACGCCCGGGCACCGAGGTTTCCAGCTGCGGCACCGGCCGACCGTGATTTTGTTCGGACTGCGCGCCGGTGACGACGAAACCACCGCGATCGACCGTGACGCCGCAGCCGTCGAGCCAGTCGGTGGCGGGATCGGCGCCGACGAACAGGAACAGATTGCGGATGTCGGCGGTGTGATCTTCGCCGCCCAGACGGCTGCGCCAGCGCACGCGCTCCAGCGATCCGTCTTCGGTGCCTTCCAGCGCCACCACCTCGGTGTTGAACATCAATTCGATATTCGGCGTGGCCTCGATGCGCTCGATCAGATAGCGCGACATGCTGGCGCCAAGACCGCCGCCGCGGATGATCATGTAAATCTTGCGGGCATGGCCCGACAGGAACACCGCGGCCTGGCCGGCGGAATTGCCGCCGCCGACCAGCACGATCTCCTGCTCCGCGCACAGCCGCGCCTCGATCGGCGAGGCCCAGTACCAGACGCCGCGGCCTTCGAATCTGTCGAGGTTTTCGATCTCGGGCCGCCGGTAGCGCGCGCCGCTTGCCACCACGATCGAGCGCGCGCGCAGCTTCTCGCCGCCATCGAGCGTCAGCGCGAAGGCGCCATCGGCGCGGGTACAATCGAGCGACTTCGCCCCGATCGGAATCATGATGTCGGCGCCGAATTTCTGTGCCTGGGTGAAGGCGCGGCCCGGCCAGCGCCTGGCCCGAGATTCCCGTGGGAAAGCCGAGATAGTTCTCGATGCGGGCGCTGGCGCCGGCCTGTCCGCCGAAGGAGCGCGCATCCAGCACGACCACCGAAAGGCCTTCCGAAGCGGCATACACCGCGGTCGCAAGTCCGGCCGGACCGCAGCCGACGATCGCGGCATCGTAGATCTTGTCGCCGGCCGGACCGCCGATCATGCCGAGCGCGCGGGCCAGCTCGGATTCGCCGGGGTTGCGCAGCACGGTGCCGTCGGCGATCACCACCAGCGGCCAGTCCGAGGGCGACGGCGAATAGCGCGCGATCAGTTCGGCGGCGTCGTGATCGGTGACCTGATCGAGCAGATGGTGCGGAAAACCGTTGCGGGTGAGAAAATTCTGCAGCCGAAGCACGCCGCTCGAATTCTGACGGCCCGATCAGCACCGGGCCGCCGACGCCGCCCTGGATCAGGCTGACCCGGCGCAGGATCAGCGCGCGCATGATGCGCTCGCCGAGATCGGCTTCGGCGACCAGCAGCGCGCGCAATTTTTCCGGCGGAATCAACAGCGTCTCGACGTCGCCTTCGGCATGGCCGTCGACCAGCGCGACGCGGCCGGAGAGCTGGCCGATTTCGGCGAGAAACTGGCCGGGTCCCTGGTCGATGACGGGCGTGACGTGGCCGAGGCCGTCGCGCTGGGTGATCGCGACATGGCCGGACAGCACGACGAACATGCCCGGCCCGGGCTTGCCGGTCTCGAACAGCCTTTCGCCATCCTTGTAATGGCGCAGCTCGCCGAACCGGCGCATGCGCGCGATCTCCTGCGGCGTCAGCGTCGGAAAGGTCTGCTCGAGACGCGGAAAGGCGGACGGGGCCGCGGCGCCGCCATTGCCCTTGCCTGCCGTGGTCCCGTCTGCGCCCATCTCGACCTCACACCGCTAGAGCCTTTTCCGTTTCGATTGAATCGAAACGGGGCTCTAAATTCTTGATTTGACGCGTTTTCTTGACGCGAACCGGTATCCACTTCGCTTGAAAACGCTCTAATCCGGCTTCCTTCCAATGCCGTCATGTGGGGGCATGTCGTCATCATTGGAAGGCGCGACCGTGACATCGCTTCGCCCCCGCGCCTGCGATTTTCGCCGCTTGAGATTTTCGCGCAACGCCAGCTTCAGCCGGTGCTGCCGCGGATGTTTTTTCGCGGGCGTTGCGGTTTGCCCCTCGTATTTATCGTTGTCATCCTTCATCGTGAACCTGCTCGAATGACCGGGAGAATGTCGGATGGCTGAAAACCATGCGCTGGCGCCTTTGCCGCAACAAACCCTGGCCGGCTGGCATCGCTTTGTCGCCGAAGGCGATCGCGGCCTGCTGGCCTCGCTACTGTCGGAACATATTGTGTTTCGCTCGCCGTTCGTGCAATCGCCGATTCCGGGGCGACAGGCGACGCTACTGGTACTGACCACGGTGGTGCAGATTTTCGAGAATTTTCGCTATCACCGCACGTTTATCGGCGGCTCCCACGACGTCGCGCTGGAATTTGCCGCCAATATCGGCAAGTGGCAGCTCAAGGGCATCGACCTCATCAAATTCAACGCTGCCGGGGAAATGATCGAATTCGAGGTCATGATCCGCCCGATCAAGGCGCTGGCCGCGCTGGGCGAGGAAATGGGGAACCGGATCGGCGCGCAATTGATGCAATTGAAGGAGTTGGCCGGCGCTCCCCGGTGATTTCAGCGCTTTTTGATGGCATCGCCGACGGCCCGCGCGCTTGCGCCGGAGGGGGCCTTGTGGCAAGGATCGGCCGCCTTGTTGGGGCCTTTTGGGCCGATTCTCTTAATCCCGGGCATGCTGCCGTAGCTCAGTGGTAGAGCACTCCATTGGTAATGGAGAGGTCGACAGTTCAATCCTGTCTGGCAGCACCAGTTTCCCCAATAATATCAATGATTTCTGGAAATCGTCGGCAGACGAACCCGAATTTCTGCCATATTACAATCATATTACGGTATCGGGTTTTATCAGCAGGGTTTATCGTGACCCCATGCCCGTTTCGAAGGTCATCAACCAGCAATCGTTCCATGACGGGAAGGTTGTTCTCTATCAGCTGGAGAACCGACCCAAACGCCTCTGGCTGTGCCGTATGAAGGTGCCGAACGGGGTTGGGTACATTTATCGAGGGACCGGCACATCCGACCTGTACGAAGCCAGGAAGCTCGCTGATGAGTTATTCGACGAACTCCGCATCAATGTGAAGCTCGGCAAATCGATCACAGGACCGAACCTAAAGCGCCTGGTCGATGAGTTCGAGGAACACTCGAAGGCGACGGGCAAGCAGAGCAATCGGGACCTCGCCATAATAGCGCTGCTCAAGCTATATGCTGTCCCCTACTTCGCCAAGCGAAAGATCACCGAAATAAACCAGCAGGAGATCGCCCGGTTCTTCGACTGGCGGCGGCAAAACTCGGTCAAGAAGGCGCCGAAGGATGCAACGATCATCCACGAGATGAGCCAACTCGGGACGTTCCTGAACTGGTGCTATCAGCGAGGACACCTCGACAGGAAGATCGAGTTTGAAAGACCGAAGCACGACGAGCAGCGTCGACCGCATTTCGATGCAAAAGACTGGGCGAAGCTCACCCGCTTCCTTCGTGAATGGGTGAAGCAGGGCGAGCACAAGTCTGGTCCCATTGTACGGGATCGAATAATGCTGACTAACTACGTGCTGATCCTAGCCAACACTGGAATAAGGATTGGGGAAGCTCGTGGTCTTTGCTGGCGTGACATTGACGCCGAGCCAACCGAAAAGCCCGACAAGTCTTCAACATCATCCTGCACGTGAAAGGAAAAACAGGAGCACGAGACGTCGTCGCACGAACATCAGAAGTGCAAACCTACTTCCAGCGCATCTGGGAACTACGCACCGAAGAGATCGGCAAGAAACCGTCGAGGGACGATTACGTCTTCTGCCACAAAGACGGCACGCCAATCCACACATTCAAGAAAGGCTTCGAGACACTGATCACGGAAGCAGGCGTCGAAGTCGACCGAGACGGTGAGAAGCGAACGATCTACTCGCTGCGCCACACCTATGCGACGTTCCGTCTACAGGAAGGCGTCAACCACTACGTCCTGGCGAGAAACATGGGAACATCCGTCAAGATGCTCGAGAACTTCTACGGACACACTTCGAACCGTGCGATGGCTGACGAGCTGACGAAGATGAAGGTCAAGAAGCCGAAGGTGCTGCCGTGGGAGTAGTGCTTGAGATCAACCTGCAGAATTTTGGGAGGAGGAGTGAGTTTAGTCTCGATGCTTCGATCAATTCAAGGTGTATGTCTGTGTTCCTCGATCCGTTTTTACAGTTGCCCTAATAATCCCACAGCCCTGTTGCCAACTCTCCCTGTCGCCTACATCCAAAACGAATTTTCTGTTTGCAAGCATTTTGGGTAGCAAGATCCTTCCCTTGCTTTGCAAGTTATTCCCTAATGCGCTACCGATCACGACTGCCGTCATACTATTGGTTTTATATGTGAACCACATGTTGTGTAGCAGCAAGGGGTCACGCTTACTTGCGTCTTGGAGTTCAGCTTTGAGTTTCTTGAATTCACCATCCTCGGATAAAGCTGCAAAGACAAAGTCCATACCTACCATTGTACAATCATCTCGATCATTGATCGTTATATCTTGGATCTCGATTTTTGCCTTTCCTCTGTTCGAAATTGTCAACACTTCCCCTTTAGCTCCTCCTTCAGACTTTGTGACCGCAAGTCCGAGATCCGTCGATGAGCTAATCAATAGGAAAAAAGCCGATGCGCCGAAAGACACTAACAAAACAGGTAGACCCAACCTCAAAAATACTTCTTTAGTCGCTGATCCCCATCCTTTGCCACGGTTCGAGTTGTTTCCGAGCAGAGATCCGACACGCTCCTCAAGATCCGCAGGCTCATCATAGCTATTTTGTGACCGAGAATGGGGATCCTCACCACGAATAAGCTTCGCCTTCAGAAACCCGAATTCTTCGTCGGTAAGACTACCACCGTCACGCAACTTCGATAGCTTCGTCAGCTGTTCTGCAACATTGGCTTCTTTCGATACGTCCGTCGCAACATCGTTATCATAAGTATCGTGAACAACTTCAGAAATAGCCGCTTCGATTGGCTCACTTGTCGCTTCTGACGACGCCCTTCTCAAGTTGCTTCGTTGATTCTTTAAAAACAAACCGCTCACCTTCTTCGGCATCAACATTTTCAAAACAACGGCAACAACAACAATAACAACGACAACAAGAAGCAAAAACGTAACAACAATGTCCGACAAATCCGCCTCCACCTGAAACGCTTCTTCTCAATGCGTTTCGTTGTTAGGCATTTTGGTCAGCATCCACCTGTGGGCATCCAATCTGTTTGATTTGCATCAATCAAAGCAAGGATTGCGGGACATCTAACCAACGCCAACCGACCGAGCCAAAAACTTCCCTTGCCCTTTCTCTCAACGGAATCATAATCCCGTATCCTCGATTGTCTCGATGGAGGATAAAATGGCTATCCTAAAAAACCTTACATTCATAAACTTGCCTGCGACAGGCGGCAATCCAGTTCTTGATCGCCGCACCAAAATCGTCGCTCGGCTTGAAGAGCAAAAGCTCATTCTGAAAGACCCGAACTACACCCGCACCGTCCGAAACTGGGTGAAGAAGGATGGTGAGCGAGTGATGGTGGAGAAACAGCAACGAGTGCCGTTGTGGTGGCGGCAACACCCAAACGGTAGCTATGCGTTGTTCGTTCGGAGTCGGGGTTGAAACCAATCGAGTTCGAGAAGGGGAAGGCGGCAATTGCTGTGCCGTCACTCGATAAACTGCCATCGGTGATTGACACGTTGATCACCGCTGTTCGGAATGGTGAGCTTGACGAGCAGTTGGTGCAGGGTAGCAAGGTGGGGATAGTGAAGAAGTCCAAGGCGGCATGATTTCCGATAAAGGTGGTCGGCTGAATGCGCTACTCAATCGACCACCTGTGAACCATCTTATCGTTTGAACATGTCCCCTTCCCCGCATTCACTCTCTCTTCCACCCATGTTGCGGTCTGACTGTTTCGCAGAATTGTGATCAACGTCCTTACGCAGGTCCACGAGTTCACCTCACTCGCCGAACAATCTCAGTTTTACTCCACCTAACAATTGGAACGCTGTACGGATAATTCACTTTGTCACCAATTTGATCGAGTGACGAAACTAGGCACTCCTTGCGTTCCTGCATGCACCAAATCGCATAACTATTTGTCTCGGCTATATCGTATCCTTTCATTGTCCCCGCAATGCCAACGGCTACGCTGTTGTCATTGAACCTTATGTCTGAGCTCCATGACTTATCCACGCCCATTATACCAGCAAAGATGCCCAACGCAACGAGACGAGCCTTATAATTTGATCCCACTCTACCGCTAGCTTTGCCCTTCTCAATTCGACGGATTTTCGATTGTTCGCCTGATCTTGAAAAGGTTGGTTTCACCCATACTTCGCCTGCTCCGCAGCGATTGTTCGAGTTGGGCTTTCCCGCAACCGTTACAAATTGGTAAAAGCCATCTCGAATTCTGTCTCGCCGTAGTTTTTTTCAGAATGATCTCGTTGGCTCGGATCAAATCGCCACCAGAGACCGTGAGCAAGGTCGTTCCGCAAAACATCCCTATTACGATCAAGTCGTTCATTGATAGCCTTCATTTCTACAATCGACCAACATGCAGACGCTTAAATTTCTCGACCTGATGCGCATACCTGCTTGCACCTCGTCGTATAAAACCATCCCTGCCGGATGCGGTGCTGACGATATCACGATTTCCCGATAAGGTTCGCATAACCAAACCTTATCAAACGACCAATAAGGGCATCAAAAACGCTACCATCGTGGTGTAAAGACCGCGATCACCGCTGGGCTGAAAAGGAAAATAATGTGATTGGGATCAAATATTGGCTCGTCAGTCCCGCAGGCACCTTGCCCCTACCGATCAGACGATGTTCACCAATTTCGCTTGAGCTTCAGCATCCATCTCGATGTAGCGGCTGGTAGTGGTCAACGACGCATGTCCCGCCAAAGCCTGAACATCTCGCAATGATCCACCAACCAGACTGACTTTCCGTGCTGCTTGCGTGATAAAGCTACGCCTACCGCTGTGACTTGAACAGCCAACAAACCCGAGTTTTCGATACCATTCCCCGAATCAATTCACGATGACTTGGGCTGACGTACCTTGTCCCCGTTGGGTCTTAACGACTGACTTCGTCGCATCAGCAATCGTGATGCCGTCGATTTCCTTGACCTTGATCAGCTGCTTCTTGAGGTCTTTGTTCAGAGCAATGATCCGACCGCTCTTTCCTTTGATGGCTCATTGGTCAGATGGATATGAGCGCCAATGTTGCCATCAGCGTATCCATCCGGCGTAGGCCAGCATGCTGGTCAGTATGGCGGATCGTAACGCTTGAGCAGCGTAGGATTGTCTTTGTACATCTTGATGAGTTCGATCAGGCTCTCAATGCCGAAGTCGGTGAACGCCAAGACGCCGTCTTCTCCGACGCCATAGACCCAGATGACACCGTCCTCGATTTCCATCTCGCTGGCGACGTCCCGCAGCCAGCCTTCGTCTTCGCCGAGCTGCTCGGCGACGCGGTTGATGGTCGTGACGTGGTGGACCTTGTTGGTGTGCATGGATCAAGCCGCCTGAGCGGAGATCTCGGATGTCGGAGGGGTCCAGTTCCAGGGCAGCAGTTCGTCCAGCCGATGGGCGGGATGAGCTGCGATGCGCGAGAGGGTGTCGGCCAGCCAGGCTTGCGGGTCGACGCCATTCATCTTGGCCGAGACGATGAGACTATACATGGCCGCGGCGCGCTGTCCGCCGCGGTCAGACCCACAGAACAGCCACGACTTTCGCCCGAGGGCTATGCCCCTTAACCCTCGTTCGGCGGCATTGTTGGAGAGGCATACGCGACCGTCTTCAAGGAACAGGGTGAAGCTTGCCCAGCGCTTGAGGATGTAATTGAACGCTTTGGCCAGGTCATGCGCACGCGAGAGCTTGACGACCTGCTCGCGCATGTAGGCGTGAAGATCCTCGGTCAACGGCCGGCTCAGCGTCTGCCGAGCGGCCAGACGCTCCTCGGCGCTCTTGCCATTGATCGACCGCTCGATCTCGAACAGCGCGTCGATCCGACGCACGACCTCGATGGCAATCGGCGACAGTGCGATTTCCTTCTTGCCGGCGGCCTTGCGACGGGCATTCTCCTCGAGATCGGCCATGGCAAAGAACGGACGCCGCGCGTGCGCCCAGCAGGCGGCCTCCCGGATAAGGCCGGGATTTCGTCCGGCCAGATAGAGCTGGTTATACCCGTCATAGGCGTCAGCCTGCAGGATACCGACGTATCGGGCCAGATGCGCCTGGGGATGTTCGCCCTTGCGGTCGCGCGAGTAGTAGAACATCGCTGCCGGCGGCCCCGTTCCGCCAAACGGCCGGTCATCCCGGACGTAAATCCAGCATCGCCCCGTGTCGGTCTTGCCCTCGGCCAGGACCGGCACGGTCGTATCGTCAGCATGAAGACGCTCGGCCGCCATGACATGGGCTTCGAGCAGGCGCAGCAGGGGATCAAGCGCAGCGCAGACCGATCCCACCGCGTCGGCCATGGTCGACAGCGCGATCGGCACCCCTTCCAGAGCGTAACGCTCGGCCTGGCGGTTCAGGGGCTGATGCTGGCCAAACTTCTCGAACATGATCATGGCCAAGAGGCTCGGGCCGGCCCAGCCTCTTGCAACGGCATGGAACGGTGCCGGCGCCTGGCTGATCTGCTCGCAGTCGCGGCAGCTAAACTTCTCCCGTACCGTCTCGATCACCTTCCACTGGCGCGGCACCGTTTCCAGCGTCCGCGTCACATCTTCGCCGAGCTTGCGCAAGCGGTTGCCGCCGCAGCACTCGCAAGCCGTCGGCGGGTCGATCACCACGCGCTTGCGGGGAAGATGCTCGGGGAACGTACGGCGCTCGGGGCGCGGGCGCGTAAATCCGCGAACGGTCGTCGTCCTGGCGACGGCTTTTTCGGCCGCAAGTTCGTCTTCGGTGGCGCTGGCCTCCAGCTCTTCGAACGTCAGCGCCAACTGGTCGACCAGGCGAGACGAGCGTTCCGATCTTTGCCCGTAGATCTGGCGCTCGAGCTTGGCGATCCGCAACTTCTGCTGGGCAATCAGCGCACTGTCTTCCGACGCTTTCGCACGGGCGACCGCAAGCTCCGCTGCGATCTCCAAAGCCTTCGCGCGCTCGGTCGCCAACGCCTCTTTCAGAGCGGTTATGTCGTCGGGAAGAGCGCCGCGAGCCGTGTCCATGCAAACCAGAAAATCATAAATTCAGCGATTTGTGATTCCTAAAATGCACCTGCTCCCATATTTTATTTGGCTCAGCCGGCGCTCCGCGGTCGCCATGTCGTTTGCGGATTTCTCCAGTCGATCCCTTCCAGCATATAAGCCATCTGGGCCGCCGAGATCGACACCGCGCCCGCCGACGCCGTCGGCCAGATGAACTTGCCGCGGTCCAGGCGCTTGGCGTACAGCGACAATCCGATGCCATCATGCCAGAGAATCTTGGCGAGATCGCCCCGGCGCCCGCGGAAGATATAGAGATCGCCGGCATGGGGATCGCGCTTCAGGCTCTCCTGAACCGTCAGAGCCAGGCCCTGCATGCCGCGGCGCATGTCGGTGTGGCCCGTCGCGATCCAGACCCTGACGCCGCTCGGAACAGGGATCATCGCCGGCTCAGAACATCGAGGACCCGCCCCAACGCCCCAGCGTCGACATTCTCGTCAACGCTGATGCGCTTGCCATCACCGAGCTCGATCTCGATCAAGCAACGGCGCTTCCGGGCCGGCATCGCCGCCAGGGCTTCAATCGATCGGACGCTTTCGGCCGTAGCCGCGGCGACCTGAACCGGGACAAGGCGCGGTCCCGCCGAAGCGCCAGTCGCCAGCCGAGCCCGCCGCCGCCACGTGAACACCAAACTCGTCGCAATGCCGTGCCGCCGTGCGATCTCCGTCACCACCGCCCCGGGCGCCAGCGTCTCCTCGATGATCCGCATCTTATCGTCGCGCGACCAGCGACGGCGCCGCTCAACCCCGCCCAGAACCTCTACCCGCATCAACCGACCTTAAGGCTAGCCTTAAAGCCACATGCTTCGTCGGAAACCTGTCACTGAGCAAGGCGGCCTACCGCGGAGGGATACAAATCAGCGCTCATCACCATTGACCATTTCAGTGCGGCAATCTCCTTGGCCCGCAACCCTGCCTTGAACGACAGCAAGACGATCAGCCGATTTCGGTCTGCGTGCTTCCGGGTGTCGAGCCACGCCAACAATGCCTGCTGCTGATGATCTGATGGGATTTTGGCTTGTTTGCCGATGCCGCTCATGACGCAATTCTCCATTATAATTTGTTGGAGAATCGTCGTTTCCGCATGAAGCCCTGTCAATCAAAGAACGACCGACTCAAATCCGTCACCGATATCAAGTCGCTGCGTCGCTTCGTTATAAATGCGTAATTTTATAATGCGGCTCTCCGATTAGTGAAGTGCGGGGCTTATCGATGCAAGCGAACCATTTACGAAATGAAGACAGTCGATCGTATCTTCTTTCGTTGTATCTGAACTTGTTGCTTACGCTCGGATTGTTCGTCGCTGAAACTATTTACGGAATTACAACTGGCTCACACTACCTAACCAAAGATGGCGTCGAATGGATATATGACCTGGTGGTTTTCGGACTTGCGGCGATTTCATTTCGCCATGGTGAACTGTGGAAACGACGAGCCGCCTACATCCTTGCTGCAATAATTCTATTCGGGGGTGTTCAGACCCTCTACGAGTTTTGGCAGGAGTTTACCCATCCGACGCATGAGAACATAGAAACGCTCGAACTTTCCGCGGCAATAACAATAGTAGGCTCGATTGCTGAAGCCGCTTTGATGTTTCGGTTTCGAAAATCTCACGACCCACTCGTCGAAGGTACATGGTTTTATGCCCGAAACTCCGCTTTGACGAGCAGCATTGGTGCGATCTCCGATATGATCATTCTTGCTTATGGGTTCGAAAGCATAAAATTAGCCGTTAGCGCATTTGGCGTCTTTTTGGCTCTCCAAGCAGCATTCGCCGTCATCCGCGATCTTCGAGTAGGACGACAGTGACGAAGAAGCCGTTTAGAGCCGTATTACATCTCGTTCGCTGAATGACGCCCCCCACAGTGCGAACCGCCAAGAAGAACTTCACGTACGCTGTTCTAATGGCGGCTAAGCTGCGTTCTGACCCCAACGACATTCGGACGATGCATTTGACGCAGATCAATTTGAATGATGCTG
>CAVZWE010000032.1:0-139345 GCA_963778925.1 uncultured Alphaproteobacteria bacterium | reverse complement strand
GCTTAAGGCCGCGATTGATCCCAAACGCGCTTGGCCGATGCTGCTTGCGAGCGAAGTGGTGCTCGGCTTCGCGCCGGGCTGGCTGCGCGATCCCGAGCACGTGGTGCCGGCGCATGGCCTACCCGGATTTCGACGATCCGATGTACGAGAAGCTGCGCGACATCTCGACGGAGCTGTTTCTGCCCCAACCTCACGCTTATCCCGCCGGACACGATCACGTTGCTCGGACCAATCCCCCCTTCATCGAGGCCTACATGGTCGGCCTCAACCACGAATTCGGCCGCGAGCTCCTGTGGCGCGAATATCCGACCGACCAGCGCGGCAGCTACTTCCGGCAGTTCTGGGGCGTGCGCGGAATCATGGTCCCGCCGCCCGCCCGCCGCTCACGCCGAGGAGCACAAGGCGATGTATCGCGACATCGCGCCGATCGACCGGTGGACGACGCCGTCGCAGCTCGGCACCCATCGAGCCCCGAGCGGCCAAGACCGCCACCTCGTCCTCACGATCCGCGGCGAGCTGCTGAAGAAATATCCGAACACCCTGATCTACGCACAGAAGGCGCACATCGCGCGCGACAAATCCGGCAAGCCGGAGCGCGCGAAGCCCGTTATCGTCCCGAGTCACAACCGAAGCCGAGATGCACGATGAAATTCGGTTCCCGTTCCCCGCCGAGATCGAGCCGGACATCCGCTTCTTCGGCTTCGATATGACCCCCGAGGAGGCACAGGGCGCGGACCACCCGCAACGTCGAAACGACGATTGGGGCTGGTATTTCATGATCCAGGAAGTGCCGGGCGAGCCGCGCTTCGGCATGGACATCAAATACGACCCGGACGACGATCCCGCGACGCCGATCACCTGGAATGATTTGAGCTGGGTCAACATGCCCGCGGGCGGCTTCGTCGATCCGGCCGTGCCACCGAAGCCGGCTTTCTTCAACCTGCTCGCCGCAGACCTCAAGGCGCAATGGGGCCACCACGCCGCGGACATGGCATCGATCCTGTTCCAGCATCCGGTAATGATCGCGATCCACGCCCGCGAAATGCTGGAGACGCTCAATGGCTGAACCCGGCGCAATCCTCGAACAGCTGCGCGCGGCGCGTGCCGCGCATGACGACGCGCGACGCCAGACCCAGGCGGCGCGGCTCCGCCAAATCGCCCGCAGGCGCGAGGCGCAGCGCCTCGCTCGCCAAGGCGATCGTGGGGCCCGCGAACAAGTCGACGAAGCGGTGCGGGACGGCGCCGCGGCGGTCGCCGATCTCAATGCCAAACTGGAGAGCGCGGGGCGCGCGGTCATCGGCCTGGTGGGCGATCTGCATGTCGCGGTGACGCCCGAGGCGCTGACGCAATCGTGGTCCGCGGAAACCCCGATCCTGCTGCTGCCGCTGCGGGTGGAGACACGCTTCAAGGATTCGCGCTGCTGGTCGGGGTGTTTCCTGACGAAATTGAAATCAACGACCATGAGGAAATTCCGACCAGAAAGAAGTCGACGCCGGCCAGGGCTATTGGTGGCGATCGCGACCGATGCTTGCAACACCGCGCGCAAGGAAACCTGGCGCAATTTCGTGAAGCCTTTGGCGCCGCGCGCGTCCTATGCGTGACGAGGACCCGCCCACCAACTGGAGCAACCACGCGTTGGTCGTCCCGGCCGGGCTGCTGTTCCCAATCGAGCCGGTGCAGAAGGAAGACGCCTGGACACAGCCGCCGCTGGTCAGAGCGTGCTGCCGGACCGCTGGGTGTGGCCTTGCTGCGCGCCGGCAATATCAGCCACCGTGGGGTCGGCGCGCTAATCGATGATGTGGTCCAGGCCGGCCCGCCTCCTCTGCAGGCCGATGGGCACCGCCTCCTGGCTCATGTGGCCCCGACGGCAAGAGGGTGTTCGACGCGGCGTCCGAGTGGCTGCGCGACTTCGATACTCCGGTCAAGATGGGCTCGGCTTCTGCGTCGAGTTGCGCAGTCGGCGATGCCGCCGCGATTCGAACGAGTCGATCGTGCTCGGCCTCAAGCATTCGGCCAACATCGCCGACAGCGAGGCGCTCGTCACCGAGCTGATCCACCGGTGACCGCGACTCGGCAAGGGGATGGCGCTGGTGCCGCAGGCGCACAGCGACCAACAATACCAGCGCAGAGGATGCCGGGCTCGATACGCTCGACTGGTTCGCCGAGGCGAGCTTTGCCGCCGAGGAGGCAGGCGCGGCGGCGCCGGCCGCAGTCGATCTCGACAGAGCGAGCGACGGCAGGCGGCTCACCGCCTATTTCGGGCTCGAGCCCAAATTGTTCGCCCGGGTGCCGAACGCCGACGCCCACGACCATGCCGAAGCGGTGGCGATGAACGCGGCGCTCTATCCCGGCACGCTCGGCTATTTCCTCCGCACCATGATCGGAGAGGTGGCCGGCGACGCCATGTTCGACGATCTGCGCCTGCTGTTCACCCGTTCGGTCACCGGCCGCGGACCGCTGGCCGCGATCCGGGTCGGCAACCAGCCCTATGGTGTCGTGCTGGCGGGACCGGCGCCGCGCGCCGTGCGCGAGCCACAGCGCAGCTTCAGCCTCGACGCCGCGATCGAGCGCATCCCTGCACGCGCCCGCCCGTTCTGGGTCAATTGCCTACCGCAACTGGCGCAACTCGGCGCCGGCAGCAACGCCAGCGCCAATCTTCTCGCCATCATGGGCCTGCAGCCGACCGCGGCGGAATATTTCCAGCGCATCGCCAATACCTATGACCACCTCGCCAATCTCGCCGGTTTCCAGGCCGGCGGCGACCGCATGGCCGACGTGTTCGCGGCGGTGTTCGCGGGCTTCGCCGCCGATGCGACGCTGACCAGTCTCGGCTATCAGGCGCAGCGCGCCAACGGCACTCAAAAGCCCTACCCGCTGTTGTTTCAATTGATCTACCAGCGCCACCAGACCCTTATCCCGACCACCGCGCTGATCGACGGCCAGCCGTTCTCCGAGACCGATCCCATAAAACCCTATGACGCGGCGGCGACCAAGACTACATCGACTGGCTCGCCGCCAATGCGCGCAGCGCCGACGCGCTGCGGCTGCAGAATTTCGGCGGCGCGCCTCAGCCGACGGCGCTGTTCTACAGGCCGTCGCGGCATGCGCTGCTGATCCAGACCGGGACCAGCATCAACATCTGGCTCAAGCTGTTCAACATCGAGGCGCCCGAACTCGTCGTCAGCCGGAAATTCCTCGGCATGACCCCGGCCGTCGACATCGCCGCGTGGGAAGTCCTGTCGGCGCCGGCCAGCGCCGTCGCCGACACCGTGGTCTCGGACCTGCCGCTGCTGGCGATGGTGCATCTGCCCGAATACCGCAGCGGCGCCAACGCCGCGATCGGCGCGCCGCTCGACGACATGCTGGCGGCCTATGGCGCGCTGCGCGGCTTGCCGACGGCGCGGCTGGAACGGCTGTTCGCCGAGCACCTCGATACGCTGAGCTACCGGCTCGACGCCTGGGAGACGGCGCTGATCGATCGCCGGCTGCTGCGCCGCCGCGCCACCGGGAAACCCAACCAGACCACGCGCGGGCTTTATCTCGGCGCGCTCGGCTATCTCGAAAACGTGCAGCGGGCGCCGGGCCGCCGCCTCCCGGCGGAGGAGAGCGCGCTGCCCGAAGCGCTGCGCGAGGACGCGGCAACCTGTACAGCCCGATTGATCGCGCCGATTCATCCACACCCCCTCGCTCAATCACGCCACCGCCGCGGCGGTGCTGCGCAACGGCTATCTCACCCACGCGACGCCGTCCGAGCCGGGGCTGCTCGCGGTCGACCTCGGTTCGCGCCGGGTGCGTCGGGCCAAGGAGCTGATGGACGGGGTGCGGAACGGCCAGCCGATCGAGGTACTGCTCGGCATCGAATTCGAGCGCGGCCTGCACGAGGCGACCACGCGTCCTGGCGGCGCGGTCATCCTCAACGACCTGAAGCCGGCGTTCCGCCTGGCGTTCCCGATCCGCCGCACCCGCATCCCCAGGGCCGGCCATCCCGACGAGGGTCCACAGATCGTGCCGGACTTTTCATGCGTCAACGGCCTCGACATCATCGCGGCGCCCGACGGCTTCCCCGCTGGCGTGCCGGGCCTGCCGGCGCTTTCGCAACCCAGGACCGACGAGCTCAAGGCGATCCGCGGCCAGCTGCGCGACTCGCTCGACGCGCTCAAGGACGTGATCACCTCGGAAACCGCCTATCAGCTCGCGCTCGGCAATTTCGATCGCGCCGCCGCGATCGTGCAGTCGCTTTCGGCAGCGGTGGTCCCGCCGGAAATCGAGGTTTCGCGTTCGACGCGCGGCACCGATCTCGCCTTCACGCAGCGGCTGACTATCGAGTTCGACCCGGCCATGGCGGCCAATCCTTGGGCGCCGATCGCGCTGACCCCGCGCGCCCGCCTCGAGCCGCCGCTCAATGCCTGGATCGGCGCGCTGCTCGGCGACCCCGCACTGTTTGCCTGCAAGGTGACGCTGACCGAATCCGGCGCAACCACCACTGCTCCCGTCCGGCTGTCCGAACTCGAGCTGCAGCCGCTGGATTTGCTGCAGGTGGCGCGGGGCCTGCGCGACGCCGCCGGCCCGGCCGAACTCGAAGCCCGCATCCGCGCGGTGGCGCTGGCAAGTAGCGGCGCCTCGCTTGCCGCCACAGTTGCGATCGCGTTCGCCGAGACCGGGCTGGCTGACCCGAACGTCGCACCGATTGCGGACGCCATCGCCATCCTCGACCTCGCGCATCAGGTGATCGCCAGCGCCCGGCCGATCGACGGGCGCGATGCGCTGACCTCCTCGAAACCGCTGCCCAAGGGCACCGAGCCGTCCGGGATCGACGTCACCGAGCTGCGGACGCGCTTTGTTGCGTTGAGAGGCAACGCCGACACGCTGATCACCGATCTGGCAACGGCGGTGAGCAATGCCAAGACGGCCGGCGCCGGCGCGCCGGAACTGGCGGCGCTGCGCGCCGTGCTGCGCCGCGCCGCCGATGCCGGCCTGCCCTTCGCCTTTCCCGCCGGTGCCGACGACACGCTGGTCGCGCAGGGCGAGGCCAGCGGGACGGCGCTCGCGGCGTTGCGCGACCGCGCTGCCGCGCTCGACACTGCGAGCCAGGCCGCGGCGCTCACCCCGCCGCAGGCGTCAACCAAGCTGATCGAGGCGGTGCAGCAGCTCCTCGGCGCGGATTTTCGCGTGCTGCCGCGCTTCACCGCGCCGAACGCCGCCGATCTGGCGCTGAGCGATGCGGCGCACGACGCCATGCTGGCGACCGCGCGAGCCGGCGATCCAACCATCGATCCGGTCGGCGACGTGCTCACCAGCGTCGCCCAGGTGCGGCAGGCGGTGCATCGCCTGCACCGGCTGCGGCTCAGCGGCGAGCTGACCACCGGCAGCGCCGCGTCGCTGGTCGCGATCCAGCTGCCACCGCGCAATAATGATGTCTGGCTCGGCGCTGCGCTGCCGGCGGGTCACGCGATCTTCGACGACACGCTGTCGGTGATCCAGTTGCGGCCGCAGGGCTTTGTCGCGGCGGCACCGCGCTGCGGCCTGCTGGTCGACGAATGGACCGAATCCTTTCCGCGCAAGAGCGAGGTCACCGGGCTTGCCTTCGGCTTCGACCAGCCCAACAGCGCGCCGATGCAGGCGCTGCTGCTGGCGGTCGCCGGCGAGGGCGAGCAGCACTGGAGCTGGGACGAATTGTTCGGCATCGTCCGCGATACCATGCTGCGCGCCAAACTGCGCGCCGTCGAACCGGACATGCTCGACAAGATCTCCGGCGTCACCACGCTGCTGCCGGCGACCATGGCCGAGTTCTCGACGTCACCCGGGGCGCTGTCGCTCGATTTCGGCCTCTCGGTGCCGATCATTCTCAGCCAGATCGTGGAGACAGCCTACATGGCCGACTTCAAGACCGCGGGGACCTCGCCATGACCACCTTCACCGAAGCGCTGGCCAACACCGCCGTCCTCAACGCCGTGTTTCGGGAGCCGGCGATCACGGCCTACAACCGCCTCGAGCCGCGGCCGCGCAGCGTCGACTTCACCCGCAGCCTTCGCGCCGAGGTCCGCGACGCGCTCTGGTTCCTGACCCGGCAGTGGCAGCTCGGCGAGTTTCATGCCGAGGACGCCGCCTCGCCGATCGATGCGCGACTGGCGACCCGGCTGGCGCCGTTCGAGCGCGTTTCCTTCGCCGGCGGTGCGCCGCAGCCGATCGATGAGACGGTGCCGCTCGAGGTCGCGGTCGAGCGCGAGGCGTTTCCCTGGACCTTGCCGGCGCGGATCGAAGCCGGCCAGTTGTTCCTGCGGCAGCTGCCGGCCGCGGTGCGCGCGGCGATCGCGGTGAGCGCCCGCGCGGCCTTTCCGCTGGCGCAAGCCGCCGACTGGGCGCGCGAGCCCGATGCGTCGACGCTCTATCGCATTGCCGCAACACGAGGTTTCGACGGCGGCGAGTTGCTGGCGCGGCATGCGGCGGGGACGCTGGCGGCGGATCTCGGCGCCGCGCCTGCCGATGTCACACCTGCCGCCGTTGCTGTCGCGGCCTGGCGGCGCCGGGTGTTCGGTGATCCGCAGCCAGCGCCGCCGCGCGCCTGGGTGCCGGACCGACTTGCCTATGATGTGCGGATCGCCACCTCGAGCACCAGCGGCGAGCAGGCGGTGCTCACCGCGCCACGTTATGTCGAAGGCCGGCTCGACTGGTACGCGTTCGACGCGGCGCCCGCCGCGACCCGGCTCGATCCGCCGGACGGGGCCGTCGACGCGCCGCCGCGCGCCGAAACGCTGTCCTTCGTTCCCACCGCCGCGTCGTTCCCGGGCATGCCCAATCCGCGGTTCTGGGAAATGGAGGATCGCCGCATCAATTTTGGCTCGCTGAACGCCAAGACCACCGACCATCTGCTGCTGATGTTCGCCGAGATGGGACTGGTCTATGGCAATGACTGGTTCGTCGTCCCCTACGAGATGCCGGTGAACCACCTCTGCGAGGTGCTCGGCTTGGTGGTGACCGACGTGTTCGGCGACCGCACCCTGATCCCGCCGGCGAATGCCGTCACCGGCAGCGCCTTGCAGCGCTGGAGCTTCTTTTCCGTCACCGGCGAGAATGATGACGATTGGCGCGGCCGCTATTTATGGCTGCCGGCGAGCCTGACTTCGGTCGACAGCAGCGAGCCGCTCGAAGCGGTGAGCTTTGCCCGCGACGAGATGGCCAACCTCGCCTGGGCGATCGAGGACGTCGTGCCCGACGGCACCGGCAAGGGCATCGAGACGCGGCTGTTGATCCCGGACGAGCCGCCCCCGCCGCCGACCATTGCCGGCGTGCGCTACACCCTCGGCACCACCGTTCCCGAGAACTGGGTCCCGTTCCTGCCGGTGCATTTGCCGGGCAGCATCCAGGACATCCGTTTTCAGCGCGGCGCGATGCCGGCGCACGGCGCGCCGCCGGTCGCTCCGGTGCGCCGCGGCGTGCTGCTCAACGAGTTGCCGGCGCCGTTCTACGTCGCCGAAGCGGAAGTGCCGGCCTCCGGCGTGATCGTGACCCGCCGGGTGCAGCGCGCGCGCTGGCATGACGGGCGAACCTATCTCTGGGTCGGCCGCGCCCGCGAGACCGGCCGCGGCGCCGCCGCCAGCGGTCTTGGCTTCGACCAGATCGACGATCTGCCGCCGCCGGCGTGATTTACCCGCCGTCGCTGGATCTCGGCGGGAGAGGTGCGTCATCCTGCAAATTGAGTTGACGCAGTGATTCATCACGCAGTTTGGATAACGCGGTGCGCGGCGACCCCTGGTAGTTCGATCGCTTTTCTCGGCGAGGGTCAGACGGTTTCCAGGACGACCCTTTGGACGACCCTGGTGCCAACGCGGAGCATCCGGGCGATCTTGAGGGTTCCGTCACCCTTAGCCCGCAGCTCCCTTATCCGTGCCTCGACAGAAGGTTTGACCCGTCGCCGACCGAGCTTCGTGCCGTTTTGACGTGCTCGCGCCAGCCCGCGTTGACGCGCTCACGAATTATACCCCGTTCGAATTCCGCAAACACTCCTGGCATCTGAAACATGGCCTTACCCGCGATGGTCGAAGTATCAAGCGCCTGGTGGTGCAGGAACAGGTCCACTCCTTTGTCCTGGAGGCCTTGCAAGAACGACGGTCGCAAACCACGAAGGGGCTCAAGAGTCTTCTCGCTGCGTCGCAGCAAAAAAAATGAGACTAGCGGTCAAATTGCCCTGCATCCTCGCGGCCCGGCGATGCGCACTATTCACTTTCCGCGGAAGTGCGGGATCGGATCGCGTTCAATCCGGTGCAAGTCTGTCTCCGCGCAGCGAACGTCAACAAAAACACGAATGGGAGGAGTTCTATGTTGAAGGGCAGTTTATGTCTTGCCGCGCTGGCGAGCCTGTTTATGTCGGGCGCCGCTTTCGCTCAGGAAAAAATCAAAGTCGGTGTTACGGCGACCTTGGAGGGCACCTATACGGTGCTCGGCGAGGATGGCATTCGCGGCCATCAGACCGCATTGAACAAACTCGGCAAGAACATAGGCGACAAGCAACTCGAATTCGTCATCGCCTCCACCGACGCGACGCCTGACTCCGCGGTGCGCGCCGTTCGCAAATTGATCGAGCAGGACAAGGTCCAGATCTTGCTTTCGCCACTGTCGGGGGACGAAGGCATCGCCGTCAAGAATTTCGCCAAGACGCACCCCGAATTGACGTTCATCAACGCCGCGTCGGGCGCGCAGGAAACAACCTATGTCGACCCGGCGCCGAACTTCTTCCGCTTCAACATGGATGGCGCCCAATGGCAGGTCGGCCTGGGCAAATATGCCTTTGACACCAAAGGCTACCGCAAGATCGCCACGGTGGGCGAGGACTACTCCTTCATTTACACCCAGGTTTTCGGGCTCGTGCTCGAATTCTGCGGCGCCGGCGGTAAGGTCACCAGTCGGCAATGGGTCCCGCTCGGAACCAAGGATTTTGCCTCGGTCATCGCGGCACTGCCCGACGACGTCGACGCGATTTATCTGGGGCTTGGCGGAGCAGACGCCGTCAACTTCCTCAACCAATACCAGCAGGCCGGCGGCAAGGCGCATCTGCTGGGCGGCTCGATCATGGTCGACCAGACCATCCTTTCGGCCAAGGGCAACGCCAAGAATGCGCTGATCGGCACGATCGCCGCCAGTGGCCAGGCCGACACCTGGGAAGATCCGGCCTGGCAGGCTTTCGTGAAAGACTATCAGGCGGCTTTCCCGCCGGAGAAGCGTTTCCCGAGCCCGTCCCTGCTGGCGACCAATTATTATGGCTCGACGATGGCGTTGATTCTCGGGCTCAGGAAAGTGAACGGCGATCTCAGCGACAATCAGTCCAAGCTGAAGGCCGCGCTGGCTTCGCTTGAAATCGATGCGCCCAACGGGAAGATCAAGCTCGACTCCAACCGTCAGGCGATCGGCACCAATTTCGTCACCGAAGTCGTCGACGACGGCAAGGGCGCCTTGTTCAGCAAGGTCGTGAAGGTCATACCGAACGTGAACCAGACGCTCGGCTATGACCCGGCGGTATTCGCCAAGATAGGCCTGCCGAGCCGTACGGTTCCCGAGTGCAAAAAGTACTGAAACAAGCCGGGCGGCCGGCATCCTCGGGGCCGGCCGTCCATTCTCCAAAGGCCTGCGTTCGGGCGGCCCTCGAACGTTCTCTTGCATTCTCCCCACGGATGATCAAACTTATAAAAAACAAGAAGATACCATCCACGGGAGGAATGCATGAGCCGGGCTCTTGCCGTCTTTCACGGCCATTTTGGCCGCGCGACGGTCTATCAGCTCAATCGTCCCTTCAACGTGCACGCGCATCGCGAAGGGCATTTGATCTTCCACATCGGCGGTACGCCAGGCTGCGTCGAGGTGTTCGAGCAGCCGCAACTGCTCTGCGAAGAAACCGTGGTGGCGGTCAACCCCTGGGAACCGCACAATTTCCTCCCGAAGGATCTGGCGAACGGTGCGCTCTTCCTCGTCCTCTACGTCAATGCCGAGTGGTTCGCGGGCGTCCGCGGCCTGCGTTTCGGGTGCACGAAATTCAGGCGCACTGCGACGCTCGACCGGAATATCAGGGCGGCGGCTTCCATGGTTTGCGGCGTCCCCTCACTCAACGGCCTCGACGGCGAGTTGCGCAGCCTGATCGACGCCTGCCACGAAGAGAGCTGGCGCCAGGCGGACGCGTCGCCGGAGGATCGCGCCGGCAGCGCCGTCACGGATTTTCGCGTGCGCAAGTCAATCAGGCTGCTGGCGGAAGGCATCGGTGCCGAAATCGAACTCGATGCGATCGCCCGCGAGGCAGGCCTGTCGCGGCCGCATTTCTACAAGCTTTTTCGCAGCCAGACCGGCATCACCCCGCACCTCTATGTCAACACGCTGCTGATGGAGAAGGCGCTGGACTCGCTGGTGACCACCGAAACCTCGATCGCCGACATCGGTTTCGACCTTGGCTTCTCGTCGCAGAGCTCGTTCACACACTTCTTTGCCAGCAATGTTGGCATGGCGCCCACGGACTACCGGCGCGCCGCCAAGGTCCTGAGGGCCTGAGCAGGCAGGCCGGCGCGCGAAAGGATACTGGCGATCAAGTCCGGGCCGCGCAGACCGATAGGATGGCGGCGGCAGCGGACGGCGAACGATCATCGCGCCAAGGACCATCGCCCCGGGAATCGTCGCGCCAAGGGAGGACAAGGGCCAAGATGGCGTCGAATGTCCCAGTCTCAGCCTATCGACGCGAACCGGCTGGCGCAGACCGGGCGCCTGCGCGCCCCGAGCCCCTGATCGAACGCGGGTGGCGTTCATGAACAAATTCATCGAACGCCATCCGATATGGTCATTGGCCATTCTGATCGCGGTGGCGGCGGTGCTGTGGTTGTTCTTCGCAACCTGGCCGCCAGGTCTGGAGGACGCTTTCGGCAGGAAGAAGGTCTTCCTGAGTGCCGTTTTCAACGGCATCACACTCGGCGGCCTGTATTTCCTGGTGGCGAGCGGGTTCACCCTGATCTTTGGGCTGATGCGCAACGTCAATCTGGCCCACGGCTCGCTCTATCTGTTCGGCGGCTATATCGGTTACGCGGTGAGCGTCGCGACCGGATCATGGTTGCTGAGCTTCATCGCCGCCTTCATCGTCGTCGCACTGGTCGGCGTCGCCATGCAGATCCTCGTCTTTCGTCGCATCGAGGGGCAGGACCTGCGCCAGACCATGGTGACGATCGGGCTGTCGATCGTGTTTGCCGATCTGATGCTGTGGGCCTTCGGCGGTGACTTCTACCAGATCCAGACGCCGCACGCGCTGGTTGGCCCGATCGAATTGCCGTTCGTCACCGCGGTCAAGTCATCGGGCGAGGCGGTCTATCTGCAATATCCCATGGTGCGCCTGGTCATCTTCCTGGCGTCCGCCGTTATCGGCATCGCCATGTGGCTTGCGCTCAACCGCACGCGCATCGGCATGATCGTGCGCGCCGGCGTCGACGATCGCGACATTCTGGCGGCAATGGGCGTGCGCATTCAGCTGGTGTTCGTTCTGGTCTTCGCGCTCGGTGCCGGTCTTGCCGGCATGGCCGGTGTCGTCGGTGCCACGTTCCAGTCGATCTCGCCCGGCGAAGACATCCGCTTCCTGCTCGCTTCCCTCGTCGTCGTCATCATCGGCGGCATGGGCTCGATCCCCGGCGCGGCGCTCGGCGCGCTGATTGTCGGCCTCGCCGAGCAGCTCGGCTCGGTCTACATTCCGACCTACGCGATCGTGGTGACGTTTCTGATCATGGTGCTCGTGCTGGCCGTTCGGCCGCAGGGCTTGCTGGCGGGCCGCTAGCCATGACGATCACGCAGGACGCGCGACTTCAGCCCGAACCGGCCGCCACAACGCCCTTGAGCGGCCTCGCCCGATCGGAATTGGGTCATCCCGCCGCTTGGGTCGTGGCCTTCTTCCTGGTCATCATGCCGCTGATCGCCAACGGCTTTTTTCTCATCGAGATTTTCGGCACGACCCTGATTCTCGGCATCGTGGCGTTGAGCCTGATGTTCCTGGCCGGCTATGGCGGCATGGTCAGCCTGATGCAGCTCACCATCGCGGGCCTTGCCGGCTACATGACGGCGGTGCTCGGCGCCAGCGGCAATGCCAATATCAGCCTCGGATGGCCCTGGTGGCTCGCGACGCCGATGGCGCTTGTTCTGGCAACGCTGTTCGGCAGCATCGGCGGAGCGCTGGCGGTGCGTACCGAGGGCATCTATACCATCATGATCACGCTGGCGATCGCATCGGCGTTCTACTACTTCACCAACCAGAACTGGGTCATCTTCAACGGCCACACCGGAATCAACAGCGTCGTCACACCGCATTTCTGGGGCGTCGACTGGCGCGCGGATATCCCCTTCTACTACGTGATACTCGCGGTGGCGGCCCTCTGCTTCGGTGCGGTGAGCTATCTCTCGCGCGCGCCGTTCGGTCTGGCCCTGCAGGGCGTGCGCGACAATCCGCGCCGCATGGCGGCGCTCGGGTTCAACGTCAATGCGCACCGCGTCGCCGCCTATGCATTCGCCTCCTTTCTCGCCGGGCTCGGCGGCGTCCTGCAGGTCTGGAACTATCGGCAGATCTCGCCCGGTTCGGTCGGAGTCGAGCGGGCCATCGACATTCTCATCATCGCGGTCGTCGGCGGCATCACGCGTCCGATCGGTCCGTTCATAGGCGCCCTGATCTTTGTCCTGCTGCGCACCTTCACGCTCGATTTCCTGGTTGCGATCGGGCTCGACGGCAATCGCTTCCGCCTGCTGATCGGTCTGGGCTTCCTGGTCATCGTGCTGTTCTCACCGGACGGCGTCGTCGGGCTCTGGGAGCGGTGGCGCAACCGGGGCCAGTCGCGACAGCGACTTCCGGGCGGAGACCGCCATGGATAGCGTCGCGCAGCGTCTCTCAACTGTCGGCGCAGGCGCCGCGCTCGAATTGCGCGGCGTGACACGGCTGTTCGGCGCGCTGGCCGCGCTGACCGACGTCACATTGACGGTGCGCCCCGGCGAGCGGCGCGCGGTACTCGGGTCCAACGGTGCCGGAAAAACCACGCTGTTCAACTGCATCACCGGCGATTTTCCGCCGACCTCCGGCACCATCCGTTTCTTCGGCGAAGACGTCACCCACTTTCCGCCCTTCGAGCGCATCCGCCGCGGGCTTCGGCGCACCTACCAGATTTCCGCGCTGTTTCCGGGGCTCACCGTTCACGACAACGTCTACCTCGCCTGCTGCGGGGTTTCGCGGGGACGCTTCTCGCCGTTCCGGCCGCGCAGCGACGACGTTCTGAAGCAATCGGCCGACGATCTGGTCCGGGCGGTACATCTGACCGCGGTAAAAGAGCGGCGCGTCGCCGAACTCGCCCATGGTCAGCAGCGCCAGCTCGAAATCGCGCTTGCGCTCGCCGGCGCGCCGCGCTTCATCCTGTTCGACGAACCGGCCGCCGGTCTGTCGCCGACCGAGCGCGCCGAACTGATGGAAATCCTCACCGCCCTGCCCGCCCACATCGGCTACATCATCATCGAGCACGACATGGACGTCGCGCTTCGCGTCGTCGAGAGCGTGACGATGATGCACAACGGCCGCATCTTCAAGGAAGGGACGCCGCAGGAAATCGAATCCGACCCCGAGGTTCAGGAGCTTTATCTGGGAGCCGGCCATGGCTGATGCGCGCCACGCCGCACCAATCCTCGAAGTCAGGGGCCTCGACGTCTACTACGGCAGCTCGCATGCGCTGCAGGGTGTCGATCTGACGCTCGACTCAGGCGTGCTGTCCGTCGTCGGCCGCAATGGCATGGGCAAGACCACGCTCTGCAACACCATCATGGGACTGGTGCGCGCGACCGGCGGCTCGGTGCGCGTGAGCGGCGAGGACCTGCTGTCGCTGCAACCGGCGCGGATCGCCCGTCTTGGGGTCAGCTATGTGCCGCAAGGGCGACGGCTGTGGCGCTCGCTCACCGTCGACGAGCACTTGCGCATGATCGCGGGTATGCGGCGCGGCGCTTGGAGCGTCGAGCGCCTCTACGACACGTTTCCGCGGCTGGCCGAACGCAAGAACAACGGCGGCGCCCAGCTCTCGGGCGGCGAGCAGCAGATGCTGGCCATCGCGCGCGCGCTGGTGACCAATCCGCGTCTCTTGATCATGGACGAGCCGACCGAAGGACTGGCCCCTGTCATCGTTTCCCAGGTCGAGGAGATGCTGGTGCGCCTTGGCGAGGAAGGCGACATTTCCGTCCTCGTCATCGAGCAGAACATCGGAGTGGCGACGGCGGTCTCGAAGAACGTCGCGATCATGGTCAACGGCCGCGTCAACCGTCTCATCGAATCCTCACGCCTCGCCTCCGACCGCGACTTGCAACAGCGCCTGCTCGGCGTTGGACGCCATGCGGAGGCCGGGCTCGAGATCGATGCCGAGGCGAACGGGGACACGGCGGCGCGGCCGGCTGCTGCGCGGCGATCGGTGCCGGCGCCGACCAGGGTCTACATTTCTAATCCGTCGCCGCCGACCCGATGGTCACAGCCCGCGCCGATCGCGCGCATCGAAGCCGGCGCACGGACCCTTTCGAGCGGGGTGTTAAGGCTGCCGGAGGCAGGACAGCCGCGACGCGACGCATTGGCCGGCCGAAGCTCCGGACCGCCAACCGTGCTCGTTGTGGGCACGCTGGACACCAAGGGCGAGGAACTCCGGTTTATCCGTGACATCATCGCCGGCAGCGGATTGCGCGCGCGGCTGGTCGATGTCTCGACCAGCGGCAAGCTCTCGTCCTGCGACGTCTCCGCCCAGGAAATAGCGCTCAACCATCCACGCGGCGGCGCCGCTGTCTTCGGTTCGGATCGCGGTACCTCCGTGACAGCGATGGCCGAGGCCTTCACCAACTGGCTGCGCCGTCAGGCCGACATCGTCGGGGTGATTTCGGCCGGCGGCTCGGGCGGCGCGTCACTGGTATCGCCCGGCATGCGCGCGCTCCCGATCGGGGTGCCCAAGTTCATCATCTCCTCGATCGCCTCGGGCGATATTGCCCGCTATGTCGGCCACGCCGACATCACCATGATGTACTCGGTCACCGACGTTCAGGGACTGAACTCGGTCTCGCGCCAGGTGCTCGCCAACGGCGCCCATGCGCTCGTCGGAATGGTGAAGGCGCGGCTTGCCGCGCGAGCGGAACACGCCCGCGAGGCAAGCGCCGGCCTGCCGGCGGTCGGCCTCACGATGTTCGGCGTCACAACGCCCGCCGTGCAGCAGATCACCGCAGCCTTGCGCGGGGATTTCGAGTGCCTGGTGTTCCATGCCACCGGCGCCGGCGGCCAATCGATGGAAAAGCTGGTGGATTCCGGCCTCCTCGCCGGCGTGATCGACCTCACGACCACAGAGGTGTGCGATCTCATGATGGGCGGCGTCTTCCCGGCGACCGACGACCGCTTCGGCGCGATAATTCGCACCCGCCTCCCCTATATCGGCTCGGTCGGCGCGCTTGATATGGTCAATTTCGGTTCCCGCGACACGGTCCCCGAGCGCTACCGGGGTCGCAAGCTGCACGTTCACAATCCGCAGGTCACGCTGATGCGCACCACCGCGGAAGAGAACGACCGCATCGGACGCTGGATCGGTGAACGCCTCAATGCGATGGACGGGCCCGTGCGGTTCTTTCTGCCCGAAGGCGGCGTCTCCGCGCTCGACGCGCCGGGGCAACCGTTCTGGGACCCCGAAGCCGACGCCGCGCTGTTCCGCGCGCTCGAAAATACCGTACGCCAGACCGGCAACCGGCAACTCGTCAGGTTGAAGCGCAACATCAACGACCCAGAATTTGCCGCGGCGGTCGTCGTCGCGTTCCGTTCTCTGATCGGACGCCCGGGCACGCGCCGGCGGGTGGCGAGGTGAACGATGCCCCGATTTGAACGCGCCGATCTCCTGAAGAAATTCCACGCCATGGTCGCGCGCGGCGAGCCGATTGTCGGGGCCGGCGCCGGCACCGGGCTCTCCGCCAAATGCGAGGAGGCCGGCGGCGTCGACCTGATCGTCATCTATAATTCGGGCCGCTACCGGATGGCCGGGCGCGGCTCGCTGGCAGGACTGATGCCTTACGGCGACGCCAACGCGATCGTCGTCGAAATGGCCGGCGAAGTCCTGCCCGTTGTCAGGAAGACGCCGGTGCTTGCCGGCGTCAACGGCACCGATCCTTTCCGCGACATGGATGTCTTCCTCGACCAGTTGAAGGCACTCGGCTTCGCGGGGGTGCAGAATTTTCCGACCGTCGGCCTGATCGACGGCGTCTTTCGCGCAAACCTCGAAGAGACCGGCATGTCTTACGCGCTGGAGGTCGAGATGATCGCCAAGGCGCGTGCCAAGGATTTGCTGACCACCCCCTACGTGTTCAATGCCGCCGACGCCAAGGCGATGGCGGCAGCAGGCGCAGACATTGTGGTCTGCCATCTCGGCCTCACCACCGGCGGCTCGATCGGCGCACAGACGGCGCTGAAGCTCGAGGACTGTCCGGCCCGCGTCGATGCCTGGGCGGCGGAAGCCCTGGCGATCAATCCCGAGATACTGGTGCTGGCGCATGGCGGACCGGTGGCCGAGCCGGCGGACGCCGCATTCATCTTGAAACACGCCCGCAAGTGTCACGGCTTCTACGGAGCTTCCTCGATGGAGCGGCTTCCGGTGGAGCGGGCGTTGACGGAACAGGTTCGAAAATTCAAGGCGATCAACGGACGTTGAGCGCCGGTTACGGGAGGTTGACACCATGTCGGGGATTTTTATTGGCGCATTGATCCTATGGCTGATCGTCGCGTTGATCGTGATCGTGGTGGCGGTCTACGTCGTGAACTGGCTCTATCACCGCTCCTCCAAGGAAGTGTCGTTCGTGCGCACCGGCTTCCTCGGCGAGCGGGTGGTGATCAACGGCGGCGCCTTCGTGCTCCCCTTCATTCACGAATTCACACCCGTCAACATGAACGTGCTGCCGATGCCGATCATCCGGTCGAAGCAGGACGCCGTCATCACCCGCGATCGCATGCGCATCGACATCGAGGCCGATTTCTACGTCCGCGTGCAGCCGACCCGCGAAGCGGTCTCGATCGCCGCGGCGACGCTGGGCCGGAGAACGCTGGAACCCGAAAAGCTGCATGCGCTGCTTGCCGGCAAGTTCGTTTCTGCAATGCGCTCGGTCGCCTCGGAAATGACCATGGAGCAGATGCACGAAAAGCGCGGCGACTACGTCGCGCGCGTCAAGGCCGCAGCCGCCGAGGCCCTGGCCCAGAACGGCCTCGAGCTGGAATCGGTGGCGATCACCGACCTCGATCAGACCGACCTCGAATTCTTCAACCCGTCGAATCGCTTCGACGCGGAAGGCCTGACCCAGCTGATGGAAGACATCGAGGCCAAGCGCAAACTGCGCAACGACATCGAACAGGATTCGATGATCAAGATCCGCACCCGCAACCTCGAAGCCGAGCGGCAGGCGCTCGAGATCGAGCGCGAAAGCGAGACCGCGCGGCTGGATCAGGAGCGCGACATCGAGGTTCGCCGCGCCTTGCAACGCACCGAGGTGGCGCGCGAACGCGCGTTGCGCGAGACCGAAGCCGAACAGGCGCAGATATCGGCGCGCGAGGCCATCGAAAAGGCGCGCATCGCCAACGAGCAGGCCATCGCGGAGGCGCGGATCGCCTCCGAACGCGAAACCCGGCAGAAGGAGATCGAGCGCACCCAGGCGGTCGAAGCCAAGGAAATCCTGGCGCGCGAGGAGATCGAAAAGGCGCGCATTGCCAACGCGCGCTCGGTCGACACCGCGCGCATCGCCTCGGAACGCGAGGTGCGGCAGAGGGAAATCGAGCGTACCCGCACGGTCGAAGAAGCCGAGATCCAGGCGCGCGAATACATCGAGAAAGCCCGCATCCAGCAGGACCGCGTCGTCACCGATGCCCGCATCGCCAACGAGGAAGAAACCCGCCGGCGCGAGATCGAACGCTCGCGGGCGGTTGACGAAGCCGAGATTGCCGCCAAGGAAGCGACCGAAAAGGCGCGCATCGCCCAGACCAGGGTGGTCAATGCCGAACGGATTGCCTCCGACGAGCAGACCCGCTCCCTCGAGATCCAGCAGGTCCGCGCGATCCAGGAAGCCGAGATCACCGCGCAGCAGGCGGTGGAGGCTGCGCGCATCGCCCGAGAACGGACGCTTGCCTCGAGCCGCATCGTCGCCGAGCAGAGCACCCGCAAACTGGAGATTGACCGCAATCAAATGCTCGAGGTCGCCGGCATCGCTGCGCGCGAAACGACCGAAGCCACCCGCATTGCCCAGGAGGAACGCATCCGCGCGCTCGAGATCGCGCGCAACCGCGCAGTCGAGGAAGCCGACATTGCTTCCCGTGAAGCCATCGAGGCGGCACGGATCGCCCAGGAAAAGGAAATCGCGCTGGCCCGCATCTTGAGCGAGCAGGAAACCAAGGAGAAGGATATCGAACGTGCGGAGACGATTGAGGCAGCCGAGCTGAAGCGGCGTGACGCCATCGAGCGTCAGCGCATCGGCGTTGAACTTGCGCTCGAGGCCGAGCGCATCGCCTCCTCCAGGACGCGCGAGGTGCTTAATATCGATCAGAAGCGCGTGATCGAACTCGCCGAGGAGGAGCGTGTGATCGCGCTGTCGGCGAAACGCTCCGAGCGCATCGACGCCGACCGCCAGGTCAAGCAGGCCGAAATCGTCGCCCGGCGCGACGTCGAGACCACGGAAGTCTCGAGGGAGCAGGTGCTGGAAGCCGCCCGGCTGGAGCGCCGCCGGGTGATCGAACAGCTCGAGATCGCACGCGTCCAGGCCTTGCAGGAAGCCGAGATCGCCTCCAACGAAGAAGTTCAGCGCGCGCGCATCGCTTCGGACCGCGGCCTGGACGAGGCCCGCATCGGGCGCGAGCGGGACTTGCGCAAATTGGAGGTCAATCGCGAGAAGGAAGTCGAGACGGTATTGATGGAAAAGGCGATCGCGCTCTATCAGAAGTCGCTGGAACAATCGGCCGCGCAAGCCGAGGCCGAGAACGCCAAGGCGCGCGCCACTGAAGCTGCTGAACGTGTCATCACGGTGCGCGAAAGCGAGATCGCCAAGCGGCGCAAGACGATCGAGGTGCTGATCGCGGAGAAACAAGCCGAGGAGACGCGCATTGGCGCCGAGGCCGAGCGGGTGCGCGCGGCGGTCGAGGCCGAGGCGCAGAAATTGCTCAACGAGGCCGAAAACGTGCTCACCGACCAGGCCCGCTACTCGCTGTTCCGCCGCAAGCTGCTCGATCGCATCGAGGGCATCGTGCGCGAGAGCGTCAAGCCGATGGAGAAGATCGAGGGTATTCGCATCCTGCACGTCGACGGCCTCGCCGGCGGCAATGGTGGGAACAGCAGCGGACGCAGCGCAACCGACGAGGTGATCAATTCGGCGCTGCGCTACCGCGTTCAGGCGCCGCTGATCGATTCGATCCTTGCCGACATCGGTGTTGAAGGCGGCAGTCTCGCAAAGATGCCCGGCCTTATTCGCGAAGCGCGCGACATGCAGGGTATCCGCAAGGAGGCCCCTCCGAAGAAAGAGACCGAGGCCAAGCCAGCGGCCCCACCCCAGGACGAGGCGCCGCCTTCGCGCCCGGGCAAGAAGAGCTGAGGTCGTCATGGCTCGGGTCTACGTTTCGACCGTCGTCAACGTCCGCCACGATCGGGTCTGGGCCCGGGTGCGCGACTTCAACGGCCTGCCCAATTGGCACCCGGCGATCGCCGAAAGCCGTATCGAGGGCGGGGAGCCGGCGGACAAGATCGGCTGCGTACGTGATTTCACCTTGCGCAATGGCGACCGTATTCGCGAGAAACTCCTCGGCCTTTCCGACTTCGACATGTTCTGCACCTATTCGATTCTCGAATCGCCGATGGGCGTCGAGAACTACGTTGCGACGCTGCGCCTGACGCCGGTCACCGACGGCGACAAGACCTTCCTGGAATGGTCGGCGGAATTCGATTGTACGCCCGAGCGCGAGACCGAGCTGATCGGCTCAATCGGAGGCGGCGTGTTTCAGGGCGGCTTCGATGCGCTCAAGCGTGTGTTCGGGGGTTGAAGCCGTGCCGCACATCGTCAAAAGCACGATCCTCGATGCGCCGACCGGCGCAGTCTGGAACCTGCTGCGCGATTTCAACGGCCATGACCGCTGGCATCCCGCGGTCGCGACCAGCACGATCGAACGGGCGCAATCCGCGGACCGCATTGGCTGTGTGCGGCGGTTCAAACTGCAGGACGGCTCTGAACTGCGCGAACAATTGCTGGCGCTCTCCGATCTCGAACAGAGCTTCAGCTATTGCCTGCTCGATACGCCGATTCCGATGTTCAACTACGTCGCGCACGTCCGCTTGCTGCCGGTCACCGACGGTGACCGGACCTTCTGGCATTGGGAGTCGCGCTTCACCACGCGGCCCGCTGAAGCGGCGCAAATCACCGAAATGGTCGGCGAACAGATCTATCAGGCCGGGTTTGACGCGATCCGGCGGCATCTGCGGGGCACCGCATGACAGCGAAGGCAAAATCATGCCCGTCACGGTAAAGACCTTCGCGACGTCGGGAGAAGCGGCGGCGGCGCTGTCGTCGGAACGCGACGCGCGCTATCTCGGCGGCGGGACGCTGGTCATGCGCGCTCTCAATGAAGGCGATATCTCGGTTTCGACGGTAGTGCGGGCGACGGATCGGACCCTGACACAGCTCGACGTCGCGAGCTCCCGCATTACGCTCGGTGCCGGCGTCACCTTCGCGCGGGTTCTCGCCGAGCGGGAGCTCGGCTTTTTGCACCCGGTCGCCGGCTCGATCGGCGGCCCCGCCGTGCGCAACATGGGCACGGTCGGTGGCAATTTGTTCGCGCCCGCGCCGTTCGGCGATTTCACCGTTGCCCTGCTCGCGCTCGACGCCACCGTTGCGCTGCAGGGCGGCTATGGCGCGCGCGAGGTGCCAATCGAAGAGTTTCTCGCCGGGCGCGGTCGAATGGCCGCCGGCCTCGTGCTTTCGGTCTCCTTCCAGCGCCCGTCCAGCGCGGACGCTTTTCGCTATCGCAAAATTGCCCGCATCAAACCGAAGGGCGGCTCCGTGGTGACGCTCGCCGCGCATATTGCGTCCAGCGGAGGCCGCGCCATCGGCGTGCGCATTGCACTCGGCGCGATGGCGGCGACGGCCGTCCGGGCCAAGGGAGCCGAGCGCGCCCTCGAAGGACGCGCGCTCGACCCGGCAAACATCGACGCCGCGGTCGCCGCGGCGACGGAGGGGACGTCGCCGATCGACGATTCGCTCGCCAGCGCCTGGTATCGGCGCGAGGTCGTCGGCGTCCATCTGCGCCGCCTGCTCACCGGCCGGCAATAAGGAAAGCGGAAACCCCATGGCCAAGACCGCCCTGCAATTTCGTCATAACGGCCGCGACGTCGCCATCTTCGTCGATGGCGGTGTCAATCTGCTTGCCGCCTTGCGCGATCTCGTCGGCGATATGACTCCCAAATTCGGCTGCGGCCAGGGCGGATGCGGCGCCTGCACGGTGCTGATCGACGGCGACGCGCACCTCGCATGCCTGACGCTGGCCGAGAGCGTGGAAGGCCGCTCGGTGGAAACGCTTGATAGCCTCAAGGATGGGCCGAACCTGCACCCCCTTCAGCGCGCCTTCATGGAGCATTTCGCGGCGCAGTGCGGCTATTGCACGCCTGGCATGCTGATGGCGGCAAAAGCCCTGCTCGACCACAACCCCACGCCTTCCCGCGACGAGGTCGTCAACGCGATCTCGGGCAATATCTGCCGATGCACGGGATACGAACCCATCATCAACGCCGTGCTCGCCGCCGCCTCGGGCGGACGCGCGCACGCCTAGAGGACCGCCATGCTGGAACTCCGCAAGGACATTTTCGCCGACGAACGCGACGACAATCTCAAGGAGATTGGCAAGGGCACCCAGCGCCAGGACATGCTCGGTCACGTCACCGGCGCGTCCACCTATTTCAACGACCATAAACTGCAGGGCATGCTGCATCTGAAGGTGCTGCGCAGCCCGCATGCGCACGCACGGATCAGGCATATCGACACCGCGGAGGCCGGGCGCAGCGCGGGGGTGCGCCGGATCATTCGCGGCGCCGACGTGCCGCGCAATCTCAATACGCTGCTCAGCCTCATCAATTTCGGCAAGGACGACGAGCCGACGCTCGCGGTCGACAAGGTACGCTACAAGGGCGAGCCGGTGGTGGCTGTTGTCGCCGACAGCCATCGCGAGGCCTTCGAGGCCATGGCAAAGGTCCACATCGACTATGAGCCGCTGCCCACCGTCTTCGACGTCGAGGAGGCGCTCAAGGCCGGCGCGCCGGTGGTCAACGAAACCTATCCGAAGAACACCTTCACCTATCACGACATCTACGACCATCAGAAGCTGCGCTTCGGCGATGTCGAGCGTGGCTTCGCCAGCGCCGACCATGTGCTCGAGCAGCGCTATCAGATGTCGCCGATCGAGCATGCGCCGACCGAGACCAACGGCTCGATCGCAGCTCCCGACACCAACGGACGTTATGTCGTCTACACCTCGACGCAGGCTCTGTTCTTCTCGCTCGACACCTGCGCAAAGATCCTCGACGTGCCATCCAACACCTTTCATTTCATCGGAGGCACGGTGGGCGGCGGCTTCGGCGGCAAGGTCGACACCTTGACCGAGCCGCTTGCCATCCTCGGCGCGATGCTGACCGGCCGCCCCGTGCGCTACATCTTTGGCCGCGAGGAGGAAATGCAGTTCGGTCCGCCCCGCGGCGCCGAACGCATCTACCTGAAGGACGGCGTCATGCGCGACGGCCGCATCGTCGCGCGCAAGGTGCGCGCCTATTTCGACAGCGGCGCCTATACGAGGTTGTCGAGCTACGCCGTCGTGAAATGCGTGGCGCATTTGCCCGGGCCTTATACGATCCCGAACGTCTACGGCGACGTCTATTGCGTCTTCACCAACCGCACGCCGGCAACCGCGATGCGCGGTTTCGGCGTCACCGCGATGGATTTCGCGATCGAATGCCAGATGGACAAGCTCGCTCATCTCGTCGGTATGGACCCGATGGAGTTCCGCCTCCTCAACGCCTATCGCGACGGCGACATGAAGGCGCATCGGCGCGAGGCCAAGAACACCGCGTTGATCGAATGCGTTCAGGTCGCCGCCGAAAAGGCGAAATGGCCGCTGCGCGAGGAATTCAAGCGGATGTCCTCGCGCAAGGACGGCGGCGGCGCCCGCGCCGCGGTTCCCGCCACCGCGAGCGGACCGGCTCGCGCCGGCGCGCCTCGCCGCTCAGCAGCGCACGGCATACGACCGCGCCTCGCAACCGGCCGCCGGGCCGCAGCCGCCGCAACCGACGCCGCCTCTCCCGGTCTCGCCGGCGCCCGCGCCGCAGCCGGCTTCACACGGCGCGATACGTTTTTCCTCCGTCTTTGGCTCCAGGAGGCGCTGACCATGGCCAGGCATCGCGGACGCGGCATCGCGTCGATCAATTATCCCATCGGCATGAATCTCGGCGGCGATCCAAGCCAGGCGCTGGTGCATTCCAATCCGAGCGGCAAGTTCACGGTGTCGCTGTCCTCGATCGATCTCGGTCAGGGCATGAAGTCGGTGACCCGGCAGATCTGCGCCGAAACACTCGGCGTGCCGGTAGAGGACGTCTATGTCGACACCGCCGATTCCGACACCGGGCCGCACTGCATGGGCAGTTTCGCCTCGCGCGGCACCCACCGCGTCGGCAACGCGGTCATGGCCGCGGCGAAGGAAGCGCGTGGGGTGATGATGGAGGCGGCGGCCGAGGAACTCGAGGTCAACGCTGCCGACCTTGAAACCGACGGTCGCGGCAATATACACGTCAAGGGCGCGCCGCATCGGTCGATCTCGACCAAGAACGTCGCGATCGCCGCGCAATTCAAGCAAGGCAAGACCATTTCCGGGCGCGGCATCTTTCTGGTGCCGCTCTCCGCCGTCGACCCCGAGACCGGCGAGATGTCGCCGGCGACCTGCTACGCGCATGCCTGCCTGGTCGCCGAAGTCGAGGTCGATGACGAGACCGGCGAAGTGGCGATGGTGCGGATGGACAGCGCCTACGAACTCGGGCGCGCGATCAATCCGCGCCTCGTCGAACAGCAGCTCGTCGGCGGCGCCTGGATGGGCGTCAGTCACGCGCTGTTTGAGACGACGGAGCCCTATTATCCCGATCCGAGCCACGGGCCGCGCGACTTTGTCGAATATCTGATGCCGGGTCCTGGCGACATCTGCCCGCACGACATCGCGGTGCTGGAGCGGCCGGCGGCGGATGGTCCGTTCGGCGCCAAGGGCCCGGGCGAAATGTGCGCCAATCCGGTGATGCCCGCGGTCGCCAACGCGATTTTCAACGCGGTCGGCGTGCGCGTCGACGAACTGCCTATCACACCCGAGAAAGTGCTGCGCGCGATCAAGGCCCAAGGCGGTGCGCGGCCGCAGGCGCGGCGCTGATGGTGGTTCGCGGTACCATCGGCGGCATCGACAGCCCGGAGGCGCTGGAGAAGGCGCTGCGTGCGGCCTACTACCTCGCCGACGAGGGCATCGCGACAGCGGCCTACCTGGCGCTCGCGCTGGGCAAGCCGCTGCTGCTCGAAGGTGCCCCCGGCGTCGGCAAGACCGAAGCGGCGAAGGCGATCGCCGCCGTACTCGGCCGCAGGCTCATTCGCCTGCAATGCTATGAGGGCATCGACGCCTCGGCTGCGCTCTATGAATGGAACTACCCGCGGCAGATGCTGGCGATCCGCCAGGCCGGCGATGAGACCATCGACATTTACGGCGAGACCTTCCTGATCGAGCGTCCGATGCTCGCGGCGCTACGCGCGCCGGATTCGACGGTGCTGCTGATCGACGAAATCGATCGCTCGGATCAGGAGTTCGAGGCCTTCCTGCTCGAATTCCTCTCCGACTTCCAGATTTCGATCCCCGAGCGCGGCACCGTCCGGGCGGCCGAGCGGCCGGTGGTGGTACTCACCTCCAACCGCACGCGCGATCTGCACGAGGCGCTGCGCCGGCGCTGCGTCTATCACTGGATCGATTACCCGACGGCGGAGCGCGAGGCGAGGATCATCATGATGCGCGCCTCCAGCGTTGCCGAGGCGACGGCGCGCGCGGTGGTCGCCGCCATCGGCAAGCTCCGGCGCGAGCCGCTGAGCAAGGCGCCTGGCGTCGCCGAGGCGGTCGACTGGGCCGAGGCGGCGACGTTGCTCAACAAGGGCGGCGCGCGCTGGCCGGACGCGTTCAAGCGTTCGATCGGCGTCGCGCTGAAGGACGAGGAGGACCTCGCCTTCATCTCGCCCCGGCTCGACGCACTGATCGCGGAGGCGGCCGCGTGAGCCAAGCGCCGCAACTGCCACGCGCCGCGCGCGCCTTCGTTTCGTTCGTGGCGGTTTTGCGCGCCAACGGTTTTGCAATTGCGCCCGAGCAGACCACCGCGTTCCTGGAGGCAATCACGCTGCTTGGCCCGCGCGGGCCCGAGGACATCCGGCAGGCGGGGCTGGCGACCCTGGCGCCGCCGCCCGAGCGGCGCGCTGCCTTCGACCTTCTGTTCCGAATCCACTTCCTCGGCGGCGAAGAGATTCGCAGCGATGATAGCGAGGACGAGGAAGTGGTGCGGCTGCAGGAAGAAGGGCGCGGTGACGAACCGCCGCCGCTCGTCGACGAAGCCAACGAATCAGGTGAGATGGCGGTGCGTGCCGAAGCACTGACATCGCGCCGCTTCGGCCCAGAGGGGCCGAGCGACGCGCTGCGGCGGCTCGCGCGCGGAACCCCAGGTCGCCTGCCGCGCCGGCGCGGCCATCGTCGAATGCGCGCGCGGCGCGGGCCCTGGGCGGATTTGCGGCGAACCCTGCGCGAATCCGCGCGCAACGACGGCGAGGTGATGCGGCTCGGGCGGCTGAAGCGGCGCGCGCGGCCGCGCAAGATGCTGCTGCTGATCGACGTCTCCGGGTCGATGAAGGCGCGCTCCGAGGACAATCTCCGCCTTGCGCATGCGCTGGTCCAGGCGGCGCCGAATGTCGAGGTCTTTACCTTCGGCACCCGCCTGACGCGGGTGACGCGTGCACTGCGGCTCAAGCGACGCGAGCAGGCGCTCGCGGCCGCCGCGCATCTGGTGAGCGATTGGGACGGCGGCACCCGAATTGGCGACGCGCTGCAGGCCTTTCTCGCGGTGCCACGCTTCGGCGGCTACGCCCGCGGCGCCGTGGTTATCGTGCTGTCCGACGGGCTGGAGCGCGGCGACCTCTCCGCATTGCGCGACGCGGTCGTCAAGTTGTCGCGGCGCGCCTGGCGCCTGAGCTGGCTGACGCCACTGGCAGCCGGCTCGGACTTCGTGCCACAGACAGAGGCGTTGATCGCCATTCGCCGCTTCGTCGATGACATGGTCGACGGCGGATCGAGCGCGGCTGTGGTCGCCCATGTCCTTTCTCTCGGACAAAAAGGGAGAGCTGCGTAATGGCATCGTGGACCCGCTTCCCGCGCGACAAGGCAATGCAGGTCTATCATTTCGCGCCTTACTCTTGAGCGCATAAAACAAAGTGAAGGAATGGGAGGTAGAGATGGCGCTGGAAATAAAAATTCTCGACTATGGGGACATTGAACTGGAATCGAGTTTTCTCGTACTCGGCCGCGACTGCGGGCGCACGCGGCGCGTGCTGACGCTCGGCTTTCTCATAACCGGTGGCACCTACCCCATCGTCATCGACACCGGCTACCGTTCCAATCAGATCATGGAAACCCTGGGGATGCGCGGCCTGCAATTCCACGAGAACATGATCGAGAACCAGCTCGCACGTCACGGCGTGCGGATGGGTGACGTCCGCTTCGTGTGCCACACCCACCTGCACATCGATCACGCCGGCAAAGATGACCTGTTTCCGATGAACACCACGGTCGTTCTCAATCGCAAGGAGCTGGAATATTCCGTCTCCGGCCTGATGCACCCGCAATACCCGGCGCCCGACATCAAGCACCTGATCGACCGGCTACACACCAAAAGTGCGCTGCGATTTCTGGATCTCGAGATCACCGGTGCGGTCGAACTGATCCCGGGCGTCTATTGCGAGGCGGCCAATGCCCACACCGAAGGCTCGATGAATGTGCACGTTCATACCGCCGAGGGAATCGCGACCATCTGCGGCGACGTGCTCTACGACATCAACGATCAACTGGTCGATCCCTTCCGCGAAATCCACGACGCCGAACCGCGCACCACCGGCAACCACGGCACCTCGAAGCGCGCGGAAAAGGCGGCCATCAAGAAGCTCGTCAACAGCTCGCGCTTTCTGCTGCCGGTGCACGACCGGCCGTGCAAGATCGAGGGCGGCTATGTCGTCGGGCGGCTGCAGGATCAGGTGCCGGGTCCGATCGTTCAGTCGCTGCCCAAGCGCAACTGGTTCCCGGCCTGAGCCGGGCGAAGGGATCGGCCCATGACCCACGCCACGCTGCGCTCCGAATTCGAAACCCTGATCGATCCCTATGCGCCGGTCGGCCAGCTCGGCAGCGGCTTCACCTTTACCGAGGGGCCGGTCTGGCATCCGGTCGATCATTATCTGTTGTTTTCGGATATGCCCGCCGACATTCGCCGTCGCTGGGACGCCACGCGCGGCGTCGTGGAGGTCAGGCGACCTTCGAACAAATGCAACGGCATGACCTATGATGCCGACCTCAATCTGATCGTCTGCGAGCACGCCACCTCGTCACTGATCCGCGAGCGCTCCGACGGCCGTCGCGACGTGCTCGCCTCGCACTTCGAAAACCAGGAACTCAACAGTCCGAACGACGTCTGCGTGCATTCGAGCGGCGCGATTTATTTTTCCGACCCCTGGTACGGCCGCATGCCGGTCTATGGCGTCGAGCGGCCTCGCCAGCTCGGCTTCCAGGGCGTCTATCGCGTGCCGCCCGGTGGCGGCGCGCCGCAACTGCTGGTCGACCGCTATTTGTTCGACCAGCCGAACGGCCTCTGCTTCTCGCCGGACGAAAAGCGGCTCTATGTCAACGACACCGTGCAGGCGCAGATCCGCGTCTTCGACGTCGCCCCCGACGGCTCGCTTGCCAACGCCCGCGTTTTCGCCAGTGGCATCCGGTCGGAACTCGAGCCTGGCCTGCCTGACGGCATGAAATGCGATCAGCTCGGTAATATCTGGGTGACGGCGCCGGGCGGCGTGTGGGTATACGCGGCGAATGGCGATCTTTTGGGCAAGGTGCGCGTGCCCGAACTGGTCTCCAATCTGAGCTGGGGCGGCGCCGACTTCCGGACGCTGTTCATGACCGCGACGCACTCGGTTTACACGGTCACAACCAAGGTCGGGCCGCGCAGCGAGCCTTACATGTCCGCGAAGCGAGGCGCAGCCGCCACGGCATCTTCCGCGCCCGCACCGCTGGTCAAAGCCGACGGCCTGCAGCTCGACCCCAAGCGCTGCGCACTGATCATCCAGGATCTGCAAAACGACGTCATCATGGAAGGCGGCGCCTTCGCGGACTCGGGCGCGCCGGCGCATGCGCGCGCGCAGCGCGTCGTCGACAATGTGCGCCGGCTTGCGGACGCGGCGCGTGCGCGGGGCGTCGTCGTGATCCATGTCTGGTTCATCGTCGAACCCGGCGCGCCGGGTCTGACGCTGAATGCGCCATTGTTCGAGGGCCTCGTCGACTCCAGGGCGATGGTGCGCGGGTCCTGGGGCGCCGCGCCGGTGGCAGGGCTCGAGCCTCGTCCAGGCGACTTTATCGTCGAGAAGATGCGCATGAGCGCGTGGGAAGGCTCCAGGCTGGAAACCATCCTGAGGGCGACCGGCCGTGACATGCTGATCGATACCGGTGCCTGGACCAACATGTCGATTGAACACACCGCGCGCACCGGTGCCGACAAGGGCTATTTCATGATCGTGCCCGAGGACTGCTGTTCGACCATGAACGCCGAGTGGCACAACGCCTCAATCAATTTCGCGATGCAGAACGTCGCCGTCGTCACCAACGCTGACGCCGTGATCAAGGCGATGGGGTGACGGCGCAGCACGGCGTGAAGAAAGGCTGAAAAAGCTTGCCCAAACTGTTCCACTTGCGCTGTTCGCCGCGCGCGGCCTCCGAATCCTCGGCCGGCGCCGAGGCGTTCGTGACCCGATTCCAAAAGGCTCGTCCGAGCTGGGACATTGACGTGATGGACATCTGGCGCGAAACCCTGCCCGAGTTCGACGGCGACGCGCTGGAGGCCAAATACGCGCGCCAGAACGGGCGAGCATTCAGCGACGCCCAGCGCGACGCTTTTGCCGTGCTTGAGCGGATGGCGATGCGCTTCGCACTCGCCGACCGGGTGCTGATTTCAACGCCGATGTGGAACTTCGGTATCCCCTATAAGCTGAAGCAATGGTTCGACCTGATCGTCCAGCCTGGGCTCACTTTCCGCTTCGATCCGGCCCAGGGCTATTTTCCGCTGCTGCAGAACAGGCCGACGATCGTGATCCTTGCCAGCGGGAGCGATTTTGTCACTGGGATGAATCGCGGACGCATCGACATGGCGACGCCCTATTTGCGCGAGGCTTTGCGCTTCATCGGCATCAGCGACGTACGCTTCGCGCTGATCGGGCCGACGGTTGGCCCGGCGGAGCCGGCGCGGCTCGCCCGCGAGGCCGCGCACCGTCAGTTGGTTGAGATGGCGGCAAGCTTCTGACGGAAGCATCGTGGCGTCGAAAAGCGACGGCGTGGCTCTGGTTTTGCAAACGTCCGAGCTAATGTCCGGCGGCGAGATTGGCGCCGCGCTCGATCGTAAATTCGACGTCGATCAGCCCGTGCGAATGATTCATGTCTGATTGCGACATCAGGAAAGTGAGGTCCTTTCCCTTCAGCGAGGCAAGGACCTCGGAAAGCCGCTCCGAGAGTGCCGGAGCAATTCCCTCGAATGGCTCGTCGAGCAGCAGACATCTGGTGCCGATTCCGAGCGCACGGCCAAGCGCCACCAGCTTCTGCTGGCCTCCGCTCAACAGCAGAGCCTTGCGATGGCGCATCTCGGCCAGTTCGCCGATCACTTCGTAGATGAAGTCGAGCCGCGCCTTTCGGTCGAGATTCCGCGCGACCCATAGCGGCAGCAGAATATTTTCCTCGACGGTCAGTTGAGGCACCAGGCCGCGGTCTTCCGGCATATAACCGATGCCGAGCGCCGCGCGGGCGTGGCGCGGGCGCGCCGACAGATCCGCCCCCTCGAACCGGATTGCGCCCTGCGCCGGCCTGAGATGGCCCATGATCGAGCGCATCAGCGTGGTCTTGCCGGCGCCGTTGCGGCCGACAAGGCTCACCATGGCGCCCTGCGCCACACGCATCGAAAAGCCTCGCAGCGCCGGCATCGATTGAATCTCGACGAACAGATGGTCGATCTCGAGCAGTGGCGTGGAGGCGTTCATTTCACTCCCCCGGTCACGTAACGGCGCACTTCCGGATCTTTCAGCACCTCGCGCGGATCGCCGTCGGCGAGTATCCGGCCCTGGTAAAACGCCACCACCCGGTCGGCATAGCGGCTGACGATCTCCATGTCGTGCTCGACGAAGACGATGGTTGCGGCATCCGGCGCGACGGCGTGGATGACCCGATCCATGATGGCGAATTTCTCCTCCGCCGAAACGCCTGACGTCGGCTCGTCCAGCAGCAGCAATTTCGGCCGCCGGACCAGCGCCATGGCGATGTCGATCAACTTCCGCACACCGCCGGCGAGTTCCGAGATCGGGCGGTCGGCCACCTCGGTGAGGCCGAACCGTCCCAGCAATTCGAAAGCCTTGTCGCGGCGTCCGTGGGCTTCTGCCGGCGAGTGAAATGAAAGCGCCTGCGCCCGGGCGCCGGAGATCGCCACTGCCAGGTTTTCGGCCGCCGTGAGGTCGATGAACAACTGCGGAATCTGAAACGACCTGGAGATGCCGAGCCGGGCAACGCTTCTGGGCGAGTGCCTTCCGATATCCAGCCCGTCGAGCGCGATCGAGCCGGAGTCGGGCCTCAGATAACCGGTGACCATATTGACGAAAGTGGTCTTGCCCGCGCCGTTGGCGCCGATCAGGCTGACCTTGTGGCTGGCGGCGATATCGAGGCTCAAGGCGTCGGCGGCGACAACCGCACCGAAGCGCTTTTCAAGCCCCCGCACGGAAAGGACTGGCGTCACTGCGCTGCCTCCTTTTGCGCCGCGACAGGTGCCGCGGCCGCCGGCTCAATCCTCCTGGGCTTCTCCCTTTTCCAGAGCGAGCCGATGCCGCGCGGCAGAAACAGGATGACTCCCAGCAGGAAAATGCCGAGCACGAGCTGCCAGGTATTGGGAAGGTACAGGTTCGAGAAAGAGCGAACCAGTTCGAGCGCCAGCGAAGCCACGAACACGGCGGCGACGCTTTGATATCCCGCGAGCACCGCCACGAAGACGAATTCGCCCGACGTGGTCCAGTAGGCGAATTGCGGATCGATATGCCGCTGCGCCATCAGCGCGAACGCGCCGCTGGCTCCGGCGAAAATCGCCGCAATAACGAAGTTGATGGTGACCACCCGGTTGGAGGAAATTCCAAGATACTCGACGCGCAAGTTGTTTTCACGAACCGCAAGGCTGGCGAGACCGAGCTCCGATCGAAACAGAATCGTTGCGGCGATACCGGCAAGCCCCGTGGTGACCACCGAGACCGCATACAGCATGAAATCGGCCTCGCGCGGATCCGTGAAGATCATGCCAAACAGGCTCGGCCGGCCGACATTGAAGCCGTCGGAACCACCGAGCGCAGTCGTCTTGACCAGCGCGCCATACAGCACCATCGACAGCGCGAGCGTCAGCATGCCGAAGAAAATGCCGCTGTAGCGGGCAATCAGCGGACCCACCACGAGGCCGAGGAGACCGCCGCAGACCGCGCCGATGACCATTTGCACCACCGCGTCGGTGATGCCCCAGGCATTGGCGATCAGGGCCACGCCATAGCCACCCGCCGCATAGAACAGGCCCTGGCCGAACGACACGTTGCCGGTGCGCGCCAGGATCACGATGCCCAGAGCGATCAGGGCATTGGACGCGGCGACGGTGGCAAGCGACAGCGTCCATGTCGGAAGCACGCGGCCGAACAGCGTCGCGGCGACGACCAGCAAGATCATGACGAGAGGGTGCATCCCTTGCTTCATCAAATTCGCCTTGCCGTCTCGCGCTTGAACAGGCCCTCGGGCCGGAACATCAGCACCGCCGCCATGATCAGATAGATCATGAACAGCTCGGCCTGCGGCATCAGATGCACCGATGCGGCGCGCGCGAGCCCGACCAGAACGGCGCCGACCGCCGCACCCTCGACGCTGCCGAGGCCGCCGATCACAACAATGGCAAAACTCAAGATGATGACATCCGAGCTGAGGCCCGGCTGCATCGAGATTTTGGGCGCGGTCAACGCGCCGGCGAGGCTGGCGAGCAGCACGCCGAAGGCAAAGGCCACCGCGTAAACCCGGTTCACCCTTACGCCCATGCTGACGCTCATCTCCTCGTTATGGATCACGGCCAGCACGATTTTGCCGGTGACGGTGCGATTGAGGCCGAACCAGACCAAAAAGCCGATGGCAGCGGAAATCGGTATCAGAACCAGATCGTAGCCGACATAATAGAGGCCGGCGAATTCGACATTGCCGAACAATTCATAGGGCTGCGTGGCGTAGATCGGATTCACCCCCCAGATCAGCTTGGTCGCGTCCTCGAGAATGAGAAACACCGCATAGGTCACGAGCAGCAGCACGACTTCGTCGCGGCCGTAGAACATTTTCAACAGGCCGCGCTCGAGCAGAAGACCGACCGCGGACGCGATCAGGGCGACGGACACCAGCATCGCGACAAAGCCGGCGCTCGGTGGAAGACCGTGCGCCGCGACCATCGTCACAGCGGTCGCCGCAATATAGGCGCCGAGCGCGTAGAAGCTGCCATGAGCGATGTTGAGAATCTTCAGCACGCCGAATACCAGCGTCAGCCCCAACGCGACGACGAACAGCCAGGATGCCTGAATCAAGCCGTCGAGAACAATCGTCAGAAAGAAGTTCATGGCGCCATTTTCATGCGGAAGACGTTACGAGCGGGGCTTTGGAATTCAAGACTGGGCTGAAAAAGCAACAACGCGCGTCGCATGCGGCAAATAGGCGGCGCGAGTGTTTCACTCGCGCCGCGTCACTGCTCATTCAGGTTCGGCCGCCGGTCGGTCGCACTTGTTCAGTTACACTTGGCACCTTGCATGCCGCCCTTGATCCAGTCGAGCGCCTTCACGCCCGGCGGCGGATTGACGCATTCGGCCGGGAAATACTGAATGTCGACCAGATCGACCCGCTTCAGGTCCGGGTTATATTTGGTGCGGCTGAAGGCAATCGGCTGGATCGCCTGATGGCCGTCGGCGAGCTTCATCTGAACGAGGCCACCGGGAGATTGCCATTCCAGCCCGGTCATGGCGGCGACCAGCTCATCGGTCGATGGCTTCTTGCCGCCATTGTTGGCCATCGCCTTCTCGACCGCGCTCTTCAGCCCGAGGATTGCCTGCGACATGCGGTAGGCGGCCTGGACCGGATAAATGCCATTGACGGCTTCGTAGCCTTTGAAGAACCAGTCATTGACCGGCGATTTCTGCGACATCAGGCCGTAGGCGCCGCGCGCGCCGATGATGGTGCCGTCGGGCATCTTGTCACCGAGCGGCGGCAACACGTGATCGGCGGCGCTGAACACAAGCTGGCTGCGCTTGGCCAGGCCACGCGGAGCGGCTTGCAGGATGAAGGCCTGCAGATCGCCGCCCCACAGGCTTGAATAGACCACGTCGGAGCCGGCGCCGACCAGCGCGGATATTTCAGTGCCGTACTGGCCGGCGCCGAATTTCGGCAGCAGATCCGTCTGAAGTTTGGCGTCGGGATAAAGTTGTCCTGCTGCGGCGACGAAGTCGGCCCGGCTGTCCTGACCCCAGGCATAGTCCTGGTTGATCGCCGACAGCGTATCCATCTTGATGTTCTTCGCCTTCATGTACCGGATGAGACCGACATTATCCATCGTGGCGTGCGCGGCGGTGCGGAACACATAATTGTATTTCGCTTCCTCGAAGATGCGTGGCGTGCCGCAGTCCATCAGCACCAGCATCTTTTTCAGCTCTTCCGCGATCGGAGCCACCGCCAGGCAGTCGCCCGAGCCGATATAGCCGAGCACGACATCGACCTTGTCGCGCTCATAGAGGTTGCGCAGTTCCTGGACCTGTTTGGTCGCACCACCGTTCTCGTCGATGATGATGGGCTCGACCTTCATGTCGCCGAATCCGACCTTGTTGTAAGGCGCGGGCGCTGCGCCCTTGTTCAACTGGTCGATGACGAATTGTCCGCCGTTTCTAGCCGGGACGCCGAAACTATCAGCGGCGGGCCCGGACAGGAACGTTACGATGCCCAGTTTGAAACTCTCTTGCGCGGACGCCGGCGCCGCCAAGGCCCACATGGTCGTGGCAAGGACTGACGACAGCGCGACCGCGCGGTGCATCCGTGAAAAATGGTCCATGATTCCCTCCCTGGATTGCGGCGGTGAAGCCGCGCATTTCGTCCGCGCCGGTTGTCCTGGCGTCGGCAGCGAGTTTAGGCGGGCTTTTCCGCCGCGTCCAGAACGGCGACCATACGAGCCAGCCTGCGCAAGGCGGCCTGACAGCCTTTGACCGCCTATCGCTGGTCAGGCGAACGTGATCTGATCGGCAAGGACCGGAGGATTTATTCGATACACCCCCGGTTCCTTCGGAGGCAACGGCCAGATAAGATCTGCGGACGTCTGGATTACTCTTCAGCGAAGAGAGGGCTGCAGAGGGAAACACCTACCAGGCAATGCGTGAGCCCGCCCCTTTCCGACCTTCCGTCCCCGATCGTCGTGCTTTTCCTCAGCCCGCACCGGGATGAAGAGGGCCCGGGATTTGCCGCCGAAAACCAAATGCGCTTCCGTCCTTGACAGCTTCCGCCCCCCCGCTCCCACGATCACGACGTCATAACTGTGCTCGACGATTTCGTAGGCTTCTGTCCGATCGCCGCCGCTGCTCATGTCGGCAGCTGTTTCCCGGCCTGCTCCCGCACGATGTATTCGGCGTACCAGTCCGGCCAGTTCGCATCGTGCCCGCCGGTCCGCTTCTCGTGCTCGCCATGTGCGGCTGCCGCACGTCGGAGCGCGGTTGCAAGTTCCGTCGACGAGGTGAAGGTCGTGTCCCCGTCTACGCGTCCGGGCAATCTCGTAGTGACCTCCTGGAACAGCCAGCCGTTGCCGTCCGGATCGCTGAACGAGGCGTATGAGCGATAGGTGCGATGCTCGGGATCCGGGCCGCCGACCCGGTGCCGTCCAAACAAATAAGGCTCGTCCGGGCCGGCGTACACGCCGTCGGCGGCGTGGAACGTCTCGCTCACCTTGACGCCGCGAGCCAGCAGATTGTTGCGGGCGGCCTCGATGTCGGAGACGATCAGGTACAGTCCCTGGGCGGCGCCGGGCGCCGCTGCCGTAACGTTCTTGCCGAAGATGACAGAGCACCCGGACCCAGGTGGCGTGAACTGGATCACGCGATAGTCGTCACCAGCGGCGAAATCGGCGTCGAGCCTCCAACCCAGGTTGCTGTAAAAGCGCTTGGCGCGATCGACATCTGAAACGGGTATGACGACGACTTCGAGCTTCATATCGACCGTTCGCGCGTTCGGGGTCTCGATTGCAGTTGACGCGGCTTCTGTCATGGTTCTCTCCTTGATCATGGTGAAGGAGCGGTGCACAGGCAGCGCGAGGCAAACTGCGGCACGGCGACCCGTTCCCGCTGAAAGACAACAGTTAACTTAAACATTCCAGAACTGCGCGAGCGTTCTTCAGATCCGTAGTGTTGTGGCCGCTCGTGAACCAGCCATAGATAGGCGCGAGCAGTGTGCGCGCGTCATCAACTCGTCCGACGTCCCGCCAGACCTGCGCCAGACTGGTCGCGGTACGCAGTTCGAAAAGTCGCGCATTTTGCCGTCGCGCCGTCGCCAATCCGCGTTGCAACAGCGCCTCCACTTCGGCAAGCGGTGCGCCCTGGGCAAGCCTGGCGCAGGCCCGCACGCGCAACCCTTCAGCGTGTTCGTACCGTGGTCCAACCGCGTCAGCCGCTGCACGATCCAGCAAGACGATGGCCTCATCGCTTCTCAGGTTCTGCACCAGGATTTCGGCTTCGCTGATCAGGAAGTAGTGGCCCCAGATCCTGGTTTGCATCCTGTCGCGGATTTCCCAGCTGCGCCGCAGTCGTGCCAAACCCTTGTCCAGATCGCCGGTTCTGGCGGAAGCCCAGCCAAGCAGCCCTTCCGTGAAGCATTCCCAGTAGAAGACATGATGGCGATTCACGATCTCGACGAGCTCTTCACCGAGTGAGAAAACGGCGGCAGGGTCCTGTTCGACCATTGATTTCATGGCGCAAAGGCAGATTGCGTAGCAGCTTGTGAGGTGGTGCCCGCTTTCACGCGCCTCGCGCAAACTGCGCGCGCATAATTCATCCGCTTCGTCCAGGCGACCGAGTTGTTGTGCGGCCACCGAATACTGCGCCAAGGTCGTCGGACGCGGAATTGTCAGATAGTCGCCAAGCGTCGTCGCCGTACCCTCGCGCTCAAATGCCTCGATCACTTCCAGGAAGCGTTCGCGCGCGACCACCAGATCACCGGTCGCAGTCGCGATCATGGCGCTGATCCGGACCCCCTGCGCCACCGATGTCGCGTCCGCAGCCTGGCGGGCCAGCTCGAGAAAATTCCCAACATACTCACCGGCGCGCGGGTAATCGCACTGCACCAGAGCCCCGCCGGCGCGGCCCCACAGTATGCGCAGCAATTGCCGCGTTTCTCCCAGATCCTGACCAAGTTCGAGCAGGCGGGCGTAGTTCTGTTCGACCTCAGTCCCCGAATAGCCATGCACCGCATATAGCGGCTCGATCAGGGCGATCCGTAGTTCGAACTCCCGACGTCGCGAGGATGAATCATCCGCAAGCTGTGGAAGCAACGCCAAAGCTCGGTTGAAATGGCTGACCGCTTCAATGTTGGTATACCGAGCCGCCGAGCGCAAAGCGGCTCGCTCCCACCAATTGATCGCTTGCGCGGTGAGACCTGCCTCGGTGAAGTGATGTGCCAATAATTCCGGCTGCACCTCCGCTATCTGGGCAAACATGCTCTGCAACGTCTCGGCAATGCGTTTGTGCAGCGTCTGGCGACGGCTGATCAGCAACGTCGAATAGGCCGCCTCCTGCACCAGGGCATGCTTGAAAGTATAGGTCACCTGCGGCGGGCTGCCTCGCGCGCTGATCAGGTCAGCCGCCTCAAGAAGCGCCAGAGCGGCTTCAAGTTCCCTGGGCTTGGACGGTACCACCGCAGCCAACAACTCGAATGAGAACTCCCGCCCGATCGCCGCACCGATTTGGGCGACGACTTTGCTCTCTGTCAGCCGGTCAATACGGGCAAGCAACGAATCCTGCAGTGTTACCGGTATCATCGGCTCAGCGGATCCCCGCTTGTCGTCATAGGGATTGGCGCTCGCCTCAAACGGACCGGACTCGATGATGACCTTTGTCAGTTCCTCGATGAACAACGGCATCCCATCGGTCTTGGCAACAATCTGCTCAACGAGTGCGTCGGGTAAATCCTTCCGCGCCACCCGCCTGACCAATTCATAAGACTGTCGCCGGCTTAGCCGGTTGAGGCTGAGCGACGCAACCTGGCTACCGGTCCACGGCGGGCGATAGTCCGGTCGGTGCGTTACGATAGACAGGATCCGGGCGCTATCGTGCCGGCCCAAGCCGCGGGTGATGGCCTCGACCGTGGTTGGATCAATCCAGTGCGCATCCTCCAGTATCCACAATACCGGCTTGAACCGCGACAGATTCACGAGCCAATCGTCGATGGCGTCCAGGGTCAGGCTTTTGATCTGGTCCGGCGGCGCTTCGTGCTGCGGCAACCGGTCGCCGATCGGAATCGACAGCAGGGCCGCAAAGAGCGCAATGGTTTCAGGCGCCACATCGCCGGACTTCTGGACCTCAGCGGTCACGCGCTCGAGTTTCTCCACCGGGTCCATGGCGAGCGTCAGTCCAGCTATGCGCTCGAAGCTGGTGATGACCGGATGCAGCGCGCTATGGGTATGGAATGGCGAGCACTGCAGACGGATGACCAAATGGTCCTCGGTTGCAATCCGGCTCGCCAGGGCCATGCACATTCTCGATTTGCCGATGCCGGCTTCACCCGCCAGCAGGACCATCTGCCGCTCGCCCTCGCAAGCGGTTTGCCATCGCCCAAGCAACAGCGATAGCTCGCTCTCACGACCAACCACTTCGGTCAGATCGGCCTGGTGTGTCGCATCGAAACGGCTCTCGGACGCGGCCTCGCGCAGCACGCGCCAGACCGGCCTTACGCCCGGCAGGCCCTTCAAGTCGCACATGCCGAGGAATTCAAGCTCGAACATGCCTTCAATCAATCGGCGAGTGCTGCCGGCGATGGCTACCCCGTCAGGCGGAGCAAGACTCTGCAGCCGTGCGGCCAGCACCGGGGTTTCCCCGACAACGGATTCCTCCTTGGCTGCGCCCTCACCCAGAAGATCACCAACGACAACAAGCCCTGTCGCGATACCCGTTCGCACATGCAGCGTGACATCGGGCAGCGGCGCCAGATTTGGTATAGTCTGGCTAATTTCCAGGCCGGCGCGCACGGCCCGTTCCGCGGCGTCTTCCAAGGCAGCCGGATAGCCAAAATAGGCGACAATGCCGTCACCGGTGTATCTGGCAATGAAGCCGCCGAGAGACGTCACAGCATTCACGCAGGCGTCGAGGTAGATACCCATCACCTTGCGGAGTTCTTCGGGGTCGAGTTTGGAGGCAAGCGCTGTTGAATTCGACCATGTCGCAGATCAGCACGGTCAATTGTCGTCGCTCGGCGTCCGGCCGCGTTCGCGCCAGCCTGACGGGTTGCTCGGTCAATTCCCGCCCGAGAAGGTCATCGATGGCCTTGAGCAGCCTCTTGCGGTGCCCCAGCGGAACACCTAGACGCACCAGATCGTCGTCTGTCAGGTCAGGCAGAACATCGCTGTCGATCGCCTGATCGGTGAACAAGGCCTGGTACTGGGCAAGCCCAAGTTCTTCAAGCCATGCGCCGACGTCCAGACTTTGCATCAGATCGCATGTCCCCAAATCCTGGTAACGCAGCACGCCTGCCGCGCTGGTCCCAGTGACGTCCCACCCTGGCGGCGTCCCGGTAGCGTAAGTCTATGGATGCACGTGATACGTGCTTAGAGGCTCCTGCTTTCTGTCTTCAATATACAACAAAATCGCCGGCTAGTACCCACTATCGGAAGTGACTGAGTCATATTTGCACTATCGTTCGGCGCTGCCGCGTGATTCAAGATGGCATGATAAACGATGCCATGAAAGTCCGGCTGCGGCCGGGAGATGGTGCAATTCTTGAGGCGCGCTTGCGCGCCGGCAGCACCGAGCAACGGCAACTGTTGCGGATACGGATCGTGTTGGAGGCGGCCGACGGGCACGCGACACGGGAGATCGCCCGCGAGCTTGAGACGACGCCGACCACGGTCAGCTTGTGGCGTATCCGCTATGCGCGCGAAGGCCTTGATGGGCTGGAGGATCGGCTGCGGTCCGGCACTCCGCCGATCTATGGCGAGGCGACCGACCAGCGCATTCGCAAGGTTCTCGACCAGCCGCCACCCAAGGGTTTTGCACGCTGGAACGGGCCATTGATCGCGCAGGCGTTGGGCGACGTCGATGTGCAGTATGTTTGGCGATCGCTGCGCAAGCAGAAGATCGATCTGGCCGGACGCAAGAGCTGGTGCGAGAGCAACGACCCGGATTTTGCGGCAAAGGCCGCCGATGTGGTCGGTCTCTATCTGGCGCCGCCGAAGAACGCGATTGTCCTGTGCGTCGATGAGAAACCGTCGATCCAGGCACTTGAACGGGCGCAGGGTTACTTGAAACTGCCGAACGGACGCGCCCTGACCGGGCAAAGCCACGACTACAAGCGGCATGGCACGACAACCCTGTTTGCCGCTTTTGAGGTTGCCACCGGCAAGGTCCGTGCTGCACACAAGAAACGCCGTCGCCGCAAGGAATTTCTCGATTTCATGGATGAAGTCGTCGCCGTCTATCCAAAGGCACGGCTCAAGGTCATCCTCGACAATCTGAATACGCACCAGAAGAACGACGAATGGCTCAAACGCCACCCGCTTGTAACTTTCCACTTTACGCCGACACGCGCCTCGTGGCTCAATCAGGTCGAGGGTTGGTTCTCGATCTTGCAGGGCCAGTCGCTGACCGGCGCATCGTTCACCTCCGTCGAACAACTCAAGCAGCACATCAATGCGTTCATCAAAGCCTACAACAAAGATGCGGAGCCCTTCGTCTGGACAAAATCCAAAGTCCACCAGCGCCGCGTCAAAGGACGCCGTCTTAGTGACTTATGATTCCGGGTACTAGTAGCGGCTCAACTGCCGGGTTTGCTCGATCAGTGCGATCAACGGCGTGGGATTGACGGCGAACGATCGCGCCTCGGTTCGCCCCTCTTCGGCGATTTTGTCGAGATAAGCCTCCGCTTCCGGTAGCTTGGCAACGAAATGCCTGCCCAGCTCTGCCAGATCGCCGCCCTCCGGGTCGCAAAATATCCTGGCCGCCGCGGGATCGCGGATCGCCAGCGCCGCCGGCAACGTAAGGATGCCGTCGCGCAGGTCCTCCTCTCCGCCGCCTCCGAGTGCGGCGAGCCCCTTCACGTCGCCAACATCGTCACAACCGTGATAGAGCAGGCCCAACAGGCCGCCGAACGTTCGCAACTGGCCCGAGCGATCGCCGAGACAGGCGCAGACCTCGAACATCGAGCCAGTATCTTCGCCTGCGATCTTGCGCCAATCCTCAACCCCCAGCGGCTGACGACGCAGCCGCCACTGCAGGCACTCAGCAACGCCCAGCCGCTTCAACAGTTCGGAAAACAACGCAATTCCCGTCAGGTCGCCTTTCAGTTGCAGATAACCCTCGGCTACGATGTAGCCAGAAGTCATCAGGGCCGACAGTTCCCCGAACTTGGTGTGCATGGTCGCCCGACCGCGTCGCGTCGGCGAACGATCGACAATGTCGTCAATGATCAAGGAGACATTATGAAACAACTCGATCACCAAAGCCGACTGCATGATCTGCTCGGGGATCGGCCCTTCGCGCATCGCCCGATAACAGGAGAAGATCGTCAGCGGACGAAAATATTTTGATCCGGTCAGGAACTGCCATTCCAGCGCTTCGCGCAACTCTTCACTGCAGTCGCCAACCCAGCGCGCAATGCGCCCGCGCAGGTCGGCCATCTCCGTCTCGAAACCAAGTCTTGCGATGACAGATTTTGTCGTTTGCTCTTGCATGTTTGAAACGCGCCGCTCTAGATTTTACTGCGCCAGCGCCTGTGGTAGAACCCGGACAGGTCGGGTTGTTGAAAAGTCTGCACCAGAACTCTCATCCAGATGATTCAACTCGCTTTGCAGGATGCGCGCCTCCCTGACAGCCAGGTCTCCCACTTCACGTAGCAATGCACGCAATTCATCGGCCGCAACGAGGCGCTCGGACTCCGGCGCACGGCCGCTGGCCGCCTCGACGCCAACGACCTGAGCCAACCTCGCTTGATGACTTTCGAAAATTTGAGCTAAGCCGAGCCAATAGCTAACCGACCTGTTTGCAGCGATCATCATGGCGTGGCCCATTGGCAGCACGAAGTCAGTGGCGACCGAACTCCCCTGGTCGCCCGGCGGCGAACCAATCCCCACCCCGGCGCTCGGCTGGTCGAACCGCTGGCGATTGGCGGCGGTCAGATCAGCCGCCGCACCAAGCATGCCAATCATTGGTCCCAGCAGAATTGCTGCGGGAGAGGCCGCGTCCGGATTGCCGCTTGCCGTGGATTGCGGGCTCATGTTTTCCCGAAGACCAACGCCCGCCAACCAGGCTTCACGCATTGCCATGAGAAGGCCCGTGAGAGGGTCGTGCGCCGACCGACCGGGACCAGAACCGAACATGCCTTCTCCGTTTGACATTTTGACTCAAACCTGTGCCGCGCTGTTACCCCAACCCTGCGTGGCGGTGGGTGGCGTGCGCGATCGCTGCGCGCAGCCGGCACTTCATTTCTCGGCGCTGTAGACGCCTGTCAATCCCGAACCGCGGCACGCCGTCCGCGCAAATTGTCATATCGCGAAAGAAATCCCATCATTGAAACCCGTGGCAGGCCGGCGAGGGCACGACAGACGTTCGCCAACCCCGGCCGAGATGTTGCGGGAATCCCGGACCCGCCAATCGGATGCACCGGCCCGCCTTTGGGCTGCATATCTGCGGCAAGCGTCAAGAGTGCGTCCTGATACACCTGCCCCAATAGCTGGGCATAGCGGCCAGCGGCATCGGCGAACGTGTCCGCCGCGGCCGATTGGGCCAGAAGCATCTCCCTGAAGATTGTTCGATAGTCCGCCTGCATCCGGTGGGAATCCATTGATTTGCAGTCAACAAGAGGGGACAATCCCCAGCATTATTCAATGCAACTTGAGGGCGAAATGCCAGAAGTAATAATTGTCGGCTCCGGTCTGGCCGGTATCGCCGCTGCGACCCGCCTGATGGAGCAGGGCTTCGACATAAACTTGTATGAGCAAAACGACTTTCTCGGCGGCAAGCTTGGCGCCCATAGAGACGGCGACAAGCCCGACCCGCACGAGCATTGCTACCACATGTACCTGAATTGGTACAATAATTTCTGGCAGTTGATGCAGGAGATAGGCGCCCTCGACAAATTCATACCAAGCCCGGTCATCGGCTGCCGGCTGCCGGGCGACAAGGAGACCCGGCCATATCTCACCAACGCCGGCTCGCCCGCGACAGTCCTGACGAACATGATGAACGGCATCGCCCCGCCGGCGGAACATTTCCTCTGGGCGTATTCACTGCTCGACCTGATCGGTACGCAGTCGATGTCAGCGGATGTGCTGGAGCAAACCTCGGTCAATAATTTTTTCCGATCCAGAAGCTACAGCACGGAGGCTTCGATCGACAATTCTTCCCGCACCCTGGCGGAAGCCTTTGCCGCGCCAAGCTATCTTTCGTCCGCGCGAAGTTATCAGAGCCTGATCAAGTATGGCTATCCCAACCCGGTTCCGTCCTTGTGGCTACTCACGCAGAACACCAACGACGCCATTTTCGAGCCTTGGGCGAAACACCTGGAATCGCGTGCGAAGGATCTGGGGCGTCACTTCAAGATTCACAGGCGGACGCGGGTCGAACAGCTTCATGTGAGCGATGGCGAGGTCCGAAAATTGACCATCGGCACAATGCCGATCAACCCGACCACTGAGCGTGGCGTTCTGGTAGAGGCGACCAATCTACGGAAGGTCAAGGTTAGCGGTGATCTGCTGCTTGCCGTACCGCCCCGCGCGCTCGGTCGCCTTGTCAGCCCGGAGGTCGCTGCGCTTGCGCCCAACCTCGAAAAGGTCCGCCTGCTGCGCTCCGAGCCCATGATCTCGCTCGATGTCTATTTCAAGCGAGAGATTCCGGGCTTGACCGCGAGTATTACGCTGCTTCTGGATTCGAAGTACACGCTAAGTATGCTCGATACGTCGAAAGTCTGGAGGAGCGACCGCCCCGCCGGCGGCACTGCTCTCAACGTCATCGCTTCGAACGCGGATCTGATTGCCGATTATCCGAGCGAGGTCATTTTGGATCTCTTGCTCAAGGAATTGCAACGCTTCCTCGGTTTCAAGCTCAGTTCCACCGGCAATCAGAGCTCGCGCGACGATGATGTGGACTACGCCCGCTGCCATGTTCAAACCAATGTCGGCGAGGAGCTGTTTGTCAATCAGGTCGGCAGCTGGGACTCTCGCCCAAAGGCGACGTGCGACATTTCCAATCTCTTCCTCGCCGGCGATTTCTGTCAGACTTTCATCGATGTCGTGACGATCGAAGGTGCCGTGGTTAGCGGCCTGGTTGCAGCCGAGGCTTTGCGCGGCAGGCACGGGATCGGAGCTCCGATCGATATCGTCAGGCCGGATAGTTATCCGTCATTTATTCCCGCCATGCTTGCGATTGCCCTGCGACCAGCGGCCCAGGTCGCACAGGCAGTGTCTGTGATCGATTCGACGGTGCGCGCACAGTTCTCCCGGGTTTTTCCCAACGGTTGATTGCTGAAGGCGGCGTACTCTTCAGGGCAGGTTCAACAAGCGGGGTGGACCGAACAGGGCGGTCTGCCGCTCGGTCCAACCATTGCCGGCGGGCAGTTTGTCGGCGATATCGAAACTGCGTAGCATGTCGCACAGGCAAGCGGATTTGCCGCCTGCGCACAGACACAATCCCTCTTGCGGCGCGCCCAATTGCAGTACCACCGAGCCGCCGATCTGCATGCCCTCTCCGCTGCCGCTTTTCGTCGTCATCGCCCAATAGGTACGTCGGCTTGCACCTGCTCCGCGCTGCGAGAGCGAAAAGGAAGGCAGATCGCTGGATTCTCCGTCACCGAAACGGGGAAACCGGACCGACAGCGCCTTGGGGAGACCGAACAGTGCGGCATCGGCCGCATAGCCGACCGCGAGGTTGGGCGCGAGAATCTTCTCCAGCCCCCATACGACATGCGCGGCCCGTTTGGTGAATTCCTGACTGACGACAATCGCCAAATAATGGCTGAACAACAGTCCTGCGGGATCGTCCTTCGCCGTCACCGTCAACGCGACAACGAGTTCCGGATAGATGCCGAAGTCGCTGTTGCGATAATCTACCCCAACGATCATCAACGGCGTCCGCCCGGCGCCGGCATCGAAGGCGGTCACGAATTCGCTGGCTGCGCCGAGCGCGCGGTTGGCCGCCTCGGTCGCAACGAAAAATATCGCCCATCCCTGCGAAGCATCCAGAACCCGCGCCGGCAGCGCGAACGGCTTGCCATCGACCTCGAAATTCTCGCCCTCGCGGGCAGGTGGCGCGTTTTTGTCGCCTCTGCTGGCGTGCGGATGATCCTGCGCCGGATGCGCGAATTCCATCGCAAGCTTTTCGGCAACCGACGGCGCGATGGCCGCCAACTGGCCCAGCCAATTCACGTAGCTGTTGGCGACGCCGCGCAATAACGCCTCCGGCGGCGCAGACCTCATCGCGCCCTGGATCAAGCGGTTGGCCTCGCGCCCCAAACTGCTGCTCGTGACCGTCAAGTATTGGCCAAAGGCCTCCGCGCCGAAACGAACTGCCGCCTCCCCCAGACGCAGCAGATCGACCTTACTCGATGGCCGGCGGGAGCCGGAAGGCGGGAGGGTAGGCGGCATGACGGAAACTCCTGGGCCGCTCCGATCAGGCAGTTCGTCTGCGGCTGACACAGCGCGCTAAATGGAAATAATGATAATGAATAAAGGCAATGATGCTATGATGTTACATAGAGGCGGGCCGAACTCAAGTTTGCTCAGCTATCTACCTTTGTTGGCAGCCTCTTCCCTACTCCCCTTGGTAAGAGCCGACACCGCCCTCGCCGCCCGGGCGGTCTTGGTGCGCCTGGCGACGCAAGGTAAACATAATTGAGACCGCTTAGGGGCAAATAGCCGGGCGGTCGCTCTCTGGGGTAGGTAAAAGGCGTCACCCGGCTATTCGGCCGCGCGGCGGTGCGGCCTTTTCATAAGACCATCAATGGCTTAAAAAATCGTCTTCTCCTGGTATGAGAGCGTCAAAGTCGACGTCCTTATCGTTCTTCGGATGCCCCGCAGGCGAAAGGCGCGATCTCGCTGGCCGCACAGGCCAGTCTTACCGGCGCGATCCATCCGGATCGACCAAAGTTCCGCGGCGGCTCGGCTTTCCGGATGCCCCCTCTTTTTCGCCCTCGTGCGTGCCCCAGCGCGCGTATCTTTGTCCCGATAGAATTTCACCATGATCGCCTGGCGCCACCTCGTGCCCATGGCAGATCATTGCAGCGGTCCTTGCAAGGGCGAGCAGGAATTCGGTTCAGAGAGCCGCCCGGCTACGCCGGGGCTTCATTCATCGAAGCGTTGGCACTTAGTGACTGCTGGATTCTGCGCACCAGTCAAGTTGCACGGGGAGCCCCTCAATCAAAAGGTCACGCGATTCGTCGAGACGTTTCCACTCCTCCGCCTCCGCGAGCCAATATTCCATTTCCTTCCTGGCAAGCGCAGCCCGCTCACGGCACATCATTTCCAACGACGCAAATTGGGTCTTGCTGTTCATTTGCTCAGCCTGGTCCGCTCCGTCCGAACCGAACCGTACCATCCCAACGCGGCCGGAAAACGGCGGTGCGCTGATTTTTCGCTGCCCCGTCTATTCGGATGCATATACCGCAATACAACCAAAGGTTTATTGCTGGTTCCCGATAACCAGCCGGAGAGCGACCTTCGACATGCCGTGGGTGTTGCGGCAATTGGCGGCGGCCAAATCGGCGATCACCGGCAAATGGATAATTGGCGCGGCTCTTGCCGCCATGTTCTTCCAAAGGCGCGCCGCGTCGACCGGGCGCCTCTTCAAGGTTCCGTTATAAGATATTGATCTTTAAAATTATTTTCCGCGACAATAATCTAGAGATCGAGGACCAGAACCGGGGATTTCGATCGTGAACAGCAGATCATGATCAGTTTATTCTCCGCCTTTTCCTGGTCGCTGAGATAGAGGTCGCGGTGGTCCGGAATTCCTTCCACAATTCTGGTTTCGCAGGTACCGCAGCCGCCCACCGCACAGGAAAAATTGATGTCGACGCCTGCATCGAGCAGCGTCCTCAAAATGGTTTTGTCCGGCGGAATGGGAATGGTGCGGCCGCTGCGACGAAGTCGAACCTCAAAGCCATCCTCCATTGCCACTTCGTCCTTTGCTGGGGCTATTCGAAACGATACCGCCCATCACAATCCACTTCATCCGGGCGTATCAAATCGTATGCGATCAGGCTCTCATTCTGCAATCGCATCGCGGCGGTCAGTGCTGGTTCGGACCGGGGAAGAACTCACTGGTCTTGCCGGTGATCCAGTAAGCCAATAGACCCATCCATTCGCGTGAAGCCGTGTCGATCCGGCTCAGCCCTCCGATGAAGAAGACGGAAAACTTCAGGAGATCGTCGCGCCCGCCGAGCCGCCAATCGACCGGATACGGCTCGACCTCAAACCCGGCCTTGCGAAAGATGCCGACCGCTCTGGGCATGTGATAGGCCGATGTCACCAGCAGCCATCGCTCACCGCTTTTCGGGGCCGCCATCGCTTTTGAAAACTCGGCATTTTCCGAGGTGTTTCGCGACTGTCGTTCCATCAGCAAGCGATCTTTGGAAATTCCGAAACTTTGGAAGACTTGCATGGCATAGTCGGCCTCCTTCGCATCGTCGGAAATCAGGTTTGCGTTTCCGCCGGTAAACAGGATGCGCGCGTTGGGATACAGTCGGGCAAGTCCAATGGCTGCGGTCAGGCGATCGATCGAACCGCCGAACACCGCGGTGTGGTGGGCGGCCGAAAGATCTGGCTCAATCGCCCCTCCGAGCACGACGATTCCGTCAGGGGCGCCTCGTTTCGCATCCCACTCCGGAAATCGTGACTCAAGTGGAAAAAGCAGCAGATTGCCGAGCGGCGAGAACCCGCAGACCGCCAGAGTTGCGACGCAGGCGATAACAAGATTCCGGCCAATCGACGCAAATCGCGTGAACAGCAGGATAAGCCCGACGATGCCTATGCCGATCAACAAATTCGACGGCAGCAGCACGATGCCAAGGGTCTTGGAAAGGACAAAAAACACCGTGTAATCCTCTTGGGATGACGCCTGCTTTCAGGTCGAAATCAGCACATCCCGGGATAGCGGTCGAATTCCTTCCCAAAAACCGCGCAACGCCCTAGTTGATTCCCCAACCGTGCGTTTTGAAGGTGAGGCGCACCCGCGCGATATCGCCGTTGGCATCGTGATAGAAGCTTTGATGTTGCAATCCCGGGCCGCAGGTCACCGGCGTGCAAACAAACGCCGCCGTGCGTTCGAGGTCGAAGTGCTGGTACTCGGCGCCAAGAAGAACATCGGCGAATGAACCTTTGTAGACCACGTAGTCGAACCCGACACCGGCAAACCAGCCGTTGTTCCAGGTCTTGCCGCCAAAGTTCCGGTCCGCAAGCGTGCCGAACAAGGGAAAATCGCAGGAAGCCCTGCCCGGAAACACGAAGACCCCGGTAGCCGTACAACTATAACGCCCGTCGACGTGCGCACCCGCATACCCTCCGGTCCCGTACACCAGCAACCTATCCCAGGTGTAGCCAACCCGTGGGCCGATCGTGACAAGGTCGGTGATCAGGGTGGTCGCGGAAAGCTGCGTAAACGGTTCGGGCGGCGAAACCGATACGTCGGCCCGCATATCCCTGCGGCTGGCATTGTAGGCGCCTTCGATGCCGAGCACCCACCGGCCCCACTGGCCCTGCGCGCCGGCATGGACACCGTAAATCAAATCGGTGCTATGGGCCGTAAAGGTCGTCGGCGGAACCCCCACCAAGGGAAGGTCCGGCATAAACCGCTTCGCCTCAGCCCATACGCCCCCTACGTTGCCCCCGAGATAAAAGCCCGACCAATCGTAAGCGGCGGCAACGGCCATGGGCCGCGCTTTGACCGGCAAGTCTGCGGCAATCGCCGGCCCCGAAATCAGGGCGGCCAGCGCAAGACTACCCAAGACAAAACGCTTCATCACAGCCCCTTCTCGAAGATTCCCCTGTCTTGTAGCATCCAAAAACGCCCATGATGTTGCAGCCGTGCAACACCTACCAGTTTTTGCCGCGCTCAAAACGAGCCCGACAAACTAATGTGGCCGTGTCATCGACCGTGGAGGAACGAAGACACCGTTTCTTCGGACGCGCCATTCGAACGCAGAGCCGATCGCGGTTGCACAGAAACTTTGCGCGAGGAACGCGATTCGACGCCACCTCCGATCGATAAGTGCGAATTTACGGCGGATCTGTATGCGCCGTCCCGAGACCCGCCCGCTGGGCTCGGTGGTGGGGTCGGGCAGAACCTGATCAGCCAAGAATCGGCGCGTCGAGTGATCAAGCAAGGCCTCAATCGCCCGATTGACGGCCGCTGTTCTTGCACCGGGAAACATCTTCGCCGTCAGATGCAGTGCACCGAACAAGGGACGCTCTATTTGCCAGGCTTTGGCGCGCGTCACGCAACTATCCAGCTCACCTTCGTAGCTTTGCAGTAAAAGATAAAAATCGAGGAAGCGGTTGAGCTCGGAACTGAACTCATCCTTCGCCAGACTGAACGCGTGGCAAAGAATCGCATCGGCCGATGACAGGCGAAAACCACCGATATTGTCGCGCTCGAACCGTTCCCGCCGCCGCCAAAGTCCATCGTAGTCAATTGCCGCGCGCACTGGCTGCGAAAAGCTGCGATGCAGTTCGACGTGAACGCCGCCGATCACCACCGATATCTCGTGATACCAGGGCGAAAACGCAGCACCATATCCGGTGTACTTGCGCGGGTAGCCGGCGGCCTCAAGTTTTCGCAAGGCCGCGGATAGCTGCGCTGAAGGAATGTACACGTCGATATCCGCCGACGGTCGCTGTTCCGGACGAGAATAGAGACGATGGCGGTAATCGGAGCCCTTGAAAAACAGGAATGCATCCGCCCCAAGAATGCGCTGCAGCTCCTGCGCGCCTTCGCGGCTCAGTTCGAAACGCTTGCGGTAGAGGGCATCAAGCGCCCGATAACGCGGCTTCGCCGCAATCACCTGCGGCGGCAAGTCGGCGTCGGCCATCAGGAGCGGAAGGAGCTTTTGACGATTGGCGTAATCGAAAAACGCGGTCACGTCGGATTCGCCGCGAGGCGGCCACTCACGCGAGGTCGCAAGGCGATGGACGATTGGCCAAAGCTCGCGCGGGACTTGCGTCACTCGGCGGGGCTGGCCGGCGGCACGAGAGGTTCTGGTCGCTGCGAGCGGCGGCCGCGAAGTTCGCGCGCAATCTCGGTGAAAGGATAGACCAGTTGTCCCAGCCAGGATTCCGGCACGGGATCGCCAGCCAGGCCGTGCTCGGTGGGGACCGGCGCATTGCGCTCGGCGGTGCCGAACAAATCGTCCCAAAATGAAAACAGCATCGAATAGTTGCAGTTCTGCAACCGCTCGTCCTTGGCATGATGGATGCGGTGGAAGCGCGGGCTGACCAGGATGCGACCGAGTCGCCCGTACGACCAGTTCCAGTCGGAATGCTGTGCGAGCAGGAGCCACGCCATCAAGAAGTCCACCCACAGCCACAAGGCCAGCCCGGTGCCAAGCATTTGGAAGGGAATAAAGAGCCAAAGCCGAAGCAATGTCTCATCGACAAAGTGAAAACGATAATTGGTTACCGCCGTCAACGTCGTCTGCGAGTGGTGGATGCTGTGAAAGGCCCAGAGATAACGATTGGAATGGCGCCACCGGTGGCTCCAGTAACCTACGAACTCCGCGACCACGATCATGGTAATGACTTGCAGGGTGGCAGACATCGACGAAAGCAGGTTCATCTTCAGCCATGGCGCATAAGCGACCACAAGGCCGTTGAGGGCCTTGTAAAGCCAGGTGAAGAAGAAAACGTGATAGAAGCCGCCATAGTAGAAAACGAAGTAGAGAAAATCGACCCGGAAAGCACGGGAGCCGTAGCGGACTCGCCAGTTCTTGCGAGAGGCGATCTCCAGCAGGACGGTTACGACGAGGACCAATCCCAGCTTGCTGACGTCGCGCAAAAACGACGTGTCGAATACGAACGCCTGGACCCGCGAAACCAACCACTCCAGCCAGCTCGGCCAGGTCAATGACAACATCACCGCGTTCACGACGAGACCTTTTGCGCCGACCGCACCAGGAACGGAAGCATGGTTTGGCGCACGTGCGGACGCCTGAACGACCAGATCAGGCCGTCAAGATAGAAGTGCTCCAGCGCAACGAACAAATACATGACCTCGAACAGCGGTTCGTGGCCGGCGCTCACCGTGAAGTCGCGCAACAAATAGACGAACGCGGCAAAAGCCAGAAAAACCGGAATAAGCAGACGGATGTTGCTGCTCATCTTCCGCAGCAGCAGGGGCGCGCCTTCGTTGGCACCACCGAACTTGCGTCGATGAAGAAGCCAGACCAGGGTCAGATATTGTACGTAGTGCGGCAGCAGCATCGCCAGAGTGGCATAGCCTGAATCCTTGATGAACAGGTACGGATAGAAAAATCCCAGACTGGCGGTCAGGAACAGACCTTCCGGCAAGCCCATCGCGGTATCGCGCTGATACAGGGCAACACCTAGCCGTCCCATATAGAATGCCGCAATTACTCCGAGTGGGATCTTTACGACCCAGAACAGGTCTTTCGAGAACAACCCAAAAAATCCCATCATTTCCTGATGGGTGTTGATATTCCAGAACGCCATAAAAAAGCTCACGGCTATAATGGCGTTGTTGGCCGCATTTTTCTGGGCCTGATCGGTGGCACCGGCGCGGCTGCGATAAAGCGACAGAATTCCACAATTCTGACGCGAGACATGCCAGGTATTCCAGACGAAGACGACGACTTGAACGATGTAGGGAACGTGAAAGCCGATCAGTATGAAATAGACGACACCAATGAGGGCCGGTCCGCCAAAGAATGCGAGCCAGCGCGACCGGTAATAGGCCTTGTTTTCATTCCAGAAAAAAAATGAAATCGTGGACGCATAGTGAAGGAATGCCAGACCCAATGCTCCCCCGATCGCCAGGATCGGGATGCGCAGATAGATACCGATAAAAATCGGCAACGTCGCGAGCGGCGCGCAGATCAGCAGAAAAACATCAAACAGCGGGGAATGTATCCAGCCTGCCTCTCTGATACGCGCTCGAATTCCTACTGAGCCCACGCCCATATCGTTGATGCTGGACATGCCGTTCCCCGCTAGTTTGGCGACAGTCGTCTGAGCAGCGCCCTCAGAGCCGTTTTGGAGAAAACCAGAACCCCCTGCTTCCACAGGAATTGTACACGATAAGCAAGGCGGATACGAGGGGTAAAGCGCTCCACCGGGCACAGCCATGTCGCAAAAACGCGAGGCAGCACAATGCGCAACAACGACCGGGGACCAGGCCCAACATTCCGGATCATGCCGATCAGTTGGTTCGCCTCGACCGGCTCATCAGGCAGCCAATTGGCGTCCCCCCAGGTCAGCAACCATTTCCCGGCTTGCGCGACGACGCGATGAACCATCACCTGATTATTCAGGCGAAATAAAGCGACATCGCCAACCGCCGGCTCACATCCGCATTGAACGACAACCTGCTGACCCGGCGCAATTGTCGGCAGCATGCTGGTGCCGCTGAAGGAGGTCGCGAACTCCCGCCGCTCGCGTTTCCAAAGTGCCGCAACGGCTTCGAGTTCTGCCGTCGAAAGCGACTCCAGAGCGCCAACTTCATCGCTCACGTTTGAGCGACGAACGAATGCGCGATCTGAATCTCGTCCTCGGTGAAGCCGGCTTCGCGGCGGACGGCTTCGGATACCGGATAGTTGACGACATTTTGCTTGCCAACGACCTGCTGAAACGCTGCGTCGCCCTGTGCGACGCCGCGCGCCAGCGCCATCATCGTTCGCGGGCCTTCCTCGGCAACAAGCTTCTTGATCCAGACATTGGCGAAGCGCACGTGCTGAACCTCGTCGGCGAGCTGCTGATCGAACAGCGCGATGAATTCGGCGTCGTCCTTTCGCACCGAGGAGTTCATGCCATCGGTGATCGCATCGATGCCGGATGCCTCGAAGCTCCTGTTCGCAACCGCAAGCCGCCCGATCAGCGACGGAATCGCCATCATGATCCGGTATTGGAAGTTGATCACGGGGAACTGCCCTACTCGACCACCCCGCGACTCCAGCAACCGTCGGAACGCAATGGCGTGCCGCGCTTCGTCAGCTGCCTGTCGCGCAATGGACATTCGCAAAGCCCAGGGAGCATCGGGAAAATCGACAATGTTGCTGGCAGCAATTTCCATGCTGTTCAGCTCTTCGTTCATTTGCCGGGTCAGAAACTCAAGGCTCATGTCGGGATGATTGGCCGGGAGGTTCTCCATTTCCGCCCAACGCTCCTTGACATTGAAGCGAGCGTCGCGCTTGGGGCCATCGGCAAACAGTTTTGGATCAAGCGTCATGCTGCAGTCTCCGGAACCAGTGAACGGAAGCCTGCCTGACGCAGGATTTCGTGGATTTCGTCCTCGGAAAATTCCGCGAGTTGGCGGAAGTCGACATTGATGGCGGGAATGCGGTTTTCGGGCGAGGCAAGCTCCGTGCCGATTGCGTTGACCTCGCCACCCTCCTTGATCTGGAATTTGGCATTCGCATCGGTGACGAAACGAATGGCGGCTGCCATCTGCATGAGCGTGCGTGGATTTTTCTCAGCCAGTTTTTTGATCCAGCGATTGGCAAAACGCACATGCTGGATTTCGTCGGTATTGATGCCGTCGAGAATTTCGGCGGTGATCTCGTCGCCGGCAGCCCGCATGGTCTGCGTGATCCCGCCGATCACGTCCATGGCGCCTGCTTCAAGCGTGCGGTTCTGAATCGTAATTCGTCCGACCAGATTGTCGCAGGCGCAAGTGATGTCCCATTCAAGCGTGGTGATCGGGAATTCCCCCTTACGGCCGCCGAGTTCCTTCAGACGGCGGTAAAGCACGCGCACATGGCGGGCTTCATCCCATGCCTGCCGCGCCAATTCCATTCGCAGATCCCAGGGCGCATCGGGAAATTCGGCAACGCAGACCGCCGCCATGTCAACGCTGGTCATCTCGTTCGTCATATGCCGGTGGAGCGTCTCGCGGCGTGCAACGTCGGACATATCCCCGACTTCGTGCATATCGGCGTCCCGGGTGACCACGGTGAAGCAGTCCTCGCGCGCAGGGGGCGAACGAAGAACGGTGTCGCCAATCTTGTAATATCCGATCTCATTCATGCCGCAACTCGTCCTTCTGCCACGATGTTGGCGACTGCCTTTTCGCGCGCGGCGATCGCGGTACCGGCACCCTTGGGAAGGGTCACTTCGCTGCGCAGGGTTTCGATGTCCTTGAGCTGCCGCTCAAGATCTCTCACGATGCGCTCCATGATGGCGATCGACGGCTCGTCCAGAATAGCATCGGTCGCCGCAATATACTCGCGATAGCGCTTAAGGATTCCTGGAATCATTCCATCATAAAGCGTCGAGATTCGTTCAGCGGTTCCTTCGGTGCCCGCCACGTCCTTCATGAGCGCCTCATAGGCAGCAGTCGCGGGAAGCGTGTAGTGTTCCGGTTGGCGCAATTCAAACGTGCGTTTCCCGAGCGCATCGGCCATTTGGGCGTACTCCCAGATGTGGCGGCCCAGGGTGACCTTGACCTCCATCTCGGGCGTAATTGGCGTCCAGCGGGCCGTGGTTTCCATCAGCCAAACGCTGACGCGGCGGAACGTCGCGATGGCGTTGCAACGCTCTACGACTGTCATGATCTTTCGCATGCAAAAAACTCCTCAATATAGGCGGCAGTGGCATCCGGCTCGCCCGGATGAAGCTGATAGACCTTGGCGCTACTAAGCAAACGCGTCAATTCGAAGATTCGGCGGCCATGTGGCGCGTTGAGAAAGGAACTCATCAAGGGCTGTAGCTCAACGATCTCGTCCTTTCCAGGTTTGATGCGGACCATTTTGGGCCGTTCGGCAAACCCCCTCAAAAAGACCATACGGCGCAGTGGGATCGCCTTCGGCGGTTCGACCGGAAACAGCGTATCGATGTCGACGCGCAGGAACCCCTCGCGCTCGATCTGCGCTGCAGCGCCGGGCGTGAGGCCGCGCTGAACCGCGCTCGATCGGGGGCCTCGCTTGATTCCTACCGGACGCCGAAAGGGAATCAATTCGCCACTTTCGGGACGATAGCCGGCGATCTCATCGCTCAAAAAATTGTGGCCACGGGCTGCGAGCGCCATCGACGTCGTAGACTTTCCCCCGCCCGCAGGGCCGACGAAGATCGTCCCTTCCCCAAAAATGTTGACCGCCGAAGCATGGAAGAAAATGGCGTCGGAACGGATTCGCAGCAGTCGCCAGAATAAATACCAGATGATGCAAAGTCGCCACCGAGGATCGAGTGCAAATAGACAATCGCGGCCACGAAACGCGAGCGCCGGGACATCAGAGCCGCGGAACGCGACGCACTGCCACCCATCTTCATCCACATCGAGCCGCTCGAACTGTCCCTGTTCCAGTTCGATCGCGAAACTAAGCTCGTGACCATCGATGGGAAGATCGTTGCTTCCCGTCATCCGGAACCAGCCGAAGTCCTGGCGCGCGCGCGTATGGACTTCGAGATGCATGTCCGAGGGAATTGGCAATTTTCCGACGATCGGCTCGGGACCGCCGAACATCGTGAAGAAATCTGGGAAAAAATTCCGGTCGTCGCATTCGACGGTAACGCGGATATCCGCCATTACCGCCGACGTGGCAAACATACCTGCCGGCTCCACTTCCTTGAGCGAAGCGCAAATGTCGTCAAGCCGGAGGCCTTGCCGGACGGTCAACGGACGCCACTGCCGCTGGTACGCATTCGACACATTTGAGTGCACCGGAACACTCCCAAGCGCACCAAGACCAAAGACTGCAGGGACGGATCAAAATCGCAGGCTTGGAATATACAACAACTTCCGACCTTCCGCTGGGAAGGCCGGAACCTATCCGCCTAAGCCTCCGCCCCGTTCAATCAGCAGGTCGGGTTCGTCCACCATCCAGCCATCGACTGGGTGATCTGGAACGAGTTGAGGATATCCTTTTCGCTCATCGCCTGAATGCGAGGGGTTTCATAGCGTGGCAGGGTCTGAGTCTGGTGTTCTGCGCCCTTGGTGTCGATCGTTTGCGTGGTCATTTTCATTTTCCTTAACTGCAAAGGTAATTAGCCCGTTGTAACCATCCCGAGAGCAACCAGCTCGTCGAGCGCTGCCTTCATCTCGGAGGCGATAGGTGCCCCCGCGCTCAGTGCGAAATCGTGCGGGACAGATGCAACGATCTTGTCCAAGTTCGTTTCGCCTTCGCAATTCTTCCACAGATAGGCCATGGTAGAATTGAGAACGTAGAACTGCGATTTGGCCGGATCGAACAACATGAGGTCGCTGCCCAGAGGCGCCTCTTCGATCTTCGGATTACGATGGTATCGTTCGGCCATTACTCAAGATCCACTCGTATCAATGTCATCTCTCATCGCAGATGACAATCACAGGCAGGTGATGAATCAGTTTATCGCTGCGTCGGCTCGCTAAGTCAAGATTTCGGCGCCTATGCAGGCGTCAATGTCGGAAAAAATCGGCCACTGTGACAGATGTACCGCAGTCTGAGGAACTATTTGAATTTTCACGGGTAATTATCCTGGCCGGAGGTCGCAGGCGCGCCCGCCAGCTGCGTTGGACTTGGATTCATCTCTATTCCGTCGCCACCGCCCGCCGAACACGCGCACGGATGTCGGGATCCGAGAAAATCGACCTCATCTGGAGCAGCAAGGTGGGCAGCGGAAATCCCTCCCCCATTAGCTCCATACCCTCCCGCGTGGCCACTTCCGGGCCTGGTACTGTCGACAATACCATGTAACCGTCCGCCTGCAGCGTCTTGATGTTCCGCTGTACCGCCGGGTGACCGATCATGGCGTCGTTCGAAACCGGCATGAATAGCACCGGTGCGTCTGCCGCGAGAATCAGGGTGGAGATCAGCTCATCGGCAATCCCGTTGGCGACCTTCCCGAGAATATTGACCGTCGCCGGAAAGACCACGATGAAATCGACGTCACGCGCAAGCTCGATATGCGGGACATATACTCCACCGCCAATATCGTCCGTTTCAACAAATACATGATTGCGGCTCGCGACTTCCACCGCGTAGGACGATACCATCTTGGCCGCAGCGCGCGACAGCACGACCTGCACGTCGTCGGCAACGTGATGGAGCATTTGCAGAATAATCCGCGGCAGTCCGTAGGACACGTAAGCGCCGGTCGCGCATAACAGTATCTTTCGGGCCCGCTTGCGTTCGGCGCCTTTGGTTTGATCGTTGCTCATCTCAATCCCTTGGAAAATTCAAACGATCAAAGATTGTGCCGCCCAACGCTGAGCCTCCGACGAAATATTAATTAGCCGCAGAGGTTGGCGCATTCTCATTTACGACTAGACTGCCGGGTTACGCGCTGCGCTGGAGCTCGACGCAATGTCCGATATCTCAAGACTACAAGGTCACCACCGCAGGTCAATCCGGCGACTACATGCCGTCATGCAGACCTTACCGAGGTGAACAGACCCATGTCGACCCCTACCGACACCGGAAACGGCCCACCGACCGACCACGTCTTCTTTGTCAGCATGGCAGTCGTGATCGCTGCAATGGTATTAATTGGCTTTACCTCGAGCTTTCTGCGAACCGACCTCGCCAGGCAGCTGCAATCGATCTGGGTGCAAGGACACGCGATCGCGTTCTCGTGCTGGATTCTGCTGTTCCTCACCCAGACAGCATTCGTGGCGTCGCACAGGACGGATCTTCATCGGCGGCTCGGTATCGTGGGCGCCATCCTTGCCGGGCTGATGATAATGCTCGCCCTGATTTCCGCCATCGGAGGATTTTCAAAGAGCCCGCCGCGGCCGGTCATTGATCACGTCATGCTGTACGTGGTGGTACACGTCGACATGTTCATTTTCACGATATTCGTAACCGCCGGTCTGCTTCTGCGGCATCGGCCTGAAACTCACAAACGTCTGATGTTTCTGGCGACGATATCCCTTCTCGATGCAGTGGCCGAACGCCTGCCCGGCATCGCTCACATCAGCCCGCAAGCTCACTACGCGATCGTTGATCTCTTTGTCGTTTGCGGAATTGCTTACGATCTCATCTCAAACGGCGGGTAAATCCGGTGTACCTTCTGGGGTGCCCTGGCTATCTTTATACTACCACCCGCGTCGCGGGTGATTTTCGAAATAACGGTTCCGCACCTGGTCGGAATAAGTCCAGCCTAGCGTCGTGCCAGCCCCGGGAATTCACGACGCCAGGAAATCCTCTATTGGCTTCCGCAACGGCGATGGCCGGCAGGGCAAGTATTCGGGCTCAGGAGGCCTGCAGCGCACATTCAATGGCGGACAAAAAGTGGCGCGAAACCTGCTCAATCCGTCACGCCGAACCTGCGCGCCCAACGGCTCAGGACAAACAGACGCCACACGGCGCGAAAATCCTGATGGCGGCCTTGCTGAAAATCGAGCAGGAAACGGTCCGTTTCTTCCGGCACGATCCAGCCGGCCGCGCGGAACGCCGGGTCCGCCATTGCCTCCGCGATGACGACGCGCAGTGGTCCACGGATCATTTCCTCATCCGGAGTGCCAAAGCCCATCCGGTCGGCACGCTCGGTGATTTCGGGCGGCACATACCGGCGCGCGACGTCTCGCAGCGCGCGCTTTCGATCACCGTTGCCGATCTTGAAGTGGTCCGGAAGCGCGAACAGCAACTCCACGAAAGCACGATCGAAATAGGGAACCCGCGCCTCGATCGAATGGGCCATCGCGTTGCGGTCGCCGTAACCCAGCACGATCTTCACATTGCCCCAGTGCACGTCGGCATAGAGCTGGCGATTCACGAGCGAAGAATCATGCCCCTGGTCAGTCTGTGCGAAGGTGAAATCCGGACTGTCGGCACGCGAACCTGCATGCGCGATCCAGGGAAACGGCGCCCGCCTTCGAAAGCGCGGGCCAATGAAGTAATCATAGAATATGGCGGCGGCGAAACGCTTCTCATGCCTCGCAATCGCACGGAGTTCTGACAGCGCTGAGAGTAACTGCCCGCGACGCAGCCTGTCCTTGATGAACAGGCGCTGATGGTAGGCATAGCCGGCGGTGATTTCATCGGCGCCCTGCCCGTCGAGGATGACCGTGGCGCCGTGCTGCCGGCAGAGTTCGAATATCCGGTATTGCGCGAATGCCGGCATCGCCAGCGGCGGCTCCTCGAGTGCCCAGAGAATGCGGTCGGTGTTGTCCACAACCCAGGACGCGTCGATGGTGGTTTCATGATTTTCGATCCCGTCGCGCCGGACCATCGCGTCGACATATGGCATCTCGCAGAATTGCGGGGCGGCGTCACGGTACCCCAGCGAATAGGTTGGCAGTTTCGGGGCGCCACTGCGATGCGCAAGCCCGACCAGCGTCGAGGAGTTGAGCCCGCCCGACAACAATGCGCCGACTTTCACATCGCCCTGGCAATGCGATACGACCGCGTGTCCGAGGACATCTTCCACTCGCACGACCGCCTCTCGATACGAGAGTTGATTACGCTCCGCGGTGAAATCCTCAAGCGCCCAGTAGGGCCGGAACCGCGGTGCGGCCGGCGCGGCGAGATCGATCTCGCACCAGGTTGCCGGCGGAACCGAGCGGATTCCCTCAAAGAAGGTCTCGTCGAGAACCGGATAGCGGTAGCCGCGCAAAAACGCAGCGATCAGCGGGCGATTTGAGCGTGGCGCTCTGCCCGTCCGCTGCGGCAAGCATCTGCTTGATCTCCGAGGCGAGCAGCAGCGCACCGCTGTCGTCGATCGTCCAGTAGAGCGGCTTGATACCGAAGCGGTCGCGTGAGATCACGAGCCGATTGCGGCGCAGATCGAGGATCACGATGGCCCACATTCCATCGAGCCGGGCGAAACAGTCTTCGCCCCACTCTTCGAAAGCGGCGAGGATGACCTCGGTATCACCGTGGCTGCGGAATACGTGCCCCTTGGTCTGAAGTTCGCCGCGCAGTTCGCGGAAATTATAGATTTCACCGTTGAAGACGATCCATGTCTTTCCGTCGGCGCTGCCCATCGGCTGATCGGCCGCCTTGCTGAGATCGCAGATCTTGAGCCGCCGGAATGCGAAGCCAACGCGAGGCGCGGTGGCCGTCGCATCCAAGGCTTCCGGCTGCGTGGCGTGGGTGATCGTGCCCTGATCGTCGCAGAGCAGGAAACCCTCGCCGTCCGGCCCGCGGTGCCGGATCACGCCATGCATGGCAAGCAGCCGCGAAATCAGCCGTGGCGAGCCGATCGGGTCAAGGAGAACGCTGATACCGCACATTAAGGGGGGATTCCGGAAGCCTCTGGGATCGATGCCTGTTTCGGCGCGCGGATCAGCGCGGCGGCGGGCCTATCCGGAAGGTTTTACATCCTGCTTGATGGTTTGGTAGATTTTATCCGCCACGATTTCGTTTCCGGCCGGCACAAGGTGGCACGCGCCAAGCGTCAAATCAGGACTGTATGCACCGGTCAGGTCGTGAAGGTGATCGTTGGTGTGAGCACGAATGAGAGGAGCCGTCTTCTCAACCGCCGTTTGGTAGATCTGCTCCAGACCGTCGACATTTAACGGGAGCCAGAAGAAATCATAGCGAAAGCCATAGCTTCGCGACAGGCCGTCTACGATCCTGACATTGTTCAGGTAGGCTTCGACGATCTGGCGCCCAAGCAGGTCCGGGTCCTTGATTGCCGGCGGTTGCGATCTGATCGCCCGATGTATCAGCCGTTCGGCCAGGGTCCAGGTATTCGTCGCAGTCAGATAGTAGAAGCTCCCCTGGTGGATCAACGCCAGGGCATCCAGCCAGTCCTTCTTGAAATTATAGGGCAGGTCGACGCGTCCTGTATAAAGGAAGGGCGTGAAGACATCGTTGCAGCTGTCGATGAAGACTACTGCGGCCGGCGGTCGGGCGCCCGGACGCCTGAGCAATTCGAGCAGCTGGATCACGCTTTCGCTGCTGCGCCACGCATCGATGCCGTAATTCGTGACGCAAACCGGGTGTCCATCATCTGCAAAGTGCTTTGCCAGCAGCGAGGGGATCGACTCCCAGTCGGGACTGCCCTGCCCCCAAACCGCAGAGCTGCCAAAAACATGAATAACCGGCTCCGTGCCCTCGCATTTGACATTGGCGGTCCGCCGCAGCCCGTCGGAACCGACATGGATGGTCTCGCCTGCGAACGGCCGCAGGCGCCACAAACCATAGGGATAGTTCTCGTAGGACCGCGCCAGAAACTGCCTGTGTTCGCGCCAATAGGCATCGGCCCAGGGCACGTTGCGATAGGCGGGCGCGCTTTCATCGCCCGTTGGCCTTGCACGGTCGCGCAAAGCCAATAGCTGGAGAGTCACAAACGAGGCCACCTCTGTTACAATCAGCAGCGCCACGACCAGCGCAAAAACTCTGAACGCGCGGCGCGAGCGCGAAACCGGTGTGGAAGACATGCCCATCACGAGCCCTAAAGGTATACTGATTTGATAAGGTTGCCCGCTGCGCCGCGCCGAAAGGTCCCTGCCCTCAGTCGCGCGAGGCCAAACGTCGGCGCGGCTACCGGGAAGGTTTCACATCCTGTTTTATGATCTCATAGATCTTCTGTGCCAGAATTCTATTTCCTTCGGGAACCAAATGACACTGGTCAAACAGGAACTCGGCCTGTTTTGCGCCGAACGCGTCGGTCATGTCGTGCAGATGATCATTTGCGATGGTGGAGATCAACGGAAATGTCTTCTCGACCGCTGCGCGATATAATGGTTCGTCGTTCGCGACATTGACGGGCAGCAGAAAAAACGCGTAGCGGAAACCATAACTCTTCGCCAGAGCGCCTACGGTTTCCATGTTATGCCGGTAATTGTCCATGATCTCGCGACCAACGCGATCCGGATCGGCCGGCATTGGCGGCGTGATCTGTGCTGCACCGCGCCGGACCAGCCGCTCCAGCAGGGCCCAGCTATTCATGCCGATGAGATAGCGAAAACTAGCCTGGCGGACCGGCGGCTGGGCGTCGAGCCATTTCTTGCGAAATCCCCATTGCTCCTCGCCTTCGGGACGATCGAACCGGTTGAAGACATCGTTGCAGCTGTCGACGAAAAGCACGACGCTGGGCGGGCGGACGCCCGGCCGTTTGAGTTCCATGATGAGTTCGACCAGGCTATCGTCACTGCTTCGCGCGACGCTGCCATAGTTGACGACGCAGGCTGGCCTATCGTCAGCGCCGAAACGTTTCGCCAGATGGGACGGGAGGGTTTCCCAGTCCGGCGCGCCAACTCCGAACACGACTGAATCGCCGAAAACATAAACGATCGGCGTTCCATCGTCGCATTTGGCGTCGGTCGTCCGTCGCAAGCCCGTCGCATCGACATTGAGCGTCTCGCCGGCAAAGGGCCTCGCGCGCCACAGCCCAAATGGATAGGCCTCATAAGATTGCGCCGCGGATTCCTGTTGCTCACGCCAATAGGTCGTCGCCCATGGCTGGCTGCGATAGGCAGGCAGTAACAGCTCGGGTCTCGGTTTCGCCTGATCACGCAGCGCGAGCGCATAGAGGATCGCGAACGAAGCGCATTCGGTCATGACGAGGACCGTGGCGGCAATGGCAACAAGCCTTACCGCGCCGCGCCAGCCGTAAAATGCCCTGGAACGCGTACGCGGAACCTCGGCTGGCGGGGAAGTCGGTTGCGACGATTCCTGGGGCATGCTCGGGATTGCACTCTACACGGCGAACTGCGCTAGAAATCAAAATAGATGAATTTCGACGAACTGTCTTGGCTCACAGCGATCGCAAACAACCAGATCATCGCGACCGTTGGCCAATATGCTACCGCAGGCATCATGTGCACCGCGCGCCGGATCGTCCGATGGTCATCCAGGGAATGCGAAGCAACGAAAACAGCCATCAGGATCAATTCGAACAGATGAACCGACACGAAGGCGCCGAGGTTTCCCGGAGGTGCGGTAAAGGGCCCCGCAACCACCCGCAATGCAGCCGCCAAATCGGCGGCTCGAAAAAAGATAAATCCCACACAAACAAAATGAAACGTGACGAAGATCTTCAGCCATCGCGGCAGAGCCCACAATACCTTTGCCAAGGAGGATCGGGCCGCCAAATGAGCACAGGCTATTCCGATCCCATGCCACAATCCCCAGATCACAAACGTCCAGTGCGCGCCGTGCCATAACCCTCCCAGCCCCATGGTGAGCAATACGTTGCGGACCTGGAGGGACGTACCCTTCCGATTTCCGCCGAGGGGAATGTAGACGTAGTCCCTGAGCCAGGTTGACAGCGTGATGTGCCAGCGCCGCCAAAATTCAATGATCGAGGCTGAGGCGTAGGGCTGCATGAAGTTAATCGGCAATCGCACGCCGAGCAGGATGGCGACGCCGATCGCCATGTCGGTATACCCGCTGAAATCGCAGTAGATCTGGACGCAGAAGCCGTACCAGGCCAGCAGATAATCGGCGCCGCCGAGCCCCGGGCTCGCGCCCTCATATACGGCCCTCACCGGCGCAGAAAGCGTGTCCGCGAATACCAGCTTCTTCAGCAGGCCGACAGAGAAGATCGCAAGGCCATACACGAAGCGAATGCCGAGCGCACGCCGCGCGGGCTGTGGATGTTCGAGCTGGGGCAGCAGATCGTTTGGGCGCAGGATGGGTCCTGCGATCAAGTGCGGAAAAAACAGCACAAGGCCCGTAAGCAATTCCGGGCGCGTCTCCAGATGATAGCGTCCCCGATATACATCCACCACATAGGCAATCATCGTGAACGTAATAAAGGAAACGCCGAGCGGAAACGCCCAATGAACGAGCTGGCCTTTGAATCCAAGAAACAATCCAAGCACGTCTTCATAGAGAAAATTGGTATATTTGATCACCACCAACGGCGTCAGCAGCAGGCTCACCACCAGGGCAGCCCGCTGAAATTGGCTCGAAGTCCCGCGCGCCTTCTCTATCCATTGCGCCCCAAAAAAAGCGATCAGCAACAGTACATAGGGAAGCCAGACATACCAGGGATTCCAGTAACCGTAGAAAAAGGTGCTGCCGGCAATAATGAGCGCAAGCCGATACCGCGTGGGAACGGCGAGATGAAACAGCATGTAAATTGAAAGAAAAACAAAAAACGGCGGCGAACTGAAAATCATGAATCAGCCGATCCGTCGATCATACAAATCAACGCGCATTATTTGGTGGAACTCGGGTGAAGATATATGCGCTGCCGGCATCAACGCCGCCCGAATTGTTGTCGCCAAAAGCAGAGACCGCCAACGTGTTGCCATCGCCGGAGATATCGACGCGAAGCCCAAAATAGTCATAGGCCTCGGCGTCACTCGCGTGCAGTCGCGCCTGCTCCTTCCAGATGCCATTACTACGTACGAACACATAGGCACTGCCGGCATCAATGGCGCCTGAAATGTCCTTAAGGTGAGTGCCGATGACAAACGTGTTGCCGTCAGCAGACAGAGACGGGCTGGTGCCGAAAGAATCTCCTGCCGCCTCATCGCTGGCTCTTAGCCGGGCTTGTTCGGTCCAGGTTGTGCCCGAGCGGAAGAATACGTACGCATTGCCGGTCGAGCCCCGGGCATGATAGGCGCCGGTGCCAAGCGTATTGCCGTCAGCCGATAATCCGACGCGGGTGCCGAAAGCGTCACCTGCCGCGGCATCGCTGGCTTGCAGACGGGCCTGTTGACTCCAGCTCGTGCCAGACCGTGCAAAAATATAGACATTACCAGCCGCCGGGCCGGCGGAATTGGTCGCGTTTGACGCGCTAATTGCCAACGTGTCTCCGTTCGCCGACAAGGCTACGCTAACGCCAAAATTGGAAACCGACTGCGCGTCGCTCGCCTCCAGCCGGGCTTGTTGGCTCCAGCTGTTACCAGAACGGACAAATATGTAAGTGAGGCCGACTGTGGATTGGCCGGGCGTATCAGCACGAGGCGCGCCTACCGCAACGGTATTGCCGTCACGCGAAATTGCCACGTTACCGAAACGAGCTCCCTGCGCGGCGTCGCTTGCCTGCAACCTTGCTTGCTGCGTCCATTTTCCGTCGGAGCGGACAAATACGTAGGCCGATCCTGCAGTGTAGCCGCCGGAATTGTTTGCAGCGGGTGCGCCCGCCACTAACGTGTTGCCATCGGCCGAAATACCGACAGCCAGGCCGAATTCGCTTTCCTCGACAGTGTCATCCCCCTGCAACCGCGCCTGCTGGGTCCACGAGCCGTTGGTGCGCGCGAAGACATAGACGCTGCCGGCATTTTCGCCTGTGGGGCAGTCGCGCGCATAAGCGCCGACCGCCAACGTTTGTCCATCCGCGGAAAGCGAAAGATGGTAACCGAAGTTGTCGCCGGGGGCGGCATCACTGGCCTGTAAACGAACGAGTTCGCGGAATGGCGCGACGGCTTGCTGACTGTCGTCGGCGCGGGCACATGAGATTCCGGAAAAGCCCAATGTCGCGATGGCGAGGACAATCGTCTTTAATGCGTTCATGCGTTCCGCCTAATGCTTTTCCGGATAGGCGCTGCTGAAGCCGTCCCGATTAGGCATCTTCACTTTGGGCAGGGTCTCCGCGTTCATCTCTTCGGTCTCACCGATGATCTTGTTGCTGGCGAGAATGTAAGCCGTCAGCGCATAGACCTGGTCATCACTCAGCCTCTTCGGAGATGTCCACGGCATCGCTCGCCGGGTGTAGTCGAAGATAGTCGTGGCATAGGGCCAGAAATTTCCGATCAGCTTGAATTGCTTTCTCTTGCCAATGGAGGCGAGCGCCGGCCCAAGATGTGCGCCCGCGCCCTTTTCGCCGTGGCACACCATGCATCTTGCTACAAAAATCTCAGCACCTTGCGCGGCCGTGCCGCGGCCTGGAGGCAAGCCCGTGCCATCGGGCATCACACTGATATCCCATGTTGCGAGATCGGCCGGCGAAATCGGCGTACCTAGCCGGGGTGCGTCGGCGGCCATGCTCGAGCTTGCACCGGGTGCCAAAGCAAGAACCCAGACGGCAAAGAGCCCGACGGCCGCGTCACGCATAGACATGACTGACCTCGCCGCCAACGCCGATCGCCCAGCTTGTAATCGCATTACAGTGCTGCAACGCGAACGAGGTGACCGAAGCTCTGCCTTCGAGTTCGCCTCGCTCCGCCACCAGCGCGCCGCGCGTCGGCTGGACGTTTCCGGCCTGGTCCATCGCCCTGCTTTGCAGGATCGCCGGACCGCCGTTCCATTGCCATGGCGCCCGAAAACGTGTGAACGCCTTGCTAAGAACGGGCTCCTGCAACGCAGCCTGCGTCCAGCTCTTGCCACCGTCAGCCGATACGTCGACGTGGTCGATCTTTCCAACGCCGGAAAAGGCCAGCCCGGAGATTTCGTAATAACCCGGCTCCTTCAAATCCAGTCCAGGCGACGGTCGGGTGATGAACGACTTGACCTCCTGGAGATAGAAGAATTGCAGCGCGTTCCCATCGGGCAGCAAGATCGTGGAGCGTTTGACATCGTCGATGTCCATTGCCGGCCCATCGACCAGCTTGATCCGGCGCAACCATTTGATGTTGCAACTGCCTTCGTAACCAGGCAGCAGCAAACGAATGGGATAGCCATTGGCCGGATTGAGCGGTTCGCCATTCTGGTAAAGTGCGACGATTGCATCATCCAGCGCCTTGGCCAACGGAATGCTGCGAGTCATGTTCGGGAGGTCTGCACCTTCCGCGATGATCCACGTGGCCTTTTGATCGATACCCGCTTCGTCAAGCAGCGTCGAAAGCTTCACGCCAGTCCATTCCGCGCAGGAGCAGAGCCCGTGCAGCGTCTGTACGCCGGCCGTAACGGGTTCTCTGGAATAGAGCGCCGCGCTGTTCCCACCGGATTCCAGGAAAGCGATGCGCGATGTCATCGGGTAGCGATACAGCGCATCCATGGTAAAGCGCAGCGGCTGCTTCACGAGACCATGAATCAACAAGCGGTGCTTGTCCGGGTCGATGTCAGGGACGCCGCCACGCGCGACCACATAATGCAGGCCATTGGGTGTGATCGTTCCGTCAAGTCGGTGCAGCGGCGTTCGTGCCACGCTTTCACGAATCTCGGCCTTGGGGTTGGTGAGCGACCGGACGATGTCTTTTTCATAGGCCGTCGGTTGACCGTAAGGTGCAACGGCGCCGCCGGGCGTCCGGCTCCAGGGGTCAACCGCAAGAGGTTCCGCAGCTGCGCCTAGAGCTGCCGCCGTAGCAAGTGCACTGCCATAGGCGATGCTCTGCCCGAGTAACGCACGACGATGCAACAAGCCGTTTCCGCCGGCGCTCTGTCGCCTTGCCGCCTTCTCGTCATCGTCAATTCGCATCGTATTCTCATGCGCCCGGTCATTGCTGCTTGTGAGGCGTTTTAGGCGCTTTCAACGTTGATGTGAAGCGTCCGACGATCACGATGCCATCGGCGCAATGTAATTTGTAGTCGGCATCGCCAACAATTATACGGCCGGGTTCGATATCGGTCGTCGCGCGAAATTGCACCGCCCGACCGTGCATCAAAGGTTGTCCGGCGGCGTCGGCGACAAGGCCGCTGCGCTGGTCGCCGAGGCCACTCAGGACATGCCACACCCGCTCCGCCGGCCACTCCGCGAACGGAATGCGCGCGCGGGCGATATCGGCAGCGGATTCGTAAGTGGCGATACTTTCGTCCTGCGGGTGCCGCGGGATATGACCGCGTGATATCTGTTCAAGTACGCCGGCGAGCAGCTCCACGCCGATCGTCGCCAGTTCCATGTAAAGCTCGCGCGAAGCGCGACCGCGCGCCAGCGCCAACGAGTTCTGGGCCGCGATGTCGCCGGCGTCGACGCGTTCGTTGATCCAGTGGATGGTCATGGCAGCCTCGCGGTCGTCATCCCAATAAGTCCAGAAAATCGGATCGATCCCGCGGTGGCGCGGCAGCGCCGAGGCATGCATGTTGAGCGCGCCGATGCGGGCCGCGGCGAGGGTTACGGCGGGAATGATCCGCGGAAATGACGCGACCACAATGAGGTCGGGCTTGAACCGCCCGACCTCGCTGGCGTCGATCAGGGGAACGCCAAGGCCAGCCAGCGGATCGGAGGAGCCTCGCCATGCACGGCGCAGCCTGTGCAGCACTCCCTCACGCGGCGGGGGCCCGACGATAGCGGCAAGCCGGTGATCCCTTGCAAGACGGGCCATGGCGATTTGCGAGAGCGGGCTGCCGCTGGCGAATCCGACGATGTTGAGCGATGCCATGGCTGCGATCGTAGCGTCTTTCGTCCCTGGGGCGCAGTGACTTCGGCACCAGACTCGCGAAAATGATACGATGCGCGGCAGCGAGGTCAATCCCGGATTGGATCGCGTAGCGCTCACAAAACCCTTGCGTGACGCGCTCTATCCGCACATGAACGGGTGTTTTCGCGACCCGCCCAGATGGGCTCCAAAAGAGCGGTCATGGTAAATCGTCAGGCTCTCAATATTGTCGCGAATTTTTCCGGCGTCGGTGCCCGGCTGGTCTTCTCGCTGGTCTTCAACATCGTCTATTTTCGTCTGCTCGGCAGCGAGAGTTATGGCCTGATCGGGTTCTTCACCTCGCTCGCAGCGCTGTCCTCGCTGTTCGATCTCGGCCTCAATCAGACCACCGTGCGCGAGGTCGCCCGCCGCGAAGCCGATCTGAATCGTGCCGGCGAATTGCGTTCGGTGATCTTCACGCTGCAATTCCTGCTCGCCGGTATCGGACTTTCGCTCGGATTGCTGGTGGCCTTGTGCTCGGAATGGATCGCCGCTTCATGGTTCTCGGTGGCGCGGCTCAGTATCCATGAAGTCACGGCATCGGTTGCAATGATGGGCTGCGCGCTCGCTTTGATGTTTCCGGTGAATTTCTTTTACGGAACGCTGATCGGCCTGCAGCGGCAGGTGCTGTCCAACGCCATCATTGTCGCGGCAACCGCGTTCCGCGGAGCGCTGACCCTTGTCGCGCTGTTCGGCTTCGGATCGAGCCCGCTGATATTCTTTGTCGCGCAAACGATGGCGTCAGCCATCGAGATGACCGTTCTTGGCTGCCTGGTCTGGGGATTGTTGCCATCATCGCCGCAACGGTCGCGCTTCGACGGCGGGCTGCTCAAGACGACCTGGAAATTCACCTCGGGAGCATGGCTCGCCGTTACGTTCGCGCAACTGGCGACACTATGCGACAAGATCATCCTCTCTACCCTGCTCCCGCTCCATTTGTTCGGCCTCTACAGCCTCGCCGTCACGGTGACCACCACCATTCAGCGGTTGGCGCCTCCCTTCACCAACAGCTACTTTCCTCACTTCGTCAGGCTGCTGGAGCAGGACCGCCCGGATGTTCTCGTCAGCGCCTACCGGCAGGTTTCCGAATTCGCTTCAGCGATCTTTCTCGCCGTGGGCCTGTCGCTAGTCGTCTATGCCGGACCGATTGCGCAGTTATTGTCCCCGGACTCCGACGGCGCGGCCGGGCTGGCGCTGCTGCTGGCGCTGCTGGCAGCGGCAAATACGCTGAATGTGGAGATGGCGCTGCCGTTTTCGCTGCTGTTTGCCCACGGCATCACAGCCATCGCGCTGCGAATCAATTTTACCCTGTGTGTGCTGTATCTGGCGGCGCTGGCGATGCTGGTGCCGCGTTACGGGGTCAATGCCGCCGCCGGGCTGTGGCTGGCCGCCAATGCCCTGACGTTTCCGGTGCTGATCGGCATGACCCATCGGGCGATCCTGCCAGGACAGGCGTGGCCATGGCTGGTTCGTGCGGTCCTGTTACCGGGCTGCGGCGCGGCTTTGGTTCTGGCGGCGGGCGCCGCTTTAATGCCCGACCTGACGCGGCTGCCGCTGCTGATCTGGATCGCTCTCAATGGCGCGCTGGCGCTTGCGATCGCGCTGCTCGCGGCCCCCGAGACACGGGAGATCATCCGCGCGCGTTTCGCCAGGCCCGGTGCCAGCCGATAGAGTTCTCAGTCGAGGCCGCCGCCAAAGCGCTCGGTGAACTCGATCAGGATCCCATCGGGATCGGCAACGTAAGCCGAACGGCTGCGCGGCCACTGCACCGGTTTGTCATTGAATTGCAGCTTGAATCCGAGGTCGTGGATGCGGCGCACGGTCTCGTCCATGTCGTCGACGACGAAGCCGACATGATTGACGTGAACGTCGTTCGGCCGATAGACCCCGCCCCTCACTTCGAAGAAGCAGACGTAGAAGCGGTCCTTGGCGCCGAGGATGCACCAGCGAACGCCGTCATTTTCGCCGCCCTCCTTGCGTTCGACCCCGAGCAAACGGCAATAGAAATCGACCGACGCATCGAGGTCGCGAACCGACAGGTTCACGTGGTCGATGCATCGCGCCATGACGGGTGCGGCGCCTCCCGCCGTACCGCCGGTTTTGGTCTGGGACGTGCCGACCAGATCGTTCTGAATTGTCATGGCCATTTCCTCCGGCGTGAACAAAATCTATCACAAGGCGGCCGTGTCTTTTAGGCAACACATGCTGCCAAATCGCGGATTTCGTCGCGACTAACTATTTGTGATCGCATGCTGCACTGCTTCAATGCAATGAGACTGGATTTTTCGTTTTCGGACGGCCTTGCATTACGATCATGACAGAAATCAACGCGACTGCGGCTTCAAATTCCCTCGAGACTTCTCACGGCCCGGATACAGGTTCCGCCTGCGCCGCTGGCGAGCGGCTCTCTCTGCGCGACCATGAGGCCTTGCTGCGCGGTGTCGGCTTGCGGCCGACGCGGCAGCGGGTGGCGCTCGCAAAACTCCTTTACGCCCACGGCGACCGCCACGTCACCGCCGAGATGCTTTACGCCGAGGCGACAAGACAGCATCTGCCCGTATCCCTGGCGACGATCTACAATACGTTGAACCAGTTCGCAAAGGTCGGCCTTTTGCGCGAGGTCGGCGTCGATGGGTTCATCACCTATTTCGACACCAGGACCAGCGATCATCATCATTTCTTCATGGAAGGCGAGAACGAAATTCGCGACATCCCGACCACCGATATCCGTATCGGCAAGATGGCGGAGATACCGGAGGGTTACGAGATCGCCCGGGTCGATCTAATGATCAGGCTAAAACGCAAGCGCTAACGCTACACACTTGGCGCGATAGCGTTGTCGGCGAGATCGGTTATCGTCTCGCATCGCGAAGATACCTCTGCCCAACTTATGAAGGTTTAGACGTGGCTGCGCATTTTTCGGCCTTCGACGGCGCCGTCCATTGGGTAGACGATCTGCTCGACGACGCCGATTTCAACAAGGTCGTCGATTTCGCCGCTGGCTCGACCTTCGCGCCAGCCGACGAGCGAAACAAGACGCTGATCTGGGCTCAAAATAACCGGGCAAGTCCCTCGATGGCGCACAATATTGTTTGGCCTGAATTCCCGGTTCATCAGCGGTTCATGGCGGCAATTCCCGGGATCAGCGTTTATCCCTCCGGATCACCATTGGATATCGCGCTAAAGACCATCAGGGATGTTTCGCTGAAGACGGGCACCGCCGGGGAGATCGGCCGCGATTGGATCGGCATCATTTCCACCGTGTTCAAGTATGACAGCAAAGGCGGCCTTATTTTTCATACCGACGCGACCGGCTACAGCGGAGCGTTTACGTATTACCTCAATCGCCAATGGGAATCGGACTGGGGCGGGCATTTGATGTTCTCCCGCGATGACCCGCGGAAGATCCGCAGCGGGGAATTTCTCACGCCGCTGCCGAACCGGCTCGTGCTCCTGCGGGCTGGCGTGCCGCATAGCATCTCCACCGTGGCAGCGCCTGAAGGCGTCAGTCGGCTGGCCCTGTCAGGCTTTTACCTGCGGCCCGATCGACTCGCGGAGATCATCAATTTGTATGTTCCGAAATAACCGGGATTGCGTTGCCATCGAGTCTCTCTCAATCGCGGCCGGAATTGCGCCATGGCCACCCTTGGCAAGTCCCGCTGCAATGGTAACATCAAATGACAAGGCTTTGTCGTGATGTCCAACGAAACGCCGTTTGGGCAGAAGACCCTCCGACGTGATCGAGTTGTCATGGACAGACTGCCGCCCTTCCCTGGCCCCAACCGCGCGTCGACGCAAAACTCTCGGGCGGTTTCGTCGAGCAGAGCCATCGAATATGGCGTTGCGGCAGCAATTGCCGCCCTTGCGATCATCACGAGCCCAATCTCGATACGCCTGCTGACAGGACATGCCGAACTCAGTTTTCGCGTCACGCTGCTTAGCGTCACATTCACTCTGTTCTTGCTGTCTTTGGCGGGTGCGTTGATCGCGTCCGGGAGAGCACGATCGATTTTCTTCTACCTCCTCGCATTCTCCCTTCCGTTGGTACTGCTCGCCGGCCTCGAAATCGTCGCGGCCGTGGTTCATCTCGCCGACCGCATCGCCCTGCTGGAAGATCTTACGGTCATCAAGCGAGGGAATAACTGGGGGTCGAGCATGGGCCATCAGGTGGCATCGCCTGAAGGAGGATTTCTTCTTTATAAGCCGTGGCAGGGCAATGGTGTCACCATCAATGATCTCGGTCTAAGGACTGCCCTCCCTGGCCCGAAGTCGCCGGGCGAACATCGCATTGCCGTCACCGGCGGTTCAGTGGTCTGGGGATTCGGACTCGCCGACGCTGACACGATTCCGGCCATGCTGCATGCGAGTCTGCGCCACAATGGCCATGACGAAATCTCGGTCTACAATTTTGGGATCGAAGGTGCCACGATTCTCAGGGAGCTCGCCTTACTCAAGCACTTCAAGGAAATTTATGGCATCGATCAGGTTGTGTTCCTGACGGGGGGTAACGACCTGTTCAGCGAATACTTCGCGATGGACGGCCAGCCGTTGGGTGCCACGCCACGGGGCGGCGTATTGCGGCCTTCGAGCTCTATAAATCGATTGAGCGAATACGAATAACTTGGTTCTCCCCCTCCGCGGTTCGAATGGCGCGGCTCGATGAACTTTACTCCTCGCGTATCGCGGAATTGAGTCCGTTCATTGCGGGGATGGTGTCCGCCGGCAACTACTGCCGGGATGCCGCCCTTCGCTGCGATTTCGTGCTGCAGCCTCACTTGGTCACCCGCCCATCTCCTGTAGGGACCGAGGTTGAAATGGCGAGATCGGCCAAAAGACTGTATCCGCGGCTCGATCGGCTGATTTCGCTGACGTATGGAGATGCGCTCGCCCTTGGGCCCCCCGGTCGCGTCCATGATCTAAGCGCTGTCTTCGACGCAAGTTCGGAACAGGTCTACATCGATACGCTACATCTCAACGAGAAGGGCAATATGATCATCGTTGACGCTCTCCGGTCGACCATAATGCCGTGACCTGCCGCGGGGGGCACGCCGATCAAGGGTGCGAATTGTAGCCATAGAATGCGCGGATATCGCTCCAGGCCATCTCGACACGTTCTTGCCATGGCCCGGATGGAACCTCGTTCTTCGCCTGGTAGGTAACGTGGCGTTTCGCTTGGCTCTCGATCGCTGGCCGGATTTGGTCGAAATCTCCAAGCTCAAGCAGCGCATAGAGGCGCTCGATCGTGGAAACCGGATCGAACGCCAGCGCTTCGTAGCGGATCTCGGCGAACCGGTTCGTCGGAAGTCCCGCGCGGCCGTCCGCGAGCCTTGCCTCAAAGCGTGGACGCTCGGCCAGGATGACCTCGCGGATTTCGTCCTCCGTCGGGACGGGCTCCAATGCATAGAGCGTCATCATGGTTCGCCACATCCGCACCACCGATTCAAAGACAGTCAGGGGATCGCGGACGATCAGCACGAAACGCGCATCCGGGACCAGTTTGCGAATAGTGTCGATGCGATAGCTGTGAGTGGGTGATTTGACGATGATCGGAAGATTGCCGCCGACATAGGACACCCCTCGCAGGAACCCGAGAAAGGCCGATTTCCAGACCTCTTGTTCCGAACCAGTGAGGCCGCGTGGATCGCCCAGCGCCATGGCGGCCTCAAGGTGTGATGGCGTCAGGAATGCCTCGTAGGGCGAGCGAGCACCAAGGCCGAGAAGCGCGAACTCATCTTCTTGCGGCGAACCGGCATGAACCACGAGATCGTCCATCGGACGTTTCGTCCCTTTAGCTCCCTCTACCGGCTGGCTTGGCTGCGTCATCATGAAATGATGCGGGTTCATGCAGGCGTAGGTGGTGGGGAATGTATAGCGCGGGTCGTTGCAGAGAAGTTCGTGCAGCAGCGTCGTGCCGGACCGCCAATAGCCTACAATAAAAACGCTACCAGCCAGGTCGCAGCCGGCTGCGCGTTTCGCTACTGTTGTCCGCTGGAGTTTGTTGATCGCCGAGAGGACCGGCCCAGTGGCCATGCTCTGCCACAACAGCAGGGGACTCCACGGCAAATCCCAGGCGCGGCGCAACTGTCGCCATGCACCGGCCGTCATATTGAGATAGGCCGGGCTACCCGATCTCATCGGCCAGACCGGGGAAGCGAGCGTAGATCCTTCGAAGCAATTCGGCGGCGAGCGCGGGATTTTCCTGGGAGTGGTCGGCGTCAGTGAGATCCGCTTCAGCCAGGGGACGAAGAATTCCCTTGCGCGATTCAAGATCGACGACGAATTGATTGACCCCGTCAATGATACCAACGGTGCCTTGCCGGATCGGTTCGAATATACTGTTGAGCTCGAGATATTGGGTAAAGGCTTCTCCACCTGTTCGCATGGTCGCGCTGTCTCCCGGAAACAACATTGGCCCGCGCATCCACGACGGCCGTGGCAGGCCTGCAAATTCGAGGATGGTCGGTGCGAGGGAGGTTTGGTCGGCCGCGACGGTCACCCGATCACCGGCCTTATGACGAGGTGAGCGGATAATCAACGGAATATTCACGATCTGCCGCACCTGGTCCGGGCCGCCATGAGTGAAGACGCCGCCCGCAAAGCTTTCCCCGTGATCAGCCGATACGATGACCGCCGTCTCCAGGCCGGCGCTGGCGTTCAGGAAGGTCATGAAATCGCCAAAAGCGCCGTCGCACTCCGCAACAAATTCCGCGTAGCGCAAGCGCTGCTTGTCGACCAGCGCCTGGCTATCGGGCGGATAGCGGTTGCTCGTGAGATTGGTGCCGTCCATCTCCTGGTTTCGGAGCATTTTGTCGTCCGGCAGGAAGCTGTGGAGATAGGGCGGCGCGGGCTTGTAGGTCGCATGAGGCGCGAGGACATGGATCCACAGGAAAAACGGACGCTTATTGCCGATCTCATTTAGCAACCGTTTCGCTTGCTCGAAACTGAGCGCCGGCGGCCATTCGCTTCCGATCGGGGCGAACCGATCGATCTGCCGTAGCAACAATGCTTCCTGGGTGTCGGCATAGTTCGACACCAAGGGATCGCGGGCACGGATGAGCGCACCCGATAGCGGATGGCCGCGCTGCGGCGGCGCGGGCCGCAGCAGGAAATCCTCACCGATCCCGAGATGGTCGGGATGGGCAAACGGATTGGTGACGGACGCAGCAGTGAAATAGCCTGCCGCCCGCAATTCTCGCGCAAGATTCCGCTCGGCCGAGCGTCCGCGCAGGAACCCCGACACATGATAAACCTGCGTCTCCGAGGGATATCGGCCGGTCAGGCATGTTGCGACGCTGGGCGTGGTGAAAGTCGAGCACGAATAGAAGTTCGTAAATGTGGTGGCTGTCTTGGCAAACGCCTCGATGTTGGGGGTGGTGGGCAGTGGATAGCCGTACAGCGACATATGCTGCGCGCCCAGCGCATCGAATGTAATCAGGACTATGTTTTGCGCGTTCGGGTGGGTGGGAATTGCGGCGGGGGGCGGCGCCTTCGTGGCTCCAAATCTGGGATCGACAAGCGTCGCGGCCGCGACGCCTACCCCTGTCGCCAACAGCGCACGGCGTGTGACTGTTCCATTAAAGGCAGTGTCGAAAGATCGCAGCATGTTTTTTCTGCTGTGCCGGAAAATCGCCGCCACTCCGATAGTGGAGACGAACACCGCAACAACAGTCAGCCGTGTTCGGCGAGAGACGTCTGCGAACCCGACCATCGACATCCACTGAACGATCTGGCGCAGGAACAATATTCCGAAAATCAGGAAACCGATGACCAGCGCCGCAGCGATAATCCCCCGAACCCACTGCGCGCGACGCAGGTCCGATCTGATCGCCAGAACTGGCAGGGCAAGCAAGGCAGCGAGCGTGCCCAGAACACAACCTTCTGCGATCGCCAGCCCGAGATGCCAGGCCACCGAAAATAGGGCCTCCCATGGCCTCAGAAATGCGAGCCAGCCGTCAGCGGCGGGCAAAATGAAGAGAAGGCAGTCAAGAACGGAAAAGGTCACGGCGATAGTGACAAGACTTCCCCAAAGCCGCCACAGCAGCGCGCGGCGGGTAACCAACGTTCCCTCAATCCGTCTGCCCGACAACCGGCCGAAGCCCGAGCGAACGACGCCAAACCAGCGCACCGACCACAGACGCAGAGCCGCAAGTCCGGCCGCGATGACTGCAAGGACCGGCGTTAGGATCTGGAACAGCAGTCCGGACGCATTCGGATCGACATAGGCGTATGCGTCTGCAGTCGTTCCGAGATAGGCTATGACAGCGAATATCAGCCCGCAACTCGCGATCCCGAGGCCGCGTTTGCCGGATTTGAGGCGCTCCACGATTTTACCCGAATTAAGCATTTGGTCGGTGCCCCCGCCATCGGTGGTTGCGGTGGCACACCCCAACGAACTGCGCAAGCTTGTAGGCCAGCCGGCGTTGGAGATTCGTCCTGGAACGCAAGCGTGGCTTCCAATTGCCGCATAGCCAGCCACCCGAGAAGGTCGGGTTACTCGCTGCCATCTGATTCCTGTCGCAAGCCAATAAACAAAATCGCTGGCCCTGGCGCCAGCCAAAAACTACTGTCGTTATTTATCCACGGCAAAGAGCGAGAAATCACCGCGGAGATCCAGGTGGCTATGGGCTTTTCGATATTGGACGGCGCCGTTCATTGGTCAGACGATCTGCTTGACACAGCCCGCTTCAGCAAGATTGTTGATTTCTCGGCCACGTCAACGCTTATGCCCGCCGATCAGCAGAACAAGGAATTGATCTGGGCGCAGAATAACGGGTCAGCGTCCACCATGGCCAACAATATATTGTGCCAGGAGTCAGGGGTCCACCGTCGTTTCTTGACCCTATCCGGCTTTCTTGTTCGGCCAGACCGGATCGCGGAAAAAGTCGTATTTTCCGAAGTCGACCGGACAGTGCCAATTTCTTTTGTGCTTTAAGGCTGCGAGTGAAGAAGCCTTACCTCGATTTGCACGAGACGACCACAGGGATGCGCAACATCCCCGGTCTCGACGGCGTGCGGGCGATCAGCATTTTGACAGTGATGCTGTCCCACTCCGGATTGCGCTCCGCACCTGGCGTTCTTGGCGTCACGATATTCTTCTTTTTGAGCGGCTTCCTGATCACGAGTCTGCTTCTCGACGAATACAGCAAGCATGCCACGATCAACATTCCGCAATTCTATGCGCGGCGTTTTTTGCGGCTCTATCCTCCGCTTCTGGTCTATATCGTAACCGTGCTGGCCGTGCTGCTGTTTGTCCAAGATGGGGTCGACACAATAGGATTGGCGGGAGCGCTGTTCTACTTCGCAAATTATCTCTATGGATTTCAGACGCACCATCTTGAGGCCTTCGGCCTCCACCTCTGGTCACTATCGGTAGAGGAGCATTTCTATCTGTTCTTCCCGCCATTACTGCTTTTGCTGCTTCGCAAGCAGCTTCCCACCATAATCCCTTTGGCCGCGCTGTGTATTGTCCCCCTGTTTCTAAGATTGGCGGTCGCGTCCACGACAGATCCGCTCTTCTATCCACAATACACTACAGCAGCCACCGAAATGCGCTTCGATTCAATTCTGTTTGGTTGCGTGACCGCAGCCGCCATTCGTCAGCCGTGGCGGGTTTCCTTGATCAGTCTGGCCACGCATCGCGCCACTGCGCTGTGCGCGGTGCTGTTGCTGATTGTTCCTGAAATAGTCCCGAGCCAGTTCTTCCGCCAGACGCTCCGGTTCACCCTGCAGAACATGGCCCTCGTTTCGCTGGTGCTGACGGCGGTCTATACGCCGCACTTTATCGTCGCAAAGCGAATCCTCAACGATTGGCTGGTGCGCTGGATAGCGATTTTGAGCTATTCGCTTTACCTTTGGCACATGCCTATCTTCGAGTTGATCCATCAGCACGCGGCTTCGGTACCGAAACCGATCATCCACGTCCTGGGCTGGGTGACGAGCTTCGCAATTGCGTTTGCGGTTCATCTCGCCGTCGAGCGTCCCATGATCCGGCTGCGCAAACGCTTCGGTTCGCGCGGACACGAAGGCACCCTGTCCCCGGGCAGCGTCTGAAGGTCAGGAAAGCCGGATACCATGACCCCGGCACTCACGCTGCCGTACCGATGACCGACCAAAGCGGAGGATTTGGCGGAGCGCGTCGTCGAAACCCTCATTGAGCGTCGGAGAATTGCCTTCGGACAAGGCCTCACAAAAAGAGGCGAGAAGCAAGCGATCGGGCCATGCTGGGCTATACCAACCCAGCACCCCGCCGCCTGCGGCGCTAAGACGCGCGACGATGGCGGTCGCTTCCCGCGCGTTGAACTCGGGGGGAGGCTTCGGCTAAATTGGACAGCAAGTTCTATGTGTTCGCCGAGCGTACGAAAGATGGCCAATTCAATGCTGGAAATCGTCAAGTTTCATCGCCGCCTGCTTCTATCGATATTACTAGGAACATTTCTCGTCCTTGCTATCATCATTTTTTTGACGCCCAAAGCCTACGTGGTGCGATCCTCGATTGAAGTTGGCTCCGCCGTCATCGGCAACAAGCAGGACTGGCTCGAACCACCGGACCAGCTCGCGAAACAGATCGCCAGCACATATTCATCTACCGCGCTATTGACGATGGCACAAAGCGGTGTATCGCCTGGGACGTTGGTCGCGCTTGCAAATCTGAAGGCGCAACCAACCGGCCGGTCCGTGGTGATGCTCAGCACTGTCGACGTGAGCCAGGAAAATGACGCCAAGCAATTTCAGCAGATTATTCTCGATCAAGTGATCAAGGAAAGGGAACCGCACGTCAAATCTCTGCGCGACTTTGTGGCTGCCAAAATTGCATCTGCCAGCCGAACTTCAGCGAATCTCGCCGAGCAGATCAAGGCCATCTCGGACCAAATCGAAAGCTACGGTGCTCGCAGCTCGGATCTCAGGAAGCAGGTTGAGATAAGTCGGGCGCAATTGGCCGCCAAATTTCAGAATCTCGGAACCCTGCAAAATCCGGACGAACGCAGCGCTGCCGAAGCCGCGATCCGCGAACTGAGAGAACAAATCAGGGGACTTGAATCTTCGGGTAATGACCTGGCCACCGAACGCTCTGATCTAATCCGTCGGCTGGCCGAGGCAACCCGTCAAAACGAAGAGCAGTTGAAGGCGATTGACAATGCCCGAAACGAACAACGGCTGCTGACCGAGACGCACGTGTCGCTGCCTCCCTCGCTGATACCCATTCCGACCGGGCCACGCCGGCTGCTCTTGCTGGTCGCCGCGCTGGCGGTTTCCCTTTTGCTCGCATTTGGAACGGCGGTCCTGCTCGTCAAACTGGCTGAGAGAAAGATATGAGTCTGGATGGCCAATCCTTGTGCCGGCGCGACGCTACGGTTGAGCCCCTTGCCAATTGCTTCGGCCAACCATGACCGCGATATCGGAAAGCGCTAATTTTGCCAGCGACGGCCGCCGAGACATCCGCGAGTCGCTTGGGCCGGCGTTCCTGATCTATTTCCATATCGTCCTGTGCTGCGTTTCGCTCTTCTACGTCGCTCAGCACTTCAGCTACGTGCATATATCGTTCGACGAGAACAGGCTGTACAATGCGATCGCGGTCATCGCGCTCGCTGCGCTGATCTCACCCGTGTTTACATTTGCCCACTTCAGTTTCGGGTACTTTATCGGGTTCTACTCCTATACGATGATACTGGGCTTCCTTTGGCTGGCCGTCTTCTCGCAATTTGACTATAATCACGAAGCAGCCAGCCTTTCGGCAATTGCCTCACTGGTGGCGTTTCTCCTGCCCGCGCTGCTGATCAGGTCGCCGATCAAACAAATATTTACAGTGTCCGAACGGACGCTTGAGCATATTTTGTCGGCGGTCCTGATTTTGGCGGCGGCAACAATTGCGATCGGTGCCGTCTATAATTTTCGAATTGTCGCTGTTCAGAACATCTACGCCTACCGCGGAGTTCTGGAACTTCCAACGACGCTAAGTTATTTTATCGGAATAGCTTCGAATGCCTTGTTACCATTTGCATTCGCCTGCTTCATGACGCGCAGAAATTACTTGCGAGCTGGGGCAACCCTGGCACTTTTGCTGCTTTTCTATCCCGTTACCTTAAGCAAGGTGGCTTTCTTTTCGTCGATCTGGCTTGTTGCGGTGCTTTGTGTGTCGAGGTTTTTCAGCACCCGGACGACTGTCGTGCTTTCCCTATTTCTACCCATGCTGGTCGGAGTCTCGATCCAATGGCTCGGCCAGCGAGGTTTTTTCTATTTTAGTGTGATCAACTACCGGATGATCGCGACCCCGTCGAGCGCGCTCGACGTCTATAACGACTTCTTCGCGTCTCATGACCTCACATACTTTTGCCAAATAAATTTCCTGAAATCGTTCGTGGATTGTCCCTATAGCGATCCGCTGGCGATCGTATTCAAGAACGCTTACGGAATTGGCAATCTCAACGCTTCGCTTTTTGCCACCGAGGGCATTGCTTCCGTTGGTTTGTATTTTGCGCCGCTTGCCGCGTTCGTGTGCGGGCTCATAGTGGCTCTCGGTAACCGCGTATCTGCCGGGTTGCCGCCGCGGTTTGTTCTGTTGTCGAGTGCGATCCTTGCTCAGGTTTTCCTCAACGTACCGATCACGATTGCATTGCTGACGAACGGTGCGTTCGCCCTTTTTCTGCTGTGGTACATCACACCGCGCTCGATGTTCGAACAAGAAGAATAGCAGGTGCTGACACAGTGCGACACAGCGCGGAAGTTTTGACCCATTGCTCCCCAATCGTCCTTGCCCTTCGTGACGGTCGATCTTCGGGGCGGACGATGAAGCTTCTCACCTGCTTTGTGTTGATCGCCTTCGGCCCTTCTTCCGCTTTCGCCGCCGTCGAGCAATGCCGGTTCATCCAGGCAAAGGCGGATCGGGAGGCCTGTTACGAGCGTCAGGACCGCGCGCTTGCCACGAAACGGGCTTCTCGCGCCGCGAGCGACGCAAGAACGGTCGAGCCGGCGGAACAGATGACACCCGAAGATGACGCGATGAGGAGAAGCCTGCGCAGCATCTGCCGGGGCTGCTGAGACGCGCTCGCCTCGTCACCGCATCCGTGCAGCCGCCGGCGGCGATGGCCGCCGCCTCGCCTGTGCATACTTCGCGCAGGGCTATTGCTCCCGCCCGCAGGCTCAGAAACACTCGCCGGAGAATGCGCGCGGGGGCGTGAGATGCGTAAACAAGATGCAGGATTTGACTATCCTCGCTATCGGCGGCTGCTGGCGGAAGCGGTCGACGAGAGAAAACGGCTGGCGTTCATCGATCTGTTGATCGAGGAGCGCGCCAAGGAACGTCTGGAGGCGCAACGCAACTCCGACCAGCTTGTCATGACGGCAATGACCATCGCCAAGGTGCTCGGCGCATCGAAGGCCTGATTCCGGCCCGATCAATGGTGTTCGCGGCGGCTTTCGCACCATCCGGCGCGGATCGTCGTCTGCCTTGTTGCAGTTTCATTAACGATGTGCGGCAATCGCCCATCAATACTTTGCACCTACAACCCTTCCCTGCCCGGCGCATTTCAGGGCCAAAAAAGGGGCCTACCATGACTGTCATTTCAATCGGCTCGACGCATTCCGTTTCCGATGCGCAGGCTGGCGATCATTCTCTTAAGACAATCGCGCTGCTCAGCTGTTTCGGGTTGGTAGCGTCGCTCTGCCTGATGACTCTCGGCGTCGACCTCGGCGCCGCCTGGCTCTAGCCAGCCCGATTCCACGACCTGTCATTGCCGGCCAGGCATTCGCCAACCAGCAACCGGAATCGATGCCACGCCGGCGTTCGTCATCAATGGCGAAAGGTGAAAGGTGCGAGGTCGTTCGAGGAACCGGACAAGAAGAGATCGCTGTTGAAGCCCTAGCGGCAAGGCTATTTGGCGGGATGCCGCAGTTCTTGCGGCGCTGCAGCGAATGTCAAACCAATTCGGTTTTGCTGGATCCAGGCAACTCTGCATTCATGTACCGAGGAGTCCTTCGCGATCACGAGGCGAAACTGCGCCGGTACGAAGGCCGGGTTCTCCACATCGATGGCGGCGCCCTCTGGCGATATGTTCCGGATCGTGCAGCTCATGACGGAGCCGGCTGACGAAACATAGCCGGCCTCGTTGATCTCGCTCCGTGGGTACTTTCGTCTTTCTTCCATCGGCTGCTTGCCTTGATGCTGCGCGCGGGGCGAGCATAGCGGGAAACCTTAAACAAATTGGGCGCTGTCGCACCCCGTTGGGGCGAACCGGGAGGCAGGGCGTCGTCCCGGCGGGACCAATCACGCGCGAACCGGTTGGCATCCGCAATTTACGGTGGGTCGGTCCCTGTGTGGATCGCGCCTCCTTATGCGCATGCGCGTCCCGCATACCGGCGGGCTTCCGTTCGGTACGCCGACGGCGTAGCATTGCCGGTATCGGCGGTGTGCAGGCGCGACGCCCGCCCAATAACGAACATGCGCCAAGGGGAAAGACGCCATGTTCGAGATACTCGATCGACGCACGAGTTTGACCGGCAACCAGATCAAGATCCTCACCGCCGCCATCATCGGCGACGCGCTGGAATTCTTCGACTACTTCCTGATCGGCTTTGTGCTCGCCTTCCTGATCGGTCCGTGGAAGCTTACCTTCGGGCAGTCGGCCATCGTGCTGATGAGTTCCGGCATCGGCGCCATCATGGGCGCCTACGCCTGGGGCTGGCTTGCCGACCGCATCGGCCGCCGCAAGGTCTTCATCGGCACCGTGCTGAATTTCTCGATCGCCACCGGCCTTTTGTATTTCACGCCGGACAATGGCTGGATCTATCTGTCGATCATGCGCTTCTTCGTCGGCCTCGGCGTCGGCGGGCTGTATTGCGTCGACCTGCCGCTGGTGCAGGAGTTCATGCCCTCCTCGAAGCGCGGCTGGGTCGGCGGCATTGTCACCTGCGTCATTCCGCTCGGCGTCGGTCTCGGCGCGGTCATAGGCGCGCTGCTGGGCAGCGGCGATTGGCGGCTATTGTTCGCAATCGGCGTGCTGCCTGCCTTGCTCGTGCTGCTGGTGCGCCTGTGGGTGCCGGAATCGCCGCGCTGGCTCTGCCGCCAGGGCCGCTACGAGGAAGCGCGCCAGTCGCTGGCCTGGGCGCTGATGATGGAACCCTCCGCGCTGCCGTTGCCGACGGCCGCCGACGCCGGGCCGATCGTCAGGAGCTACTGGCTCGATCTGTTCAAATATCCGCGCAGCCTGATCGTTTCCTGGCTCGGCAATGCCGGCGCACAGACCGGCGTCTATGGCATCACGCTCTGGGCGCCGTCGCTGTTCGTGCTGCTGCTGAAAGTCACGCCGCAGGAAGCCGCCAAGATGATGATCCTGCTTTCCGTGTTCGGCTTCATCGGACGGCTGTCGTTCTCGTTCTTCTCGGAGCTGATGGGGCGGCGCAATGCCGGAGGCCTGCTCGGATTCGGCGCCGGTGTCATGACCATCATCGCGGGCTACAATTACGACGTCATGTTCATGGGCGTGTCGGCGTTCTGGCTGCTGCTGGCGATCGCTTTCTTCTTTGCCGATGGCGGCTTTGCCATCGTCGGACCCTATGCAGCGGAAATCTGGCCCTCGCACCTCAGGACCACCGGCATGGGTTCGGCCTATGGCTTCGGCGGCATCGGCAAGATCATCGGGCCGGTGGGGCTGGCTTTGATCGTCGGATCGGGCAACTATCTCAAGCCCGACGTGCCGTTGCCGCAGATCCCGCTGGCCTTCGTCTATCTCGGCTGCTGGTTTCTGATGGCCGGTGCGGTATATTACTTCCTCGGGATCGAGACGAAGGGCAAATCGATCGAGCAGATCGACAGGGAGTTGGCCCTCACGGCTGACCTGCCGCCGGCCACGGCCACTGTTCGACGAGCCTAGAATTGGACACGCTGATCGCGACATCTGCCGACCTTGCGGGCGACCAGGACGTGATCGCGCGTGCCGAGGCGGTCCGTCCGGCGGTCGAGGCCGCATCGAACGAGATCGAGAGCACGCGCCGGCTGCCGCCGGCGCTGCTCGACAAGCTGCATGAGGCGGGGCTTTTTCGTTTGCTGCTGCCGCGCTCGTCGAACGGGATCGAGACCGACCCCCTCACCTTCTTCCATGTGATCGAGACCATCGCCCGTGCGGACGGCTCGACCGCCTGGTGCCTGAGCCAGGCCGGCGGCTGCGCCATGTCGGCGGCCTATCTCGATCTGCCGGTGGCGCATGCGATCTTCGGCAACGACCCACGCGCCGTGGTCGCCTGGGGTCCGGGCCCCAAGGTGAGGGCCGTCGAGTGCGAGGGCGGCTACAAGGTCACGGGCGTTTGGTCCTTCAACTCCGGGGGCCGCCACGCCACCTGGCTTGGCGCGCATTGCCCGATCTACCAGGCGGACGGTTCGCCCAGGCTTGACGACGACGGTCATCAGCAGGAACGCACCATGCTGGTGCGCAACGAAGACGTCGCCTGGACCGACATCTGGAACACGGTCGGCCTGCGCGGCACGGCCAGCGACCAGTTCGAGCTCGACGATTTCTTCGTGCGATCGGACCATTCGATCACCCGGCAATTCGACCAGGAGTGCCGCGAGAGCGGACCGCTTTATCGCATGGGCTCCGGCACCTGCTACCAGGTGGGATTTGCAGGCGTCGCCTGCGGCATTGCCCGCGGCGCGCTCGACAGTTTTCTCGACCTGGCGCGCAACAAGGTGGCACGCGGCAGCAAGGGCCCACTGCGCGATAGCGCCGTGGTGCAGTCCAACCTGGCCCAGGCCGAAGTCACATTGCGGGCCGCGCGCGGCTTTGTGCTGCAATCGATGGCCGACATCTGGAAGGATCTTTCTGCCGGCGCCACCATCACGATCGCGCAACGCATCACCATGCGCTTGGCCGCGACCCACGCCATCCACCAGGCCCGCGAGGCGGTCGACTTCGCCTACAATGCGGCGGGCGCTACGGCGATCTTCGAAAACCATCCGCTGGAACGCCGATTCCGCGACATCCATACCGTGACCCAGCAGCTGCAGGGCCAGCTCAGGCATTTTGAAACCGTCGGCGCCTGGATGATGGGCGCCGATGCCGACTTAACCTTTGTCTAAGGAGAACGCCCTATGCCACTCGGCGGACTGCAACATTACACCATCGAACCCCTGGATCTGGAGCGCACCAAAGAGTTCTATTGCGACGTGCTGGGGCTGGAGAACGGCGATCGTCCGCCGCTCGATTTCCCGGGCTACTGGCTCTACTCGGGCGGCGTCGCCACCGTGCATCTGATGGGCACCCGCAAGCCGCGCGAGGGCATCGTGGTGCGCGGCACCGAGAAGAAGTATGAGGACACCGGCCGGCTCGACCACATTGCCTTCGCCGCGACCGACGTCGAGGGCGTGCGCAAGCGCCTGCAATCCAGAGGCGTGAAATTCCGCGAGAGCATCGTGCCGCGCACCGGCGACACCCAATTCTTCCTCTACGATCCCGATGGGGTCGGGGTGGAGCTGAATTTTCCGAAGTCGTAAGGCTGCGCCATTCGCTTGGTTCGTCGTCATGGCCGGGCTTCGTCCCGGCCATGACGCGCTTTCGAGATTTCGCCGCCCAATTCCCGACAAGGTCACGACCCCGCCATCTCCGCGGCGCGGAACCGTCAGCTTTTCTCCCACATTGCATGACGAGTTAAAGGGCCGCGCCGCTGCGGACGGATAGCCGGGTGCCGCGCCTTCAACCTACCCCAGGGGATGCGTGCCCGGCTATTTGCGGCGACTGAAACCGATGAACGCTCGCCGCATCGTTGTTCTGCGGGGTTGGCCGCTAATCGAGCCCTCGCTCATGGCTCAGGCGGACCATTTCCTCGATGAAGATCGCCTTTTGCTTGTCGTCGAGGCTTCCGAACAGCGGTTCGGCGGCGTCGGCAACGTTGCGCTGATCCACCGCGCGATCATTGAGGAACTGCGCCTCGTTGCGCATCTGCTCGATAATATCGTCGGGCGGGTCACGCTTGGCCCGCGCAATACGGAGATTGAGGCGGTCGGCGCCGTTATGGCCGAGATAATGCATCGCGCTGTTGAACGCGGTCCAGTGCTTCTCCTGCTCGGGGCTGAGATTCAATTCGGCCTTGATCCGGTCGATATTCGCGTCGCTGTTGGCGACGATCTGCTCGGCGGTCAGTTGCGGCGCACCCTCCTGGGTCAGCACCACCTGCTTGGTTCCCTTGCTGCCTTTGGGTGCCTTGGCCGTTTTCGCGGAACCTCCCTGCTTGCCCTCATTGGCGGCGGGTGCCGCTTGTCCGTTTTTCCCGACCCCGAGAACCCCGGTAAACACGCCGACCACTCCCCCGATCGCACCTCCCAGCACGCCCCCTACCGGTCCGGCAGCCTTGCTGCCCTCCGCGGCTCCTTTTTGAACGCCCTGTACCAGCCCTTGCGCATCCACCGCCGCCGGCGTGCCGAGAAGCATGAGAGCCACCGCCCCAAGCGCAAGGTGCAATCTCAACCGCGCACGCGCCATCGGTGTCGGGCTAATCATTATTCAGTCTCCATGGTCGCTTGAGATAACGGATATCGGCTGCGTGTCCTGGGGTGGCATCGCATCTGCCGGGTGCGGACATTATCGTTTTCGTATCAAACGAGTCTACCATCGCGCCGCGTTGTCCCTGGCCGGAAAGTCTCGCCGTAAAAGCCGCTTACACAAATTGAAGGCGGACTGCGGCGCAATTGCGCACCCACAGATAGCGGGGAGCGAAGCCATATGTGCAGCGCAATATCTGTTTTGGCTGGGCCTGGCGACGGCTTGCGATGGAGTGGACCTCAACGATATGCACCTGCTAAACGAGGTCATGGGCGCCGTCATTTGACGGCTGCGTGACAAGAAAAGCCATAGGGCTGGGCAGGAAAACGGAATGGCGACCAACAAGAAGAAAATTTTTGTAGCAGAATCGATGTCGGAGCAAGGACGGGCCTTACTGAAGCAGCGGGACGACATCGAGATCGTCGAATTCCCCAACATGATTTCCGCCGGCGATTTCGAGGCCATGCTCATGGCTCAGGCGCCGGTGCATGGCGTGGCGCTCGGCGCCACCCGTTTCGGCGAGCCGGAGCTCGAGGCATCAAAGGACATGAAGGTGGTGACCCGGATCGGCGTCGGCTATGACGCCGTCGATGTCCCGGCGCTCTCCCGCCGCAAGATCCCGCTGATGGTGGCGGGCACCGCCAATTCGCCGTCGGTCGCCGAGCAGGCGCTATTCATGATGCTGACATTGGCCAAGCGCGCAGTGGAAATGCATTCCATCGTCAAGGACGGCAAATGGGGCCACCGTCTGGGCATGCTGCCCTACGACCTCTTCGGCAAGACGGTGCTGATCGTCGGCTTCGGCCGCATCGGCACGCGTACCGCCAAACGCTGCCTCGCCATGGAAATGAACGTCCTGATCTATGATCCCTATAAATCGGCCGCCGAGATCAAGGCGGCGGGCTGCGAGCCAGTCGGCGATCTCGATACAGCTTTGCCGCGCGCCGATTTTGTCAGCATCCACTGCCCGAAGACGCCGGAGACGGTCGGGATGTTCAATGCTACCCGGTTGAAGCGGATGAAGCCTACGGCCTATCTGATCAACACCGCGCGCGGCGGAATTGTCGACGAGGCGGCACTCTATGACGCGCTGGTGTCCGGCAAGCTTGCCGGTGCCGGCCTCGACGTCTTCGAGCAGGAGCCGCCTCCGCGCGGTCATTCGCTGTTCGAGCTTCCCAACGTCATCATGGCCCCTCATGTCGCGGGCGTGACGCGGGAAGCGGTCGACCGGATGAGCGAACAGACCGCCCGCAATATCCTGAGCGCGCTCGACGGCGAACCGATACGCCAGAACGTCATCAACCCGGACGTGCTCGGCTGAGCTGAGAGTGATCGCATGTCCGACGACCCCTCGATGTCGGCATGATGTTTTCAGCCCGTTTCGGCGATGAGGCGACGCTATTCCGCCTGGCCGCCCAGCTCGAGCAGGAGCGCCCCTGGAAGAGCAAATTGCCGCCAGTTTGCGCGTAAATCGACAAAACTCAGCCTCATTCGAACGCGAGATTTGGATATGTCAGCGCAGCGGGGATGTGTTTTGCTGCGGACCGTTCAATCTCCGGAGGGCAGAGTTTTGAGTAACAGCGACCCAACCGATCATGCGCTGGCGACCATCGCCAGCATCCTCGACCACCCGGAATCCCACCGCGTGCCGGAACAGGCCACAGTCGAGCAAAAGCCCGTTGCCCCTTTCCCGACCGAGGCTCATGGTTACTCGAAAACCGGCCCGGGACCGATCGCCGCGATCCGCTTCAGATGGACGGTCCGCCGCGATGAGCATGGCGAATATTATGTAGACGAGACCATCGGAGAGAGCTCCATTCCGGTTGTCAGCGGTCCAATGACTGGCGACGCCGCGATCAGTTTGGTCAACGATCGCGAGAGCCAGGCGCGGCGGCGTTTTGAGGCGCTCAAGAGCGAAATGAGCGGACGAACGGCGGCGGCGAATTTGGTCCGCAAGGACGCCAGCGAGGTGTAATCGCCGGGGGTCTTGGACTTGACATCCGATTGACCCGACGGTTGCAATGAGCCCTTTTGCGAATACCATTCACTATTCTATACCGCATTGAATGGATGTTGCGCGAAAGAACCCCCATGCTTCGAATTCTCACCTGCCTCGCCGCGGCCTTTCTGCTGGTCACAGCCTCGGCGCATGCCGAGCAAGCCTCCCGCCTCGATGACATCCTCAAACGCGGCACCTTGCGCGTCGGTCTGACCGGCGATTACTTGCCGTTTAGTTCCCTCGACAAGGAGACGGCGAAATTCAGGGGGTTCGACGTCGACATGGCGGAGGCGCTGGGCAAGGCGCTCGGCGTCAAGGTCGAGTATGTCCACACCGCCTGGCCGCAATTGATGAAGGATTTTGAGGCCGACAATTTCGATATCGCGATGGGCGGCATCTCGATCACGCTCGACCGTCAGAAGAAGGGTGTGTTCTCCACGCCCATCATGCGCGAAGGCAAGACGCCGATCGCGCGCTGCGCCGATAAGGGCAAATACCAGACGATCGCCGATATCGATAAACCCGGCACGCGTGTGATCGTCAATCCCGGCGGCACCAACGAACGATTTGCCAAGGCCAATATCAAGAACGCCGAAATCAAAACGTGGAATGACAACGTCACGATCTTCGACGAGATCGCCAAGGGCGACGCCGACCTGATGATGACGGATGCATCGGAGACGCGATACCAGCAAAAGCTTCACCCCGGCGTGCTCTGCGCGGTGCATCCGGACAAGCCGTTCGACTTCGCCGAGAAAGCCTATTGGCTGCAGCGCGATCCGGCGTTGAAGGCCTTTGTCGATCAGTGGCTGCACATCGCGTTCGAGGACGGCAGTTCCAAGAAGATCTATGCCGCCTGGTTTGAATCAGCCGACTGACCGGCTGCGGCTGAAAATTGACCGCGTCCGCGGTGCTAAATTAGACTGGCTGACGCAGAAGCATTGAACCAAAGCCGCTAATCCACGACTCATATCGTGAAAGTGATGTAGGTCACGTTACGCAGAACTGCCGAAGCGTAGGTTGGACCCCGGGATTCCACCTGCTCAGGAGGTCATCATGAAAAGGCTTTTTGCGATCGCCGCGTTTCTGTTGGCGAGCACCGCCGCGCAGGCTCAGTACACCTTCGAATATGGCGGGCGGACCATTCGCATCGATCCCGACCGCGGCACGGTTTCGATACCGGGCGTCTATGACAACAGCGGACGCAAGAGCAAGCGGTCGCATAGCGATCAGGACAGTCAGCGCAAGACGCCGCAGCAGGCGAAGGTCGATCCGCAGCCGCCCGCCGCGGATGCCGCGCCAGCCGAACAGGCTCCCGCCCCCGCCAACTCTTCACCCGAGCCTTCGACCGCCACGGCGAACGTCGCGCCCGCGGACACCTCAACTTCAACGCCGCCCGCAGCCAGCACGCCTGCGCCGCCAATCCAGCAGGACGCTGCCCCCGCCGCGAAGCCTGCGCCGGCGCCGGTGGTTGCAACCGCGCCCGCAGCGGCGCCGGGCCCGAAGCCTGCGGCCCCCGCCGTTCAGGCTGCCAATTCGCCGCTCGGCATGTGGCTGACCGAGGAGAAGGAAGGCAAGGTGCGGATCGAGCAATGCGGCGCCAATCTGTGCGGATATTCCGTCGACGCAAAGTCGAACCAGAATGGGGAGCAGGTCTTGATCAATATGAAGCCCGGCAAGGATTCCAAATGGAGCGGACGAATACTCGACCCGAACACCGGCAGCACCTATGATTCGACGATCGCGCTGAAAGGCTCGGACACCTTGCGGGTCCAGGGCTGCGCCTTCGGCGGCATGTTCTGCGGCGGCCAGACCTGGAGCCGGATCGATTAACCCCGCGCAAATATCAAGACCATCGCAGGCCCCGTCTCCGCGGCGGGGCCTTTTGCCTGTCTCATAGAGATGCGCAGGCGCGCGGCTGTGGCCGCTATCCGCCAACCTTTGCCGAAAATTCGGCGTCGGTCACCGGCTCCATCCACGTCACGTAACTTCCGTCCAGCGCTTCCTGCATTGCGATGTGGACCATGCCATTGTTAGGCGAGGCGCCGTGCCAGTGTTTTTCGCCCGGCGGAATCCACACCACGTCGCCCGGCCGGATCTCGCGCACCGGTTCGCCCTTGGTCTGGACCCGGCCTACACCCGAGATGACATACAGCGTCTGACCGAGCGGATGGGTATGCCAATTGGTTCGCGCCCCCGGCTCGAAGGCGACGCGGGTCGAGGCGATCCGCGCCGGCGCCTCGGCTACAATGATCGGATCCTGCAGGACCGTTCCTGTGAAATATTCCTTGGGCGCCCGACGTGTCGGCCGCGAGCCGGCGAGATGGATATCCATGAGGTTCCTCCTGCTTGAACACAAAACCCCTCATGGTGAGGAGGCGCTCTTGCGCCGTCTCGAACCATGAGGCTGTCTCATCCTTCGAGACGCGGCGAAGGCGCCGCACCTCAGGATGAGGAATTATTTCTTCGTCGCTGCATAACGCGCCTTGGTCTCGGCATTCATGGGATAGAGACCCGGCAGCACCGCGCCGGCATTCACCTGTTCGACGATCCAGGCTTCCATGCGCTCCTGTTCCGCGCCCTCGGCCAGGATGAGGTCCAGAAACGCTTTCGGAATCACCACTGCGCCATCCTGATCGGCGACGATGATATCTTCAGGAAAAATCGCGACGCCGCCGCAGCCGATCGGTTCGCCCCAGCCGACGAAGGTCAGCCCGGCGACCGAGGGGGGAGCTGCGAAGCCGTCACACCACACAGGGAAGCCCGTGCCGAGCACGCCTTCGAGATCGCGTACCACGCCGTCGGTGACCAGCGCCGACACCCCGCGCTTGACCATGCGTGCGCACAGAATGTCGCCAAAGATGCCGGCGTCGGTGATGCCCATGGCATCGACCACGGCGATGCAGCCTTCCGGCATCGCCTCGATCGCGGTCCGGGTCGAAATCGGCGACGACCAGGATTCAGGCGTGGCCAGATCCTCACGCGCTGGCACGAAGCGCAGCGTAAAGGCCGGCCCGACCAGCCGGGGCTGTCCCGGCCGCAACGGACGCGACCCGCGCATCCAGACGTTCCGCAGGCCCCTTTTGAGCAGAACCGTCGTGATAGTGGCGGTGGACACGCGGGAAAGGGTCTTGGTCGCTTCTGAAGTCAGGGACATCGAACCAGCAGCTCCGGTCGGGGGGATTGGTCGGGCGGCATCTTGCGGGGCACGGGCACCGCGTCAAGGGCTGTTCCCAACGCGCTGGCGAAGGGCCGCATTGTCTTGGGGCAATCAGCGCATCTTATCACGGCTATGCCGTTTAATTTATTGAACTTGCAGGCCGATTTGCATGATGCGAATTCCACTTCGCGACAAAACAGGCTACAGCTTGGACTTCGCCGCAGACATGTGAGGCCATGGCCGAGACGCTCTCCCCGCCCCGTATTCTACCGAGTGGCGACAGCGCCATTACGGTCGAATTCAGCCGCAACATCGACGATGCCGCAAACCAGCGGGTGCTGGCGCTCGATCGCATCCTTGCGCGGGAGGCCGTCTCCGGCGTGACGGAAACCGTGCCGACCTATCGGTCGCTGCTGGTGCACTACGATCCCGAGCAGATCGATTTCGATACGCTCGGCGAAAAACTCGTCCCGCTGGCGCAGTTGCCGGTTCCGCCGGCCGCGAAAACCCGGCGCTGGCGCATTCCCGTGACTTACGGCGGCGAGCACGGCATCGATCTGGAGGATGTCGCCAAGACGCTCAGGACCACAGCCGACGATATCGTGGCGCGCCATGTCGCCGGCGACTACCGCGTCGCCATGATCGGCTTTACGCCGGGATGGTCCTACCTCAGTGGCCTGGAGGATTTCCTGCACATGCCGCGCCGGCAAAATCCGCGGCTGTTGACTCCGGCCGGCACGATCTCGATCGGCGGCGTGCAGACCGGCATCCAGTGCCTGGCCGGTCCGAGTGGCTGGCATCTGCTGGGACGGACCGCGGTGCGAACCTACCAGCTGCACCGTGACCCGATCTTCCTGCTGGAACCCGGCGACCGCGTGATGTTTTCCGCGGTCGACGCCAAGATCTTCGCCGAACAGGACCGCGCCGCGGAAGCCGGCGAGATCATCGCCGAGCAGATCGCCGCATGAGTAAGCTCGTGATATCAGCCATTGGCCCTGCAAGCTCAGTGCAAGACGGCGGCCGCCACGGCACCCAGCGCTACGGTCTGACGCCGAGCGGCGCGATGGACCGGCTCGCGCTGGCAGCCGCGAACTCGCTGGTCGGAAACCCGCCTTTTGCCGCGGCCATCGAAATCGGCCCGTACGGCGCGGCGTTCACGGCGCGTGAGGGCGCGGTTCGCGTCGCGCTTTCGGGAGCGCCGCGCAACGCCGACATCGCGGGGCGCGCGATCGCCCCGGATACATCGATGACGCTTGCGGACGGCGAGACCCTGACGCTGGGCTTTGCCCGCGGCAGTTCGTTCAGCTACCTCGCGATCGAGGGTGCGATTGCGGGCGAACTGATGTTCGGCAGCCTCGCCGTGAATGCGCGCGCCGGCCTCGGCAGCCCCTACCCGCGCCCGCTGCAGGCCGGGGACGAATTGCAGACGAAGGCTGCAAGCGGCGCGGCCGAGCGCCGGATCGAACTTCCCCCGGTTGTCGAAGGGCCGATTCGGGTCGTGATGGGCCCCCAGGACGACGAGTTCGGCGACGCTGCAAAACAACTGCTTCTCGACAGTGAGTGGAAGATATCGGCGACCAGCGATCGCATGGGTTACCGTCTTGAAGGCCCGGTCATAAAACATCTGCACGGTCACAACATCGTCTCCGACGGCACTGTGAACGGCAGCATCCAGGTGCCCGGCAACGGCGCGCCGATCGTGCTGATGCCGGACCGCGGCACCAGCGGCGGCTATCCCAAGATCGCAACCATGATAACGGCCGATCTCGGACGGTTCGCGCAGACACCGGCTGGGAAAGGTTTTCGGTTCAAGGCCGTAAGCATGGCCGAAGCGCAAGCAGAAGCGCGAAAATTCGCCGGCCTGCTGCGCGCCCTGCCCGGTCGCGTCAGGCCAATCGAGAATTTTGATCTCAACATCGAGGCGCTGCATGGTGCTAATGTCGCCGGCGCCGCCGTCAGCGCCGTCGATGCCCGAACATGGCAAACTCCATCGTCGGCGGATAGGCCGGTGCAGGACTAACCAGAGATCCACTCGCGCAAGGGGACAAGCATGAAGACAATCGACCTCAATTGCGATCTCGGCGAAGGATTTGGCGCGTGGGAAATGGGCAATGACGCCGCCATGATCGATCTCGCGACCTCGGTCAACATCGCCTGCGGCTTTCATGCCGGCGATGCCGACATCATGCGCAAGACCTGCGAACTTGCAAAGGCGCGCGGCGTCTCTATCGGCGCGCATCCGGGCTACCGCGACCTGCACGGCTTTGGCCGCCGGCCGTTTCCGGGCATGAAAGCCTCGGAGATCGAGAACCTGGTCGCCTACCAGATCGGGGCGCTGCAGGCGATCGCGACTGCGGCAGGTCACAAGGTCACCCATGTCAAGGCACATGGCGCGCTTTCGAACGTCGCCTGCGAGGACGACACCACCGCAAAAGCCATCGCCTCGGGCATCAGGGCGGTCGACCCCAACCTGATTTTCGTCGTGCTGGCCAATTCAAAGCTGGTGCAGGCCGGTGAAGCCGCCAATCTGCCGATGGTGCATGAGGTGTTCGCCGACCGCGCCTATGAAGACGACGGTTCGCTGGTGTCGCGCCGCAAACCCGGCGCGGTGCTGCACGACGCAAAAGAGATCGCCGACCGCGTGGTGCGGATGGTGCAGGACGGCGCCGTCGTATCGGTCACCGGCAAGGTGATAAAAATGCGCACCGATACCGTGTGCATTCACGGCGACACGCCCGGCGCCGTCGACATCGCGCGCGGCGTCCGCAAAGCGTTGAAAGACGGCGGCATCGATGTGGCGCCGTTCAAGAAAGCAAGTTGACGCTCGCCTAGAACGGGTGAACCGATAGCGTGCCGAACACCACGGCCGCAATGAGTGCGAACGCGCCATAGAGCGCGGCGGTATGCAAGCCTGTTCGAGTTCGCCGGGACAGGGAGCGCGCATATAGGTGCAGGCGGGCTTCCGCCGATAGTTCGCGCATGGTCGATCTCCAACGCCCCATTGCGCGCAATGGAATACTGTTGTCGGCCGAATTCAAGGCAACGCTGGAAATAGCGATATGAAAGGTTCGTGAGAGTCCGATCGCAGTTAAAAATTCTCCGCCGTGGATTCCTGCGAGAATTTTATTCGTTCAGATTTGAGCGGATTGGAACCCGATCAATACACGTCCTGCTGGAACCGGCCCTTCTTCTTGAGTTCCCCGACGAACAGCACCGCTTCGTCGGTGGTCCGCGCGCCGAACTGGGCGACAATATCGACCAGCGCGCGTTCGACATCCTTTGCCATTCGCTTGGCGTCGCCGCAGACATAGACATTGGCGCCGTCGGCGAGCCACGTCCACACTTCGCGGCCGACCTCGCGCATACGGTCCTGCACATAGAATTTCTTGTCGCCGTCGCGCGACCACGCCAGCGACAGCCGCGTCAGTATGCCAGACGTTTTAAGCGCATTCAGCTCGTCGCCATAGAAGAAATCGCAACCGCTGCGCTGGTGACCGAAGAACAGCCAGTTCTTGCCGGGGGCGCCGGTCGCCTTGCGATCGAGCAGGAACGCACGGAACGGGGCAACGCCGGTGCCCGGCCCGATCATGATGATCGGCGTGTTCGGATCCTGCGGCAGCGCGAAACCGTGGGCCTTCTGCACATAGACTTTCACCTCGTCAGCCGGCTTGATGCGTTCGGCGAGGAAGGTCGAGGCTAACCCTAAGCGCTTGCGTTTGCCGATCACGTAGCGCACGCAGTCGACCGTCAGCGACAGCTTGCCGGGCGTCGCGTTGTGCGACGACGAAATCGAGTAGAGCCGCGGTTGCAGCGGCTCCAGCGCCTCGACAAAGGCTTCTGGATGTGGGCGCACGCCGGAGAATTTCTGCAGCGCCGCCATCACGTCCAATGTCGCGGCGTCGCCGTCGGGATCTTCGCCCTGTGCTAGCGCGCGCGCCTTCTCGCGTAGCGCACCGCCGGTGATGAAGGAGAGCAGCTCGAACAGTGAATCCGGGGCGGGCGCGAGCGAAACCTCGTCGCTTAGTACCTTACGCAGCGTCTTGCCCCTCACTTCGGTGGTATGCGACGCACCGAGCAAGGCGATAATCTGATCGACATGGCCGAGATCATTGCGCGCGAAGATTCCGAAGGAGTCGCCGACGACGTAGTCGAGGCCGCAGCCCGAGAGATCGAAATCGATGTGCCAGGTTTCCTTTTCCGACCCCGCTTTGTTCAGCAGGCGGCGTGACACGAATGTTGCGGGAACCGGATTGTCGCGCGAGCGGCCGGGCTCCACGGTGACCGCCGGTGCCGCTGCGACAGGCGCGACCGTCTTTCCCGCCGGGGCGGCAGGCGCTTTCTCCAGTTCCTCGTTGAGCGCCTTCAGCATCCGGGCGGTTTCCTTGCCACCGGGGACGCAGAGGTTGAGACGCGCCTCCGCCTTGCTCGCAATCGCCTCCGAATAGTCGTTGCAGTTATAGCCGCACTGGCCGCAATCCTGCTGCGCCATCGCCGCCATCATCCGCCTTGGCAACGGGCGGCCTTCCGCAAGCTTCATGCGGTCTGATATCGGCATGGTTTGGTCGTGCCAGGGCGCTTCGCCGTCATCACCACCGCCGACGGGACCTTGCAGCACGGCCGCGCCCTGCTCGGCCGACAATGGCGCAGGACCATCGGTCGACAAAAGCCCTGCGAAAAAGCCGTTCAGCCAGGAGCGCTGCGCTTCGGAAAACGGTGCGCTGGAGGGAATGATCTCGAGTTTCGGTGGAGGCGTCATCTGGTTCATGTGGAAGCCTCGGCATCGGCCAGTTTGCGCAGGGTTTCGCCATCGTGGCGGCGCGCGAACGTCAGGAAGGTTTCGTCAGGCGAGGCGCGGTGCGCGAGATAGGCTTTCAACAGTTTTTCCACCGTCTTCGGCGCGTCGTCAGCCCTGAGGTCGTGATAGACCTCCTGCCCGACATCGGCGTTCGGGCCGAAGCCGCCGCCAGCGAACAGATGATAGCCCTCGACGGTGTCGTCCCCCTCGCCGACCGGCACCTTCGCAGCGATTAGCCCGACATCGCTGATGTAATGCTGCGCGCAGGAATGATGGCAGCCGGTCAGATGGATGTTGAGCGGAGTATTGAGTTCGACCCGCGGTTCGCACCAGTCGCCGATGTCGGCGGCATGGCGCTTGGTATCGGATGCCGCGAACTTGCAGCCGGCATTGCCGGTGCAGGCGATCAGCCCGGCGCGGATCTGCGACGCTTTCACCGCAAGCCCGATGGCTTCGATGGCGGCAACGGCAAGCGCCACATTCTCGTCGCGCACACCGGGGATCAAAAGGTTCTGCCAGACCGTCAGCCGGATTTCGCCGTCGCCGAGATCGTGGGCGATTTTTGCAAGGCCCCGCATCTGCTCGGAGGTCACCTTGCCGAGCGGCAATGCGACGCCGATCCAGTTCACACCCGCCTGCTTCTGCGGGTGGACGCCGATATGCGCCATACGGTCGAAGGCCGGGCGCGGCGCAAGCGCCTCGGAGGGCGCGCGGGTCAAGGCGTGGCCGAGTTTCTGCTCGACCAGCACGAGGAACTTTTCCATCCCCATGCCATCGATGACGTATTTCAAGCGGGCCTTCAGCCGGTTGGTGCGATCGCCCAAATCGATGAACACCCGCACGATGGCATCAGCGACCTTGGTCGCGTCCGCCGGCTTGACGATGATGCCGGTCTCCCTGGCAAAATCCTTGTGACCGGTAATGCCGCCGATGCCCAGACGAAACCAGATACCGGGCTCGACGCCGAACCCGTCCTTCACTTCGACGGCGGCAAAGGCAATATCGTTGGTGTCTTCAAGCACCGCGATTTTGCCGGCGCCGTCGAAGGCGACGTTGAATTTGCGCGGCAGTCCCGTCAGTGAGCGGTCGTTGAGAATGTGGTAGTGCCAGTCGCGGGCATATTCGCGGGTGTCCAGAATTTCCTGCGGATCGATTCCTGCCGTCGGCGTGCCCGTGACGTTGCGGATGTTGTCGGCGCCGGAGCCGCGCGAGCACAGGCCGAGGTCCTGGATACCCTCGATCAGCGCAACCGCATGCTTGGGCGGAATTTCGCGCACCTGCAGATTGGCGCGGGTAGTGACATGGCAAAACGGCCCGCAGTGGCGTTCGGCGAGATCGGCCATGCCCGACAGTTGCCAGTGCTTGAGGATACCGTTCGGGATCCTCAGGCGGCACATATAGGAATCCTGCGCCGGCGCGACATAAAACAGGCCGTAATAGCGCCAGCGGAAATTATCCGCAGGCGACGGCGGCGTATTGGTGAGCGCCTGCTCCTTCAGCCGTGGATATGCGTCAAACGGATGCTGTTCGCGTTTGAACTTTTCCTGGTCGGCGAGTTTTCTGCCTGACGCGATGACCTTGTCCTGCGCCTTGATATGCGCGGCGTCAGGTCCGTTCGGCTCGCTGTTGGCCTTGCCGGTGGAGGCGCCGCCGAGGCCACGCCCAACCTTGCTGATTTGCAGGCCGGTGGCAAATCCTTCGAGGTAGCGTTTCTGCTCGTCGGTAAAGTCGACTGAGAGCGTTTCGATTTTCATGGTCTGCGACGAAGCTCCTGCGGCCACGACCGGTGGCGTCAACGGGATAGGGAATGCGACCGCGCGGAAATCGATTCGGCTGCTAACGCCGGCTCAATTCCCAAGGGGCGGTCCGACCAGCCTCGTTGCTGCGGAAATCCATCTTGGACGAGGGCCAGCGGGCAACTGCGACGGCTGGCTGCAGTGCAACATACAAGTTGCGTGCCATGCCGGCATTTATAGAACATCAATTTGAATCAATTACTTAAGACTTGCGACTTGGAACCTTACGGCCGACACCGCCGCTAATTTCGAGCAGGCAGCCTAAAAATTAGTCCGTTGAGGCCAATGCCTAACATTGCTTCAATCCCCGGACGTCAGGTCTTCGGGCGGCCAATCTTGAACGCCGCCAGATGCCCGGCGATATCGTTGGCATCGAACGCTGGGCCTGCGAAAGCACCGATGGCGTCCGACGCGTCGGCGGTCTTCCCTTCGCGCCCCAGCGCCGCATCGTAGAGATCCGGCCTGAACACCGCCTTGGCGATCCTCAGCGCTTCGGGGCTGATTGTGGTCTGTCCCCAGCGCACCATCTGCGCGTAGAGCCAGGCGGCCTGCACCGGGTCGGGCCGCGCCGCACCCTCCCGACCGACCAGCAGATAGCGGCTGCTTTCGCGCATGGTTCCATCAGGCGAAATCTTGAGCCGGCCGTCGAGCGTCCGCCGAATCACCTCTGCATCGACCGCGATTCGCTCCGGCTGCGCCAGAATCCGCGCCGCCTCGGCGCGATTTTGCGGCTGCTCGATGAATTCGGCGGCGCGAAACGCGGCTCGGATCAGGGCTGCAACAGTCTCCGGATTCTTCTCCGACCAGTTTTGCCTGATGGCAAGCACCTTCTCGGCGGCGCGCACCAGGATATCGGAAACGAAATGCAGGATGTGACCGACGCCGAGATCGACTGCGACGGAATTCCAGGGCGCACCGACGCAGAAAGCGTCGACGTGACCGTTGGCAAGGCTGTCCACCATATAGGGCGGCGGCAACACCACGAGACGAACGTCCTCGTCGGGGTCCACCCCGCCCGCCGCCATCCAGAACCGCAGTTGATAATTGTGGGTCGAGAACGGAAAGGTCATGCCGAAGGTCAGTGGTTCCGCGCCGCTCTTGCGCCGCCTGGCGACAACGCGCGCAAGGGCCAGCGCGGTCGCCATGGGGTCGAAACGGTCGCCGTCGATTTCAGCCATGATCGCCGCATGCAGTTCCGGCGACACCGTGATTGCGTTGCCGTTGAGGCCGAGATTGAACGGTGCTGCGATCGGCACCTTGACGTGGCCGAGCCCGAGGCTGGAGGCGATCGCGACCGGTGCCAGCAGATGGGCGGCATCGAACAGCCCGATATTAAGCTTGTCGCGGACGTTCGACCACGACACTTCCCGCACCAGGGTGACATCGAGCCCTTCTTCGGCGGCAAATCCCTTGTCGACGGCGACGATCAGCGCCGCGGCATCGGCAAGCGGAATAAAGCCTACGCGAAGGGGTGTCGTCATTTCAGTAACTCCGAGGCGGTCAGGATCGATTGTGCGATCTCGCCGATCTTCTTTTTTTCGCGCATCGCGGTGGACCGCATTAGTACATAGGCCTCGTCTTCGGTAAGGCCCTTCAGCTTCATGAGGATCCCCTTGGCGCGGTCGATCACCTTGCGGTCTTCAAGCGCGGATTTGGCCCGGTCGAGCTCACCCTGCAGCTTCGCGAAGGCGTTGAAGCGGGAGATGCAGAGGTCGAGGATCGGCTTGATGCGCTCCTTCTTCAATCCGTCGACGATATAGGCCGACACGCCGGCATCGACGGAAGCCTGGATGGACGCCGCATCGCTCTGGTCGACGAACATCGCGATCGGGCGGCGCACCGCGCGGCTAACCTGGAACATCTGTTCCAGAACGTCGCGGCTGGGGTTTTCAAGATCGATCAGGATCACGTCGGGATCGAGCGCGTAGATCCGGGCCAGCAAGCTCTGCATCTCGCTGATATGGACCACGCCGGTAAATCCCGCCTCCCGCAACCCCTCCTCGAGGATCGCGGCGCGGATCGGGCTTTCGTCGACGATGACGATTTTAGGAGACTGGTCGGCGCCCATCGATCACTCGCATTCCGGCAAATCATTCATAGCACGCCGCAAGCCCGCTCAAAGCCTTGTAATTATGGGCAATTGGGACTAGCTCCTGCCCATCAACTAGTGCGGTGGATTTGACATTCGCCCGGGGGCTTCCGCGAGTCCTTACGGCGAATGTCAAATCCAGGGCCGCACTAGAGTTATTTTTGCTCGTGTACCGTTGGCTCTAACATTCGCAAAGAGCCTGCCGCAACGGGATGCGAATGTTAGAGCCGGGACACGAGACAAAATCATAGATGCAACAGGCCGTCGCGCCCAAAGTGAGCTTTGTTTCCTTGGGATGCCCCAAGGCGCTGGTGGATTCCGAGCGCATCATCACGCGGCTGCGCGCGGAAGGCTACGAGCTGGCGCGCAAGCATGACGGCGCCGATCTCGTCATCGTCAACACCTGCGGCTTTCTCGACAGCGCCAAAAAGGAATCGCTTGGCGCGATCGGCGAAGCCATGGCCGAGAACGGCAAGGTGATCGTCACCGGCTGCATGGGGGCTGAGCCCGAGCAGATCGAAGCGGCCTATCCCGGCGTGCTCTCGATCACGGGACCGCAGCAATATGAGAGCGTGCTCGATGCCGTGCATCGGGCGCTGCCGCCGGTGCACAATCCGCACCTCGACCTGGTGCCGCCGCAGGGCATCAAGCTGACGCCGCGGCATTACGCTTACCTGAAGATTTCAGAGGGCTGCAACAACCGCTGCAGCTTCTGCATCATCCCGAAGCTGCGCGGCGACCTGGTGTCGCGGCCGGCGGGCGAGGTGCTGCGCGAGGCGGAAAAACTGGTCAGCGCCGGCGTCAAGGAGTTGCTGGTGATTTCACAGGACACCTCCGCCTATGGCGTCGATATCAAATATTCTGCCAGCCCATGGAGGGATCGCGAGGTTCGCGCAAAATTCTTCGATCTGGCCAAGGAGCTTGGCGAATTCGGTGCCTGGGTGAGGCTGCAATATGTCTATCCCTACCCGCATGTCGATGAAATCATCGGATTAATGACGCATGGCAAGGTATTGCCCTATCTCGATATTCCCTTCCAGCACGCGAGCCCGGAAATCCTCAAAGCCATGAAGCGCCCGGCGGCGCAGGACAAGACGCTGGCGCGGATCAAAAAGTGGCGCGAGCAATGCCCGGAGCTCACCTTACGCTCCACCTTTATCGTCGGTTTTCCCGGCGAGACCGATTCGGATTTTGCCTATCTGCTCGACTGGCTCGAGGAAGCCGGGATCGACCGCGTCGGCTGTTTCAAATATGAGCCGGTCGCGGGCGCTTCGTCGAACGCGCTCGGCAATGCCGTGCCCGATGAGATAAAACAGGAGCGCTGGAATGCGCTGATGGCGCGGCAGCAAACGATTTCCGTCCGCCGCCTGAAACGCAAGGTCGGCACGCGGCAGCAGATCATCATCGACGAGGTCGGTCCGACCGTTTCAAAAGGCCGCTCGAAGGCCGATGCTCCAGAAATCGATGGCGCGGTCTACGTCTCGAGCCGCCGTCCGCTGCGCGTCGGCGAGATCGTCACCGCGAAGATCGAACGAGCGGACCAATACGACCTGCACGGCAGCGTCGCGGGCTTTTGACTGCCCGCGCTTGACATCGCACCCCGTTCGGCTGTATCGGCCTGCGCCATGAAACTCAACCGGACCCAACTCCGCACCGCCTGCCGTCGTCGCTCGTTCGACGATGATGGGTCGCGCCGTGTCCGACGACAACGCTGAACAGCTAGATCAGCAACGTTTTCGAGAAGGCCGCACCCTCAAAAGTGCGGCCTTCTCGCGTTACGGCCTACCTCTTTCTCATTTCAACCCCGGGAGTTTCGCCATGAACATCGCCACGCATCCGTTTGACGCATTGATGGAAGTTACCGCCCGCCCGCCGGTCGTCTTCGTCCGCGGCGAAGGCTCGTTTCTGTGGGACGACACCGGCAAGCGCTATCTCGATTTCGTTCAGGGCTGGGCGGTCAATTGCCTCGGCCATTCCCCGCCTGCTGTCGCCGAAGCGCTTGCCGAGCAATCGAAACTGCTGCTGACGCCGAGCCCGGCGTTCTACAACGCGCCCAGCCTCAAACTGGCCAAGGCCTTGGTCGACCACAGTTGCTTCGACCAGGTGTTCTTCGCCAATTCGGGCGCGGAAGCCAACGAGGGCGCGATCAAGCTCGCCCGCAAATACGGCGCGCTCCACAGAGGAGGCGCTTACGAGATCATCACCTTCGATGGCGGCTTTCACGGCCGGACGCTCGCGACGATGTCAGCATCCGGCAAGAAAGCGTTCGAGCCGTTGTTCGAGCCCAAGGTTCCAGGCTTTCCCAAGGCGCAGCTCAACGACCTCGATTCAGTGAAACGGCTGATCTCGGACCAGACAATTGGCGTGATGCTGGAACCGATCCAGGGCGAAGCCGGGGTGTGGCCGGCGACGGATCAGTTTCTCAGAGAGTTGCGGGCGCTGACCAGCGAGCATGGCCTGCTGCTGATCTTCGACGAGATCCAGACCGGCATGGGCCGGACCGGAAAGCTGTTTCATTACGAGCATGCCGGCGTCACACCCGACATCATGACGTTGGGCAAGGGAATCGGCGGCGGCGTGCCGCTGGCGGCCTTGCTGGCGACCGACACGGCGTCCTGTTTCGAACATGGCGACCAGGGCGGCACCTTCAACGGCAATCCGCTGATGTGCGCGGCCGGGCTTGCGGTTCTGGGACAGGTCGGCGCGCCCGATTTCCTGAAGTCGGTAGTGGAAACCGGCCTTTATCTGGAGGGCGAGTTGCAGCGGATGTCTGCACGCCACGTTCTTGGCGAGGTTCGCGGTCGTGGCCTGTTGCTGGCGCTCGATCTGAAACATCCGATTGCCGGATCGATCGTCACGCAGGCGTTCAGGGATGGCGTACTGCTCAACGCACCGCGCCCGGATGCCTTGCGCTTCATGCCGGCGCTCAACGTCACCAAGAGCGAAATCGACGGGATGATCGATTGTCTCGACGCGATCCTCGCGAGGATCGGCGCCGCCAGGCTGGTGGCGTAGCTCGACATCATCAATCGTCATGGCCGGGCTCGTCCCGGCCATCGACGCCATGCTTTGTCGCCGCACCAAGAAAGACGTGTATGCCCGGCACAAGGCCGGGCATGACGGAGATAAATGCCGCGACGCCAGAAGCTGAAGCGGACATCGCTACGGCTTCAAGATCGAGGCGCCGGTCGTGGCCCGGCTTTCCAGATCGCTATGGGCTTTGGCCGCATCCTTTAGCGCATAGGCGTGGTTGATCGGCACGTGCAGTTTGCCGTTGATGACGGCCGCAAACAGGGTATCGGCGCCCTCCAGCAGTTCCGAGCGCTTGCCGATGTAGTCATTGAGTTTCGGCCGGGTCGCAAACAGCGAGCCGTGGTTGTTGAGTTCGGCGACCGAGAACGGCGGCACCGGACCCGACGCGTTGCCGAAGCTGACGAACAGCCCGCGCGGCTTGATGCAGGAGAGCGAGCCTGGAAAGGTGGTCTTGCCAACGCCATCATAGACGACGTCGCAAAGCTCGTTGCGGCTGATCTGCTTGACGCGCGCCACGAAATCCTCGTCGTTGTAGAGGATGACGTGGTCGCAGCCATTGGCGAGCGCGAGGTCGGCCTTCGCCTTGGAGCCGACGGTGCCGATCACGTGCGCGCCGAGCGCCCTCGCCCACTGGCACGCGAGCAGGCCGATGCCACCGGCGGCGGCATGAATCAGGACCCGGTGGTGCGGCTCGACCTTGAAGGTCTTGTGCAGGAGGTACCACACCGTCAGCCCCTTGAGCATCAGGACCGCGCCCTGCTCGTAGGTGATGTGGTCCGGCAGCTTGACCAATTTGTCCGCGGGGATGTTCCGTTCGCTGGCGTAGCCGCCGAGATTGAAATAATAGGCGACGCGGTCGCCGGGATGAAAATTGGTCACGCCGGGTCCGACCGACATGACTTCGCCGGCCGCTTCATTGCCGGCGATGAACGGCAGTCCCGGCGCCTTGTAGAGGCCGGTGCGATAGTAGACGTCGATGAAGTTGAGGCCGACGGCATGCTGGCGGATGCGGACCTCGCCGGCAGCCGGCGCAGGCACGTCCACGGCCTCGTAAACCAGGGCTTCCGGGCCGCCCACCTTGTGCACACGCACGGCCTTGGTCATATCAGCCTCTCCCTCGGCATTTTCTCAAAGATCAAGCGAAAGCCATCGCAGCGGCGTTGTCAACTCAGCGCCCCGCCAGCGCCATTCGCCGGCTAATTGGCGACTTGCTTGCGGTTGCGTTTCGCGAGCACGTTGAAGAACTCGACTGCCGCCGAAAACACGATGGCGAAGTAGATGTAGCCGCGCGGGATATGAAACTGGAAACCGTCAGCGACCAGGGCGACGCCGATCAGCACCAGAAATGCCAGCGCCAGCATCTTGGTGGTCGGATGCTCCGCCACAAATCGCGCGACCGGGCCCGACGACACGTACATGACGAGGCAGGCGATGACGACCGCTGTGATCATGATGACGAGGTCTTGCGCCATCCCGATCGCGGTGATGATCGAATCCAGCGAAAACACCATGTCGATGACGATGATCTGGATGATCACCCAGAAGAACGCGCTGCCGCCAGACGCGGCCTCGCTTTCTTCGTCACGCGCTTCCACTTCGGCGTGGATTTCGTGGGTCGCCTTGCCGATCAGAAACAGCCCACCCCCGATCAGGATGATGTCGCGCCACGAAAAGGCCATGCCTCTTAAGGTGATGACGGCTTCAGTCAACCCGATCAACCACACCAGGAGACTGAGCAGCAGGATGCGGAACAGAAGCGCCAGCGCAAGTCCGATTTGCCGGGCCCGTTTCGCCTGTGCTGGCGGGATGCGCGAGACGATCACCGACAGGAAAATGACGTTGTCGATGCCGAGAACGATCTCAAGCGCCGTCAGGGTCAACAGCGCCGCCCAGGCTTCCGGGCTGGTCAGTAACTCGATCATGCCTTCAGCGATCTCACAAGCCGGATCGCCGCATCGCTTGCCACGACATAGACGGCGATCGCGCAGAGGGCGAATGTTACGGGCGGGTCGACATCGAAATCGCTGGCCACCGTAAGGACCATCAGCACCGTCCATACGGCGATCAGCGACAGCGTAAGCCAGCGCAGCCGCGCTACGCGTATCGGGTGCACGACGTGAAAAGGAGCAAAGGTCGCTGCGATCAAGACGATGACCGCAAGGCTCGAGATCGCGGGCGAGGGATGAAGCAGAAACAGATAGAACGCGGCGACATTCCAGAGCCCCGGAAATCCACGAAAATGATTGTCCGCGCTCTTCATGCGGCGATCTGCAAAATAAAGTGCGCCTGACACGACGATGCCAATGCCGAATAGTGGCGCCGCCTGCAGCGGCAACAGGCCGCTTGCGGTGATGGCGTAGGCCGGCACGAACACGTAAGTGACAAAATCGACCACGAGGTCGAGGACATTGCCCGACCAGTTCGGCAGCACGCGCTCGACGTCCAGCCGCCGCGCGATTGGCCCATCCAGCGCGTCGATCACCAGGGCCAACCCGAGCCAGGCAAACATCGCGGCCCAGTGCTCGCGCACGGCCTCCAGCAGCGCCATCAAGGCGACCCCCGCCCCCATCGCGGTGAAGATATGCACGGAAAATGCGGCGGCCCGGCTGGCCGGCGGTGCAAGCGCGGAATCTTGCGGGTTGGTTTCATCCATTTGCCGGCAGTGCTAACAGGAATCGCCCCGATTTGTACATCCGCGGTTGCGGCGTTCCGCCGCGCAATTGGCTGGAACTTCCATGCGGTGACGCGGGCTTGAAAATGCCGTCGGGAACGCCGATTGTCGGGGTATGAGCGATACAGCTGAACCATTCGATGTCATCGTGATCGGCGGTGGACCCGCGGGACTTTCAGCCGCGATAGCGCTCGCGCAAACCAGCGCAAAGACAGCCCTGATCGCCCGCCGCGCGGCCTATTCGGACAATCGCACCACGGCGCTGTTGGGCGGCTCGGTCGACCTGCTGCAGCAATGGGATGTCTGGCCGCGGTGCAAGGACAACGCGGCACCGTTGCAGGTAATGCGCCTGGTCGACGATACCGGCCGCCTGATCCGTGCACCCGAGGTCCGGTTCTCATGCGAGGAAATCGGTCTCGACGTGTTTGGCTACAACATCGAGAATCGCGCGCTGGTGATGGCGCTGGAGCAACGCGCGGCGGAACTTTTCGACCTGACGCGGTTCGACGATGAAGCAGACAGCATCAGCCCGCACGACGAGGCTGTCGAAATCCACACGAGCCAGGGAAAATCACTATCGGCGCGCCTCGTGATCGGCGCCGACGGGCGGCAGTCGCCGTGCCGCGAGGCGGCCGGCATCGAAGTCGCGCGTCGCGAGCTCAACCAGGCGGCATTGACCTTCAACGTCGGCCATTCACGGCCGCATCGAAATATCTCGACCGAGTTCCACACCCCGCAAGGTCCCTGCGTATTTGTGCCATTGCCTGGCGAACGCTCGAGCGTGGTGTGGGTTGCCGCACCGAAGGAAGCCGAGCGGTTGATGGCCTTGAGCGATGACGAACTGTCCGAGGCTGCGGAAAGGCAATCGCATTCCATTCTCGGCCGTCTCCGGATCGAGCCGGGGCGCCATCTGTTTCCGCTGGCGATCGAGCATATCAGCCAATTTGCCAAAGCCCGCATCGCGCTGGTCGGCGAGGCCGCGCATGTGGTGCCGCCGATCGGCGCGCAGGGCCTCAACATGGGACTGCGCGATGCCGCCGATATCGGCGAGATCGTGGGGCAAGCGCTGGTGTCGGGCGAGGACCCGGGCACGCCGCAGGTGCTGCAGCGTTACGGCAAGGCGCGACGCGCCGATATTGCCAGCCGGACCTTTGCCATCGATATCGCCAACCGCTCGCTGCTCAGCGATTTCCTGCCCATACAATCGCTGCGCGCCGCCGGCCTGCATCTGATCGGCGCATTCGGGCCGCTGCGGCGTCTGGCCATGCGCGAGGGGCTGGCGCCTTCATGGCGGCCGACGCGGCGAGTTGGCCAGGTTTAAGGAGACACCAATCGCCCGGTCTGCAGGAACCACATCACGCTGGTGTGCGTGATGACGGACGCAAAGGTTCCAATCAACACGGCAACCGATGCCGGCTCGATCCAGGTGTCGTTTTGCCGGGCGATCACGAACACATTCAGCGCCGGCGGAAGCGACGCCATCAGCACGGCGGTAGCCGCCCAGGCTGCGCGAACGGTCCCATCAGCAGCATCAATCCGAAAGCGGCCAGCGGCTCGCCTTGCCGCACGCAAAACCGATGAAGATCAGCCCGAAATACTGCAACGCCAGATTGAAAATGTCGACCATCGGGGATTCGTCTTTTTCATCGTTTTTGGCCCCGGTCGAAAGATGAACGCACCAGCCATTGCAAAAGGTTAATTCGCGTGTTTGCCTCTAGCATCGGCCACAATCATGGTCTATTCGACGAGATATGATAAAAGCGCGGACCGCCAAATTTCAGATCGGACAGATCGTGCGCCACCGGATCTTTTCCTTCCGGGGCGTGATCTTCGATATCGATCCGGAATTCAACAACACCGAGGAATGGTGGTTGTCGATTTCCGAGAATGTCCGGCCGCACAAGGACCAGCCGTTCTATCACCTGCTCGCCGAGAATTCGGAATCGGAATACGTCGCCTACGTTTCCGAGCAGAACCTGCTGCCCGACGATTCCGGTGAGCCGATCCGGCATTCGCAGGTCGCCGAGATCTTCGTCAAGGACAAGTCGGGCAGTTATCGTCCGCGCAATCCCTCGCTGAATTAGGCCGCGCGTCGCTCCGTCCGGGCATCAATCCCAGAGCAAAAAGGCGCCCGGTCCGGGCGCCTTTTGCATTGATCCATCCCCGATCGGCTGCGTGCTACTTCGGTGCCGGATTAGCCGGATTAGCCGGAGCAGCGGCGGTAGGCTGGTTGGCTTCGAGCTTCTTGCGCGCTTCCTCGGCGCGCTTCTGCAGCTCTTCCTGCAGCTTCTGCTGGGTCTTTTCGAATTCCTTGGGATCGGTCGGCGGGCCGTCATAGGCCTTGGCGAAACTTCCACCGGTCTCCTGGAGCGGCAGCGGCAGCGTAAGCGGCGCGCCGTTGGAGTTGATCGCCTGCACTACCAGGTTCTGCCCCTTCTTCATGTTCGTGAGCAGTTCCGGCGTCGCCTCGTAGTCCGACATGCAGCCGTTCTGGAAGCAGATCACATAGGGGCTTTGCGCCGGGGGGTTGTTGTCGACGATGACGCGGGTACCGTGAACGAGCTGCATGCCCAGGGGCAGCGTGACGCGGAGGATTTTCTTCGGCTCGCCCTCGGGTTCGATGATGACGGCGGCGATGACGGGCTGGCCCGACTCGATGCGGCCATCCTTGCCGGTGAAACAAACCTGCTTGGCGTTGGCATCCTGGCCCTTCAGGCAGAATTTGGTCCACGGCGCATAGATCAGCTGGACCTGATCCTGGCCTCCCGCCGCCGGAGCGCCAGCCGCCGGAGCGCCAGCCGGTGGAGCGCCGGCCGCTGGAGCACCAGCCGCTGGCGGCGGAGCCGTCTGCTGAGCGGCCGGTCCAGGCCCGGCTTTCGGTGCAGCCTTCGGCGCGGCCTTGGCCTTGGGCGCAGCGGGGGCGCCGGGCGCCGGAGCCGGAGCCGGCGTTTGAGCCTGCGCGGCGGGGGCCAGCAACGTCGCGGTCAATGCGGTTGCCGCTAATAGGGCGAAAACCCGCCCACGCGGCCGGACCGTCGCGGCCAAGATACGGAAATTCATTGCGGAAAACCCTTTCTGAACGGGAGCGCCCGAAACCGCTGCAGGCACCGACGCCTAGCCGTTTGGGCGGCTGTCTCCTTGCCAATTGAGGCGGATACGTGACAGGCCCTGCCGTCTTTGCCAATTGCACGCCTTCATACAGTGGCGGGCGAAAAGATCAATGCCGACAGGCGTGTTACCTGTGCGGACCCGATGCCGGCCGCTGTGGTAAAACTCGACAGTGAGCCATAGCGAATCAAATCAACGTGCTGTGTTGCGGGTTTCAAGGCGCGGCTGCGTTCGAACTATTGTCGGCGGTGTCCTGGCCGCCGGCCTCACGCGCCCAACCTCCGCCGGTAACGTGTCGGCGGTGGAAAGTTACGCCATCGCCATGCACGGTGCGCCCGCTTTGCCGGCCGGTTTCACCCATATGCCCTACGCCAATCCCGATGCCCCAAAAGGCGGCCGGTTGGTGCAGGGGCTGCTCGGCACCTTCGACAGCCTCAACCCGCTGATCGTCCGGGGTCTCGCTCCGCAACAGATCAGGGGCTACGGGTTCGAGCGGGGCTATGTATTCGAAAGCCTGATGGCGCGGGGCGATGACGAGGCCTTCACGCTCTACGGTCTGTTGGCAAAGCGCGTGGAAACCGACGACGACAGGAGTTACGTCACCTTCCGCCTCGATCCGCTGGCGCGGTTCTCGGATGGGCAGCCGGTCCTCGCCGAAGATGTGCTGTTTTCCTGGTCGCTGCTGCGCGACCACGGCCGCCCCAATCATCGCCTGTATTATTCCAAGGTCGTCAAGGCCGAGGCGCTCGATCCACTCACGGTGCGGTTCGATTTTGGCGGCGCCCATGATCGCGAACTGCCGCTGATCCTCGGCCTGATGCCGGTATTGCCCAGGCATGCCATCGACGTCGCGACTTTCGAAGAAACCACGATGACGGCCCCGATTGGTTCGGGCCCCTACCGGGTCACCGCGATCAAGCCCGGAGCGAGCGTCACCTTCGCCCGCAATCCCGACTATTGGGGTAAAGACCTGCCGGTCAACCGCGGCCTGTGGAACTTCGACGAGATCAGGCTCGACTACTATCGCGAGGCCAACGGCCAGTTCGAGGCCTTCAAGCGCGGCCTTTACGATTTTCGCGTCGAAAACGAACCGCTGCGCTGGCACGACGGCTACGATTTTCCGGCCGCCCGCAACGGCGAGGTGATCCGCGACACCATCAAGACCGGGTTGCCGCAGCCATCGGAATTCCTGGTGTTCAACACCCGGCGTCCGGTGTTTTCCGATATCCGCGTGCGCCAGGCCTTGATGCTGCTGTTCGATTTCGAATGGATCAACCGCAATTTCTTCTTCGGGCTCTATGCGCGCACAGCAAGCTTCTTCGCGGGCTCCGAATTGTCGGCCTATGGCCGCCCCGCCGATGATCGCGAGCGGGAGCTCCTGAAACCCTTCGCATCCCACATCCAGCCCGACATTCTCGACGGCAGTTACCGCCTTCCCGTCAGCGACGGTTCGGGGCGCGACCGCGCCACGCTGCGCAGCGCACTGGGCTTGCTGTCGGAGGCCGGCTACGACATCGACGGCACGGTGTTGCGGCATCGATCGACCAGAGCGCCCCTCACCTTCGAAATTCTGGTGACGACGCGCGATCAGGAGCGGATCGCACTGGCCTATGTGCGCGATCTGAAGCGCGCGGGCATCGAGGCGCCGGTGCGCGCGGTCGATGCCGTTCAATTCGAGCAACGGCGTCTCGGTTTCGAATTCGACATGATCCAGAACCGCTGGGATCAGTCGCTGTCGCCGGGCAATGAGCAGTTGTTCTACTGGGGCAGCGAGGCGGCGGGCAATCAGGGCACGCGAAACTACATGGGGGCAAAGGACCCCGCGATCGACACGATGATCGCGGGCATGCTCGAGGCGCGCGAACATCCGGCTTTCGTCTCCGCGGTGCGGGCGCTGGACCGGACCCTGATGTCGGGCTTCTACGCTATCCCGCTGTTTAACGTGCAAGAGCAATGGATCGCCCGCTGGAATCGGATAGAACGGCCGGTAGCCACCGCCTTGACCGGCTATCTTCCGGAAACCTGGTGGCAAAGGCCGGACCCGCAGCCCAAGCCGAACCCGCAAGCAAAGTGATCCCGTGATCCAGACCAGCGCATCGCCCACCCTCGACGGATTGTTTCGACGGATCCTGGCACGAAAGCCGGATGCGCTGGCGCTGCTCGATCCGCTCAACAAGCCGCGCATCACCGGCCAAATGCCGAAGCGCCTGAGCTTCACCGAGGCCGATCGGGCGATCTCGGCGCTGGCGGCGCATTTCATCGAAGCCGGGTTGCCTAACAATTCGGTTGTCGCGGTCCAATTGCCGAACACCGTCGAATTCATGCTCACCGTGCTTGCCGCGCATCGCGCGGGTCTGGTCGTGGCGCTGCTTCCGCTGCTGTGGCGGCAGGCGGAGTTGACGATGGCGCTCAACCGCACCGGCGCCCGGGCCATGGTAACCAGCAGCAGGATCGACGGAATCAACCATGCCGACCTTGCCATGAACGCCGCGGCCGAAGCATTCTCGATCCGCCATGTCTGCGGCTTCGGCAACGAGCTACCGGAAGGGATGGCCTCGCTCGACCTTGCCATTGAACGTCCATCGGGCACTTCCCGAGCCGTGGTGCAGGACGGTCGCAAGGCGGCGATGATTTCGTTCGACGTGACCGCCGACGGCTTGCGCCCGGTGCCGCGTACGCATCTGAACCTGATCGCCGGCGGTCTCGCAATGTCGCTCGAGAGCGACGTTCCACAGGGCTCGACGGTCATGTCGGCGTTCGCGCCATCGTCGTTCGCCGGTCTTGCCGCATCGCTGGTGGTCTGGCTGGCGTCGGGCGGAACGCTGGCGCTGCATCACCCGTTCGACGGCGATGTGCTCGATCGGCAGATCAACGAGCAGGCCTGCGATACCCTGATCGCGCCGGCGCAACTGGCGTTGCGGCTGGCCGAGATCGATGCCGCTTCGCGCCTGCCCGGCTTGCGCCATGTGATCGGCCTCTGGCGCGCGCCGGAACAGGTTGCCTCCAGTGGCGCCTGGACCGCCGACCACGCCACGCTGACCGATGTGTATCTGTTCGGCGAAGCCGGACTGTTCAGCGCCCGCCGTTCCGCCGATGGCGCGCCGGCGCCGATCCTGCCGGGACCGCACCGCGCCCCGCGCCAAGGCCCGGGCTCGTCGATCGCGGGCGAAATCTTCCTGACGCCAAAGGGAACGCTGGCACTGCGTGGGCCGATGGTGACGCCCGCCGCCTACGCACCGCCGCCGCCGCCGAGCGACTCGCTGGTGGCGCGGGAGCCGCGCGATTTCGTCGATACCGAATTTGCGGCACGGATCGACCGTGCGACAGGGGCGATTTGTATCACCGCGCCGCCCTCGGGCATCATGGCCGTCGGCGGTTACCGGTTTCTGTCGCAGGATCTGCAGGAATGGGCCAGACGCCTCGGGCAGGGCGCGCTGTTGACGGCGTTGCCCGACCGGTTGAGCGGCCACCGCCTCGCCGGCCGCGCCCAGGACAATGGCCGCGCCCGCGAGGCGCTCGGCGAGCTCGGGCTTAACCCGCTGATGGTGGAAGCGTTTCGCGATCGGGCCGCATCGATCTGAGCGAAGCCGAAGGTTTCGTTGACGCACCATTAAGGCCGGCAAACTACGATCCCGCGCGCAGCCGATCGCGGCGATCCGAGTTCCCAGATGCCCCAGCAAGGCCCGATCATTGTGGTAGCGAACGCCGGGCGGCCCGCATTCGCAAGCGCACTGGACGATGCCAAGATACTTCCGGTCGTCGACACGACCTTCGCCGACGCCACCCGCGCCATCGCGCAACTCGCGCCGGCCGCGGTTCTGGTAGCGCTGTCCGACCCCGTCGAACCCGGCTTTGCGGCGCTGGCGAAAAAGATCGCCACGCGTGAGCCCTATCTTCCGCTGATCGCCGTCGATCCCAGGACGTCGCTGCCCGAGAACGCCGTTCCCTTCTCGCAAGCCGGCGGCAATTTCGATCGTCTGACGGCCCGCCTGCGCGCGGCGCTGCGGGTGAGGACTTTGCATTCGACCGTGATGCGCCGCCTTGACGATGACCCGGCGGCGCGGACCGCTGTACCCGATCCGGTGCGCGACGCCACGGTGCTCTTGATCGGCCGCGGCGCCTCCTACCCTGCGCTCTCGGTTTCGATCGGCGAGCGGATGGGCGTCGTCGGCGCCCTCAGCATCGAAGCCGCCGCCAAACATCTCAATGCGCGCGATCTCAACGGCATCGTGCTTGGCGACGGTTTCAGCCCGCGCGTGGTGGATGCTTTTTTGACAGTGCTGGCCGAGCATACGCGGTTCCGCAATCTGCCGGTCGTGGTCACGCTGGGCGGGCTGGTGCCGGCCCACGATCTGCCTAATCTCGAAATCATCGCCGGCGACCCTGTCCGCGTTGCCGCCAATGCCTTGCCGCTGATTCGTCAGCACGCCTTCGAAGCCCATTTGAGCCGCACGCTGCGTTCGATCGACGCCGGCGGCCTGCTCGATGCACGAACCGGCCTGCTGACCGCTACAGCCTTCAATCGCGACTTCGCGACCGCGGTCTATCAAACCCTGTCGCGCGGCGGCGGCCTGTCGATCGCGCGCTTTGCCTTCGATCGGGCGCAGCTTCGCGCCCAGCTCGACGGTGGGCGGATCCTCAGTCGCCTGATGCGGCAGATGGATTTCGGCGCGCTCCAGGAAGACGGATCGGTGCTGGTGGTGTTCGCCGAGACCGATCTGCGCACCGCCCATATGATCGCACGGCGGCTTTCCAGCGTGATGCGCCATACCAGCCACGGCAAACGCGAGGCGCGATCGGAACCGGTCGTAACGCTCGCGACCTTGCTGCCATCGGACACGGCGACATCGCTGCTGGCGCGGCTCTACGACGAAGCCCGCCGCGCTGCGTCGTGAACTCAGCCGCATCTGTCTTGCACAATCGTCATCGCTGAGGCAGCCGCTGCCGACTTGCGCGGCGTCTCGAAGGATTGAACCCCATGCGTTGCAGTCTATCCTTCGAGGCTCGCCGAAGGGGCTCGCACCTCCCGCGATAACGGCGAAGCCGTTACGCAGGGATGACGTCACGCCGCCTTGCGGTCCTCGGCGAGATTGGCGAGCTGGCGCAGGATTTCGGTGGTGCCTGTCAGCCGCTCCTCCGGCGTCTCCCATTCCTGGAAGAACACCACCTTCATGTCCGGCCGCACCCGCGCCGCCTTGCCATGCTGGCGGATGAAATAGACCAGCCGGTCCGGCTGCGCGAACTTGTTGTCGCGGAAGGCGATGACGGCGCCCTTCGGCCCGGCATCGACCTTCTCGACATTGGCGCGGCGGCAATAGTTCTTGATGGCGGCGATCTTGAAGAGATAGCGCACCTCGTCCGGCAGCACGCCAAAACGATCGCGCAGTTCGGCGGCGAAATTGTCGATCTCGTCGTCGGTGTCGAGATCGGCGAGCCGCCGGTACAGCGACAGCCGCACCGCGAGGTCGGCGACGTAATCCTCCGGAATCAGCACGGGCATGCCGACGGTGATCTGCGGCGACCAACGGTCGGCGGCCGGTTCGGCGACGCCGGCCTTGAGGTTGAGGATCGCCTCCTCCAGCATCGATTGATAAAGCTCGAAACCGACTTCCTTGATATGGCCGGATTGTTCCTCGCCGAGCAGATTGCCGGCGCCGCGAATATCGAGATCGTGCGACGCCAACTGGAATCCGGCCCCCAGGGTTTCCAGCGACTGCAGCACTTTCAGCCGCCGCTCGGCCTGCACGGTGATCTTCTGCTGCGCCGGCAGCGTGAACAGCGAATAGGCGCGCAGCTTCGAGCGCCCCACCCGGCCACGCAACTGATAGAGCTGCGCCAGCCCGAACATGTCGGCGCGGTGCACGATCAGGGTATTGGCGGTCGGGATATCGAGGCCGGACTCGATGATCGTGGTCGAGAGCAGGATGTCGTATTTGCCGTCGTAGAACGCCGACATGATGTCTTCGATGACCGTCGGCGGCATCTGGCCATGGGCGACCGCGACCTTCATCTCCGGCACGTTCTTGTCGAGAAAATTCTTCACCCCTGCGAGGTCTTCGATCCGCGGCACCACATAAAAGGCCTGACCGCCGCGATAGCGTTCGCGCAACAGCGCCTCGCGGATCATCAGTGGATCGTGCGGCGCCACGAAAGTACGAACCGCAAGCCGGTCGACCGGCGGCGAGGCGATGATCGAGAGATCGCGGACCCCGGTCAGCGCCAGTTGCAGCGTGCGCGGGATCGGGGTGGCGCTCAGCGTCAGCACATGGACTTGCGCGCGCAACTGCTTCAGGCGTTCCTTATGGCCGACGCCAAAATGCTGCTCTTCGTCGACGATCAGAAGGCCGAGATCCCTGAACTTGATGGACTTGCCGAGCAGCGCGTGGGTGCCGACCACGATATCGATGTTGCCCTCGGCGAGGTTCTTCTTGACCTGCGTCAGTTCCTTCGGCGCGACCAGGCGCGAGGCCTGCGCGACATTGACCGGGAAACCGCGGAACCGCTCGGTAAAGGTCTTGGCGTGCTGGCGCGCCAGCAGCGTGGTCGGGACCACGACGGCGACCTGCTTGCCGTCGAGCGCCACCGCGAATGTCGCGCGCAGCGCCACCTCGGTCTTGCCGAAGCCGACGTCGCCGCAGATCAGACGGTCCATCGGCCGGCCGCTTTCGAGGTCCTTTAGCGTCGCGTTGATCGCACCGAGTTGATCTTCGGTTTCCTCATAGGGAAAGCGCGCGCAGAACTCGTCATAGACATGCGGCTGCACCGGCATTTTCGGCGCTTCATGCAGATGCCGCGCCGCCGCGATCTTGATCAACTCGCCCGCGATCTCGCGGATGCGGTTCTTGAGTTTGGCCTTGCGCGCCTGCCAGCCGCTGCCCCCTAACCGGTCAAGCTCGACATTGGCGTGGTCGGAGCCGTAACGCGACAGCAGTTCGATGTTTTCGACCGGCAAAAACAGTTTGGTGTCGGCGGCATAATGCAGCTCGAGGCAGTCGTGGGGGGCGCCGGCGACGTCGAGCGTCTGCAGACCGACAAAGCGGCCGATGCCATGCTCGACATGAACCACCAGATCGCCGGCGGCGAGGCTCGTGACTTCGGAGATGAAGTTGTCGAGCTTGCGGCTCGCCTTGCGCGGCCGCACCAGCCGGTCGCCTAAAATATCCTGTTCGGTGATGACGGCAACGTTGTCGGTCTCGAAACCGCTTTCCATGCCGACCACCGCCAGCATCGCCTCATTGCGCGGGGTGGCCTGCACCGTGCGCCAGGTGTTGACGCTGGTGAGATGGGGCAGCTTGTGATCCCGCAGCATGCTGCCCATGCGGTCGCGCGAGCCCTCGCTCCACAGCGCGACCACCACCTTCTTGCGGTCGGCTTGCAACGCCTGGACATGGGCCACGACGGCTTCGAAGACGTTGATAGTGGTATCGGCGCGCTCCGGCGCAAAATTGCGACCCTGCCGCGCGCCGGCATCGACGGTGTTGGCGCTGCCGTCGGGCACCGCGAATGGCGTCAGCCGCGCCAGCGCGGCCTGATCCAGCCGCTTGCTCCACTCGTCTTCGGTCAGATAAAGCCGGTCGGGCGGCAAGGGGTTGTAGACCGCGCCGCCGCCGGGATGTTCCAGCGCCTCGCGCCGCGCCTCGTAATAATCTTCGATCTGCTTGAAGCGCTCGCGCGCGGCGTCCTCGGCCTGAGGCTCGATCGCCACCGGCGCGTCGCCGAGATAATCGAACAGGGTGTCCATCCGCTCCTGGAACAGCGGCAGCCAATGCTCCATGCCGGGATGGCGGCGGCCTTCGCTCACCGCCTCATACAGCGGGTCGTCGCGCTCGGGCGTGCCGAACGCTGCGACATAGCCCATCCGGAAGCGGCGAATGGTTTCGGTGACCAGTTGAAATTCCGAAATCGGCACCAGGTCGAGCGAGCGCATGTCGAGCAGCGTGCGCTGGGTCTCGGCATCGAAGGAACGGATCGATTCCAGGCTGTCGCCGAAGAAATCGAACCGGACGGGCTGATCGAGCCCGGCCGGAAACAGATCGAGGATGCCGCCGCGCACGGCATATTCGCCGGGTTCGCGCACGGTGGAGGAGCGGCCGTAGCCGTTATGCTCCAGCCAGGCGACGATCGAGGCCATCGGCACGACATGGCCGGGCGCGACCGACAGCGCCTGCGCCGCGATGGTTTCGCGCGCCGGCACCCGCTGCACGACGGCGTTGACCGTGGTCAGCACAATCAGCGGCTTGTCGCTGCCGGCAAGCCGCGAAAGCCGCGCCAGCGAGGTCAGCCGTTGTGCCAGGATGCCGCCATGCGGCGATACCCGGTCATAGGGCTGGCAGTCCCAGGCCGGAAACTGCAGCACCGGCAGATCGGGCGCGAAGAATTCCAGCGCGCGGGCCAGTTGCTGCATGCGCGGGCCATCGCGGCAAACCACGGCGAGGCTGACCGCCGGAGGCCCCGGCCGTGCCGCAATCGCCCGCGCCAGGTCCGATATGACAAGACCTTCGGCGCCCTCCGCCACATTGGCAAAGGTCAGCGCCCGGCCGGGCGCGAGCAATTCGGCGGGCGATCGGGTGGGCTGCTTCATGCCTCGTTATCCACCGACCGAAACGACTTGATGCGGTCGAACAGCCCGTTCGCATATTCCGGCGCCGGCGGCCTTTTGCCGGTCAGCGCGGCGTAGAGATCGGGGTCGGGCACGTCCATCAGAACCTCGAACTGGACCAATTCGCTCTCCGAGAGATTTGCGATCTCGGCATCGGCGAAGCGGCCGAGAATGAGATCCATCTCGCGGGTGCCGCGGTGCCAGCAGCGGAACAACAGCCGCTTGCGGCGGTCGTCGAGGCCGCTGCTCGATCGTGTCGATCCCGTCATGTCCGTTGATTCCAATCCAAACGCCAAAAGCCCGGACGTGCCGGGCGAGGTTGATATAGCGTCCGCTTCGGCGAATGTCAGTAGCTGTTCGCCTTGCAAAATCACATTTCAACAGCCAGGGAAATCAAACAGCCAGGGAAACCCTTCAAACCGTCATGTATGGACGGCCCCCTTTCGGCAAGGGCTTTTTTGGTGTTTCAGCAAACGGATCGGGGAGCGGTCATGTATACGGCCTCGAGATGCGGCCTGTGACCGCGGGCCCTGATGGAGATCGCTGATCGAATTCCAATCATTGCGGCGCGCTGTGACGCGCGATGACGGTACGGAGTGTTTCGATCCCGGTTTCCTGACCATTTGCCATCACACCATAATTGCCCTTCCGAACGGATGAGCGCGAGCGCGGCGGCTGTCGCCCCTCAACTAGGCAGCAGCCGACGCGCTCGCGCGGTCACGGTATGGTTCTCCCTTGACCAGCATGGCCCAGAGGATGCGCGCGGTCTTGGCGGCGAACGCCACCATGGCGACCTTGTAGGGTCGGCGTGCGAGCAGCTCCCGCAGCCACGGATCGCTGACGCCGCGTCTTTTCTGCTGCCGCAGATGGGCGCTTGCTCCGCTGATCAGCAGGGCTCGCAGCACGCGGTCCCCCTGTTTGGAGATGCGCCCGGGACGATGCTTGCCGCCGGTGCCGTGATCGCGACCGGTCAATCCGATCCAGGCCGCAAAATCCCGCCCGCTGCGGAACACCTTCGCATCGGGCACTTTGGCCAAAACCGTGCTGGCGATGATCGGGCCGACGCCCGGCACCGCCATCAGCCGGCGAGCCTCGCGATCGGCACGGGCGGCCTTGGCGATCTGTCGCTCCAGCGCGCGCTCGTCGGCATCCAGTGCCTGCCAGTGCCGGGTCAGCAGCAACAGTGCGCCGCGCAGCATCTCGGGGATATCCTCGTTCGGTGCTTCGAGCCTGGCCATCAGCTCGCGCAGCCCCTCAAGGCCCTGCGCCGCCACGATCCCGAGTTCGCTCAGCGCAGCTCGCAGCGAGTTGGCGACCATGGTGCGTTGCCGCACCAAGAGGGCACGGGCGCTATGAACCGCCAACGTCGCCTGCTGCGCCACGCTCTTCACCGGCACGAACCGCATCGTCGGCCGGCTAACCGCCTCGCAGATCGCCTCCGCGTCCCGGCCATCGTTCTTATTGCGCTTCACGTAAGGCTTCACATAGGCCGGCGGCATCAGCCGGACCTGGTGGCCATAGCGGCCGATCACCCGCCCCCAATGATGCGCGCTGCCGCAGGCTTCCATCCCCACCGTGCACGGCGGAAGCTGCGCAAAAAACTTCTCCACCGCGCCCCGCCGAAGCTGGCGCCGCAATACCACCCCTCCCGATGCATCAACCCCGTGAACCTGGAACACGTTCTTCGCCAAATCCAAACCAATCATGCTAATCTCGCTCATGGACGGCTCCCTTGTCTGGTCGAATCGATATCACCAGTCTGGCACACTGATGCCGTCGGGGGCCGTCCACCCCATCTTTGCGAGTCCACGGGTCGCGCGAATGCGCGCCCGATGACAGCGCCTGCTGCAATAGAAACCCGTCATACCCCGCGAAAGCGTACACCGCGGCCCCTCGATGAGTCGCTGACGTCTCTGGAATACTGGATCGCCCGGTCAAGCCGTGCGATGACAACTGTGAGTGTTGTGCGTTCGTAGTCAACCAATCGCAGATTCAAATTTCAAACAGCCATAGTTCGCAGACACAGTTTCGCGATCTCGCCGCGCGCTTTCGCGCGAGTTTTGCAAGGATGTCCTGCCCTCGGAGATCAGAGGGCGCAGGGAATGCCGGGCGCCAGATGCGCCCGCAGCCTTGTGTGCAAAGTGATAAAAGCACACAAGCATAGTCACCACGGTCACACCGGAAACACCCAGCATTCCCCGCGCAATGGTTTTACGGCTTATACCGGGCTCTCCTCGGTGACCGGGCTCTTTTGCCACCGTCGTCCGCGCTTCCTAGCGCCGACTTGACACCAGCGTCGGGGTGTCAGGACCACACGGCTTTGCCGTCCGCTTCAAGTGCTCTCGTCTTTGGCACCATCCGCGTCCACCGCATCCCGCCCCGCGTCCGTGACGATCGCGAGCCGCCCCTCTGTGGGACGGGACGGCAGCGGATATAGACTGATTTGGGTCTTCGGAAAATCAGAATATTTTTTCGAAAGGGGCTAGACAGCGGACGATCAGAGAGCGAGCTGATTTGCCCGTCGGGCAGATCGATGAGTTGAGCCCTTCGCGAAACGCCATCGGCGTCGTCCGGAACTGGTCATCGAACTGGTTTTGGTTGCCTCCTCCTAAACCAGTGTAATTGCCGAACGATTGATTGCCGTTGCCGATGGCGGGAGCTTTTGGCGATTTCAGAATTAACCCGCAGCGCGGACATAAAGCTTAACTAGCAAGCTTAACCAACGGATTCTGTTGCGCGGACCTGCGGAACAATTAACCGATTTAGCAACGGACATCTCGAAAACATTTGCACGCTGATACTTCACGTATTGAGCCAGGAGAGCATTGACCATGGTGCAATCAAGAAAGCCAGTTTTTGGCGAGATCGATCTTGAACGCGAGATCAAGGAAGAATTTCGAAATCGGCCACCGATTCGCCAACCGCAGCCGGCCGATTTCGCGCCACCGGCGGTACACGCGCCGGCCCTGTCGATGCCAGACTATGTCGAGCATCGCGACGGGGCCACGGAGATCGGCATGCTGTCGGCGGAAGCCGTTGTCCGCGAATACGAAGCTGCGGCGAAAGACATCGAGGCCATGGGCGCGGAGCTGATCGAACGCGTCAAGCAATGCGAGGCGATGACCCGCGATGCGTTCGCCGTGGTCGAGGAGTTGAAGGAAACCGCAGGACGCTACCGCGAGGAGGCCAAGCGCGTCTTCCTTCACATTGAGAACTGCTCGCTGGTGACGGCGGAGGTCCGCAAGACCTGCACCGAACTGAAGGAAAAGATCGCCGCTCCGGCCACGACAGACACTAAGCCAAAGAAGTGAAACCCGACCCGTCCTCAGATGGCGTGTCCTGGTTGCACGACCGCTTGGAGCAAGCTCATCGTCGTTACCTCAACCATCGGCCTGAGAATTGAGGGATGAACACCTGCGCCACTTGGTGCCAGCGCTGCCATAGCCGCTACGACGCGCCGGTGCCCGCCGCCGGCATCCAGACCCGAGTCCAAGACCTGCGCGCCGTCGGCGACCTGTTCGCCTGAACGGAGGTTTCATGAGCACGATGGTCCGAAAAGCCCTGAGCGCCCGCATGCCGACGTTGCGCAAATTGACCGAGCGGGCCTGCAACGATCCGCAGCGCATGAGGGCGCGCAAGATCGAGGCCGAGATCATGGAGAAGATGCCATCCAGGGTGTGGCTATCCTGCACAGCGGTCTCGCGGCTGATCTGCACCCCCGATGATCGCAAGACCCGCGCGCGGCTCGATCGCCTGGTTCGCGACGGCAAGCTCGAACGTAAGCGCGAGCAGGGTGGCCACGGACAGGTCTATCTGTTCAGGAAGCTCCCGTGAACAACGGCCCGCCGGTAGGCCGTGACTGAGTTGTGGTGGTGCTGCGCGACTTGAGCGCCGGGAGTTGCAAAAAAGAGCCCGTTTCGGCTGTTGGGACGGTTTCATACCCGAAAGCGTAACCCGCCTCCCTATCGCAGGCTGCCTTGGCCGTGTCAGGAAAAAAGCCGTGGATGCGCGGCATAAAGCCGGGCATGACGAACTGGAACGGTCTTAGGTTTTCCAGATGCGCCCTGCCCTGCTCAATCCGCTGTTTGCGCCGGTCACGAGCCTTGGCGGCGTCGGGCCGAAGCAGGACAAACTGTTTCGGTACCTGCTCGGCCGCGATGAGACGCCGCGGCTGGTCGATCTGTTGCTGCATCTGCCGGCGAGCGTGATCGATCGCAGGGCCCGGCCGAAAATCCGCGACGTGGTTCCCGGCACCGTGGTGACCCTGGAGGTGACCGTCGACCGGCATCGCCCGACGCCTGCGCGCAATGCGCGCGCGCCGCATCTGGTCTATGCCAGCGACGAGACCGGCGACGTGGTGCTGACCTATTTCCGCAGCCCTCCGGGCTATGTCGAGAAACTGCTGCCGGTCGGCGCCAGGCGCTACGTCTCCGGCACCGCGCAGATGTATGACGGCACCCTGCAGATCACGCATCCCGACCGCGTCGTCGATGAAGCCGGCTTTGCAAAATTGTCCGGCATCGATCCCGTCTATCCATTGACCGAGGGCCTGGCGCTGGGGTCGGTGCGGCGCGCGGTGGCGCAGGCGCTGCAAAAGCTGCCGGCGCTCCCCGAATGGATCAGCCCGGAAGTCATCCGCCGCTGCAAGTTTCCGCCGCTCGCCGAAGCGCTGAACCGGGTGCATGTACCGGTCGAGTTGACGGATATCCTGCCGGACGGTCCGTTCTGGTCGCGGCTGGCATTCGACGAATTATTGGCCGGTCAATTGGCGCTGGCGCTGGTGCGCGCGCAGTTGCGCCGCCCCGCCGGCGACCGCCACGCCGGCGATGGCCATTTGCGCAACAAGATCATCGACGCCCTGCCCTACGCGCTGACAGCATCGCAGCGGCAGGCTGCCGCGGCGATCGCGGACGATCTGCGCCAGCCGATCCGCATGCTGCGGCTGCTGCAGGGCGATGTCGGATCGGGCAAGACCGTGGTGGCGCTGCTGGCCGCCGCAGCGGTAGCCGAGGTCGGCAAGCAGGCCGCCCTGATGGCGCCGACGGAAATCCTCGCCCGTCAGCACATCAAGACCATCGCGCCGCTCGCCGAACGTGCTGGCTTGCGGGTCGCAATCCTCACCGGCCGCGAAAAAGGCAAGGAGCGGCGCGAAATATTGGAGCGGCTCGCCGCCGGCGAGATCGATCTTCTGGTCGGCACCCATGCGTTGATCCAGGACGACGTGGCCTTCAAGGCACTGGCGCTCGCGGTGGTCGACGAGCAGCACCGCTTCGGCGTGCGCGAACGGCTGGCGCTGACCGCCAAGGGCGAGGCGGTCGACGTGCTGGTGCTAAGCGCGACGCCGATTCCGCGCACGCTGGTATTGACCTATTTCGGCGACATGGACATCTCGGAACTGCGCGAGAAGCCAGCGGGACGGCAGCCGATCGATACCCGCGCGGTGCCGAACAGCCGCCTCAGTGAGGTGATCGATGCCGTCGGCCGCGCGCTATCGGCCGGCAAACGCGTGTACTGGATCTGCCCGCTGGTCGAGGAATCCGAAGCCGAAGGGATCGAGCATCTCACCAATGCGACCGAGCGGTTCGAGCGCCTGCAGAGGCAGTTCGGCGACCGCGTCGGCCTGGTGCACGGCCAGATGCGCGGAACCGAGAAGGACCGCGTGATGGCGCAGTTCGCCGCGGGCGAGATCGGGTTGCTGGTCGCCACCACCGTGGTCGAGGTCGGCGTCGACGTTCCCGCCGCCACCATCATGGTGATCGAGAACGCCGAGCGCTTTGGGCTCGCGCAACTGCATCAGCTGCGCGGCCGGATCGGCCGCGGCTCGGAAGCCTCGACCTGCCTTCTGCTTTACCGGGAACCGCTGGGCGAGATGTCCCGGGCGCGGCTGAAAGTGATCCGGGAAACCACCGACGGTTTCCGGATCGCCGAGGAAGACCTGAAACTGCGCGGCGAAGGCGACGTGCTCGGCGTCCGCCAAAGCGGCCTGCCCGGCTACCGTATCGCCCGCTCCGACGTCCACGCCCAGCTGATCACGCAAGCGCGCGACGAAGCGCTGCGCATCATGAAGGACAACCCGAAGCTGAAAGGCGAGCGCGGCGAGGCGCTGCGGTGTTTGCTCTATCTGTTCGAACGCGACGAGGCCTTGCCGCTGATCGGGGCGGGGTGACCTTCACCACCGCCGTCATTTCGGATCACGTTGAACACGAACCGGAAACGGGGATGGAAACGTGATCCAGCACCGATCATTCCCGCTAAAGCGTCTTCCTGTTCGGTGGCTCTATCCTTCGAGACGCATCGCTTCGCGATGCTCCTCAGGATGAGGTCTTAGACACTCATGGTGAGGAGCCCGCCGTCGCCCGGAGGGCGAAGGCGCGGCGTCTCGAACCACGAGGCCATGGGACAGGCAGAATATGCTCTACGCCGCGTTCTTCAGCCGCTCCAGCGCTTCGAGGATTTTTTTCTTGCGCGCTACCGCCGCCTCGCGCTTTTCCTTTTCGTCTTCGACAATCTCTTCAGGCGCGTTGGCGACGAATTTCTCGTTGGAAAGCTTGGCGTCGACACGCTTGATGTCGGCTTCGGCTTTCGCCAGTTCCTTGTCGAGCCGCGCCTTCTCCGCCGAAAAATCGATCACGCCCTTGAGCGGCAGCGCCGCGACCTCGCCGCGCACAAGGAGTTGCACCGCGCCTTCCGGCGCGCGCTCGGCAAAGGAAATGTCCGACAGCCGGGCCATGCGCTTGACCACATCGTTCCAGCGTTGCGCGCGCCCCTTCGTCTCCGCGGAGGCACCGGCCAGCACCAGCGGCGTCAGCGTTGCCGGCGCAATATTCATTTCCGCGCGCACGGAGCGGATCGCGGTGACGAGATCGACCACCCAGCCGATCTCGGCCTCGGCGGCGGGATCGGTGAAATCGGCGGGATTGAAGGCCAGCAGAACCGGCGGAATCAAGGGATCACTCGGGCTGGTTGCCGATATCAGCGCCAATTGCTCCGGTGTGAGAACATCGGCCTTGATCGGCCATGCCGTCAACGCGAGCAAGGTGCGGTTCTCTCCCCCCTTGTGGGGGAGAGATAGAGAGGGGGGTACCCCGGGCGCCGGAGTTTGCGGCTTACCCCCCTCCCCCACAAAGGGGGAGGGGGAAGGAAGAGCCGTCATCGCCCAGAGTTCTTCGGTGATGAAGGGCATGAACGGGTGCAGCAGTTTCAGGATTTCGTCGCGCGCCCACGCCACCGTCGCCCGGGTCTCGGTCTTGGCGGCGCCCTCCTCGCCCAGCAGCACGGGTTTTGCGAGTTCGAGATACCAGTCGCAATAGACGTTCCAGACGAAGCGATAGATCGCGCCGGCAGCGTCGTTGAAGCGGTAGGCTTCGATCGCCTCCGTCACCTCGCGCGTGGCATGCGCGGTCTCGTGCGCGATCCAGCGGTTCAGCGTCTGCTTCGCCTGCGTCGCATCGAACCCCGCAGGCAGCACGCAGGCGTTCATCTCGGCGAAGCGGCAGGCGTTCCACAGCTTGGTCGCGAAGTTGCGATAGCCCTCGACGCGGCTGGCCGCGAGCTTGATGTCGCGGCCCTGCGCCGCCATCGCGGCAAGCGTGAAGCGCAGCGCGTCGGCGCCGTAATCGTCGATCAAATGCAGGGGATCGATGACGTTGCCCTTCGACTTCGACATCTTGGCGCCCTTCTCGTCGCGGACGAGGGCGTGGATGTAGACGACGGGGAACGGCACGTCCTTCATGAAGTGAAGGCCCATCATCATCATCCGGGCCACCCAGAAGAAGATGATGTCGAAGCCGGTGACGAGGACGTCGGTCGGATAATAGCGCTTCAAATCGGTATCGTCGTCGGGCCAGCCCAGGGTCGAGAACGGCCACAGCGCCGAGGAAAACCAGGTGTCGAGCACGTCTTCGTCGCGGGTGATGAAATCCGCGCGCTTGTTGCGATCGAGCGCCATCTCGCGGCCCTGCTCGGGCGTGATGACTTCCTGCTCGGCATAATAGCCGAGCGCGTTGCCGATCGCCTCCTCTTCGGTTTCGGCGACGAACACCTTGCCGTCCGGCCCGTACCATGCCGGAATCTGGTGACCCCACCAGAGCTGGCGCGAGATGCACCAGGGCTGGATGTTTTCCATCCACTCGAAGTAGGTCTTCTCCCAGTTCTTCGGCACGAACGTCGTCGCGCCCGAGCGCACTGCCGCGATCGCGGGCTGCGCCAGGGTCTTGGCATCGACATACCACTGGTCGGTCAGATAGGGCTCGATGACGACGCCGGAGCGATCGCCGTGCGGCACCATGTGGGTGTTCGGCTCGGTCCGCTCCAGGAATCCGAAATCTTCCAGCCGGGCGAGGATCCGCTTGCGCGCGACGAAACGGTCCAGTCCGTGCAACTCCTCCGCCAACTGCGCTGAGCCTTCCGGCAAACCGCGCAAATAATCCTCGTTGCCGACCAGCGCCAGCGCGCCCTCCGGGTCGAGGATGCTGATCTGCGGCAAATGGTGCCGGCGGCCGACCTCGAAGTCGTTGAAGTCGTGCGCCGGCGTCACCTTGACCGCGCCCGAACCCTTTTCGGGATCGGAATATTCATCGGCGACAATCGGGATCCTGCGTCCGACCAGCGGCAGGATCACATGCTTGCCGACCAGATGGCTGTAGCGCTCATCGTCCGGGTGCACCGCGACCGCGCTGTCGCCGAGCATGGTCTCGGGCCGCGTGGTGGCGACGACGATGAAGCTCAAGGGGTCGTCGGGATTGAACGTGATGCCCGCCAGCGGATAGCGCAGATACCACAGGCTGCCCTTGATCTCGACCTGCTGCACCTCGAGATCGGAAATCGCGGTCAACAGCGCCGGATCCCAGTTCACCAGCCGCTTGTCCTTGTAGATCAGCCCTTCGCGATGCAGCTCGACGAAGACTTTTATCACCGCGCGCGACAGGCCTTCGTCCATCGTAAAACGTTCGCGCGACCAGTCGCAGGAGGCGCCAAGCCGCTTCAACTGGTTGACGATGACGCCGCCGCTCTCGGCCTTCCATTGCCAGACCCGTTCGAGGAATTTGGCGCGGCCGAGATCGCGCCGGCCCGGCTGCTGCCGCTCCATCAATTGCCGCTCGACCACCATCTGGGTGGCGATGCCGGCATGATCGGTGCCGGGCTGCCACAGCACGTCGCGGCCGCGCATCCGCTCGAAGCGGCAGAGGATGTCCTGTAGCGTGTTGTTGAGCGCGTGCCCCATATGCAGCGAGCCGGTCACGTTCGGCGGCGGGATCACGATGGTGTACGGCTTTGCATCCCGCCGCTCGGGGCGCCCGGCCTTGAACGCGCCGGCCTCCTCCCAGAGACGGGACATGCGGCCTTCGATATCGGCAGGCTGGTAGTTCTTCTCGATCATGGCCATGCAATCGGGGATGTTGAGGGGTAGAAAGCCGCACACGCGCGCCAAGTCAACACGACAGGCGCGCCGAAAGCCCAGATGAAGTCCGATGTAATGGCTGAATCGGGGCCGGCCAGCGGCCGGCAGGCGCCGCTATCGCCCGCCGCGCGAAACCCGTTCGATTTCCATCTTGACGATCCGCTCCACCAGACCGGGCAGATTGTCGTCGAGCCAGGATTTCAGCATCGGGCGCAGCATTTCCTTGACCAGATCTTCCAAGGTCCGCGCATTGTTGCTCAGCACTGTATGCGCCAGCGAATTGAAGGCGGATTCGACCGCGGACACGGTCGAATGCGACAGGATCTGCTGGGCCGGTGCGGCGGAAACCTCGAACGGCGGCGGCTCGAAGGCGGGCGGCCGATGTGACGGCCTGGCGGCGGCGACGGCTTCGGCAAACTCGATATCGTCCTGCGGTTCGATCTTGTGGAACGACGGCTCCGCCGGCTCCGGCTCCGGCTCGGCTCCGGCAGCGCCATCTCGTCGGTGAGCTCGAACACCTCGCCGTCCGGCAAGGGCGGCCGTATCTCCTCAGGCGTGGTCGCTTCATCGAGGCCGTTCAGCAGCGCGTCGATATCGTCCTGGCTATTGGACACCACGGGCGCGGGAGCCAGCGCGGCAGGCGGCGGCGGCGGTGCGGGTTTGACTTCCGGCGGCGCCTTTGCGGCGGGAGCTGGCGCCGGCGGCGGAATATCCTTGGCCGCGGACGCCTTGGCTGGCGGCAGCACGGCGGCGGGTTTCTCCGGCTTGGCTGCTGCGGGGCTTGCGGGCTTTTCGGCCACCGGCGGCTTGGCTTCGTCGTCGGCAATGATGCGACGGATCGACGCCAGAATCTCCTCCATCGAGGGCTCTTGGACCTTTGCAGCAGGCTGCGTCATCTCCGACTCCACATCATCAGCGCATGCTTTTTACACCAAGCCGGAGGTGATTTGCCTGATCCGGATATGCAGGCCGGGAATTTCATCACACAAGCCTGACTTGTCCCCAGATCAAGCGCCGCCGGACGCATCGCGCGGGGTGCCACGCCAGCTCAGGGCACCCGGATGCGGCGCGAATCGCTCTGCCACCTCCGCAAAAAGGTATGTCAGGGCAACAATTGAATGCAAGCAACGCCATGGCGGCTGATTCGCCGGCGCAACTCTTGGCGCTGGAGCCGAGGGGCGCGGCATAACGAACGGATCGCGCACTCCGTCCAACCCTCAAGAGCAGCGATTCGGAAGCCAACACCGCGCTGCACACCTGGCGATCGCGCCCGACCGGCGCCGCCGGCCTTGCCGCGCCGGGGCGAACGGCTGCGCCGATCAGCGGCCGTCCGGCGTGCGAACACCGATCCAGCTGTCGCGCACCTGTTGATAATGCACGCTCGGATCGTAGGTGGTGGTGGCGAGATTGAGCACCTGCGGCGACAGCCGTCCGACGGCGGCCAAGACGGCATAGGACGCGACCACCCGATCGTGCTGCGCTTGGACGAGCGCAATGCGCGCGTTGACCAGCGCCTGCTGGGCGTTGAGCACGTCGAGCGTGGTTCGCTGTCCGGCCTTGGCCTCTTCGCGCACGCCGTTGAGCGCGATTTCGGAAGCCGTGACCTGCGCCTGCGCCGATATGACCTGCGCCTTGGCAGCCACCAGCTGCCCCCAGGCGGTAACGGTGTTGGCGCGGGTCTGGTCGCGGACCTGTTCGAGATTGAGGCGCTGCTGCGCCAGGTTTTCCTTGGACTGGCGGATCAGCGAATACTCGGCACCGCCCTGATAGATCGGGACCGAGAGCTGCGCGACCGCCGAAGCGCCGAACTGCCTGTAGAACGTCATGCTCTGTTCATAGGATTGCTGCACCGAGGCCACCAAATCGACCTTAGGCAACAGCGCGCCTTCGTTGACCTTGACCGTCAGATAATTGACGTCGATGCCGAACATCGAGGCCGTCACGTTCGGATTTTCGATCAGGCTGAGCTCGACCGCGCCGGGCAAATTTCCCGGCGAGAAGCGATCGACCGGAGAGCCCGGTGCAAGCTGCTCCGGTTCGTTGCCGATGATGCGGCGGAAATTGGCGCGCGTCGTGGTCAGCGCTGCTTCGGCAGCCAGTTCCGCGGTCTTGCCGGCGGCCAGTTGCGCCTCCGACTGCGCGACGTCGGTGCGCGTCACTTCGCCGACATTGAACCGGTCCCGGGTCTGTTTCAGCGTTTGCTCGAGAACCCGGACGTTGCTTTTCTGAACCTCGACGAAGGCGGAATCTTTCAAGTAGTCCATGTAGATGGTGGCGGCCGAAAGCAGCACCTGTCTGCTCCAGCACCCGCAGCGCCTCGCGGGCACCCGAGACCTGACTCTCCGCCGCGCGGGTCTTGTTGGCGGTCTGTTGGCCGTTGAAAAGGTTTTGCGAGACCGTGAGGCCGGCGCTGCGCGGCGCGTTGGCGCCGTGAATCCGGATCCTGGACGATCCGGTTGACGAGCCACCCGAGGTGGTATTCACATCCGTGTACTGGTAGCCGGCGCTGGCCGTGAGAGTGACGCGCGGACGATAGCCCGACAGCGCCTGCGGCACGTTTTCGTCGATGGAGCGGACCTGCGCGCGCTGGGCGTTGAGCTGCGGATTGCTCTGATAGGCGCGCACCAGCGCAGCCTCAATGGTATCCGCCAGGGCAGGCGTCAGGCCCACACACGCCATCAGGAGGACCGCAGCCGAAGCTCCGGTAGCCCACTTCACCCCATGCATACCAGGCAATCCATCCATGCTATTGGCCGGCTCGAGCGCGCTCGAACCGGTTTTGGTTCATTTCGAGTCAGTACCCCGCCGCACCTTATTCCCGGTGCAAGCGGGACGGAACCCCGCGCCGGCCCCGGCCGGTGGAAACTCTTGACGTGCAGCATCCGGGCCACACTTCTGATTCAGAATGGGATTTTGACGGCCGGAAGGTGGCTAGAAAACGAAGGCCGGGCGTCGTTCAAGGCCGGGCAAGACCGGTACCGAGGCGTCGAAAAGCGCCCGGTTCCCGAAATCGCCGCGGGAATGCGTGACAATCATGGCCCGTGGCGGCTTGGTCATGGCGAAGACCCCGACCAGCCGGCCGCCCTCCCTGAGCTGGCCGTAAAGCCGCTCCGGCGTGATCTCGGTGGCGCCATCGAGGACAATCACATGATAGGGCGCGTTCGCCGCATCCCCATCGGCCACGTCGGCGGCCCGGACGGTCACGTTTCCAAGCCCGAGCTGCCCCAGAACATCCCGCGCCTTCGCGGCCAGCGCGGGATCGGCTTCGGTCGCGGTCACCTGCCCTGCCAGCCTGGCAACCAGCGCAGCGGTGTATCCGCTGGCGCAGCCGGCCACCAAGACCTTGTCGGTATTCTTGATATCGGCGGCCTGCAGCATCTTCGCCGTAACCACCGGCTTGATCAGGAAGCGTCGCATCGAGCCGGCTTCGCTGACGTCGAGATCGAGGTCCAGATAGGCCAGCGCGCGCTGATTTTGCGGCACAAAGGCCTCGCGCGGCACCTCGAGCATCGCATCGATGATCCTGAGATCGGTGACGTCGCAGGGGCGCACCTGGCTATCGACCATTTTCTGGCGCGCGGTCGAAAAATCGGACATTGGCGAACCTGCGATGTCGCGCGGGCGAAGCCCGCAGGAGGAGGCGGAAACCGCGACATCTTTGGAACAAGCCCGGCCAAAACGCAACGCCGTTCGCGAAACGCGCAAGCCCGCGAGCCGCTATCCCCTCGTAACGCCTCCGGTTCGCAACAGGATCTATTATTCGATCGTCACCGCGAGCCGCCCGATCAGCCTTGCAACCTCGTCGAGGTCGGCGGAATCGTGCTGCCTGACGATTTGCGCGAGCCGACGCAGGCATTCGTCGTCGCTCATCGCGGGTATGTCTTTGGGAACGATCGAGGGCACCGGCCTGACACGTTCGGTTTGGACTGGCATCGAATCACCTCTGGTGAATCCCGGCACGATAAAGCCTTGTCAGGAATGAGTCGATTTGGCGGCAATTCTCTGCACAGAAGCGTTACCGGATGGTGCGCCGATCCTCAGGCCCCGCGATTCTCATTCGGCCGAAAGCCGGGACAAATCGTTGTTGCACCGACGGTTTTCCGTCCCATCCTAAAGCGCGGCGAGAACGGCCTATTTGGTCCTTTGCAAGCCCCGGAGGCTTTGTTATACGCTGCCACGCGCGAACAGGGTTTCGCCTATTCCTCGGTAGCTCAGCGGTAGAGCATTCGACTGTTAATCGAATGGTCGCTGGTTCGAATCCAGCCCGGGGAGCCACAGCCCTATTCGGGCCTGTTCGCCAATGTCCGCGAACGTCCTCCGAACATCAAAGTTATCCTTGAAAAATAAGGGTTTCTCGTTATAGTTCCGGTTGGGACTATTCGTCCCTGCCCGGTAGCAGCCGCGTTTTTTGTTGGCCTCGTTGTTGGCCTTTCGCGGGATCCGAGCCGAAAGAGGAACGGGCCATGCTGACGGATACCGCCTGCCGCAACCTGAAGCCCCGAGCTTTTCCGCTCAAGAAGAGCGACGGCGGCGGTCTCTATATACTGGTCCAGCCAAACGGATCGAAGCATTGGCATATGGCCTACCGCTTTGGCGGCAGGCAGAAGAAACTGTCGTTTGGTCCCTACCCCGTCGTCACGCTCAGTCAGGCCGCGAACGCCGCGATGCGGCGAAACTCTCGCTCAGTCGGGGCATCGACCCCAGCACCTTGATGCAAGTCGCCAAGCGCGAGCGCGCCATGGTCAAGGCGACCTTCGGCGAAAGGGCCGATGACTTTCTCGCCAAGCAAAAGGCCGAGGGATTGGGGGAAAAGTCGACCACCCGCACCGAACGATGATCCGTTATCTCAAGGCTGAATTCGGGAACCGGCCATTTGATGATGTCGCCCGCCAGGAATTCCGACCCGAGTTCTTGGGCTGGCTCAAGAAATACGAAAAGACCGGCAAACTGGAAACGGTCGGACGGCTACGCTCCACCGCCGAGCAGATTTTCGACTACGGCGATGCCGCCGGCACCGGCATCAACCCGGCAAGGAACTTGAGCAAACAACTGATCAAGAAAACGGTGACGCCGCGACCGGCGCTCGTGGACCCCGTGGCGGCCGGCAAGTTGTTCAAAGCCATCGCGATGCCGTTCCCCCGCGCGCGCTACGGCGACGTCGTCGGGATGGCGATGAGATTCCTCGCCTACGTGGCGACGCGGCCCGGCGAAGTCCTCGAAGTGGAATGGTCCGAGGTTGATTTCGATCTGGCGCGCTGGACGATACCGGCCGAGAAAATGAAAATGGACCACGAGCTTGATCGTGCCACTCGCCCGGCAGTCCTCAACATCCTGCGGCAAATGCGCGAGTTAACCGGAAGTCGGAACTACATTTTCTCGGGCAGTCGAGACAAACCGCTGTCTGACAACACACTCAATAAGCGCCTACGCGATCTCGGCTACGACACCAGCGAACAACAAACCGGCCACGGCTTCCGTTCGATATTCTCGACCTTGCTGAATGCGGAGGTCGACGCCGACGACAGACAGATATGGGATAAGGACGCGGTCGAATTGCAACTCGCCCATCTGGACCACGCCAGCACCCGCGCGATCTATAACCGGACCGGATCGCTTGTCGCTGATAGGGCAACGCACCAAGATGATGCAGCATTGGGCCGACCGAGTTGACGCGATGGGTCGCGACAATGTCGTGCCATAAAACCCAAAAGCAAAGTCGCCTGAACAAACCCGCCGCTGCCCGGCGACGACGCCGCTATACTCACAGTTTGCCAACGTGATCCCGTCGGCACTCGCCTATGATGAAATCGGCCCTTCGACACCGCGACACGCCATCGGTTCGATGCGCCGCGCGTGGTTCACCGGTATTAATGGTTTTAGGTTCGATCAGCGGGCTACGCCCCATGGTATATTATATGTGTGCCCTCAATTGACACCGTGAGTACAGCCGAACGGGCCTATCACGGGATCAAACGAGTGCACCGTGGTGCCGTTACAGCGCATTTTGCGGTACGGATGGTCCTGATTTGACCCCGTCGCGGGATATTTTGACGCCGTGTTTTGTTTTTCTGATCTCCACTTCATGAACGCTTTTTCGGGCAGCGCGCCGTTGACATCGCACGGCCACCCGTCAATCGCCATTCGCTTGCGGGGCCGACCCTTCCGGCTAAAGCACCCCTGCTCACGCATTCGATAAATCCGCGATCCTGAAGTTCATCCAGGGCATGGCGCACGGTGCCGCGCGCGATGTGGCAACGATTCGGCTAACATCCGCACCGACATTCCCAACCGTCCATTGTTCGTCCCGTCATAAACGCGGCTGATTTCGACGAGCACGGCGCGCGCGGGACAACCCAATGAGAGATAGGCGGGTGAGTTGAGCAAATAGACGTACAACCGAACATGGGGAGCATCGAGGCGTTTGTTGAGTTTACGCCGTTTCACCATGACGTACCTCGCTGCCCCCAAAAGCGGTCCGTGGTCGTTCGCGCGTCTCCGTGAGCATCGAGTGCCGGCGGGGTTTGCCCCCCCCAGCGACGATTTGTTGGTGAGCAATGGCGGTCATGCGGTGCCGCCGATCATCTCGATGACCCGTTACCAAGGCCATGGATCTCCGCGAGGGTATTCGCCATGGAGGCGGAGAGACCGCCGGCTCGCCTCTGAAGGTGGCGGCCGCCGGGCGTCAGCGGTTCCAAACCGCTACGCTTGGACCATTCTCCCAGTGGCAACATGAGAAAATCAGCGTGGCAAAACGCCGGTGATGGGGTAACGAATGCATTGTTGTTCCTTTCTACTTCCAGGTGGTGGGGCTCAACAAACCGCTCTGACGGAAGGTACGAACTTCCGTCAGGGCCTTTTTTTTGACTATGCGCTCGATCCCATTTTGGGGAACAGTTTCGACCCATTGCTTCAGGTCATTCGCGAGGATCATCGTGCGGGATCCCCGCTTCCTCGCCGACAACTGCCCAGATTTGATGGCGGCGTAGAGCGCCGTCCGTCCTGTCCGGCTCTGGTGGCAAGCCTCATTGATGGTGAGGATGATGGTCTCCATTTGGTCTCCTAGGGTTGAGGCGAAACGACGCCTGTTGTGGGTGCGGGTTCGATTGATGATGATTGGTGGGTCGCGATACACTTATGCAACCAAGTCCACCTGCGTTCACCAGAATTCTTCGCTTTGTCCCGGTTATTCACAGGGGGGCAAAAAAAGCTGGGACTTCTCAACAGCAATCCCCAAGTTAAAGCTTTAGAAAAATTGCTCAAAAAATTTGAAGTGAACCTTGTCCTCAACAAGGCTGTTTTGCTTGACAAATAGGAAATCACGGCTGGTGCGCTTCGCGCGACGGTTCAAGATTGGATATCTGCGAAATTCTGGCGCGAACCCAGCCGCTTTCCTCACCAGTAAATATCCCCCGGCAAAGCCGGGGGCTTTAAGATTGGGGCCGCTCAAAGCGGCCGGTGGGGTCGCTGACGCGGCCCCAGTTTAATAGGCCACTAAAGTGGCCGGTTATCGCCCAGGTGTTCGATTTCTCCGACCGTTGGCCCGCTGTTCCTGGTTCCGGATGTCGTTCCGTGCGGCCTTATCATCCAGTCCAATCGCCAGTGCGAAATACCCCCGCACCCACACGGTCTGAATCGGCAAGGTCCGTCTGTTCTCCGTCGCACGCGTCAAGTGAATGCCGCTCGTTTCCGTCCTGCCGCCAATCACACACGAGACGACGCATCTCGGTGGAATCACAAGCATGGTGTGCGCGCCTACGAAACCTGGCGGCACGCCCCTGAGTTTCGTCGATCGACCAGCTTCCGCAAGCCGAGGACTACCCCCGGAAACGTCAAACTTCTACTGCCTCCCCGGCAGAGCCGGGGGAACTCCCGGTTATGCTAGGCGATGAACTTTGGGCGCGTTTCAACGGCGGCGCCGCGGGCACCCGATGGTATTATCGGTCATTGGCCAATATTTTCTCGGAGGTGATGCCCGGTCGATTGTCAGACCGGCTCTCGCGAGCGGCGACGGCGTTCTCGGTCTGAAATTGTCTGCTTATCGAGGTCTCATATCCGCCTGACCAATCTGTGAACTTTCAGGCGTGTCTTGTAACCAAGTACACATACAGTGCAGCTTTCCTACGCCCCTTGTTTAATTGCCGCGTCCACTTCATCATCTGTGTGGGCAGGGTCGATCGGCAGCCAAGTGGATACGTTCTCTCGATGGCGCAGTAAGTATTCAACTTCAGTCAAATTCTTGCTGACCGGGTCGGGGAACTTAATCTCGAACTCACCGAACGGGCTGTCTCCACGAGCATTGGGATCGGCTCGGAGCCGTGCGTACACAAAGTAGGGAGCGGATATCACAACGTTGCGTCCGGTGTAGTTTCGGATTTCCACGCACACCTTTAACGGATAATTGAAATCGTCGCGTAGGCGACTGATAAAGAAATTGAGATTGCGACCGCGCCGCTTAGCCCAAAAAAGGACCTTGAACCCGACGAACGCACCGCCGACTAGCACGATCGTGCTGATCATATCCCACACGCCGTGTTGAGCGGCCCATAGCATCCAAGCGAATATATCTTCACCGCTCATGTTTGAGAGGTCCAACACAGTCTGCATAAGCCCACACGGAAGCAGCCTTTCAGGTTGGCGTCAAAGGGCTTCGCAGCCGCTCGAACCTATCTCTCAAGAGGACACCCTACGAGATCGAGGATAACCTCAGTGCCGGCCAGCGCAGCTTCGCCCCTTCCCTCCGTCTGCTTCTGCTCTGTTCTGGTCGTATCAGCAATACGGTCGCGATATGTTCGTCCCGTAACGTTACGGTCGTGAGGGGGGTGTGACGTCACGGTCGTCACGGTCGTTATCACCCGTAACGGTTAGCTCACTCTGGCCAGCCGGCAAGACGATGGCCAGAGTTGAGCTTGCTGCTGCAAAAGAGGCCGAGACGATAGAAGAGGCGCGTGAACAGATCGCCGCCGCCGAGAACGTGGCAGAAGTGGCCAACCGGATCGCGTGCACAGTGGCCAACGACAACGCCAAGACCTGCTCGGTCACCGGGCTAATCACCGCTTCATCAGGCTCTGCGGCAGACCTTAGTGTGTGTGTGACGGGACTCGAACCCGCACTGTGATGGTTGGCAACCATCCGCCTCTGCGCTGCTTGTCTTGTGCTCCCGACAACGTAGCCGCCCTGGCGGCGCACGAAAAGGCTTTTCCCTAGGCGGGGAATTGTCAAATCGGCAAATCAGGCGGGCTTCTTCCCGGACGGCCTCACCCCGTCGGTCGATGGCAGGCCCAGCGTTTCGCGGAGATAAGCGAGCGAGCCTTTTCCAAAATCTTGAAAGCTCAGCAACGTTTCGTCCGAAATCTCGCGCACTTCCCCGACTGTATTCAGGCCCGCGGTCGCCAGCACGTTGCGAATTCGCGCCGGAAATTCAACGTCGCCGATCGGCGTATCATCCGGTAGCTCGGGTGTCGGATCAAGCGTTCTTAAGTCACTCATTTCCCCTTCGCCTTCGGCCTGAGGTGAGGCCGACCTAGACCGGCGCTTTGCAGACGTTACTGTCTGCGCTGCGAAATCTCCCATCTCCTGAAGTATGTTGTGACGGTCCGGTCCTGGCGGAAGCTTGCGAGCGGCCGCTAACAGCTTTGTCGCCATTTCTTCCAGCTCCTGGAGTTTCGTCGCCCTCATTTTCCCTTCGTCTTCGGCCCGACTTTGGCTCCTTTGTGCTAAGGCCAAACCTCTGCGTTATTACGCATAAGTTTCAGGCCGTGGATATCCTCCACAAACGTATCATTTCTCATGACCTCAGTCTGCCAGGGCATATTCCGTTCTGAGCACCGCGGCGTAGCGTGCCACGCGGGCCGCGCAATCCGTATACGCGACGTGGTTCGGCGACATTGTCAACGCTTCCCATGTCTCGCCGCGGCGCTTCACGGTGACGGTCATTCCATCCGGGCATTCGCTAAGTGTCTGCATCTTGCTGAGGATCATGCCTCGAGCTCGGCCGCGGTTTTCATCGCTTTGCCCATACGCCGGTCTCCCAGCTAGCAGAGGTGACACCATGCCCCTAAAACAATTCCCGTCAAAATGGGGAACGCGGTCCAAGGTTGCTCGGCGACATCATCAGCCGGTGGCTGGGGGACCGACGAGGCGCGGCAGCAAGCGGAGACGAGCGCGCAGCCAAGCGCACATCTCAAACCAACGCCGCGTCTTCGTGTAACCTCGGTTCTCGACCTTGATCCAATGCGGCGACCGACGGCCAGGATATGGTCGGTCCCCGGCGCTTCGATACCAAAACCCTCCAAACAGGTCCGGGCCCATCGCGCCCTGTTCCAATGGCGCGAGGAATATCCGCGGGCTCAGGGGCAGCGCGCGAAGGTCGTCAGCATCGAGCGCCAGCTTGCGCTTGGTCCAGTTGAGGCGGCCTTATTGCGCGTGTCCTGCTTTGACACGCCAGGCGCGCCCCGGGGCGCGCTGGTCTGGTGCCTTTTCATTACAAAGTGGCGGATCAAGCCTAATCTGCAGCTTCAGTTGCGACGACATTTCGAAAATCTATAGTGAGTTTCGTGCGGCTTGGTCCGAGGAGCACACCGAAGGAGATTGCGTTGCCCAGTGATTTGTCTCAGGCGATAAAGGTTGCCGCTGTTGAGAAGATCAATGACGTAGTAGACTTCGCTGATTGGATTGCGGTGCGTTTGTCGCAGCTGAACTACACGATAGTTCTTTTCGTCGTTTTGTGTGGACTGGCGGTTGGTGCTATCCGTTCACGCAGGAGATTGGCTCTCCTGCAGAAACAACTGGACAAGTTGGGGCAAGACGTCCGCCAATTGGAGTTTAAAGAGAGCCGTCGCTTGATGGAGGCTATCCATTCAAGCTCTCGCCCCGAAAGCCGGACCCAGCAGCAGGACGTTCCCGCCATCATATCGCCAGAGGAAACTAGCGCTGGCTAAAATTGGGCAGGGTCTCGCGACTGGCGACGGACCTCGCAGCCTGCATATGCCGGGTATTGGGAGGAGGTGTCGTGGGATCAACGGTTTTCCGAACCGATCACTCTGCCCGGCGGGCGTAAGCTGGTCACAGCGCAGCGCCTTCGGCTCGGAGCAAGACTATGACCGATGAACAGCTCGCAGCGATGCACAGGTTACTTGCGGAGCACCATCGCAAGCTCGCCAAGAAAGCGGCGCTCGACGTCGTGCAACAGTATCACGCCGATCTTGCGCAGCGGCTTGTGGATGAGGCCGCGCTGATACCAAGGCGCCGGCGATCTTGGAACGCCTTCATGAACGCGAACAACAAAAAAAGGACGATGGCGATGTCGACAAATGACACGCCCGCCTACTGGTTACTGGTTATTGCGCCCGCCAAGCTTGAACGCGCCAAGGGCTCCTACGCGACGTGTGATGTAGCCGATTTGGGGTGAACGACTAGTTTTTCCTCAGCGAAAAACTGGAGCGCGCCGTATCCTTCCATGTCAACGGCGTATCTAAAATTGCCGCCAACTGTCGGAAAAAGGCGACGACCGTGCCGCCCTCATGGTTGTCGGCTACATTGTCGACCTGCTCGCCAATCGCAAACTTTGCCATCGAGAACCCCCTCGGGAATCAGCTGTACGATTATATCGCCACGAGTGAGTTAACGCTTCTGATCTACAGGGGTCGGATGAGCATCCCTGAATATTGGACGGCGGCTGTTGTTATAATGTCTCAGGGTTGCGGTTCGATGCAGTTGCTCCCTGCATGGCGGAGCAACGGATGCTGCTAATTGCTGAAAAAGAAATGCCGTCGCCGGGTTGAGAGCATCGGCGACGGCCTTTCAGATGGGCACGATACGCAACCCGCGATCAAACTGACGAACCCAAATGACACAGGCGGCTCCGAATTCGGCACCTCTACCCAATTCGATCTATGAGAGAGCGAGACCGAAATCATTCGAGGCTTGGAACGGCGTTCCCCCCTATGGAACGCTCTACCTCCCGAAACTTCGCCCGCCCACTCGGCGGGCTCTCTTTTCGATGGCAACGAAGTGCCCGCGAATGCCCGCTTTGGAGCGCTCTACCGATTCACGTCGGACATCGCGCCACGTCCGAAAAGTGACAAGTCGAGATGTGGCGCGATGGAACATCCCGGCGCGCTATTGCACCGGCTATCTCAGCGATATCGGCACGCCCATCGCGAAGAAGCCGCTACCAAAATCGACGAAGGTCCCACTGTGGTTCG
>CAVZWE010000031.1:0-5361 GCA_963778925.1 uncultured Alphaproteobacteria bacterium | reverse complement strand
CCCGGAAAGCTGGGAAAGCGCGGCGGCGGGGCGTAACCGCAGGAATATCAGCCCAAGCCGGTGCGGCGCGTCGAATGAGCTGTGGGTTGCTGCGCTTTACCGTGCGGTGACGGCGTCTTCCAGCGTCTCGGCCAGCTGCTCGTGAACGAATTCGAGCGCGAAACCCTCTTCGAGGTTTCGCACCACCCGCGACTTGACCTTGCCCAGCAAGACCAGGGATTTCAGCGGCGGGCGGTTTTCCGCGGCGATGGCTGCACCCGACAGCGACATGTCGATGATCCGGCACGTCATCTTGGTGCCGTCCTCGAGCGTGAGCAGTGCGATCGGATTGCGCGGGATGATACGGTCGTGGCGGCGGTCTTCCGGCAGGTTGAGGATGTCGCGGTTGGCGAGCCAGGTGAGCTGCGCCGCCAGCTTGTCCCGTTTGCGCGCGGTCGCGCCCACGGTCATCGCAAAACCGTTGTCGATAATGCGGGTGATCTTGCCCTCGACCCGGCCGATATGGTCGAGATAGGCGATTACGCGGTCGCCGACATTGCCGATGCCGGGCGCCAGCAAGGCCAACCCTCCCGGAGACATATTGATGATCTGGCAGGGAAATTCGCGCCGGTCGGGGAGCATGTAGCGGCCGAGCAGATGAACCCTCACGCGCTGAAAGCGTCTGCGCTCTTCAGTGGCAGGAGGAATCGATTTCTTGTGCGCTAACGCCATCTTCGCTACCCGACGACCGGATTCTCGGTGCCGCCTGACCCTACGGCCGACAAGGTTAACGAGCCGTTAGCGGCGGTTGCATGCAGCGGCGTTCATGCCGCGCGGGGACTAATCGCCGGAATCCGGTTGAAGCCCCACAGCAGCAGCGGACACGCCAGAACCATGGCGGCGCCGAAATCGAAGGCCGCCGCCGCGCTGCCGGTCCATTTGGCGCAGGCGCCGCCGACGACGGGGCCCAGCATCATGCTGGCATAGAATACGGTGAAGAACAGGCCCATGCCGATCGCCCGTGTCGCCGGTTGCAGCACGCCGGCGGGCAGGCTCATGATCGGCCCAGCCGGCGGCCCGCATACCAATCCAAGCGCGACAATCGTCGAGACCACCGCACCGCTGCGTGGAAGTGCAATCATCAGTGCGGCGAACACGATGCAGCCCGCGACCAGGACGAATTGAGGGCGTTTGGTTCGATCCGCCAGAAAGCCGCCGAAGGGAACCGAGGCCACCGCCACCCATAACACGATGCTGACGGTCGATCCTGCCGCGGCGACCGACCAGCCGCGCTCGACCAGCATCGAGGGCCCGAAGCTGAAGATCATGGCAAAGCCGATGTTGAAGAGGCCCCAAATCAGTCCCGCCGCGATCACGGCGATGGCGGTGTTGCGGTCGAGACGCAAGCTTGCCGTTGATGTGACTGCGGCATCCATCGGCGACCTGTAGACGATCGCGAGAAGTACGAAGCTACACCCGGCCAATGCCGCAACGCTCAGATGAACCGCGCCCACGCCAAAGGTTGTGCCGATCAACGGCAGGACCAGCAGCGAGATCGCGATGCCGGCGGGCCACGAATTGACGAGGATTGCCATCGCGGTTGCGATCTCGCGGCCCGCAAACCAGTCCGTCACCATTTTCGTCAACTGAACGCCGAGGATCACGCCGCCGGCGCCACTGACAAGCCGGCCGACGATCTGGATGCTCCATGAGGATGAGAACGCCATCACGAAGCCACCCGCCAGCATCAGCAGCAGACCTCCAAGAGATGTAGCCTTATCTCCGAACCTCTGCCCGATGGCGCCGCCGGGCATTGCCAGCGCAATGCCGGGCGCGAAATAAAGTCCAATCAGGACTCCGATGTCGGCGAGGCCAACTCCAAATTCGCTGCCCAACAGCGGTGCGACTGCGGCAACGCTTTGGAACTGGAATGCCATGGTGGCGCGCACCACGAACAAGACGGCAAGGATAAACCAGCGATTGCGCAACGCCTCACCCCGAGCCAGATTGCCGGGCAACCTGAGACGGTGCGATGCGCCTGTCAATCGGCGTGCGGCGGCAAGCCGCGCGTTGGCATCGCCACCCGCTTCACATAGGCTCGCGTCACCCACGCATCGACAATCAACAATCACCGAAGGGCCGGGAGGATGATATGGAACAGATCCGCGTTTGCACCTATGACGGCCCCGGGGCGCAGCCGCTCATTCGCACCGTGCCGTGGCCAAAAATTCCGAACAAGGCAGCGCTGATAAAAGTCGGCGCCTGCGGCGTCTGCGGCACCGATTTGCACATCCTGAAGGGCCACTGGCCCAGGCAACTGCCCTGGCCGTTCACGCTCGGCCATGAAATCGGCGGCGTCCTGGTCGAGGTTGGCTCGGATTTCAACGAAGACTTTATGAGTAAGCCGCTCACCGTGGGATCGAAGGTGATGATCCCTCCGCTGATGCCGTGCGGTCGGTGCTATTACTGCATTCATTATCCCGCAAGCGCCAACAAGTGCCTGACGCCGGTCTATTACGGGCGCTATCTCGGCTTCGACAAGGCGCCGCATCTGTGGGGCGGTTGGGCCGAATATGTCTATGTCGATCTGGAGATGCTACCGGGCACCAAGATCTACAAGTTGCCCGACGACATGTCGCTGCGGCTTGGCGCCTTGTCCGAACCCTTGACCTCCTGCATCCGCGCCTTCAACCGCGCAAGCCGCGCCGGCGGATTTGGCTGGGGCGATACCGTGGTGATCCAGGGCTCCGGCCCAATCGGGATTCTGGCGGTCGCCGCCGCGCAGGAAATGGGCGCGGGCAGGGTGATCTGCGTCGGCGCACCGGAGACGCCGCGGCTCAAGCTGGCGCGCAAGTTCGGTGCGGAAGCGACTGTCGACATAGAGGAAGTCAAGACGCCGGAAGCGCGCATCAAGAGGGTGCGCGACATCGTCGGCGGTTTCGGCGCCGACCTGGTGATGGATTGTTCGGGCCATCCGAGCGCCGGCCCCGAAGGCATCGAAATGCTGCGCGACGGCGGCACCTATGTCGAGATGGGCCAGTTCACCGATGCCGGTTCGATTCAAACCTCGTGGCACCGCATCTGCACCAAGGACCTCAACGTGCTGGGGTCGTGGGGATTCACCGGCAACGACCTGCCGCTCGGTGTCGATATGCTCTATCGCACGCGAAACAAATATCCATGGCTCGAGATGCAGACGCTGTATCCGTTTTCCGAAGAGGGGGTCGGCCGCGCCGTCGCGGATGCGATGGCGATGAAGACCGTGAAGTCCACCATCGTGCCGTGGCCGGAACTGGCGGAATGATTGGGGGCGCAACCTGCAAACTCACGGCCAAGACCGGGGACTGAGAGAAGGGCTGGTCGTCGCGTCCCGGATCGAGGCAGGGCCGTGAGTTCGATAGCAAGCTTGCCCGGTCGAGCAGGGCGGGCTCCGTTAAAATTTGCGGCATATTGGTAATTCGGTTTGCACGATTGCTCGATAGGGTCCCCCGGTCCGCATTTGGGGCTCACAATGTACGATCAGCTTGAAGATCATGGCTTGCCGCTGGTTCAGCTCAAGGAACGGCGTCGGGATCTGGTAGTCGAATTGAGGGGGCGGACGGGGCCGCTATCGAAGTCGAAGATCTCGGAAATCGCGACCATTCAGCAGGCCATCGCCGCCGTCGAGGCTGTCGTCGGCGATCTGGATGCCGAGCTTGAGACGGTCTTGAAAGAACGAAAGCGTCGCAGCTTGCGCATGGTCGATTGACGCGCGAGCGGTTACTGCCGCGATTGAGCGAAGTTCGCCCGGGCGTTTCCGTATCGATGCTGCAAACACGCCCAAGCATCACCGTAGAACCACGGGAAATTGATCCATCGCAATCCGACCTGTGGATCGACGACACATACTGCGATCTTGATCGGGCCATGCCGCCGGACCAGTCAATCATTCAGCGTCCAGGAAGGCGAACGCCGCGCGGCGCGTCTGGAAATTGGGATCATCCAATGCAAAGCGAGGGGCAGACCAAATGACCGGCTCGGCTTTGAATGGATTGGTGCGCTCCCCTTCATTGGACGTAAGCCAAAGCCAATCGCCAAATCCCTTCGATCGACGAGGCGGCGAGCGCGAAGCAGGGGAGATGCTTGGGAAAATGCAAGCGCGTTCGAGAGAGGCTTATCTGATGATGAGCGCGCTCAATCAGGAAGATAGCGAGCATTTTCGCTTCAAGCCCTCGCCCCGTATGCTCTGGATCTCGGCCATCGTTTTGAGTGCGGCCATGTGGGCGGCGATGGCGTGGCCAATCTGGTGGCTCCTGCATCGAATATGACTGGCTTCTGAAGAGGACCGTGCTCCGACGGAGCTCAACTCGCCCTGTCTGAAGTTGTTGCGCAAGTCGTGGCCATGCCGGCGTGCGCCACGCGTAGTGGGTGCAGGATGATCGCAATCGATGCCACGCGTGTTTAGCGCAGGCCCTCATAGAGCATCAGGCCGCGGGCGACCGCCAGTTTCCGCAGCGCGCGCGGAACGAATTTCTGCTGTTGGTGGCCGAGATAGCGCCACGATGTCAGCCTGAACTCCCGCAGCAGGCTGGGTTCGCTTTCGAATGGCGCCAGCAATCCGGTCAGGCTTATCGGTGTATGGGCGCGGGTGCTGAACGGCAGCAGCAGCAGTTCCAGATGCGCCGGTGAGCCATCTTGCGACGTTGCGGTGATGCCGGCGACGGCAGCCAGCATCTCCTCGGCCACCACGGCGATGACTTCCTCGATCTCGCGGCGGCTGTCCGGCGGAAACAGCGCGGAAAAGCTCCGGTCCTTCAAATCGCAGCCGAGCAGGGCGCAAACGCGTGTGCCGGCGACGCGAAACGGATAACCGGATGTCGCGTCATACGAGAGCACGAAGATGTCGCCGAGCAGTTCGCGCACCGCGCCGGGCTCGATCTCGCTGCGGTCCGGAGCACGTGCGCCGCCGCGCTTCTGGTCCCAATATGCGAAAAACTTGCGGTTTGACGGGTGTTTCATTGCTCGACCCTGCCCCGGCGCCCGGCTTGCCGGGACATATCTGTCCCGCTTTCGCGCACGCGCATCCCTTCACTGTTTTGCAAGACAGACTTTGCAGCGTCCATGCCGCACGCGCGTTTCGCGCCTCCGGAGCCGCATGTTTGTGCCGTTAACGTTAAGTTAACGACGCGGTTGGGGTTTGGCGCGGGCGTGCTAGTGTCCGCGGCACTCTGCACCTCGCCGGTTTTCTCCAGGTTCCCGCGAGGTTGTTACACAGGCCGCGTCAAACAGTTTGGTCGTCGCGCGGCGAGGGGTGGGGATGTCGCCCCCGATGCCCCCTGCGCGAGAAGGTCAACGAGACAGGGGAGGGCTTTCTCAGAGCCCTCCCTTTGTTGTTTTCATTGA
>CAVZWE010000030.1:0-65397 GCA_963778925.1 uncultured Alphaproteobacteria bacterium | reverse complement strand
CCCGGGGAGCCAATTCAAGATTTCCACTCTGATTTCTCATGCTTTTTTCGCCTGATCGTCAAACCGGACAATCGGGTTTCACACTTCTGTTCCTGAAATGAGCTTACCCATCGCGCGGCTCGCTGCCCTCTTCCGGTCGCGCGTCTCGGTATAGCGCTGCACTTCCCGCAGGCTGGCATGGCCAGTGATGGCGGCAATCTCTAGGGGATCGCAGCCGACGTCGGCGAGCTTAGTTGCCGCCGCCTTGCGCAACCCATGAAACGAACACTGCGGCAGCCCGGCCTCGTTGCACTTGTCGCGGAAAAAATTGCCGAAACCGGCAGCGGAAAACGGTGCTCCCAACTCGGTGATCAGGAAGGTCAGGTGCTTGCTTGGTGTGGCGTCTATAACCCGGCGAAGCTCCGGGTGAACCGGGATCGCCAGTTCAAAGCCAGTCTTGTCCTTACGTCATCGGAAGAATTTGATGACAGCGGTGATCATAGTAGGTGGCCAACATCGGCATCAAGGCACGCGTTACCGGTACATGAGCGAGACCATGGCTGTCGAGGAATGCTCGCACCCGAATTTTGGCACCGCCGTCCGCATTCGGTCCAACCATCACTTCTGTAAGGTTTTGCTTCAAGAACGGTTGTGGAAGCTCTAGCCGAGGCGTCTTGTCCGCATTGTGAATTTTTACACTTGGGTTTTTGAGATTGTTGAGTGCGAGCAACCGTGTCTCATTCTGGTGGCTCCACGAACTGTCCTTGGTCGTCACGCTGTTCCACAGGGTCTCGACCGTCATCTCTGCGGCCATGTGCTGAAAAAAAATCCTAGCTTCTTGACCGTTCTTGATCGATCCTGCCTTTTGCGTGCGTTTTATTGTATCGATTGCTTCATCAATAACCTGTGAATGCCGTGCCCGGGCTTGCGCGTCGCCGTAAACAACCTTCCCAAGAAAAATCGTTTCTTCCGGCTTCGGGCTCGCTGTCATAAGTGGCTTAAAGAACGCAGGTGCAAGACCGAGCGCAATTCCGCGCCCTCCCTTTGCATATTTCTCCCATTGCTTTGTGTCGTCCTTCACCCCGAAGCTGACGGAATAGAATTCGAAAAGCTTCTTAATCTTTTGGAGCTCGTCTGCGTTTGCCAGTTCTTCGCAAAACATACGGGTCAATGTGTCGCCGCTTTCAACCGCCTTACGCAACAGCGCCTGCGCGACACTAAAACCAAACGTCAGTTCTTCCGTGTCGTCCATGTGATAGATGCTCGTGAACCAGAATTGCTCCGACTTGATTATGCTGAATAGTGCGCTCTCGTTCGTATAATGAAACAAAGGCTCCGTCGGTTCATCTGCAACATTAGCTTTCGCCATACGCTGCGTGCTGGTGTCATGGAATTTCGCAACAGCCTCCGCAATGGCCGCGCTCAATTTCACTTGGCTCGGCTTGGGCTCACTCAAAAAGGAAAACTCCTGTGGAAGCCGCTTCTAGATACGCACATCAACGGAGCATCTCGAGAGAAATTTCGATTGGAGGAAACGTTATAGCCTCGGCTTTAACTTTCTCGACGGCTACGATCTGGTCAGCTTTGACGGGCAAGCGAGCCATAAACGCGGAGCAAAATTCGGTCCCGTATCGACCTTGTATAACCGTTGTGTTCCTAGCGTGCGCGGCGATCACCTCTTCATCCTGCACGGCGAGGCTGCAAATTGCAATTCGCTGTTCGGCATCGGTCCTCTCGGTATTCCAAGCTCGGTCAACGTAACGAAGTATAGCACTTCCAAACAAACGGACAGCGATCGGTCTCGCTCGTTCCGGATTGCCTATTTGAAACAGTGGATAAAGATAATCGCGACCATCGATAATCACCCGAGATATGTCAGCGTCGAATGTTATAAGGAGCGGTATGTTGTCTTCCTTATGCACATTGTGTCTGCAAGCATAGAACAGGGCGCTTGCTCTTTCGGCGCAAGCGCAAACCCATCCGGGGGCTTGATCTCGTTCAACTAACGTTACGTCGGCCGCCGTGATGCTCGGCAGTGACCAAATTCGATCGATATGTGATTTAAGGTCTTGGGCGATCATCCCCCAACCACTAGTTCGCCTTTGTAAACCGTCTTGTACGATGGCTTCGATCGCGCTTTCCGCAGACGCGGCGGGAACAGCTATTCCTCTATAGAGACGCATTCGCCCTCCTTGCCAGCGATTACGTTAGCCGATCGTCGCTAACCGCAGCGTACCTTATAGCGCGCCACATCCGCCGATCCGGCCGAAGCCCAGTGCAGCCTACTCGTAATTGCTCGCCCCAGCATTGTAGATTGGTGTACTTGATGAAGAGATAAAGCGCATGAGAGCGCAGCGACTGCGCCTCGAACGGCATCAAAACCAACACTGCCTTAAAATTGCTAAGTTGACTCCACCCGCGGCCGGCGCCAATCGCACTGACACGTTTCACAAGGCTTGGGTCATCGTCGAGACGTGAGGCTGTGGCCTACCGCCGCGCCGCGAGCCGGTTCGAGGGCGCCCGCTTGCAACGCCGCGCGCCTCTCGACGATGGCGTGATTGAACAGTTCGAGCACTAGGCCAAAGGCCGCCAGTTCCTCTTCCTCGATGGCGCCGTCATCGTAGCATTCGAGCGTTTCACCGATGATAGCGTCGACCTCGTGCTGCATCGCCAGCAGTTCCTGGTTGGATTCCGCGTTGCCCACCCTGGAAACCATGGCCAGGATTCTGTTGCGATGGCTGGTGTTTTCTTCCCTTTCGTCTCGATTAGCGTGCCCGCTTGCAATGCCGCGCGCCTCTCGACGATGGCGTGATTGAACAGTTCGAGCACCAGGCCAAAGGCCGCCAGTTCCTCTTCCTCGATGGCGCCGTCATCGTAGCATTCGAGCGTTTCACCGATGATGGCGTCGACCTCGCGCTGCATCGCCAGCAGTTCCTGGTTGGATTCCGCGGTGCGCACCCTGGAAACCATGGCCAGGATTCTGTTGCGATGGCTGGTGTTTTCCTCCCTTTCGTCCCGATTCAAATAGTGACGCAACCAGGCGCCGGCCGAACCGATCCCGGAGAGAAGCAGGAGCGCAAACCAGAAGTAATCGCCGTACCTGTCGAGGAAGGTGCGTTCGGTGCCGTCGATGACGGCTGCCGCTCCCCGATGTACCGGCAGCTCGGCGTCTTTCTCGGTGTCCGGCTTGGTGATGTGCGCAGCGCCGGGCACTTGCCTGGCAATCGCCTGACGGACGGCGAATAGTTGCCGGAAAAATGCCGCCACCGTCGTTTCAGACAATGTCTTTCGCGCCACGATCAGGTGGCTGACGCTGACCGTCTCGACCTTGTCATCCGGCCAGGCCGGATTCGCATTGAAGACGCTGGGTGGAATTTCCTCGGATTCATAACGCGGGTGCTTCAGGGCGATGGCTTCCGATGCCTCGATCGCGAGAAACTTCGGCTCGCCTCGCGCCCGGGCCGTCGCGGCGATGGCGTCGGAGGTGATCTTGCTGTCGAGCGGACCGACCGCCATGAATGCATCGAGGGTCGGGTCGCGCGCCAGCTCCTCGATTTGGTCCGTGCCAAATTGCGTAACCGCGACCTTGTCCGCCTCCACGCCGGAGGCGCTCAGGATGACCCGCAGCAACGCGGCGTTCGCCGGCGTCCGGCCGATCACGCCGACCCTGTGCCCTGCGAGATCGGCGATCTCCTTGATTTTCGGCGCGGGCTTTCTTTTGGAGCTCTTGCCCGCAAGTCCGGAAGGCGACCACAGCACAACGAAGTTCTTGCGCACGATGGCGACGGTCTGCGCGTCGGCCGGCATCTCCAGATCGCCACGACCGACCGCAAGATCGGCCTTGCCAGCACCAAGCAGGGCGAGGGCTTCGACCGCTCCGTCGGTCGTGATCGGAGACAGCCTGACAGTCCTGCTTTCGCTGGCGAAGGCCTCGGCCATCGCCTGAATCACTTTGTGATCGTCGCTTCCCGGCGGTCCGACGGCAATCCGGAGAGTTACCGGCCGCAACGCATAATACAGTGCGCCCGCGGCGGCGCCAAAAACAAGAAATCCAACGGCCAAGACCAGCAGTAAGGAATTGCTCCTTCTCCGCCGTCGGCGGGCTGCGTCACTGGTTTCATTTGTACCATCGGACGAGGACATTGCCGCTGCCAGTCGGAGATCAAAAGCGCTTCCTGCTTTGCAGGAATACCACGTTTTTACATGATCCAGATCGCGACCTAGCTGGCGTCCATTTTGGACGGCGCGGGATTCCGGATGACGACTAGTCACTGAATTTCAAACTGAGGTTGGAATTCCTCCGAATGCCCCGACCCGCAAAGGCTCCAAAAAAGTGGACCAAGCCCAAGATAGCTGACGACAAACACCGGGTTCATTCGGGGCGCGGTTTTGACCCACTTTCCGCCAAGCTATTGAAATTGTTGATTGCTGGCAGCCCCAGCCCGGGGAGCCAATTCAAGATTTCCACTCTGATTTCTCATGCTTTTTTCGCCTGATTGTCAAACCGGGTGTCGGGTCTGACACTTCTGTTCCTGAAATGAGCTTGCCATGCGCTGCGCGTTTGCGGTCGCGCCTCTCGTTGTAGCGTTGCAGCTCTTTGAGGCTGGCGTGGCCAGTAATCGCGGCGGCCTCTACCACGTCGCAGCCGGCATGCTGGGTCGTCGTGTTCTGCAATAGCCTTGTCCCGTTGCCGACTTAAGGTTTCCGGTTCGCCGCAACGAACGGGTTACTCTCAACTCCAGCACGGCTATTCTTCTCGAAACATGTTTCCAGGCGTCCAAGGGCGGCCGTGCTTCCGTCTAGCGGCACCCTCAATGTCGCTCCTTCTCCTCTCACTTCGAGGATCTTAGCGGTGCGCATCCTCTCATTGAGCTCCCGGTCCGCCAGAGTGATCGTTACACGTTTGGTTTCGGCCAACGCCTTGGTTTGAACTGATCGCGAACCCGCAAGCAAGGTGACATCGTATGTCTTTCCTCGCTCCAGTTTCCATTTCGATAAATCAAGAAGCAGGAGCAAACCTTCATGAGTCCGTAGAAACGTTATATCGAGATCATTGGTAGACCGGCTCATAGTGCAGCTGTCAAACTTGTCAGCTTTCGAGGAAACCGCAATCGTCCAGGACCCCACGGACACAGTCTGATCTTGCGCGTGGGCTATCGCTGATGTGGCCGAGACCAGGGCAAGAGAGGATAGGGCAAGAGAGAATGCAAATGGCAACCGCATCGTTTCCTCCCTGAAGGCACGTAAAAGTTCCCGCGAGGTGACAACAAGCCGCATTCACGAACGTTGAACCCACCTCCGGGTTCCCGGCGATTTGCAAAAGCGAACCTTAAGGAAGCCACTGTGTTCTCTGGGCCACAATGATATGTGCGGAACCTGACCAACCGTACATCATGAGCGCAGCGATACTCCCAGCGAGCTACAGCCTGGATTTGAGCGCTGGATTTTTCTGGCAGCGTGCCGGGGAGCGTCGGTCCTTCAACGCAGGTTCCCAATCCCGGCGCGACTGAACGGTCAGCAGGCGTGAGCCTGGTGCGGCGGTTTCCGCAGCGTGTCTACCCCAATACGCATCAACTCTAAGTCGCTCAATTGCTCCACGCGCCACCCGTTCGTCCAATTCGGGGGTATGATACGCGCCCGTCACCTGTTTGCATGAAAACGAGGAGGCCTACCATGCGGTTGTCTGAAGTCGCCGCTTTGGCGCTTATCGCGGGAGCTACAGGCTCAATGCCCGTGTCCTTGGCGCTGGCCGCTTCCGATTGTTCAACATTGGTGGCGCTGGCGGATTGGGGCGAGAATTCGACCGGCTACATTGACGTCGCGTCCGGAGGAAGTTGCCTGTTTCCGATCAGGATGCACGGCACGTTGAATGGCTCGGACATTTCACAAAAGCCAGTGCACGGCAAGTTGAAGAGGCTTAACATATCCACTTACGAATACACGGCGAAGGCCAGATACAAGGGAAGCGATACCTTTGCCATCAAAGCAACGGGTCAGGGGCCGACGGCTTCCGGCGCGTCGGTAATTACCGTGCACGCGACGGTCAAATAGCGTTCCTCGCGTCCCATCCCACGGCCAGAAATAATGCGATCGCGTTCGCAGGCCTTTCGAGCATATTTTTCCGGTTCCAGCAATGGCGCCCGCCTCCGCTCGACGTCCTGATTTCAGCTCAACGACGATTGGCTGAAAAATCTGTTACGCAGTCGTTGGCACAGTGTGGTGCCGCAATGCGTGCGGAGTGGGCCGACCACACCATAACTATAATCATAGCCACAACGGTCGCGGCGATGATCCCCGCACCAGATGCGAAAAATACTCCTGGATGATCCGTATCGCGATCCGGCGTCGCCAACTCTTCGTTGACCTCAGCAAATTTCACTGAATTGAGACGGACCTCTAATTGCTCGCCTGGTTGGGGCACTCCGATAACAATTCCTTGCCGCAGCAGTTCAATGATGGCGGCAGAAAAGATATCTTTGTCTTTTGTTTTGCTAAAACACCTCAACGTAGTGAGGAGCACGAAAGCGCCGGTGTCGCCTCCAACCTGCCGATCGAAAGCGACAAGCTCAAGAAGAATGCTTCTGCGCATTCGGCGGATGGAACGCTTCCCCACCACAGCGACCCCCTAACCAAGGGCGGATAGCGGTCTTGCGTGGTCTTCCGGCGTCAATCCAGACGCCTTGGTGACAAGGATGATAGCCGATCGGCATTCACGCACAAGCCTAGTTAGATTGCCCGCGGCCTCGTGATCCCGATTTTTTGCCATGCGAAACACCAACTCGATAATCGCCAGCGTTAGAGTAATCGTGATGGTGATGAGTACCAGCAGAACGACGTGTAGCGAGATCGGCGGAAGTCTGCGTTCGATGACGGAAGAAGGCATGACCTGAGGAATATCGACCCAGCGGGCGTCAAGCGGAGGATGATTTGATGGTTCGATATCAATCCAGCGGCTTATGAATGCCGCGCCAGCGACGGCATGTTCGTTCGATCGCCCAACATCAAATGATGTGGGAACCTCGGGTTCGTCGTCAGCCAACATCTTCGACATGGAGTCATGCCACTTTGCCTGATCGCCTATTTGCTGAATTACGTAGATCGGAGCTTTGCGTCGAGAGTGGATGATCTGATGGCGCTGGCTTGTCGGCGAGGCATCCCAGCAATGGTCTGCGCCATGCCAATAGATATGAACCGCACCAAAATGCTGACGTGCTTCGGTCTTGCTCATGCAGGACTTCGAAGCTTCTGACGGTGTAGCAACCGCCAACATCGACACAACAATCACCGCGACACGCACTGGGTCGCTCCGACCTTACCCCCAGGAAACAAACTCAATTGCTCACTTAGGAAAGTCTAGAAACGGATGAGTACAAATTATGGTGAGTTCTAGCCGACATTATGATCGTGGGGTAGCGGACACAGGAACCATTGAGACGCCGCAGGAGCTTCCTTTCTGGAGACCGCTAGTTGGCAGCGATGTCTGCTCCCCGTCGGTCTCGCGGCAGAACTGCTCAATGATGTTGCGATGCACACCTTGGGTGCCGTCGGGGTCCAGCGCTTTGAAGGCTGCGCTGTCGTGGTAAGACGATGGACAGCGCACGGATCGAACGCGTCTCACACGCGGCACCGGCCTTTGACGAAGGTCAATATATGCCATCCGAAGTCCGACTTGACTGCGCAGATCGCGTGACCAGCCAGAGGACCGGACCAATCGCCTTTCGCGCGCCGCTGGCGCTTCTCCCCGTTTCCCTGAGTATCATTGCCGCGGTCTGGTGGTGGCTGGCCACGCCGGTCGCGCCGGCATATGCGCCGATCGATGCTGCGGCGAAACTGAATTGCGTGTCCTATGCGCCATTCCGGGGCGAACAGACTCCGCTGACCCCGGGACTAATTATCAGCCCGGAACAGATCGCGGAGGATCTCGCCGAGATTGCCAAGATATTCCAATGCGTCCGCACCTATTCCGTCGACAACGGATTGGACAAGGTGCCTGAGCTCGCTGCCAAGGTCGGACTGAAAGTTCTTCTCGGAGTCTGGATTGGACGTGATCGCCTGAAGAACGCACTCCTGATTGAAGACGCGATATCGCTGGCCAGGGATTATCCCGGTGTGATCACCGGGATGGTTGTCGGCAACGAGTTGCTGTTGCGGAGAGAAATGACCCCGTCCGACCTTCGGGAAATCATCCGCTCGGTCAGGACGCGCGTGAATATTCCGGTGACTTACGCCGATGTCTGGGAGTTCTGGCTGCGTTACCGGGAGGTCTCTGAGGACGTCGACTTCGTCACGGTGCACATGCTGCCATATTGGGAAGACTTTCCACCCCGCGCCGAGGACGCGGCCAGACATGTGGATGCCATCCGGAAACGGCTGGCCGTTGCCTTTCCCGGCAAGGAAGTCCTGATCGGCGAGACCGGTTGGCCAAGCAAGGGGCGGATGCGCGACGAAGCGCTGCCATCCCGCATCAATCAGGCACGCTTCCTTTCCGATATTCTCGATCGGGCGAAGCAAGAAAACTTTCGCGTCATTCTGTTCGAGGCCTATGACGGTCCATGGAAGCGCGAGTGGGAAGGAACCGTGGGCGGCTATTGGGGCTTGTTCGATGGAATGAACCGCAGGCTGAAATACCCCCCGGGAGCAGCTGTCAGCAACTATCCGTTCTGGAAGCTGCAGCTGGGATGCGGGCTCGTCTCAAGCATTTCCGTATTCGGCGCAGCATGGTTGACGCAGAGGCGTCGGCCATTGCCGCCGCGATTGATATCGTGGGTTGCGGTGGCAGCATCTGCGACCGTCAGCGGGATTTTGCTCGGAGCAAGCATCGAAAACATGCTTTACGAAAGTTATGGTTTGGGCGATTGGCTGGTCCGGGGCTTGCTGATGGCCGCAGGAATAGCCGCGCCGCTACTGTCTTCCAATGCGTTGATGTCGGGACGCGGGCTGCCGGCATTTCTGGAATTGATCGGCCCGCGCGAAGACAGAACCCACTCGTTCTCAACGATGGTTCTGGGGTTCACGCTGACCGTTACCACGCTGATTGCGGCGGAAACCGCGCTGGGCCTGATGTTCGAACCGCGCTGGCAGGATTTCCCGTTCGCCGGCCTTACGATGGCAGTGGTGCCGTTTTGGACATTGACGCTGCTCATCCGCCCGAAATCAGGCACGCGCCCGGTCGCCGAGGCCGTGTTCGCAGGCCTTTTCGCCCTTGCCACACTCTACACTACATTCAATGAAGGTTTCCACAACTGGCAGGCCCTGTGGACCTCTGCAGCTTATTTCCTGCTCGGCATCACGCTGTGGCAGGCGCGTTACGTATCTGCGGAGCAGCCCGGAATTCATTTTGGAGATGTTCAATGAAGCGGCTGGTTCACCTCCTCAGACAGGCGGCGCTGCTGGTCATCGCGTGGGCCGTCATTTTTGAGATCGGGTTGCGGATACAGCAGTACTTCGGTCCGCTGTACGATCTCGAAATGGCGAGTATCAATCTGGATTGGGAATCCAACGTCCTCAACCACCAGCCGACGCCGCAAGATCAGAACCTGTGCATTTACGGCGATCTGACCGGCTTCAGCTACAAGAGATCCTATGACGCGAACGGTATCAGGATCATCGACGATTCGGCACTGCAGGCCGAGTGTCGAAATCCAATTTCGGTCTTGTTCCTTGGCGATTCATTTATGGAAGGCTTCGACGACAACAACACGCTGCCGTATCAGGTTGAAAAATATTTCAAGATAGAGCGGGAGGTTTGCCTAAAAAGCCACAATGCCGGATACACCTCCTATTCCCCGGCTATTTTCGTGCCGCAGGCGAAGAAGCTGCTGCCGATTGTGCGTCCCGACTATATCGTGGTGGACGTGGACGAGACCGATCTGTACGATGACTTCGCTCGATATCGCGCCCTGATTGTCCGCAACGAACGCGGACAAAATGTCGGCGTCAAGGCTTCACCCATCGGGCACGAATGCAGCGTTGGCCTCATTGAGGCTCGCAGGTATCCATTGTATCTGATGCGGCTCGTGGCAAAGCTTTGGCACTCCCTCGTGCACATGCCATCGGTGATCAGGAAAAACCAATCGGACCTCGTTCTGTTTTCCTATTCACAGGACCATGGTGCCGATCTCGAACAGAAATATTCAGCAGCGCTTTTGACTTTCAGGCAGAATCTGCAGGAGCTGGCTGACGTATTGAAGGATTACACCAAGGATGGCAGCCGGGTGCTATGCATCTTTCACCCGCATCTTGAGCACCTGAAACCCGACGCTGCGGGCCGCTTGTGGAACGATCTCGTCAGTTCTTCGGTGCAGAAGGCTTGCCTTGCCAACAACTTTCTTTTCTTCAATGCCACCGAGACTTTGAGGCAGCGGTTCGGATCGCACCCCGAGAATTTCTACTGGAAGAATGATATGCACTTTAATTTCAAGGGATTGGAAGAATATTCCGCTGCGGTCGCAGCGTTCATGGCCTCGGCCATGATCAAGCCGAAGGACTGACCGCGCCATCCCTGGTGGTGGTTCGCTGCTTGGGGCTATGGGCAGCTATAAGCGTGAACGCAAGTCATCACCCCCAACGCAACCCTACGATAGCGTTGGTTTATCGCTCCATCAGGTAACGGTTGCTGCTGCCGCTTTGGTTTGCGGACTAGACGAAATTCAGGGGCGCGCCAAGGCCGGGGACGCCCATGGGCGCCCGGCCGAACATCACGCGCGTACGCCCCTGATCCGTATCCGGCGAGAGCAGGCGCTCCGACAGTTTCTAGTAGCAAGGTCCGTAGGGATAGTATCCGCAGCGTGGCGCGTAATAAGTTCCGTAAGCCCCATAGGCAGCGGCACCGACGGCAGCAGCGCCGACGCCTACCGCCACTCCACGACGTACGGCTGCGCCACGGTAAACACCGCCGCGATAGGCGCCGCCGTGATAGACGCCAGCGCGGCCAACACCAACGCGGCCGCCGCGATATGCGAACGCATCAGTTGAAATCGTAGCAATGCATCCGATGCCGATGACGACTGACGCCGCCAACGAGAAGATCCTTCGATGTGACATGATTAATGTCCTTCCACGGTTGCCGAAAAAGCGTGTTCGTCGAGCCCCCGCACCAGACGTTGCGCCAGAGCCGCAAACCTGCCGCAGCAGCGTTGCGCCCTGTGTCATTGCTTCGTTGATATAGATCAACCCAGGCACCTTGGAACCGCGTGCATCAGCACCATTCACCGGACACGCCGACGCGGGAGCAAGCTCGCGTTAGCGCGTGCCGACGTTGAGCGTTGAGGGTTTGTCAGGAACGCTTCAACGTCAGGGATCACGGTCAGGGTCGTCAGGGGTCATCACGGCATTTATGTAAGGTCGGACCAGATTGCCGATCCCGAAACCATCGCCCCGCGCAAGACCGTGATCGGCGGCCAGACTTATCTAACGACTTCATCGTGATCCGGCGCGGCCTTCAGCGACGCCAACTGCGATGCCGGCCGCTAGTTTCCGAAATAGTAACTCCCGTCATACGCGGGATTGTTGTATCCACCGGGATGGGCGTGACTTCTCGGCGCGAGGTGTCCGTGGCCGACCACAGGCGGCCCCACTACGCCGTAACCTCCGTAGTAGCCATACCCGGGTCCATACTCCGGTCCGTACCCGTAGGCGTCCGAAGCAATACCAGCGATCATGGCGCCCGCGACCAGGCCGCCGACGATGCCGGGGCCGTAGCCATAGTAGCCGTGGCGATAATAGCGCGCGTGAGCGGGAGAAGCCGTGCCCACAGCGGCCACGGCCAGGGTGGCGGCAGTGGCAAGAACCAACGCCAGCTTCCTCATCGGAGTTTCCTCCTTTGACAACCACCCCTTGCACCGTGACCGGACGCAATATCCGTGGTGATCAGTATTGCTCGTTTTGCGGTTTTTTCGATTTGTTCACCGGCGTGAGCGGCAACCATCCGGGCCGGGCTCACCGAGGCGCACATAGCGCTGGCGCATGAATACGGGAACCGGAGGGGCGAGAAATGACCGACTCCCCTCCCCGAAAGCGCCGGGCAAAAAATGTGTCGTGACCGCCGGCTACGCGGCCTTGCGTTTTTCGATGACTTGGCGGAAGTCGGTTGCCAGTTCGCCATAGTAACGGGCAAGCACCTCATAGAAGGCCCGCTGCGGTCCCTCGGGCGCCTTCCGGACACTCTCTTCACACTGCGCCGCCTTGGACTCGTACTTCTCCACCTTGGTTTGAAGATCAGTCATCACGCTACTCCTCCACGCAACATACCGGCACAACGTTCGGTAGTAGCGTGGCAGGCACCCCGTTCGAAAAGATGGCCAAGCCAAGGAATTTTAGCAGCGGCCGCCCGGCGCCCGAGATGCGCGAGGAGCGCCGCTACGGCGTCGGCAGAACGGCAATTAATTGTTTTTCCATTCGAAATGGGCCGAGGCCGCTGCGGTGCGGCTGAGCGGAGCCTGTACTGCCGGTATCCGCCGTCCGCCGCGTCCCCCGAGTGACGGACCGTCAGCCCAAAATCCACCAAACTTGCCCTGTACGATGATCTTCTTGAGGCGGTCCGGCGCCGTGGTCGTCCGGGCAAATCCTGAGAAAATTGTTTGGCAAATGTGGTTTTTCCCACATTTGGCCGTCACCGGGCGGGTCTAGGTTTCGGCCCGGACATCAAGACATCGGTAACCATGCCGGCAAGTGATTGCCGGAATCGGTACAATTTGAGCGATCCGCTCAATCTGGAAACAAAAGACTTTTGACAGCATGCGCTCAGGGAAATCCCGGAGAGCGCCATGAGCGAAGCTGAATTCGATCGAATGCTGGAGGCCGTGAAAATGGCGATCGAGCCCGTTCCCGAGGAGGATTTCCTGGCCAAGCGGCGGACTTTCGATGCACGGAAAGCCGCCAACGACAACCAGCTGGCCTGGCCGTTTATTCCGTTTCCCGAAGGCTGGTACGCCTCCTGCTGAGCCAGGCGTGCCGCTTATTGCGGCCCCTCAAATCATCAATGCAAGGCGTTGATTATGTTGATGGAGGCCACGCCCGGAATCGAACCGGGTTAAACGCTTTTGCAGTTCTGGCGCCCCCATCCCATCGCGTAACGCCAGATACCAAAGCGCCTGGTTTAATTGGGCTTGCGCCGGGCGCTGTTGCCGCCTCATCCCTTCCGGTGCCGCCCTATAATTAAGAGTTGGGTAGCAAAAATGGTAGCACCCGCCTGCATGCGATCGGCACACAGAGCCGCGCAATAACTGAATGTGTTGAACGGCCGCAGGGAGAACCGCGACAATGAAACTCAAATTGTCAGCCATCGCACTGCTCGCGATGATCATGCCGGCGCAAACGCGCGCCGCAACGCTCACCGACGCCGAGGCGACGTTCCTCGACCAACTCGTCACCGCGGCCACAGTGCTCGTAGTACGACGATGCCCCGGCTACGAGGCCAATGGTGTCGGCGGCGTCCAACAAGGCGCCCAGCTTCTCGGCAGCCCTGAAGCCGCGATGGCAATGATCGCCGCCTTTGACGCTGCCATAAAGGCCCACGATGGCAACGACTACGACCCGAGTAAATTCCGCCCTGAAGTGTTCGAGGCGGCCAGCAAAACGTCCAACCGAGTCCTGGCGGCCTTGATGAAAAACCCGGAAGCGGCCTGCGCTGACTATGGCAATACCAGCGTGGCGCAGGGCATGCTAAGACGGCATTGAAAGACCCCCATGTCCACAAAATCGCGCTCTCTCGGCTGCGCGGGATAAGGCGCGCAAATGACAATGGTAGCAAAGCGGTAGCAAGCCGAATTTGCCGAACAAAAACAGAATCAAATTGTTACGAAAATTCAAGGGGATGGGATGGAGGCCACGCCCGGAATCGAACCGGGTTAAACGCTTTTGCAGAGCGGTGCGTAACCAATCCGCCACGTGGCCCCATGGGGGCGAACTCATATACGGCCTCCCACCGATAGGCAACCAAACCCGCTCAAAGTCAGGCGCGCTTGCGGCGGCGGTAATCGCGCTTCGGTTTCGGCTTGGGCGCAAGTTCCGGCAGCAGGCCTTGCGCCTCGCGGTATCTTTTCAGCATCCGCTCGAAACTTGAGTGGAGCGTCTCGGCGATATCCGGCCGCCTTTCGAGGCTCGACAGCAGCATCGCCGCCGCCTCGATGGTGGACAGGCCGTCGCGGCGCGGCTCGCGGCGCAGCTTGCCGTAACGCGACGGATGCGCCGGGCCGAGGATGATGCGCTGGCATTTCAGCATCCACGCATTGCGCCACCACAGCGCCTTGGCCTGGCTCCAGGTGCCGTCGAGCAGCACGATGCCCTCGATGTCTTTCAAAATGCCGCGCTGGTTGCCCTCGACTTCGCCCTTGCGGTTGATGGCGACGATGTCGCTATCCGTGTCGAGATCGGCAACTTTCGCCGAACCGAGATAGAGCACTGCCCAGCTCGAGGGATCGGCGACCGGCCGCCCCAGCGCCCTGGACAGGCTCGGCCACGACAATCCGATCTTCAGCACCGCATTCTTGAAATGCAGCGCGGTCAGCCGCGCGGTGCCGAGCGCCCTGTCCTGCTCCTGCGGATGCTGCAGGATCAGAAGCGCAATCCTGTTCTCGATCGGCGTGATGCTGTCGCAGATGCACAGCGGCAAGGGCTTTTGGCAATGCGGACAGTCGGCTGTCGCCTCCGCCGGCGCGGTGCCGGTATCAGGCTCGGATTGTCTGGACATGCGCCCGCTATACGCTGCGCAGGCCGGCGCATCAACCGTGCAATCCCTATTCCGCCGGCGCCGCGACCGCGGCGGGCTCGGACCGACGCCGCAGCCGGTCGATCAAGAGATAGATCACCGGCGTGGTGTACAGCGTCAGGATCTGCGAGACGAACAATCCGCCGATGATGGTGATGCCGAGCGGCCGGCGCAGCTCGGTACCGGGACCGGTGGCGATGACCAGCGGAATGCCGGCGAACAAGGCCGCCATGGTCGTCATCAGGATCGGCCTGAACCGCGCGCTGCAGGCCTCGAAGATGGCATCGGCCGACGACAATCCGCGGTGGCGCTCGGCATCGAGCGCGAAATCAACCATCATGATGCCGTTCTTCTTGACGATGCCGATCAGCAGGATGATTCCGATGAACGCAATCACGGTCAGCGGCGTGTTGGTCACCTGCAGGGCCAGCAGCGCGCCGAGCCCCGCCGAGGGCAAGGTCGAGATGATGGTCAGCGGATGGGCGAGGCTCTCATAGAGCACGCCGAGCACGATATACATCGCCACCAGCGCGCCGAGGATCAACAGCGGCTGCCGCCCGCTGGTCTTGTTGAAATCGCCGGCGTTGCCATCGAAACTGCCGCGAATGCCCTCGGGCATATGCAATTCCTCCACCGCTCGCTGGATGTTGGCGGCGGCAACCGAGAGTGGCACATCGGGAAGCAGATTGAACGACACCGTCGAGGAAGGAAACGACGCCGAATGAAAAACCGCAAGCGGCGCCAGGCCGCGCTGGTAGCGAACCACGGTGGATAGCGGCACCTGGACGTCATTGGCGCCGGCGACGAAAATATGCTCGAGGTTGGCCGGATCGCTCTGGAATCTTCGGATCGACCTCCAGCACCACCATGTACTGGTTGCGCTGGGTGTAGACGATCGAAATCTGCCGCTGCGAGAATGCGTTGTTGAGCGCGTTGTCGATGTCCTGGACGCGAACGCCGAGCATCGATGCCTTTTGCCGGTCGATCGACAGCGCCAGTTGCAGGCCGCCGGGATCGCGGTCGCTGGAAACGTCGGTAATGCCTTCGACGGTTTCCATGCGCTTGGCAACGATCGGCGCCCATTTCTGCAACAAATCGAGGTCGGTGCTCGACAGCGTATATTGGTAGTCGCCGGAATCGGTCTGCCGTCCACCGGCGCGCACATCCTGCACCGCAAACATGAACAGGCGGATTCCCGCCACCCGGTAAAGGTTCTTGCGCAGGCGATCAATGGCCAGAGCCGTGGTCAATCCGCCCCGATCTTCCGGCGGTTTGAGATTGATGAATATCAACCCGCGATTGGAGCCGATGCCGCCATTCAGAATCGAACCGATCCCGGCGACGGCCGGGTCGGCCATCACGATGTCGGCGACCTGCTGCTGCAGCACGAGCATCGACTGGAACGAGATGTCGGGGGAAGCCCGTGTCGCGCCGAACACAAAGCCGCTGTCATCGGTCGGGAAATATCCTTTCGGGATCTTGATATACAACGTCACCGTCAATGCGATGGTCGCGAAGAACACGATCAACGTCAAAAACGGGAAATCCAGCACAAAGCGCAGCGTGCGCGCATAAAACGCCACCATGCGCGACAGCGAGCCTTCGATGATTCGATCGAACCAGGTCGCAGTGCCGGAGGTCGCCCCCTTGATATAGTGGGCGCAAATCATCGGCGTGATCGTGAGCGACACCACGGTGGAGACCACGATGGCGAAGGTCAGGGTCAGCGAAAATTCCCGCAACAGCCGGCCGACGATCCCGTCCATGAAAATCAGCGGCGTGAAGGCTGCGATCAGTGACAGGCTGATCGACAGCACCGTGAAGCCGATCTGCCTGGCGCCTTCGACGGCCGCCTGATAGGGCCGCATGCCATGTTCGAGATTGCGGTACATGTTCTCGATCATGACGATGGCGTCGTCGACCACGAAGCCGACGGAAATCGCCAGCGCCATCAGCGACAGATTGTCGATCGAGAAGCCGACGGCCCACATGCCGGCGCAGGTCCCGGCCAGCGCCAGCGGCACCGAGATGCCCGCTGCGATCGTCGGCGTGATCCGGCGCAGAAAGACGAACACCACGAGCATCACCAGTATTACGGTCGCCAGCAGCGTCAATTGCATGTCCCGGACGCTGGCACGGATGGTCGTGGTGCGATCGACCAGGGTCGAAATTTCCACACCGCCCGGAATCCATTTTCGCAGCTCCGGGATCAGCGCCCTGACACGATCGACGGTATCGATGACGTTGGCGTCGCCCTGTTTTGTAATCTGAATCAGCACGGCCGGCTGCTTGTTGAACCAGGCAATCGAGCGGCTGTTGCGGACGGAATCTTCCACCTCCGCGACATCCGACAGCCGGACGAAATTGCCGTTCGAACTCTTGATCAGGATGTCGCGGAATTCGGCGGCGCTGCGCATCTGCTTGTTGATCGACAAGGTCTCGCTCTGGCGGCCGCCATTGAAGATTCCCACCGGGCCGAGCGGGTTGGCGTTGATGATGGCGAGCCTGACGTCGTCGGTCGCGATCCCCGCATTCGACAGCGCTACCGGATTGAGCGCGATGCGGACCGCAGGCTGGTCAGCGCCGCTGACGGTGACCTCGCCGACGCCCGGCACCTGCGAGATGCGCTGCGCGATCACCGTGTCGGCGACGTCATAGATCGCGCTTACCGAAATCGTCTTCGACGTCAGCGCCAGCACGAAAACCGGCGCCGCCGCGGTATTGGCTTTGCGGAAATTGGGCAATGCCGGCAGGTCGCTCGGCAAATCGGCAAGCGAGGCGTTGATCGCGGCCTGTACGTCGCGCGCGGCACGGTCGATGTCGCGGCCGATCGCAAATTGCAGCTGGATGCTGGTGAAGCCGAGCGAGCTGGTGGAGGTAATCTGGCTGATCCCCGCGATTTCGCCGAGCCGCCGTTCCAGCGGCGCGGCAACCGTTGCCGCCATCACCGCTGGATCGGCGCCCGGACGCCCCGCGTTGACCCGGATCGAGGGAAAATCGACATTGGGAACTGACGCTACCGGCAGGAATTCGTAGGCGACCACGCCGACCAGAAACAGCCCGATCGCCAGCAGCGTGGTGCCGACCGGCCGGCGGATGAACGGCTCCGAGATCGACGCCATCTACTGCATCCCCTCGGTGGCTCCGGCAACCGGCGGCAACGGCAGTTCGGGTCCGACCGGCGGTACCGCCTTCTCGATGCGGCGGTTGATGCGGTCGAGCGCGAGATAGATCACCGGCGTCGTATAGAGCGTCAGCAACTGGCTCAGCAACAGACCGCCGATGATCGAGATGCCCAGCGGAAACCGCAACTCGGCGCCGGTGCCGCTTTCCACCGCCAGTGGCAGCGCGCCGAACAAGGCCGCCAGCGTCGTCATCATGATCGGTCGGAAACGCAGCAGGCAGGCCTGGACGATAGCGTCGTAGGCCGACATGCCCTGATGACGCTCCGCCTCCAACGCGAAGTCGATCATCATGATGGCGTTCTTCTTGACGATGCCCATCAACAGAATGATGCCGATCAGGCCGATCACTGATAGATCCTGGCCGAACAGCATCAGCGCGAGGATGGCACCGACGCCCGCCGACGGCAGCGTCGAGAGAATGGTGATGGGGTGGATGTAACTTTCGTAGAGCACACCAAGCACGATGTAGATCGTGACCAGCGCCGCCAGGATCAGCCAGGGCTGTCCGGCCAGCGATTTCGAGAATTCGGCGGCGTCGCCGGCATAGACGCCGACGATGCTGCCGGGCATGCCGATGCGCTTTTCGATCGACTTGACGGCGTCGACGGCGTCACCAAGTGCAGCGCCCGGCGCCAGGTTGAAGCTGAGCGAGACCGCCGGAAACTGCGCCTGATGCGAAATCGCCAGAGGTGCTGTGGTGCGGGTCAGGGTCGCGACCGCCGACAACGGCACCTGCGCGCCGGCAGCCCCAGGCAGATAGAGTTTTGAAAGGATTGATGGATCGCGCTGATACATCGGCAGAGCTTCCAGCACCACGCGATACTGGTTGGCCTGTCCGTAAATGGTCGAAATCTGCCGCTGCGCAAAGGCGTCGTTCAAGGTGTCGGTCACCCCCTGCAGACTGACGCCGAGCTGGCCGGCGCGCTGGCGATTGACGTCGAGCGAGGCGCGCAGGCCGCCATCCTGTGCTTCCGAGGAGACGTCGCGGAACAGCGGATCGCGGCGCAGTTCGGCGACCAGTTTGTCCGCCCACTCGCCGACCAGCGCGGAATCGGTGCCGGTCAGCGTGTACTGATATTGCGAGCGGCTGGACTGGGTCGAGATCTGCACATCCTGCACCGGCTGAAAATAAATCGTCATGCCCGGGATCGATGCGACCCGCTGCTTCAGACGCGCCACCACCACGGCAACGTCGTCGCGACGCTCGCCGCGCGGTTTCAACGTCATTACCAACCGGCCGACATTGGTGGTCGGATTGACCGAGCCGGCGCCGATCACGGAGACGACGCCGGTCACATCCGGATCGGCCTTGATCGCGTCGGCGGCCCGGGTCTGCCGGCTTTGCATTTCGGCAAAGGATACGTCGGGACCGGCTTGGGTGACCGCGGTGATCGATGCGGTGTCCTGCAAGGGCAGGAAGCCCTTTGGCGCCACCACATACAGGATCAGCGTCGCCACCAGTGTCGCCAGGGTGACCATCATGGTCGCGCGCTGGCGCTGTAGCACCCACAACAGCGTGCGGCGATAGAATTCGACCATACGGTCGATGAAGTGGCTGATCGCAGCCAGACCCGGGACCGTCAATTCCTCGCCGGCGTGCTTTAGCAGCCGCGAGCACATCATCGGCGTCAGCGTCAACGACACGATCGCCGACGTCACGACCGCAACCGTCAGCGTCAGCGCGAATTCGCGGAACATGCGTCCGACCAGTCCGGACATGAACAATAGCGGGATGAAGACGGCGATCAACGACACCGTCAGCGATATCACGGTGAAGCCGATTTCGCTGGCGCCGCGGAGCGAGGCGTCCATCGCGGACTCGCCGTTCTCCATGTGGCGGACGATGTTCTCGATCATCACGATGGCGTCGTCGACCACGAAGCCGGTGCCGATCGTCAGCGCCATCAGCGACAAATTATCGAGGCTGAAGCCTGAAAAATACATGATGCCGAAGCTCGTGATCAGCGACAGCGGCAGCGCCACGCCGGCGATCAATGTCGCGCGCAGCGAGCGCAGGAACAGCAGCACCACAAGGGTGACCAGCACCACGCTCAGCACCAGCGTGAACTGCACGTCATGCACGGAAGCGCGGATGGTCACGGTGCGGTCGCTGACCACAGTCAGGTTGACGCCGGCCGGAATCGCGCGCTGCAGCTTTGGAATTTCCTCGCGGATCTGGCGGACGACCTCGATGACGTTGGCGCCGGGCTGCCGCTGGATATCGATGATGACGGCCGGCGTGCCCTGGTACCAGCCGCCGGTGCGATCGTTCTCCAGCCCGTCGACGATCACGGCGACGTCACCGATCGTGACCGGCGCGCCGTTGCGGTAGGCGATGATGATGGGCTTATAGGCCTCCGCCGCCGCGATCTGGTCGTTGGCGGCAATCATGTAGGACTGCTGCGCGCCGTCGAGCGATCCCTTGGGGCCGGAAACGTTGGCGCCCGCGATCGCGTTGCGCAAATCCTCCATCGCGATGCCATAGGCGGCGAGCCGCGCCAGATCGGCCTGCACCCGCACCGCCGGCTTGAGGCCGCCCAGCACCGAAACGCGGCCGACGCCGGAAATCTGGGCAAGCCGTTGCGCCAGAATGGTGTCGGCGAGGTCGCTCATGGCGCGCAGCGAAATCGTCTCCGAGGTCAGCGCCAGCGTCAGCACCGGCGCGTCGGCCGGGTTCACCTTGGCGTAGGTCGGCGGATACGGCAGGTTTCTCGGCAGCACGCCCGCGGCGGCGTTGATGGCGGCCTGCACGTCCTGGGTGGCGCCGTCGATGTCGCGGTTGAGATCGAACTGCAGCGAAACCTGGCTGACGCCGAACGAACTCGTCGACTGCATCAACGACAGCGACGGAATCTGCCCGAGCTGACGCTCCAGCGGCGCGGTGATCAGGGAAGCGATCACATCGGGACTGGCGCCCGGCAATTGCGTCGTCACCTGCACGGTCGGGAAGTCGACCTGCGGCAGCGCCGATACCGGCAGCGCCCAGTAACCCAGCGCGCCGCCGATCAACAGCGCGATCCCCAGCAGCGAGGTCGCGATCGGCCGGCGAATGAACGGTTCAGAGACGCTCATGGCTGCGTGCTCATGGCTGCGACTTCGCTCCGCCGCCCGACTGCCCGCCTCCCTCCGCGGGTCCCTTTTGGTCGCCCTCGCCCTTCTTGCCGCGACGCTCGCCTAGTCCGTCCTTGCTTTGTCCGTCCTTGGCTTGACCATCCTTGCTCTGGACGTCCCGGCTGCTGCGTTTTTTGCGCGGCGCCAGATCGGCGCTCGGCGTCTGCTCCTCCTTGCCGACGATCACCTTGGCCCCATCGGACAGGTTGGCAAAACCGGTCGTGACCACGCGATCGGAGGGCGTCAGTCCGCTCGCGATCACAGCGACAGTCTCGTTCTGCTGCGTCACCACGACCGGCTTCGCGGTGACGATGTCGCCGTCGCCGATGACATAGCTGAACGTCCCCGCCGGGCCGCGCTGCACCGAAGAGGTCGGCACCACAATGGCCTTCGAGAGCGTGTCGACCTTGAGCCGCACATTGACGAATTGCCCCGGCCATAGCTGAAAGCTGGCATTGGGGAATTCGGCCTTGAGCTTCAGCGTCCCGGTGGTCGGATCGACCTGGTTGTCGATGCCGGACAGCTTGCCGGTATCGACAACGGTAACGCCGTCATTGCCGAAGACATCGACCGGCAGTTCGCCTTTGGCGGAGGCCGCGTTGACGCGCACGATCTGCTGCTGCGGCAGGCTGAACTGCACCGCGATCGGCTGCAGCTGGGTGATGATGACCAGCCCGGTGACGTCGGCGGCGTGGATGATGTTGCCCTGGTCGACCTGACGCAGGCCGGCCCGGCCCGACAGCGGCGCGATGATCTTGGTATAGCCGAGCGTCGCCGCCGCATTGTCGATCGCCGCCTGGTCGGAATTGACCAGCGCCTCCTGCTGGGCGACCACGGCGCGCTGGGTGTCCGCCTGCTGCTTGGAGCCGGCGTTGGAGGCGGCCAGTTGCTGATAGCGGATCAGGTCGAGCCGCTGATTGGCGAGCTGGGCCTCGTCCTGGGCCTTCTTGGCGACCGCCTGATCATATTGCGCCTTGTAGATCACGGGGTCGATCTCGCCGAGCACGTCACCCTTCTTGACGTCCTGGCCTTCGGTGAAGTTGACCGCGATCAATTTGCCGTCGACCTGGGCGCGCACGATCACGGTGTTCAATGCGCGCACCGCGCCGACGCCATCGAGATAGACCGGCACGTCCTGGATGTGCGGCATCGCCGCCAGCACGGGCACCGGCAAATCGGGACGCGCATTCGGGTTTGCGACCGGCTTCTGGTGAAACGCGGTCCAGGCGATGTAACCGAGGCCGCCGAGAATCAAAAGCGTGATCGCAATCGAAACGGTTCGGCGGCGCGCGCGTGAAGCGACGCGGGCGACGCGGTCGCCGGCGGCCTTCGCCGTCCCGTTCAAATCCGGCTTAAAGAGCATTGACCGGCTTCTCCATTCTCGGCTCCCAGCCGCCCCCCAGCGCCTGGTACAGGCTGACGATCGCAAGCAGCCGGGCAAGCTGCGCTTGCCACAAGACATCTTCCGCCTGAAATAGCGTCACTTGCGTGTTTAGCACAGTCACAATGTCGGCGGTCCCGGCCCGAAGCTGCTGTTCGGACAATTGAAAGGCCCGCCGCGAGGCCGCCACCACCTCGCGCTGCAGCCGCAGCTTGGCGGTGGTCTCCTTAATCGAAACCAGCGCATTGTCGACGTCGGTAAAGGCCGAGACCACCGCCTTGCGGTAGATCTGCAGCAATTCATCCTGCCTGGCCTTGGTGAATTCGAAATTGCCGAGAATCTTTCCGCCATCGAAAATCGGCTGCGTCAGGCTGCCGACCATGCTGAAGAACGCCGCATGCGGCTGGAACAGCGCCACCAGTGCCGAGCTTTGATAACCACCCTGCCCGGTCAGCTGGATGCTTGGGAAAAACTGCGCGCGGGCGTTGCCGACATTGGCGGTGGCGGACGCAAGCTGGGCTTCCTGCCGCCTGATGTCAGGCCGCTGCGTCAGAAGTTCCGACGGCAAGCCAGGCGTGACCCGCGGCACGGCAATCTGGTTCATCGAACCGCCGGTGACGTGCAGGCCTTCCGGCGGCCGCGAGACCAACAGTGCCAGCGCGTTGATGTTCTGCGCCAGGGTTTGCCGCAGCGGCGGTACGGCGGCCTTCTGATTGCCGAGAACGGCTTCCTGTTGCGCGACATCGAGGTCGGTCCCTGTTCCGGCCTTGTACCGCTGCCTGATCGCATCCAGGACCCGCGTCGCGCTGGCGATATTTTGCTCGGCGGTGCGAATCCGGTCCTGCGAGGCAAGCACCTGGAAGTAGGCATTGGCGACGGCGGTCAGCGTGGTCAGCGCAACGACATCGCGATCGAAACGGTTCGCGATCGAGGTTTCCTCCGCCGCCTGCGCAGCGTCGCGGTTCTGGCCCCAGAAATCGAGTTGATAGCTGGCGCTCAGCGAGGCCGAATAGTTGACCACCTCCCGCCCGCCGATGCTCAACCCGCTGGCGCTCGAGCCGGAGGTGCGGGAATAGTTTTCCGACCCTCCGCCGCTCAGGCTCGGCAGCAGCGCCGCACCAGCCATGCGCGCCTGCGCATCGGCCTGAACGAAGCGCGCGACTGCCGCGGCGATGTCCAGATTGACCCGCTGGGCTTCCTCCATCAGGTCGGTCAATTCTCGCGAACGGAATCCGCGCCACCAATCCAGCGCCGGAGGCACGTCCGGGTCGGACAATCGCCCGGCCTTGTAGCCATTGGGGATGTCGAGCGCCGGATCGGGGATATCCTGGGTCAGGACGCAGCTCGCGGAGATGGCCGCGATGCAAAGCGCCGCCAACCACCTCGCTGCACTATCCAAGCGAGGAATGGCAGCAGCCAGGGGCTCGACGGCAACACCCGGGAATCTCTGGCTCACGTCAGCCCTCCGCCGGGCGCAATGCCCGGCATCGAACGCCGCGAAAACCGCCAGACCAATTCGCGGATGACGTTTTGGGGGCCTGCCTGCGGCACGTTCACCGGCGTGATGCTTCCATCTAGAACCTGCGCAATATTAGCCGGGGGATCACCGCGCGGACAGTCCGTTCCGCCCTCTATCCCCGTTGTAACGTTGCGCCGCGCGCGCCGCCGGACCGGCGATAACTTCGCAGTTTCCCTTATTTAATGGGGCTTTTCGCAGATTGCGGCAATCTGCGGGATGCGGCCATCTTACCAAGATTTCATGTGGCTTCCCGGCGTTCGACCGAATCAAGGCGCCGCTTCCAGGCGCCAGAAACCCCCGCTGAAACTTCGGCAGCAACGCCCCGTATCTCGCACAGCAACGGACGGGGGCTTTGCATGCGGGTCGCGGTTATCGGAACGGGGATCGCCGGCAATGCCGCGGCCTGGACCTTGTCGAAGCGCTATCCGGTCACGGTATACGATCGCGACATCAGGCCCGGCGGACACAGCCACACCGTCACCATCGACTATGACGGAACGCCGCTCGCCGTCGATATCGGCTTTATCGTCTACAACGAGCTGAACTATCCGGACCTGACGGCGCTGTTCGCCCATCTTGATATCGAGACCGTGGAAAGCTGCATGAGCTTTGCGGTCACCGCCGACGCCGGCCGGTTCGAATGGAAAGGCGGCGGCGAAAACTGGATCCAGACCGCGATCGGTCTGTTTGCGCAGCCGAAGAACCTGTTGTCCCCGTCCTATCTCTGGATGCTTCGAGACATCCTCACCTTCAATCAGCAAAGCGTTGCCGATCATGCGGCGGGAAAACTGACTGGGCTGACGCTCGGCGAGTATTTTCGGCGCAATCATTTCGCGCCGCGCCTGCTGACTGACTACCTCGCGCCGATGGGGGCCGCGATCTGGTCCGCACCGGCCGCCGAGATGCTCGACTTCCCTGCCGAGAATTTCGTGGCGTTCTTTGGCAATCATCGGCTGCTGCAATATGATCGCCCGGTCTGGCGGACCGTCAAAGGCGGCAGCCGGCGCTATGTGGAAAAAATGACCCATGCGTTCCGGGATCAGCTTCGGCTGGGGTGCGCGGTGACGTCGATCGCGCGGACGCCGCACGGCGTCGTCGTCAACGACAGTCACGGCAGGCACGATACTTACGATCACGTCGTGATCGCTGCTCACAGCGATCAAGCGCTCGCCATGCTGTCCGACGCCGACCGTCGCGAACGCACCATACTCGGCGCCATCGGCTACGCCCCCAATACGGTCTACCTGCATCGCGACGTCCGGTTGATGCCAAAACGCCGGCGGGCCTGGGCTTCGTGGAATTTTCTGCGCTGGCAGCGCCAGGGGACCACCGAAAACGACGTTGCCGTGACCTACTGGATGAACCAGCTGCAGGGTATCGCTGACGACAAGCCGCTGTTTGTCAGCCTCAATCCACCGTTTTCGCCGGCCCCCGAGCTGACATTCGGCGAGTATATCTGCGAGCATCCGCAATTCAACGCGACCGCCTTTGCCGCCCAGAACAATTTGAGCGAAATACAGGGGCGGCGTCGTACCTGGTTCTGCGGCGCCTGGACCGGATATGGCTTTCATGAGGATGGATTACGGTCCGGCCTTGCGGTTGCGGAGGCGCTCGGCGCCGCCGCGCCATGGCGCGCACCGCCGCCCGAACTGGCGCAGGCCGCGGAGTAACGATGGCCGGTCAAGACACCAAAGCTGCAGCGTTTGACACCCCCTCTGGCGATCCCGTCGACGCCGCGGCCGCGCTGTATTTTGGCGAGGTGATGCATGCGCGTCTCAAGCCAATGGGTCATCGTTTCAGCTATCGCGTCATGAGCCTGTTGATCGATCTCGATCGGCTCGACGCTGCGGACCGGCAGTCGCCCTTGTTCGGCGTGAACCGGGCAGCACTCTATAGTTTTAACGAGGCCGATCACGGCGAGCGCGACGGGTCATCCTTGCGCAGCTACGCGCAACGTCGCGCCGCGGAGCGCGGCATCGACCTCACCGGCGGGCGCGTGCTGCTGCTCTGCTACCCGCGCCTGTTCGGTTACACCTTCAATCCGCTGTCGGTCTATTTCTGCTATCGCGCCGGCGGCGAACTTGCCCTGATCATCTATGAAGTCCGCAACACCTTTGGCGATATCCATGCTTACGCGCTTGCCGTGCGACCGGGCGAAGTCAGCGACGCCGGGGTCCGGCAGCAGCAGGAAAAGCTGTTTTACGTCTCGCCCTTCATCGGGATGGCAATGCGCTATCATTTCCGTGTGTCGCCGCCCGGACAGAGCGTCAAATTGCGCATTCTGGAGACCGACCGCGAGGGCCCCCTGCTCGCCGCGACCTTCAACGGCCGCCGCCACAGCCTGACCACGGCGGCGCTGTTACGGTCGTTTTTCTCATTGCCGCTCATTACCTTCAAGATCGTGGCAGCGATCCATTGGGAGGCGTTGCGGCTCTGGCTCAAGGGAGCGCGGCTGGGGCCGCGCCGGGATGCCGCAGCTGCGAACGCCTCCAATACCGGCTTGGCGACCGGCAAACGCAGTGATTATACTGATCAGGCGTTGCGCACCCGCGGAAGAGCGCTCTGGTCCAGTGCAGGTCGAAAGTAGGTCATCACGCGGAGCCTGGACACAGAGCCACATCGTTTGCTGGATCTGCCCATGCCGAACACGATCTCGGTGACCCCCGATAATATCGATACGGTGCTTTCAGACCTGCCCCGCGTCGTTCGCCTCGCGCTTGGGTTCGCTTCAAGACTGCGGCGCGGCACGCTTGAGATAACCCTTCCCGACGGCCGCAGGATCAGGCTGGGCGGCGTCGAGCCGGGTCCGTCGGCGGCCATGACGCTTTATGGTTACGGCTTCGCATCGCGGCTCATCAACGGCGGCGACATCGGAATAGCCGAGGCCTATCTGAGCGGCGAATGGGACACGCCCGATTTGACGCAGTTCCTCTATCTGTTCTGCGTCAATCACGACCTGATTCAGACCATGCTCGGCGACAAGCCGCTGATGCGCTTCGTCCAGATCGTCCAGCACTGGTTCAACCGCAACACCAAACGGCAGGCGCGCCGCAATATCTATGCGCATTACGATATCGGCAACGCGTTTTATTCGGCATGGCTCGATCCGAGCATGACTTATTCCTCGGCATTGTTCGAGGATGACACGCCCGATCTGGCCGCTGCGCAAAACAACAAATACCGCAGGCTCGCCGAAGCCATCGATCTGCAGCCCGGCCAGAAATTGCTGGAGATCGGATGCGGCTGGGGCGGCTTTGCCGAATATGCCGCCAAAACCTATGGCACCAGGGTGGTCGGGCTCACCATCAGCAAGGAGCAGCGCGACTTTGCACAGGCGCGGATCCAGAACGCCGGCCTTGGCGACAAGGTCGAGATCCGGCTGCAGGATTACCGCGACGAGCGCGACCGCTACGACCGGATTGCCTCGATCGAGATGATCGAGGCAGTCGGCGAGCAGTTCTGGCCGAAATATTTTTCGCAGTTGCGCGACCGCCTCTTGCCCGGCGGGCTTGCCGGCATTCAGGCCATCACCATCCAGGACAGCCTGTTCCAGACCTATCGCCGCGAAGTCGATTTCATCCAGCGCTACGTTTTTCCCGGCGGCATGCTGCCCTCGCCGCAGGTGCTGAAGTCGCTGGGCGAGCGGTTCGGCGTTCCCGTCATTCGCGAACGCATTTTCGGGCAAGATTATGCCAAGACGCTCGCAATCTGGCGAAGCAATTTCCGCGCGGCCTGGCCGAACCTGATGCCATCAGGCTTCGACGACCGGTTCCGGCGGCTGTGGGAGTACTACCTCGCTTATTGCGAGGCCGGATTCCTGTCGGGAAATATCGACGTCCGTCAGGTCGTGTTCGCGAAGCCGAAATAGCTGCACTGCGACAATCCGGCGTAAAACCAGCTTTCACTTTCGCCTCTTGCGCTCTAGGGTCGTCGCCAGATTTGGCAATGGACCGGCAGATTCCCCGCCTATGCACATCAACAACGACGTCGTCGAAGCGATCGGCAATACCCCGCTCATCAAATTGAAGCGGGCCTCCGAGGCGACCGGTTGCACCATTCTCGGCAAGGCCGAGTTCATGAATCCCGGCCAGTCGGTGAAGGACCGCGCCGGCAAGTGGATGATCCTGGAAGCCGAGAAGCGAGGCGAGCTGAAGCCCGGTGGGCTGGTGCTGGAAGGAACCGCAGGGAATACCGGCATCGGACTTGCGGTCGTCGCTAGCGCGCGCGGTTATCGAACGCTGATCGTGATTCCGGATACGCAGAGCCAGGAAAAAAAGGACATGCTGCGGCTCTGCGGCGCCGAATTGGTCGAAGTGCCGGCCCTGCCCTACAGCAATCCGAACAGCTACCAGCATGTCGCCAAACGGCTGGCCGATCAGTTGCGCAAGACCGAGCCGAACGGCGTGCTGTTCGGCGATCAGTGGAACAATCTGGACAATCCGAAGGCGCACTACGATTCGACCGGACCTGAGATATGGGACCAGACTGGCGGCAAGATCGACGGCTTCATCTGCTCGGTCGGCACCGGCGGCACGCTGGCCGGCATCAGCGCCTTTCTGAAGGAAAAGAACAAGGACATCGTGATCGGCTGCGCCGACCCGCGGGGTGCGGCGATGTACGAACTGTTCAAGAACGGCGAAGCCAAATCGACGCCGGGTGGATCGATCACCGAAGGCATCGGGCTCGGCCGCGTCACGCCTGTCATCAAGACCGCCAGGGTGGATGACGCCTGGCTCATCCCGGACGAGGAAGCGGTGCCGATCATCTACGATCTGCTTGAACACGAAGGCCTGTGCCTCGGCGGCTCGACCGGCATCAATGTTGCCGGCGCCATCCGGCTTGCCAAACAGATCGGCCCGGGCAAGACCATCGTGACCGTGCTGTGCGATTCCGGAAATCGCTATCAGTCAAAACTGTTCAATCCGGAATTCATGCGCTCGAAGAAGCTGCCGGTGCCGGAATGGCTGGAGAAGCGCAGCAAGATCGACGTGCCATTCGAGAAAGTGTGAGCCTTTTCAAGATGCGAATAGCGAGTGGCGAATGCGAATCCCTATTCGCTACTCACTGATTCGGCATTCGCGATTCGCCTAACTCACCGCAAAATCTGGCTGAGAAACAGCTTGGTGCGCGCGTGCTGCGGATTGGCGAAGAAGTTTCCGGGCGTATTCGCCTCGATGATCTGGCCGGCGTCCATGAAGATGATGCGGTTGGCGACTTCCCGGGCAAATCCCATTTCGTGGGTGACGACGAGCATGGTCATGCCTTCTTTGGCAAGATCGACCATGGTGTCGAGCACTTCCTTGACCATTTCCGGATCCAGCGCCGAGGTCGGCTCGTCGAACAGCATGACCTTGGGATTCATGGTCAGCGCGCGGGCGATCGCAACACGCTGTTGCTGGCCGCCGGACATCTGGCCCGGAAACTTATTGGCCTGATGCGGAATCTTCACCCGCTCCAGATATTTCATCGCCGCGGCTTCGGCATCCTTCTTCGGGATGTTGCGCACCCAGATCGGCGCCAGCGTGCAGTTTTCCAAGACGGTCAGGTGCGGAAAAAGATTAAAACTCTGGAACACCATGCCGACCTCGCGCCGGACTTCGTCCACCCGCCGCAGATTCGGACCCAATTCGATGCCGTCGACGACGATCTCGCCTTCCTGGAATTCCTCCAGCGCATTGATGCAGCGGATCAGCGTCGATTTGCCCGAGCCGGAAGGCCCGCAGATCACGATGCGCTCGCTCTTGGCGACATCGAGGTTGATGTCGCGCAGCACGTGAAAGTCGCCGTACCATTTGTTGAGGCCGGTGATGCCGACAATCGAGTTCGCGGTCATGGTCATTTACTCAGTTGCGCCGGTGCGCATTCAGCCTGTTCTCGACGAACAGCGAATAGCGCGACATCCCAAAACAGAAGGCGAAGTAGATCATCCCGGTGAAGGCAAACCCCGTAAACAACGTCGTCGGCGTCGCCCAGACCGGATCGGCGAACGACGCCCGCAACTGTCCGAGCAAATCGAACAGCGAGACGATCGAGACCAGCGAGGTGTCCTTGAACAACGCGATGAAACTGTTGACGAGGCCGGGAATGACGTGGCGCAGCGCCTGCGGCATCACGATCAGCGCCGTCGTCTTCCACCAGGACAGGCCCAGCGCGCTGGCGGCCTCGCCCTGCCCGCGCGGGATCGCCTGCAGGCCGCCCCGGATAACTTCCGCATTATAGGCGCCCGAGAACAGCGCGACGCCGATCAGGACACGGACCAGTCCGTCTACGGTAAAACCTGCCGGAACGAACAGCGGCAGCATATAGGTCGCGAAAAACATCACCGTGATCAGCGGGACTCCCCGCCATAATTCGATGAACGTGACCGAGAAAATCCGGATCAACGGAATCGTCGCGCGCCGTCCGAGCGCCAATGCGATGCCAACCGGCATTGAGGTAACGATGCCGGTGACCGCCACCACAAGCGTCACCAGCAAACCGCCCCAAAGCCTGGTATCGACGATCGGCAACCCTCCCCGGTCGAGCCCCATCGCCGCGATCACGATGCCGACGCCGGCAAAGGTTGCAAGACTAACGACGAGCGAGCGCCGTCCGGTGCGGAAACCGCCACTCAGAAAGAACAGCAGGATCGAAACGGTGACGGCGGTGGCCGCGAAGTCGGCCCATACCGGGCGGCTGGATGCCTGAATATAATCGCGAAGCCAAACCAGCGGCCAGATCAGAACCGAAACCGCCGAACCGAGCAGCACCACAAGCATCCCGAGCAGCTTCAGCAGCGGTCCAACGATTGCGGTTGCCTCCCCGGCTTTCGTCAGTGCCCGGCCCGCCCCACTAATGCTGTTCGCCAGTCCCGACAGCAGGGCGGCAGTCCAGCTCACGCCGAAGCCATCCAAACCGCCGCCATGCAGCAGGAAGAACGCGACGATCGGGAATGCAATGAAGAACAGCCCGGCGCTCAGCCCCTTGGCCGGCAGCCGCGGAATCAACAGTGGCAACAGCAGCAGCGCGGCAAGGATGAACGTCAGGTTGACCCGCCACCGCTCCGGCTCAGGGTAGAAGCCGTAGATGAATTGGGTGAATTTCGCCTGGATGTAAGGCCAGCACGCGCCGACGGTATGTCCCGCGTTTTCCGCAAGGCACGCGTTGCGGTCGGCGCCGCGCCAAACGGCATCAATCAGCAGGAATTTCAACGCCGGAATAATGGTGAACCACAGCAAGAGGATGCTGACGATGGTGAGCAGGATATTGGTCGGCGAATTGAACAGGCGCGTGCGCAGAAATCCGACCAATCCGGTGGTCTTGACCGGCGCGGCACGCTCGGGGACGAGCACCTCGCGGACGAAGGACGAAGCGGCAATGTCGCTCATGCTCCGAGGCTCCGGCTGATCCGCCATCCGTAAAAGCTCATCATGGCACTCGTCACCAGCGAAATCAGCAGATAGACGCCCATGGTGATGGCGATGATTTCAATCGCCTGCCCGGTCTGGCTCAGCGTGGTTCCGGCAAACACCGAGAACAGGTCGGGATATCCGATTGCGACCGCCAGCGACGAATTCTTGGTGAGATTGAGATACTGGTTGGTGAGCGGCGGCAGAATGACGCGCAAGGCCTGCGGCACCACGATCAGCCGCAAGGTCGAGCCGCGCGAGAGCCCCAGCGATGCGCCGGCCTCCATCTGCCCCTTGTGAACCGATAGAATGCCAGCGCGCACGATCTCGGCGATGAATGCCGCAGTATAGGTCGACAGCGCCAGCGTCAGCGCCACGAATTCCGGGATCAGCCGCGAGCCGCCGGAAAAATTGAACCCTTTGAGTTGGGGAATTTCAAACGTAACGGGCGCGCCGAACGCCAGCGCCGTCACCAGCGGCAGCCCGACCAGCAAACCGATCACGTAGGGCCAGATGGTGATCAGCCGGCCGCTCTCGAACAGCTGCCGGCGCGCATAACGGTGCAACAGCAATGCGCCGACGATTCCAATCACAACGGCGAAGGCGAAAGGCTCAAACCCGGCGTTGCCGATCGGCTTCGGAATCACGAAACCGCGGTTGGAGAGAAAGAAGCTGCCGAACAGCGAGATACTTTGCCGCGGGTTTGGCAGTGCGGCCAGCACCGCGAGATACCAGAACAGGATCTGGAACAGCACTGGCAGATTGCGTACCAGTTCGACGTAGCCGCCGGAGATGCGCGACAATAGCCAGTTCGGCGACAGCCGGCCCAGCGCAACGAGAAATCCGATGATGGTCGCAAAGAAGATGCCGATGATCGCGACCACCAGCGTGTTGATCAGGCCAACCAGGAACACGCGAGTATAAGTATCGGAGCCCGAATACGGAATGAGGTTCTGGCTGACGTCAAAACCCGCCGTGTTGTTCAGAAACCCGAAGCCGGAGGTGATCCGCTGCTGCTCCAGGTTAGCCCGCGCATTGGCCACGATCTCGTAGCCGATCCAGACCAGTACGGCGACGAACAGCAGCTGAAAGGCAAAGCCTGCCCACCCCGCGCGACCGCCGAGTGCGCGCCGCAATTTCGCGGCGAACTGCGGCGGTGGTGCTCGGGGCTCGATGCTCATCGCCGCAGCCGCCTGGCCTGCGATCAGCGGATCGGCGGCGCGTACTGAATTCCGCCCTTGTTCCAGAGCTGGTTGAGCCCGCGGGCAATTCCGAGCTTGGAGCCGGCGCCGACATTGCGATCGAAAGACTCGCCGTAATTGCCGACCGCCTTCACGATCCGCGCCACCCAGTCCTTGGTGACGCCGAGCGATTCACCGAGATTGCCGTCGGTGCCGAATACGCGCTTGAGCTCCGGCTTGTCCGACTTCGCCATGTCGTCGGCGTTCTTCTGGGTAATCCCTAGCTCTTCGGCATCGACCATCGCAAACAGCGTCCACTTCACGAGATCGAACCATTGATCGTCGCCGTGACGCACCATCGGCCCGAGCGGTTCCTTCGAGATCACTTCCGGAAGCACGGCGTGGTCGGCCGGATTTGCAAGCTTCAGGCGCTCCGCATAGAGCTGCGACACGTCGGAGGTGAAGACGTCGCAACGTCCGGATTCATAGGCCTTGACGGTTTCGTCGGCGCTGCCGAATGCGATCACCTCATACTTCATGTTGTTGCTTTTGAAGTAGTCGGCGAGATTCTGTTCGGTGGTGGTGCCGGTTTGCACGCAAACCGACGCGCTGTTGAGTTCGAGCGCGGAATTGACCTTCAGCGACTTCTTCACCAGGAAACCCTGGCCGTCATAATAGGTCACGCCGGTGAAATTGGCGCCGAGCGAGGTGTCGCGCGAAAGCGTCCAGGTGGTGTTGCGCGACAGCACGTCGATCTCGCCGGACTGCAGCGCCGTGAAGCGGTCCTTGGCCGACAACGGGACGAACTTGACCTTGGTCGGGTCGTTGAAGACCGCGGCGGCTATCGCGCGACAGACGTCGACGTCGAGCCCGGTCCAGTTGCCCTTGTCGTCAGGCGACGAAAAACCCGGCAGGCCCTGGCTGACGCCGCAGGACAACATGCCGCGGTCCTTGACCGTCTTGAGCGTTTGCGCCGTGGCGGCCTGGGTCGAGAAACCTGCGGCGAGAGCGAGGGTAAAAACCAGTGATACGCGTTTCATGGCAAAGCCTTTCAAGGGTCGTCCGGGAACGTTTGCTTGTCATCGCGTAGCTCGATGGGCCAACCCCTGCGATCCACCGCTGCAAACGCCCGCCCGACCGTCAGTTTGACGCGCAGTCCGCTCAAGCAATGGATCGAAGGTCGCGGCAGGCCCCTCAACGCGCGGCGACAAAGTAGCTGGCGCGCATCACAGAACGACTGGCGGGCCGGGTCAAGGGGTTGACGGCCGTCTTCTGTGTCCTGTTATTAGCCAACCGAGCCCAAATCCGCCGCCCGGCGGGTTATTAAAGGGGGCGCCGCGGCTGCGGCAAAAAGGTCTTTTGGTGGCGGCGGACGCATGAACTCATCTCGGGATGACGGAACACAAGGCCCGCTGCAGGTGGAAACCACGCTGGTGACGGCGGGACGCGACACCAAGGCGCAGAAAGGATTCGTCAATCCCCCGGTGGTTCACGGCTCCACCGTGCTCTATCCCACGGCCCAAGATCTCCATGCCCATCGCAGCGAATTCCAGTATGGCCGCCGCGGAACCCCGACCACCAGGGCGCTGCAGGAGGCAATGATTGCACTCGAAGGCAAGCAATGCGCGGGCGTCGGAATTGCGCCTTCGGGCCTGTCGGCGATTTCGACCACCCTGCTCGCGGTGCTGAAGGCCGGCGATCATCTCCTGGTGTGCGACAACGCCTACCGACCGACGCGAAATTTCTGCAACGGAATGCTCGCCCGCTATGGCGTCGAAACCAGTTTTTTCGATCCCCTGATCGGGGCCGGCATCGCGGCACTGTTCAAGCCCAACACGCGTGCAGTGCTGGTCGAAGCGCCGGGCTCGCAATCCTTCGAAATGCCGGACATTCCCGCCATCGCCGCGGTGGCGCATGGGCGCGGCGCGCTTGTGATCGACGACAACACCTGGGCGACGCCGCTGTTTCACCGCTCGCTGGAGCAAGGCGTCGATATCAGCATACAGGCGGCGACCAAATATATCGGCGGCCATTCCGACATCATGTTCGGCACCATCTCGGCCAACACCGCGGCCTGGCCGCTGGTTGTCGAAGCGATCCATCTGTTGGGAGTCTGCGCCGGGCCGGACGACGTGTTTCTTGCGCTGCGCGGTTTGCGCACGCTCGCGGTGCGGCTCGCGCAGCATCACCGGTCCGCCCTCGAGATCGCGCACTGGCTCGCCGCGCGGCCCGAGGTTGTCAGGGTGTTGCATCCCGCGCTCGAAGGCGATCCGGGCCACGCGATCTGGAAACGGGATTTTACCGGCGCGTCCGGCCTGTTCAGCATCGTTCTCAAGCCGAAGCCGCAAAAGGCCGTCGATGCCCTGCTCGACACCGTACGATTATTCGGCATGGGCTATTCGTGGGGCGGCTTCGAGAGCCTTGTCATTCCATTCGACTGCGCAAGCTATCGCACGGCCACCAAATGGGCGCCGGGCGGCCCGACCTTGCGGCTCCACATCGGGCTGGAGAATATCGAGGATCTCAAGGCCGATCTCGCACGCGGCTTTGCCGCCTTCAACGCGGCCTAGCACCCCGTTTCGATTGAAATCGAAACGGCGCTCAGGATTATTGATTTGACGCGTTTTCGTAACGCGAACGGCATCCACCCCGGATCAAGTCCAGGGCAGGCTTTCGCTCGAAAACGTTTTGGGTCCGGGCACGCACAAGACACGCTCCGCTCTATGTCCGCTGTAGCCCAAGGAGGCGGACAGCTTTCGCGCGCGGTCGTCTCCTGCTCAAACGATTAACCATACCGGATCTTGAATCCGATCGGCTTGCACCGCGGTACGTAGATCTGCGGGAGCGGTTCTCGAACGATAACTCTCCGTTCACCATGAGGACAAATCCGGTGACTTCTTTCCGCAAACTCGCTCTGCGTGCAAGCTGGCTTATACCTTTACTGCTTAGTCATCGTTGCAGGAAAGGCTGTCCCCGCATGCAGCCTGAGCATCGCGGCGTAACAGTAGATAGTAAAGCGTATGAATATCGCCCGCATTGTCGTCCTGATTATCGCGTTGGTTGCCGGCGGCGTCGCGGCCTATCTTGTCAGTGGGTCGGAAAACAAATCTCGCCCGGCTGAGCAGGTTGTCCAACTGCCGACGGTGGACGTTCTCGTGGCCAAGTCCGACATCGGTCTTGGCCAGTCGGTGAAACCCGAGGATCTGCAGTGGCAATCCTGGCCCGCCGCAACGGCGAGCAATAATTTTATCCGCCGCAACGAACATCCCGACGCGACCAACCAGATCGCCGGCTCGATCGCGCGCGCGCCGTTCATCGCGGGCGAGCCGATCCGCGAGCCGAAGCTGGTCAAGGCCAATGGCTCGGGCTTCATGGCGGCGATCCTGCCCGCCGGCATGCGCGCCGTCTCGACCGAAATCTCGCCGGAGACCGGCGCCGGCGGCTTCATCCTGCCCAACGACCGGGTCGATGTGCTTCTGACCAAGCGCGAAAAGAATGCCGGCCGTCCGGACGGGGTCGACGTCGTCAACTCGGAAATCATCCTGTCGAACGTTCGCGTTCTCGCGATCGATCAGGCGCCGAAGGAAAAAGACGGTCAGAACACGGTCGTCGGCAAGACCGTCACGCTCGAGCTGAAACCCGAGCAGGCCGAGACGCTCGCCCGCTCGCGCCAGACCGGAACGCTGTCGCTGGCGCTGCGCAGCATCGCCGATGTCAACATGGTCGAAAACGCAACCGATGATCAGGCCCCGAAGAAAGGTTCAAGCATCAATGTAGTTCGCTACGGCATCCAGAGCTCGACGACGACACAGAAGTGACTGACGACACAGAAGTGACAAGGATTCTCGATATGAAATGCAGGGGAAACCGGCTGCCGATGCGGACCTTCCTGGTTCGCGCCCTGTCGTATTCGGCAGTCGCCGCGCTGACGCTCAATCCGGCGCTGGCGCCCGTGGCGGCGACCGACGCCACGCTGTCGCCGGTGGTCGCCGCCGCACAAACCAAGATGCGCTTTCTTGCGCTCGGCATCGGCAAATCCGTGATCATAGATTTGCCGCGCGACGTCAAGGATGTGCTGGTCGCCGATCCCAAAATTGCCAACGCCGTCGTCCGCTCGCCGCAGCGCGCCTATATCATCGGCGCGGCCGTCGGTCAGACCAACGTCGTGTTCTTCGATTCCGAAGGCCAGCAGATTGCGGCCTATGATATCGCGGTCAAGCGCGACCTCAACGGCGTGCGCGCCGCCTTGCAGCGGACCCTGCCGGGAATCCAGATCGAGGGCGTCGGCGAGGGCGTGGTCCTGACCGGCTCGGTATCTAGTCCGATCGAGGCGCAGCAGGCGGGCGACATAGCGGCGCGGCTGGTGGGTAACGCCGACAAGGTCGTCAACTCGATCACGGTCCGGGACCGCGATCAGGTGAACCTGAAGGTCACGGTCGCCGAAGTGCGGCGGGACATCGTCAAGCAGATGGGCGTCGATCTCTCAGCCAGCATGAACATCGGCACCGCGGTCGTGAATTTCAACAACAGCAATCCGTTCACCGCAAACAATGCACCGCTCGTCCCTGGCAACAACCTGACCGCGGCGGCCTTGACCAAAGCTGGTCTGCCGTCGGTCGCCGCTACCCTGCGCGCGATGGAAAGCGCGGGCGTGGTGCGGACGCTGGCGGAGCCAAATCTGACGGCAATCTCCGGCGAGTCCGCGACATTTATTTCAGGCGGCGAATTTCCAATCCCAACCGGCGTAACCTGCCAAACGACGACGGCGGGCGCGATCGGGCAATGCGTCCAGACGGTCAGTTTCAAGAAATTCGGCATCTCGCTCAACTTCACGCCGGTGGTGCTGACCGAGGGGCGGATCAGCCTGCGGGTCATGACCGAGGTGTCGGAAGTCTCGGCCGAAAACTCTTTGACCGGCGGCGCCGGTGGAACGACGATTCCCTCGATCAAGACCCGCCGCGCGGAAACCACGCTGGAGATCCCGTCCGGCGGCTCGATAGCGATGGCAGGCCTGATCCAGGAGCAAACCAAGCAGGCCGTCAACGGAATGCCCGGCATCGACCAGTTGCCGATTTTTGGACAGCTGTTCAGGAGCCAGGACTTCGTCAACAACCAGACCGAGCTGATGGTCATCGTCACGCCCTATGTCGTTCGGGCGGTTGCGCAGAAAGAGTTGTCGCGTCCCGATGACGGGTTTGCACCGGCAACCAATTCCCAATCGACGCTGCTGGCCCAGATCAATCGCATCTATGGCGTCGCCAGCCGCGTCGAACCGATCGGAAGCTACCAGCCCAATTTCGGTTTCATCATTGACTGAGACGGCACTGCCTAAACCACCGCGGGACGGGGACAGAACGATGACAAACATGACACTGGCCGATCGCCATCGAAGCCTGCGCCGGCTTGGCGCGCTCGCTGGCCTTTGCGTCACGCTGGGTGCGTGCACCTATACCTCCGGAGAAGTGGTGACGGCGAGCATTCCCGACGATTACCGCCTGCGTCACCCCATTGCGGTCCAGGAAGCCGACCGCTCGATCGTGATCTTCGTCGGTCATGCACGCGGCGGCCTGTCCGCTCCCCAGCGCGCCGACGTCCTCGGACTGGCACAGACCTGGGTCCGCGAAGGCACCGGCACGATTGTGGCCGACGTGCCGGTCGATACGCCGAACGCGCGGGCTGCGGCGAGTGCGTACGGCGAAATCCGGTCGCTGCTTGCGGCAGGCGGCGTGCCTTCCCGCGGAATTACCATGCGCCACTACCATCCGGACGATCCGCGAACGCTGGCGACGATCAGGCTGAGTTATCCGAGGATTGCGGCGGTCGCCGGACCCTGCGGGCTGTGGCCGGAGGATCTCGGCCCCTCGCTCCTGGACAATGGCTATACCCAAAACAAGCCGTATTACAATTTCGGCTGCGCCACCCAGCGCAATCTCGCTGCGATGATCGACAATCCGGCCGACCTTGAGCAGCCGCGGTCCGAAACCGCCGCTTATACGGTACGGCGCACGGAGGCCTTCGAGAAATATCGCAAGGGCACCACGACCACGACCATCTATCCCGAAGCCGACAAGGCCAAACTCAGCGACACAGGCAAATGACCCGCCACGCCCCTCAAGACTCCGAAGCGCTGCCGAACATCGCATCGCCACCCGTAGACGATTACATCGCTCCGGCACCGCGCGTGTCGGTGCAGGCCTTTTGCGAAACCGAGGAAACCGCCGCCGCCGTGCGATCGGCGGGGGAAGACCGCCGTCTCGCCAAGGCCCATCTCACGACCAAAATGGGCGGCGTGGCAGCCGCCGTCGAATCTTATAACACGGTGCCTACGCCGAACGTGATCATCCTGGAGACCGAAGCCCGCACCGATATTCTTGCCGGCCTCGATGAACTGGCAGGCGTGTGCGATCCCGGAACCCGCGTCGTCGTAATCGGCAATACCAGTGATACCGCGCCCTATCGCGAGCTGGTGCGTCGCGGCGTCAGCGACTACGTCATCGGGCCGGTCCGCCCGCTGGACGTGGTGCGCTCGATTTGCGGCCTGTTCTCGGCGTCGGAGGCGATCCCGGTCGGCAGGGTGATCGCCATCGTCGGGGCGAAGGGCGGTGTCGGCGCATCCACCGTCGCACACAACGTGGCCTGGGCGATCGCGCGCGATCTGGCGCTGGATTCCGTCGTCATCGATCTCGACCTCGCCTTCGGCACGGCCGGTCTCGACTACAATCAGGACCCGGCGCAGGGTATCGCCAATGCGGTGTTCTCGCCCGACCGGCTCGACAGCACGGTCATGGAACGCCTGCTGGCGAAATGCACCGACAACCTCAGCCTGCTGGCAGCGCCGGCGACGCTGGAGCGGGTCTACGACCTCGGTGAACAGGCCTTCGATGCGATCTTCGAAACGCTTCGCATGACGACCCCCTGCATCGTGCTGGACGTTCCACACCAATGGTCGGGATGGACCAGGCGCATTCTGGTCGGCGCCGACGATATTCTGATCGTTGCCGAGCCGGACCTCGCCAACCTGCGCAATACCAAGAATATGCTGAATATGCTGAAGGCGGCGCGGCCCAACGACCGGCCGCCGCTATATTGTCTCAATCAGGTCCGCATGCCGAAGCGCCCGGAAATCGACGCGCGCGGATTCCTCAAGACCATCGAGAGTCCGCCGATCGCGTCCATTCCATTCGATTCGCGAATGTTCGGGACCGCTGCCAACAACGGCCAGATGATTGCAGAAATCTCGGCGAACCATCGAACCACCAAGATGTTTCTGCAGATCGCCCAACAGCTGACCGGCCGTGGTGATGCCAAAAAGCCGCGGGGTTCGTTCCTGGCGCCGATCATGAGAAGGTTGCGCGCGGGGTAATTGCCGCTACTCGGCGCCGCGACGTTTCGCCGGATCAATCAGGCGGCACGCTGGCCGTCGCCGGGACGCTGTCGGCGACCTCGCCTACATGTTCTTTACGAGACAATGGCGGTCAGATAAGCGACATTCGCCGCGGCAACGCCGCGCTTCGTCGTTGCAGCCAAGTTGGTCAGGCGCGGCGTGGCCGCAATTGCTCGCAGATTAACCCTAAATTCCAACGTCCCGAGTACCCCCAATTGTGGCCAGCGGGCGACCTCTGAAGTCCGCCGGCGCCGTCTTCGCGCCGACGAACAGGGAGGGCCAACTGGCCGCGCTGTTCTCAGGGGGCTTTCAGTTCAATCGACGAATTGAGCGCCGAATTCGCAACCGATCCGCCATGCCAGCCGGCATTGGCGCGGGCGGCCTTCCGACAGGATGATGGTGAACTCCGGGGGAATGTCGACATATTCGGCAACGACCTTGACGCCGCCGTCCGATATGTCCGTGATCGTGCAGTCGCGCGGCAACGAGCCGGTGCCCAACTGGATTCTCGCGAGACTTCTGCACATCCGACGTTCGCTTCTGCGTCGATTCACCAACATGTCGATCCTTCACCTTGTCCGAGAACGGTTCATCCGCCATTCGAACCACTTTTACAGAAGAACTATTGGAATTTGCTTAGCGGGATCGCTCGCAATGTAATGGTAATTTTCGAATTCATTTTATTGAAATTTTCCAGACCGGCCGCGAAAGCCGTGAATGACCACACTGCGCAAAAATCCGGCAGCGGAAATTCGAGGTCGGCGGTTGCTACCATCGACTGAAAAACATAAACAGCATCGCCCGCGGTGCCGCCCGCCCACAACGTTGGGTTTAACCGCGGCCGCTCTGGCCGCAACAACAATAATATGCAGATTGCGAATATAGACCACGAGCCCGCATGGCGGCGAAGCCGGCCGTCACTCCGGAAGCCCCGCCTTGCGGAGGCCTTCGGCGAACCGTTCATTGTAAGCCAGCCATTTCGGGTTATTGGCCAGCGACAGCTGCTGCGTTTGAAATTGGCCGATAGTCTTGCTCTTGGCCCGGCTGTCCGCGAGATAGGCTTTGATTGCCTCGCCGGCTTCGGCTTGCTGTCCGTTCAGCGCAGATGCAGCGGCCAGTATCAGCATTGCGTAGGCGTTTCCGCTAGGGCCGGTCGCCACCGACCGACGGGTCCATTCGATCGCGCGGTCGTCCTGATTCATGATGAAGAAGGACTCACCCTTTATCTCATAGAAGCCCCAAAGGTTCGGATCGCGCGGGCTGAGGCGAATAGCCTTATCAACGAACTCGATCGACCGATCCGGCCGACACAAAAAGTTGTTTGCGACGCCAAGAACGACGTAAGCGTTGATGTTGCTGGGGTTCAGAGCCAGGCTGCCTTCGGCCTCAACAATCGCTTCTTCGTGGCGATTTTGCGCCATCAGAACCCAGGCCCTGGCTTGGTGAGCGACGTCGTCGTTCGGGTCAATGGCCAGTGCCCGAGAGACAAGGTCATCGGCCCGCCGGATGGCCGCGACGGGATCGTTGCTTTGAGATATGATGACCGGGAACATGTCGGCCATTGCCAACAGGCCGAGCGCAAGAACGTTGCGGGGGTCGATCTGAAGTGCACGGTCGCAAAGACTGGAAACAGCAGCCCAATCCGTGGCACCCGTACTCGCCGTCATGGCCGCGGCGCACCGCATGGCCAAGTCCTGGGCATCCAGATTGCCGGGTCGGCTCCGGTTCACGCGCGCGATATCGACAGCCAGCAACTGGATCGATAAGGCGCGCGACAGGCGAATGACAATCTCATCCTGCATCTCCAGCATATCGGACCGGTCCGCATCGAACTGGTCGGCCCAGAGATGAGCGCCGGTTTCAGCGTCAATCAGCTGAGCATTCACCCGCACCTTGCCGCCGCTGTACTGCGCGCTTCCTTCCAGCGCGTAGCGGACACCGAGTTCCTTGCCGGCTTGCTTTACGTCGACCGGCCTGCCCTTGTAGGTGAACGCCGTGCTGCGCGCGATGACGAAGGCGCCCCTGATGCGCGATAAGACCGTAGTGAGCCCCTCTGTGATTACATCGGCAAAATAGTCTTGCGCTGGATCGCCGCTCAAATTGGCAAACGGCAGCACGACCATGGACACTCGCTGTGCGGGCTCAGACAAAATGGGTCCTTTGGCGGGCTTGATGCCGAGCCAAAGCGCTCCCGCGACGACAACGACCGCTACGGTCGCTGCGGCGGTCAGCCAGCCAGGTTGCCAGTATCTCCGGGACCAGTGCGGGGCTTCCACTGACGAGGTCGACGAGGTTGGCAGCACAGCGATCGCGTTCGCGCCCAACGCATAGACCCGAACCGGGCGGGAAATATTCTTGACCGTTTGCTCCCCCATTTCGGCAAAGCTGTAGGGAACCTTGTCGCGAACCTGATCGTACGCGGTACCGGAAATGCACACCCCGCCGGGTTCTCCCAGGCCTTCAAGACGAGCGGCCACGTTGACGCCGTCGCCATAGATGTCGTCCGGCGTCACGATAACGTCGCCAAGATTAATGCCAATGCGAAACACAATACGCCGATCTTCCGGCAAATCGGCGTTGCGCTCGATCATCTCACGCTGGATTTCGACGGCGCAGCGCACGGCGTCGACGACGCTTGCGAACTCAACCAGCACGCCGTCCCCGGTATTCTTGACGATCCGGCCGTGATGCTCGCGAATTTTCGTCCCAACCAGTTCCCGCTGCAGCCCGCTTAAGCGCGCATGGGTTCCTTCCTCGTCGAGCTCCATGAGGCGCGAATAGCCGGCAACATCCGCGACCACAACCGCCGCGAGCCTGCGCTCAATGCGCCCCTGCACCATCGCCCCGATTCCTCCTGGGTCGTCACAGACCGCAGCATAGCAGAATCAAGCTCGCTCCCGCATTCCGAATTAAGGCCGCGCGTTGCAGTCCGGTCAACGAACCCGCGCATTCCCTCCGTAGCTCGCAGGCGGACCACGCTTGGCCCTACGCCGATGACTGCCGCCCGTTGACGATGATAAAATACAGATTGCGAATATAGACCAGGAGCCCGAGCGCCTGGCCCGCAATGAATACCGGATCCCGGCGATACAGCGCATAGACCAAAAGCAGCACGCCGCCGCCGATCGAGAAGAACCAGAACGCCACCGGGATCACGCTCTTGCGCGCGCGCTCGGAGGCGATCCACTGCACCACGAAACGCATGGTGAAAAAGCCCTGGGCCACGAATCCCAGAACGACCCAGCCATCGAATTTGATGACGAAGACGTCGTGCAGATAGCTGGCGAGATTGCTGAACAGATCAGTCATTCGACATCACCTCGGTCGCAACAGGTGTCGGCTTCTTGCGGCGGATCAGCCACCACACGCCCGCGAGATCCATGATTCCGATCCACAGCCGGTCGAAGAAACCGTAATTCGAGACGCCGGACCGGCGCGGCCGGTCGATCACATCGACATAGGCGATCTCGTAGCCTTCGCGGCGGACCAGCGCCGGCAGGAAACGATGCAGTCCATCGAAATAGGGCATCATCAGGAACACCTTGCGGCGAAACGCCTTCAGGCCGCAGCCGGTATCGCGGGTACCATCGCGAAGGATGGCGCTGCGCACGCCGTTGGCAATGCGCGACTGGAGTTTCTTGAAGCCGGTATCCTTGCGTCCGACCCTTTGACCGGCGGCCAGACCGACGCGCGCGCCGCCCTTTTCGATCGCTGAAATCAGGTCGGGCAGGAATGCCGGATTATTTTGGCCATCGCCGTCAAGCGTCGCCACGATGGAGCCGCGCGCGGCGCGAACCCCGCTGCGTATCGCCGCGGACTGACCTGACGAGGCTGCATGACGGATCTGACGCAGATTGCCGCGTTGCTTCATCGCAGACGCAAGCCGCTCGCCGGTCGCGTCGGTTGAGCCGTCATTGACGTAGATGATTTCATAGGCCCATCGGCCGTCGAGTGCGGCTGCGATTTCGGCGATCAGCGGGCCTACGTTCTCGGCCTCGTTGCGAACGGGTACAACGATGGAAACCGCGACCGCTGCTGTGTCAGAAGAAGGCAAAATCAAAGCTCATCATTTGAGTTGGCCCGCCGCGGGTAACGCTGTCCGTCCGGCGGTTGCGGCGTCCGCTTCTTATGGGGCCGATGCCTTATGGGCAACCCTTTTGAGACGTCCAAGCGGGCCTGCGGCGAGCGGCACGATCTTGCCGTCGCGGCGAATGGCAAAACCCAGGCGGCGTGCGGCGAACCAGTACCGCACCGCCATGGCACCGATCGCGCCGATCAAGGCGCCCGCGACGACGTCGCTGGGATGATGGGCCAACAGCACCAGGCGGCTGAGCGCAATCAGGATGGCATAGACGATCATTGCGGCCCGTGCCCGTGGCCAAAGCGCCGATACCGCGAACGCCAGCGCAAAGGCCGTGACCGCATGCGAGGAAGGAAAGCTGGCATAGGCCTCGGTTCCGGCAAAGGGATCGAAGTTGAATGCGTTGGCCTTGCCTCCGACGAACGGCCGACCGCGCCCGACAATCCATTTTATCATCTCGCCGGCGAGCACCGGCGCCAGCACCGCAAGAAAAAGAAACTGCAGCCACGTGCCGAAGCCCAACAGCAGGGATCGTGATGTTCCCTTCAATCCCGGGGCGGCAAGCGCAACGATGACCAGCAATCCTGCCAGCGCGCACAGCACATAGGCGTCCTTGCCAAAGTCGGTGAGGATTCGAACCGGCCAAAGGCTCGCCGTGCCGCGCGGCGGCATCAGGCCGATCTCTTTCTCATCCAGCGCGTACATCAACGCAATGATTGCCGCCCCCGTGATTACCGTTGTCAGCAATGAATGGCGCGCCAATCTTCGCGCCGCCTCGGCGCGCCGCGAATGCGACGGCGGGCGCACGAGCTGCGTCGCCGCGCGCCCTACCACGGCAAACACTTGCGAAAAATAGCTCGAGGATTGGCCGATCCCGGCCTGCGCGGACATCTTACTCCGTGCCTTCGGAGCGGTAGATCGCGATCGAAACCGCGCGGCCTTGCGAAAAGTTATAGCCGTCGATGCGGGCGGCCACGTTATAGCGCAGCCCGATCGCCTCGGCGCGCTGGACAAAGCCGCGCTCCGAGCGCAGCTCCACCAGCGCGAAGCGGCAGCTGCCTTGGCCTAAGAAATCCGCGGCGCCCGATCCGTCCGTCAGCAGCGTCGAGGTGTCGGTCATGAAAACCAGACTTGGCTCGTGAAAGCCCGCCGCGGCCGCCTTCGGTCCGACGCAGACGACGTTGCGCAGCGCGCGGGCGATTTCGGCGCTCGGGAACAGCGGCGTCAGCGCCGGCACCACGACGCCATAGATCGCCAGCGCCAAAAACATCGCCGCGACCACGGCGTTCAGCAGCGAGCGTTCGGCGCGGTTGTCGTCGTAAAGCCACCACGCGAACAGCCCGAAGATCATCGCCGCGGCCACGAACGGCCACGCCAGAAACACCGGCTGGCGCGTCAGCGTGATTGCGCCGACCACGGCGATCACCGAAGCCGCTGCCGGAATGACAAACCACCAGGCGGCGCCGCTCCTCAGCCACGACCGCGACAGCACACGGCGTTCCAGCGCGCCGACGGTGAGGATGGCGATCGCCGGATAGAGCGGCAGCACGTAATGCGGCAGTTTTGTCAGTACCAGTTCGAACACGATCCAGGATGGGATCAGCCAGGCCAGCAGGTATTGCGCGCCGGGCTCGCGCCTTGCCCGCCACACCGCCGGCGCCGCCATGGCGGCAAGCGGCGCCCCCGGCCAGAACGTCACCCAGAACAGCAGCAGATACAGTCCAGGCGGCGCACCGTGGGATTCCTGCGCCGCCAGCTTGCTCAGCATGTCGCCGCCGATCGAATCCGTAAAAAATGCATCGCCGGCGCGCCAGAAAATCGCGACGAACCACGGCAGCACCAGCACCAGCATCCACATCAGGCCCCATACCGGGCGCAGGCGCCAAAGCCATGCCGCGGACCGGTCGAGGATCGCGAGCGTGCCGATCGTCAGCAGCACGAACATCAGGATCAACGGCCCCTTGAGCAGAATGCCGCCGGCCAGCGCCGTCCAGAAAATCAGAGGCCAACTCCATGGCGGATGCACGGGATCCTCGCCACGCTGCCAGGACAGATAGACCCGCGCCAGCGCCCCCATGGCCGCGACCACGGTCAGCAGCAGCATGGCGTCGGTCTTGGCCAGCCGCGCTTCGACCCCGAGCAGCACCGAACTGCCCAGGATCAGCCCGGCCAATATCGCGCCGCGCCGCGTCACAAACGCCAGCGCCGTCCAGTAGGTCAGAAGCACCGCCCCGATGGCGCCGATCAGCGACGGCATGCGGTACAACCACATGCGCAGTTGCGGCCGCTGCAGACCCAGCACCGATGCGGTTTCGACCGCGGCGGCCTGCAGCCAGTACACCCCGACCGGCTTCTTGTAGCGGACGTCGTCCTGGAAGCGGATGTCGACGAAATCGCCAGTTTCGACCATTTGCTTGGTCGCCTGCGCGAACCGGGCCTCGTCGCGGTCAACCGGCGGAATGCTGAAAAAGCCGGGAAGGAACAGCGCGAAAGCGCACAGCATCAGGAATGCCACCGCGCGAACATGGCTGCCCGCCACAATATCGAGCAGGCCGACCAGCCTGGAAGCCGGATTCGCCCGGTTCTTCGGCTCGCGCGGCTCTCCAAATCGGGGACGGGCATAGGTCTCGACCATCGGTCCCGCATACGCCGAAACCGCTATGGCGACAACCGGTTAGCGCAGTTCTACTGGATTCGGATGACAACTGTGTCCGCGGCACCCGTGGCGTCGATCACGGTCAATCGGGTAAAGCCCGGACCCGGCGGATCGACCAGGCGCCGGCGCCGGCCGTCGATTTCGCCCGCCGACACACCGTTGACCAGCATGGTCATCGGCAGCACGCCGCCGGCAACCTTGACCGGCATTGCGGCGAATTGTCCGCCGGCCGAACGATCAACGTCGATCCGTGAGCCGTTCAGGGGGAACTGGATGTGCGGCGCCTGCTCGCTCCCGGTCCGGACCAATTCTCCCAATGGGCGAAATCGCCGCAGCGGCAGCGGCAGCCTGGCGTTACTGGCCAGCAGCGCACCCTTGGGCGGCTTTGGCAGCGCCACCGGGAGTTTTCCAGTCCGGGCAAAGGCATCGAACAGGATGGGCGCGGCAGCGGTACGACCGACCAGGCCGGGCACCGGGGCGCCGTCGGGACGTCCAACCCAGACGCCGATGGTGATGCGGCCGTCGAAGCCGACCGACCAGGCATCGCGATAGCCGTAGCTGGTGCCGGTCTTGAACGCGATCCGGTTGTGCACGCCGTTTTCCGGCGGCGGCGTGCCCATCAGCACGTTGCCGACCTGCCAGGCCGCGACCTGGTCCATCAGCCGCAGGGAATCGCGCGGCTGGTCGCTTGCGATCTCGCGCAGCGGCTTCGTGTTTCCGAGCCGCGCCAATCCACCATAGAGCTGCACCAGATCCTGCAGCGTGACGCCGACGCCGCCGAGACCCATGGCAAGGCCCGGCGCCTCGTCTTTCGGCAGCACCAGATTGGCACCCGCCTGCCTCAGCCGCGACGACAGCCGGCTGGCGCCGACCCGGTCGAGCAGGATGATCGCCGGCACGTTCAGCGACAATTGCAGCGCCCTGCGCACCGGCACCGTGCCCTGAAAGGTATTGTCGAAATTTTCCGGCGCGTAAGAGCCAAACCGGACCGGCCGGTCGTCGATCAGGCTTTCCGGATGCACAAAACCGTCTTCGAAGGCGACGCCGTAGATAAAGGGTTTCAGCGTCGATCCGGGTGAGCGCACGGCGCGGGTCATATCGACCTGCCCGGCACGCCGGTCGTCGAAATAATCCGATGAACCGACCCGCGCCAGCACGTCGCCGCTGGCATTGTCTACCGCGAGGATGCCGACGGAGATGTTTGGCCCGAGCGCAATCGCGCGGTCGCGCGCCAGCGCTTCCAAAACCTTTTGCAGACTGGAATCCAGCGTCAGCCTGATGACATCGGCATCTTTCACGGTGGCAAGCGCACCGTCGGCGGAGTGCGGCGCCAGGATCGGCATCGGCTTGCGCAGCCGCGGCACCGGCACCGCTTTGGCAAGCGCCGCGTCTTCCTGCGACACCTGGTGCTCTTCGACCATCCGGTCGAGCACACGATCGCGCGCTGCGCGCGCGACCTCTGGATAGCGATCGAGCCTGCGGGTTTCCGGCGATTGCGGCAGCGCCACCAGCAGCGCCGCCTCCGCCAGCGACAATCGCTTCGGCTCCTTGCCGAAATAAGCGATCGAGGCGGCGCGAATGCCCTCGAGATTGCCGCCATAGGGCGCCAGCGCCAGATAGAGATCGAGGATCTGGTCTTTTGTCAGTTGCCGCTCGATCTCCAGCGCGCGGAGCATCTGTCGCAGTTTTGCGTAAACCGACCGCTCTCGCCGCGGCTCCATCATACGCGCCAGCTGCATGGTGATGGTCGAACCGCCGGATACGATGTGTCCGCTTGTTGCGAGTTGAAACGCGGCGCGGCCCAGCGCCAGCGGATCGACGCCGGCATGGGAGCGAAAGCGCCGGTCTTCATAGGCAAGCAGCAGTTTCAAGTAGCCGGGATCGACAGCGGTCTTGGCATCGACCGGCAGCCGCCAGCGGCCGTCGGCCATGGCATAGGCACGCAACAGCTTGCCGTTGCGGTCGACAACCGTGGTGGAGACTTGCCGCGCCTGCGCCAGCGGCAATGGGCCGAGCGAGACCACCCACGCGCCAATCGCAATAGCAAGAACACCGATCAATGCGAACGCCATCGCGGCGAAGCGGACGACGAGCCTACGTCTCCCGCCGTCATGCCCGGGCTTGTCCCGGGCATCCACGTCTTCCTTGCTTGTCGCGATCAGAAGTCGTGGATGGCCGGGACAAGCCCGGCCATGACGATGGGGAGAATTTGCGGCCCGATGCGCTCATTTCGCCGCACGCACCTCGACCGATCCAGTGCCGGTGCGGCCATAGCGCGAGGGATTGTACATGTCCTCGACATAGGCCTGCGGCAGCACGTATTTGCCGGGCGAAACCGTGCGCACCACATAGGCCACCGTGAACACCGCCTTGTCGTCGGCGGCGCGGTCGATGGCCGCGGTGAAGCGATCGTCGCGGAATTCGGTGTTTTCCGGCTCTTCGCCATCCTCGATCCAGTCCAGCGTGCCGGTCTCACCGGACGAAACCAGATGCGGATTATCGATCTCGAAGCCCGCGGGGAGATAATCCGACACCATGATGTGACCGTATTCAGGCTTGACCTCCGTGACCTTCAGCACGACGGCGAAGCGATCATTCTGCCTGGCCTTCGACACGTCGGCTGGCTTGCCGTCGAGCGTGAAATAATTACGCTCGATCTTGAAGCCGTTCGAGGCCGCGGGCTCCGGCGTGATCGGCGCGCCGCTCACCGAAACCACGGCCTGTACCGCCGCGTCGCCAGTGTTGGTGATCTTGAGCGGCTTGCCGTCCATCTCGGCCGCTTTGTAGCTCCGATAGAGCGCGGCCTTGATCGGAGCACCATCGAGATCGAGGCTCATGGTTTCCTTCGCAAGCGCGCGCGAGGCCAGCACCAGCCAGGCATTTTCCTGCGTCGACGTGTAGGGCGTCAGGCCGCGCGCCACTTCGACCCGCGCCACCGCCTGCGTCAGCGTGGCCCGCGGCGCATTACCTTCGCTGGCAAGCGAAACCAGCGCGGCGGCATCGCGCAATGCGCTGCCATAGTCGACCCGGCCGAACTCCAGCACCGGCTTTGGCGTGAGGCTTTCGAGGGCCGCGGCATAGACCCGTTCCGCCCTGCCCTTGTCGCCGACCAGCGCCAGCGCCGCCGCCAGTTGCGACTTTGCAATCGGCGTCGCCAGATTGTTCAGCTTGGTGTCGGCGAGGTAGCGCAGGTCACCGATCGGTGCGGTGCCGTTGCGGGCGAGCACGTAGAGGCCGTAGGCGAGATCTCGCCCGCCGTCCTTTTCAGGCTCGTTGGCGTTGACGACCGAATTGCGGATACGATCGAGCGCGCTCTTGAACGACACATCCGGCACCGCAAATCCCTTTTCGCGCGCGCGGGTCAGGAAGTCCGTCACGTAAGCATCGAGCCAGGCGTCGTCGCCGCCGGCCGACCACAGGCCGAACGATCCGTTCGAGCCTTGCCGCGCCAGCAGCCGGTCGATCGCGTCCTTGATGCGCTGATCGACCTCGGTATCCATCGCGAGATGGGCGCCGGCCGCGAGATCATTGACGTAGAGCAGCGGCATCGCTCGGCTGGTGATCTGCTCCGAGCAACCATGCGGGTAGCGGTCGAGCGCCTTCAGGATGGTCGCGGCATCGAGCGCGGTGGACATGCTGACGGACAGCGAGACGCCGCCGGTACCCTGTACCAGATCCGAGAACATGTCGGAGGTCAGGGTCAGGCTCTCCCCTTTTGCGAGCGTGCGGATCGAACGGCGCGCCAGGATCTGCGTCGCCGGCTTGACGTCGAGCGCATAATGCCGCGCCAGGGTCAGCCCGTTCGGCCCCGTGATGTCGACATCGAGGTTTGCGGTTCCGGCGCCGCCGGCATCGAGCGCCAGCGACATCGAGCTGCGCTGCTTGGCCGCGAGCTTTACCGTGGTGGCGGGATTGCCAGTCACCTTCACTGGGCCGGTTGTCCTGACATTGATGGTGTAGTCGCCGGGCGCGCCTTCGACGTTGTCCAGGTCAAAACTCATGGTGCCGTGGTCGCCATTGAGCAGGAAGCGCGGCAGCGTCGCGGTCAGTACGACCGGATCGCGCACCGTGACATCGGTCGTGGCGCGGCCGAGTTTGGTGGCGGTCCAGGCCACCGCCATCACCCGCGCGGTGCCGGCGAACTCGGGAATATCAAAACTGATCTCGGCGGAACCGTCGGCGGCGACCGTGACGATTCCGGAGTAGAGCGCCAACGGCTTCTGCGTCGGCGGGCTGCCCTGCAGCTCGGCACCGGCATCGCCGCCGGTCCTGAGCTGGCCACGGGTGCCCTGCATGCCGTCGATCAACTGCCCATAGAGGTCGCGGATCTCCGAGGTCATTTGGCGCTGGCCGAGATAGTAGTCATCCGGCGCCGGCGGCTTGTAGTTGGTGAGATTGAGAATGCCGACATCGACGGCGGCAACGACGATTTTGGCGTCTTCGCCGGGGTTAAGGCCGCCCAGTTTGACCGGCAGCTTCAGCGTGGTGTTGGGACGCACCAAGGCCGGCGGCGACAGGCTGACCTGCAGCGTGCGGCTCTTCTTGTCGATGCCGAACCATTTCAGCCCGATCGCCCGGCCCGGCATCCGCAGCGCAGCCACATCGAGCGGGCGGCGCAGCGTCGCCACCACATAGGCGCCGGTGCCCCAATCCTTGCCGACGGGAATCCTGACCTGGGCGGTGCCTTGCTTGATGTCGGAGGTCTGCGTAGTCAGCAACCGGTCGCCCAGCACATTGATGGTCAGCTTACCGTCCGTGCGCGCATTGACCGACACCACCATGGTATCGCCGGAGGCATATTCCGGCTTGTCGATCGAGGTTTCCAGCAGGTCAGGGGTATCGGCGCTGCCGTCCGAATACCAGCCGACATCGAACTGCACCGATGTCAGGGGACCATCGGCCTCAGTCGATTTGACGTCGAGGCGATAGCGGCCCGGCTGCGGCGACAGCGTGATCCGCGACGGCTTGTCGGCGGCAATGGTGAGGTCACCGTCCGCCACGCGCGTGGTCGATTTGACCGGCTCATACTCCCACGACGAACTCTGGCGATACCATTGATAGCGGGACTCGATCTTCAACAGTTCATAACGCAGCCCGTCGCGCGAAAGCTGTTTGCCGTCCGGCGCGACGAACACCACGTCGAAGCCGGCCTTGTCGCCTTCGGCAACGCTCTTGTCAGCGAATAGCGGCTTGACGCCGATCATCGCCGCCGTCGGCGCCACCGGCAGCACCAGCTTGCGCTCGACCGCGCGGCCGCCGGCCTCGGCCATGCGGATGAAGATCTGTGCTTCCTGCGGACGCGTCGATGACGGCGGTTTTGCCAGGCTGACCGGGAAAATCGCGACGCCGTTGGTATCGGCCTCGGGCAGGTTTTCGATCGGCGTGCGCTCGTTGCTGGTGGTCTCCTCGTCGGCGACGCCGAACTGGTAGCCGGCATACCCCGGCCGTTCGGAGGCCGGCGCGACCAGCATGTCGCCTTCCAGTTGCAGGCCCGAGGCGGGTGCGCCATAGAGGAAATGGCCGTCGACCTTGAGTTCGACAGGAGCATCAGCTCTGATCTGCTTATCCTTGGCTGTCAGGTCAAACTCGATCCTCTCAGGGACATAATCCTCGACCATGAAGGTGGTTTCGCCGACCTGCGATCCCTTGGGATCAACGAAGGCCCGAACCCGCCAGGTCCCGGTCGGGACGGCGGAATTGAGCGGCACGGACATGCTGCGGCCGCCGGCGCCCTGATCGGGAAGCAGCGCGCGTCGGAATTCGACGCCGTCGGGGCGCTCGATCACCAGCGTCAGCGGCCCTCCGGTCACGGCATTGCCCAGGCCGTCGCGCAAAAGAGCCGTGAGGAACACGGTCTCGTTCGAGCGATAGACACCACGTTCGGCATAGACGAAGGCATCGGCGCCCGCGGGCACGGCGCGGCCGGAAGCGCCGCGATCGGACAGGTCGAACGCGTTGGATTTCAGGCTGAGGAACGCGTAGTCGGTCTTCTCGCCCGATACCGTCAGCATCGCCGGCGACAGACCGCCCTCGCCGCGCGCCAGTCCCGCCTCGAACAGTACGTGACCGGAATTGTCGGTCTTGCGGGTGGCCAGAATCTCGTTGTTGCGGGCGACCAGCCGCACTTCCGCCTTGGCGACCGCATCGGTGGAAGCCAGCGAGTTGACGAAGACGTGGATGCCGTCATTGCCGGAGAACGCGGTGATGCCGAGATCGGAAACGATGAACCATTGCGTCGCAAGCTGGCCGTCGTCGTCGCTGCCCGGACCTTTGGCCGCCGCCGTCATCACGTAGACGCCTGGCTGCAGATCGCCCAGGGCCTGATCGACCGGAAACGCCGTGATGACGTCCTGATTGAGGGTAGTCGCGGTTGTCAATTCGCCCGACCAGACCTTGACGCCGCGCTCATCGCCGAGGCTGGAAAGCTCGTACCTGCTCAGCGCACGCTGAAAATCGCTGTCGATCACGGTGTTGATCAGGTTGCGGTCGCCGATCCTGAACACGTCGACAGTGACCGCGGGGGTGTTGACGCTGACCACGGGGATGCCGCGCTGCCCGGTGCGCGGCAGCACATAGGCGCGCCCGGTAAAGCGAACGAACGGCTTGCGGTCGCGCACATAGATGTTGAATTCAGCTGACTTGGGCAGGGTTTCCTTCACCGTGGACGGCAGCCCGGCGCGCAGGTTGATGTTGTAGCGTTCACCATGCTTCAAGCCGTCGACGCAAAGCTGTTTTCCTTCCGAGGTCAGCGCCGGCTTGTCGCTGCCGGCGAGTGCGAGGAACGGCGCAAAGTCGGTGCGCTTGGCGAGGTCTTCTGAGAACTGGAAACAGGCGCGCGGCGAGGCCGAGTTCGGAATCGACGGTGTAGTCCAGCAGCCGGAACCCATGCTCGTCCCGCATTTTCTCGTATTGGCCGCGCACCTCGGCGACCTCGCGCAGATCGAGCGAGAGCCGCAAGCTATCCAGCGCCGGCCGCCACAGCTTGCGTTCGGACATCGCCCGGCCGAGCACGGCCAGCGCGTCCGCCTCTTCGCCGGCGTTGCCGGCGCGCTGATAGGCGATATAGGCCGCGGTCGAGGCGCGCTCCAAGAGGAAGGTCTGTTCGCTGGAGTTCTTCGGCGAGATCTGGAAAATAACCCGCGCCAGCCGAAGCCAGTTGCCGCTATCCTCAGGCGTGGTGGCGGCGATCTGCCCGAGGATCTGCAGGCCGGCGCGGAAATCGTTGCGTTTGAAGGCGGCGTCGGCGTCGGTTTTGAGGGTCGCGTTGGTCTTGGCGACGGGTCCGGCCTCGCTCTTGATCTGGGCTTCCAGCTTGATCGCTGAATTGGCCAGTTCGTCGCGTTTGAAGGCTTTATCCGCGGCCTGCGCCGTGACCAGGCCAAGCGCCAGCGTTGCGCAAAGTGCTGCGGCGCGAACCAAACCAATCATGATGGAGCTCCTTCGCGGCGTGCGCCGCGTGGCGTGCAGAAGTGCGCTAAAAGGTGACGGACTCATGGCGGGACAATGGGATAGCGAAAAAGTCGCATGCGACATTTGTCGAAGCCAGCCCTTTGCTGCGCCGGCTGCCGGCCGCGGCGTAGCTTGAGGTTAGGGCGGACCGAACGGCCCACCGCTGCAGCTTGGTCGCTTGAGTGCAGAAAACGGTTCGGAACGGCTTGGCCGGGAAGCGGATTTTTCATATTGGCAATGGTATAAAGGCGCCAACGGTCCCATAGCTCAACTGGATAGAGTAACGGATTTCTACTCCGTGGGTTGCAGGTTCGAATCCTGCTGGGATCGCCAATGATTTCAATGCGATGACGGGCGATCCGTTTTCCGTTCGCCCCTCCATTGCCGGTGCGGGCGTCGCGATTGGGGTTCCCGACGAAACGCCTTTGGCAATCCGATGAAGCCGTTTTCTTGGGTGACGAAGTCAGCTTGATACGAAGATCCCGCTAGCCTGTAGGAAGACCAAACAACGAGGTTGGGTCATGCTGTTATTCGTCCTCAACTCGATTTACCGCGGGTTCCTCAGAAGCTCCTTGGCCGGAATACGCAGACACGCTGCGGGATGACAAGGCTTGGTAAAGAAGAAAGCGGCGCTCCTGGCCTCCCATGAATTGCAGCAGCTTGTTCTTCCGCGCGTCTCAGTAATGTTTGCGACTTACCTTAAAGGACGGATTGCAGCCATGAAGAAGATATTGCTCCTCGCGCTGCTCGCCTTCGCCTTGGTCGGCGGCACCGCAACCGTACTGACCTTCCATCCCGAGCCGGCGCAAGCGTGCGAAGGAACCTGCAACTGACCTTCGCTTAATCTAATCTGTTTTGAGGACTGACCTCATGAAAAAGCTTCTGGTGCTCGTCGCGCTCGCCTTCGCAGTCATCGGCGGCACCGCAACCATAGTGACCTTCCATCCGCAGCCGGCGCAAGCGTGCGAAGGCTCAGGCTGCAACTGACCTTCGCTTAATCCGTCTGACCCGATCCACAGCGCGCGCCTCTAGCAGCTTGACGTATTGGACCTATGCCGCTGCGATCGGTCCGCCCTGATATGCGCCCCTCCTCATTCATTCGCCACGTTTTCGGCTTACTGCTTCTTCGAAGTAGACCCGGTTTTTGACGTTTTCCCGCTCGGGGGGCTTTGGCTTGCATTTCCTTTGGCACTGGTAGATTGAGCGTAAACGGGCGCGGATAACGATGCAAACGTTAGTAAAAGGAACGCGGCGCCAACCGCTAGGGCGAGCAGTCTCACGAAAATTCCTCCCTAAAATTGGAGGAATAGTATCAATACGGGCAAGACCTGCAAGCAAGGACCTCGGCGCGCTCGCTTGGAAGCGGAAGGGTGCCGCGGCTGCTTGATCGACCTCTTCGATTTTGAAAAAGCCCGTCGGGCGTGAAACCGGCGGGCTTGGTCGCGAAGTCAAACAATCGCGCGTATGGGCGCCCCGCCCCCGCTCAAAATCCTGATTTCAGCTCAACGACGATTGGCTGACAAATCAGTTACGCAGTTGTTGGCACAGTGTGGTGTCGTAATGCGGGCCGAGGGGGACGACCACACTATGAAGATAATCAAAGCCACAACAACCAACACTTTTCTTGCTAATGACTTATCGCTCATCGCGACCAACCAATGTCCATCCGTATACCGTTCTCGCGTTGCTACAAGCTCTTCATTGATCTCGGCACGCTTCGCCAAATTGAGACGGACCGTTAATTGCCCACCCGTTTGGGGCACTCCGATAATAATTCCTTGTTGCAGGAGTTCACTGATGGCGGCAGAAAAGACATGCTTCTCTTCTGTTTCGCTGAAACACATCAACGTTGTGAGGAGCACGGACGCGTCCGTGTCCCCTCCAACCCGTCGATTGAAAGAGACTAGCTCAAAGAGAATGCTTCGGCGCATTCGGCGGATGGCACGATCGGCATTTCCCACCACAGCGAACTCCCGTACAGCGGATAGTGGTCTGGTGCGATCTTCCGACATCAATTCCGACGCCTTGATGATAGCCGAGCGGCATTCCCGTACAAGCTCCCTTAGGCCGACTGGCGCCTTGCATGACGGTCCCTTTTTTACCACGTCGCACCCGCGAACGTAGCGCCATGTCGCAGCTACAATCGCTTCGCCGAACACCGACGTTGACCGAACTCGTCGTTGGCGTCAGAGACCTGCGACCGAAGCTGTTTCCGAAATCGCGGGCAATTCCGCGGTTCCATCCGAACTCGCGATCGAGCCCTGCGACTTTGTCGCGCGCGACAATTTGGTAATTTGACTCCGAGGGGGTTCGTCAGCTTTCTAATTGGAAAGCAATTTTTTTGGACCGTGGTCGTCACGTCCATCCTGGTTTGTCGCGTTCATTTTCAGCCATTGGGGATCGCAAAATGAGCCCTAATCTGAAGCGTCTTTTAACTGTCGCCGACAGACGGCTAGCAGTCGTCGCTGAGGCAAGAGCCAATCTCAAGACTCGGTTTCTCGAACTAACAAAGCTGCGCGAGCAGGTCAGAAGGACACATTTATCGGCTGACCCAAGAAACGAGGCGCGGCTCCGAAGGCCCGCGCCCCAATTCTTGTTACCGCCCTAGCCGCCTTGCGTGAGCCGCCAGCCGCTGCCGGTTGCGCTTTCAGACCGATCAGCTTCGTGTCATCCGGAATAAAAACGAAGCCGCCCGTCCGATGGGCCACCGGCATCGACGGTGTGGCTCCTGGCAGCGACGGCGGGCCGGGCGGCGACGCAATCGCGATCACAACGCCAAATAGCGACCCCGGTAATATTGCAAACGTGACCGGAGGAATTGGCGGTAACGGCAACGGTGGTAACGGGGGGCACTGGCGGCAACGCCAGTGCGGCATCTACCACGAGCGCAGCCGATGGCACGGTACTGGTTACGCCACAGCATCTCCCGCGGCTACTATCCAAACGTGCGTCAGTTTGATAGTGAAACTTAAGGGCGTTTATTTGTCAATTGGGGTTATGTTCACAATATCGTTTCGACCCGGCGGGTTGTTTTCCGCACAAGGCGGCCTCGTTTTTTCGGAACTGGAACAACATTAGGTTGCATCACTGCCCAAATCTCGGCTTCATCGGAGGCTAAGGGTATTGGGCTGGTGGCTGAAAGGGAGCAGCAACAATGCCCGATTATCGCGCCTATATCATCGGTATCGACGGTCATCGTTTCATCAAGGCCCCCAACTTTTCCGGCGATCACCGGGACGACGCCGCCGCCCTGAAGGCTGCGGAACACCTCGCCGATGGGCACGACGTTGAGGTCTGGGACCGGGGTCGGCTGGTCGCCAGGCTCGATCATTCGGACGCCAACGCCGTAGCCAACGCGATCAGCGGCGACCAAACGAAAATGGACTTGCGAAAATTGACCGAAAAACTGGCCGAGGTCGCTTAAGGAGCCGCCTCACAGCATCCGCTTGCCGGCCTGACCGCCTTAGTCCGCGTTCGAAGATTGGGTGACAGTATAAGGATCTCTGCTACAGTCCGGTATCGCAGGCTGACGGGGGTTATTTGAGCATCCTTATGACTGCACAATTGTGCGAAGCACGAGGCTAGCGCGTGCGGCACCCGATCGACTTCGTGACCATGTTTGCAGCCCTTTGGCTGTTGGCGTCGATGGTGATCGATCATTTGACGCCGAAAGAACTGACGGTTTACATGATCGCCGCAGCGATCGCGCCCGCGGTGATCGGCACCGGGCTCTGCTATTATTTGCAATTTCCCAAGATCGATTTTGCGGTGATATTTGCCGTCCTTTGGCTGGTGGCGGCGCTGACGATCGAATGGATCTCGCCGGCGCCGTTGCCCAATTTTCTGATTGGCGCGGCATTGGCGCCGCCGCTGATCATCGGCGCGGTCTTGCACTGGCACCGTTACCGTTCCAGGCAAACGTCGGCAGACCTGGGGTCCCTGGTCGCGATGCGAGGCCGAGATGACGGGCCCAGGGCGCCGATCCGAGAGCCCCAGACGCGCTTGCCAGGTTGACGACGAGATTGCTCCGGCAAATCGCCCCGACCGGGGGCTACCGGCCAGCCCGGCGGCGATTACAGCGCATCGGTGGAAACTGGCTGAAGCGCGGACAAGCCGAAGCTGTCATCCCTATCTCGTCGTTTCCGGCTTATCGGCGCCGCTTCGTCCGGATCTCGCGATAGCCAGCGATCGGCGGCATCGCGCCCGCTCCGGTGCAGCATGCTGATGAATTCGCGTCCAATATCCACAGAACTGCGCTGCGCAAGTCCGTCGATCCCGTGTTCCGCCGCGATCCGAAACACCCTTAGAGAACGCAGTTTCGACGTTGCTGCCACGTCGCGCGTCCAATCAAGCGCGGCGATTTCGGCATTGAGGGCCGAATTGGCCATGATCTGGTCGAGACGCCGGTCGACTGCCGCCATGGTTATCGGGACATAGGCGTCTTGCGCCGGGGTGACCTGAACAACGAGCACATCCGTCGCCGCCGATTCCTGTACCAGTTGTACCAGCGGCGGATTGGCGGCATAGCCGCCGTCCCAATAGACTTCGCCTTCGATCTCCACGGCGCTGTGGAGCAAAGGCGGACAGGTCGACGCCAGCAACACGTCGGCAGTCAGTTCCTTGTTGCGGAAGATGTGCAATCGGCCATCGCGAACACGGGTTGTCGCGACCAGGAGCCTCGGACAGATCGGGTCATACAGTGCGGAAAAATCAATCTCCGCCGTTAGCGCCTGGCGCAGCGGGTCGAGATCGAACGGATCAAATTGCGCCGGCGATAATCCTCGACCGAATGCAACCGAGGTTCCGGCCGGCGAAAACCCGCCGATCAATATCAGCGAGCGGAACGATGCTTCATCCGTAACTCGCCGCCAAAATCGCCTTAGCCGCGCCCGCGCGCCGTCCCGGCCGCCTTCGACAAATCCGGAGGCGAGAAGCGCCGCATTTACCGCACCTGCGCTGGCGCCGCTAATCGCATCAAGATCGCAAGCCGGTTCTTCCAGCAGCCGATCCAGGACACCCCAGGTAAAAGCGCCGAACGAGCCGCCTCCCTGCAGCGCCAGCGACAGCCGACGCGGAGGCCAGGTTCGGCTTTGGGCCAACCTTTTTTCCTCCCGGCTGCTGCCGCTCCCGGCACTGCTCTGCCTGAGAGGTCCGACCTCTGGCACTGCACCGGGTTCGGACTTCGGCAGGACTTTCTCGGCCGCAATTCTCTCAGCTGCTTGCTCAGGATCGGCCGAAGTTTCGGCTCCCGTCGACCAAATCTCGGCAGCAGACGGTAGCCCGCCCCCACTCATGCGGGTTGGCGACGCTGCGTTCTGCACGGCGTCCTTCCGGTTTAGACCGTCACGCTCGGCTCGCGGATCGATCGCACTCATTCCATGCAACCCAATTAGAGCAGATACACCGGCCGAAGAATGGCAGGCTCCGAGATTCTCCGCCAGCTGGCTACGCACGTTAAGAACAAGGCAGTGCGCGGTTGGGATGGACGGTGCGCGCCGACCGGCGTTCATTTCGTGTGGAGGTTGTCCTGCCCCTGCCGATCTTTGCGGCGAGCTTACGCGACAGTATCGCCAATTCCGATCGCAAAAAGTGAAGCGATGGCGATGGCGGCCATTCTGTGTCGCCGTCGCCACAGTAAGCTCATCGGGCAGGAATAACGTTGCAATTCGTGCGTCCCGACATCAGGCAGTCCTGCATCTTGCTGGCCGCGGTCAGCTCGTGCGCCAGCCAAAGGCCCAGCATCAGCAAGACCACTGCAATGATCAGTCCTGCAATCGCGGGCCGCCGGTTACCGCCTTTTTGGGGGTCGTCGGTCATCGCTGGGTGAGCCCGGAAATGGTAATGTGAGATATATCGTGGCGCCGCGACCGCTATTACCATGATCGCGGTATCGAGGCGTACCCCGGTCCCTCAATGCGAGCCTTCCGGCAAACGTTCCGATGCAGGCGATATCGGCGCGCGACCTTACGTTTCGTCAGCCGGGGCCCGACGAAACAGTTCCAACGGCCCGATGAAGCCATTTTCCCACCCCGCGAAGACACCCTGAAACAAACGGCTGGTAGACGTAGCCCGCTGATCAAACGGGGGTTCGGTCATGTGGGACATCATCATTCGCCTTGTTTACCAGCGCTCTTGCAGGAACTACCTGGCTGCCGCGCAGTGGAAATACGACGCCAGCAGGGAGCCAAGGCAAGATCTATAGCTGACCTGTCGGTATCGAACCGAACCGTAGTGCAGAGTAGCGTAAGAGCGTTTCCATGGGCTGGGATCCGCACGGGCGAAAGTTGAGCCATCCGAGGCAGGCGCTGGCGGCGTTGCAGCCCGGCGTCTTCGAGGTGCGACTGGGGGCTCAGGACCCGCGAAACCATCCAAACCGACATCGCCGGGCACGGGATTTGCAAAGCAAGTCCTCGGGGCCGGGAAGTATCGATTCCCGCCAATCATCTGAAGGCGAGCCCGGTCACGCTAAATCCCAGGCGCCGGGCCGGCTCCTTCATGCATTGGCGGGCCGGCGTCTCGTTACAGTTGCGTTAGCTGGCTTTTTTCTGGTGGGAGGTGTCAAATGAGAAGCGATCTAGCGGTTTCGAACGTGGCGCGGCGGGACACGCCGGCGATGCATGCTCAGTCACCAGACGAGGCGTATCTGTTGTCCCAGCGGATCGAGGTTCTCGAACAGCGGTTGCTGATCTTGCGGCGCGTGCCACGGCCGCCTCGCCACAACGGCAGATTTAAGATCCCGACTGCGAACGCCGTGCGCGATCGGACGACGGCTGAATCCTGAAATCGTCGAGTGTCTTCCCGGATCGAAGCTGGGCAGTGAGCCACCGTGGCTGCTTGCCGCGGCCAGCCCAGGTCTCTGCGGGTTCGGCGGGGTTTCGGTACTTGGGGAACACCTGCGGATACGGACGCCGTCCGCGGCGGATGCTGCCTTTTGACGCACCGCCCGGCAGTTGCAGTCGCTGCAGCCGCTGTTCGAGCTGTGCTTTTTCAGCGGATATCCTGCGGGTCAGGACAGTGGCAATTTCCGAATGCAGAGCCCAAAGCTCGTCGACGGACATCGATTTAAGATCGCCTGGTTTGATATTCATATGCTGGGACCAACGAGGCGGCGTCGAGCCGCCTGATTAATGCAGGGCGGGAATAGGCTGCGGAGTGAGCCTGTGCGGTAAATCTTACTTGCTGGATGGTCGTGATGGTCGCACCGACGACGGCGACGCCAAACGCAGCCGCTAGCAAGGCAAGGACAAAGCGTGGAGCCATTAGGTGCTCCCATATTTAATCGTCGCCCTCCGATTAACTAGGGTAGCTTCGCCCCTTTTCAATAGCCGACGGGCCCAAAATTACCCCGAACCCGCGCGGCCTTATTTTACCGCCATCGCCGCGACGGGGTGGCTTCGGCTCATCGCGTCGATCGTGCCTCAGCGTTCCTAATCAGGTTCCAGGCGCCGGGCAGCAATAGATAGCCCATCAATGCCAATCCTGGCGCCCAAACAACCGCCAGCCAGAAAACCACCGCCCCCATCGTGCTCATGCTCGTCCCCGGCCTGATCGATCGATTGACGCATTCTCTCAAAATTCACGATTCGGACAAGTAGAGATGGTTGTGCAGTGCAACCAAGAGGGCCCTTCGGGCTGACGCTCCTTCCGGCTCAGTTTTCAACATCCTGTGAGGGTCAGGCTGAGCTCTTGTCGCGGCCTTCCGCCGTCGGCGGGAAGGCCTGAGCTATTCAACATGGACACAGATGACGACGCACGGTCTTCGACAGTCACTGTCGGTGATCGCTGGTGCAAAGCCCCTCAGGCCTCGGTTCACCATTTTCCGAGCGCGACAGCGTGGAGATCTTTCTCCGTCGCGACGATGACCACGAGCCCTTGAAAGCTGCCACAGCTGCGGCAACTTTTTTCTATATGTTTCTGCTTAGGCTTAGGCGCGACCTGTCGCCCAATTTTTAATTCAGCAGCCGGTTATTTCCGCTGGCAAAGATCACGCACGGGATTATGATCGATTTGGGTGGGCGGATCAGAGTGAGTGCCATGCTGATCGCTCTTGGAATTCTCGCCGTATTCATATTCATTGCCGTCAGTGGAGCGCGCGCGTCGCATCGTTAGTGGGGCGGTCGCGCATGGATGACGTCTCCCTGACCGAACCCCGTCGCCATGAGCGGTGCGCCGCTTGTCGTCGGCATAGGCGGTCGGCTGCAGCCTGCCCGCTTGCCTCTCGCTTGTCAGGCGATCGAAGAGACGACTGTGCTGAATTAACCAGCCGAAGTTCCAGAATTAACCCGCAACGTCAGCATCAAGCTTAACGAACGAGTTCCATTGCTCGTTCATTTCCATCCGTTATCAACAACCCACCGGACATTTCCCCAAGTCCGGGCCCACAATGGCAAAGCCGTCACGCGATCATATTCCGCCGGGCGGCTTTGTTCTATTGAACGCGGAATCGTTTGCCCGCGACTACAGCAAGGAAGTTCGCTTGCCCCAAGAGGTCCTCGTGAAAGCCAAGAAACCCCCCAGGCCAGTATCGCGCGTTGCGACGATGCAGACACTCAGCGAGAGCTACGACGAAGTCCTGCGCTTGCGGCAGGCGGTCCAGGGCGCAGAAGCCCGGCTCCGGATTGCGACAACGCCAAAGCCTCGCACGAAGATGCAAGGCAGATCCAGCGAGCCAACCCTGGTTGTCTCGCGGCGGATCCGATCGAGCTAATCAACTCAACGCTCGTCCCACTTTCCTTCAGGCTACCCCGGCCTCGCGTCTCGGAGATGACGATCCGGCTCACATCGCCAATCAACGATCGACCCCTGCGCGATCGGCTAAGCTTCGATCGGGGAAAGTTTCCACCCTGTCAGGAATCGGTCGTGGTCCTGTCAGGCTCGCCAAATCAAGGCACGGCGGCGGTTTCCATGAGCACCTCGCTGCACACCAAAAAATAACCTCAGGCCCAGCCTCTTCGGCTATTTTGATGGCTTCCCGGCGCGCGCGGATGTACACCGCTCCCGATCGCACAGGCACGGTTGTCCTGAGCCGATGCGTCGGTGAAGCCGATCGTCTACAACCTACAAGAAAGCAACAAGGCCCGTACCATGAGTGGATTCAAAGAACCTAGCTTTGCGGACCGGCAGAAGGCGGCGCAGCAAGCCAGGCAGAACATCCTCAACAAGTTTCGCAGCCAGCCCACTCTCGACGATCCTGCGGTGGTGCAGCGGCGGCTCGAGCGCGAGGCGCAGGCTGCCGAGCGTGCCAAGGCCAAACTGGCGCGCGAGGCCGCCAAGGTCGAGCAGAAACGCCGTGAGGCCGAGGCCGCAGCACAGGCCGCCGCCCAACTCGCACGCGAAAGGGAAGAAGCGGCGGCAAAGGAAGCCGCAATGGAGACCGAACGCAAAGCTGCGCGCGACGCGCGCTATGCCGCACGCAAGAAACGCAAATAGATGACAGCGGCGTGACGCCGGAGGCGTCACAGGCTCGCCCCTGAATGAGGCGAGCCCGTGGGACAAATGTGAGGGCTAGTTCTTCTTCATTCCGTCGTCTTTCTTCATGCCGTCCTTCGACATCGTGTCCTTGTTCATGCCATCTTTCGACATGGTATCCTTCTTCATGCCGTCCTTGGACATGGTCTCCTTCTTCATGCCGTCATCCTTGCCCATCTTGTCTTGGGCGAAGGCGGCTGGCGCAAGCGCCAGGCCGAACGAAAGAGCGGCGACAGATACTCCGAGGGCAATGCGGGCGCGAATGGTCATGGTTGGTCTTCCCTTTGAAACCGGTTTTGAAAGCGACTGATGCCGCTAAGTTCAGGACGGTCCCGCGACCTCGTTTGTTACCCGCGGCCTGAAAAATTCTCGGCAGGGCTGCCGGAGCGCCCTGCGCCGCCGCAATTCGCGCCGGCCAAAAAGGCGCTATTCCGTCTTTTTTCCGTCGAATCTCTGGGCGAGTGTGCGCCGCAGCAAGGGTCGACCCTTCCGTCAAACTCAGCTTCAAACTATCAGACTAGAGAAATTTCGGGCGAAGGCGGGCTAGTATGCTCTCCAGGGAGCCTGAACCATCCCAATCAATGATCATCCCAGGGGGAATTTCCATGCTCACGCGCCGCCACATCCTCGCATCAACGCTTGCCGCACCTGCCATCTTGCGTTTCGGCACCGGTACGGCCCACGCCGCAACCACGCTGAAAATATCGCACCAGTTTCCCGGTGGTACCATCGACAAGGGCGACTTCCGCGACCGGATGTGCCGGGTGTTCGCCGCCGAAATAGCCAAACGCAGCGGCGGCGAGCTTGCCGCCGAGATCTATCCGAACTCATCGCTGATCAAGACCAACGCGCAATTCGCGGCGATGCGCAAAGGCGCGCTCGATATCAGCCTGTATCCCATGCCCTATGCCGGCGGCGAATTGCCTGAAACCAATATCGGCCTGATGCCCGGGCTGGTCGCGACTTACAATCAGGGCCTGGCCTGGAAGAAGAATCCGATCGGCAAGGCGCTGACGGACTTTTTGGCCGACAAGGGCATCATCCTGCTCACCTGGGTCTGGCAGGCGGGCGGCGTCGCCAGCCGTTCGAAGCCGATCGTTGCCCCGGAGGACGCCAAGGGCATGAAGGTCCGCGGCGGCTCGCGCGAGATGGACATGGTGCTGCAGGCCGCGGGCGCTTCTGTACTGTCGGTGCCGTCGAACGAAATCTACGCGGCGATGCAGACCGGCGCCTGCGACGCCGGCATTACCTCCTCAACCAGCCTGATCTCGTTCCGGCTTGAGGAAGTCTCGAAAGCCCTGACCTCGGGCGCCGGCGCGTCCTACTGGTTCATGCTGGAACCGTTGATGATGTCGAAGTCGATTTTCGACGGCTTGCCGAAGAAACATCAGGACATCATCCTCGCGGTCGGCTCGGAGCTCGAGGCTTTCGGCAAGAAGGGCGCACAGGCCGACGACATCGAAGTCGCCAAAGTCTATGAAAAGGCCGGCTGCAAGATAGCCGCGCTGGATGTGGCCACCGTTGGCAAATGGCGCGACATCGCGCGGGATACCGCATGGAAGGACTACGGCGCGAAGACCGCGACCTCGGCCAGCCTGCTGAAGCTCGCGTCCGACGTCTCCGCATGATGCATGGTCCAGTCAAGGATCAACATGACCATTCGAGCGCCGCCGCGGACAATGCGCTCGTGGCGGCGTTCGAGCGTGCACTCTCCCTTTGCAACAACGTCATCGTCGTCTTCGCAGCCGTCGCGCTGATCGTGGCCTGCGCCATCCTCAGCTACAGCGTGCTCAGCCGCGCCCTGTTCCACAGCGCCAACTACTGGCAGGACGAGGCGGCAGTGTTTCTTTTGGTCGGCGCGACTTTCATGACAGCGGCCTATGTGCAGGGACAGCGCGGCCATATCGG
>CAVZWE010000029.1:0-14102 GCA_963778925.1 uncultured Alphaproteobacteria bacterium | reverse complement strand
ATTGATGACGCCGGTGCCCGACAACAGCGTGCCGGAATAGATGCGGCAGAAGGTGATGGTGCCGACGAATGGGTCGTCCATGATCTTGAACGCCAGCAGCGCCAGCGGCTCCTTGTCGTTCGGAAGCCGAACGATTTCGTTGCCGTCTTCGTCGACGCCCTTGATGGCGGGCACGTCGACTGGCGAGGGCAGATAGTCCACGACCGCGTCGAGCAGCGGCTGCACGCCCTTGTTCTTGAAGGCGGAGCCGCACAGCACCGGGAAGAATGCGCCGGTCAGCACCGCCTTGCGGATCAGCCGCTTCAGCGTCGCCTCATCGGGTTCCTTGCCGTCGAGGTAAGCGGCGAGAACCTCATCGTCGAGTTCGACAGAGGCCTCAAGCAGCTTCTCGCGATATTCCTTGGCCTTCTCGACCATATCCTCGGGAATATCGACGTCTGAAAACTTGGCGTCGAGCTTCTCTTCTTCCCAGATCACGCCCTTCATGCGGACGAGATCGACCAGGCCCTTGAAATTATTCTCGGATCCGATCGGAAGCTGGATCGCGATCGGCTTGGCGCCGAGGCGATCGACAATATCCTGCATGCATTTGTAGAAGTCGGCGCCGGTCTTATCCATCTTGTTGGCGAACACGATGCGGGGCACGCGGTATTTGTCGCCCTGGCGCCAGACGGTTTCGGTCTGCGGCTCGACGCCCTGGTTCGAGTCAAGCACGCACACCGCGCCGTCGAGCACGCGCAGGCTGCGCTCGACTTCGATCGTGAAGTCGACGTGGCCGGGGGTGTCGATGATGTTCAGCCGCTTGCCGTTCCAGAACGCGGTGGTCGCAGCGGAGGTGATGGTGATACCGCGCTCCTGCTCCTGCTCCATCCAGTCCATCGTCGCGGCACCTTCGTGCACTTCGCCGATCTTGTGGCTCTTGCCGGTATAATAAAGGATGCGCTCGGTAGTCGTGGTCTTGCCGGCATCGATATGCGCCATGATACCGAAGTTGCGGTAGTCCTCTATGGCATGAACGCGGGGCATGGGTTGTTCCTTAAGTTCCGTTCGTTTCGCCGTTACCAGCGATAGTGCGAGAAGGCGCGGTTGGCTTCCGCCATCCGGTGCACGTCTTCACGCTTCTTGACGGCGTTTCCCCTGCCATTCGACGCGTCGAGAAGCTCGGCCGAGAGCCGCTCCGTCATCGTCTTTTCATTGCGCTCGCGCGCTGCCGAAATCAGCCAGCGAATCCCCAGCGCCTGGCGGCGCACCGAGCGGACTTCGACCGGCACCTGATAGGTGGCGCCGCCGACGCGGCGCGAGCGTACTTCGATCGTCGGCATCACGTTTTCCAGCGCCTGCTCGAAAACCGTGAGCGGGCTCTGCTTGGTCTTGGTCTCGATCATGCCGAGCGCGCCGTAGACGATGCCTTCGGCGACCGACTTCTTCCCGGCATACATCACCGAGTTCATGAATTTCGTAATGATGATGTTTCCGAACTTCGGATCCGGAAGCACTTCACGCTTTTCGGCAGAATGGCGGCGAGACATCTCTTATCTTCCTTCGTCATGGCCGGGCTCGTCCCGGCCATCCACGTCTTGACTTGTTGATCCAGATCCCCGGGTCTCACTACGTTCGCCCGGGGATGACCCTCGCTATATCAGGCTCACTTCGGACGCTTGGCGCCGTATTTCGAACGGCGCTGCTTACGGTTCTTGACGCCCTGGGTATCCAGCACGCCCCGGAGAATGTGGTAGCGCACGCCGGGCAAGTCCTTGACGCGGCCGCCCCGGATCATGACCACCGAGTGCTCCTGAAGGTTATGGCCTTCACCGGGAATGTAGCCGATGACTTCGAAGCCATTGGTCAGGCGCACCTTGGCGACCTTGCGCAGCGCCGAGTTCGGCTTCTTCGGGGTCGTGGTGTAGACGCGCGTGCAAACGCCGCGCTTCTGCGGCGACTGCTGCAGCGCGGGCACCTTCTTGCGCGACTTCTGTACCGTCCGCGGACTTGCGATCAGCTGGTTGATCGTCGGCATCTTGGCCTTCACCTCTAAGTTCGCGCGAAACCGCACATCGGCTCCGCAAAATTCATTCGGGACCATCCGTCCCACCCGCTCACGCGCGCGCCCCACGCGAAACGCACCGCGCAAAGCGAAATCGCGCCAACCACTCATCGCTGAGCGGAAAGCGCTTCGACGCCACAGAGGACCGCAGTCGTGACCGGTCAGCGCAAGCTGCCCAGCCGGGTACCGAGGTCATGCATCCGAAATCAATCTCAAGAGAACTTGCTCAAGAGAACCAAGATCGTCCTGGCATTGCCTAGCTATCATCGACAGCGTTTGAGCGGCATTCGTCGAGGTTGGTGCCCGTCTCTCCCAGAGGAAATTGCCCAAGGGAATGAGATGGGTGATCCGTTCCGACTCTGGCGTCACTCACCGCCTGTCGTTAAGTGCGCGGGTTGTATCGGCGGTAGATAGTCAAGTCAAGGCGAAACACAAGGTCGGAAGCGCCTCTGGCGCCTGCAGAATTGGCCATCGACAACGACTTGCCGGACGCGCGCAATGCAACCCGCGGCGGGCTATGCCAGCGCCGATTCCATATTTTACCCGGATATTATTTGGGAATGCACCGTCGGCGCTCCATCCAAGGCGACCCTTGAAGCTAAAGGTTTATTTGCCTCTTTCGGCGCAATGATAGCGGGCTCCGCGCGGGACCCGCCCCATGAGGTACACCGACATTGCGATCATCGGCGGCGGCCTTGCGGGCTCGACGGCCGCGGCAATGCTTGGACGCGCAGGTATTTCCGCCATCCTGGTCGATCCAAATCCGGCCTATCCGCCCGACTTCCGCGTCGAAAAACTCGGCGGCGGTGAGCAGATCGAACGCTTCCGCAAGACCGGCATCGCCGAAGCGGCGCTGCGGACGGCGACCCAGGGCGACGAGAACTGGATCGCGCGTTTCGGCTACCTGCTCGACAAGAAGCCGGGCCTGCAATTCGGCATCCTGTACGACGCGCTGGTCAACGCCATCCGGGCCGAAATTCCAGAGGATGTGGAATCGATCTTCGCCAAAGCCTTGTCGGTTTCCACCAGCGCGGAGCGGCAAAAGATCGTCCTGTCGAATGGCGATGAAATTTCCCCGCGCCTGGTCGTACTCGCCAACGGACTGAACGTCGGACTGCGGCGCAGTCTTGGCATCGAGCGCCGGATTGTCAGTGCGTGCCATTCGATTTCGCTCGGATTTAATGTGGTTCCGGTCGGCCGCGCGGCCTTCGACTTTCCGGCCCTGACCTATTTTTCGGAGCGACCGGGCGACCTTACTCCCTATATCTCGCTGTTCCCGATCGGTGAGACGATGCGGGCCAACCTGTTTGTCTATCGCGAGAGCGACGATCCCTGGCTGCTGCAATTCCGCCGCTCGCCCCAGGCGACGCTGAACGCCACGCTGCCGAGACTGCGCCGCATCACCGGCGAGTTCGAGATCACAGGCGACATCAAAGTCCGCCCCGCCGATCTCTATGTCAGCTCAGGCCACCGCCGGCCCGGTGTCGTTCTGGTCGGCGATGCCTTTGAAACCACCTGCCCCGTCACCGGAACCGGCAGCGACAAGGTCTTCACCGACGTCGAGCGGCTATGCAACGTCCATATTCCCGCCTGGCTCGCCACCGAGGGCATGGACGAAACCAAGATCGCGGCGTTTTATGACGACCCGGTCAAGACCGCCTGCGATGCGTGGTCACGTGCAAAGGCCTTCGATTTCCGCTCGGTGTCGATCGACCACGGCATTTACTGGCAGGTCCAACGCTGGGCGCGCTTTGTCGCGCGGTTCGGTGAAGGCATTTTGCGCCGGCTGCGGCACCGGCTCAACGGGCAACCAGAATTTCCCGCTCAGTCCTCGTCATCGTCGTCGCTGTCGTCGTCGGCCTGATCGGCCGCCCGATGCGGCTTGTGGCTCTGGTCATCCCAGAGTTTTCGGTACATGCCGTTGGCGGCCAGCAGCTTGGCATGCGAACCGCGCTCGATCGCCTTGCCGCCCGATATCACGATGATCTCATCCATTCCGACCACCGAGGTCAGGCGGTGGGTCGAGAAGATCATGGTGCGTCCCTTGGCAAGCTTCAACAGCGTCTTGTTGATCGCAGCCTCGGTGGTCTGGTCGAGCGCAGACGTCGCCTCGTCGAGCAAAAGTACCGACGGATCGCGAACGATCGCCCGCGCGATCGCGATGCGCTGGCGCTGGCCGCCAGATAGCGTATCGCCGCGCTCGCCGACCGAGGTATCGTATTTCTGCGGAAGGCTCATGATGTAGCGATGAATTTCGGCCTTGCGCGCCGCCTGCTCGACCTCCTGGTCGCTCGCGCCTTCCTTGCCGAGCCGGATGTTTTCCCGGATCGACATGTTGAACAGCATGTTTTCCTGAAACACCACTGCCATGCTCTTGCGCAGGGATTCGCGGGTGACCTTACGGATATCGACGCCGTCGATGGTGACGCGCCCTTCATCCGGCACGTAAAGGCGAAGGATCAGATTGAGCAGCGTGCTTTTGCCGGAACCGCTGGGGCCGACGATGGCGATGCTCTTGCCGACCTTGAGCTTGAGGCTGAGATTGTCGAGCACCGGCGTCTGGCCGCCTTCGTACTGGAAGGTGACGCGGTCGAAGGTGATGTCGTTGGTAATGCGCGGCAGATCGGGCGCGCCGGGGCGATCGGCGCCGCGGGTCGGCTCGTCCAGCAGTTCCTGGATGTGGCGAACGGCCGCCGCCGACTGGATCGACACCGGGATGAAATGCATGATGTGGGCGATGTTGTAGGACACCTCCCAGAACGCGCTCTCGAACGTCACGAAGGTTCCGATGGTGATCTGGCCCTTGGTGGCGAGATAGGCGCCGATCGCGAGCACCACGAGGTGCAGCAACAACACCGAGATCGTAACCGTGCGCTCGACCATGGTCGACAGGAAGGCGGCGGAGGCGATCTTGCGGCGCGCCTCGTCGTTGCGCATCGTGAACCAGCCGAACGTCCGCCGCTGCAGCATGAACGCCTTGACCACGGCCTGCGTCGCGATGTTTTCCTGCACCATGCCGAGCAGCGCGGATTCATTGAGCTTCTGTTCGTAGTTGGCCTGCACCGCCTTCGGGGTCAGGATCCGCGGGCCGATCAGCGTGATCGGAAACACCAACAGCGCCACCACGGCGAGCTGCCAGTTCAGGAACAGCATCAGGACGATGCCGGCGATCAGTTCGAAGACCGGCAGCGCCGCGCTGTTGGCAAAACTCTTGACCGAGCCCTCGAAGGCCGAAAGGTCGACGGAAAACCGCGCCAGAATCTCCCCGCGCCTCGTGCGCGCAAAATAGGCCGACGGCAGGTTCTGGATATGCTCGAACAGGTTGCGCCGCACGTCCGAAATCACCGACGCGGCCAGCTTGGCGTCCCAGCGTTCGTACCAGACCGCGACGATCGAGGTGAAGATTCCGGCAGCCGCCAGCACCGATAGAATCTTGACCAGCGCCTCGAAATCTTCCTCGCCGAGCGCATCGTCAATCAGAAATTTCAGGCTGAGCGGCATGAAGACATTGAACAGCGTCTCGACGGTGACGCCGAGGCCGACGAATGTCAGAATCTTCTTGTAGTTCTTGAGAAACGGTTTGACGAAGGCATAGACCGTTGCCAGCGCGCCGGCGGCTTCCTTGGCGGTAAAGACGACGAGATCCTCGTCGTCCTCGTCGTCGTCGATCTCCAGTTCGTCGCCATCTTCGTCATCGTCTTCATCATCGGGCGGAGGCGCGGCCGCCTTGCCGCCGATGACGCGCGTGGCGGCGGCATTCGCCGCGAGCCTCCGCTCGAGTTCGGACGCGACGGAATCGTCCGTCGAAGCTTTTATCAGATCATCCGGCGATGGATGCTTGGGCGCCATGAAACCAACCGATGCTGCACGGCCGGCATGACCGCAAAATCGACGCCGTGTTCTTGAACCACAGGCCGAGCCAAGCTTATGCGATCAGCACGCATTCAGCAAAGCGACAGCGGGGACTTTCTACAAGTCGTCCCGGCGTTCGCCGGGACGACTTGTCCGCTCGCTCAATCGTCGGCGGCGACCTTGTCAAAGAACGAATAGCGCAGGCTGTCGGAGTCGGCATACCACTGACCCGGCCCCTTGTTGGCGGCGAGCGTTGCCGCCCATACCGCATCGGTGCAGTCGCGACGATGCATCGACAGGTCGAAGCCGTTGCCGAAGAATAGCTCCGACCATTCCCACCAGGTGCCGAGCTTCTTGACCCCGCGCAACAGGTCGTAGCGGTCGATCAGCGCCGGCGCCATGTCCGATGTTACCGACCCGAACACCACCCCGGTCTTGACGACACGGTTCAACTCGCGAACCGCGCGCGCCACCTGTTTTTCCGCGACATGGCAAAGGCTGGTCTCGAACACGAAATCGAACTCACCATCCCCAAACGGCATATCGACGATCGACCCAAGCCTGTTGAACTTCTTCAGCGCCTTCGGCGTCCTGGCGTGGATCGCGCGGTTGTTCTCGATGCCCCAGGCATCGATGCCGCGGGCACGCAGCGCTCCCACCAGTTCGCCGCTGGCGGAGCCCGCCACCAGCAGCCTGTAACCCTTCGCCCGGTTCCAGACGATCTTGATGAGGTCGGTCAGATAGGCGGGATCGGTGAACCGGCTCCAGGCCTCGCTATAGGGACCGAGCCCGCGATAATTCTCGAAATAGTCGCGATCGATCTTGTCGGACAATGGCTTGTCGCCTTGCGCGCGGGCGCGGCGCAGCCGGATCATCTCGGTCAGAATGATGTCGGTGGCGGCGTCGGAAGAATTGAGCAGTCCGTTGAGCGTCGAGTTCGAACAGATAGTCGCCGACCACGACGATGCCGGGATGCTGTTTCGGCTCGGGGCGGTGGTTGGTCATGACGTCGCGCACAGGCATGCCGCCCGGCAGCGCATTCACCGAGGAGAGCCAGCGATGGATCTTACCCTCCATGAAATGCGCGCGCGCATTGCCAAGCGAGGCAGGCAAGGATTTCAGCGCCGCCTCGATCAGTTCCTGATCGCCGAGATTGGCGAAGGCCAGCGCGTCGGAACCGGGGATCAGCCAGTTCAAGACGCCGTGCTTGCCGACATCGTGGCGCGAGCCCTCGTTGTAGACGCAGCAGCCGCCGAAGGCTTCCGACATGAACCATGATCCCGGGATCTTCTCGCCCCAGAACGGCTCGTCGAACAGCAGCGAGACCCGCAGATAATGCGCGGGGCGATCGAAATAGGCGATGTGCTTGACCATCGACTTGCGCAGTTGTTCGCCGTCCCATCCCATGGTCGCAAGCCAGGAGTGCGGCAAACACACCAGCACCAGATCGAAATCCCGGGTCTCCGGCCCCTTGCCGTTCATCATGTTGAGCTGATAGCGGCCGGAAGCGGTCTTGCCGACTTTGAGAACCCGGTGATTGAGCTGGATATCCGCATCGACCTCGGACTGCAGGCAGTCGATCAATTGTTCATTGCCGTTCTGGATCGAATACAGGCCGATATAGCCGTCGACATCCATCACGAAATTCTTCAGCGCATTGAGCCCGTTGGTATTGTGGCTCTCGGTGGCGAGATCGGACCGCGCCATCACCTTGAAGAAGCGTTTGGCAGTGGGATCCTCGACTTCCTGGTCGAGCAGTTCCTCGCAACTGATGTAGGCCCACGGATGCTCGTTGTCGTGCGCGCCGACGCCTTCGTAATATTCGACCGGCGACACCATCTCGGTGCAGCGCTTGCGGAACGCTTCGATCGCGTCGGCGGTTTTGACACCGTATTTGCGGCGCATGCCCGGCACGTCGTTTAGGAGTTCGCCGTCGAGGTGCACCTGCTCGGCATCCATCGGAATGGTCTGCAGGCCGAAATGCTGGATCAGGTCGCGCAGCGGATCGGGGCCGGTCATCGAGTAATCGTAGATTTCGGCGACGCCGGCCTCATACATCGCGGGCGCTGATTCGAATTTGCGCGTCAGGATCTTGCCGCCCAGCCGGTCGGACGCCTCGTAAATGGTGACGCGGCAAAGCTCGCCCAGCTTCTTTTTGAGATACCAGGCACTCATCAGTCCGCCCGGCCCGCCGCCTACAATAGCAAGATCCAACATGTGTCTCCCGTGATCCCCTGCCGCCCCCGTTGGGGGCATCCGGTCCTTAAGTCAGCCTGGCGCGCCATCCGGCAAAAGTGGAAGCCCATCTTTGCCACCGGCTGCGCTTTAAGCTATTGATATAGCTCATGGTTACCGCCAATCCGCCGGCAGCCTCGGGCCAAGCCCGAGGGCATGCCTCGACGGATCGTGACCCCTAGCAGAAGCGCTTTTCAGCCTGAAGGAAAGATGAACAAACGCGGCTCAACGCCGGAGTGGTCAAAATGTCGCAAAAAAGGCCGGCTTTTGCCGGCCTTTTTCCTAACATGCTGAATCCATACGGCCTTATTCCGCCGGCGGCAGCGCCAAAGGCTCGACTTCAGGAGCCGCGGGCACGATGGTTGCCTGCTTCTCGCGCTCGTCGAGGATCAGCTTGTCGCGCTTGACGGCGACTTCGCGGATCTTGGCCATCGAGGCGCCGGTACCCGCCGGGATCAGCCGGCCGACAATGACGTTCTCCTTGAGACCTTCCAGCGGATCCACCTTGCCGTTGACGGCGGCTTCGGTGAGCACCCGGGTGGTCTCCTGGAAGGACGCCGCCGAGAAGAATGAGCGGGTCTGCAGGCTCGCCTTGGTAATGCCGAGCAGCACCGGCGTTCCCATGGCGGGCTTCTTGCCCTCTTCCTTGGCCTTGGCGTTGAGCTGGTCGAACTCGATCTTGTCGATCTGTTCGCCCGAGATCATGTCGGTCTCGCCCTGGTCGGTGATCTCCACCTTCTGCAGCATCTGACGAACAATCACTTCGATGTGCTTGTCGTTGATCAGCACGCCCTGCAGCCGGTAGACCTCCTGGATTTCGTTGACCAGATAGGCGGCGAGTTCCTCGATGCCCTTGATCGCCAGGATGTCGTGCGGTGCCGGATTGCCTTCGACGATGAAGTCGCCCTTTTCGACGATATCGCCGTCCTGCAGATGGATGTGCTTGCCCTTCGGGATCAGGTACTCGCGGGTCTCCTCATTCTTGTCCATCGGCTCGATCGAGATGCGGCGCTTGTTCTTGTAATCGCGGCCGAACCGGATGGTGCCCGCGATTTCCGCGATGATCGCCGCGTCCTTCGGCTTGCGGGCCTCGAACAGCTCCGCGACCCTCGGCAGACCGCCGGTGATGTCGCGGGTCTTGGCGCTCTCGGTGGAGATACGCGCCAGGATATCGCCGGTCTTGACCTTGGCGCCGACGTCGACCGACAGAATAGCGTCGACCGAAAGCATGTAGCGGGCCTCACCGCCACGCGCGAGCTTGAGGATCTTGCCATCCTTGCCCTTGACGACGATCGCCGGACGCAGATCCGCCCCGCCGCGCGACGTACGCCAGTCGATGACGACGCGCTTGGCGATACCGGTGGACTCGTCGAGCGTCTCCGAGATCGACTGGCCTTCGACCAGATCCTCGAAGCCGATGGTACCCTCGACTTCAGTCAGCACCGGCCGCGTGTAAGGATCCCATTCGGCGATGCGCTGGCCGCGCTTGACCATATCGCCTTCGTCGACGCGCATGCGCGCGCCGTATTGAATGCGGTGGGTCGCCCGCTCGGTGCCGTCGGCGTCGGTCACCGCGACCACCATGTTACGCACCATGGCAATCAGGTGGCCTTCGCCGTTCTTGGCGATCGCCTTGTTCTTGATCGTCACCTTGCCGTCGAAATTCGACTCGATGAACGACTGCTCGTTGATCTGCGCCGCGCCGCCGATGTGGAACGTGCGCATCGTCAGCTGGGTGCCGGGCTCGCCGATCGATTGCGCCGCGATGACGCCGACCGCTTCGCCGTGGTTGACCGGCGTGCCGCGGGCGAGATCGCGGCCATAGCATTTGCCGCAGATGCCGTTGACGAGTTCGCAGGTCAGCGCCGAGCGGATCTTCACTTCCTGGATGCCGGCCTGCTGAAGCGCGTCGACATGAACCTCTTCCATCAACGTGCCGCGCTTGACCACGATCTTGTTGGTCGCGGGATCGCGCAGATCCTCGCCCGCGGTGCGGCCGAGAATGCGCGACGCCAGCGAAGCCACCACCGTGCCGGCATCGATGATGGCGCGCATCTTGATGCCGAGCTTGGTGCCGCAATCATCGGCCGTGATGATGCAGTCCTGCGCCACGTCGACCAGACGCCGCGTCAGGTAGCCGGAGTTCGCCGTCTTCAACGCGGTATCCGCCAGCCCCTTGCGGGCGCCGTGGGTCGAGTTGAAGTATTCGAGCACCGACAGGCCTTCCTTGAAGTTGGAAATGATCGGCGTCTCGATGATCTCACCCGACGGCTTCGCCATCAGGCCGCGCATGCCGGCGAGCTGGCGCATCTGGTCCTGCGAACCGCGCGCGCCGGAATTCGACATCATGAAGATCGAGTTGATCTGGGCCTCGCCGCCTTTCGGATTCTTCTTAACGGCGGAGATTTCCGTCATCATGTCTTCGGAGATCTTCTTGGTGCACTTCGACCAGGCATCCACGACCTTGTTGTATTTCTCGCCGTGGGTGATCAGGCCGTCATTGTACTGCTGCTCGAATTCCTTGGCGAGCGTGCGGGTCTCCTCGACGGTCTTCCACTTCGAGGCCGGCACCACCATGTCGTCCTTGCCGAAGGAAATGCCGGCCTTGAACGCATTGTAGAAGCCGAGCGCCATGATGCGGTCGCAGAAGATCACGGTCTCCTTCTGGCCGCAGTGACGATAGACCTGGTCGATGACGCCCGAGATTTCCTTCTTGGTCATCAGCTTGTTGATGACGTCGAACGGCATCTTCGGCGATTTCGGCAGCACCTGGCCGAGCATGGCGCGGCCGGCCGTGGTGTCATACCAGCGGCTGACCGGCTTGCCGTTCTCGTCGACACCCTGCCAGCGATACTTGATCTTGGTGTGGAGGTGGATGACCTTGGCGTGCAAGGCATGCTCGATCTCGGCCATTTCGCCGTAGAGCTTGCCTTCGCCCGGCAGGCCTTCGCGCAACACCGAGAGATAGTACAGGCCAAGCACGATATCCTGCGACGGCACGATGATCGGCTGGCCATTGGCCGGATGCAGGATGTTGTTGGTCGACATCATCAGCACGCGCGCTTCGAGCTGCGCTTCCAGCGACAGCGGAACGTGCACGGCCATCTGGTCGCCGTCGAAGTCGGCGTTGAACGCTGCGCACACCAAAGGATGCAGCTGGATCGCCTTGCCTTCGATCAACACCGGCTCGAACGCCTGGATGCCGAGGCGATGCAGCGTCGGCGCGCGGTTCAGCAGCACCGGATGCTCACGGATCACCTCGTCGAGAATATCCCAGACCTCGGGACGCTCTTTTTCGACCAGCTTCTTGGCCTGCTTCACCGTGGTGGACAGGCCCTTGGCGTCGAGCCGCGAATAGATGAACGGCTTGAACAGTTCCAGCGCCATCTTCTTCGGCAGGCCGCACTGATGCAGCCGCAGTTCGGGACCGACCACGATCACCGAACGGCCGGAATAGTCGACGCGCTTGCCGAGCAGGTTCTGGCGGAAGCGGCCCTGCTTGCCCTTCAGCATATCGGCGAGCGACTTCAGCGGACGCTTGTTGGCACCGGTGATGACGCGGCCGCGGCGGCCGTTGTCGAACAGGGCGTCGACGGCCTCCTGCAGCATGCGCTTTTCGTTGCGGATGATGATGTCCGGCGCGCGCAGCTCCATCAGCCGCTTCAGGCGGTTGTTGCGGTTGATGACGCGGCGGTAGAGATCGTTGAGGTCGGAAGTGGCGAAGCGGCCGCCATCGAGCGGCACCAGCGGACGCAGGTCCGGCGGAATCACCGGCACCACCGTGAGGATCATCCACTCCGGCTTGTTGCCGGAATAGCGGAACGCCTCGACGATCTTCAGGCGCTTGGCGAGCTTCTTGTGCTTGATGTCGGATTCGGTCTCCTGCATCTCGGCGCGCAGAGACGGCCTCGAGCTTTTCGAGCTCAAGTCCCTTCAGCAATTCGCGGATCGCCTCGGCGCCGATCATCGCGGTGAAGCTGTCCTGGCCGTATTCGTCCTGCGCCTTGAGGTACTCGTCTTCCGACAGCAGCTGACGGTCCTTGAGCGCGGTGAGGCCGGGCTCGAGCACGACGTAATATTCGAAATAAAGAATCCGCTCGAGATCCTTCAGCGTCATGTCGAGCAGAAGGCCGATGCGCGACGGCAGCGACTTCAAAAACCAGATATGCGCAACCGGAGCGGCCAGTTCGATATGGCCCATGCGCTCGCGCCGGACCCGGCTCAGCGTCACTTCGACCGAGCACTTTTCGCAGATGATGCCCTTGTACTTCATGCGCTTGTACTTGCCGCACAGGCACTCGTAGTCCTTGATCGGCCCGAAGATGCGCGCGCAGAACAGGCCGTCGCGCTCCGGCTTGAAGGTGCGGTAGTTGATGGTCTCCGGCTTCTTGATTTCGCCATACGACCACGACAGAATCTTCTCAGGCGACGCAATCGAAATCCGGATCTGGTCGAAGACCTGAGCCGGCGTCGTCGGATTGAAGAAATTCATAATTTCTTGGTTCATCATCTTCTCCTCGCGTGCCGATCGTCACCGGCAGCAAATTCGAAATTCTTTTCTGGGCCAGGCGCCCCGCTCAACGTCCGAGCGACGCGCGAATGCCCGGCGCAAAGCGCCGGGCATGACGCTTTTAAGTTACTCCGCCGCCTCGGACGTGGTGCCGCCGACCTTGGAATTGTGCAGGTCGACGTTGAGGCCGAGCGAACGCATTTCCTTGACCAGCACGTTGAACGATTTCGGGATACCCGCTTCGAACGTGTCGTCGCCGCGCACGATCGCCTCGTACACCTTGGTACGGCCGGCGACGTCGTCCGATTTCACGGTCAGCATTTCCTGGAGCGTGTACGCCGCGCCGTAAGCCTCGAGCGCCCACACTTCCATTTCGCCGAAACGCTGGCCGCCGAACTGTGCCTTGCCACCCAGCGGCTGCTGGGTCACGAGCGAGTACGGCCCGATCGAACGCGCGTGGATCTTGTCGTCCACGAGGTGATGCAGCTTGAGCATATAGATGTACCCAACCGTCACCTTGCGGTCGAACGCATCGCCGGTGCGGCCGTCATAGACGGTCGACTGGCCGGACGCGTCGAGACCGGCGAGTTTCAGCATCTCCTCGATGTCGGCTTCCTTGGCACCGTCGAACACCGGCGTTGCGATCGGCACGCCGTGGCTCAGGTTACGTCCGAGTTCCATCAACTCGCTGTCGTTCAGCGATTTTATGGTTTCGTCGTCGCCGTAGATCTTCTTCAGGGTCTCCTTCAGCGGCCTGGTGTCCTGCCTGGCGCTGGCAAGATAGGCATCGACCGTTTGGCCGATGCGCTTGCCGAGGCCTGCGCAGGCCCAGCCGAGATGGGTTTCGAGGATCTGCCCGACGTTCATGCGCGAAGGCACGCCCAGCGGATTGAGCACGATGTCGGCGTGCGTTCCATCCTCGAGGAACGGCATGTCCTCGACCGGAACGATCTTCGACACCACGCCCTTGTTGCCGTGACGGCCCGCCATCTTGTCGCCGGGCTGGATCTTGCGCTTCACCGCGACGAAGACCTTGACCATCTTCATCACGCCGGGCGGCAATTCGTCGCCACGCTGCAGCTTCTCGACCTTGTCGAGGAAGCGCTGTTCAAGGCCCCTCTTCGATTCGTCGTACTGCTTCCGCATCGCCTCGATTTCGGCCATCAGCTTGTCGTTGGGGGAAGCAAACATCCACCATTGCGAACGCGGGTGCTCGTCGAGCACCGCGCGCGTGATCTTGGTGTCCTTCTTGAAGCCCTTCGGACCGGCGATGCCCTGGCGGTTTTCCAGAAGCTCCGCCAGACGGCTGTAGACGTTGCGGTCGAGGATCGCCTGCTCGTCGTCGCGGTCCTTGGCCAGACGTTCGATCTCTTCCCGCTCGATCGCCAGCGCACGCTCGTCCTTGTCGACGCCGTGCCGGTTGAAGACTTCGGACTTCGACAATGGTGCCCTGCACGCCCG
>CAVZWE010000028.1:0-93991 GCA_963778925.1 uncultured Alphaproteobacteria bacterium | reverse complement strand
AGTCGGACCCGGGTTGAGTGAGAGCAGGAAGGTCCTGCCAAGAGGCGGGACTTTTCTGTTTTTGGGGAGGAGCGTCCAGGAGCAATCGTCATGGCTGGGCTTCGACCTGGCCATCCATCTTCTTCACAAGAGTCGTAGCGAAACGGATGGACCCCCGGGTCAAGCCCGGGGGTGACGTTTCGAGAAGGTGCGGGCCGCAGCCACACCGGTCCGGTCGCGGCGCAAATTAAGGTAAACAAAGGGTTTAAATTGCCCCTCGCAGTTTAGGGGAGTTACCTCGCCCGCAAAGCCGCCGCTCCCGTCCGGAGCCAGGCGGAAAAAGCGGGAAGCGACATGTCGACAAACTGGCGGATCAGTTCATTCAATGGCGCGTTGCTCGCGGCCTATTTCATTCCGACCTGGACCCTCGTCGCCTTCAAGATCATGATTTCGCCGATCCACGGTCTTTATGAACGGCCGAACATATCGGTCGGGCTGTTCATCAGCGATCACCTGCAACTCGCCGCGATGGCCACGGTCCGCGCGGCGTGGCTGCTGGCGCTGGGCAAGCTCACCGTCGTCGCATTTTTCGCGATCTTCCTCCTCTTCATCGCCCGCGCCTCGATCCGCAAGACCGGCGGCGGCGACGAAGCCCTCGCCATGGCGCTTGGGATCGGCAGCCTGATCAGCTTTATCAGCATGGTGATGGCTTCGCAGGTCGGCGAGACCCAGGCGCTTCGGCTGCATGCCACGGAGTTGCTGCTGCTGCTCGGCACCGCGATCGTGTTGCTGGTGGAACGTCCCGGTCAGCCGCAGACCGATCGCGGCGTGACCCCTGATCCTCTCACGCTTGAGCCGTCCCAACTCCTGCACAATCGCTGACGTCGATGCTCCCGGCAGCGATGCAATCACGTCGCATTCGTTCGCTCTAGCGCTGCGTCAAAAAGCCGACCACGGCGTCGGTGAAGGCGTGCGGCTGTTCGACGTTGGAGATATGCGCGGCATCGAGAATCGTTAAGGCCGCACCTGGAATCTGGCTGCGGATGAATTCGCCGGCTGCGATCGGGGTCGCCATGTCGTGACGCCCGGCGATGACCAGCGTCGGGCTTTTGATCTTGGGCAACAGCTCGCGCTGATCGAGGGTGCTGAGCGCTTCGCAGCAGGCGAGATAGCCCTGCACCGGGGACGCGATCAGCATGGCCTTCATGTTCGCCGTGATCTGCGGCTCGCGCTCGCGAAAATCCGCCGTCAGCCATCCGGCGACGACAGTGTCGGCCACCGCGGCGATGCCGCCTTCCTTCACCGCCTTGATGCGGTTCAACCAGTTGGTCGGATCGGGATAATAGCAGGCGGTGTTGGAGAGAATGATCTTGCCGAACCGCTCCGGCGCGTTGGCTCCCAGCCACTGTCCGACCATGCCGCCCATCGACAGGCCGCACCAGTGCACCTTCTCGATGTTGAGGTCATCGAGGATCGCCAGCACGTCGCGGCCGAAGCGTTCCATGGAATAGGGGCCAGATGGCACGCTGGATTTGCCATGGCCGCGCCGGTCATAGCGGATCACCCGAAACAGCTGCGTCAGCGCCTTCATCTGCGGCTCCCACATCTGCAGGGTGCAGCCCAGCGAATTCGACAGCATCAGGGTCGGTCCGCCGTCGCGGCCCTCGACCGAGACGTTGAGCAGGCAACCGTCGGCATCGATCATCGGCATTTGTGTTCCTCGTCATGCGCGGGCTTGACCCGCGCATCCATCCGAAGAGTCTATTCAAGAGGATGGATTGCCGGGTCAAGCCCGGCAACGACGTTCCGGCGGGAGAACCGCCGGTTTCCATAGACTTATTTGTACCCGCCAAAGCACCGGTGCAGGGCCGTGCTGCGCTGCGAATATGCATCGCTCGTCCTCCATACCTCCTCTTCCTTTTGGGCCAAGCGTGCTTTACTTGGGGGTAACAGGTAAAGCGATCGGGGAGGCACCCATGGCCATGACGATGAACGGCGAAGTGCAGCTTGCGGCGCCGCGCGAGGCGGTCTGGGCCAAGCTGAACGATCCCGAAGTGCTCAAGACCTGCATCCCCGGATGCGAGGAACTGGAGAAAACCGAGGACAACGGTTTCCGCGCGGTTGCCAAGATGAAGGTCGGGCCGGTGTCGGCCCGCTTCAAAGGCCGGGTCACGCTGAGCGATCTCGACCCGCCCAACGGCTACAAGATCTCAGGCGAAGGCGAGGGCGGCGTCGCGGGGTTCGCCAAGGGTGGTGCGACGGTGGCGCTGGCCGACAAGGACGGTGGCACGCTCTTGACCTACGACGTCGAGGCGCAGATCGGCGGCAAGCTGGCCCAGCTCGGTCAGCGGCTGATCAATGGATCAGCCAAGAAACTGGCCGATGAGTTTTTCGCCAATTTCGCCAAGGCGGTGCAAGGCTAGCCTCTGAAAAGGCTACTGGAGAAAGTCCCGTCAGGTCGTATCAAGCCATGCCTTAGGTGAGGTTGCTCATTGCCGGGATGGCCCATATTATGGTCTTGCAATGATTTTGATGACTGCGCTGCTGTGCAATGCAGCGGCGCAGCTGAAGAGAGTGCTGAATGGCCAAGATTTCCCTGATTGTGAACGGTAATCCCGTCAATGCCAATGTCGACCCCCGGACGCTTCTGGTGCAATTTCTGCGCGAGAATCTGCGGCTGACCGGAACCCATGTCGGCTGCGATACCTCGCAATGCGGCGCCTGTGTCGTGCATCTCGACGGCAAGGCGGTCAAATCCTGCACCACGCTCGCGGTGATGGCCGATGGCCACGAGGTCAGGACCATCGAGGGGCTTGCCGCCGACGGTGCGCCGCTGCATCCGATGCAGGAGGCGTTCCGCGAGCATCACGGCCTGCAATGCGGTTTCTGCACCCCCGGCATGATCATGACCGCGGTCGATATCGTTCACCGCAAGGGTCATGATCTGTCAGCGATCACACCATCCGCGAAGAGCTCGAAGGCAATCTCTGCCGCTGCACCGGCTACCAGAACATCGTGCAATCGATCGCGGCGGGCGCCAAGGCGATGGCGAATTCCGACCTCGCGTAACCGGTATTATCGCACGGCGATCAAGGATCATTCATGTACGAATTCAAATACCATCGTCCGGCGACCGTGCGGCAGGCCGCCAATCTGCTGGTCAAGAACGAAGACGCCAAGGTGATCGCCGGCGGCCATACCCTGTTGCCGGTCATGAAGCAGCGGCTCGCCAGCCCGCCGCATCTGATCGACCTCTCCCATATCGAGGGGCTCGACGGTATCGAGATGAAGGGCCGCTCGCTGGTGATCGGCGCCACCGCAACCCACAACGCCGTGGCCACTTCGGCCATCGTCGGCGAGGCGATCCCGGCGCTGGCCGAACTCGCCGGACTGATCGGCGATCCCGCGGTGCGCCACAAGGGCACCATCGGCGGCTCGCTCGCCAACAACGATCCGACCGCCGACTATCCCGCGGCCTGCCTCGCGCTCGGCGCCACCATCGTCACCAACAAGCGCCGCCTCAAGCCGGAAGAGTTCTTTAAGGGGCTGTTCACGACCGCGCTCGAGAGCGACGAGATCATCACCAGGGTGATGTTCCCGGTGCCGAAGAAGGCGGCTTACGTCAAATTCCGCAACCAGGCCTCGCGCTACGCGCTGGTCGGCGTGTTCGTCGCCAAGCGTCCGTCGGACGTGCGCGTCGCCGTCACCGGCGCCGGCTCCGAAGGCGTGTTCCGCGTCGCTTCCTTCGAGGAAGCCCTCAAGAAGCGCTTCTCGCCGAAGGCGCTCGATGGGTTGACGGTACCTGCGGACGGGCTGAACAGCGATCTGCACGGCAGCGCCGAATATCGCGCCCATCTGATTGCGGTGCTGGCGCGCCGCGCCCTTGAAGCCGCGACCGCCAAAGCCTGACATTGCCGGTTCCTGCTGAATTGAGATTGGTTCTGCCATGAGTGCATCGGCGCTGCCTGCTTCCGTCGATGCCATGCTCGAGCTCCTGACCTCGCACGGCTATCTCGCCGAGCGCTCGCTCGCGACGGTGACATACCTGTCGCTGCGCATGGGCCGGCCGCTGTTCCTGGAAGGCGAGGCCGGCGTCGGCAAGACCGAGATCGCAAAAGTGCTGTCGGCCGCGCTCGGACGCAAGCTGATCCGGCTGCAATGCTACGAAGGTCTGGACGTCGCCTCCGCGGTCTATGAGTGGAACAGTGCCGCGCAGATGATCGCGATCAGGCTTGCGGAGGCGGCCGGCGATACCGACCGCGACCAGCTCTCCAGCGACATTTTCGCCGAGCGCTATCTGATCAAGCGGCCGCTGTTGCAGGCGCTGGAGCCGGATGTTGCAGGCAGTCCGGTGCTGCTGATCGACGAACTCGACCGCGCCGACGAGGCGTTCGAGGCCTATCTCCTGGAAATTCTCTCGGATTTCCAGGTGACGATCCCCGAACTCGGCACCGTGAAGGCGCCGCATCCGCCGATCGTCATCATCACCTCCAACCGCACCCGAGAAATTCACGACGCGCTGAAGCGCCGCTGCCTCTATCACTGGGTCGACTATCCCACTGCCGAGCGGGAACTCGCGATCGTCAAATCGCGCGTGCCGGGCATCTCCGCCAAACTGTCGCAGCAGGTGGTCGGCTTCGTGCAGGCGCTGCGCGAGCAGGATTTTTACAAGTCGCCGGGGGTCGCCGAAACCATCGACTGGGCCACCGCGCTGACCGAACTCGACGCCCGCTCACTGACCCCGCAGGTGGTGGGTGATACCCTGGGGGCGCTGCTCAAATACCAGGACGACATCGCGCGGATGCAGGGCGACGCGCTGCAGAAGGTTTTGAAAGAGGCGACGAGCGAGAATTAGTCCACGCGTCGTAACAACTGCCGTCATTCCGGGGCGCGCGAGGCGCGAACCCGGAATCTCGAGATTCCGGATATGGTGCCAACGCACCATCCCGGAATGACGGCCGTGAAAAACCGAGTTTGTCTTATGACCATCAATCATCTCTCGCCCCCGACCGGCCAAATGGCCGACAACATCATCGGCTTTGCCCGCGCGCTGCGCGCTGCCGGCATTCCCGTTGGGCCCGGCGCGGTCATCGATGCCTTGAATGCGCTGCAGGCGATCGAGATCGGCAACCGCGCCGATGTCTACACCACGCTCGAAGCCATCTTCGTCAAGCGTCACGAGCATGCGCTGATCTTCGCACAGGCGTTCAACCTGTTCTTCCGCGCCGCGGAAGACTGGAAACACATGCTGGATTCGATACCGCTGCCGGACCACGCCAGGAAAAAACCGCCGCCGGCCTCGCGCCGGGTGCAGGAGGCGTTTTCGCAGCCGCACATGAGCGAAACCCCGCAGGCCCAGGAGCAGGAGCTCAGGCTGTCGGTGTCCGACAAGGAAGTGCTGCAGAAAAAGGATTTCGCCCAGATGAGCGCGGCCGAGATCGCGGAAGTGACCCGCGCCATCGGCAAGATGAAGCTGCCGCAGGCCGAATTGCGCACCCGCCGCTATCAGCCGGACGCGCGGGGCTTGCGGCTCGACATGCGCCGCACGCTGCGCGGATCCCTGCGCACCGGTGGCGACATCATCGACATCCATCGGCTCGGGCGGATCGACAAGCCGGCGCCGATCGTGGCGCTCCTGGATATCTCCGGCTCGATGAGCGAGTATACAAGGCTGTTCCTGCATTTTCTGCACGCCATCACCGATGCCCGCAAACGCGTGTCGGTGTTCCTGTTCGGGACAAGACTGACCAATGTGACGCGCAGCTTGCGGGCACGCGATCCCGACGAGGCGCTGGCGAGCTGTTCGTCGACGGTTGAGGACTGGGCCGGCGGCACCCGGATCGCCACCTCGCTGCATACCTTCAACAAATTGTGGGGCCGGCGCGTGCTGGGCCAGGGCGCCATCGTGCTGCTGATCTCGGACGGGTTGGAGCGCGAGGCCGACGCCAGGCTGGCATTCGAGATGGACCGGCTGCACAGGTCGTGCCGCCGCCTGATCTGGCTCAATCCGCTATTGCGCTACGGCGGCTTCGAGGCCAAGGCGCAGGGCATCAAAATGATGCTGCCGCACGTTGACGAATTCCGCCCGGTGCATAATTTGAGTTCTATCGAGGGGCTGATAGCGGCGCTTTCCTCGGTGCCGCCGGTGCACCACCGCAGCCTGATCAGATCCGCAGCTTGAAAGAGGTTTTCCATGCTCAATCGCGACGAAGACATTCTCAAGGCGGCGGAGGACTGGCAGAAGGCCGGTCACGGCGTAGCCCTCGCCACCGTGGTCGAAACCTGGGGCTCGGCGCCGCGGCCGGCGGGCTCCAGCCTCGTCATCAACGATGACGGCACGTTCCTGGGCTCGGTGTCCGGCGGCTGCGTCGAAGGCGCGGTCGTCACCGAGGCGCTGGATGTGATCGCCAGCGGTCAGCCGAAAATGCTGGAGTTCGGCGTCGCCGACGAGACCGCCTGGAATGTCGGTCTGTCCTGCGGCGGCACCATCCGGGTGTTCGTCGAGAAAGTGGGGTAGTGCCGCCGATTTGAAGTTCCTGCAGTGAGTGCCGCGAGTCCGAGCCAGGAACTTCAAATCGATCAGCGGCACTACTAATATAGAGTTGCCAGTGCCCCTTTGTTTCCGAAGTTTGTACAGGGGGTGCTGCGATGGTTTACGAACTTCGGAAACGGGGCACCAGTCGTGAAGCTCGAAACCCTGAACCAGCTCAATGCCGAGCGCGCCGCGCGGCGGCCGGTCATTCTCGTCACCGATACCGCAAGCGGCGAGCAGCGGCTGGTCAAGGCGAAAGACTTCGCCGCCGATCCCTTGCGCGCCGACCTTACAAAGCAGCTTCGGATGGGCAAAAGCGGCATGATCGAGACCGGCGGCAAGAAGCTGTTTCTCAACGTCTATGCGCCGACCGCCAGGCTCGTCATCGTCGGCGCCGTCCATATCAGCCAGGCCTTGGCGCCGCTGGCACGCTCGCTCGACTATGACGTGACGGTGGTCGATCCGCGCACCGCCTTTGCGAGCCCGGAGCGGTTTCCGGATGTGCCGCTGATCGCGGAATGGCCCGACGTGGCGCTGCCGCCGCTCGATGTCGATCACTACACCGCGTTCGTGGCGCTGACGCACGACCCCAAGATCGACGATCCGGCGCTGCTGCACGCCTTCCAGTGCGACTGCTTCTATATCGGTGCGCTGGGTTCGCGAAAGACCCACGCCAAGCGCGGCGAACGCCTCAGGGCGCAAGGCGCAAAGGACAGCGACATCGCCCGCATTCATGCCCCGATCGGGCTGCCGATCGGGGCGGTCTCGCCGTCGGAGATCGCGGTCGCGATCATGGCCGAAATCACCGCGCAGCTGAGGCTGCCGAAAGAGGCCAAAGAGGCCGCCGCATGAAGTTCGGCCCCGCCACTCCGATGGAGGCGATCGGCGGTGTCACCGTCCACACGCTGCGCCAGGGATCGCTGGTGCTGAAGAAGGGCACCACCATCGGCCCTTCCGAGGTCGCGGCGCTGACGCGCGCCGGGGTCAAGGAAATCGTGGTGGTGCGGCTGGAAGAGGGCGACGTCTCCGAGGATGTCGCCGCCGCGAGCATCGCCCAGGCGGTGGCCGGCGACGGCATCCATGTCGAGCGCGCCTTTACCGGCCGCGCCAATCTGTTCGCCGCCAAGGCCGGCGTGCTGGTAGTGGACCGCGCGGCGGTCGACCGCATCAACGCCGTCGATGAGGCCATCACCTTTGCAACGCTCGCCGCCTACAAGCCGGTGGTCGAAGGCGAGATGGTCGCAACCGTCAAGCTCATTCCGTTCGGGGTCGAGGCAAAATTGCGCGACGCGGCGGTCAAGGCGGCCAGCGGCGGCGCGCTGCGGATCGCGCCCTATGTCATCAAGCGCGTCGGCATCGTCTCGACCCTGCTGCCGGGGCTGGCGCCGAAGGTGGTGGAGAAAACCTTGCGGGTGACCGCGGAGCGGCTGGCGCCGGCCGGCGCTGCCATCATCGCCGAGCGCCGCGTACCGCATGACCAGGCGGCGCTTTCCGCTGCGATCAAGGAATTGCTGGGCCTCGGCGCGGAACTCGTGATCGTATTCGGGGCGTCGGCGATCGCCGACCGCCGCGACGTGATTCCGGCGGCGATATCAGGCATCGGCGGCGCCATCGAGCATTTCGGCATGCCGGTCGATCCCGGCAATTTGCTTCTGATCGGCAGTGCCGGCGGCGTGCCGGTGCTGGGCGCGCCCGGCTGCGCGCGCTCGCCGGTCGAGAATGGCTTTGATTGGGTGCTGATGCGCCTGCTCGCCGGACTGAAAGTCACGCGCGCCGAACTCACCGGCATGGGCGTTGGCGGCTTGCTGATGGAAATCGTGACGCGGCCGCAGCCGCGCGAGAGCCTTGCCGCCGCCGACGGCAATCGCGATGTGGCCGCGATCATTCTTGCCGCCGGCCGCTCGACCCGGATGGGCGGACCCAACAAGCTGCTGGCCGAACTCGGCGGCAAAACACTGGTGCGGATCGTGACCGAGCAGGCGCTGGCCTCGAAGGCGTCCGGGGTGATCGTGGTGACCGGCCATCAGGCCGAGCAGGTCGAAAAGGCGCTGCAGGGCCTGAAGGTAAAGTTCGTGCGCAATCCGGATTTCGCCGAGGGCCTTGCCAGTTCGGTCAAGGCCGGCGTCGCGGCGGTGCCCCAAAATGCCGACGGCGCGGTGATTTGCCTCGGCGACATGCCCTTGATCGATGCGCATCTGATCGACCGCCTGATCGAGGTATTCGCGCCGGATCGGGGCAATCTGATCGCGGTGCCCGTCAGCGACGGCAGACGCGGCAATCCGGTATTATGGTCGCGGCGCTTCTTCAACGAATTGATGACGCTCGACGGCGACATCGGCGCCCGCCATCTGATCGCCAGACACGGCGAAGCGGTAGCCGAAGTTGCGGTCGAGGGCCACGGCGCCTTTCTCGATATCGATACGCCGCAGGCACTGGAGGCGGCGCAACGCGGGTGAGCGCGATGCTGTCTCTTGAAGATTCATTTTCAATCTCCTGTTCACCAAGTTGAAACGTCCTCTCCCTTAGATTTGCGCCGGACTGGACTGGGGGAGGGGATCTTGATCGTTTCGACTGCCGTCGCGCAACGCCGCGCGCTGTTCATACTTGTGCTGACGCTCGTGCTCGGCGCATCGCGCCTGGTCACGCAATCCTGGGCGGCGGGCGCCTTTGCGGTCGGCAAGTGCGGCGCCTACGGCCAGGCCTATGATTATGCGGCCGAGAACGCGGCGCGCGCCGCGGCACTCAAGCAGTGCAAGGGGGGCGGCTGCACCGCGGTGACCATGAAACGCGCCTGTGCCGCGCTTTCGATCGATATGACCAACCCTTGCGGCGCCCACGGCTATGCCGTCAAGCCGCACATTTCGAGCACGCTCAACGAAGCGACGAAAAAATGCTACCAATTCGGCGGCAAGGAATGCGTAATCCGCGCCTGGGCCTGCGACGCCAAGGGGTAGGATTTATCAGTTCCAGAGCTACTCAACTTTACCTCTCCCATTGGGAGAGGTCGGATCGCATCGGAGATGCGATCCGGGTGAGGGGTTAAGGCCTAACGATAGACCGTAACCCCTCACCCCATCCCTCTCCCTCTCCCAAGGGAGGGGGGCATACTTCCGTTGCGGTGACAATGAAGCTAGGCTTCAACAAACAAATACAGAATCTCAACGGCCGACTGAACCGATCATGCAATTCGACACCAAGATCGCGGTCGTGATCCGGACCGACCTTGAAGCGTGGCAGAAGCTGAACGTCGCTGCTTTTCTGGCCGGCGGCATCGCCGCGGCGTTTCCGGAATGCATCGGCGAGCCCTATGCCGACGGTTCGGGTACGCATTATCTGTCGCTGATCGGTCAGCCGATCCTGATTTACGGCGCCGACCGGCCGGCGCTGACCCGCGCGCTCGAACGCGCGCTGGCGCGAGACGTCAAGCCCGCGGTCTATACCGAGGAGATGTTCAGGACCACGCATGACGCCGCCAACCGCGGGGTGGTGAGGGCGGTGATCCGCGCCGATCTCAATCTGGTCGGTCTTGCCATGCGCGCCGAGCGCAAGGTGATCGACAAGATCGTCGATGGCTTGAAGTTTCACAGCTAGCGGTTTCAACGTTCCCGGCGTCCGCGATTCCGGCAAGTCGCACCAGCCAACGCCCTCCCCAAGCGTTGCTCTTGCATGCTCAAATGTACGGCGCCCGCGCGTCGGCCGAGGAAAGTTTAGGCGCTTGACATCGGTCGGCACTCCCCATGTGATGGGCGCCAACGATAATAAAAATGCAATGCACAATTTCCAGGGAGGTTTGGATGCTGGTGCGTAAGGCTGCCCGCGTGCTTGTTGGGCTGATGGCCGCGGGTGCGGTGCTGGGGATGGCGGTTTCCGCCCAGGCCCAGGACAAGAAAATCAAGATCGGCGTCATCTTCGACCTGACCGGCCCGCTCGCGGGCGGCGGTTCGGAGCTCGAATATATCGGCGCCAAGATCATGCTCGACCAGTTCAGCAAGACCGGGGTCGAAGGCTACAAGGTCGAGGCGGTCTATGCCGACGCCCAGAGCAAGCCGGATGTCGCCATCAATGAATTGGTGCGCCTGCTCGAGCAGGAAAAGGTCGACATGCTGCTCGGCTTCTTTTCCTCGGCGCAGTGCGTGCCGGTGGCCGCCCGCGTCGAACAGCTCAAGAAGTTCATGTGGATGACGACCTGCATTTCCTCGGGCGTGTTCGACAACAAGAACTACAAATATGTCTTCCGCCCGCAGGCGAGCGGCGACCAGTTCGGCCTGATGACCATGGACTTCATCGCCCAGAACGCACAGTCGAAGTTCGGCAAGGAGCCGAAGGACATGCGCGTAGCCATCATCCACGAGGATGGCGCCTACGGCGTCGACGTGGCCAAGGGCAATGTGGCGGGCGCCAAGAAGGCCGGCTTCAACGTCGTGCTGAAGGAGGGTTATTCGGCTACCGCGCCCGATCTTTCCGCGCTGGTGACAAAACTGAAGCGCGCCCAACCCGATGTGATCTTCCACACCGGCTACAACCCCGACATCACGCTGCTGCTGCGGCAGGCGCGCGAACAGGGGCTCAAATTCGGCGCGCTGATGGGCCATGGTGCGGGCTACGGCGTGTACGAGAAGCTGAAGGAAGGCCTCGGCGGCGACGCCAATTATATCTTCAACACCGATCCGATCTCGATCTGGCTTGCCAACCAGAAAACCATGGATCCGAAGTTGCCGCCGGTCATCAAGACGGTGGGTGAGGAGTTCGACAAGCTGAAGCCGGGTGTGGCCATCCGATCGGCCCATGTCGGCATTGCCGCCTCGAACACTTATATCTTCCTGGCCGATGTGCTGCCGCGGGCGATCAAGCAATACGGCGGCATCGATCCCGATGCCCTGCGCAAGGCTTCGCTCGACACCGATATTCCCGAAGGCGGAACCATGCTGGGCTTCGGCGTGAAGTTCTTCGGCGAGGGTACTCCGATGGCCGGGCAGAATGAGCGCTCGTTCCCGGTGATCATCCAGTATGTCGACGACAAGTCGTATGTGGTGTGGCCGAAGAGCCAGGCACAACGCGAGGCCGTGCTGCCGCTGCCGGCGGGCACGACCTACAGCTATAAATAGGTGGTCCTGGAGTCTCAATTCTGATTGCATCAGAACCGAGGCTCCAATCTCTTGTTTTGACGCGTTTTCTCTACGCGAACCGGTACCCACCCCCGGATCAAGTCCGAGGGCATGCTTCGCTCGAAAACGCTCTCGCCAACAGAAGGGACCACCGTGCTGGTCGTTGAGGGCTTGGTAAAGCGGTTTGGCGGTTTTACGGCCGTCAACAAGGTGTCGTTCAAGGTCGATCCGGGCGAGATTCTCGGCCTGATCGGCCCGAACGGCTCGGGCAAGAGCACGATCTTCAACATGCTCTCCGGCACGCTGCAGCCGTCGGCGGGCTCGATCAAGTTTGCAGGGACGGAAATTGCCGGCCTCGCGCCGCACCGTATCATCAATAGCGGCATCGGCCGGACCTTCCAGATCCCGCGGCCTTTCCATCGGCTGACGATGTTTGAGAATGTGGCATTGGCCGGTTACTTCGGGCAGGGCCGGCATAGCCGCGCCAAGGCCGCGGCGGCAGCCGAACAAGCGCTTGCCATCGTCGGCCTGCCGGTGGACCGCGCGGCAAGCGTCGAAGGGCTGGGCGCCGCCGGCTTGAAGAAGCTCGAACTCGCCAAGGCGCTGGCGACCGGGCCGAAGCTGCTGCTGGCAGACGAAAGTCTGGGTGGGCTCGATGACACCGAGATGGACCAGGCCGCCGACATGCTGCGCAAGATTCGCGACGAGCTTGGCATCACGATCATCTGGGTCGAGCACATCATGGGCGTGTTGATGCGCGTGGTCGATCGCGTGATGGTGCTGGATCACGGCGAGAAGATTTCCGAGGGCCTGCCGAGCGAGGTGTCCAGCGATCCGCGGGTGGTCGAGGTCTATCTCGGCACCGACGCCGGCGCCACCCAGGCCGCTGCGGCGGAAGCGCGTCGTTAGACGGGGCCCGCGCATGCTCGAGCTGAAATCGATCGATGCCGGCTACGGAACCTTCCAGGCGCTGTTCGGCGTCAGTCTCGACGTCAAGGCGGGCGAGGCGGTGGGCGTAATTGGCCCCAACGGCGCTGGTAAGACCACCCTGATGCGGGTGATCTCCGGCCTGATCAGGCCTCGTGCCGGCGCGATTTCGATGGAGGGTGTCGACCTTCTGAAAACGCCCGAGCATCGCATCGTCAGTCTGGGCATCGCCCATGTGCCGGAAAACCGCCGGCTGTTTCCCCGGCTGACGGTCGAAGACAACCTCAAGATGGGCGCCTTCATGCCCGAGGCGCGGGCCCGCTACGCCGAACGGCTGGCATTCGTGTTCGATCTGTTTCCGCGCATGAAGGAACGCCGCAACCAGCTTGCCGGCACCCTGTCGGGGGGCGAGCAGCAGATGTGCGCGATCGGCCGCGCACTGATGTCCGATCCGAAGCTGCTGCTGCTTGACGAGCCCTCGGCCGGTCTGGCGCCTGTCGTCGTTCAGCAGGTCTTCGAACTGGTGAAGCGAATTCGCACCAGTGGTCTGACCGTGCTGATCGTCGAGCAGAATGTGCAGCAGGTCCTGCATGTGGTCGATCGGGCCTACCTGCTGGAAGCCGGTACCATCCGCGCCTCGGGCAGGTCGAGCGACATGCTGGCCGACAACTCGATCCGGCAAGCCTATCTTGGGGTGTGAGATTTTGGGGTTCAGGTGAAACGATGACGGATATTTTCGATATCTACCTGCTCGAAGCTGTCGTGAACGGCATTCTGCTCGGCGGCGTGCTGGCGCTGCTGGCGCTTGGGTTGAACCTGATCTTCGGCGTCATCGACGTGACATGGATCTGTTATGCCGAACTGGTGATGATCGGCATGTACGGCATGTACTACCTCGTTCAGTATTTCGGGTTGTCGTATTTCGTCGCCGCGCCGCTGACCATCCTGCTGGTCGCAGCACTTGGGGCGCTGTTGCATTTGCTGGTGATCGCGCCGCTGCTCTCGGCGCCGCCGATCAACCAGCTTCTCGCCACCGGTGGCGTGCTGTTCGTGCTGCAAAGCTTCGCCACCGTCGCGTTCGGCATCGACTTCCGCAACCTCGGCATCCGGCTGCCGGTGCTGCAGTTCGCCGAGATGCATTTCAGCTACGCCCGATTGCTCGCCTTCGCCGCGGCGCTGATCGGCATGGTCCTGGTCTATCTCTTCATGAAGCGGACCTTTGTCGGCACCGCCATCCGCGCCATCTCCCAGGACCGCCAGATCATGGCGCTGATGGGCGTCGACACCCGCCGCATCTATCTCATCACCTCGGCGCTGGGCGGTGCGCTGGCCGGCCTCGCGTCCTGCCTTTTGGTGCTGCAATACGACGTTCATCCGTTCGTCGGCCTGTCGTTCGGACCGATCACCTTCCTGATTTGCGTGCTGGGCGGATTGGGCAATTTCGTCGGCGGCTTCGTGGCGGCGTTTGTTTTCGCCGAAATCATCTCGCTGGGCGGGCTGTTTTCCGATCTCGAATGGGGCTATGTTCTGGCCTTCGCCTTCTTCATCGTCATGATGTTCATCAGGCCCGCCGGGCTATTGGCGAGGCGCTCGTGACCGCACGCCAGTCCCTGCCGTTGATTGCCGGCGCCGTTCTGATCGCGCTGCCGTTCATCTATCGCGATCCCTACCATCTGCATCTCCTGATCCTGATCCTGATCTGGTCGTTCGCCTATACATCGTGGTCGATGATGGGCCGCTTCGGCCTGGTCTCGCTGGGTCATGGCGGGTTCATGGGCGTCGGCGCCTATGTGACCGCGTTGTTGTGGAACCATCTCGGGGTGTCGCCGTGGCTCGGCATTCCGCTCGCGATGGTCGCGGCCGCGATGCTGGCGGTGATCGTGGCGTATCCGTGCTTCCGCTTCCGCATCACCGGCCATTATTTCGTGCTGGTCACGCTGGCGCTGTCCGGAATCGTGCTGCAGATCATTACCGCGACGCGGGACTACACCGGCGGCTCGCTCGGATACACGCCGGACCGGACCAAGGGCAGTCATCTGCTGGCGCTGCAGTTCGACGACAAGACCACCTGGTACCTGATTGCGCTCGCGGTCTGGGCAGCCGGCCTCGTGATCTGGCGTTGGGTCGACCGCAGCATGGACCGCTATGCGCTGGAGGCGATTTCCGAGGATGAGGATGCCGCCGCCGCGGCCGGTGTCAACGTCACCAAGGAAAAGCTCAAGATCACCGTGATCTCCGCGCTGATGACAGCGCTTGCCGGCGCGCTCTACTGCCAGTACCAGATGTTCATCTCCCCGGACACCGTGAGCGGCATTTCGGTATCGCTGCAGATGGTATTTGCCGTCATCGTCGGCGGCCTCTACGTGTCGCTCGGCCCGACCGTCGGCGCGGTCATCACCATCCTGCTGGCGGAAGTGCTGCGGATCGGCTTCGGCACCAAGGCCGTCGGCTGGGACAACCTCGTCTACGGATTGCTGCTGGTGATCTTCATCATCTTCCTGCCCAAGGGCATTTTGGGCAGCCTGATCGAGATGCGGAAACCGCAACGCCAGCCTTAAGACGTGTGGCGGGAGTCTCCGCTAGTCCAATTCTATCAGGGCCACTGACCCTTTGATCCGTATCATTGCGCTCGGCAAGCGTCACGGAGCAGCTTGCAACGCGAGTGTCCCGGGTCGGTGCCTGGGTCTCTAACTAAAAGCAAAAACGTCCGAGGAGGTAACCATGCCCGTCGATTCGATTTTGTTTTCAGTCGCCGTGATTGCCATAGTGGCCTTTGTAAGTGTGCTATTGTTGGCGGATTTCCGGTCCCGGTCCCGATCACTGTAGCGCCGGCTAAGGTCGCGGCTTCTTTTCTCGGCTTCATTATTGTTTCGACTTTGTTGTGTCCGGGCCCGCAGCTTCCGGCGCTGACGCGTAGAATATCGCGCGATGCGGGCTTCGTCTTCTTTCGTGAGGAGCAACGGAGATGAGAGAGCTTCTTTGCAAATCGGGCATCGGAATCAGTCTCGCGCTACTCTCCTCCGTAGCATGTGCTGCTACTCAGGAAGAGCTGCTGGAGACGCTTTTGGGTCAAATACAAACGTATGTGTTCCTTGCGTTCGTGATCATCGTTATCGTCGGCGTATACTTCATGAAGTCACGAGACAAGCGTCAGACGCCATTGAATGAAATATTCGAGGGGAGCAGGGAGATACACTCGGTTGGGCGTGATGCCTCAGTCACCGAGTGTGTGCGTTTAATGACCGCCAGCAAAATCGGCGCCCTGACGGTCATGGATGGTGACCGGCTGATAGGCATTTTTACTGAGCGGGATGCGCTAAACAAGGTGTTGGCCGACAACCTTGATCCACGCAACACCAAGGTGTCTGAGGTGATGACGAAAGACCCATACTGCATCGGTCCGGCGACGACAGTCGGCGAGGCGATGCAATTGATCACCGAGCGGCGATTCCGGCACTTGCCGATTGTGGACAACGGCAAGGTGCTTGCCGTTGTATCGAGCGGCGATCTGACCCGCTGGCTGGTACAGGACCAGATAGGAGAGGTTCAAGAGCTCGTCAATCTTGCCGTCAGATAATGACGATGCGCTACCTGCCGGCGGAAGTGCTGCGGATCGGCTTCGGCACCAAGGCCGTCGGCTGGGACAGCCTCGTCTACGGTTTGCTGCTGGTGACCTTCATCATTTTCCTGCCGAAGGGCATTTTGGGAAGCCTGATCGAGATGCGGAAACCGCAACGCCAGCCTTAAGAACGGGAATCTTGCAGCAAGCGCTTCGACCTCCGACGCCAGCGCCCCCGGCGCGGTCAGCGCCACCCAATGTCCGGCATCGGGCAGGATCCTGACCTCCTTGCTGCCGAAGGCATGGGCAAATCGCACGGGAATGAATTTGTCCTTGTCGCCCCACACCACACGGCAGGGGACTTTGCTGAGGATGCGTTCGCGCATCGCGGCGAACTCCCGGAAGAAACCGGGTCGCATGATTTGCCGGAATTGCCGCAGCGTCGTCCGCTTGGCATCGCGGTTGAGGGCAAAGGTGGCGGCAAAACGGTCGAGTTCCTGCTCGCTCAATTGCGGACACTGGGCGGCGAATATGCGCTTGAACAGCGCGCCCTTCCGCAAACCCAAGGCGGCCATCCCCAGCGACGAGCGGATTTTGCCGGCGAACGACGTGTCGCCCCATTGCCGTGCGATCGGAAACCAGGGGAAGCCATCGAACGCCACGGTATTGGTGATCACCATGCCGCGCACCCGGTCGAGATTGGCGGCGGCCCAGGCTGTGCCGACCATGCCGCCGGTGTCGTGCACCACCAGGATCACCGGCTCGGCGATTCGCATCGCCAGCAATACCGCATCCACAAACCGCATCTGGTCTGAAAGGCTGTAGCTGAACGAAGCCGGCGGCTCCGGTGATTTGCCGTAGCCGGGAAAATCCGGCGCGATGCAGCGGTAACGATCGGCGAGCCTTTCGATCAGCGGCCCCCATTCGTCGGCATTGTCAGGGTTGCCATGGAACAGGAGTACGACAGGGCCGGTTCCGGCTTCTAGAACGCGCGTGTTGACGCCAAGTCCGTTGAGAAACAGGCTGCGTGCTTCAATCGTTGGCGTAGCCATGGGCCTCTCGACAGGTTTGCGGCTCTGCCGCGGGGGAGGGAGGCCTCGCTTGGGCACCGAAGGGCGGGGGCGAGGCTGCTTGAAGACAATACATACAGTATGTATGTTAACCGGTCAAGTCGAACCGGGTCGAGGCGAGTTGATCTTCGCCGGCGATCGTCCAATAGCTACGGCATGAAGGTGACGAAGACAGCGCAGACTGCGGCCACCAGGCACAAGCTCGAACAGGTCGCGCGCGAATTGTTCGCGGCGCGCGGATTTGAAGCCGTCAGCGCCGAAGAGCTGGTGGCCAAGGCTGACGTCACGCGCGGCGCGCTCTACCACCACTACGAGGGCAAGGAGGGGTTGTTCGCAGCCGTGGTCGAGACGGTCATGCGGGAACTGCATGCGGAGCTGGTCCGGGAAACCTCAGCTGCGACCGATCCGCTGCTGGCGCTCGAGCGCGGCATCGGCGTTTTTCTCAAGGCCTGCTCGGAGCCGTCCGTGCAGCGAATCCTGCTGATCGACGCGCCGGCGGTGCTGGGCTGGCAGAGATGGCGCGAGATGGATGCGAAGTATGGTCTTGGCCTGGTCAAGCAGGCTTTGTCCGCGGCGGTGGAAATGCGATTGCTGGAGCGGCGCGACGTCGACGTGCTCGCGCACCTTCTGCTGGGGTCCCTGACCGAGGCGGCAATGGTCATTGCGCGGTCGCCGAACCCTTCCAGGGCGCGCAAGACAGCGGAGCGGGCGCTGGCCTCGATCATCGAGGCCTGTCGCGCCAGGTGAGGCGCATCCCGATCGCCCGGTGATCCCGGCCTGCTTGCACCCCCGCCAAGGCGCCGATGTGCAGGCAAGGTTGATCGCGAAGACGCGCTTCGCGCCTTCACGAAGGCCATGACGAGGATCAATGCGCATTCCCTTGGGATCGACATAACGGCGATGTGAGAATCCGGTCCAGCCGGCCCGGTTGACAATGACTGACCAGTCAGTCATATTTGGCCCATGTCAAGCTCCCGCCCGCCAGCGAATGAGGGAACCTCGCCGAGGCCGGCTAATCGCCGCCACCGGGAGAGGGCTGGCTCGGTCAAGGCGCGGAAGCCGGCTGTTCCGGAGCCAGCGCCGCCGCAACCGTCATCCAGCCGCGCGACACGCGCGGCGGAGCGGCGGCAGGCCATCATCGATGCGGCGCTGGACGAGTTCATCGCGCGCGGATTTACCGCAACGCGGCTCGACGACGTCGCCAAACGCGCCGGCGTCGCCAAGGGCACGATCTACCTGCACTTCAAGGACAAGGAATCGATGTTCGAGGAGCTGATACGCACCGCGCTGGTGCCGCTGATCGGCCGGCTCCACGCGCCGCCGGCGACGGGCGGATCGGTCCGCGACATGATCGAGAGGTTTGCGCGGATGTTCATCCAGGAGGTGGCCAACACCCGCCGCGGCGACATCGTCCGGCTGATCGTCGCGGAGGGCCCGAGGTTTCCGGCGATCGCCGATTTCTACTTCCGCGAAGTGGTGTCGCGCGGACTGGCCGGCATGCGCGGCCTGATCGAGCTTGGCGTCGCGCGTGGCGAGATCAAGCAGAAGGATTTGGCGCGCTTTCCGCAGCTTATGGTCGCGCCCGCGATCGTTGCCGTGATCTGGCAGAGCCTGTTCAGCCGGCACGCGCCGCTGGATGCCGACGAAATGTTTCGCGTTCATCTCGATCTGATCTTTGGCGAACGGAGGACGACATGACGTCGTCGCGGGTAATTTTGCGAATTTTGACGGCGCTGGCGCTGGCGGCCGGGCTCGCCGGGTGCAACGAGGCGAGGGATCCCGGCTATCAGGGCTGGGTCGAAGCCGACATGATTTTCGTCAGTCCCGACGAATCCGGCCGCGTGACCAGGCTCAATGTCCGCGAGGGCGACGAGGTCAAGGCCGGCACGGAGCTTTATTCCGTGGACGACGACCTGCAACGCGCCGACCTCAACCAGAACAACGCGACGCTCGCCAACATGCAGCAGAGCTATGACCGCGCCGCCTCCCTGAGCAAGACCGGCTCGGGAACGCAGGCCAATCTCGACGCCGCGGTCTCGGCGCTGCGCGTTGCCGAGGCGCGCGTGAACACCTCGCAGACGCGGCTGGCGCGGCGGATCGGCTTTGCGCCGGTCAGCGGCACCATTCAGCAAATCTACTTCCGCGAGGGCGAGACGGTGCCGGCGCAGCGGCCGGTGCTGTCGATCATGCCGCCCGGCAACATGAAGCTGCGGTTCTTCGTGCCGGAGGCGGAATTGCCGAAGCTTGCGATCGGCGACGAGGTCCGCGTCACCTGCGACAATTGCGCCGCCGATCTCACCGCGAAGATCTATTTCATCGCCACCTCGGCCGAATACACCCCGCCGGTCATCTATAGCCTTGAGGAGCGCAACAAGCTCGTCTACCTGATCCAGGCCCGGCCGTCGCGGCCCGATGCGCTCGCGCGTCGGACAGCCGATCAGCGTCTATCTCAACGCCAAGACGCCGGTGGCGGCCAAGCAATGACCGAGTCTGCCCACGACATCGCCATCGACGTTCGCGGCCTGTCGAAATCGTTCGAGGGCCGCGAGGTGGTGCATGACCTCTCGATGCAGGTGAAGCGCGGCACCATCTACGGCTTCCTCGGCCCCAATGGAAGCGGCAAGACCACCACCATCCGCATGCTCTGCGGCCTGCTGACGCCCGACAGCGGCGAGGGAAGTTGCCTCGGCTACAACATCCGCCGCGACGCCGACAAGATCAAGCGCCAGGTCGGCTACATGACGCAGCGTTTTTCGCTGTACCAGGATCTGTCGGTGCGCGAGAACCTGGAGTTCGTCGCGCGGCTCTATGGCATGCGCGATGCCCGCGGCGCCGCGCACGACATGATCAAGCGGCTCGGGCTTTCCGGCCGCGACGAACAGCTCGCCGGCGAACTCTCCGGCGGCTGGAAGCAGCGGCTCGCGCTCGGCGCCTGCACGCTGCCCAATCCGCAACTGCTGCTGCTGGACGAGCCGACCGCCGGCGTCGATCCCAAGGCGCGGCGCGATTTCTGGAACGAGATCCATGCGCTGGCGGCCGACGGGCTGACGGTCCTGGTCTCCACGCATTACATGGACGAGGCCGAGCGCTGCCACGAGATCGCCTATATCGCCTATGGCCACCTGCTGGCGCACGGCACCGTCGACGAGGTGATCGCGAAATCGGCGCTGTCGACCTACACCGTGACCGGCGACGAACTCCATACGCTTGCAGGACCGGCTCACCGGCCAACCCGGCATCGACATGGTGGCACCGTTCGGCACCAGCCTGCACGTGTCGGGCCGCGACAAGGCCGCGCTCGATGCCACCATTGCACCCTACCTCGACAGCAAGGGATTGCATTGGCAGCACTCAGCGCCGTCGCTGGAGGACGTCTTCATCGACCTGATGACCCGCTCGAAGGACAATTTCCAATGAGCGTCACCAGCGCACCCGACCACAGCCGCGACAGCAGCGAGCCTTCCTTCGGCTTCTGGCGGCGCAGCTATGCGATGGTGGTCAAGGAATTCATCCAGCTCCGGCGCGACCGGGTGTCGTTTGCGATGATCGTGATGATCCCGGTCATGCAACTCATGCTGTTCGGCTACGCCATCAACACCACGCCGCGCAACCTGCCGACCGCGGTGCTGCTGCAGGAGGACTTCTGACCTCGCGCGCTCGATCCTCAAGGCGATGGAGAACACCGCCTATTTTCATTTCACCCGTGAAGTGCACGATGTCGCCGAGTTCGACAACCTGCTGCTGTCGGGCAAGGTCTTGTTCGGCGTGGAAATTCCGCGCGGTTTCGAGCGCGCGGTGCGGCGGGGCGATCATCCGGCGCTGCTGGTCGCAGCCGACGCCACCGATCCGGTCGCGGCCGGCTCGGCGATGTCGTCGCTATCAGTCATTGTGCAAACGGCGCTGGAGCATGACCTGTTCACCGGCGATCCGCCGTCGATGCCGTTCGAGATCAGGGCGCATGCGCGTTACAACCCGGCGGCATCGTCACGGCTGAACATCGTGCCCGGCCTGGTCGGCACCATCCTGACCATGACCATGCTGATCTTCACGGCATTGTCGGTGACGCGCGAGATCGAGCGCGGCACCATGGAAAGCCTGCTGTCGATGCCGATCAAGCCGGTGGAAGTGATGTTCGGCAAGATCGTGCCCTATGTGCTGGTCGGCTTCATCCAGGCAACCCTGATCATCGGCATCGGGGTATTGCTGTTCGGCGTGCCCGTGCGCGGCAGCCTGGTCATGCTGGCGCTGCTCTCGACGCTGTTCATCACCACCAACCTTTCGATCGGCTACACTTTTTCGACCATCGTGCAGAACCAGCTGCAGGCGATGCAGCTGTCGATGATGTTCTTCCTGCCGAGCATCCTGTTGAGTGGTTTCATGTTTCCGTTCGCGGGCATGCCGGTCTGGGCGCAATATATCGGCGAAGGCCTGCCGCTGACGCATTATCTGCGCATCGTCCGCGCCATCATGCTGAAGGGCGCCGCGCTGCATAATCTCGAATACGACGCGATCGCCCTGTTTGCCCTGATGCTGCTGGCGATGACGATCGCGGTGACGCGCTTCCGCCGCACCCTCGATTGAGGCAAGATGCCGACCGTCATTCCGGGGCGTGCGAAGCACGAACCCGGAATCCAAGGATTCCGGACCACGCTCGCGCGTGCCCCGGATGGCAGGGTAACGTGATGGCTGGGTTCTGGGGCAACGCAGACGGGCAGCGCGCGGCGATATCGGCCGACTTTGGCGCATGCGCTGACGCGTGAAATCCTGTTGACCGAACGGCTGCGGGTCAAGGTGATACTCGTCACCCTCTCGCTGCTGGCGGCGATTTTGAGCGTGGTCTTTCTGATATCGCCATCAAGCATCGAGCAAATCTGGCATGGCCATTTCCCGGTCCTGCCGTTCTATGCCGCCTTTCTTCTGTTCGCCGTGTTCGAGCTGTCGGTGCTGCGGCTGCTCAATGGGCGGCTGGCGCAGGGACGCGACGTTCCGTATGTACGCCGCTATATCGGCGCCTTCGTCGAAACCAGCCTCCCCACCGTCGCGTTGTATTTGCAAATGGGGACGATGGGACCGGCCGAAGCCTTGGCTTTCGTGGCGCCGCTGGTCTATTTCATCTTCATCATTCTTTCGACGCTGCGTCTTGATTTCTGGCTCTCCACATTTACGGGCCTCGTCGCCTCGGTACAATTGTTCGGTATGGCGATGTTCTATCATCCGGCGCAATTCGCGAACGATCCGGTACCCACCGTCGGATTTCACTTCGTCAGGAGCCTCGTCATTCTGGTCTGCGGCATGCTTGCCGGAGCCGTGGGGATGCAACTGCGCCGGCAATTCGAAGCAAGCATCGAGGCCGCGACCGCGCGCGATCGCGTCACCAATCTGTTCGGCCAGCACGTGTCGCCGCAGGTGGTCGAACGGCTGATGGCCGAGGGCGCCAGTACCGCCAGCGATATCCGACGCGTCGCCGTGATGTTCGTCGATTTCCGCAGTTTCACCGCGGCAGCGCGTTCGCGCTCGCCGCAGGACGTCGTCGATCGCCTCGACGGCGCATTCGCGGTGCTGGTCGATATCCTCGACCGCCATGGCGGCATCGTGAACAAGTTTCTGGGCGACGGCTTCCTGGCGCTGTTCGGCGCCCCGTTCGAAGCGCACGACGCCGCGCACCGGGCGGTCGCCGCTGCGCGCGAAATGCTGGCGGCGAACGAGCGCGCCAACAAGGGGTCGAGCTGGCCGCTGCGCATCGGCATCGGCATCCATTTCGGCGAAGTGGTCGCGGGCAATATCGGCTCGCCCCGGCGCAAGGAGTACACCGTGATCGGCGACACCGTGAACTTCGCCTCGCGCCTTGAATCGCTCAACAAGGAGTTCGATTCGCAATTGCTGGTTTCGGCCGCCGTTCGCGACGCGCTGGGAGAAGACGGCGGCGATGCGGTGCCGCTCGGCGAGGTCGCGGTCAGGGGGTATGACCGGCCGATGGCGGTGTGGCAGTTGGGGTAGCGAACGCCGGCGCTTGACGAGGCGCGCGGCATCATGTTCTGGCTGATGTCAGTACCGGAGACCTCAGATGCAACGGCGCTATATCACCGTGGACGTTTTCACCGACCGCGCTTTCGGCGGCAATCCGCTGGCCGTGGTGCTGGACGCCGGCGGGCTCTCGACCGCGCAGATGCAGGCGATCGCGTCGGAGTTCAACTATGTCGAGACGACCTTCGTGTTGCCGCCGCGCGATGCCGCCCATGACGCGCAGGTGCGCATCTTTACCGTGACCAGCGAAGTGCCCTTCGCGGGCCATCCCAATGTCGGCACCGCCTTCGTGCTGGCGACGCAGGCAGCGAAGCCGCCGGCGCGGCTGTTGTTCGAGGAAGGCGCGGGGCTTGTACCCGTTGAAATCCTGCAATCAGGGGGCAGGGTGGTCGGCGCCGAGCTCACCGCGCCGCAACGCCTGAGCAAGCTGACGCCATTTGGCGCCGAACACGCCGCAGCCTGCGCTTCGCTGTCGGCGGCCGATGTCAGGACCGACCGGCATTCGCCCCAGATCATATCGGTCGGGCTGCCGTTTCTGGTCGCGGAGTTGACCTCGCGCGATGCGCTGCGGCGGGCCGTGCCGGAATCGTCCGCAATCTCGCGCGTGCTGTCATGCGACGGCGCGGTCGGCGTCTATTTCTACACCCGCGACATCCCGCCGGCGGAAGCGCCGTGCGATCTGCAGGCGCGGATGTTCTTTCCGGGATCGAGCGGCCTGATCGAGGATCCCGCCACCGGCAGCGCCTCCGTGGCCGCCGCGGCGCTGCTCGCCGATTTGGCCAGCGAACGCGACGGCGAACTAAAACTGCGGATCGGGCAGGGCGTCGACATGGGCCGGCCAAGCCTGCTGCTGACGCGCGTTCGCAAGGAGAACGGCGCGGTCGTGTCCGCGCATGTCGGCGGCGGCTGCGTGCCGATGATGGAAGGCACGTTCCGGCTCGCGGGGGAGGGGTGAGGGGCGGCTCCGCTCATCATAACCCGTCATGCCCGGGCAAAAGCGCGAAGCGCGTCTTCGCGCAGATGACCCGGGCATCCACGCCTTAACGGTATTGCGGAATAAAAGACGTGGATGGCCGGGACAAGCCCGGCCATGACGGGGAAACAGATTCACACCTGCTTCGCCAGCAAATTCTCCACCTTTACCCCGTCGCGGTCTTCGATGATCTCCGCGATCCATTGCCGGTGGCAATGCAGATGGTCGCGCTCGTAGCAGAGAATGCAGACCGGGCCGGATTTTCTGACCAGCGCCGATAGTTCGTCGAGTTCTTCCCTGGCCTGCGGCGTCTTCAGGTGTTTTGCGTAGATCTTGTGCAGCAGATCGAACTTCCCGCTGCGCGCGGCATCGCGGCCGTCCTTCGGCGTACCTAACCCGCGCAGATGCAGATATGAAATGCCGCGCTCGTCGAGGCCGGCGGCGAGCTGGTTCTTCGAAAAGCCGGGGCGGCGGGAGGCGGCGACGGCGCGGACGTCGACCAATAGCTTTACGCCCGCGCGCTCGAGCTCGTCGAGCACCGCCTTGGCGGGCGTCTGTTCATAGCCGATGGTGAAGAGGCGGTTGGTCTTGCGAGCCATTCTGCGTCCGGGGTGTTGGTGATGTCGCCGGCCAAGATTACGTCACCGCTCGATCGATTTCCATAACCGCCGAGGTTAAGGCGGAGAAGCCGGGCCTGACATGCGTTGCCGCCACGGGCGGCATGTCGCATAGTCGGCCCGCGAAAAGAGCCGGTCACTACGGCCGCGCCTGGGGGGAACAGGATGACTGGATTTTGCCGCTGGCCGGCATGGATCGCCGCTGCGATCGCGCTCGCTCGCGCTCGGTGTCGCGGCGGCACGGGCGCAGGCCGACTACCCCGACCATCCCGTGAAGATCATCGTCCCGATCGGTCCCGGCGGCAGCTACGATCTGGTCGGGCGGCAGCTTGCCGATGTGCTTTCGAAGCGCACCGGGCAGGCCTTCTTTGTCGAGAACAAGCCCGGCGCCGGCACCGTCGTCGGCACGCAGGCCGCGGCCCAGAGCGAGCCGGATGGCTACACGCTCCTGGTCGGCGGGCTCTCCAACATGGCCTTCAATTCCGCGCTGTATTCGAAGCTTGGCTACGATCCGCTCAGGGATTTCGTGCCGGTCGCCCTGGTCTACAGGTTCGGCTATGTGATGGTCGGCCGCAAGGATCTGCCGCAGAAGACGCTGCCGGACATCGTCGCGGCGGCGAAAGCAAGTCCAGGCTCGATCACGGTGGCGACCGCCGGCGTCGGGAACCGGCCAGCAGCTGGTGGCGGCAGCCTTTATGAAGGCCGCGGGCGTGAAACTGCTGGAAGTGCCCTACAAGGGTTCGCCGCCGGCATTCACCGACCTGCTGGCGGGGCGTATCGATCTGTTTTTCGATTCGATTGCGGCTGGCCTGCCCTACGTGCAATCGGGGCAGGCGAGGGGCATCGCCGTGTTGTCGTCGAAGCGCAGTCCGCTGGCGCCTGATGTGCCGACCCTGTCGGAAGCCGGCGTCCCCGGTCTCGATGTCGATTCCTGGCTCGGAATCTTCGCACCGGCCAAAGCCCCGCCGAAAATTATCGGCAAGCTTCGCCTCGACATCCGTGCCACGTTGCCCGACCTGAAAGAGCGCTTCGAGAAGAGCGGCGGCGAAGTCTGGGACCTTCCGGACGACAAGCTCGATGCCTTCGTGGCGTCGGAATACGCGAACTGGACCAAACTGATCCGCGAGGCCGGCATCAAGCTGGATTAAGGCGCTGGATTACTTGACGCGCTCGATCAGTTCCATCGCGCCCGATGGCGCGCGCACCTTGCCTTCGTGGATCACATAGGCGAACACGTCGCGCGGGGCTTTCTTCGCTTTCGCCGGATCGACCCGCGGCAGATCGTCCGGCTCGCCGCCGGCGGCCCATAATTGCAGCCGCTTGGCCCAGGCGTCGAGCTCCTTCGGCGGATAGCAGGTCTTGATGTCGTCATTGCCCTTCTGCAGCCGGGCATAGACGAAATCGCCGACAACATCCGCGATCGCCGGATACTTGCCGTGCTCGGCGAACACCACGGGCGTTTCGAACTGGCGCAGCAGCGCGATGAAGTCGGGCACGCAGAAACTGTCGTGCCGCACCTCGACCACATGGCGCAGCAAACGCCCCTCGAGCTTGCGCGGCAGCAGCTCCAGAAACTTGCCGAAATCTTCTTCGTCGAATTTCTTGGTCGGCGCGAATTGCCAGAGCACCGGACCGAGGCGGTCGCCGAGTTCCAGCACGCCGGAATCGTAGAACCGCTTGATCGAATCGCCGGCCTCCGCCAGCACCCGGCGGTTGGTGGCAAAGCGCGGCCCCTTCACCGAGAACACAAAACCGTCCGGCACCTCGCGCGCCCATTTGCGAAAGCTTTCCGGCTTCTGCGAGCCGTAATAGGTGCCGTTGATCTCGATCGAGGTCAGTTTCGACGCGGCGTATTCGAGCTCCTTCGCCTGCGTCAGCTTTTCCGGGTAAAACACCCCGCGCCACGGCGCAAAGGTCCAGCCGCCGACGCCGATGTAGATGTCGCCCGCACTATTTGAACCGCGATGCGAACTTTTGGTCACTCGCCAGTCTCTCTTGCGTTGGCCGGGGCGGGGGGTAAGCGAAGATTAGAGCCAGCGGGCGGCGCCCGCAAGCCGGGCGGCGAGTGGGTGAAGGCAGGGTTCGGGTCTTGACGATTTCCCGACTCTTTCGCCCGCGCAAAAAAGCTCCGGAAAACCGGAGCTTCTCTTTGCCTGCTTGCTTTCCGGTAACGCCTCGAGATTTCAGCGCGCGGTTTGGGAAGCTTTTGCCAGATAGCCCGCCAAAGGCTTCAAGATTTGCCTGACGAGTTCGCTGTAGAGTTCACAAATCTTCTGCGATTCGGCAACGAAGGTAACGTAAGCCTGCTTTGCGAATTCGGTCTGAACCTCGATGGCCTTGTCGAGCGACCGCACGCGTGTGAGCTTCTCGACGAAGGAAATGGTCTCTTCGAACGATTTCCTGGTGTACTCGTTATGGGCATTGGCGACGCTTTGAAAGCTGATCGGGATACTGCTCGCCGGCGCGACCGTCTCGACCGGGACGATTTCGGTTGATGCAACGATCGGGGTATCGGTCGATACGACCATCGCGGTATCGGTCAACGCGACTGTCACAGGCTCGGCTAACGCGACTGCCGCGCTGATCTGCTCTTCGACGTCCAGTCGCGGTTCCGGACCCGGCTGTTGATCGAGCTTCGGGCTCTGCTGCTGTTCCAGCTTCGTGCCCTGCTGCCGTTCCAGCTTCGCACCCTGCTGCCGCTTCGGGTTCTGCTGTTGTTCCGGTTTCTTGTTCCGCTGCTCAGCCTTCCGGTTGCGTCGCTTTTCGGGCGGCGTGTTCTGGCCTGTATTCGACATATCTCTGGATTCCCCGTTTCAAAACTAAACCTGATGTCGTGTATCCGCCATGTTTGCGCTGGAATAGCGGTTCCCGATTGTTCCTTGCGCGGCGCTGATGTGGTGAGATTTTGAAACGCCGCGGCCACCTCGCGAAAATACCCGGCTTACGCTGCTTCGGCGTTCAAGCTAGGATGGCCAAAAAAGGAGAACAGGATGCGGGCGCTTATTGCGGCAGCAGTGGTGATGACGGCTTCCGTGGCTGTGGCCGACGACGTCGACGACGCGCACCGCCAGGCGGTGGCGGGGCGCGACTCCTACTGGAATTGCCTCGCGCAGGAATATTCACGGGACAGCAACAAGGCCATGTCGGGAGAGGATTTCACCTCCCTGATCGCCAGCGTGTGCCCTTCCGAGCGGCAGAATTTTCGGGTGATGCTGGTGGATTACCTGTCGCTGCAATTCCCCGCCGATGATACGGGAGCGCATATGACGACCGCCAACAACGCCATCGCCGCCGCTCAAAAGGACGTCGTGACCGCCTTCATCCGGCACAAGGCGGCGTCGAAATAGCCGTCGGCAAATGCCAAAGGGATCGCCCATCCCGCGATCGGGCCCAAAAATCCCGAATATTGCCGGCGGTGAAGGCCGGAAGCGCGGGCAAGGTCCAATTTTCCCTTCGCATGTCGGTACAGGCTGATTAAGTTCTGTCGGACCGGATAGCCGGCCAGGGAATATCGAGATGAATTCGGAGTCAGTAGCCCGCATTTTGGGCGCGATTGTCGCCGCGGCCGTGCTGGTGATCGCGTTTGCCTACGGGCCGATCGGAAAGCCTCAAAAACAGGTTCAAAAGATCGAGCAGACCAAGGCGCCGGTGAGTGCGCCGCCGCCGGTCCGGGGGCCGGTGGTGCGGGAGGTGCCGCAATAGGCGGTTTCCACGAAAAACCGATAGGCCGGAATAAAACAGGTTTGGCATTGTTTCAACGGATGGGGGGAAGCGGCTCGACCAGCGGCGCGTCTATTCTGACAACCATTCGTTGGAGGCATTGTGAATAGCCCTGATCGGTATCGTGCAATGGAGATGTTATGCCGCCGCCAGGCGAAGTTGGACAAGAAGACGGCCCAGTCCTGGCTGGAAGAGGCCGAGTTATGGTCCAAGCTCAAGAAAATTGAGCAACGGCTTCAGACGTTGCGGCATGCCCGGCCGGACGCAAGCGGAAAAAAAGGGCTCCCGAATCTGAGGGCCTGAGTCTGCCCGCAACGGTTTACCTGGTCAGGTCCCACGCCGGCTTGCAGTCATGGACGATATCGTCAGCGCCTCGCCTTCTTTTTCCTCGCAACCTTCTTCGCGGTTTTTTTCTTGACGGCCTTCTTGACGGCTTTCTTGGCCTTGCCGACGTTCTTCTTGCCGGCGGCTGGTTTCGCTTTCTTCGCGGCGGCGGGCTTCGCAGGCTTGCTGGCGGTCTTCTTCTTTCCGGCCGTCCGTTTTCTTGCGGGTTTCGGCACCGGATGGAGATGGGTCAGCTCGTAGCCGGATTCGTTCAACGGCATCTCCATCGGGGTTCCCTCGGTGGGGTGGGCGATGGATTCGGCCGCGGCCTTGACGGTGTCGGCGAGCGTTTCCAGCAGTGATTTTTCCTTGTCCTCTTCATTGGGCATTGGTCCCTCCAGCCTGTTTCGGTTGGGAAGGCTAGCCGACCGCCGCGATCGATGTCCATGGCAGGGCCCTTGCGGAACGTCCCGGCCATCCCCATCTAATCGCCAACGGCGACGTTGATGCTTGATAGCTCCGGCGCTGGGACGACCACTGAATAGCTCGGCAGCGCCGGATGTACGCGCGCCCACTGTTCGTGGTCGTTGGCATTTATGGGCCCCTTTTGGGCCTGTTTTGAGCTTCTTCCACCGCTGCTTCGGAACTGCGCCTTGGCTTCCCCCGAGCCTATCGGATATACGCTGGCGGCATGAATGAAGCCATCAGACCGGGGCCCGAAAACCCGCCGCAGGCCGCTGGTTTGCCTCAGCTTTCGGTCGTCGTCCCCACCTTCAATGAGCGCGACAATGTCGCCACGCTGTTTCGGCGGCTGGACGCGGCGCTTGCGGGCATCGGCTTTGAAGTCATCTTCGTCGACGACAATTCTCCCGACGGCACCTGGGAGTTCGTGCGGGAACTGGCGCGGCAGGATTCCCGGGTCCGCTGCATCAGGCGAATCGGGCGGCGCGGGCTGTCCGGCGCCTGTATCGAGGGCATCCTGGCTTCGAGCGCGCCGTTTGCCGCCGTGATCGATGCCGACCTGCAGCACGACGAGACGCAGCTGGCGAAGATGCTGGCGCTGTTGCAAGCCGGCGAAGCCGACCTCGTGGTCGGCAGCCGTTATGTCGAAGGCGGCAGCGCCGACAGTTTTGACAGGCAGCGGGCGGGCGCCAGCGCGCTCGCCACGGAAGTGGCAAAGCGCGTGCTGCGGGTCAAGATCGCCGATCCCATGAGCGGCTTCTTCATGATCCGCAGGGATCGCTTCGAGCAACTGGCACCGCAGCTCTCCACCCAGGGCTTCAAGATCCTGCTCGACATCGTCGCCAGCGCGCGGGGCAATCTGCGCGTCAAGGAAATTCCCTACACTTTCGGCTCGCGGCTGCACGGCGAGAGCAAGCTCGACTCCATGGTGGCGCTGGATTTCCTGGGCCTGGTGCTGGCGAAGCTGACCGGCGATGCGGTGTCGCTGCGCTTCCTGTTGTTTGCAACGGTCGGGTCGATCGGCCTGCTGGTGCATTTCGGCGCACTTTACGTGGCGCTCGAAGCTTTCGACCTTCCGTTTCCGGAAGCCCAGGCCTGGGGCGCGATCTCGGCCATGACCAGCAATTTCATCCTGAACAATTTTTTCACCTATCGCGACCAGCGGCTGAAGGGTGTTGCGATCCTGCGCGGGCTGCTGCTGTTTTATCTGGTGTGCAGCGTCGGCCTGTTCGCCAATGTCGGCGTCGCCTTCTCGGTCTACGATCAGGAGCCGATCTGGTGGCTCGCGGGCGCCGCCGGTGCGCTGATGGGCGTGGTTTGGAATTACGCGATGTCCGGACTGTTCGTCTGGCGCAGGCGATGAACCCCTAAATGAGTCCGAACGACGCAAGGCTCGTCCGCAACATTTCTGTCACGATCCTGGCGCTGGTGGCGCTGCGGCTGGCCGCCGCCGCATGGACGCCGCTGACCTTCGACGAAGCCTATTACTGGATGTGGTCGAAGCATCTCGCCGGCGGCTACTACGATCACCCGCCGATGGTCGCGGTGGTGATCCGCCTCGGCACCATGATCGCGGGCGACACCGAGCTCGGCGTGCGGCTGGTGTCGATATTGCTGGCGCTGCCGATGAGCTGGGCGGTGTTTCGCACGGCTAGGCTCCTGTTCGGCGGCGAGCGCTTGGCTGCGACCGCGACCATCCTGCTCAACGTCACCTTGATGGCGGCGGTCGGCACCCTGATCGTCACGCCGGACGCGCCCTTGCTGGTGGCCTCCAGTTTTGTCCTGTTTTATCTGGCAAAGGTGCTGGAGACCGGGCGCGGCGCGTGGTGGCTCGCAGTCGGCGCCGCGGTCGGTGCGGCGCTATTGTCGAAATACACCGCATTGTTTTTTGGTCCCGCGATCCTGATCTGGCTGGTCAGCGTTCGAAAGCTGCGGCGCTGGCTGATGTCGCCCTGGCTCTATCTCGGCGGCCTCATTGCGCTCCTGGTATTTTCGCCGGTGATCCTCTGGAACGCCGAGCACCACTGGGTCTCCTTCATCAAGCAGATCGGCCGCGCCAGGATCGAGGATTTCAGGCCGGCGTTCATCGGCGAGTTGATCCCGACCCAGGTCGCGTTTGCGACGCCATCGGTTTTTATCCTCGGCGCGATGGGGCTGTATGCGCTGCTCAGGCGTAGCACAGGCGCGATGGCAGCGCGGACGCTGCTCAATGCGACCTTCTGGACCATCGTCGCCTATTTCATCTGGCACTCGCTGCACGCCCGCGTCGAGGCCAACTGGTTCGCGCCGGTCTATCCCGCATTCGCGATCGCCGCCGCGGTCGCCGCCGACCTGACGCAGTGGGAGGCGCGCGCGCAGCGCGTCGCCGACGTATGTAGGCGCTGGGCTTTGCCGGTCGGCGTCTTGATGTTTGCCGCGCTGATCGTGCAGGCCAATACCGGCGTGCTGACGGGCTATCGCCGCGACGCCACCGTGCGCAGCGTCGGCGTCGGCTGGCGCGAGCTTGCCGCAGGCATCGAGGCGGTCCGCATCCGCACCGGGGCGAGTTGCGTGCTGGCGCCGGATTACGGCACCACCGGCTGGCTCGCCTTCTATCTGCCCAAAGGTACCTGCGTCGTGCAGCCGGTGCAGCGCATCCGCTGGGTCAACATGCCCGAGCCGGATCCGGCGTGGCTTGCCGGCAAGCTGCTCTTTGTCGACGAGGCGCGGCCCGGCGGGCGGCCGTATTTGAAAGATGCCTTTGCGCGGGTCGAGCCGGTTGCGGAGTTGAAGCGGATGCGCGGGCCGCTCACCATCGAAACCTACGCGCTCGATCTGCTCGAGGGGCCGAGGCGCAGCGTGCTCGACAATTCGCCGCCGCCGGAACTGGAGTAGGGGGCAGACGTGCGTCGTCAGCGCGCCGCTGTCACAACCAAATCCTGTCGTCATACCCCGCCACCGGGTCTCGCCTTCGGCGAGCCCGATGACTGGCTCCAGCCGGGTAACCAGTACGCCGCGGCCTCTCGATTCTATCGCTGACGTCTCTGGAATACTGGTCGCCCGGTCAAGCCGGGCGATGACACCGAATGTGATCGCGTCGCCTGGCAGGATCCGCGCGGCGCGCCGGATTTGATGCTGATCTGGACCATTCTCGACGTGACGCCGGAGGGGCGGGGAACCGACTGGTATCCGAAGCTGAGCTACTGATCGGGATTCGTGGACGCGCCGTTAACCATATTTGGCCCTTAATTTACGGGGCTTTGTTGCGCATGCCCAACATCCGCCGTGACTTAATCCGCATTTAACTAAAAGTCGCCTTAATGACGCTCCGCACCTCTGCGACATGATCGGCCTGAACTTCGGCTGATCATCGCGTGCAGGCCGCCGTTCGAATGTGCCGCTGCAAAGCACAGCCTCGAGCGTGGCCTGGATGGGGAACAAGGTGGGACCAGTCTGGATGCAAGGCGGATGAATACCAGTACAGTTGCGTGTTACGACCTAGCGTCGCCCAGGCCCAGACGTTCATCCCGGAAAGCAGCTCCTCGGAATTTTCTTGGCGGCGCCGCGATCGGCTGCCTGGTGCTGGGCTGCGCCTGGATGGTGGTTGCCAATATTTTCCGCGCCGATGTCTATCCGTCGTCTCGGCAGCGCCAACTTCGATGCGCCGGTCATTAGAGCCGCTGACAACGGTCGCGCGGAGCGCGCCGCTGGCCGCCGACAGGGTGGCGACCGCCTTTTCCGAACTGGCGCCGCTGACTTCGGCGCCCGCAACGGCAACACCAGGCCCGTCGCTTTCGTTCGACGACCGGTTCGCGGCCGCGGCCCCGCAGGGGGTCGAGCCGCAGCCGCAGCCAGAGGCGCCGAAGCTCGCCGCCGCACCGAAGCCGCCGCCGGAAGCGCCGAAGCTTGCACAAGCGCCAAAGCCGAAAGAAGCCGCGCCGGTGCCTGTCAAGGTTGCCGCCTTGCCGCCGCCGCCACCGCGTCCGGCCGATGCGGAGCCGGCGAAAACGCCTGCGGCTGCCGTCCGTGACATGGCAGAGCGCGCCAAGGCGGCGGTGATGTCGCTCGCCTCGAACGAGAAGCGGACGATTTCCGAAAAGCTCTGGGGCAAGCAGCCGTCGCAGGGCTCGCTCATGTCCTACGCGTCCGCCGACGCCAGCTTCACCGGCAGCATCGCGCCCAGCGAGAATCCGGCGCTCGGCGGATCGGCGCCCTACGATCGCTCGACCGCGGTCTACGATATTTCCGCGCACACGGTTTACCTGCCCGACGGCACCAAGCTGGAAGCGCATTCCGGCCTCGGCGACAAACTCGACGATCCGGACTCGGCGAAGATCAGGATGCGCGGCGTGACGCCGCCGCATATTTACGAACTGACGCCGCGCGAGGCGCTGTTTCACGGCGTGCCGGCGCTGCGGCTGACCCCGGTCGGCGGCGAGGAGGCGATCTTCGGACGCTCGGGCCTGCTCGCGCATACTTTCATGCTCGGCCCCAACGGCGATTCCAACGGCTGCGTCTCGTTTCGCGACTACAACGCCTTCCTGAACGCCTACCGCAACCAGGGCATCAAGCGGCTCGCGGTGGTGGCGCGGGTGGAGTGAGCGGGGGGGCGGCAGCGGGCTTTCCAGGAAATTCCGTAGCCCGGATGAAGCGAAGCGAAATCCGGGATAAGCTCTTTCCGATGGTGCGATATCGGCGAAACGTCGTCCCTGGCGGGACATTCTTTTTCACGGTGACGCTGGCTGACCGGCGATCATGCGTGCTTGTCGATCATGTTGGGTTGTTGCGCGCCGCGTTTCGCAGCACGCGGAATCGCAAATCTTTTGCGGTCGACGCGATCGTGATCTTGCCGGATCATTTACATGCCATACTGACTTTGCCACCGGGCGATTCAGATTTTTCCGGCCGTTGGAAAGCAATCAAGGCCAAGTTTACGCGCAGCGTCATCGCGACCGGCGCGACCATTCCCCGCGATCACCGTGGCGAGTATTTGCTTTGGCAGAGACGTTTTTGGGAACACACGATACGCGACGATCAGGACTTTGAACGATGTGCGAATTACGTTCATTTCAACCCGGTCAAGCATCGATTAGTACCGACGCCCGTCGAGTGGCCGTTTTCGTCACTGCACCGATATGTGCGTGCCGGCACATTACCGGGAAATTGGGGCGGAGACGACCACTCGGATACGACCAGCTTCGGGGAGCGCTCATGAGTAATCCCCGGATTGCGCTTCGCTTCATCCGGGCTACAACTCCGTGCAAAAACAAAAACCCCGGCATCGCTGCCGGGGTTTTGCATTGTTGAGCTTGCGGAGCGAGGTCCCGGCCCTGCGGTGCACCGCTTTGCGCTGCACCGCGTCCGGGACGACCGCGTCGGATCAGAAATCCATGCCGCCCATGCCGCCGCCCGGGGGCATGCCGCCGCCGGCGCCGGCGTTCTTCTTCGGCAGTTCGGCCACCATGGCTTCGGTGGTGATCAGGAGCGCCGCAACGGATGCTGCGTTCTGGATCGCCACGCGGACCACCTTGGTCGGGTCGATAATGCCCTTGGTGATCAGGTTGCCATATTCGCCGGTCTGCGAGTCGAAGCCATAGGCGTACTGATCCTTTTCGAGGATCTTGCCGACGATGACGGAGCCGTCCTCGCCCGCGTTGATCGCGATCTGGCGGGCCGGCCAGGACAGCGCCTTGCGCACGATCTCGACGCCGGTCTTCTGGTCGTCGTTCTTGGTGCGCAGGCCCTTGAGGTGCTCGGAGGCGCGCAACAGCGCGACGCCGCCGCCCGGCACGATGCCTTCTTCCACGGCCGCTCGCGTTGCATGCATCGCGTCATCAACGCGGTCCTTGCGCTCCTTGACCTCGACCTCGGTCGCGCCGCCGACGCGGATCACCGCGACGCCGCCCGCGAGCTTGGCCAGACGCTCCTGCAGCTTCTCACGGTCGTAGTCCGAGGTGGTTTCCTCGATCTGCGCCTTGATCTGCGTCACGCGTGCCTCGATGTCGGCCTTCTTGCCGGCGCCGTTGACGATGGTGGTGTTCTCCTTGTCGATCATCACCTTCTTGGCGCGACCGAGCATGGCGATCGTGACGTTCTCCATCTTGATGCCGAGATCTTCCGAGATCGCCTGACCGCCGGTCAGAACCGCGATGTCCTGCAGCATGGCCTTGCGGCGATCGCCGAAGCCCGGAGCCTTGACGGCGGCAACCTTGAGGCCGCCGCGCAGCCGGTTGACGACGAGCGTGGCAAGCGCCTCGCCCTCGACGTCTTCCGCGACGATGACCAGCGGCTTGCCGGTCTGCACCACGGCTTCCAGCAGCGGAAGCAGTTCGTTGAGGTTGGAGAGCTTCTTCTCGTTGATCAGGATGTAGGCGTCATCGAATTCGACGCGCATCTTGTCGGCGTTGGTGACGAAGTAGGGCGAAATGTAGCCGCGGTCGAACTGCATGCCTTCGACGACGTCGAGTTCGGTCTCCAGCGACTTGGCTTCCTCAACCGTGATGACGCCTTCGTTGCCGACCTTCTTCATGGCGTCGGAGAGGAACTTGCCGATCTCGGCGTCGCCATTGGCGGAGATGGTGCCGACCTGGGCGATCTCCTCGTTCGAGGTGACCTTCTTGGAGTTCTTGACGAGGTCGGCGACCACGGCTTCCACCGCCATGTCGATACCGCGCTTCAGATCCATCGGGTTCATGCCGGCGGCAACCGACTTGGCGCCTTCACGGACAATCGCCGCGGCCAGCACGGTCGCGGTGGTGGTGCCGTCGCCGGCAGCGTCCGCCGACTTGGAGGCGACTTCGCGCACCATCTGGGCGCCCATGTTCTCGAACTTGTCGTCGAGTTCGATCTCCTTGGCGACGGTGACGCCGTCCTTGGTAACGCGGGGGGCGCCGAACGACTTGTCGAGCACGACGTTGCGGCCCTTGGGGCCGAGCGTCACCTTGACCGCGTTATTGAGGATCTCGACGCCGCGCAGCATGCGATCGCGGGCATCGACGCCGAATTTGACTTCCTTAGCTGACATAGATTTCTCCGTTTGAAACTGGATCCCCGTCCTGAGGAGCCCGCTCTTGGGCGGGCGTCTCGAAGGATGAGAGCGATTGAGCTTGTGGTCTCATCCTTCGAGACGCCGGCTGCGCCGGCTCCTCAGGATGAGGGAACGTGCAGCGGCGGCTTAAGCGGCCTTCTTCTTGGCGGTGGGCAGATCGGTGAGAACGCCCATGATGTCGCTCTCTTTCATGATCAAGAGCTCCTGGCCGTCGAGCTTGACCTCGGTGCCGGACCACTTGCCGAACAGCACGCGGTCGCCGACCTTGAGGTCGATCGGGATCAGCTTGCCATTTTCGTCGCGGCCGCCAGGACCTACGGCGGTGATTTCGCCCTGCGAGGGCTTTTCCTTGGCACTATCCGGAATGATGATGCCGCCAGCTGTCTTTTCCTCGGCGTCGATGCGCTTGACCACAACGCGGTCGTGAAGCGGACGGAATTTCATGCAGTCCTCCTAAGTTTCTGAAGATGTTGCAGAGTTTTGAATTTTGGCAGTCCCTGCCAGCGAGTGCCAGCACGGCTGTAATGGACATAGTCCAGGTTGAAGCGGGGAACAAGGGCTTCTAGCAGAAAAATTGGCACTCAAATATGACGCCTGCCAATTTCGTTAATCATGATTAATTCGCGGGAACGGACCGCGAAACCCCGTATTAGCACGTGCGGTAAGGTGCTGCTAACGCACCAAATTTCAACAATTCATTAAACATTTAGGCTTGTGATGGGCAGGTATCGTGCGTCACATTTCTCTCATGTGAGCGCATCTCCACCGGGTGGCTCCCGGTTGGCAGCCACCACGTGAATGCGCTCCAGCAATGGAGGTTGGCATGGTCTCGCGGGTTGGGGTTTCCGAGGATTTCCGGAAGCAGGTGCTGGGTTATGGGCTGACGACGGCGCAAATTCTGTATCGGATGCCCGATCATCCCTCACTGCTGCAAACATATGTCTGGCAGAATTACGATCTGTTTCCGAATTTCCCGGCGCTGAAGGATTTTCTCTCGTTCTGGCAGCAAAAGCTCGAAGGCCCGCTGTTCGCCGTCACCGTCGCGCATTCCAAGCTGATCAAGCCCGCCGAACTGCGCGCCGTCGACGGCGTCTTCCGGTTGCACTGAGACGGCGGCGCGGCAGAGGCTGGTCTTTGATGGCTGTTGCGCCTACATTGAAGGCCGATGACCGAAGGTTGGAAGATGCGCAAGCGGGCGGTTGATTTGTCGTTGGAGGAATTGGCGGCCATGGGCGCCAATGCCGCCTTGAAGGCCGCGCAGAAATCTCAGGATGCCGGCTTGGTCGTTACCGGTACCGTCGATTTCCTCGAGGACGGTCGCATCGTCTCGTCGCTGGCGGAACGACATCCGTCGGGTGCGGTCGCGGTGCTCGGCGCAAGCGCTGCCGGCATGCCAGCCGAGTCCGACGCCCCGAAATCTGGCAAGCCGGATGCCAGGAAACCGGCTGATTGAGTCAGCCGCAGCCTTTCTTGCTGGTACTCGCCGGTCCAAACGGCTCCGGCAAAAGCACGCTCACCGATTATTTGATCGAAGCCGGCGTTGATTTCGGCGAATACATCAATCCAGATGTAATTGCAGCGGCACTCGACGCGCCGGAACCGCAGCGTTCCAGACGGGCACAGGCGATAGCCGACTATCATCGCGACCGCTGCCTGAGCAGTCGCACCAGCTTCAGCTTCGAGACGGTAATGTCTCACCCGAGCAAGGTGGATATCATGATCCGTGCCGTCGATGCGGGTTACGACGTCACGGTGTATTTCGTGTGCACCTCCGATCCCGAGATCAACGTCAGGCGTGTGGAGCACCGCGCCAGCATGGGCGGCCACGACGTGCCGCGCGATCGAATTGTAGCGCGGTACTGGCGGACGCTCGACTTACTGTGCCATGCGGCGCTGGTCGCTCGCCGCACGGTGCTTTTCGACAACAGTGCCCTTGTTGGCTATCGGGCGAATTCGTTGCTGCCCAATCCGAAGAACGGGTTGCGGCCGGTGGCCGAAGCAACCGGAAACGGCAAGCATTACAAGATCAAGCTGGGATCTGACGCACCCGCCTGGGTAGACCAATTCCTGGTGCGGCCGCTGCACGAATTGGCGCGACGTTCGGACGGTGGGATCACATTGACGATCGACCGGAAGAAAAGCCCGCTGGCATAGCCTCCGCATCGATTGCGCAAGTGTTGCCCCTGTTTGGCCGCGCTTTGCAATTGCCGCTTTGCGCGGGAGTGGCTAACCTGCGTTGAGCGGCGCTTCCGGGAAGCGGGTGCGCCCCCAGAACCAGGGAGGCATGGAATGGCCAAACGGAAGCCGACATCGCGGGCAGCAAGCCGCACCGCCGCGCAGAAAAAATCGCCGGCGCGCAAAACCGCCAGCAAGACCGCCGCCAAGCCCACGGCGCGAAAGAAACTCAAGGCCAAGGGACGCGGGACGCCTGCCGCCAAGCGCACTCGCCCGAAGCAGCGCATCGCCATCAGCCATCACCGCGAAGAGGATTTCAGGGCCGATGGCTTGCGCAAATATGCAAAGTATCGCGACCTCGGCTTTGCGGATGCGACCAAGGGCCTGGCGCAGGCCCATGTGATCCGGCTGATCGGGCCGTGCGATCCGGCGGAAGTGTCAAAACTGCATTTCCACGACGTCGAATTCCAGATGGTCTATGTCCTGAAGGGCTGGGTGAAGACCTACATGGAAGGGCAGGGCGAGACCATGATGAAAGAGGGCAGCGCGTGGATCCAGCCGCCCCGCATCAAGCACCTGATCATGGATTATTCCGACGATGTCGAATTGCTGGAAGTGATCCTGCCCGCGGAGTTCGAGACCGTCGAACTCGCGACATGATGGATACGCGCCTCGACATGCGCTTGACGTGCAGCCGGACCAGGGCGGCATAGCGGTTGTGAGGCGCGACTACCGTGAGGATATCGACTGGCTGCGCGCCATCGCCGTGCTGGCGGTGGTCGCATTTCATAATCTCGAGCCGCCGGCAAATTTCGGCGGCTTTGTCGGCGTCGACATCTTCTTCGTGATCTCCGGCTACCTGATCACCGGGATCATCCAGTCGGAAGTGGCAAGCGGCACCTTTTCCTTTGCGCGGTTCTACGAGCGCCGCGTGCGACGGCTTCTGCCCGCGCTTTATGTCATGGTGGCGCTGACGGCGATCCCGTCATTTCACTTCCTGCTGAATTCGGAGCGACTGGAATTCTTCCGCTCGGTCGCCGCCGTCGTCACCTTCATCTCGAATTTCTTCTTCTGGATTCAATCCGGCTATTTCGACCACGCCGCGGTGGAGAAGCCGCTGTTGCACACCTGGTCGCTCGCGGTCGAGGAGCAGTTCTATCTGGTGTTGCCGGTATTGACGTGGGCGTTGCTGCGCGTTGCGCGCGGCAGGCGTTTCGCGCTGCCGGTCGCGCTTGGCGCGTTGGGGCTCGCCTCGTTCGCGCTGAACATCTGGCTGATGCGGACGGACCGCTCCGCCAACGCTTTCTTCATGAGTCCGCCGCGGGCCTGGGAATTCCTGATTGGCGGACTGGTCGCGACCCCGGGCCTGCCGGTCCTGCGCAACTGGCTGGCCCAGCAGATTGCCCGGGCGATCGCACTGGTGCTGCTCGCGATCCCGATATTTTCGCTGCGCCCGGGTCCTGGCTTTCCCGGTTTCGACGCGCTGCTGCCCTGCATTGGCGCTGCGGTCTATATCTGGAGCGGCATCGGCGTTGCAACGCAGGTGCGGGGCCGATATTCGCACCATCACGTCGTCAGGTTTTTCGGGCAGATTTCCTATTCGCTGTATCTCTGGCATTGGCCGCTGTTCGCCTTCGCAAGGTTCTCCAAGGCGAGCCTGGTGCTCGATACGACCGAAAAGACCGCGCTGTTCGCGCTGACGGTCTTGATCTCCTATTTGTCGTGGCGATTTGTCGAACAGCCGTTCCGCGCGAGATCACTGGCGCCGACCCGCGGCGCCGCGTTCCGGCTTGCCGGGATCACGTCAGCGGCGCTATTGGCCGGCAGTCTCGGTGGAATTCTCTTGAGCCGGACGCCGTCGGATGCCGACCGCGCCGCGCTGCAGCTTGAATCCTACAACGCCTATGATTTCCAGCCGCTGTATCGCTCCGGCAGGTGTTTCGCGCCCGCCCGGGACGTGCTCGACGACACCTGCCTCGCGCTGGCTACCGGCAAAACCAATGTGCTGCTGTGGGGCGACAGCCTGGCCGCGCATTATTTCCACGGCCTTGGCACGACCACCGATCCGCAAACGATGAATATCCTGCAGGCGACGCAGGCGGCCTGCATGCCGACGTTCAACGCCGCTGCCCAGGGCACGGCCTCGTGCCGCAGTTTTGCTTCGCAAATGGACGCGTTCTTTGGAGATCGCAGGCCCGATCTGGTCATCCTCGCGGCGGACTGGCTGGAATACGCCCGTCCGCCGCGCTTCGACGGCATGATCGCCGACCTCAGGCAAACCATCGCAAAGCTCAATGGGCTGGGTATCCCTGTGGTGCTGCTCGGTCCCGCCGTGCAGTTCAGAACCCGGCTGCCCTCGATGCTGATGCGCGCGCATCTGCGGCAGGTCGAACCGCTCTCGGATGATTTTGTGCTGCCGGAAATCTTCGTGCTCGACGCCGCGATGAAGGCGGCGTTGCCGGCGGACGACAAGTTCTCCTACGTCTCCGTACTCGGCGCGGTCTGTCCGGCGCGGCAATGCCCGCTGACGGTCGACGGCGGCATTCCGCTCTCGTGGGATCACGCGCATCTCACCGCGCAGGGATCGGTGTATGTGGTGGAGAAGCTGGCGCCGCTGCGGGGGCTGAAGAGCAAATGATAACCGTCATTCCGGGGCGACGCGGAAGCGTCGAACCCGGAATCTCGAGATTCCCCGATGTGCAATTGCACATCTGAGGTCTGGTCCTTCGGACCATCCCGGAATGACGGCGGTGGTCACGTCAGCACCCCCACGATCGCACCCATCAGGCAGGTCGTCAGCGTACCCGAGACGATCGATTTCAATCCGAGCGAATTGATCTCCTCGCGGCGTTCCGGCGCCATGGTGCCGAGCCCGCCGATCATGATGCCGAGGCTGCCGAAATTGGCAAAGCCGCACATCGCATAGAGCATGATCAGCCGCGAGCGCGGATCGAGCGCGTCGGCGCCGAGTTTCGACAGGTCGACATAAGCGATCAGCTCGTTAAGCACGGTCTTGGTGCCCATCAGGCTGCCCGCGGTGACAGCCTGCGGCCATGGCAGGCCCATCAGCCAGCACACCGGCGCCATGGCGTAGCCGAGCATCCGCTGCATCGAAATGCGCGCGCCGCCGACCTCGGGCAACAGTCCGAGGATGGCGTTGGCGAGATAGACCAGCGCCACCAGCACGATCAGCATCGCGACGATGTTGAGCAGGAGTTCGAGGCCCGCGACCGTGCCCTTGACGATCGCGTCCATGGTCGAGGACGCCTGCATGTCGGGATCTGCCAGCGCGCCGCCGGTCCTGACGTCGCTGGTCTCCGGCACCATGATCAGGCTGATCAGGATGGCCGCGGGTGCCCCGAGCACCGAGGCGATGACAAAATGTGCGGCGGCGTCGGGAATCAAGGGCGCCAAGAGCGTGGCGTAGAGCACCAGCACCGTGCCGGCGATCCCGGCCATGCCGCCGGTCATCACCAAAAACAATTCGCTGCGCGTCAGTTTTGAAAGATACGGCCGGATGAACAGGGGCGATTCCACCATGCCGAGAAAGATGTTGGCGGCGGTGGAAAGCCCGACTGCGCCGCCGACGCCGAGCGTGCGTTCCAGCAGCCACGCCATGCCGCGCACCACCGGCGGCAGCACCCGCCAGTAGAACAACAGCGTGGTCAGCACGCTCATCACCAGCACCACGGGCAGCGCCTGAAACGCCAGAATGAAATCGGCGCCCGGTGCCTTGAGGTCGAACGGCAGCGCGCCGCCGCCGAGATAGCCGAACACGAACGAAGTCCCGGCGCGCGAAGCCGACGAAATCGCACCGACGGCGTCGTTGATGACGCCGAACCCATGCGCGACGAACGGCAGTTTTATCAACATGACCGCGGTGAGGAGGGTGACGGCGAGGCCGATGACCGCCTGTCGCAGCGAAACCGCGCGGCGGTCCTCGCCAAACGCCCACGCGATCAAGAGCACCGCGAACACGCCGAGCAGAGATTGCAGTTGCAGCATGATTCCCCCGAGGCCGGGGCGATTATGGGGGAAACGGCGCCAGCGGCGCAATGCGTGATGAAGGCGGACGTCTCAGACCATAGCCAGCGGGCGTTCTGTTTGCCTGGCCTGGCTTGCGACTGGCGCGAACAATTTGCGCAACAGATAGGCTGCGAACACGGGCGCAATAAACCCGGGTCCCGGAATTTGCAGATTGCCGAACAGCAACTGCAGCGCCGGTGTCCAGAAAACAAGCTGCGCCAGCCGTCTGCCGGTGGCGTCAAGTTTGCCTTCCGCAAGCAGCGCGACGGCCGCAAACGTCAGCGGCAGCAGATCGTAGGCGCCCATATAGGGTGAGGTGCAGATGGTGCAGGCGAAGAACAAGGCCTGCAACACCCGGGGATCGCCGCGGCCGCGACAGCGGAAGGCTGCCGCAACGGCGGTAGCGGCGGCAATCGCGAAAGCAAGCTGGATCGCCTCGCCGATACGATTACCGAGCAGCCCGCGTAGGTTCATGAATATGGTCGGCTGAAACGGCACGGCAGTTCCTGCGGCGTCGCCGAGCACCTCGCGCTGCAGCGGAAGCGCCTTGACGATATAATCGTGCCAGCCCTCCTGACCGCCGAGCGCGACGCTGATCGCGATCAGCACCAGCGTGGTGATCGCGGCCGAGAGGAAGACCCGCCAGCGCCCCGAGGCGATCAGCGCGAACGGAAACAATACGCCAAGCTGCGGTTTAACCGTCAATAGTCCGATCAGGACGCCGGCGATAACAGGTCTTTTGTCCAGCGAGGCAAAGATGGCAAGCAGCGCGCCGTTGGTGAGGAATGAGCTTTGGCCCGACATCACGCAGAACAGCGCCGCCGGCGATACCAGGACCACCACGAGAATGCGCGTGTCGGAAACCTCGCGCCGTCCGGCCAGGTAGAATGCGAGAAAGCCCACCGCAAACCACGCGATCAGGGCGGGGAAATAGGCGAGCAAACCGAACGGCGCCATCACCACCAGCGCCGTCGGCGGGTTCGGCCAGTTCTGTCCGGGATAACCGGGACCCAGCAGTCTTGCGAGTTCGCCATTGTAGGTCGCGATGTCGTAGAAGCGTGCGGGATCGACATCCAGCACCGCGCGCCCGTACATCCACAGATTCAGGAAATCGCGCCCGAGCACCAGCGTGGCCCTGTCGCGTGGAAATGGCGAAGTCCAGGTGGTGGTGCAGAGATAGGTTACCAGCGTCAACGTAAACAGCGTGCCGCCGAGCAGCAGCAGCGCGCGCAGGAATTCCGCATTCTCCGCCTGGTCCATTTCAGGCAGCAGCTTGTCGCCGAGGCTGCGCAGGCCACCGGCGGTGACCGCAGCACGCGCATCAGCCCGATCGGACCGGCTCTGGTGTTGCATCGGGATTCCGCCCGTGAGGCCCACTTCAGCCTGCAAATTAGCGACAGCAACTTAAGATATTATTTAGGGGAAGGCTGCAAAGCTTGCGATGGCATGCACCGGGGCTTTGGCGCCCGCTCTTCTGTTGATGGATTGATAGGGTGCGGCCGCGGATCGAGCCCATGTATTGCGTCGTCATCCCTGCGTACCGCGCGGCAGCGACCGTCCTGCCGGTCATCGAGGCGATCGGTCCCGAAATCGAGTTGATTGTCGTGGTCGATGACGGCTGCCCCGAAGGCACCGGCGTGCTGGTTGCGAACCGCTGCTCCGATTCCAGGGTGGTCGCGCTGATGCACGATGCCAACCGGGGCGTCGGCGGAGCTTTCCTGACCGGAATGCGTTATGCGATCGAGCGCGGCGCCGACGTCATCGTGAAGATCGACGCTGACGGACAGATGGACCCGTCACAGGTGCCGGCGTTGATCCATCCGATCGTCAGCGGCCAGGCCGACTATGTCAAAGGCGATCGCTTCTTTTTCCTGACCAATGCGGCTTCGATGCCATCGGCCCGGCTGTTCGGCAACCTCGCGCTGTCGTTCATGGCCAAATTGTCGAGCGGCTATTGGACCATCATGGATCCGACCAACGGTTTCTTTGCAATCCACGCCCGCGTTGCAGAACTGCTCGACGATGAACGTATCGCCAAACGGTTCTTCTTCGAAACCGACCTGTTGTTTCATCTCGGCCTGATCCGCGCCAAGGTGGTCGAATTTCCGATGCGCGCGTCGTACGGCGATGAAGTCTCGAATCTGCGGATTTCGCAGCAACTCGCCCCGTTCCTTGCCGGCCATATGCGCAACACGTTGCGGCGGGTGCTCTATCGCTACTTTTTTCGGGAATTTTCGCTGGCCTCGATCCAGCTTGTCGCCGGCGCCATGCTGTTCGCATTCGGCCTTTCGTTCGGATTGTATCACTGGTGGGCGGCGCCGCCGGATCAGTTGGTGCCGACCGGCACCATCATGATCGCGGCGCTGACATTTCTGATCGGCTTCCAGCTCTTGTTGTCGTTCCTCAACTACGACATCAGCGCAAGCCCGCGCGAGGCGCTGCATCCGTTTCTGCAGCGCGCCCCCGCCGGAGCGTCATCAGTGCGCGATCGTACCGCAGGCGCCGACAATGCGAGCAACGATCAGCCCGAACCGGCGCGGCGGCAGGCCTAGCGCCCGAATATCGGCGCCGGTTCAGCCCCGTCCCACGAACGGCATCTTGCTTGCCATCACCGTCATGAACAGCACATTGGCGTCGAGCGGCAGGCCCGCCATGTAGGCGACCGCATCGCCGACCGCCTTGGCGTCCATGCGCGGCTCCGGCATCTTGCGGCCGTCGGGTTGCAGCACGCCGTCGACCATGCGATCGGTCATCGGGGTCGCGGCATTGCCGATGTCGATCTGTCCGACCGCGATGTCGTAGCCGCGGCCGTCGAGATTGGTGGCTTTGGTCAGGCCGGTGATGGCATGTTTGGTGGAGGTGTAGGCCGAGGAAAACGGCCGCGGCGCGTGCGCGGAGATCGAGCCGTTGTTGATGATGCGGCCGCCGCGCGGGGTCTGGTCCTTCATGATCCGGAATGCGTGCTGGGTGCACAGGAACGGCCCGGTGAGATTCGTGTTCACCACCGCCTGCCATTGCGCCAGGCCGAGATCCTCGAACGGCACCGGCGGCGCGCCCATGCCGGCATTGTTGAAGAGAACATCTAACCGGCCATAGACCTCCATCACCTTGGCGAACAAGGCGGCGATCGATCCGGGGTCGGTCATGTCGGCGGAAACCGGCAGGCTCTTGCCGACATTGTCGCCGAGCTTTTGCGTCTCCTGCAGCTTCTCCATGCGCCGCCCGGCCAGCACCACGGTGAAGCCGGCATTCATCAGCGCCAGCGATGCCGCGCGCCCGACACCGGTGCCCGCACCGGTCACCACTGCGATCTTGTTTCGTGCCTCGGTCATTTCTCTCCCGCCTTTTATGTTCTTGGTTATGATTCCGCCTTGTAGGGTGGTCTTGGAATATTCTGGTGCGCCGCGCGCAGCGCCGCCGACCAGCGCGAACGCAGGTCGTGGAAATACGGCTCGCCCGCTTCGATGCGGTGATTGAGATCGGCGTCGCAGACGTCGGTGCGCACCACCAGCACGTCGATTGGCAGGCCGACGCCGAGATTGGAGCGCATTGTCGAGTCCATAGAGATCAGGCTGGTCTTGAGCGCTTCATAGAGTTCGACGTCGTAATGCATGGCGCGGTCGAGCACCGGCTTGCCGTATTTGTGCTCGCCGATCTGCAAATAGGGCGTATCGGTGGTGCATTCGATGAAATTGCCGGCCGGATAGACCATGAACAGTCGCATCCGCGCGCCCTTGATCTGGCCGCCGAACAAAAACGACACGTCGAAACTGATGTCCTCGGACTTCAGCGCGGTGCCTTCGGTGGCGTGGACGGCGCGGATCGCCCGGCCGATGCGCTGGGCCGCCTGGAACATGGTCGGCGCGTTCAGGAGCGTTTCGACCTCGCCGGTGTTCGGATCCTCCAGCCCTTCGGTCAGCGTCGACAGCACCGACTGGCTGATCGCCAGATTGCCGGCGCTGGCGATCGCCATGATGCGCTCGCCGGGCTTGCTGAAGACATGGAGCTTGCGAAAGGTCGAGACGTTGTCGAGGCCGGCATTGGTCCTGGTGTCCGCGATCATGACCAGGCCGTCCCGCACCAGCACTCCGCAACAATAGGTCATTCCCGCATCCCCGAACGCATCCGACGGCGTGAAATTACTAGCCAATTTCGCCGATGGCTCCAACCCCATTCGGGCGCTTCCGCCGCGGATTGGCGTGAATTGGCGGTGGCGCTGCCAATATCGCCCGGTTAGATAACATTCCGTCGAATCCTGGAGGCGCAGGCGGCGCATGAAAAAGTGGATGATGGTCGGCGGCCTGGTCGTGGCCGCGCAAATTCTGGGCATCGCAGGCGCTGTCGCAGGCCCCTGGGAAGATGGCATGGCGGCCTATAACCGCGGCGATTACCTGCCGGCGATCCGGCTGTTCCGCCCCCTGGCCGAGCAGGGCAATTCAAAAGCACAAAGCGTGCTCGGGGTGATGTACCGCCGGGGGGAAGGGGTGGTGCGCAGTCCGGTTCGCGCCTTCCTCTGGTTCAGCCGCGCCGCATCGCGCGGCGACGCCAAAGCGAAAGCGCAGTTGCACAGCGTATCGCAGACCATGACCCCTGAGGAACTTTCACAGGCCCGCGAAATGGCGGAGGCCTGCGAGGCGTCGAACTACCGCAGCTGCGAGTATTGACCGTGACCCTCATCGTGAGGAGCGCATCGGAGTTTATCATCGGGCCGCGCTTCGCGCGGACCCGTTGGCGCGTCTCGAGCCATGAGGCCAACAGATCTGATCCTTCGAGACGCCGCGCTCTGCGCGGCTCCCCAGGATGAGGCGACTCGCGACGGAGTACATCCCCAAACATTGCGCTCCACCGGCCGCAGTTCTATAGAAAAACAAAAACAATTGGGGAGGCCAGCGTGCGCACCAACCGGTTGCTTGGCAGGTTGAAGTCCACCTCCATCGCGCTTCTCGGCATCGCGCTGGCCGCAGCGCCCGCGGCCGCGCAGAAGAGCGGCGGCACGTTGCGGCTCTATCACAACGACAATCCGCCCAGCGCCTCGCTGCTTGAGGAATCCACCATCGCCGCGGTGACGCCGTTTGCGGCGATCTTCAACAACCTTGTCGTGTTCGATCCCGCCAAGGTCCACGAAAGCCTCGATACCGTCATTCCTGACCTGGCCGAAAGCTGGTCCTGGGACCCGACCAACACCAAACTGACTTTCAAATTGCGGCAGGGCGTGAAATGGCATGACGGCAAGCCATTCACGGCAAAGGACGTGCAATGCACCTGGCGGATGCTGATCGGCAAGAGCGACGCCCAGGACTTTCACCGCAACCCGCGGCGGATCTGGTACACCAAGCTGCAGGACGTCAGCACCAACGGCGATTATGAGGCCACCTTCGAGCTGAGCGAGCCGCAACCGAGCCTGCCGGTGCTGCTCGCGAGCGCCTTTTCGGCCGTCTATCCATGCCACGTTCCGCAAGCGACCATGCGCACCAAACCGGTCGGCACCGGGCCGTTCAAATTCGTCGAATTCAAACGCGGCGACTCGATCCGTCTGGTGCGCAATCCCGATTACTGGAAGAAGGACCGCCCCTACCTCGACGAGATCAGCTTCAGGATGATCGACAGCCGCGCCACGCGGATGCTCGCTTTCGCGACCGGCGAGTTCGACATCACCTTTCCGTCGGACGTCAGCATTCCCCTGATCAAGGACATGAAGGCGCAGGCGCCGAAAGCGATCTGCGAGATGATCACCACCGGCACGCAAGTCAATTTGATGGTCAATCGCGAAAATCCGCCGTTCGACAACCCGGATATTCGCAAGGCCATGTCGCTCGCGATCGATCGCAAGCCATTCAACACCATTCTGATGGAAGGATTGGCGCTGATGGGCGGGGCGATGCTGCCGCAGCCGGTGGGCGAGTGGGGCATGCCGCCGGAGATGGTGTCGTCGCTGAGGGGGTATGGCCCCGATACCGACAAGAACGTCGCCGAGGCACAAGCGATCATGCGGAAGCTTGGCTACAGCGACGCCAAACCGCTGCAGATCAAGATCCAGACAAGAAATCTTCCGACCTACCGCGAACCCGCGGTGATCCTGACCGACCAGCTCAAGAAGATCTACATCACCGGCGAGCTGGATATTCTCGATACGCCGCGATGGTACGCGCGATTGGCGCGCAAGGACTATACCATCGGATTGAACGTGACCGGCGTCAGCGTCGACGACCCCGACGGCAATATGGTCGAGAATTATTCCTGCAAGTCGGAGCGGAACTATACCCAGTACTGCAACGCCGAGGTGGACCGGCTGCTGGCGGCGCAGTCGCGCGAGCTGGACAAGGAAAAACGCAGGAAGATCGTCTGGGAGATCGAGCGTCTTTTGGTCGACGACGCGGCCCGCCCGATCATCATCTCGAGTGTGGCGGGCAACTGCTGGCAGCCCTATGTCAGGAATTTCCGGCCGCACGACAACAGCCAGTACAACAATTTACGCTTCGAGGATGTCTGGCTGGACAGATAGACTCCCGTCATTCCGGGGCGCGAGTGAAACGAGCGAGCCCGGAAACCATAACCACGATCCGGAGTATCGATTCTTGGCCTGCGCCAAGTAGCGCATCCCGGAATGGCAACAGTGGTTACGACTGGCTCTGCGACTGGCTCTGCCGGCCGCCGGCCTGCTCGACCTTGACCGCCACCGTCAGTGTCTCCATGCCGCCGCCATATCGGGTGCCGCGCACCGGAGCGGCGCCGAGATAATCCAGCCCGATGGCGACACGGGCATGGGCGTCGGTGGTGCAGATGGCGTTGGCCGGATCGAACCCGACCCAGCCGAGATCCGGCACGAACGCCTCCGCCCAGGCGTGGCCGGCCTGCTGGTTGACCATGCCGTCGGAGCGCAGGAAATGTCCGGCCACGAAGCGCGCCGGCACGCCGCCGGAGCGGGCGCAGGCGATGAAGATATGCGCGTAGTCCTGGCACACGCCGCGCTTCAGCCCGAAGGCCTCCACCGCCGAGGTGCCGCTGTTGGTGGGGTCTTCGTCGAAGGTCATGTGCTCGTTGATCTGCATCATCAGCGCATGCAGGAAACCGAGCACGTCGGCTTCCGATTCCGCGCGCAGCTCGCGGGCAAATGTCGCCATCGCCGAATTCACTTCGGTCAGCGACGTCGAGCGCAGGAACAGGCTCGGCGGAAACCGCTCGTCGGTGCCCCGCAGCACGCCGCCGGTATCGTGGGTCTCGATCAGGCCTTCGACAGTGATGGTGAGATTGGCGAGCGGCCCGTGGGTCAAGACGTGCGTGAGGTTGCCGAAGGCGTCCTGATGCACGTCGAGCCTTGAATCGGTGGAGACGTCGATCTGCCACTCGGCGACGTATTGCCCGTCATGGCTGCCGGGCGTCATCCGCAGGATTTGAATCACGCCGGTGGCCGGCGGTTCGTAGCGATAGCTGGTGGTATGGGCAATTCGCAGGCGCATGACGTACCATTGCTAGAGTTCAGACCGCCCATCCAAGGCAAAAAAAGCCGTCATGCCCGGGCTTGTCCCGGGCATCCACGTCTTTCTCCTTTACCCACTTCTCAAAGCAAGACGTGGATGGCCGGGACGAGCCCGGCCATGACGATGATTGGTTGTGTTCATACCGAATCCATCAAATCAGATATTGCTTGGTGATGATTTCGCCGAGCCTTGCGTTGTCCGCGATGAATTCCTGGATGAATTCATGCACGCCGTGCTGGAAGATATCGTCCATGTGGCTGTGCTCCAGGCGGTTGCGGACGCCGCGGGCATGGCGCTGCGAAGCGCCCTGGCGGCCGTAGGCGACGCCGATCTGGTCGAGGTTGCGCACCAGATTGCCGTAACAGCTCGCCAGCGACCGCGGCAGCGAATCGTTGAGGATCAACAGATCCGCGATCAGCCATGGTTTCAGGGTTTCACGGTAGACCCAGTGATAGGCGGTCAGCGCCGAGACCGAGCGCAGGATCGAGGTCCATTGATAATAATCCAGCGGACCGCCGACATGTTCCTCTTCCGGCAGCAGCACGTGATACTTCACGTCGAGGATGCGGGCGGTATTGTCGGCGCGTTCGAGATGCAGGCCGAGCCGCGAAAACCAGTAGGCGTCGTTGCGCAGCATGGTCCGGTAGGCCGAGCCGTCGAACCGCAGCGAGGTTTCCTGCACGAAGCGCAGGAACTTGGCCAGTTCCTCGCGGGTCTTGGTGCCTTTGCCCCAGACCTCCTGGAGATCGATCCAGGCGCCGTTGATGGTGTCCCACATCTCAGAGGTCAGCGCGGTGCGAACCGAGCGCGAATTGAGCCGCGCGTTTTCAATACAGTTCTTGATCGAGGATGGATTGCTCGGCGAGAACGACAGGTAATCGACGACGTTGCGCTCGTCGGCTTCATCGTGAAGCTCGTAGAAGCTCGCGCTGACGCCCGCGGTCAGCAGCGCCGAATCCCACTCGTTGGTCTTGCCGACATAGGTGTTGGGCAACGCGGTGACACGCAGCGTCGCCTCGATGGTGCGCGCAAGATATTCCGCGCGCTCGACATAACGGGCGAGCCAGTACAGGTTTTCGGCAGTACGCGACAGCATGGAAGAATTTTGCTCTCTCTACTCGTCCAGTATCCAGGTGTCCTTGGTGCCGCCGCCCTGGCTTGAATTCACCACCAGCGAACCTTCCTTCAGCGCCACCCGCGTCAGCCCGCCCGGCACGATGGTGACGTGATCGCTTCCGGTCAGGACGAACGGCCGCAGGTCGACATGGCGCGGCGCCAGGCCGGACGCGGTGCAGGTCGGGCAGGTCGACAGCGCCAGCGTCGGCTGCGCGATGAAGCCTTCCGGCTCGCGCTTTAATTTGTCGCGAAATGCCTCGATCGTCGCCTTGGTGGCGGCAGGGCCGATCAGCATGCCGTAGCCGCCGGAGCCGTGCACTTCCTTGACCACCAATTCGCTGAGGTTGTCGAGCACGTAAGCCAGGTCCTTGGGCTCGCGGCAGCGCCAGGTCGGCACGTTCTTCAGGATCGGTTCCTCGCCGAGATAGAATTTCACGATCTCGGGCATGTAGGAGTAGACCGCCTTGTCGTCGGCGATGCCGGTGCCGACCGCGTTGGCCAGGGTGATATTGCCGGCCGCATAGGCCGACATCAGCCCGGGCACGCCGAGCGCGGAATCCGGGCGGAAGGTCAGGGGATCGAGATAGTCGTCGTCGACCCGGCGGTAGATGACATCGACGCGCTTCAGGCCCTCGGTGGTGCGCATGAACACCTCATCGTTCTTGACGACGAGGTCGCGGCCCTCGACCAGTTCGATGCCGAGCTTGTCGGCCAGAAACGAATGCTCGTAATAGGCGGAGTTGTAGACGCCGGGCGTCATCAGCGCCACAGTCGGCTCCGCGGTGGCGCTGAGCGGGGCCACCGAGCGCAGCGCCGACAACAGCTCGTCGGGATACTTTTCCACCGGCGCGACGCGGTGGCGGGCGAACAGGTCCGGAAACAGCCGCATCATGATTTCGCGGTTTTCCAGCATGTAGGACACGCCCGAGGGGGTGCGCGCGTTGTCCTCCAGCACGAAGAAGTTTTCCGGGTTGACGCGGACGATGTCGATGCCGGCGATGTGGACATAGACGTCGTGCGGCACGTCCTGGCCGTTCATCTCCGGGCGGAACACCGGATTCTGGAAGATCAGGTCGTCGGGAATGATGTTGGCGCGCAGCACATCGCGGCTGTGATAGATGTCGCGCAGAAACATGTTGAGCGCGCGCACCCGCTGCTTGAGGCCTTTTTCGAGGATCACCCACTCCTTCGCCGACATGATCCGCGGGATCACGTCGAAGGGGATCAGCCGTTCCTGGGCCTCGGCGTCGCCGTAGACGGCAAAGGTGATGCCGATCCGGCGGAACAGCAGCTCCGCCTCCTGGCGGCGATATTCGAGGGCGTCCGGCGGCGTCTCCTTCAGCCAGCGGGAGAGCTCCTGGTAGGCGGGACGGAGGTTGCCGTCCGGCCCGTTCATTTCATCGAACGCAACTGCCATAAATCCCGACGCTTTTTCGCAGCCATGCGAGACAGTGCATGACTTAAAGGGATGGTAGCAAGGGCCGGGCCAGCGCGATATGCATTGGCGGGGGCATTTGGGTCGGCAGTTGTTCCCGGTGTGCCTGAAAAAATGGCGGGCGGGTGCTTATTTCGGCAGCAAACCCCCGTGACTCCAAGGCCTTGCCCGAGCAGGGTTGCGACAACACAGGGTGAGGAGAGGAAATGAGCGATATCGTCACCGCGGGGATTCTGGTGATCGGCGACGAGATCCTGTCCGGGCGGACCAAGGACAAGAACATCGGCTTTATCGCGGAATACCTGACCAATATCGGGATCGACCTCAAGGAGGTCCGGGTCGTCGCCGACGACGAGCCCGACATCATCGCGGCGCTGGACGCGCTGCGCAATCGTTACGACTACCTTTTCACCACCGGCGGGATCGGGCCGACCCATGACGACATCACGGCCGATGCCGTCGCCAAGGCCTTCGGCGTCGGCATCGACCATCACCCCGAGGTGGTGGCCCAATTCCGCGAGCGCTGGGGCGCGCAGGATCTGAACGAGGCGCGGTTGCGGATGGCGCGGATTCCCGACGGTGCCGAACTGATCCAGAGCGCGACCATCCTCGCGCCCGGCTTCAAGCTCGGCAACGTCATCGTGATGGCGGGGGTGCCAGCGATCATGCAGGCGATGATGGACATTGTCGCGCCGAAGCTGAAATCGGGGGTGCGGATGCTGTCGGACTCGGTCCGCGCCAACGCCAGGGAGGGCGACATCGGCGGTCCCTTGCGCGAAATCGCCATCGCCCATCCCGACACCGTCATCGGCAGCTATCCCTTCATCGACGAGGACAAGAAGCCGAACACCAATCTCGTGGTCCGCTCGCGCGATCCGGAAAAGCTCAGCGCCGCGATGAATGCGGTGAAGGCGATGCTGGCGGGATTGAACGTGGTCCGCTAGCGGGCCGGTGATTTGAGGCAGAGCGAGGGCTGCGTCGTGGACAAGAATTCATTCTTCTGGAAAATCGTCGATGGCCGGCTGCCGCCGCCGCCCTGCGCGGCGGTCCTCGGCATTGAATTCGCCACGATCGATGGCGAGCGCGGCATTGTTGAAGTCAAATTCGAGGCGAAGCCGGAGTTCCTGAACCCGGCCGGAAATGTGCAGGGCGGATTTCTCGCAGCCATGCTCGACGACACCATGGGACCGGCGCTGAGTGCCACGCTGGATGCCGGTGAATTCGCGCCGACGGTGAATTTGAACGTGCAGTTTCACCGGCCGGCCCAGGTCGGGCCGCTGAAAGGTGTCGGGCGCGTGGTGCTGCGCGGCAAGCAGGTTTGCCAATTGAGTGCCGAACTGCTTCAGAACGACAAGATCGTCGCAACGGCGACGGCCACGGCCGTGATTCGGAAAATGTGAGGGGAATGACGATGGCGGAGCATCCGGAACTAAGCGCGCAGGAGCGCGCGGGCAAGGCGTTTCCGGTCTCGTGGGACCAGTTTCACAGGGATTGCCGGGCGCTGACCTGGCGGCTCAACGAAGTCGGGCCGTTTCATGCCGTGATCGCGATTACCCGCGGCGGGCTAGTGCCGGCCGCCATCGTCGCGCGCGAACTCGGCGTTCGCGTCATCGATACCGTGTGCATCGCCAGCTACGCTCACACCACGCAGGGCGATCTGAAGGTTCTGAAGGCGGTCTCGGCCGATACCGCGAGCCTCGGCGGCGGCACTGGCAAGGGACTGTTGATTGTCGACGATCTCGTCGACACCGGCAAGACCGCGCGGCTGGTGCGCGACATGCTGCCGGAGGCGCATTTCGCTACCGTCTACGCCAAGCCGATGGGACGGCCGCTGGTCGATACCTTCATTACCGAAGTGTCGCAGGACACCTGGATCTTCTTTCCCTGGGACACCGCATTGTCGTTCCAGCCGCCGATCCGCGACGGCGCGGCGTGAGTTTTTCTAACCTCGCCCCGCTTGCGGGGAGAGGTCAATCGCGCAGCGATCGGGTGAGGGGGCTCTCCGCGCATTCGGTATCGTGGAGGCAGCCCCCTCACCATAGCCGATGCTTCGCATCGGCGTTCTTATCTGAAGAACGGCGGCCATGGGCCGCCTATGCCTCTCCCCGCGAAGGGCGGGGCGAGGGAGTAAAGTAACGCGCCCATGCCCCTGCAAAACCGCGTCACGCCAACCGGCGACATCATCGCGACCACCCATCGCGGCATGTTCACCGGCAATCGCGGCATCATCCATGATCCGGCGACAAAAACGCTGACGCGGCGCTGGGCGAGCAAAGCGTGGCTCACCTGCGTCTGCGAATTCAGGGGCCGGCGCCGCGAGGTGATGGGCGGGCGAAGCTGGACCGAGCTGTTCTTTCTCGATGAGGCGACGGCGTTGGCGGCTGGGCACCGGCCGTGTTTCTTTTGCCGCCGTGACGACGCCAAGCGGTTTCGCGCGGCGTGGGAAGCAGGCAATGGAGTGAGGCATGTTCTCGCGCGCGACATCGACGCGGTGCTGCATCGCGAGCGGCTGGATGGTCGGGCAAAGCGGCTGCATCCGCTTGCAATGCCGCTGGAAGCGCTGCCCGATGGCGCGATGGTGCAGGAAGGCACGGAAAGCTATCTGATCGTACGGGGCCGGGCGCTGGTGTGGTCGCCGGCCGGCTATCACGAAACGCAGCACGCGCTTCGTGATGCCATGCTGCTGACGCCGCCTTCGACGCTGCGCGCGCTGTCTTCGGGATATCGGCCGCTGCTGCATCCGAGCGCGACGGAGCGGGAGGCGTAGACACAACGTGACGTCATTCCGGGTTCGCTCGCTCACGCGAGCGCCCAGGAACGACGTGCTGCGGTCAGCGCAGCGGCCGGCCGCGCTCGTCGACGCTCATCCGCGAATCCCGCAACGTCCATTCCCGAATCACGAGCCGGCAATGCGCAAGCTCGGCGTCGTCCTGCTTGGCCGCACCCGCATTCGGCGCCGATTGCGCCGCGCGATCGACCATGGCCTGGCAGGCATTGAGCAGGCTGCGATCATCGGCGCGTGCCGGCAACGATATCGCGGCCAGTAGCGCAACAATGATCCAGCCGGCCAGTTTCCAGGAGACAAACACTATCCGAGCCTTTGCCGCGCCAGCTTCGCGCCCGCACCCAGCGCCATCAGCTTGGCTTCCGCGATATCGCGATGCATCGGTGCCATGCCGCAATTGGTGGTGGCGACGATGTTGCTCTTCGGCACAAACTTTGACACCGCATCGATCACTTTCACCACATCCTCGGCGGTCTCCACGGTGTCGCTGGCAACATCGATGACGCCGGCCTGCACCACCTTGCCGGTGAGCAGCGCCAGCAGTTCCAGCGGCACCTTGGAATTGCGGCATTCGATCGCGACCTGCTGGATCGGGCTGTTGGCGATCGCCGGAAAGATATCCTCGTATTGCCGCCACTCGGCGCCCAGCGTCTCCTTCCAGTCGGTATTGGCCTTGATGCCGTAGCCGTAACAGATGTGCACCGCGGTGGCGCAGGTCAGCCCCTCGGCGGCGCGTTCCAGCGCCTTGATGCCCCAGTCGGAAACCTCGTCCATGTAGACGTTGAAGGCGGGCTCGTCGAACTGGATGACGTCGACGCCGTCGGCCTGCAAGGCCCTGGCTTCCTCGTTGAGCAGTTCGGCAAAGGCGAATGCCATCTTGACGCGGTCGCCGTAATACTGGTCGGCGATGGTGTCGATGATGGTCATCGGGCCGGGCAGGGTGAACTTCAGTTTCCGCGCGGTGTGGGTGCGGGCCACCCGCGCCTCGTCGGCATGGACGCGGCCCTTCAGCCGCAACGGCGCCACCACCTGCGGCACCATCGCCTTGTAGCGGTCTTTGCGGATTCCCATTTCGACCTTGTGGGCGAAATCGATGCCCTCGATCTTCTCCAGAAAGCCGTGGACGAAATGCTGGCGGGACTGCTCGCCCTCGGTGACGATATCGACGCCGGCGTCCTCCTGCAGCTTCAAGACCAATAGCGTAGCGTCGCGCTTGGCGCGCGCCAGCTCGGAGCCTGTGGATTTCCAGGGCGCCCATAATTTGTTGGGCTCGGCCAGCCATTCCGGCTTCGGCAGCGAGCCCGCGATCGTGGTTGGAAACAGCATGGACGTATCCCCGGTTGTTTCTTGATTGAAAGGACTATCTGCCATGACTTGCGGGCGAGGTACAGAACAACAAAAGTCGTCATCACCGGGCATAGCCGTCCGAAGGACGGCGTCGCTTCCGCTCGCCTATGTCCCGCTGATCCACGTCTTGCTCACTTTTGTCAGAGTTAAGACGTGGATGGCCGGGACAAGCCCGGCCATGACGACATAAAGGCTTCAACCCGAATGAACTCTGCTCTAGGGTAGGATCAACAAGAATGACGGACGTCCTATGATCGACCTCTATTACGCGCCGACGCCGAACGGCTGGAAAATCTCGATCATGCTGGAGGAGCTCGGGCTTCCCTATACGGTCTTTCCCGTCAACATCCGCGCCGGCGAGCAGTTCAAGCCGGAATTTCTGGCACTCAGCCCGAACAACCGGATTCCCGCGATCGTGGATCGGCTGCCTGCCGATGGTGGCGAGCCGTTTTCGGTATTCGAGACCGGCGCGATCCTGATTTATCTCGCCGAAAAGACCGGCCGGTTTCTGCCGGCCGACATGCGCGGCCGCTCCAGAGTGGTGCAATGGGTGATGTGGCAGATGAGCGGGTTAGGGCCGATGCTCGGCCAGCACGGGCATTTCGCGCTCTACGCGCCGGAGAAAATTCCCTATGCCATCGAGCGCTACCGCGACGAGGCGGCGCGGCTCTATCGCGTGCTCGATACCCAGCTGGGCAAGACCGGCGCCTACGTCGCCGGCGACTATTCGATCGCCGACATCGCCTGCTTTCCCTGGACCATGACCCACAAGGCGCAAGGCTTCACGCTCGACGATTATCCGAACATCAAGCGCTGGTATGCGGCAGTGCGCGCACGGCCGCAGGTGCAGGCGGGCCTGGCGATCGGCAAATTCGTCAAGGAGCCGTTCGACGAGGAGGCACGCAGGAATATGTTCGGCGAGAGGGCGAAGGAGATGGCGGGAAAGACGTGAACAAAGCTGTTAGCCCCTCATGGTGAGGAGGCGCTCTTGCGCCGTCTCGAACCATGAGGCCAGAACGGGATGAACTGAACGCCACTCATCCTTCGAGACGCGCGCGAAGAGCGCGCTCCTCAGGATGTGGACAACATTGAAAGCAAAAACAAAGGAAACGCCATGATCGAATTCTTCTTCGACTGCTCCAGTCCCTGGACCTATCTCGCCTTCCACAACATCCAGCCGTTGGCGAAGGAATTCGGCGCCGAGATTATCTGGCGGCCGATCCTGGTCGGCGGCATCTTCAATACCGTCAACCCCAGCGTCTATGCCCAGCGCGAGGCGCCGGTGCCGCTAAAGGCGCGTTACCAGAAGAAAGATCTCGCCGATTGGGCGCGCTCGGCCGGCCTTGCGATCAAGATGCCGCCGACAGTGTTTCCGGTGAACAGCGTGAAAGCCATGCGCGGCTGCATCTTTTTGGGCAAGGACATGGTGCCGTTCGCGCGCGCGGTGTTCGCCGCCTATTGGGGCGACGACAAGGATATCTCGAAGGACGAGGTGCTGACCGAGATCTGCAAGGGCCTCGGCGTCGATCCGCAAAGGTTTTTCGCCGGCATCGGCGAGCAGGCGATCAAGGATCAGCTCAAGGCCAACACCGACGAGGTGATGGCGCGCGGCGGCTTCGGCTCGCCGACCATCTTCGTCGACAAGACCGACATGTATTTCGGCAACGACCGGATGCCGCTGATCCGCGAGGCGCTGCAACGGCGCAAGGAGCGGGCGGCCTGATGCCGAAGGCCGTCGTCTGCCGCGAGCTCGGCCCGCCCGAGCGCCTGCGGCTGGAAACGTTTGCTTCTTCGCCGCTGAAGCCGGGCGAAGTACGCGTCGCCGTTCGCGCGGCCGGAATCAACTTTCCCGACATCTTGATGGCGGCCGGCGAATATCAGCTCAAGCCGGAACTGCCGTTCACGCCGGGGGTGGAAGCGGCCGGCGAGGTGGTCGAGGTCGACAGCGTTTCGGGAATCGCCGTCGGTGACCGCGTCATCGTAAAAATGCGGCACGGCGCCTATGCCGACGAGGCCGTCGTTACGCCATCGCAGCTGACGCCGATGCCGTCGACCTTCGACTACGCCGAGGGCGCAACGTTTCTCGCCGCCCACGGCACTGCCTATCACGCGCTGATCGATCGCGGCCAGCTCCGGCCGGGTGAAGTGCTGCTGGTGCATGGCGCGGGCGGCGGCGTCGGCCTTGCCGCGGTCGAGATGGGAAAGTTTTTGGGGGCGACCGTGATCGCGGCGGCCTCCAGCGAGGACAAGCTCACGGCGGCTCAGGCGAAGGGCGCCGATCATCTGGTGCTGTATCAACGCGAGCCGTTCCGCGATGCGGTCAAGCGCATCACCGACGGCCGCGGCGTGGACGTGGTGTTCGATCCCGTCGGCGGCGAGATTTTCGAAAACAGCCTGCGCTGCATCGCCTGGGGCGCGCGCATTCTGGTGATCGGCTTTACCGGCGGCATTGGACTTGCCCGCACCAATCTGTTGCTGATCAAGGGCGCCAGCGTGCTCGGCGTCCGCGCCGGCGAGGCGGTGCGGCGTAATCCCGCGCTTGCGGAAGTGCGTATCAAGAAGCTTTTGGAATGGGCGGAGGCCGGAAAAATCCGGCCCCACGTCTCGCACCGCCTGCCGCTGGAAGATTACGCGCCTGCGATGCGGCTGTTGATCGACCGCAAGGCGATCGGACGGGTGGCGCTGACGATGCGGTGAGTTACGTCATCCCCGCGTAACGGCTTCGCCGTTATCGCAGGAGGTGCGAGCACTTGCGAGCCTCGAAGGATGACGGTTCGCGTGGCCCATCCTTCGAGACGCGCGCAAGAGCGCGCTCCTCAGGATGACGCCGGTGATCGCGGTAACTGCCTCACTCATACTCCCGATCTTGCCACCACGGAAAATAGTCGGGCATGTCGGCCGAGATCTTGTCCTTGAACACCGCCGGGCGCTTTTCCAAAAACGACACCACGCCTTCCTTCACATCCGCCGAACGCCCGCGGGCGTAGATGCCGCGGCTGTCGACCTTGTGCGCTTCCATCGGGTCGTCGGCGCCGAGCATGCGCCACATCATCTGCCGGATCAGCGCCACCGACACCGGCGCGGTTTTGGCGGCAATCTCCTTTGCCAGCGCGCGCGCTGTCGGCAACAGATCATCGGGCGCCACTACCTTGCTGACGAGGCGGCCGGCCAGTGCCTCCTGCGCCGGAAACACGCGGCCCGTGTAGCACCATTCCAATGCCTGCGAGATGCCGACGAGGCGGGGCAGGAACCAGCTCGACGCTGCCTCGGGCACGATGCCGCGCTGGGAAAATACAAAACCGAAGCGCGCGGCCTCAGAGGCGATGCGGATGTCCATCGCAAGCTGCATGGTGACACCGATGCCGACCGCGGGGCCGTTCACCGCGGCGATCACGGGCTTTAGGCATTTGAAGATGCGCAGCGTAACCTGACCGCCGCCGTCGCGCACCTGGGGATCGCTGTAATCGACCTTGCCGTTGGCGTGACGTTTGACCGGCCCGCGCCGCGCGTCGCGATCGAAGGTGTCGGCGCCGGAAGAAAGATCGGCGCCGGCGCAGAACCCGCGCCCGGCGCCGGTGACGATGATGGCGCGGATATCGTCGTCGTTGTCGGCTGCGTCGAAGGCGTCGATCAATTCGTGCTGCATGACGCCGTTGAAGGCGTTGAGCTTGTCGGGCCGGTTCAGCGTGATGGTGAGAATCTGCTCGGCGACCTCGTATTTGATCGTTTCATAGGCCATCGGGTGGTTTCCTCTCGGTTTGTTATTCTTTGAAGCGTTTAAGTCAGGATTTTCGTCATGCCCGGGCTTGTCCCGGGCATCCACGTCTTTCTTTCCGTCGTCGCCAAGGACGTGGATGGCCGGGACAAGCCCGGCCATGACGCTGCTCTATAGGCAGCCACTACTTCTTCGGCGGACTCGGCCATGGCCGTTGCGCGCCGCGCAGGCCCTCGAACGCCTTCGCCATCCCGAGCACGCCGAGATCGTCGAAGCGGCGGCCGATGATCTGCACGCCGATCGGAAAGCCCTTCGGGCTGAAGCCGCCATTGATCGAGACGGCCGGATTTTCCGACATGTTCCACGGCACGGTGTAGGCGATGTGCTCGAACGGCCGGTCCGGATCGTTGATCGGGGCGGCCAGTTCGGCGACGAAATTCACCACCGGCGACACCGGCGAGATCACATAATCGAGGTCGCAGAACAGTTTCGCCGCCGCCGAGCGGATCGCCATGGTGGCATTGAAACCCCTGATGACGTCGACGCCCGACAGTCTTGCGCCGGTTTCCGCCCATTTGAGGATATAGGGCAGCGCCTTGCCGCGCTCGGCCGGCGTGAGCTTGGACAGATCGTCCCACATCCGCGCCCGCCAGAAATTGTCGAGCCCGTCGAGCATCTCGCGCGTCAGCACGCCCTGTACTTCGGTGACGACGGCGCCGGCGGACTCGAACGCCTTGGCGGCCTGCACCGCGACGTCGCGCACCTCTTTTTCCAGCGCCTGGCCAACGCCGGGGTCGAGCATCAAGCCGAGCCGCAATTTGCGCACGGGTTTGTCGAGCGCCTTCCAGTTGATGTTGTCGGGCGGCAGGCTCATGCCGTCGCGGCGATCGGGCCGCGACAGCACGCTCATCATCAAGGCGGCGTCGTCGACGGTGCGGGTCATCGGCCCGGCGACGCGGCCGACATAGGGCGGATCGATCGGAATCCGCCCGAGGCTCGGCTTCAGCCCGACCAGGCCGCACCAGCACGACGGCAGCCGCACCGAGCCGCCGATGTCGGTGCCGAGATGCAGCGGGCCGTAACCGGCCGCACCCGCGGCGCCGGCGCCGGCGCTCGAGCCGCCCGGATTCTTGCTGAGGTCCCAGGGATTGCGGGTGAGGGGATGAAAACTCGACAGCCCCGACGACAGCATGCCGTAGTCGGGCATGGTGGTCTTGGAAAAAATCACCGCGCCTGCTTCGCGCAAACGCGCCGCCGGCGGCGCATCCGCTGCGGCCGGCACCAGCTTGGTGGTGGCGGCGCCAAGCGGCACCGGCACGCCCGAGGTTGCGATATTTTCCTTGATGGTGACGGGGACGCCGTCGAGCGGCCCCATCGGCTCGCCTTTCTGCCAGCGTTCGGTCGATGCCCTGGCGGTTGCGCGCGCGCCGTCGGGATCGAAGGCATAGAGCGCCTTGATGTGCGGCTCCCATGCCGCGATGTGCGTCAGCACATCCTCCAGCACTTCCGACGGCGAAAATTGTTTGCCGCGAAAGCCTGCGATCAGGTCGACGGCGCTGAGATCGTGCAGCGACGTCACTGTTTCCTGCGGAGTTGGTTTATGCATGGGCGCCTGCGGGAAGCCGGGTTTCGATGATGCGCGCGAACATGCTGGCGCCGATCGGGAAGAATCTTGTCGTCCAGCACATAGCCGGGATTATGCACCGGTACCGATCCTTCATGGCCGACCCAGAAATAGGCGCCGGGCACCGTCTGCATCATGTCGGCAAAATCTTCGCTGCCCATTTTCGGCTGCGACCGGGTGAAGACCTTCGCCGGGTCCACCACCGTGCGCGCCACGGCCTCGACCACGCGGGACTGTTCCTCCTGGTTCACCAGCACGCTGAAAGTGTCGCGGATATCGGCTGATATCTCGACGTGGAAGGCGCTGGCGATGCCGGCGCAGAGCGCGCGCATCCGCTCGCGGATCAGCGCGCGCACCTCGTCGGAAAAGGCGCGGACGGTACCGCAGAGTTTTGCCTCGCCGGGGATGACATTGTAGGCGGAGCCGGCGTGGAACTGGGTGATCGACAGCACCGCCGATTTCAAGGGATCGACGTTGCGGCTGACGATGGTCTGCAGTGCCTGGCCAAGCGTCATCGCGATCACGATCGGGTCCTTCGAGCGCTCCGGCATCGCGCCATGCGCGCCGTAGCCCGTGATAGTGATGTCGAAGAAATCGGCGCCGGCCATCGCCGGCCCCGGCAGGATCGCGACCTCGCCATGGTTCAGGTCGGGCGCATTGTGCAGGCCGTAGACCTCGTCGCAGGGAAATCTCTCGAACAGCCCGTCCTTGATCATGGCGCGGGCGCCGCCGAGGCCTTCTTCGGCCGGCTGGAAGATGAAATGCACGGTGCCGTCGAAATTGCGGGTCTCGGCGAGATAGCGCGCGGTGCCGAGCAGCATGGTGGTATGGCCGTCATGGCCGCAGCCGTGGAAGCGGCCCGGAATGGTCGAGCGCCATTTCAAATTGGTGTTCTCCTCCATCGGCAGCGCGTCCATGTCGGCGCGCAAGCCGATGCGCTTGCCGCCATTGCCCTTGCCCTTGAGCACGCCGACCACACCGGTACCGCCCAATCCGCGATGCACCTCGATGCCCCATTGCGTCAGCTTGTCGGCAACGATCCCGGAAGTGCGGATTTCCTCGAAGCCGATCTCGGGATGGGCGTGCAGATCCCGCCGGATCGCGGTGAGCTCGTCGGCATAGCCTTCGATGCGGTCGATGGTGGGCATGTCTGTTATCCGGTTGCAGATGACGTCGAACGTGATTGGGTGGCCGGAACGAAGGCGGGGCCGTTCGGCTTGATGCGAATGCCGGGGCGCAGCCGTGTCCAGGGCAGGGCCGCGGTATCGGCGGGCATCGCGCCGGGCGCGGCGCAGATCAAGAGCTTCTCGGCGATCGGTTCGAAATCGGCGCGGAAATGCACCGAGCTCTTGTTGACGAGGATGGCCTGTTCGGTCGGCTCGATCCCGACATAGCGATACATCGATTGATCCGCGAGCTGCGCCTTGTACGAGCTCACGACCACCCTGACATCGCCGATCCGCAAAGCCGCCGACGGGCCCATGTCCATGTCGCGGCCGCCATAATAGGGACCGGGAGCGATGAATTTTCCGTCGGACAATTTTTCGATCACAAAAGTCTCCTTGTACGGCGCATCGCCCGGAATGCCCGACTTGCCGCCGAGCGCGAGCGTCACGGTGGCGCCGACGCCGGCGGCATGGGCGGCCTTGGCGGAAGCGGGATCGTAGATCACGCCGATCGCGGCGCGGGTAGCGTTGTTGCGAACCAGCGCGCGCAGCATGCCGGTGGTGTCGGAATCGCCGCCGGCGCCGGGATTATCCTGGGTGTCGGCGATGATAATCGGTTTATTGGCGCTCTTCGCCAGTGCCATGGCGTGGCGCACGCCCTCATCGGGCGCATAGATGCGGCCATCGAAATCGTCTTCGTGGCTCTCGATCAGCGCGGCGATGTTGTCCGCAGCCTTGTCGGCATCGGCCTGCGTGTTGCCATAGGCGAACACGCTCGGTCCACAATGCGCAAAAATCCGCCGCCGGAAATCCCGGCGCAAAGGACAGTGTCGGCACCGCGTCGCTCTCCAGCGCGGCAAGTTTCTGGTAGATGCCCTTGGTGGGTTGGTCATTGGTGCATTGCCAGCTGATCGGAATCAGGAACGGCAATTGCCGGAACGCCTTTGCAAATTTCTGTTTGCCTTGCAGCAGCAGCGCGAGATGTCTTGCGGCCGCGCGGCCGGTATCGGCCATATCGACATGCGGATAGGTGCGGTAGGCGATGAGTGCGTCGGCGTGCTCCACCATCCCGGGCGTCACATTGGCATGCAGGTCAAGGCTGACCACCAGCGGCAGGTCGTTGCCGATGACCTGGCGTACGCGCGCCAGAATTTCTCCCTCGCCGTCGTCGAGATGTTCCGTGACCATGGCGCCGTGCAGGTCGAGATAGACGGCATCGAGCGGTCCCGCTGCCTTGATGCCTTCGATCATCACCCTGACGATTCGCTCATAGGCATCTTCGGTCACATGGGCCGAGGGACTGGCGCCGCAGGAGATGGTCGGCACCATCTCCCAGTTCCGGGCCTCCGCCTGCTCGACAAAGCCCGCCAGCCCGGAATTGATGTTGCGCATGATCTTGAGCACATTTGCGCCCAGCGCCATCGCCGGCCAGCCGCCGCCATGCACGAAGTCGTCATAGGTCGCCTTCGTCGGCGCGAAGGTATTGGTCTCATGCAGGAAGGCGCCAACGGCGATACGGGGCATCAACTCTCTCGGTCAGGTGTTCGCTGTTGACGTTAAACTCGTCATCGCGGGGAGCGCAAGCGACGAAGCAATCCGCCCAAGGCATGGCTTCGCGTTAATTCCGGATTGCTCTGAGTATTCCTCATGGTGAGGAGGCGCACTTGCGCCGCCTCGAACCATGAGGCCCGTGGCTCATCCTTCGAGACGCGGCCAACGGGTCCGCGCGAAGCGCGGCCCGATGATAAACTCCGGCGCCGCTCCTCAGGATGAGGCTGCCGCCGCAACCGGCCGGAAATTCGCAAAATCCCACTCGCGCCCCGGGGCGGCGTCGAGCAATTGCCTGGTATAGGCCTGTTGCGGATGGGTCAGGATTTGCGCCGCCGGGCCCTGTTCGACGATACGGCCGTGCTGCATCACAGCGACGTCGTCGCAGATTTGCGCCGCAACACGCAGATCGTGGGTGATGAACAACAGCGCGATGCCGAGCCGGGTCTGGATTTCGTCGAGCAGTTCCAGCACCTGCGCCTGCACCGAGACATCCAGCGCCGAGACCGCTTCATCCGCCACCAGCACGTCGGGATCGAGCGCCAGCGCGCGCGCAATCGCAATGCGCTGGCGCTGGCCGCCGGAGAACTGGTGCGGATAGCGCGAGATCGCGTCGACCGGCAGATCGACCAGCTCCAGGAGTTCGCGCGCCTTCGCCAGCGCTTCCGCGCGCGGCATGCCATAATTGACCGGACCCTCGGCGATAGTCTCGCCGACCGTGATGCGCGGGTTGAGCGAACGGTAGGGATCCTGGAAAATGATCTGGATCCTCTTGCGATGCGGCCGCAACAGGCTTCGCGACAGTTCGGAGATTTCTCTCCCTGCAAGCCGGATGCCGCCCGAGGTCGGATCGATCAGCCGCACGATGCAGCGCGCCACCGTGGACTTGCCGGAACCGCTTTCGCCGACGATGCCGAGCGTTCGGCCCTTGCGCAAGGTGAGGGTGACGCCCTGGGCCGCCGCGACTTCCCGCGCTTTGCCGAAGAACGAGCGCTCGCGATAGATCTTGCCGAGTTCGTTGGCCTCCAGCACCACCGGCTCGGTCGACTGCGCGCGCGGCGCACGCGGCACCAGGCTCGGTACCGCCGAGAGCAAGTTGCGGGTGTATTCCATGGTGGGGGTGCGCAAAATGGTATCGAGCGTTCCGGTCTCGACCAGCCGTCCCTGGCGCATCACCGCGACGCGATCGGCGATCTCGGCGACCACGCCCATGTCATGGGTGATGAAGAGCACGGCGGTGCCGTGATCCCTTTGCAGGTCGCGGATCAATGTCAGGATCTGCTTTTGGGTGGTGACGTCGAGTGCGGTGGTCGGCTCATCGGCGATCAGGAGTTTCGGCTCCAGCACCAGCGCCATCGCGATCATGATGCGCTGGCGCTGGCCACCCGACAGCCGGTGCGGATAGGAGGCGAAGATGCGCTCGACCTCGGGCAGCCGCACCTGCTCCATCATCGCAAGGATGCGCTGGCGCCGGGCGCGCGCGTCGAGATCGGTGTGGACCCGCAGCACCTCGTCGATCTGACGCCCGACCGGGACCACCGGATTGAGCGCCGTCATCGGCTCCTGAAAGATCATCGCCATGGTGGTGGCGCGCAATTGCCGCAGGCGGCGGTCCGGGGCGGTGAGCACTTCTTCGCCGACCAGTTTGATGCTGCCGCCGGACGGCACCAGCGAGCCCTTTTGCAACAGGCCCATCACCGTCAGCGAGGTGACCGATTTGCCCGAACCGCTTTCGCCGACCAGGCACAGGGTCTCGCGTTCGCGGACCTGCAGCGAGACCCCGTCAATGATGCGTTCCTTGCGTGGGCCCTTGCCGAGGTCCACCACGAGGTCGTTGATGTCGAGGACGAGGTTGGTCATGTCAGATGCCCGCCCCGTCATTGCCTGCGACAAACGCGAAGCGTTTGCGCAAGTGCTCCTCGCAATGACGGTTTGGACACTCACTTGCCGCCCTCGCGCTGCTTCATGCGGGGGTCGAGCGCGTCGCGGGCGGCGTCGCCGATCAGATTGACGCTGAGGATCGCGATCGACAGCATGAGCCCGGGCCAGAAGATCAGCGACGGCTTGATTTGAAAATAGGCGCGGCCCTCGGCCATGATATTGCCCCAGGTCGCCGTCTCCGGGCTGATGCCGGCGCCGAGGAACGACAGGATCGCTTCGGTGAGAATGGCGTTGGCGCAAACGAAAGTGCCTTGCACGATCAGGGGCGCAACGGTGTTCGGCATCAAATGCCGCCACATGATCTTCGGCAGGCTGGAGCCGACCGAAATCGCGGCTTCCACATAAGGCTCCTCGCGCGCCGACAGCACGACCGAACGCACCAGCCGGGCGACGCGGGGAATTTCGGGAATGGTGATGGCGACCAGCACCGTCACCAGGCTGGCGCCCGACAGCGAGACCACGGCAATGGCGAGCAGGATGCTCGGAATCGCCATCAACCCGTCCATCACCCGCATCATCACGGCATCGACCCATCGGAAGAAACCGGAGACGAGGCCGATCACGAGCCCGATACCGACGCTGAACACCGCTGCGGCTAGGCCGATCACCAGCGAGATCCGTCCGCCATAGAGGATGCGCGACAGCACATCGCGGCCGTAACCGTCGGTGCCCAGCGGAAACAGCGCGCTTGCGGGCTTCAGCCGCTGCGCCGGCGCCAGCAGCAGCGGATCGTGCGGCGAGAGCCAGGGCGCCAGGATTGCGGATAGAATGATCAGCACCAGGCAGATGGTGGCGGCGGCGATAATCGGCGTCGACGTGAGGAAACCGAGCCCGGGCCGGAACGGCGTGGTGATCGTAACGACGGTTCTGGGAGGGTTTCGATCGCCATCGGTACCGAACCTCAATAACGGATTCTGGGATCGAGCAGCGTGTAGGCGACGTCGATCAGCAGGTTGACCGCGACATAGATGCCCGAGGTCAGAAGGATCATCGCCTGGATCACTGGATAGTCGCGCGCCAGCACGGCATCGACCACGAGCCGGCCGATGCCGGGCAGGTTGAACACGCTCTCGGTGACGACGACGCCCGATATCAATAGCGCAAAGCCCGTGCCGATCACGGTGATGACGGGCACCGCGGCGTTGCGCAAGCCGTGGCGCAACAGGACGGCGCTTTCGCCCAGGCCCTTGGCGCGCGCGGTGCGGACATAATCCTCGCCCAGCACATCCAGCATCGACGCCCGCGTCATCCGCGCGATCAGGGCCACATAGATGAAGGACAGCGTGCAGGTCGGCAGGATGATGCGCTCGAGAAACGGCCCAAGACCGCCGGTGATGCTCCTAAAACCCTGCACGGGCAGCCAGCGCAGGTCGATGGCGAAGATCTGGATCAGGACATAGCCGATCACGAACACCGGGACCGAGAAGCCGACCACCGACAATCCCATCACGAAGCGGTCGATCCAGGTACCGTGCTTCCAGGCCGCGATCACGCCGAGCGGCACCGCGACAAGGATGGACAAGGTAATGGTCGACAGCGCGATAGAGATGGAGGGCTCGACGCGCTGGCCGATCATTTTCAGGACCGGCACATTCGAGATCAGCGACACCCCGAGATCGCCATGCAGGAGCTTGCCGATCCAGGTGAAAAATTGCTCGTAGAGCGGCTCGTTCAATCCAAGCGAGGTGCGGATGCGCTCGAGCTGCTCGGGCGTTGCGTTGTCGCCGGCGAGAATCGCGGCGGGATCGCCGGGCGTCAGCCGCAGCAACAGAAACACGAACAGCGCCACCACGCCCATCACGGGAATGGCGGCCAGCACGCGGCGAAGCAGGTATCCGAGCATCGTCATCCATCAGATTTGCGGCAACCGCAGCTGCGGTTGTCGCGGATCATGTTCCTGCCCGTACGGATCAGGCGAGCAAATCCTGTGCCATCGTCATCCCCGGATGAGCGCATTTGCGCTCACTCGGGAGGTGCGAGCACTTGCGAGCCTCGAAGGACGACACCTCGTATGTGGCCATCCTTCGAGACGCCGCGCAACAGCGCGGCTCCTCAGGATGACGACATTCTTCACTCCAGCGTCGCCAATAATCCCGCCATCAGCCGGCCGCGTTCGGCCAGACTGTCGACTTCGATATGTTCGTTGAGCGTATGCGGATCGGCGCCGCGAACCCCGAGGCCGTCGAGGGTGGGGATTCCCATCGCGCCGGTAAAATTGGCGTCGGAGCCGCCGGCGGCGCTGGCATGGGGAAGCTCCTTGCCCATCGCCTTGGCCAGACCGCGCGCCTTTTCGTAAAGCGCCATGGTGGCGGCGTCGGGCTCCCACACCGGCCGGGTCACGCCGCGCGTCACCTTGAACGTGACCTCATTGGCGGTCCCGGACAGCGCCAGCATGCGCTCGACGGCGCGATCGAGATCGGGCTGGCGCTTGGCCATGCTGAGCGCTTCGCCGGTGCAGGTGGTGGCGACGCAATTGACCCATTGCCCGCCATGCACGACGCCGACGGAGAAGGTGCAGTCGTCCGTCGTCATGCCGTCGATGGCGATGATCTGGCGCGCCATCTCGCGAATAGCGGAGCGGCCCGACGACAGCATGGCGCCGGCGTGGCTCGGTTTGCCGATGGCTTCGAGATTGAACCGCGCGATCGCGTAACGGCCGGTGACGACGCCGTTGTTGGACCGGCCCGGCTCCGGCACCAGCACATATTTGTTGCGCGCAGCCTCCGCCTCGACGATATCGCGCGTCGATGGCGTGCCGACTTCCTCGTCCGGCGTGAACAACGACCGTGATCGGCAGCGGCGTGGTGAAGGAAGCGCGCGCCAGTTGCCGGATCGCTTCCAGCGCGAGGTAACCGCCGCCCTTCATGTCGAAGATCCCCGGGCCGAAGCATTTGTTGCCCTCGCGCCGCCACGGCAGTTTTTCTTGCAGCGTGCCGATGGGGTGAACGGTGTCGAGATGGCCCGCGATCAGGATTCCGGGCTCGCCCTGCCTGGGATGCGGAAACCGCGCCCGGACGCAGCCGCCAAAACCCTGGCTTCCGGCGATGCGCTCAATCGACGCACCCATGATCGCCATGTCGCGCGCGGCGATGTCGAGCATGCGGTCGACCGCAGGCGCATCCCAGGTCGGGCTTTCGCATTCGACCCAGCCGCGCAGTCCCTGCAGCATGGCCTCGGAATCAAAGGGAAGGTTGGCGGGGTTCATGGGGATTTTCTCATTTTTCGAACCGGATGCGGCCGCGATGAATGCATTGACGGGATGCCTACGAGAATGACCGGCGGCGGATTTGTAAAGTGAAAGATGAGCGGGCGCTGGCCAAAGGGGGCGCGGCCGTCATGCGGCAAATCCCGATTGACGCGCAACGCGCTTGGTGCAACTCTCAAATATCTTGGAGTTACAGCGTCTTAGTGCGCCCAATTAACGGCCCGCATGCACAACAAATGGTCGGGCTTTGACCGGTTTCACGTCAGGAGAGAGAGAATGTTCCAGGTCTCGCGTTGGAAAGGTCCCGTCATCGCGTCGAGTATCGCGCTCTCGGTGCTTGCGTTTTCGGCCGCACCGACATCGCAGGCGATCGCCGCCGGCAAGACCATCACCGCGGTGATGCATGCCGATCTGCGCACGCCGGGCATGATGACGACCGCCTACATCGTGCGCGATTTCGGCTACATGATCTTCGACACGCTGCTGGCGGAGGACGCCAACTACAAGATCCAGCCGCAGATGGCCGAATGGAAGGTCTCCGACGACAAGCTCATCTATACCTTCACGCTGCGCGACGGCCTGAAGTGGCATGACGGCGCGCCGGTCACCGCCGAGGATTGCGTGGCGTCGCTAAAGCGCTGGGGCAAGGCCGACAGCATGGGCCAGAAGCTGATGGATTTTACCGCCGGCATCGAGGCCCCCGACGCCAGGACGATCGTGCTCAAGCTGAAGGAGCCCTACGGCCTGGTGCTGGAATTGATCGGAAAGCCGTCGTCTTTCGTGCCGTTCATGATGCCGAAGCGCCTGGCGGAAACCCCGACCGACAAGCCGCTTCCTGAGCTGATCGGATCCGGTCCCTTCAAGTTCGTGCCGGCTGAATTCCAGCCCGGCGTCAAGGCGGTGTTCGAGAAGAACAAGGATTACGTGCCGCGCAAGGAGGCGCCGAGCTGGACCTCCGGCGCCAAGGTGGTGAAGGTCGACCGCGTCGAATGGATCACCATGGCGGACGCGCAGACCGCGGTGAACGCGCTGCAGTCCGGCGATATCGACTTCATGGAGGTGCCGTCGTTCGATATTTTGCCGGTGCTCGCCGCCAACAAGGATATCAAGGTGCAAATCCTGAACACGCTCGGCTTCCAGACGGTCGGGCGGATGAACTTCCTGTGGCCGCCGTTCGACAACGTGAAGGTTCGCCGCGCCGCCCTGTTGGCGATGAACCAGAAGGACGTGCTGGACGCGCTGATCGGCAACCCCCAATATTACAAGATCTGCGGCGCGTATTTCATCTGCGGCACGCCGCTGGCGACCGAGGCGGGATCGGAGACGCTGGTCAAGGGCAACGGCATGGCGGAAGCCAGGAAGCTGCTCGCCGAATCCGGCTATGACGGCATGCCCATCGTGATCATGGCGCCCGGCGATGTCGTGACCTTGAAGGCGCAGCCGATCATCGCGGCGCAGCTGCTGCGCGAGGCCGGCTTCAAGGTGGATGTGCAGGCCACCGACTGGGGCACCGTGATCTCCCGCCGCGCCAGCCAGAAGTCGCCGAAGGAGGGCGGCTGGAACATGTTCTTCACCAACTGGGCCGGCGCCGACGTGATGAATCCGATCGTCAACTTCGCGATCGGCGGCCAAGGCAAGAATGGCGGCTGGTTCGGCTGGGCGGATGACCCCAAGATCGAAAAGCTGAAGGATGCCTTCGCGCGGGCGTCTTCACCGGAGGAGCAGAAGAAGATCGCCGCCGAGGTCCAGCAGCAAGCCTATGACCAGGTGATCTACATTCCGCTCGGGGAATACACCCAGCCGAGCGCGTGGCGGAAATCACTGACCGGCGTGCTCGACGGCCCGGCCACCCCGGTGTTCTGGAATATCGACAAGTCGGAGTAGGGCCCCTTTTCGTCATGCCCGGCCTTGTGCCGGGCATCCACGTCGTGGGGGCATCGACGAAGGAAGACGTGGATGGCCGGGTCAAGCCCGGCCAAGACGATGTCTGACGCTTCGCGTCACGCCGGATAGGCCTTGACGTGCCGCAGTAACAACTCGCTGACGCGGTCGGGCGCCTGGTCAGCGGCAAAATGCCCGACGCCGGGGAGCACTTCGAAGCGGTAGGGCGCCGTGACAAAATCAACCGTGCCCTCGGCCGCGATCCGTCCGACGGTGTCGTCGGCGTCGCCCCAGATATAGAGCGTGGGTACGCGGATCGTCCCCAGCGGCGAACGGATCGCGCCGCGCGCGCGATACCAGGCCAGTGCGGCTTCCATCGCCGCTTTGTTGCCGAGCACGCCAAGATGCCGCGCGATCGCCTCAGTGGGGACGCCGTTCGCGGCCAGCCGCTCGCGCAGCCATTTGGCGTCATCGGCAAGAACGATATCCGCCGCGCCGGGTTCGAGAAACGCCTTGTGATGCCGCGAGCGCTGCGCCTGGTCGCTGTCGGTCTCCAGCAGCGCGCGGTTGAAGGCATTGGGATGCGGCCGCGACAGCACCGTGAGCGAGGCCAGCCGCTGCGGAAGACGATCGGCGATCGCCCAGGCAATGCTGCCGCCCCAGTCGTGGCCGACCAGATGAAAGCGGCGCTCGCCATAGCCGCAAGCGGCAACGATCGCCATCGCATCGTCCATCAGGCGCTCGATATGATAATTCGCAGTGTCGGCCGTATCCGGCCGCGCACCCGGCGAGTAACCGCGTTGGCTCGGCGCAATGGCGCGATAGCCGGCCCCCGCCAGCGCCTCCATTTGCGCGCGCCAGCAATGCATCGATTCCGCAAAGCCGTGCAGCAACAGCACCAGCGGTGCGCCGGGCTCGCCGGCGGCCAGCGCGTCGAAAATGAGGGCGGGGGAGATGGTGATCCGGGTGAGGCTGGGCACGCGGTGATCCTAGAGCGCATTCCGCTTGGATGGAATCATAAACGCGTATCCCATGGCCTCGTGGTTCGAGACGCCGCGCCTTCGCCCTCCGGCCTACGGCGGGCTCCTCACCATGACGGGTCGTAAGACCTCATCCTGAGGAGGCGCGAAGCGCCGTCTCGAAGGACGAAGCCACCGACTGGAAATTTGCGCCAGGTCTAAGCTCCGCGTGCTGGCATGCAGCCGCCGGTTGTGCGATGCTGAAGTCATCGAAATGCAATGCTGATGGTGCGACGTAGCTGGCGTGATGTTGTAACGAGAGCAGGCCGTGCTTTCCCAGGCGCATATTTCCCCGCAAACGCCGAGCCGGCGCGACGCTGGCTGCGGATGGCGCAACCTTTCGGGTCTGGGCGCCGCAAGCCGCCGCGGTCTATCTGCACGGCATTTTTGGCGGACAGGTTTTCGAAGAGCTCACCGACGACCGCTTGCTGCAAAAGGATGCGCGGGGCTACTGGACCGGATACCAGGCAGGCGCTGAAGATGGCGACCGCTATCGTTTCTGGGTCCAGGGCGCAGGCTCGAGCGGCACCAAGCGCGACCCCTGCGCGCGCGAACTCGAGCCGCAAAACTTTCCGAACTGCTTTTCCATCCTGCGCGCCAGCGGCTTTCCCTGGCACGACCGGGATTTCGTGACGCCGGATTTTTCCGACATGGTCGTCTACCAGCTCCATGTCGGCACCTTTGCGATCACAAGACCCGGCGTCTGCTCGAACTTCCTCGACGTCGCCCTGAAAATTCCCTACCTCGCCGATCTCGGCATCAATGTCCTGCAGCCGCTTCCGGTCGACGAGCAGGAAGCCAATCCGAACATGGGCTATGGCGGCGCGGATCTGTTCTCGCCCGACTTCCCCTATATCGCGGTTGAGGATTTGCCGGACTATGTGACAAAACTCAACGCGCTCTACGCGGCCAGGCAACAATCCGCCATCGCGCTTGCCGATATCCAGTCCGGACCCGGACAGCTCAAGGCGCTGGTCGACCTCTGCCATGTCCACGGCATCGCGGTCGTGTTCGACGTGGTCTACAATCACGCCGGCGGCTTCTCGGTCGACGGGCAGTTCGACGACAATTGCCTGTATTACATGGACCGCCGATACAATCGCGGCAACAACAACGACAGCCTCTATTTCACCGATCAGGACCGCGGCACCGGCGGCCTCGCGTTTGCGCTGTGGAACGACGAGGTGGCAAAATTCCTGCTCGACAATGCGCGCTATTATCTCGAGGAGTTTCATGCCGATGGTTTCCGCTATGACGAGATCTCGACGCTGATCTCGACCAGTCAGGGCAGCGGCTGGGAATTCTGCCGTGCGCTGACCTCGAACCTGCGCGGCTTCCGCAACCGGATCCTGCAGAACGCGGAATTCTGGCCCGGACGCTTTGCGGACATTCCGGCCTCGGCCGCTCCCGTCGTCGCACCGGCGCAGGCCGGGCGGCATGGGTTTCGACGTGGTGCAGCACGATTATCTCCGCAACGTGCTGCGCGGCGCGGTCGGCGCGGCCTCAGGCGGAGCGAGCGCCAATGTGCCGATGTCGGCGATCGCGGCCGCGCTCTACCCGCCGGGTTTCGACCACGGCTGGCGCGCGGTCACCTGCGTCGAGAACCACGACCTCGTGCTGGCCGGCCGCGCCCCGCGGCTGCCGGCGCTGGCCGATCCGTCCAATCACCGCTCCTGGTACGCGCGAAGCCGAAGCCGCGTCGCGACCGCGATACTGCTGACCGCGCCCGGCATTCCCCAACTGTTCATGGGTCAGGAATTCCTCGAGGACAGGCCCTGGGATGTCCTTCCAGATGGTCCGAACCTGTTGTCGTGGGACGGCCTCGATATGCCCACCGATTCCAGCATGCGGGATCATCTGCAATTTACAAAAGACCTGATCCGTCTTCGCCGCGATCTGCCCGCGCTGCGCAGCGACAATGTTCACGCGTTCTATTCTTCCGACCAGGACCGCGTGATCGCCTATCATCGCTGGCGCGAGGGCAGTGGCGACGACGTCATCGTGGTCGCCTCCTTCGCGGAGACGACATGGAGCGGTTACGAAATCGGATTTCCGTTTTCGGGTGTCTGGAAGGAGCGCTTCAACAGCGACGCCTACGACCATTTTGTCAATCCGCAAGTCGCGGGCAATGGCGGCGGCGTTGTCGCGGAAGGCAGGGGCCTGCACGGATTTGACGCGTCGGCGGCGATCGTGATTCCGGCGAATGCGGTGGTGGTGTTTGCGAGGGGATAGGCTGAGCGCGGCCTAGCGGCGCTGGTTTGGCGCAGTGGGGGACGGAATGCCTTGATGGGCGATGCGGATCGCCCCCTAAGCAGCCGTCAGGGGTATTCTCCGCAAGATATGCGGAGAATGCACCGGCTCATCTCCGCAGCGACCGAACGGACAGCGCTCGCATGGCCCATGTCGGCCATTCGTATGCCCTGCAATTCTTGATTTCTGTCGCAGCGCTCCGTCACTGCGTTCATCCGTCATTAGCGGACATTGCCGTGCTATTCGGCACGTCCGTTAAGTGCCAACACCCGACACCAGTAGCGGCGTCAGTCGTCAAAGGAGGCAGATCATCCTCTGCCAGCGATCCAGTCAGCGATCCGAGCGATGCACTCGTCGTCCGTATAGTAGGCCGCATGGACAAGTGTTTGATCCTCTTCAACCGTACGCAATAGCGAGGTTATGTCGGCTGCGGTGACCGTTAGCTTTGAGAACGTCTGCGAGACGTCCCCACCAAGGTGCCGCACGATCCAAGCGCTGCGTTTGTCCAAAGCGCGTTGCGCGGCGCCGTTTGGCAAATCCTCGCAAGTGATGGTGGCATGCTCGGAGTTGGGTTGCCACGCGATGCTCGGCAATTCAAATCGGTAGTCCTCCAGCCCCATGGCCATCGCAAGTAGGATCGGCCAAGCATTGCGACGAACGAAATAAGTCAAAGCTGAGGTGGGAACACCCGCGACGGCACCGATCAGCCTGCCATACCAGCGAATAGGTGCGGCGCCGGGTCCATTGAACGGCCGTCCTCCAAGCTCCCCTTGGGCAACGGTCAAAGCAAACGTGAAGACAATGAAAGCAATGGCGGCAGCGAGGGTCGTGAGCAAGCCGAAATCCGCGACTGCCGCCGGAATAGCGATCAACAGGGTAAGAACGAGCACAGAATACAGAAGCGTGTGAACCAATCTTGCAGAAAGGCCGAAATCGCTAAACGGCTTGGCACCGAGTATCAACTCACTCTCGGCCGCCCGCGCCATACGGGAGCGGAACGTTGAGAACAGGTAGGGTCTCAGCTTCGTTTGCACCGCTACCGGATTATTGACGGTGCGCATATGGTGCAGGACTTGCCACGCCTCGTCCATGCGGCTGCTTATGGCGAGAAGCCGCGCCTTCGGCGCAACCGCTTCGCCACCGGTGGGCGCGATGCGCCTGGGCCTGAGCAAGTTACGCATAATGCGCAATGGGGTCTCGTACGGGGCGTAGGTGGGCAACGGCGACCGCACGCCGACATCCTCGTCGTCAAAGCGCTTCGTGCGGAGCCTGCCCAAGAGGGGCAGCGCGGCGACGGTCAGAAACGCGCTGCCTGCCAAGATCCAAACGATAAGCCAGCTATCTTGTGACATAAAGAAGAAGGCGGCGAACGCTACGGACAGATACAAAAGCAAAATGAACGAAACGAAGCTCCAGAAAATCGTGGCGACCCGCTTGCTCCTTCGCGATATCGGCGAGCGAATATCTATGAATGGCGTTCCCAATGTCACCAATTTGCCGTGAGCCACGCCGGGACCGGGAGCCACGATCAACGGCAGGGCCTCGAGCAACACGTTTCCGCCGTGACTGTGCGCAACAATGTGGCAGAGCCAACCTTCGGTCTGGAGCTTCGCGACATAGTCACCTAAGGCGGATGCCGCAAGTGTGCGCGCGATCCAGCTGTTGTCACCGGACCAATGGAAAATTTGATTGCCTTGGGCGCGGTGCGCCCAGCTCCGGGCCAGAGAGCCGCGCTCCTGTAGCGCTGCATCAGGTTTGCTGACAAATCCCTCAGTCGCGGAGACGGCATCGGGCTGCTGGTACCATTGGGTTTTGTCCGGTTCGGGCGCTGCCCAAGTGCCGTGGACAATGATCACGGTTTCCTTCGCAGAATTGCTCACCTGCTCACCCTCATGTGAAATCTCAGCACGACAACCTGAAGTCGCGTTGACTTGGATCAAAGGTTTTGTGTGCCTGATACTCTCGTCGCGGCTGCTTCCGATGCCAGCCATAGGACGATTGCACCAGCGCCCTCACGCAATCGATGAGCACTCTTCGCGTCACTTCTGGGTCTTGGTCGTGCAAGAGCGCGCTGGCGGTGGCATTGAGGCCTCGGGTCTTCGGCGGCGTCGCGGTGCGTGGTTTCAGCCGCCCTGCCAACTCGGCAGACTGCTTCCTGCCGAGCGTGACCTAGACACCGATGACGCCGTCGGGATTGCCGAGATCAAGATCGTGATTGCGGAGATGGGTAAGACCGAGGCCGAGATGTATGCGCTAATGCGGAAGCTGCGGGAACGACGCGCATGACCGCCTTACCTCTTATGTTCTTACTCTTCTTCAGCGATTTGGTAGCCGCTGCTTTTCGTCCTGCCGCCCCACGCTTGCGCGTGAGTGCTGCCTTCTGTCCTGCTGTAAGTCGTTTGGTCATACTGTTCTCCTGTTATGTTAAACAAATTGGTTCGTAAGGATGCCGGTCGCCATCAGCCTGATCATCTCTGTCGCGTCCGATAGAAGCATAGGCTTTTTGGGGGCATTTCTTCGTGCAGGATGGGCCAGCGAATGCCTGTGATAATTTGCGGTATGAGTGAAGACATCTATCTGCGCATTTGACGGACACCAACTGCGCTGTTTCAAGGGCTTTCCTGTATTGCTGCATAGCTTTCTTACGTCCTCGAAGACCTTATACAAATCGTCCCAATTTGCGGCATGAGATTGGTGCACGAGCAGATCATCCACCAAATCATTACGATCTGCCAATGCCAGCCATGTTTGTATTATAGACGGCGCTGGGGACGCTGCATTCCCGAAAGAAATGGCACCAACGCGTGCTCTGGCATGCGCTCCTCCAACGGTCATGACCACATGTCGATGAATGGTGCCGTCAGGCAACTTATCAGCGACGCCTTGCATAACTATGGGCTGGGCGCGTGTCCTAATTGCAAATGCGCCGTTTAACCTTGCAACCAGGAAGGTGGCCCGTTCGTGAGCTTCCTGCGAGTTAGGTTGCGTCCTCAAAATCCCTCGACCTGAGAACGTGTCGCTCCGCATCTCCGACCACCCATAGCTCGATCCATGGATCAAACGGCGGAATAAGCGCTTCTTTCCAATCCGTCAGGTCGAAGATATGACCCTCTAGAATGCCGCCCCATTTCCCCACTTGCATTTTTGTCACGTCAATTTTGCCCTTTTACGGTGGAATCAATTCTCCGTCTGCAGATGCGGGTGCGCGACCCGCACAGAAAGCCAGTGCGACACCAAGCGCCACGACCCCAAAAAAAATTCGCATGTTTTGATTCCCCCAGACCCAAGTGTTTCTCAACCGTCAGGAAGAATTAACGTGGTTGTCTGGGGTCTCCTAAGCGGCCTTACATCGCGACAAAGGCAATCGAAACAACCTTCAAATTGCACAGCCGATTCAAGATCTAGCCTGCTTAACAGCTAGGTTGATCGCCGCCGCCGCCGCTCTAGCCGCTCGATGGTCTTGCGCGCCGAAGATTTAAGTCCATATAGTTGAACTGTTGGATGAAGAGGCCGATCATCTGGTGATCCGCTGGCTGGAGCACCGGAAAATACATTAGCTTCTCTCGCGGCGCGCGCTCCACGATTGCTTCCAGCATTTTCATTCTCGGGGTTCGGTTTTCGGGGGGCAAAGCCATTTATTCCGCCAATTCAGTCCAGTGTTCAGATGTCAAAAAGTGGCAGCCAGCAAAATGTGCGCGTCGCAAAAAGGCAGGTTACCTGCCCCAGCCATGTTCATCTTTCAAAAAAATCATACCGTCAAAGGCAGCAAGTTTTGCAGCATCTTCGGTCGCATAGCGCTGTTGCGAAGTTATTGAACGGTTGGTTTAACGCTCCGCAATTCTTCCGCCAAAGTGCCCGTCAGACCTGCGAAAGATCGTTATATTGAAACCGTCTGTATTCAGATAGGTGTTGCCGCGAGCTGACGTTTTCCAAGCGCGGCTGAGCCAACGCTTCTTACGGCCAGCCGCAGATCGCAAGGCTTTCTCGCGCCGCCGTGGCCCTTCGTAGTCTCCGGACATTTTTTCCGCACATACGCAACCAACCTGTAGCCCGGCCGGATAGTCGGGGTGATGCATAGAGTGGACATAACGGATCGCCTGGGTTTCGCACATTTCGCAGGTAGCATCTGGCGAACCGAGGTCTTCAACGCCAACACAATCCCAGCCTTTGTGTGGAATTCCTGGCTGGGACCATTTTCCGCTCATGGCGACCTCTGAGGTCAGCGAGGATACTATGTGATGGTTCAGGTCCTTGGTGCGGGCGGTGGGACTCGAACCCACACGACGTTGCCATCGAGGGATTTTAAGTCCCTTGCGTCTACCAGTTCCGCCACGTCCGCTTATGCCACGAGATCAGATACTTAGCGCGTTTTCCTAACCGATGGAATTGGGTTAGGCTTGAAAGCGCCCCCAATCCATAGGCGAGCCCGCGATTTAAGGCAAAGCCTCAATCCCGTCACCCGCCTGCTTTACCCAACCGCAAGACTGTCCGTCTACGAAGGCACGATGATCCCTCGCACTTCCTCTTTCCGGCCCTTGCTGCGCGGCGCCACTGCCGCGGCGCTGCTGGTGCTCGCTATCGGGCTTGCCGGCTGCGCCGAGATGAGCGACAGCATGGCCACAGCCTTTGCCGATCCCGCCAGATACGAGCTGTACGATTGCAAGCAGCTCGAGACCGAACGCAAATCCCTCGCCACCCGCCAGGCGGAGCTGCAGGGCCTGATGGCGAAAGCCGATACCGGCGCCGCCGGTCCGGTGGTGGCCGAACTCGCCTATCGCAACGAATACATCGCGGTGCGCGGGCAGGCCAAATTCGCCGAAGAGGCCTGGCAGAGCAACAAGTGCCGTGTCTCGACGCCATCGGCGGCTATGCCGTTGACGCCTGCGGCTCCCTCGGCCAATGCCAAGCGCGCGCAGCCGCCGTCGCGTTCGGGCGGCGCGGTCTATTAGAGCGTTTTCGAGCGAAGTGGATACCGGTTCGCGTGAAGAAAACGCGTCAAAAAGAAGCTAGAGCGGTTTCAGCGAAAGCCTGCCCTGGCACTTGACGCGGGTGGAGACCGGTATCCCCGGTGATTTGCCCGACGGGCAAGCCGTGCATCAAGGTGCATCCGGCCAATTTCTGAATTTCCGAATTTCTGCTTGACATCAAGGTAGACACAGCTTTATTGATTCCACCGTCCCGTCCCACTGAGGGGCGACACGCGATCGTCACGGCCGCGGGACGGGATGCGGTGGACGCCGACGGTGCCAAAGACGAGAGCACTTGAAGCGGACGGCAAAGCCGTGTGGTCCTGACGCCCCGACGCTGGCGTCAAGTCTGCGCTAAGACGCGCAGGCGACGGTGGCAAAAGAGCCCGGTCACCGGGGAGAGCCCGGTATAAGCCGTTAAAACCATTGCGCGGGGAATGCTGGGTGTTCCGGTGTGACCGTGGTGACTATGCTTGTGTGCTTTCATCATTTTGCACACAAGGCTGCGGGCGCATCGTGCGCCCGGCATTCCCTGCGCCCTCTGATTTCAGAGGAGGGGACTTCCTTGCAAAACTCGCGCGAAAACGTGCGGCGAGATCGCGAAGCTGTGTCTGCAACGCTTAACCTCGCCCCGCTTGCGGGGAGTTTGCAAATCGAATCCGTGACGATCGGTTGGCTACGAACGCGCCCTACTACCAGCCGTCATCACCCGCGAAAAAACCGGGTGATCCAGTGTTCCAGAGACATTCGTGATTGCGCCGAATGGCCGCGGCGTACCGGACGCCCCGCTGAGCCCGCCATTCCGGCTCGCCGAAGGCGAGACCCGGTGGCGGGGCATGACATCTGGCGTGGGCCTGATGTGGACGTTGTTCGTTGTAGAGACGCTGGAAGTCGCGAAGGCGCTTGAGCTGCTGGCGCAGGCTAGGGGCTGGCGGACTGGCGGTGTCCTGCAACAAGGTCAGATGCATCCGCTCGTGCCGGCCGTTCTGTTGCGGCTTGCCAGGCGCAATGCGCTCCGGAACCACGCCGGCCTTGATCAGCTTGATCGACAGCTTCGACAAGCCGCCAGCGCCGCGCGAGGCAAACGGCGATCCGTTGTCGGAACGCATATAAAGCGGCAGGCCGAACTCGCGGAACGCCGCATCCAGCACCGGCCAGACATGATCGGTATCCGTGCGTGCAAGCGCCTGGCAGCGCAGCAAATAACGGCTGTGGGCATCGGTAATGGTGAGCGGTTCGCAGCGCTTGCCGTCGCCGGTCAGAAACCAGCCCTTGAAGTCGATACACCACACATCGTTGGCGGCTCCGCAATGCGCAAAGGGGGCGCTCGAGGGCGGACTGCGGCGGCGCAGCTTCCGCTTCACGCCGAGACCTGCGACGGCTGCTGATTGAAGAATTGAAACCTCGCCCATGCCATGCAGCTCTCACGCCCGCCAGTCGTAGATCCAGTCCTGCCGCGCCAGCACGCGGCTGCCGCCCATCGCCTTGATCGCGAGGTCGCGCGCCAGCGCCATGGGTCCCGTGAGGTGATAGATCGTGCCGTTGCGCCTTGCGGTGCGCTGCACCCGCGCCACCCGCGAGCGGCGCAGCCGTGCGTAGCGTTTCAGCGCGGCCGCAACAGCCGCGGCATTATCTGCCGGCATCGTCCGCGAGGCATTTGGCGAGCACCGCGGCATCCTCGATCGCCATTCCCGCGCCCTGGGCTGCAAACGGCAGCATCGCGTGCACGGCGTCCCCGAGCAGCGCGATCGTGCCGGCGGTCCATTCGCCGCCGTCGGGGAGGGTGTACAGCGCCCATCGGCGCCATTCATCGACAGCGCCGATCATCATCCGCGCCGTTCCCGGCCAGCGCCTGGAGGCGAACGCGTTCTTGATCTGGCTGGCCTCGCCGGGCTCGCTCCAGCCCGGCCGGTTCCAGGTTCCCGGCACCACCGCGACGACGTTGATCTGGCGCGCGCCCGAAATCGGATAGCTGACGAGATGCGCGTCGGGTCCCATCCAGAGCTGGACCCGGCGCGAGGTGTATTCGCGCGGCAACTGCGTGGCATCGAGCGTTCCACGCCAGGCGATCAGCCCGGAGAACCGCGGCTGCACCTGCGGAAACAGATGTTGCCGGACCGTGGACCAGATGCCGTCGGCGCCGATCAGCGCCAGCGCCAGTTCCTGCTGCCGCGTCGTGCCGCGGCGCTGGACCACGGTCAGGCCCTTGGCGTGGGCGACGGCATCTTCGAACTGGCAGCCGAGCCGCAACTCGATATCGGGATGGGCGTTGACCTCGGCCTGCAGCGCGCCTTGCAGATCGGCGCGGTGCACCACCCAATAGGGCGCGCCGGCGCGCAGGCAGGCGTCATTGCCGAGCGGCAGGCGGGTGACTTCACCGCCGCTTCGCGCGCTCATCAGGCTGATGGCGTCGGGGACCACCGCACGAGAAGCAAGCCGCGGCTCGAGCCCGAGCTCGATCAGCACGCGGCTGGCGTTGGGCGAAAGCTGCAGGCCGGCGCCGACTTCCTCGAGGCGCTCGACCTTCTCCAGCACCACGACGCGAAAGCCTTTTGCGGCCAGCGCGAGCGAAGCCGTCAATCCCCCGATGCCGGCACCAGCGATGAAGATCGTGCGCGAAACCACCGCCGGCCGATCAGGCGGCCTTGTCCTTTACCACGCATTCGGGCGGCCGCGCCTCGCCGGGCCCAAGGTCGGCGGCATAGCGATAAAGCGTCGAGCAATAGGGGCAGATGATCTCGTTGTCGTTGCCAAGATCGAGAAAGACATGCGGGTGATCGAAGGGCGGATTGGCGCCGACGCACATGAACTCCTGCGAGCCGATCTCGATGACGGATACCCCGGCATCGTTGTGGAAGTGCGGAACGACATGGTCGGACATCGTATTCACCCTGGGTGGCAATGGCGGCGCACGCAATCGACAAGACGCAGCAGCGCGATCGAATGCCGCATACCTTACTGGCGGGTATACTTGATTCCTCAGAGCCCCCGGCCGCTCATTTGCTCATGCAAATTCGACACAATCTTGTCGTCCGAGAGAAGCCCTTCTTTCGTCGGGGCCGTTGTGTCTTAAAAGCGGCACACCATCTTGGGGAAAGCGGAAACGGCCGGGTCTTTTTGCAATGAAATGGTCGAAGCTCAGTTCGGCGCTGGTTGGCATGACGGTGAGCGCGGCCGTGTTCGCCGCGTTGTGGCCGCATGCACGCGACGCCGGCCGCATTCTGGCGGCGCAGGACGATCCGGCGCAGCTTGCCGACCTCCAGCTCAATTCTGCCCTGCGGAACAGCCAGGCCGTCGTCGGCGAGAAGATCGAGGCGGCGCTGGCCGCGGGCGATGCCGATCTTGCCAACAGCTTTGTCGAACTCGCCAGGGAAAAGAACGTTGCCCTGTCCGACGATCAGTTGCGGCGGGTGGGCGAAGCGGTCGCGGAAGAAAACTCGACATCGCATTTCGCCAGGAACTTCGCCAGCGGGCTTGTGACCGGCAATGCCGACGACGTCGCCAGCCTGTCGGGCACCGTCGCCGGCGATCTGTTCGTGTTCGGCGACGTCAGGGACGTGGTGCGCGAAGGCAAGCACCTCGCCATGGGCGAGGACACCGATCGTCTTGTGCTGGGCCTTGCCGCCGCCGGGCTTGCGGTGACGGCCGCGACCTATGTCACCGTCGGCGGGGTGGCGCCGCTGCGCGCCGGCCTGACGCTGGTCAAGGATGCCCGCAAGGTCGGACGGCTGGGCGAGGGGCTCACCCAATGGGCCGGCCGCTCCGCGCGCGAAATCGTCGATACCCCGATGCTGCAAAATGCGGTCGCCTCCGGCTCCGTTACGCGGCCCGGGCAGACCGTCACCGCGATCAAGGCCGCGTTCCGGGCCGAGAAGGCCGGCGCACTAGTGCGTCTGGCCAAGGACGTCGGCCGGGTCGGTGAAAAAGCAGGCGTTCGCGCCGCGCAGGACACGCTGAAAATCGCCGAAGGCCCGAAGGATGTCACGCGTGCCGCGCGGCTCGCGGAGTCCAAGGGCGGCCAGACCCGCGCAATCCTGAAACTGCTGGGTCGCGGCGCCCTGCTGCTGGTGGCCGGCGCGTTCGATCTCACGCTGTGGCTGTTCGGCGCGCTGGTGGCGCTGTTCGGCCTGTTGTCATCGATCAAGGCCACCGCCGAACGCCTGACGCTGTCGTGGCTGCATCACAAGAAGGCGCGGCGGCTGCGCAGGCAGATGGCAGCCGCGGCCCAACCGGCGGTCGCGATCGCCGGCGCCCAAGGCTAGTTTTGCCGCCGGCGATCCCTCCCGAAATATGGAATGCACGATGCCGAGCTTTCAAAACGGCGATGTTGAAATCGCCTATCTCGACGAGGGCGAGGGCGATCCGATCGTTTTGGTGCACGGCTTTGCGTCGACCAAGAATGTGAACTGGGTTTATCCAACCTGGGTTTCGGAACTGAAGAAAAACGGCCGCCGCGTGGTCGCGCTCGACAATCGCGGCCACGGCGATTCCAGCAAGCTCTACGATTCGGAATCCTACGGCATTCCGACCATGGCGGGCGATGTCAGCGCGCTGATGGACCATCTCGATATCGAACGCGCCGACATCATGGGCTATTCGCTGGGTGCGCGGATGACGGCGTGGCTTGCGCGCAACGCGCCGCAGCGGCTGCGCTCGGCGATTTTCGGCGGCATCGGCATCGGCCTGATCGAGGGCGGCGGCCCCGGCGAAAACGTCGCCGCAGCGCTGGAGGCGCCCTCGCTTGACGACGTCACCGATCCGGTGGGACGCACGTTCCGCGCCTTTGCCGACCAGACCCGTTCCGACCGCCGCGCGCTTGCGGCCTGCCTGCGCGGCTCGCGCGGCCTGATGGCCCGAGAGGATGCCGCCGGCATCACTGTGCCGGTGCTGATCGCGGTCGGCACCGCGGACGAGATCGCGGGCTCGGCGGCCGCGCTCGGGAAGATCATCCCGGGCGCGAAAGTGCTCGACATTCCCAACCGCGACCACATGCGCAGCGTCGGCGACAAGGTCTACAAGACCGGCGTGCTGGAATTTCTGTCGGAGCGCCCGTAATTGCCAATCCCGAACGGCTTGATTTCCGGCAAATCCCGACCACTTGAAGCCGACGCTGTCAGGCAAAGCGGGTTTCGGCTTGTGAAGAAATTGTGGCGCTTCAGTATTTTAGCGCCGCATTCAAAGCTAAAGTCGCGGTTCACCTTTTGCCGAAGCCGCAGGACAAATGTCCGTCCGTCGTGCTATAATGCGTGACGGAAACGCTCAAACTTGCGAGAGCAGCCCATGGCCATGCATCAGATCCATCCGCAGAGTGCGAAACTGGCGGCACTCGATCCGATCTGGGATCGCGTGCGCAACGAGGCGGAAGATATCGTCCGCCGCGAGCCTGAGCTTGCGTCTTTCATCTATTCGACCGTGCTGCATCACGAGCGGCTGGAGGACGCGGTGGTGCATCGCATCTCCGAGCGTCTCGACCACTCGGCGCTGTCGGGCGACCTGATTCGCCAGACCTTCGATGAAGCGCTGCGCGACGATCCCGATCTCGGCAATGCCTTCCGCGCCGATATGGTGGCGGTCTACGACCGCGATCCCGCGACCTCGCGTTTCATCGATCCGCTGCTTTACTTCAAGGGCTTCCATGCCCTGCAGACCCATCGTCTGGCGCACTGGCTCTATCAAAAGGGCCGCAAGGATTTTGCCTATTACCTGCAGAGCCGCTCGTCGGCGGTATTCCAGACCGACATCAACCCCGCAGCCAGGATCGGCCGCGGCATCTTCCTCGATCACGCCACCGGATTCGTGTGCGGCGAGACCGCGGTCATCGAAGACGACGTCTCGATCCTGCATGGCGTCACCCTTGGCGGCACCGGCAAGGAGAACGAGGACCGCCATCCAAAGATCCGCCACGGCGTGTTGATCGGGGCGGGTGCGAAAATTCTCGGCAATATCGAGGTCGGCCATTGCGCCCGCATCGCCGCGGGCTCGGTGGTGGTGAAGCCGGTGCCGCACAATGTGACGGTTGCGGGCGTCCCGGCCAAGATCGTCGGCGAGGCCGGCTGTGCCGAGCCATCGCGCACCATGGATCAAATGCTCAACGCGATCGGACTTTGATTTTTCGAGCGGCGTATTCCGCGAAAAACATGCCCTCGGACTGCGGTGCAGCTGTTCGATCGGAATACGCGCACGCCATAAAAGCTGTTTGAACAGGGTGTCGATTTCTGCAAGTTAGGCTGGCGGTTCGCGTCACCCGGCCTTAAGAATTCCCGAAACCTAGAATCGTATTGGAGACTGCCGTGGACGTTCAGGAAGTCAGGAAACTCGACGCCTATCTCAAGCGCCTGTTCGGCAATCCCAAAATTCGCGTGGTGCCGCGGCCGAAGAAGGACGATTCGGCGGAAGTCTATATCGGCGAGGAATTCATCGGCGTGCTGTTCGTCGACGATGAAGACGACGACCGCTCGTTTCAGTTCCAGATGGCGATCCTCGAGGACGATCTGGTCGAGCAGGGCTGAGATCGTACGCTGGCGTCATCAGATGGCGATCACCCCTTCGGCCCGTGCAGCTGCACCGTCAGGCGGTCCATGGCGCTCGCCACCTCGCGCCATTGCGCAAGCCAGCTTCGCGGAAAGCGAAACGTCAGATCGGCGCCGTCGATGCGGCGCTCGCTCAGGCACATGCCGGGGGTCGCGGCATCGCGGGTGCAGCGCGCGGTGAGGTTCGGGCTACTGGCAAGGAACAGATCTTCCTTGCTGTAGGGCGTGCCGTCCCGGAAAGCGCGCATGGTCAGGCCGTCTTCTCCGGGCGCTGAGGCCTGTTCGAGGTAGCGCGGATAGATGGTGCGGACGCGGGTGTCGGGCGCCAGCGTGTCATGATGCGCCGATATCGACAGGAAGATCCGGTCGATCGGCTGCACGGCTTCTTCGACGGTGTCGGCGCTGACGTGCTTTGGTGCGTCGGGGGGCTCAAGCGACGGATAGCCGAAGGAGAGATCGACGCGTTCCTGCGGTCCGGTGTGGCGCTGGATTTTCATCCGGATCGCCAGGGTCGGGACGTTGAACAGCGTACCGCCGATGCTCACCGGCAACCGCGCCGGACCGCTGGAGGTGTCCGGACCCCAGGTCGGCCACAGCAGAAAGGCGACCAGGGCGATCGCGCCCGCCGCCATCGCGCATCCCGCCATGATCGGAACCAGGTGGCCGCGGGAACGCTCGCGTGAACCGCGTGCGAAGTGCTGGGCGGTCGATGAACAGGGTCATGAACGGAGCATCGTCGGGGAAGTCCAGGGCTGGCGCCGAATCAGTTGCGAATATGCCATGCGCCATCGAATCTCCGCATGATTTCGGGCGACAACAAGGTGCCGCAAGCCTGCCAAGGCTGCGGTTCCGGTCCGCTGCCGTTAACCTTTCCTTAAGGATGGTGTGGCGGCAGCCGGCCACTTTTGCGAAGCAAAGGAGGTTCCTGTGCCGTAGCGGAAGATCCGATGTCGCCTGATGCCTTGAATTCCCTGTTCTCGCTTTGCATCGGCTTTGCTTTGGCCGGCGCTTTGGCCAACGGATATCAGGCGCTGCTGCAGCGTCCCGCGGGTTTTGGCCTGCTGCAGGAGGGCGCGGCGCCGAAGACCTTCGCAGCCGTTCCGTTCCTGGTCTTCGCCGCCCCCTTCATCATCATGCGCAACACGCTGCGCGGCGCGCGGATCGAACGCCGCCGTTTCGAATTCGTGATGATGGCAACCGTACTGTCGGGGTTCTGGAGCCTGATGTCCGGTACGTTTTTCCTGATGACGCTGCGCGCCGCCGGGTTGCTGGCCTGAGCGAAGCGGCTATGCCAAAGTCTCCGCGAACAGGAGACTGATAGAGACATGGCGATTTACGAACTTGACGGGCAGGCGCCCGATCTTCCTGCCGACGGCAATTATTTTATCGCCGACACCGCCACAGTGATCGGCAAGGTACGCCTGCACAATTCAGCCAGCGTATGGTTCGGCGTGGTGCTGCGCGGCGACAACGAGTGGATCGAGATCGGCGAAGGCTCCAACGTGCAGGACAACTCGACCTGCCACACCGATATGGGTTATCCGCTGACGATCGGAAAGAATTGCACGGTCGGTCACAACGTCATCCTGCACGGCTGCACGCTCGAGGACGGCGCGCTGGTCGGGATGGGTTCGATCGTCATGAACGGTGCCAGGATCGGCCGCGGCAGCATCGTCGGCGCGGGCGCGGTGATCACGGAAGGAAAGCAGTTTCCCGAGCACTCCATGATCATCGGCGCGCCGGCGCGGGTGATCCGCACGCTCGAGCCGGAGCAGGTCGCCAGCATGGGAAGTGCCGCGAAGTTTTATATGGCCAACGGTCCCCGATTCAAGAAAGGCCTGAAGAAGATCGGCTGAAGCCGCGCTTCAGTGCCCCCGGATTCGCCAGCCTTTTTCCCTGGCCGGCTCGAACTCGCCTTCTTCGCCGGCACCTTGGAGAGCGCTGCGCTCTTGCGGAGCGCGTCCTTCAGGTCGACTGGAATACCGTGCTTCCTGAGCAAATCGGCGAACGCCTCGTCCGCCAGCTCCTGAAGGGTTGCCATTCGGTCGCGCCCGAGCTGCTTCAGCTTGTCGAACGTGTCGTCGTCGAAGGCGATCAATTTGCGCACGGTCGAACCTGCCTCCTGTTGCAATCATGGGGACCGCGGCCGCCAACAGGCCGAGTTTGGCGCTTGCGGCGGTGATATCACATCAAAGCGTCACCATCTCTGACCTGAAACCGTCCCAGTCTGAAGAAAAATTTAGAGATACAATTTCCGATTGCCTATCAACTTCCACTGAAGCCGAAACTATATCGGCCTGGATACGTCAAGTCGCTGGGAGCGATCTATCTACGGAGTAGATTTATGTTGCGCAAAACGATGATGGCCTTATTGGCAGCTGGCCTCGATTGGCATGCTGGCGCCGGACGTCGCCTTGGCTCGTGGCGGTGGTGGCGGCGGCGGCGGCCACGGCGGCGGCTTTGGCGGAGGCGGCGGTTTTCACGGCGGCTTTGGTGGAGGCGGCTTCCACGGCGGTGGTGGTTTTGGCGGGGGCGCATTCCACGGCGCCGGGATTGGCGGAGGCGGCGCGTTCCGTTCGCCCGGTATCGGGGGCGTCGGTCCCTCAGCCGCGGTGGGCGGCGTGCGCAGCGGCGCTTTCGCCGCCAATAACGTCCATGGCGCAAACGGTTCCCACATCGGCGGCTTCCATCACGGATTTCATCACGGGCGGAGATTTGCGCTGGGCGCCGGGCTGGGCTTCGGACTCTATCCATACGGCGACTACTACGACTACCCGTACTACGCGGATGACGATTTCTACTATGACGATGGCGGCTGCTACATCGTAAAGCGGCGGGTGCACACGCGGCATGGCTGGCGCCTCCGCCCTGTGCAGGTCTGCGGCTGATCCCGCGGCGTCCGGCGGCCGATCACCGCCCGACGCGGTCAATTAAAGTTGAGGAGCGCGAGGGGCGGGCAGAATCCGCCGGCCACAGTGTATTCTGTACTGAGGCCGTTTTCTTGACGCCCTCAGCTGGTACGCGGCTTGCATCGTTGGGTGGATGGTAAGCATGCTCACAATCCCCGGCCTGACGCTGGTGTTCTTGGGTGTGGTCGTGGGACTGGGCACCGCCTTTGTGTGGATGCTGTGGGAGATCGAGCAGATGTCGAAACCGCAGCGTAACGGCGATCGCTTCGGATAGAGACACGCGATTTTCGTTGAAGGCGCGCTGGAAGCACCCGCGCGCCGTTCGTTAGTCCTGGGCGTGAGCCGCGCCGAGTTTCTGCGCCGCAGAAAGAACAAGGCCGCCGACGCAATATACCGCCAACGGCCTTGCCAGCCCCGGACATTGAAATCGGCTTACGCCATCCGGTGAACTGCACTTTGACCCGGGAATCTACGGGCAAATGTGATCCATTTCACAATCGGCACAAAAAAGTTGCGGCCAGCCCTCGGGGAGGGTTGCTGTGGTCAGCGCAAGGGCTCGCAAAATCGGCTCTATGCCGTCAGCTCCGCGACTTCGCGTGCTTGCGATGGGCGCGGAGGGTCACGTCGGATCTGGTCCGGATCGACTTGTGGCGGACGGAGGGCGTACCGGATGCTTCCGGCTGCTGGGCGCTGGCAAAAGACTGCCGCAGACCGTCAATTGCCTCGGTGAGACCTGAAACCTGCTCGGACAGTCGCTTTGCCTCAGCCTGCTGCGCTGCGAGAAGTCGCTTCACGGTTTGCAGCTGATCCTGAACCACTTGCAACTGGTCGATCGATTCCTGCTGGGTTACTTCCAGGCCCTTGGTTTTCTCGACGAGCTGCTCGGATGCCTGTGCCGTCCGTACCTGCAACTGGCGGGCGGCAGCGAGACGGTCCGGTTCAGGGGCATTGCCGGTGTAAGCGCGCCAAAGCGCCATCGCGCCGACGCCGAGCAGGATGACAACGAGTGCGCTGGCGGCCAGTGCGATCGGTTGGGCGCCGTTGCGCGCACGACTGGTGCTCTTTGCGTCGGATCTGATTTCGATCATGGGACTCGAGGACCTTGAAAACGCGAAGATTCCCGAATCTTACCACAATCTGCGCTGCGGAACCCAGCTAAAACAGGGCCTTAGGGCAGGTTTTCCCCGGATGCCGGATCGAAAAGGGATGGCAGTCCAGAGGGTTGCGGCTTGTTTCGGATTGGCGCTGTCCGTTGTGACACTGCAAGCCATGTGTCGGCCCCCAACTTGGTCGTGGTCCGCCAAAATCGCAAAAACCAAATCCAGCGTTTGCGCGGCGCAAAAAAGTTGCGGCCAGCCTTTGGGGGAAGGCTGGCCGCACGCGATCCGGTCTGGGACGGGGAGGGGTGGGGATGTGACCGGGTCGCGTTTCTCCGTTATCTCTATCTGTTAGCGGTCGTGGGCGCTGGCGGTGGCGACCGCGGGGCGACTGTCGCCGAGCGAGACCCATACATTCGGATCGCTCTGCGACTGGCGCTTGACGAAGCGGTAGCCGGTCTCGGTCCAGGCCACGACGTTTTCGTTCTGGTTGTCGAGAATGAATTCGCCCTTGTCGGCTTTCACGGTCAGCACCGCGTGGCCTTCGCCCTTCTTGTCGCGCACCACCGTGATCAACAGCGCCTCGCGCGGCCAGCCGGCGTCGATCAGCATCTTGCGCTTCATCAGCACGTAGTCCTCGCAGTCGCCGTAGCCGTCCGTCGGCAACGACCATTTCTCGATCACGCCCCAATGATCCATGTCGGTCATCGGCTTGACGGTCTCGTTGACCCAGTGGTTGACCCGCAGCAGATCCCGCCATGCCGTTTGCGACATCACGATATCGCGCGGCTGTGTCGGGCCTCCCCTGCAGTCGCCGGGATTCTCGGCACAGAATTCGACCCAACCGATCGGCGAGCGCGTGACCTCGCCAAGGCTTGCGTAAAGTGCATGTTCGTCACCGGCGCTCGCCGGCGCTGTCAAACCCACCAGAATGGCGACAACCGCCAATCCCTTCCCCTGTCCCCAGAACCCAATCATTGTGGCCCCCCGTTTTCTTGTTGGGACCACGTTTCGCACAAAGGTTTTGCGCCGCCGCTAAGCTAGCCAAGTAGATTTGAGACGAATACAAGTAAAATGCGCGGGTAATTCGATCTATACTTGAATAAAATTAGATTCGAATTTTAATCAACTGCAATTGATTCAAATTTTAGGTATTAAGGGCCGCGCGCCGCGCCAATGCGGCGCTTGCCGCGGCCAGAGCCGCGGGCGTTAACCATTGGCGGGCCCTGCCAAAGGCGCCACGGCGGTATCAGGCGATGCCGATACGGCTTCGGGCTTCGAAAAATCGGAGAGCGGCGGCGGGCCACGCTTTACCACTTGGTAACGCTGTCTTTGCTGATGCCCGGAAAGCTGGGAAAGCGCGGCGGCGGGGCGTAACCGCAGGAATATCAGCCCAAGCCGGTGCGGCGAACGAGCGATGGGGTGGCCGCGCCTTAGCCCGAGTTCGCGGATTCGCGCTCGAAAATGCGGATTTTGAGATTTTTTAGACGGCTAAGTATTTGATTTGCAAAGGGTGACGTCTTCAGTTTCGGCCAAAAACGGCTGTAGTGAAGACCTACCCGATTCCCAAGCGCGGCGTGATGCGGATAGATTCGCTGCATCATGTTTCTGCGACGCACCGAGCGAAAGAAGAACGGCAAGACGCACAGCTACTGGAACGTCGTCGAGAACAAGCGTCTCGATGGCGGCCGGGTGGTGCAGCGGCACGTGCTGTATCTCGGCGAGATCAACTCCTCGCAGGCGGCGGCGTGGCGCAAGGCGATCGAGGTGTTCGACGAGGATGCCGGCCGCTGCCCGGACGCTGGCGCTGTTCCCGGAGGATCGCTGCGAGGCGATCGCAGGCGACGCATCCGTCGTTCAGCTTCGCCTGTCGGAGATGCGGCTTCGTCGTCCGCGGCAATGGGGCGCCTGCTGGCTGGCCGGACAGTTGTGGCAGGAGCTTCAGCTCGATCGGTTCTGGGCCGATCGGCTGCCGCCGAGCCGGAAGAGAACGCGCGTGGGATCAGATCCTGCAGGTGCTCGCGACCTATCGGCTGATTGCGCCGGGCAGCGAGTGGCGGCTGCATCGCGAATGGTTCGGCAACAGCGCGATGGCCGATCTGCTCGGCGCCGACTTCGGCCTGGCGGAAGAGCACAAGCTCTATGCCTGCCACGATCTGCTGCTGGCGCACAAGGAGGCGCTGTTCTCGCATCTGGTCGGGCGCTGGCGCGATCTGTTCAACGCCGACTTCGACGTGCTGCTCTATGATCTGACCAGCACCTACTTCGAGGTCAACGCTTCGGACTTGCCGGAAGGCACCAAGCGCCGCCACGGCTACAGCCGCGACAAGCGGCCGGACTGCCCGCAGGTGGTGATCGCGCTGGTGGTGACGCCCGACGGCTTGCCGCTGGCCTACGAGGTGCTGCCCGGCAACACCGCCGACAGCAAGACGCTGCGGATGTTCCTGGGCAAGATCGAGCAGCAATACGGCAAGGCGCGGCGGGTCTGGGTGATGGATCGCGGCGTGCCGACCGAGGCGGTGCTGGCCGAGATGCGCAACAGCGATCCGCCGGTGCAGTATCTGGTGGGCACGCCGAAGGGACGCCTGAACCGGCTGGAAAAGCACCTGCTGGACAAGCCCTGGCAGGAGGCGCGCGAGGGCGTGCAGGTCAAGCTGCTGGCCGAGGACGGCGAGCTCTACGTCTTCGCCCAAAGCGCTCGATCGGGTCACCAAAGAACGCGCGATGCGCCGGCGGCAGCTGAAATGGCTGTGGAAGCGGCTCCGGCAAATCGCCGCCATGGAAATCTCGCGCGAAGAGCTGCTGATGAAACTCGGCGCCGCGCGCTCCAAGGCGCCGGCCGCCTGGCGTCTGGTCGATGTCGAGATCGACAAGGAGCGCCGAGCTTCACCTTCGCGCTCAATCGCAAGAAGCTGCGAACCGGCCGGCGGCGCGAAGGCCGCTATCTGCTGCGCACCAATCTCACCGACAACGATCCCGCCCAGCTCTGGCAGTACTACATGCAGCTCGTCGCCGTCGAAGAGGCCTTCCGCAATCTCAAAGGCGACCTGGCGATCCGTCCGATCTTCCATCAGGACGAGAAGCGGATCGAAGCCCACATCTTCATCGCCTTCCTGGCCTACTGCATGCAGATCACCCTGACCCGCCGCCTTCATGCCTTGGCGCCCGGGCTGACCGCGCGCAGCGCGCTCGAAAAGTTCGCCGCCGTCCAGATGATCGATGTCCATCTGCCGACCACCGACGGGCGCGAGATCCTGCTCACCCGCTACACCCATCCCGAACCCGAGCTCCAGCTCCTGATCGACCGGCTCAAGCTCCGCCTGCCACCGCAGCCGCCGCCCAGGATCACCACCGCCGCCGTCAACCAAGCCAGCCGCCGTAGTGAAGACCTTTTGACTTAACCCATTGATTTATAACGAGCGGGTGTCTTCAAAACCCGCCAATCCGCGAAGACGGGT
>CAVZWE010000027.1:0-44724 GCA_963778925.1 uncultured Alphaproteobacteria bacterium | reverse complement strand
TTTCGGACATGGCGCGATGTCCGACTTGAGTCCGTTATGCGCGCAGAAGCGGACGTCCGCCAACAGTCATAGGTGCGCCCTAGGTCCGGTGCATGATCGAGCCAACTTGCACCGCGGTCCACCGACCACCGCGAGCATTACGAGCCGAGCATCGACTGCACCGACGCAGCTGAGAACTCACCCCGCGCTCATTGACGAAACCAAGCTTGGCGAGCTCGGCAGCAACATCACGCAATGAGCGTTGATGCCCCTTCGGTGAGCGACGGCGCAGCCGCTTGGCCTCGCGCACCAGTTCGGGATTGATCTCGGCCCAGCTCTTGCGGCCCTCGCATTTGCCGGTCGCCCGGCGTGCGCTCGCGGGCCGCCCGCAGCTTGGCAACGAGGCGGGCCTTCTCGTACTGCGCGAACGAGCCCGCGATCTGCCGCATCATCATGCGCGACGGATCGCTGCTGTCGGTGAGATCGTCGCCAGTTGCCGTCAGCACGCGCACGCCGCGCTTGATCAGCGCCAGGATGCCAAGCTCCTGCGTCACCAGCTCGCGGGCGAACCGCGATGCGTCCTCGACGATGACGGTGCGAACGCCGTTGCCCTCGATGCGGTCGAGCAGCTCGGCGAAGCCGCGGCGTGTCTCGATGGGATCGGCGCCGGACACGGCGGCGTCGGTGAACTCGGCGACCAGGGCGAAGCCTGCCCGCTTGGCGAAGCCCTCGATGGCCGCGCGCTGCCGCTTGTCGCTGTCCTTGTCGGCGCCGACGTTGGCGGCCGATGAAGTGCGGATATAGGCGACTGCTTCAACCTGTTTTCCCTTTGCTCGCCATTGTCTTGCCCCTCATAGTCTGTACGGAATTCTTGAGAATACCGTACAGCATCGATGGCGAGGGTCAACAAGAATACGCGAGGGGCCCGATCGAATTTGCGGACGATCCGTTTCACCGCACAGTTGGGCAATGAAGGACAAGGAGCGTCGTATAACCTGTGGATAAGCACGAGGGTAGACCCTCAAGCGTAGACAGCGAGTGCTAAAGCTCGGGTGAAACCGACGAAAAAGGACGACATGCCAATGAAAATGCGCGACAAAATCGAACCTCGCGGCCTTAGCGTCAGTCAGGCGTCCGCCTATTGGGGCGTATCGCCAGGCACCTTCAAAAAACTTGGTACGGCTCGGGCTAGCGCCAGCGCCGCTCAAGTTGCCGGACTCGACCGCAACATATTCGACAAGTTCGAGCTAGACCGCGCGATGGATGCGGCCAGGAAGCCTTCCGAGGTGGCTGCCTAAGATATGACACGGCAGATCGCACTCCCGCCAACGCTAGCGCCGCGACTTATCAATCGCGATGCCGCTGCCGCCTATGTGAATTTGTCGCCGAATACCTTCGATGAAATGGTCAAGATGGGAAAGATGCCGGCTCCGAAACAGCTCACCGGGCGCCGTCATGCTTGGGATGTCAGGGCGCTCGATATAGCGGTGGACCACCTGCCGGTCGTTGGCAGCGCTGGCCCCGATGATTCGTGGGGCGATGTGGATGCCACGTAAGCTACCGCCCCACGTTGAGCGGAATCGCGTTAAGGGCCGCAATTATTATTCGTTCCGGGTCGGGAAGGGCCCTCGCATACGCCTTCCGAATGATCCGACCTCCCAAGAGTTTCGCGAGGCTTATGCCGCAGCATTGTCGGGCGACCCGGTTGATCGTCGCACAAGTTGGGCGAAGAAAGATGCGCAGGGTTCAATCGGAGCGCTGATCGCGTCATATATGAGGAGCGCCGGTTTCGTCAAACTGCGGGACACCTCGAAAAAAGGATATTTGACGCGACTGGAAACGATCCGCGTTGATCATGGCCAGCGGTCAGTTTCTGGCCTGACACGCGACCGCATAATTTCAGGGATACTGCAGCCCTATGCGGATCGTCCCGCGGCTGCGTTGGACACTCTCAAAAAGCTCCGTATCTTGATTCATCATGCGATTGATATTGGATGGCTGAAGAGCGATCCCTCAGCCGGCATCAAGCGACCGAAAACGAAAGAGATTTCGGGCTTGGACAGACGTCGAATTGGCCGCCTTCGAGAGGCGTTGGCCGCTGGGCACAAAGCAGCGAACGGCCTATGCACTAATGCTGAATGTCGGCGCCGCGCGGGTTGACGTGCATCTGATGACCTGGGCGCAGATCGACATTGATGGCATCGAATACAAGCGACAAAAAACCGGTGTTCCAGTTGACATGGCTATAGCGACCGAGCTGCGCCAAGCGCTCGTTGCCGCACCGCGGACCCACGTCACAATCCTGAATACGGAATTTGGCAAGCCATTCACCATCAATGGTTTCAGCGGGTTCATGCGCGATGCAATAAGGGCGGCGGGGTTGCCGATGGACTGCAGGCCGCACGGTCTTAGAAAAACTCTTGGCCGGCGCCTCGCCGATGCCGGTGTGTCGGCCCACGACATCATGGCTGCTCTCGGCCACACGACTTTAGCCCAAGCCGAAAACTACACCCGAGAGGCTGATCGCAGGAGAGGCGGACGCCGCGCCGTCCTGCAACTAAACGACCATAAGGCGAACGTATCTTCCCAAACCACACCAAATCGTTTGGGGAAAATTGCAAAATCTGAAGGAAGTATAGAATGATAGATGAGTGGTTGGCGCTCCCTAGCGGAATCGAACCGCTCTCTCCACCGTGAAAGGGTGGCGTCCTAACCGATAGACGAAGGGAGCGAAAACGTCGGCCTCGCCACGACCGGCCCGGTCGGGGCATCGCCGTTTCGCTTTGGTCACACACAAAAATACCCGGCAAATCAACGCTTTGAGGCCGCGATGGCGCCGTGCCGTATCAGGATCCTGGCGAAGACATCCCGACGGCGGCGGGCGAACGTATAGTGGCGTTTGCGCGGCCGGGCAAGCCGCCGGAAACCTGCTGTTTTGGTCGCAAATGGAAGGCGTCCCGGCCACCCAAAAGGCCTGATTCTTGCGAGCTTGCAACGGTTTCTAAAGCCCCCTGGATTAAGGGGTTGGGGTTCAGGAGCAATTGGAATGGCTGCAGCAAAAAAACGGGAAGTGCGCAAATCGCTGCAACGACCCGGGTGGATCACGCTTGAGGGCGGCTTCGCGGCGCGCCGCTGCGTGGTGCACGATATGTCTGCCACCGGCGCCAAAATCACGATCGACGATCCCAACATGCTGCCCGCCAAATTGAGGCTCAGCTTCACGCGCGACGCAAGAACGGGACGACGCTGCGAGGTGGTCTGGCGTCGCGGTAAGTCGGCCGGCATCAAGTTCGTCCGGTAGCAAATCGGGATCGCCCGCGATCAATGGCGGGATACGAAACGCGCCCCTTGCTATCGTCTTTGAGATCCCGGGTTTGGCCCTTCGGACCATCCCGGAATGACCGAGGGCATTCTCACGACATCGGCGGCGCAATGAATTGGGCAAATCCCGGACGGCTGGCGAATTGCGCGAACCAGCGTTCGAGATGCGGCAGTCTCGGTTTGCTGATGCCCTCGACGCCGAACCAGCGCCGCGCATAGGCGCCGATCGCAATATCGGCAATCGTAAAATCATCGCCCTCGATGAAGCGCCGGGCCGCAAGCTGCGCATCGGCAATCCGCCATACCTCGGCTTCGGCATCGGCATCCTTCTGGATCGCGGCCATGTCGCGCTGTTCGACCGGGGTTCGTACCAGCGCCCAGAACACCGGACGGTCGACCGGCTGCACCGTCGACAGCGTCCAGTCCAGCCAGCGGTCGACGCCGGCGCGCCGCTTCGGCGCCTCGGGGTAGACCGGCGATCCCGGTGCATAGGCGAGCACCAGATAGCGCATGATCGAATTGGATTCCCAGAGCACGAAATCGCCGTCGACGAGCGTCGGCACCCGCCCGTTCGGATTCATCGCGAGATAATCGGGGTCGCGGTTGCGGCCGAACGCCATGCCGGCATCGATGCGCTCATAGGCGAGATCGAGTTCGCGCAGGCACCACAATACTTTTTGCACATTGACCGAATTTGCCCGGCCCCAAATCCTGAGCCGGTTCTCGTTGTTGTTTGCCACGACATTTCGCTCCGATGAACCACTTCGCTTTGCGGGTCATATCGGAATTCTGGCGAAAAAGCGCGGGCCTCTGCAAAATACCATCATGGCGCGCCGCAAAAAAAGCTCCGCAGCAGCGGAGCCTGATTTGCGTTGGACGTAACGGTCGCCTGATGTCAGTGGCCAAAGAACAACCACAACAGAATGATCACCGGTATCGGCACGCCGAGCAGCCAGAGCAGGATTCCTCGTCCCATGTTCGCTTCCTTTGAATTCCTCAGATTGATTTAAGAACGCGACAGGGAAGCTGAGGTTCCTGCAGGCGGAGCAGAAAAACGTCTTACCAGTGGCCGGTGTTGGGCATCGAGGCCCACGGCTCGGCCGGCGGCTTGGGATCGCCCTTCTGCAACAGCTCGATCGAATGCAGATCCGGCGAGCGGATGAAAGCCATATTGCCGTCGCGCGGCGGGCGGTTGATGGTGATGCCCATCTTCATCAGTTTGTCGCAGGTGGCGTAGATATCGTCGACCTCGTAGGCGAGGTGGCCGAAATAGCGGTCCTCACCATATTTCTCCTCGTCCCAATTATAGGTGAGCTCGACCAGCGGCGCGCCGCGAGTCTTCGGGGTATTCTTCAGCAGGCCCTCGTCCTCGGGCGCGCACAGGAACACCAGCGTGAACTTCGCCTTGTCGTTGTCGACGCGGCGAACTTCCTTCAATCCCAGGGCATCGTGATAGAATTTCAGCGCGGCATCGAGATTGCGCACGCGCAGCATGGTGTGGAGATAACGCATCGTTTTGGCTCCCTTGAGGTATTGAAAAGAGATTGTTGTTGGGTTCGGCGCATTCAATAGCAGCAAAGTGCGGGCAAGGGCAGGGTGCGTATTCCGCAGCCTCCGGCAGGCGGCGGAAGGCTTCGGCTTAGGGTTCCCCCCGGTTCCCGCATGGGCGCCATGCTCTTGGATCCCCTCTTGCCCCGCGTTGTCTCGGGCAGAAGGGAGGGCGCCATGCCGACCTATCGGGCTTACTTGATCAACGAAGACAATCGCGTTGCCTCGTACAAGCCGATCGATGCCGACGCGGATGCCGAGGCTCTGACGGCCGCGCGTCCGCTTGCGGACGGCTGCGATGCGGAAGTCTGGCGTCTCGATCGTAAGATCGGGCGGCTGGAGCGGCAAGCGCCGATGCGCTCCACGAAGAGGTGGAAAACCCTCGCATGGGAAGCTAGCTTTTTTCGCGATGTCTCGTCTCGGCCTCGGCGCGCGCCTAGACCCGGCCCTGAAGGGCCGAGCTTGCGGCGCGCAAGAGGGTCAATCGCGCGGCACCGATTTACTTTGGGGCAGCGCTTCCAGCCCGTCTTAGTCGAAGTCGATAGGCAAGCTGAGCCCGCGATAGGCCGAGTAGGCGCGACGCGGCAGCTACGTTGCCGTTACATCGTTCCATGGCTTCGTCATAGATTCGTTGGTTGTGTCCTTCCAGTGTGAAGGAATCCTCGGCGAGATCTTGCTGCAGGACGGATCCAGCGGGGCTTTGTTCCCTTCGCTCTACATCGTTCGAGACAAGTTCAATACAAGCGAGCCCAATCAGGCCGGTTGCGCCGCCGCCTGAAGCGACGGCGATTAGCGCGGCAGTGATAATCGTGTCCAGTTCGGTGACGTTGCCACGCAACTCCAGTGTCTCCAGAAGCTTCTCCGCTTCGGAGGCGAGGATTGGCTCCTTTACGCCATGGCGCCGGGCGGCGCGTCGCAGCAGCGCTTTTGCGAGCGTTGGGATGTCGCTGCGGCGGTCGCGCAAGGGTGGCATCACCAGCGGCGCGACCGCAAGGCGGCAGAGCAGACCACCATCGAAGTGCGCCAATCCGCGCAGCTCTGACAGACTTCGGCGCGTTGTCGCCGCGACACGGGAGTTGCCTTCATCGAGCCGCCGCGCCAAGCGACGTTGCAGCGTCGGAGCGAGGAGGTCGATGTCGGTAAGAACGATGCGTCTTTGCGAGCGTCGCGGGCGACGCCCTCGGGAAGGCAGAACGGAACGGTCGAACAGCGCGTCGAGAGAGCTGGCGTCAAGCGTTTCCGATGCGGCGATGTCCAGCGCGCCGTCCGACCCGAAACGCGCTTCGCTCCAAGCTCGCGCGGCGGTGCGCTTACCTGTCCCCGGTTCGCCCAGGATCAGCACGGGAACGTCGAAGCGCGCCACCTTTTCGATTCGCTCGCGAACGGGAGCGAGCATGAGGCTCGAGACAGGATCGTCGTCCCTTTGCCTAGAGGCGGCCCCCTTGGGCTCCGGCGTGGCCGGCTCCGCCGTTAAAATCTCGCTGCGATAGAGCTGGACGAGATCGTCACTCTCACCCCAGACTTCCGCCGGCTTTCCCATGACGCGGCAGTGGTCCTGGCCCATGCCGACACATTCGAGCTCTTTGTAGACGATGAGTTTGCCAAGGCAGTGCGTAGCGTAACCCGAGGCATATCCGACCTGCGACCAACAGACCGGCTCGGCGGACTGTCCAAGGTCGCGCGAATAGTCCATCGCCTCGGCGCTACTGCGCCAGAGAAACTCGCCCGAGAACCGGCCTTTCCGGATGTCGAAGTCGTTGTGAATGGTTTTCAGATTGACGCAGCCGCAGAGCATATGCAGGCGGGTTCCTGCCGTGAAGGCGTCGCCGGGATCAAGCCCGGGCCAGGACTTCCGCACGAAGTCCGCGTCTTCGCGACCCGCCACGAAGCCGAGGCGCGTCATCATCACGAAAGCCTCGTCGCGACCGTAGCGCTCCACAAGCTGGATACGAAGCCGGCTCATCTGGCTGGCGCGCTGTAAGATCAGCCTCTCTTTATTGAGACGGATGCTTCCGTTGGCAGGGCTGAACACAAGCTCGCGAAGAAGTTCTCTGAGAGTTGGATGGCCGCCGCGATCGAGCAGGGGCTCCTGGCCGGCATCGATCTGCAAGGCATCCTCCCGGTTCAGCCCAAGCGGGCCGTCTTATCTCTTATCAAATGATCAATCGATGTTGATGAAATTGTCAATTTTAGAAAACGTCGGGGCACACCTCCATCGGAGCCGAGGAGTTGCGCCAATAGTTAAAATATCGTTTCTAATCAATAAGATACGTGGCAGCTAGTTGCCGCGAAAGTCCTGCCGCGCCAAAAGGATTTGACACCGTTTTTTTTGAAACCCTAGCGTCTTGACAAAGAGTATGTCCGGGGGGACGCCGCAATGAATACCCAATCGAGGATCGTCAAGCTTCCTGAAGAATCCTACGAGACTGCCATTCGTAAATTTGCCCGCGGCGGCGCTCATATCTCCGGAGACGACAAGACAAACCCTTGGGTGCCCTTTGGCGAAGCCGCAGCGATTAAGCATTTCTGTTTCGACGTGCGAGCCAATTCCGTCGCCAATATTCTCTGGGTCAAGGGCGGTGGGCGTATCGGCACGCATAAGCACCGCGGCATCGTATCGGCGCTGACGCTGGAAGGCTCTTGGGCCTACTACGAGTATGACTGGACGGCTCGTGCGGGCGATTTCGTTTATGAGTTCCCGGGCGCCGCGCACACGCTTTACTCCGACGACCCGAATGGAATGAAGGCCATTTTCTGGATCAACGGCTCGATCGAATTTTACGACGACAACGGCAAGCACGACTTCACCGCCGACGTGTTCTGGTTCATCGAACACTATACGAGATATTGCGAGGCCAACGGCTTCGAGATCGACAAGGCCAGGTTCATTTGATGAGCGCCTCGCCCGGAGAGTCGTCATCTCGGCCCTCCTCACCACGTCCATCTCGAAGCAACGTAAGGCAATCCAGAAAAACAGAGCATTCACGACTGACGCAGGGGGAGAGATGCGTGGATGAGTATGACTACGTTATCGTGGGGGCTGGCTCGGCGGGTTGTGTGCTGGCGAACCGCCTGAGCGAGGATCCGAGCGTCAGCGTTCTCGTGCTCGAGGCCGGCGGAAAGGACAACAGCGTTTTTTTGAAGATGCCGCTGGCGTGGCGCCAGGTCTGGCGCGGCCCGAAGTTCAACTGGAATTATGCGACTGAGCCGGAACCCTTTCTCGACGGGCGGCGCCTGTCGCTGCCGCGCGGCAAGGTCCTGGGCGGTTCGTCTTCAATCAACGGCATGCTCTACGTGCGCGGTCATCCGCGTGACTATGATCTGTGGCGCCAGGCCGGGTGCGAAGGCTGGAGCTATGCCGACGTTCTTCCCTATTTCAAGCGCGCCGAGGGTAACTGGCGCGGTGAAGGCAACTATCACGGCGGGGCGGGACCGCTCGGCGTCAGCGCTACCGATGTTTCCAGTCTGAATTTCGGATTGATCCGCGACACGGCTGCTGCTGCGGGGATTCCGATGACCGAGGATTTTTCCGGAGTGCAGCCGGAGGGGTTTGGCATCGTCGATTTGACGATCAAGAACGGCGTGCGTAGTAGCGCGTCCGCGGCTTACCTCCGGCCAGCATCGAAGCGGGCCAATCTTGCCGTCAAGATCAATGCTCTGACGGAGCGTGTTTCGATCGAAAAGGGTCGAGCGACGGGCGTGACTTATGTCTCGAACCGCGTGCGCGCCTTCGCTCGCGCCAGGTGCGAGGTGATCCTGTGTGGGGGAAGCTACAATTCGCCGCAGCTTCTCTTGCTGTCAGGCGTGGGGCCGGCCGAAGAAATCGCTGAACACGGGATAACTCCCGTGCACGATCTGCCGGCTGTCGGCAAGAATCTCTCCGAACACGCGGTCTTTCACATTCAATTCGCGATGAAGGAGCCGATCACTTTCCTGAGCCGGTTGCGCGCCGATCGTGTCGCGCTGTCGGTTCTGCGGTGGGCGTTCTTTCGCACTGGCGATTTCGCGACCCAGGCGTTGACGGCACTGGCCTTCCTCCGCAGCCGTGCCGACATCGAGCGACCGGACATTCAACTTTTTTTCAATTCGACGCGCATGGACGCCAAGGTGTGGTTTCCCTGGGTCACGCCAGCCCAACAGCACATGTTGGAAGGTTATCCTTCAATGAACTATCCCGAAAGTCGCGGCGAACTCCGGCTGCGTTCGGCCGATCCCCGCGATTCGCCGCGCATCTGGCTGAATTTTCTGGAAACCGAGAATGATCGTGCGACGGCGCGCGAATGTATTCGGATAGTGCGACGCATCTACAACACGCCGCCGTTGGGCGGGCTGATCGAGCGCGAGACATCGCCTGGGGCCGAGGTCGTATCCGACGCCGATCTTGACGCATTCATCCGGCGAACCGTGGAGGTCGGACATCATCCTGTCGGCACCTGTGCGATGGGAGAGGGGGCGGCGGCGGTGGTCGATTCGCAGCTCCGCGTGCAGGGATTGCAAGGGCTGAGGGTGGTCGACGCCTCCGTTATGCCAACCGTGCCGGGAGGCAATACCAATGGGCCGACGATCATGATTGCTGAGCGCGCGGCCGACCTCATTGCTGGAAAGGCACCGCTCGCTCCAGCGTCGATCTCGGCGCGATGAGTGCTCGATTGTTGCGTTCGATGGCAGCGATATTCTTGGAAATACGAAGCAGTAAACACCAGCAAGGGAGGAGTTCCATGACATCATCTGCAAAAGGGGTCGCGTTGGCCATCGCATTAGTGCTTGCGGCGCTCGTGTTGAGCCGTCCCGCGGAAGCGGCGCCGGTGCCGAAATGCGGCTTGAACACAGGCAAGCCCGCGACCGGAACACCCATTCCGATCGGGGGTATCGTCGGTCGGACAGGTCCGGCAGACTTCAGTTCGTCCGGCGATGCGGCTGCAGCTTATTTCAAATGCGTCAACGAAAATGGCGGCATCAATGGTCGCCCGATCGAATACACGCTGGAGGACGACGCATGGAAGCCCGAGCAGGCTGCCCAGGCCGCAGCCAAGCTCGTGATCGACAAGAAGGTAATCGCCTTGGTGGGCAGCAACAGTTTCGTCGAGTGTGCGGCCAACGAGGCGACCTACGAAAAGAACGACGTGCTCGTCGTTGCGGGTGTCGGCATTCCCCGAGATTGCTTCTTTGGCAAGAACTACTCGTCGACGAACCAGGGGCCCCGCTTGAGCAATCTTGGAGCGGTGCAGTACATGCACAGGAAATTTGGCGTCAAAAGCGTCGTCTGCGTTGCGCCCAACATTCCGGGCGTCGGCGACTTCTCCTGCGATGGCGTCAAGGCCTGGGGCTCTTCCAAGGGCGTAGCGGTCAACGTCATCCTGATTGATCCCGCGGCGATCGACATGACATCCATCGTCCTTCAGGCGATGTCGTTCAAGCCCGACCTGATCGAAGCGAGCTTGCCGCGCGACGGCGTGATCGCATTGCTCAAGGCCGCCGAAGACCAGGATCTCGGGTCCAAGGTGAAGTTTGCCGCGCCGACCTCGGTCTACAATCTCGAGTTCCCGAAGACCATCGGGCCCTATTGGGACAACAAGGTCTATGCCCAGCTCGAGCTCGAACCTTTCGACAAGACGTCGCCCGACATGCTGAACTGGTATGCCGTGCTCGACAAATATGCCCAAAAGAATATCCAGCGCGATACGTTCAATCAGGCGGGCTATCTCGCAGCGCGCTGGATCGTCGAGGTCATGATGCAGATGGACCCGGCAAAAATTGACCGCGCATCGGTTACGGCCGCGCTCCGCGGCATGAAGACGGGCTTTCAGTCGGACATCGCCTGTGGCCCCTGGTATTTCGGACCCGGAAATCGGCATAACCCCAACCACGCTGGCTCAGTGGCCGTGACATCCGGCGAAAAATGGGTGACCCAGCAGTCCTGCTTCGAGGTCGAAGACCCCGACCTTGCTGACGTTATGGCGACAGAAAAAGAAATCGGCATTCGCAAATAGGTGCCGGACAGTGGGTCCGGGGACTGGGCCGGAGGTGACGAATTTCACCTTCGGTCCTCCGGTGCCAGAAGCCGTTGTGTCCACGATTTCAATCCGCCGAGAACTCGGCGAATCAAATCGATCGGGTAGACGATAGTGCCAAACCTTGGTCCCTTTGTTGTTTCCGGGCTCGCCACCGGTGCGGTCTATGCGCTTTCGGCGGTCGCGATTGTGATTCTTTTTCGCGCTTCCGGCGTCGTCAATCTTGCGCAGGGCGCGATCGGCGCACTTTCGGCGATCATTGCTTGGCAAATCGGACATTCCGGCGGTCCGCCCTGGATCGGGTGGATTGCGGGTGTTGCTGCGGCGATAGCGGTTTCGTTGGGCTATGGCCGGCTCCTGGCCCCGCGCGTCGCCCACGACGATCCGGTAGTGCGTGCGGTCGCCACGCTTGGCCTGGCGCTCGCGCTACTCGGCGTGATGGATTTCTTCTGGGGCGAATATGGCCGCGTTCTGCGCCTGCCGACCGATAGTCTCGGGGTACGCATCCTGGACGTGCGGGTGACCTATACCCGCCTGATCGCGCTGGGACTGACTTGCGTGGTAACGGTCGGCACTATCTTTTTTCTCGGCTGGACGCGCATGGGGCTCGCGATGCGGGCGCTCGCCAACCGACGGGAAATCAGTGCGTTGCTCGGCGTGCCGGTTCTGAAAGTCGATTCCTGGGCCTGGGTGATGTCGGGCTTGATTGCCGGCGTCAGCGGCATCCTGCTCGCCAATCTCGCAAGGATGCAACCTCTGTTTCTGACCTTCATGGTCATTCCGGCAATCGCGGCCGCGATCGCCGGTCGTGTCCAATCGCTCGGTGTCGCGGTCGTCGGCGGACTGGCGATCGGCGTGATCGAAGCGATCGGTACACCATTTCCCTCGGTCGCGTCCTATCGCACGTTGACGCCCTTCGTGTTCGCCATCGTGGCTTTGATCTTTTTGCAGCGTCATGGACAAGCCCTGATCGGCGGTGGAGCGGGCCTGGGGGCCGACGACGTGCGCTCAGGCGGCGCTGGGACGAATGCGCGCCATGGCGCGCTGGTCGGGATCGCCGCCGGGGTGACCGCGGCGCTGGTGGTGGCCTTGGCAACGCCTGAGCTCGTCAGTTCCTATTGGCTGCGCGTGCTGACCGCCTCCGCCATCCTGGCGCTCGGCTCGCTTGCGGCCGGAATTCTCTATGCGCAATTGGGCATGGTTTCGCTGTGCCAGTTCGCGCTGGTCGGCGTCGGCGGTTGGGTCGTGTTGCGCACCTGGCACGCGTTGCATTGGCCGTTCGAGATGTCGCTGCTCTGCGGCGGCGTTGGCGCGGCCTTACTCGGCCTGATCTTCGGGCTACCGGCGCTGCGCATGCGCGGTCTCTATCTCGCATTGGTCACCTTGATGATCGCGGGCGGCTTCCAGGTGGTGATCACCGCCATCGATTTTCCGGACGGCGGCGCCGGGTTCATCGGCAAGATCTACAACGGGCCGCGCCTCTATATGGGCCGTCCCGAGCTGGCGACGACGGACGCCGCCTATTTCCGCTATTGCGTAGCTGCGCTCATCGTCGGCTATCTCATCGTTCTCTGGCATCAGCGCTCGCGGGTCGGGCGCGCCTGGGCGATGATACGCCGCAGCGAAGCGTGCGCGCTATCGGCCAGCGTCAACATCGTCGCTTACAAGATATGGGCCTTCGCGCTCGCCGGATTCCTTGCGGGGATATGCGGCGGGCTGCTCGCGGGCCTTATCGGTACACTTGACTTGACCTCGTTTCCGGCGAGCGAATCCATTTTGCTCTTTGCGGTGACGGTTATCGGCGGTGCCTATAGCTGGCTGGGTCCGATTCTGGCGGGCCTGCTGCTGCGGGCTGTTCCCGGACTCCTCAACGACTGGCACATCGACGGTAACGTCGCGACAATCGTCTTCGGGGCGGGCCTGTTGCACGCTTTGATTACCGCGCCGCGCGGCGTTGCTGGCCAAATCCTTGACGCCGTCGACCGCATTAAAATGTTTGCCGGACAAGCGCGACGAGAGAAGGTGATATGATCGAAATTGATGGCCTGGAGGTCAGGTTCGGTGGCGTCAGGGCGTTGAATGCGCTGACGGCGACACTTGATGCACCCGTAACCGGATTGATCGGTCCAAACGGCGCGGGCAAGACGACGCTACTTAACGTGCTTAGCGGCTTTATCACGCCGACTGCTGGACGCGCCAAAATCGACGGGCAGGATATAGCTTGTCTGGCGACGCATCGGCGTTCGGCCTTTGGGATTCGCCGCACGTTCCAGACCGAGCAGGTGGTGCTCAATCTATCGGTGCGGGACAATGTCCTGGGGATGCTCGATCATGTTCCATATGGAACGCGCAGCCGCAACGACGTCGTCAATGCCGCTCTACGCTATACCGGGCTTTCGGATCGAGCCCATCTGATGGGCGGTGCCCTCGCAACAAGCGACCGGCGTATGGTCGAAATTGCACGATGTATCGTCGGTACGCCCAAGATCATCATGATGGATGAACCCGGCGCGGGCCTCAGCGAAACTGAATCGGATTTTTTGCGTAAGACCATCATAGGCATACCGGCATTTTGCGGCGCTCAGGTGCTGCTCGTCGATCACGACGTCGACTTGATTTCGTCGACCTGCACGACGACGTTGGTCCTCGATTTCGGTACCATGATCGCTTACGGTCCGGTGAGCTCGATTTTGAAAGATCCGAAAGTACGTGCCGCTTATCTCGGAGAAGCGACATGACCGATTGCATCCGGATTGAGCGTTTGAAGATTGCACGAGGTGGAAAGCAAGTCGTGCATGGAGTCGACCTCGAGATTCCGCCGGGGCGGATTACGGCTTTACTTGGCGCCAATGGTGCGGGCAAGAGTTCGCTAGTTCTCGCCGCGGCTGGTGCGCTGCCCATGTCGGCCGGTGCTGTACACGTCGACGGAAGCTCGATTGCGGGCCTCAGGCCCGAGCAAGTTCGCCGCCTCGGTGTTGCGGCCGTCCCCGAAGGCCACCACGTACTCAGCGAACTGTCGGTCATCGATAATCTTCGGGTCGCCGGTCATCATCTGCCTGGCCGCAAACGAGAGGACGGCATTGAGGCCGCGCTCCATACGTTTCCCGAGCTTCGCCAAAAGCTCGATGCGCGGGCTGGATCACTCTCTGGCGGTCAGCAGCAAATGGTCGTACTTGCCCAAGCCGTCGTCGATCGCCCGCGCTATATCCTGGCGGATGAACTGTCGTTTGGCCTCGCTCCCGTGATCGTGGCCCGGCTGGTTCCGGTGATCGTTCAGCTTGCCGCAGACGGCGTCGGCGTGTTGTTGATCGAACAGTTTACGCATATCGCTTTACGAGTTTCTCATCGCGTCTATGTGATGGAGCGCGGATATATTCGCTTCTCCGGCGATCCCGAGGAGTTACGGCAAAATCCGGATATTCTGCACAGTGCGTATTTGGCGGTGAATTGATGCGGCGCATCGGGACGAGCGGCATGGGCGGACCTGATGATTTGAGACGGAGTTGAAATTGTTCATGTTCGCGGATGACGATGTTACAATTGGCTTGTTCCGTTTCATCGAGGAAAAGCTCGGCGCCGGAGCTTGGTACTGCGACGTCGCGACCAGGAAATCCGAATGGTCTCGCGGCTTCTGCAAACTGCTTGGATTGGAGCCCAACTCGGTCGCGGTATCGTACGCGGAGCTTGAGCGGCGAATGCATCCCGACGATCGCCATCGGTGCGGGACTTGGAGAACTGGCTGCTCAGCGAACTATCGCCGGACCGCGAATTCCGCATCATCAGAGAAATCTGAATGAATCGGGCGACTAGTCCTTCGCATGAAGAGATCATTGGCTGATCTGGCGACGGTCGCCATGGTTGGCGCTACCGCGGTGAAATCGATGTCGTCACCGCGGGCGAAATTGCAGATTTTGGCGTAGCACTCGCCAAGATGAACCTGACCGAAGGCCACTTCTACACGGACAACGGACAAATCCCCGTTGCAAACCTCGCTGCAATGAAGGCGCTGTAAAGAGACCTGAAACGCCGTCGCTACGACCAGAACGGCGGCCGTCGCTGTGCTTGACGCGCGTCCTTCGAGTGACGCGCCTTTTCCAGCGTCGCGACAAAATATTCCTCGCGCTCGCGTTCGAATTTTTTCTGCGTCGCCTTGAAGCTCGCGATGCGCGCGGCGATTTCTTCCCGCTCGGAAGTTACGCGCTTTTGCTGTTCGGTCATGCCCATCCCTGCTGATTCTATTCCCATGCCATTCGCGGTTGCGATTGGGGCGCGAATGGGGACGCGACGTTGCGGGATTGTGATTGTAGCGTTTGCGCAACTTCAGCAGTGGATAAGATCGGCCGCGGTGGAAAAGATCGGCACGCTGCTTGTCGGCTGCGCGCCTTCCCGGTAGCCAAAGGAAAACAGGAGGACCACATGGCAAAGACCGATCTGGATTCGCTGAGCATCGAAGAACTCGCCGCGTTGCGGGACAGGGCCATTGAGAAGTTGGCGGAAAAGGTAGCCGCACGGCAGACCGAGCTCGAAGCCGAGATGGAAAAGCTTTCGCAATACGGCAAACCGTCGAAAAAGACGCCGGTCACCGGTCCGGCCGCAAAGTCGAAGAAGAGCGAAAGAAAAGAGAGTGTTCAGGTGGCGGATCCGATCGCGGAAGCGGCGTAATTCCAGGACGAATGTCCGACGCGATCAGAAGATCCGGGGGCGGTTGGCCTGGCAGTCCGATCGGCCGTGCTATGATCGGCACGGCCAACCCCTTCGGATAACCCATGATCGCCTCAGATCTTCGCAGCGGCGTGGAACGGCTCGGCGACATGATCGCCGCGGCGTCCAGCATCGTCCCCTTCACCGGCGCCGGCATTTCGACCGAATGCGGCATTCCCGATTTCCGCTCGCCCGGAGGATTGTGGACCCGCAACCGCCCGATCCCGTTCGATGAATTCGTCGCCAGTCCGGACGCCAGGGCGGAAGCCTGGCGGCGGCGATTTGCGATGGAGCCGACATTTGCCGCGGCAAAGCCGGGGCGCGGCCACCGCGCGCTCGCCTCGCTCTACAGGGCCGGGAAGATTCCGGCCATCGTCACCCAGAACATCGACAATTTGCATCAGATATCAGGCTTCGCGGCCGAGCACGTCGTGGAACTGCATGGTAATACCACTTACGCCCGCTGCATCGGCTGCGGGCGGGCTTACGATCTCGCCTGGGTCAAGCAGAGTTTCGAAACAATCGGCGGCGCGCCCGACTGCACCGTCTGCGACGAGCCGGTCAAGACCGCGACCATCTCATTCGGGCAGGCGATGCCGGAAGACGCGATGCGCCGCGCCACCGAACTGGCCCAGCATTGCGATCTGTTCATTGCGATTGGATCGTCGCTGGTGGTCTGGCCGGCCGCCGGATTTCCCATGCTGGCCAAGAACAGCGGCGCCAAGCTGGTAATCATCAACAACGAGCCCACCGAGCAGGACGATATCGCCGATCTGGTCATCAGGCACGACATAGGGGAGACGCTTGGGCCGTTCGTCGGCAATTGATGCCGGATTGATTCGCGACTACGCAAGGCTGTTCATAGGTTTGGACGAATATGTTTTTTTTCTATGCGCCGCAGTCGGGAGTGTTATCTTTTGATTCGAGAGATTCGCGTGGCGTCATCATGAAATTTTCATGGGATGGGTGCGTGTTCCCGGCGCCGTCGCTTCAGCTGGCGGGCCGCAGCTGATGTGTGGGGTCCGGGGTCATGGGGTCGGACGGATTTGAGTCCAAGAAGCTCGGGGGCCCGCCAGTCGCGACGGGATCGAACCGGCTTGGGCCGAGTGAATTTTCTGGCGGCGCCGAGCGCGATCCGGCGATCGATGCGCTTTCGGGCTTGGGCGAGGCTGCGGCGAACCTCGTCGAAATCGCCGGCGTCATCAAATGGTTCGATGCATCAAAGGGCTACGGCTTCATCGTTCCCGACAATGGCTGGCCGGATGTGCTTCTGCACGTCACGGTGCTTAGGCGCGACGGCTATCAAACCGCCTACGAGGGTGCGCGGCTCGTCTGCGAATGCGTGCAGCGCGCCAAGGGCTACCAGGCGTTCCGGATCCTGTCGATGGACGAGTTGACCGCGATCCATCCGGCGCAGATGCTGCCGCCGCGGACCCATGTCAGTGTCACCCCGACCTCGGGGCTGGAGCGGGCGCAGGTCAAGTGGTTCAACCGGCTGCGTGGATTCGGCTTCCTGACCTGCGGGGAGGGGACGCCGGATATTTTCGTGCATATGGAGACCTTGCGCCGGTTCGGGATGACCGAGCTGCGCCCCGGCCAGTATGTGCTGGTGCGGTTCGGGCCCGGCTCCAAGGGCATGATGGCCGCTGAAATCCAGCCGGAAACCGGCTCGCCGGGGCTGTCGTCGCACTAGAGCCTTTCCGTTTCCATTGAATTGAAACGGGGTTCTAGAATCTATGATTTGACGCGTTTTCTTAACGCGAACCGGTATCCACCCCGGATCAAGTCCGGGGCAGGCTTCCGCTTGCAGACGCCATAGCTGCGCGCGTCTGTTACGTAACCGTTGGCCGGAAGCTCAAACGGGCATGGCGCAGTTGCGCCTAAGGTCTGGTATTTGCCACGATCATCGGGCTAGGGTCGTTGCCATCGAAAATCCTCCTGCAGTGAGCGTTGCCTATGAGTTTCTATGGTGCCGACCGGTATCGCCTGCGCGCGTGGCGCTGGTCGGCTGTGGTGGCGGCGGCTGCGCTGTTCTTATTCGCAGGCATTGGCGCGCGGGCGGCGAGCATCCAGCCGCTCGAGATCGTCACCAAAAACGGGGTGCAGGTTTTCTCGGTCGAGATGGCAACGACCGAACAGGAAAAGGAAACCGGCCTGATGTACCGCAAGGAACTGGCCGATGGAAAGGGAATGCTGTTCGACTTCTCTCCGGAGCAGGAGGTGTCGATGTGGATGAAGAACACCTACATTTCGCTCGACATGATTTTCATCCGCGCCGACGGCCGGATCCTGCGGATCGCCGAAAACACCGAGCCGCTATCCACCAAGATCATCTCGTCGCGGGGGCTGGCCAAGGGTGTGCTGGAGGTGATCGCCGGCACCGCGAAGAAATACGGCATCGAGCCCGGAGACCGCGTCGGCCATCCGCTGTTTACCGGCCATTGAGACGGTCGTGCCGCCTTGCTGGCCGCGCTTTAAGCGTGTATCCACGTCGTTTCCTTGGATAATCGGGGTATAGCGCAGCCTGGTAGCGCGGCAGTTTTGGGTACTGCAGGTCGTTGGTTCGAATCCAGCTGCCCCGACCAAATAATTCCGGATCGTCCCACGTTCGTTCGTTGTTAAGTTACCGGCAAGAGCCCGGGCGAAGTCCTGGGGTAGCCTGCATGGCTAGACTTCGTCGCAGGTCTTGGCCTGATCGCCGACGGCAAGAAATTCACGCTCGAAAAACGTCGCCGATGAACGCGTCTTGTCAGGTAACGATATCGACCGACGCCTTGGCTTGGGCCTGCTCAAGCTGTTCGGCGGCTTCGACGCTTTGCTGGTCCTGCTTGATCGTCAACGCGCCGGCGTTGGAGGTTTGGTCTGCGACGAGCCGGACTTCTGCCTGACTAACGACGATATGGGCCGGGTATGTTGGGACGATGGTGGTCATGTCTCCCTCCTGGGTATTCTCAAATTTGCAGGGAGTCGTTCATGATTTCTTAAGAGCTTAGGTTAACGGCGATTCTTTCCTGGATGAGAGGGCCGGCGGGTGAGCGCGAGATCACTGGCGGCCCGGCCTGGATCATCGAAAACAAGAATCGGATGCCCCCGGCATACCCGGGGAGCATCCGAAAAGTGCGGCGGGTGATTCCAAGGGGAGAGAACATCCGCCATGAATAACAAGAGCCGATTTCCCGGGTTGCGTCTTTGCGCTGGATCAACTGCCCGGGACGTGCAGCGGAGTCTTTCGATCAAACGATCAGCTCTTCGTGGTGACTCTCGCAGGCGCCATCTTGAAATGCTGCTTGGCATAGGCCACGATCTCGCGATCGCTGGGATGGTCGGCAGCTTCCACGGCAACAATGCGTTCGCCGATTTTGGGGTGCTGGTCGCGGAGATATTTGGCCAGTTCCGTCTTCGCACTGGCGGGGCCGATGATCAGGATCTCGCCGGCGTCGCTGACGGCGTTCATCACCTGCGCGAAAAACTCCTTGTCGAACCCGGCATGACCGCTGCCGATCGAGTTGGCCTTGTGGTGAAGGTGTCGGGTCGGCAAATGGGGGTGCAAGGTAACCTCGTCTTCGCCCGCCAGGCCGATATGAAAGATTTTGGCCTGCGAATGATCGATCCAGACGATCGCATGGAAGTGGGTCGGCATGTCCAGTCCTTCTTGAGGCTGATCTTCAACTGACGGGCGCGGGCAAGCGCTTTTCGATAGCAAAACTAGCGGCGATGGCGCATCCGCCGATTGATCTGGGTCAATCGAACGCACGGTGCCAAATTCTCGACGCCCCGCCGGAGGGCTGGATCGTCCTGGCCGAAGGAGCGGCCGCATTATCAATAAAGTATGGGCTTTATTCTGTTCGCATCCATATGCTCGATGGCGGCGGACTAGCCGGAGGTGCCCGGGTTGCTGCCGCGACCGAGCGCAAATAGGCCGACCGGGCCCTCGACGTGGAATTCGATACCCGTCATCTTCGCGAACAGCTCGATATTGTTGGTCCCGATCGCGCATCCACCGAGCCCCATATCGGTCGCCATCAAATAGAGCGTCTGGAGCAAAACCCCGACATCCTTCAGGATCAGCGAGTAGGCGACCGAGCTGTACTTCCATGAAACCCGGCCAAAGCGCGCGGCGATTGTGATCAGGATCTGGGGCGCGCCTTGCGCGCCCATGGCAAATTCGGCTGCCGCCAACAGTGCTTCGAATTCTTGCGCGCGCGCCCCGATCGGCACCAGCGCGTGGCGGTCGGCATCGTAGTGATAAAATCCGCGGGCGAGGCCTTCGCAGTTGGCCACCGCCAGATAGAGCTCGAGCTCGTAAGCACCGCCTCCCGACGGATAGGGCCTTGCCGCATACTCGACCTCAGGACCGCCGTCGCCGGGGTCGCTCTTCCATTTCGACTGGATACGCGCGGTGCCATCGAGAAACCGCGAAAGTTCGGAGAGCGTGATCGGCTGCTGGTCGTCGAAGTCACGCGTCGAATGACGTTCACGCAGCAGCGTTGCGACCGGCGGAATTGGCTCCGCAGACGCGGCCGAGAGCTCGCGCAGATCGATTGTGTTGCCTGGCCAGCGGGGCCGTACCGCCGGCGGCGGAGATATCAGGCCCGCATGGGGATAAAGCCCGCCCAGCGGGTTGGCCTGCCGGCCCTCCGTGCTGTGAGTGTGGAACAGCAGATCGTGAAAATCCCAGAGCACCAGATTGTCGTCGCCCTCGGCCGACCTGAGGCCATCGCCGCCAGCAGCATCGGGCTTGAAGAGCATTTGGCAATCCAGCAGCAAAGCGAGCAATTCGAGCCCTGCAAAGCCGTCCTGCCGCCGCAACCGGCCGATCTTTTGCGGTGTCGACAGCATGGCAAGAGCGGCTGCGATCTTCGGATCACGAATTCTGAACAACGCCCCGGCGCGGGGCGATTCAAGAATCATCTCATTGCCGCGCCGTCGCAAATAGGCAAACCGCGACAGCGCGATGGTGTCGGCATTGCCGAGCTTTGGCGTTTGCGGCCAATAATCGGGCATCTGCGGCTCGATGACGACGAGGTCGCTATCGTCGCTTGAGCGCCCGAGGCGGTACTCCAAAAGCCCGCTCCGCGCCAATCGTCGCACCAGCAGATCGAACTCCTTGTCGACTGGAGCGCTGGAGGCAAACGAGCCGAGTGGCAAACCTCGCCGCAGTTCGCGTGCACGCTTCACGGTGCCTGCGCTGAACGTTCCCAAGCGGACCGAGTGCCCGTCGAAGCAGGCGGCGATCGTTCCATCCGCCTGCGCTTCGAGCGTGATGCGGGCGCTCAGCCGCGCGGAAAGGGTTGGCGCCGCGGCCTTTCGCCCTGTCTTCTTTTCGGGAGCGCGCAAGCCGCTAGTCCCCTCAGGTATGCGGGAGAAACGGCGTGAGTTCGCTTTCGGGCAGTGGCCGGTCCATCAATCCGAGTTTTACCGGAACATCGTAGAGCCGGCCCGGTCCGAAGCGGCGATAAAAATGTCGCAATCCCGGAACGATCACCCGGACGACCGGGACCTCGATATCGGGCCGCGTCTGATTGAGGACAAGGAAGTCGAGACCAGCGCGCCTGGCGATATCGACGCAGGCGTCGACCTGCCCGCGCGTGTTGTGGAGAAAGCCGACCGTCGCGCCGGGCTCCGGTTGGTCTGCCGGATTGCCGCTCGGAGTCAGAAACGGATGGTCCTTCAGCCGCAACGGCGTGATGCCGTCGAGGCTCGATTTCTCACCGGTTCCGCCGCCCATCAGGCCGATGGACAGGAATTGGTTCAGCTCCGTCAGCGCACGCAGCAAGGCGATGCGCTTGTCGAAATGCGCGCCGGAACCGAACTCGATATTTTCCTGGCCATTTTGCATCCAGTGCAAGATCGCCACATAGGTGGGAACACCGAGATCGCTGGTGACGTCGAGCACCCACAGCCGGCGTCCGGTTTCGGCGAGCTGGGTACGCAGATCGCGAACATAGGAATTGTCGAACTGGTTTAAGTCGACTTCGGCCCGTTGCAACCGATTGTACCACCAGATAGCGTAAGAATCCCGCTCCACCAATTCGAGGAAACCCTGAACGATGGACTCCTCGAGCGTATTGCCGGCCGCGCAACCGTTGGAATCCGAATGGAAGGCGGCAGGACCGTTGTAGAAGAAATACAACAGCGTGGTCGGAAGATATCTGAAGCGCTGGTCGCGCAGGGACCAGACCGGCGACCACTCGATTCTGGCGGATGGATCGACCGGGTCCGGGACCGGCTGCGGATCGTCCGATTGATGTGCCGGCGCTCGCTGTGCCCGGTATTGCGCGTCGCTGTACAGCAAGACCTCGTTGGGAAGAATAGCGTCGCCCGGCGCGAAATCCGTGAAGCGCCGTGTCATCCTGATCTCGTCGCCCTGAAAAATCCCCGAATAGCGCTCGATCGCCTCCATCAGCGCGCTGGCTTCGCCCTGCTCGGCGGTGGAGCCCTTGCCGAAGCTGCCTCCGGTCAGGCCCGTCCTGAGCTGATCGACGCTTTGGGCTGGTGCCGAGAAATTGTGCGCCGCGTAAAAGTTGGTGTTCATCGGCAAATCGGCTTCGATCCGCTCGAGCCGTGTCACCACGCCGGTGAGAGGGCTCACATGTTTTCGGAAGCGTGCCACCGTGGCCCGCGACGATACGGTCCGGTATCCGCCGCTGGTCATGACCAGCTTGGCGCCGGGGCCAAGCTCGATCGGCGCCGGCGCCCGGCGCGGGTTCAATAGTTTCTTGCTGCCGCAGGTCGGGCATTGCGGGCGGGCCGCCACGTAATGCTTCGCGATGCTCGAGCCCAGCAGGTCGAAGCTGGCGATGTGATCGCTTAACTCGGTGCGAAAGTCAGTGGCAATCGCTTTGGCGATTTCGAGCGCGGCAAACTGGATGGCGCTTTTTCCGACCGCGTTGCGCACCAGTGGCGAAGCGGCGACAACGCGGGCCGCCCCACGGTCGAGAAAACCCTTGACCTCCCGGTTCCGGATCATGCGATCGAACAGGCAGGTCCAGCACGCGCCCTCGCCGGGACGGAACACCGGTCCCACCAGCGGAAAGGCGCCGGAGGGCTGGACCAGCAGCCAACGTGAGCGGTCCGACACGCGCTGTTCGTTCAATTCGGCCAGCTGTCGTTCGAGATAGTCGCTCACCAGCGTTACCGTCAGGTCGGGGGACCGCTTGACGACGCGAACGCCGAGTTCACCGAGCGCGGCGCCGAGTTCGGTCGCGCCCTGGACGTCGATCGATTCAACGCGGACCCGGCATTCCCTGAGGTTCTGCCCTGCGACACCGGGCGGCAGGCCAAGGCTTGCCCAATAGCCGGCCACGGCGCCGGCGGAAGAGCCGGATGCCGCGACGATATAGCGGCGCTCGAATCAACCGCTGGATGGCTTCCCCGATTTTGTCGGTCGGAAAATTCTTTTCCAGTTCGCGAACGAGCTGCGCAAAGCTCTTTCCGCCCTTTCCGATCGCTGAGGCGAGGGCGCAATAGAGTTCGCCGTGAAGAAAAAACTTCCGGTCTTCGGAATACAGACACACCGCGTCCGGCGGCAGCACATAGACCGTGAAATTTGGCGCGAACTGCGGAACGTCCCGGCTGGCCTGCCGCTTTGAGATGGTCTTGCGATCGTCTTTCATGATGTCAGCACGCATACCTTACCAACCGCGCCGGTCTTTCGGTGCGAGGCATCTTCTCGGAATGGAACAGCAGACATGACATGGATTGGCCGGGTCGATGTTGTCGAGCCCGGCCATGAGAAGCTGCGTTTGTCAACGTATTCGGAAAGCGTTCCGGCCTAGCACGGGCGGCAAGCTCCCCACGACCAGCAACAGCCTCCGCAGCCAACGCCGCATCGGCAACCTGCGCAACCCCGGCAAGCTCGGCACCCGCATCCTCTGCAGCCGCCGCATCTGCAACCCCAAGCCATCTGGACGCCATTCCGAGCTGCGCCCGTGTTCTCTTTGTCGAAGACATAGAACGTCGCCAGGCTGATGTCGGAGATTTCCTCTTCACCGAGAGTGAATTCCTGACCCGGCGCAAGGTTCGGCGTCCGCGGCTGATCCTGTATCGGCGCGACCGCTGCGGATGCACCCCCCACCAATGAAAAGGTCAACCCGGCAGCCCCTAACACCGGTACGGTCTTCGTTACGTGCTTTCGTTTCGAAGCTTGTTTCACCCGTGGCATACTGGCATTCCTCCATAAGAGCTGTTTTGAGTCCCGCCCATTGAATTGTACGCTTTGCAGATATTCCATGCAAGACTCGTTGCTCAGGATGGCGTGCTGCCGATGCGCCGTGTTCAGCGAATTCATGTTCATGAACGATATGTTCATAAAGACACGTGTGTAAGCAACTTCGACGCCGCTCATCCGACCTATATTCGCCACGATCTTATCCCCGCCAACCGCAGCGTACGCGCGTCGAGGGAACAACCGCCGGCTCAAGAGGTGTCTCCTCGGCTTCCGTCAAACAATTCATGAATTGCATCGAAGTCCGCACCAAACATGCGGTGACGCGCGAGTGCATCGCTTTCGTTGCGAGCTGTTCTCAGTGGGCACGGTAAGGGTGCCGTGCCCTTCCTTGCGTTCGCTCCGCCCCGTCGGTATTCAGGCCAAACGACTTGGCCTCTCAATCATGCACCGCAAAAATTGCCAGATCGGCTCTCTGCGGTGCGGCGACTGTTTGCAGGCTCGAACGGAGAAACCGACGTGGTTGATCATCCCGGAAGTTTCACCTGGTACGAGTTGTTGACGACGGACATGGCCGCGGCCAGGGATTTCTACGCCAAAGTCGTGGGCTGGAGCGCGCGGGACGCGTCGACGCCGGATCTGGCCTACACTTTGTTCTGGGCCGGAGAGACCCCGGTCGGCGGGCTCATGGAGCTGCCGAAAGAGGCGAGGAAAATGGGCGCGACGCCGCGGTGGATGGGTTATGTCGGCGTCAGCGATGTGGACGCTACCGCCGGACTGATCAAGCGACTTGGCGGAACCATCTACGTACCCCCGACGGACAGCAACATCGGTCGCATTTCAGTCGTCGCCGATCCGCAGACGGCAACGCTCGCGCTGGTGGAGGGGCTGAAGACCAGCCAGCAGGGGCCCTGCGAACTGGATGGACCGGGGCGCGTGGGCTGGCACGAATTGCTCGCCGTCGACTGGGAGAAGGCGTTTGCCTTTTACGGCGAGATTTTCGGCTGGCAGAAGGCTAACGCCGATCGCGTTCCGGCCGGCGCGTACCAATTGTTCTCCGCCGGCGGGCTGACGATCGGCGGCATGTTCACCAAGCGTCCGGTCGAGCCGACCCCGTTCTGGCTCTATTACTTCAATATCGACGACATCGACGCCGCCGCGGCGCGCGTGAAGGCCGGTGGCGGCAAGATTTTCGAGGGCCCATTCGAAGTGCCGGAAGGCGGCTGGATCGTCCGGTGCATCGACCCCCAGGGCGCCATCTTCGCGCTGCAGGGAAAACGAAGCCAGGACGCGATCGCGCGCGATCCTGCCGCCGAAGTCGGCTGGTCCACCGAATGGAGCGGGATTTCATCGCGAGGCAGGCTGGTCGCCAAGCCCCGCGGTTAGGTTCGAGCCGCCTTGATCAAGCTGCCTTGGTCAAGCTGCCTTGGGCGCCGCGGCCTTGGCAAGCGGCTTGTCCTGCCTTTTCGACCAGGAGATGTAATAGGCGACGATGGTCATGATCGATATTCCCGTCACGCTGACAAAAATCTGCGCGAACAGCGAGCCCGAACTCAGCATCAATTCGAAATGCCCGACAAAGCTGAGGAAGACACCGACACAAAATACCGCAAGCGACTGCTGACCGCAGACGATGAGGGGATCGAACACCTTCCATTCCAGCCCCGGCCAGTCCTTGGGCACAAAGCGGATCACCAATATCACGATCACCACGAAGTGCAGGAAGCGATAGGGCGCGAGATTGGTCTTGTCGTTGGGATTGAAGGTCGAATAGAGCCAGTGCGGGAACATCGCCCCGAAATCCGGAAACCGGCCCGCCATGGTCATGACAAGCGCAAGGATGAGATAGGCGATACAAAAATAGAACGTAAAACGCGCATTGATGATCGACATCGATTTCCGTGCGCCGCCAAGCGCACACCAGGAGCCGAATACGAACAAAACCTGCCAGCAGAACGGGTTGAAATACCAGGTGCCGGCGGGATAGGCCGTGAAATTCCAGCCGAACTGCCGGGCGGAGAGCCACAGCACGATAGATGCCAGCATCGTCCAATTGGGTTGACGCAGCGTGATCCACAGTACCGGCGGGAATAGCCCCATCAAGACGATATAGAGCGGAAGCACATCGAGATTGACCGGCTTGAATTTGAGGATCAGGCCCTGTCGCAGCGTCTCGGTCGCATGGTCGACCAGACCTGCGACATTGAACTCGTTGATGATCTCGGAATCGCCGAACCGCAGCGCGAGGTAGCTGATCGAGGCAATGTAGATCACGAACAGGATGATATGGGCGACGTAGAGCTGCCAGACCCGCTTGGTCAGCCGGGTGGCGCCGACGATGAAGCCGCGTTCCAGCATCATCCTTGCGTAGACAAAGGAGGCGGTATAGCCCGAAATAAACACGAACAGATCCGCCGCGTCGCTGAAGCCATAATTCCGCGTCGTGATCCAGTTCACGACGTTGTCGGGAATGTGGTCGAGAAAAATCGCCCAGTTTGCGACCCCGCGAAACAGGTCGAGCCGGAGATCGCGTCCTTTTTCAGGCAGGGTTGCGTTGATCTTCATGGCTGCCGTTTCGAAGTGATGCTCGCGCAGGGATCAGGCCACCGGGCGGACGGCCAGCCGGGCCAGCCACCAAGCAAGCCCACCGAGATTGTCACAGCGCAGCATAATGACTATACCGATTGCAGAAAATGTAGCATCCAAGGCCGGGAATCAGCGATCAAATCTCCGAAAAGTGTCTCTATACTATCACGGCCGTTTCCACCACGCGCTTCCATGCCGCATATCTCCAGGGGCCCTGCCATCCATGACCGCACGAATCTTCAAGCCCGCCAAAAACGCGATGCAATCGGGGACCGCCAAGACCAAGGAATGGCAGCTCGATTATGAGCCCGAGCAGCCGCGCGCGATCGAACCCTTGATGGGCTGGACCTCGTCCGGCGACATGAAGCAGCAACTCACCATTCGTTTCCACACCAAGGAAGAAGCCGTGGCCTATTGTGAGCGCGAGGGCATTCCCTATCAGGTGATCGAACCGAAGGAGCCGGCACGCCGGCAAGCCGCCTACGCCGACAATTTCGCATTCCGGCGCGGCGAGCCCTGGACCCATTAGGACCTCAATCGCTGACCGTGCCGGCATTCCCGTCGGACTGGAAGTTCTGGGTTGCTTAAGGCCGTGGCGCAATGACACCATGACCCGAACTCCCCAGCGCAGATTGCGGCGCACAATAAACAGCTGAAGGTCATGCCGCTTCATTCCAGTATCGAACCCACCTCGTCGGATTTTGCCAGCAACGCCGAGGCCATGCGGGCGCTGGTCGCAGAACTCCGGCAAAAGCTCGATGCCGTCGCCGGCGGCGGCGGCGAGGCCTCGCGTGTCAGGCACACCTCGCGCGGCAAGATGCTGGCGCGCCAGCGCGTCGATCTCCTGATCGATCCCGGCACGGCCTTTCTCGAATTATCGCCGCTGGCCGCCCACGGCCTCTATGGCGGCGACGTGCATTCCGCCAGCATCATCACCGGGGTGGGACGGATATCGGGGCGCGTATGCGTTGTTGTCGCCAATGATGCGACCATCAAGGGCGGCACCTATTATCCGATGACGGTGAAGAAGCATCTCCGCGCCCAGGATATCGCGCGCCAGAACAATCTGCCCTGCATCTACATGGTCGATTCCGGCGGCGCGTTCCTGCCGCAGCAGGACGAGATTTTCCCCGACGAACGGCATTTCGGCCGCATCTTCTACAACCAGGCGCAGATGTCGGCTGCCGGCATTCCGCAGATTGCGATCGTGATGGGCTCCTGTACGGCCGGCGGCGCCTACGTCCCGGCGATGTCGGATGAAAGCATCATCGTGCGCAATCAGGGCACGATCTTTCTCGGCGGACCGCCGCTGGTGAAGGCGGCCACCGGCGAGGTGGTCACGGCCGAAGAGTTAGGCGGCGCCGACGTGCACTCCCGGCAATCCGGCGTCACCGATCACTATGCGCAGAACGATGCTCACGCGATCGGGATTGCACGGCGGATCGTTGCTACCCTGAAGCGACCTGCACGCGCCGCTTTGAACATGCGCGAGCCGCGCGAGCCGCTGTTTGCCCCGGAGGAGGCCTATGGCGTGGTCCCCGCCGACGGCCGCAAGCCGTACGACGTGCGCGATATCATCGCGCGCATGGTCGATGGCTCGGAATTCGACGAATTCAAGAAGCTTTACGGCCAGACCCTGGTTTGCGGCTTTGCCCATATCTGGGGTTATCCGGTAGGCATTATCGCCAATAATGGCATCCTGTTCAGCGAGAGCTCGCTGAAGGGCGCGCATTTCATCGAACTGTGCTGCCAGCGCGATATCCCGCTGGTGTTCCTGCAAAACATCACCGGCTTCATGGTCGGCAAGAAATATGAGGCCGGCGGCATTGCGCGCGACGGCGCCAAGCTGGTGACGGCGGTAGCGACCGCGGGCGTGCCGAAATTCACCGTCGTGATCGGCGGCTCGTATGGGGCGGGCAATTACGGGATGTGCGGTCGCGCCTACAGCCCGCGCTTCCTGTGGATGTGGCCGAATGCCCGGATCTCGGTGATGGGCGGCGAACAGGCATCGATGGTGCTGAGCCAGGTCCGCCGCGACAACATCGAGGCGAAGGGCGAGACATGGTCGGCGGCAGAAGAGGAAAAGTTTCGCAGCCCCATCCGTGCCCAATATGAGAGCCAGGGCAGTCCTTACTACGCCACCGCGCGGTTGTGGGATGACGGCGTCATCGATCCCGCCGATACGAGACTGGTGCTCGGGCTTGGGCTTTCGGCAGCCAGCAACGCACCGATCGAGCCGACGAAGTTCGGCCTGTTCAGGATGTGACGATGAAATCGCAATCCCAGTACCGGCGATTTCACACTCTCCTGATCGCCAATCGCGGCGAGATCGCAGCCCGCGTGATCCGCACCGCCAGGGCGATGGGGTTGCGCACGGTCGCGGTCTATTCCGAAGCCGACCGCGACGCCATGCATGTCGCCCTCGCCGATGAGGCGGTGCTGCTCGGACCGGCGCGGGCGCGCGACAGCTATCTCAACATTGAGCGCGTGATCGACGCGGCGCGCAAGAGCGGCACTGATGCCGTGCATCCCGGCTACGGCTTCCTGTCCGAGAGCGCCGAATTCGCGCAGGCCTGCCTCGACGCCGGCCTGGTGTTCGTCGGTCCGACCGCCGGCATGATCAGGGTGATGGGTTCGAAGTCGGGCTCGAAAATGCTGATGGAGCAGGCCGGCGTGCCGCTGGTGCCTGGCTATCACGGCGAAGCCCAGGACGAGGCGACGCTCAAGAAGGCCGCAGACAAGATCGGCTTCCCGGTTCTGGTCAAGGCATCCGCCGGCGGCGGTGGGCGCGGCATGCGCATCGTGCGATCGGCCGGCGAACTCGCCGCGGCGATCACCAGCGCCAAGCGCGAGGCCAAGGCCGCCTTCGGCGACGATCGCATGCTGATCGAAAAATTCGTCGACAATCCCCGGCACATCGAGGTGCAGGTGATCGGCGACAGCCACGGCAATCTGCTGTCGCTGTTCGAGCGCGAATGCACCTTGCAGCGGCGGCACCAGAAGGTGATCGAGGAAGCGCCGTCGCCGACGCTCGACGGCAAACAACGCGAGGCGGTGTGCGCCGCCGCGCGCAAGGCGGCCGCCGCAGTCGACTATGTCGGTGCCGGCACCATCGAGTTTGTCTCCGACGGCAAGGAGGTGTTCTTCATCGAGATGAATACCCGCCTGCAGGTCGAACACCCCGTGACCGAGTTGATCACGGGTATTGATCTCGTGGAATGGCAGTTGCGGGTGGCGTTCGGCGAGAAGCTGCCGCTGGCGCAGGATCAGATCAAGCTGAATGGCCATGCCATCGAAGCCCGGGTCTACGCGGAAAATCCGTACAAGAATTTTATGCCTTCGGTCGGCAAGATCAGGACCTGGCGGATGCCGGAGGCCTCGAACGGCCTGCGCATCGATGCCGGCTATCGCGCCGGCGATGCGGTCTCCCCGCATTACGACGCCATGCTGGCCAAGGTGATCGCATGGGCGCCAAATCGCGACGCTGCGATCGAGCGGCTCAATCGCGGGCTCGAGGAAACCGACGTTCGCGGCATCGTCACCAACATTCCGTTCCTTGCGGCGCTGGTGACGCATCCGGACGTGCGCGCCAATGCCATCGACACCGGCTTCATCGAACGCGAATTGAAGAACCTGACGCCGGCGTCTCGGCCGCCTCACGATCTCGAGCTCGGCGCGGCGGTGGCCGCCATTCTCGGCGAAGAGGCGAAAGCCGCGCGCGCTGAAGCGCATTCGCCCTGGCGAATGGCGGGCTGGATGCCGGTCGGCCGGCGGCAGCGGGTTTTCACGTTCCGGCACGGGCAGGGGGGCGAACAAAATGTCAGCCTGCACTATGGCAACGGTCCCGCGATGCTGTCGATCGGCGAACGCGAAATGGCCTTCGCATCCGCGCCCAATGCTGGCGGGGGCTTCGATCTCACCCTCCACGGCATCAAGTCGCATATCGTCGCTGACATCGAGGGCCATGAACTTTACTTGCGAACCCGCAACGGCCGTTTCGACCTGCATTGGGTCGATCCGTTCGGCGGCGACGACGAAGAGCAGGCCGGCGAGGACAAAATCGTCGCTCCCTTGCCCGGCACCGTGGTGGCGCTGTTGGCTGAAGTCGGCGCCAGCCTCGAGAAGGGCGCGCCGATCCTCACGCTTGAAGTGATGAAAATGGAACAGACCTTGCGCGCACCGTTCGCCGGCGTGTTGAAGGCGATCAAATGCAAGGTCGGCGACATCGTGCAGGAGGGCGTCGAACTCGCCGAGGTCGAACCAGCAGCCGCGTGAGCAATCGCAGGAGGCTTGCATGAGCGATTCCGTGCGTATCGTCGAAGTCGGCCCGCGCGACGGCCTGCAAAACGAAAAGACGCCCGTCAGCGTCGCCGATCGCATCGCGTTCATCGAAGCGCTGGTGGCTGCGGGGCTGCATACGGTCGAGGTCGGAGCCTTTGTATCGCCGAAGGCGATTCCGCAGATGGTAGGCTCGGATCAGGTGCTGCGCGGCGTCAACCATCATCCCGATAGCGAATTCCACGTGCTGGTGCCCAATGAAAAGGGCTATGAGGCCGCGCGCGCAGCGGGCGCCAAGGTGATCGCGGTGTTTGCCTCGGCCTCGGAAGGGTTTTCGCGCGCCAATATCAATTGCTCGCTCGCCGAATCCATTGAGCGCTTCAAGCCGGTGATCGCCCGTGCCAGGGCCGACGGCGTCAAGGTGCGCGGCTATATCTCCTGCGTGCTGGGTTGCCCCTTTGACGGCGAGGTGAGGTTGCAGGCCGTCGTCGAAGTTGCCAGGATGTTATGGGAGCTCGGCTGCTACGAAATCTCGCTGGGCGACACCATCGGCGTCGGCACGCCGCTCAAGGCCAGGGGTCTGTTGCGCGCGGTGGCTGGCAGCGTCCCGATGGTCCATCTTGCCATGCATTTCCACGACACCTACGGCCAGGCGCTCGCCAATCTCTATGCGGGGATGGAGGAGGGGGCGCGGGTGATCGATTCTGCCGCCGGCGGTCTCGGCGGCTGCCCCTACGCGCCCGGTGCCACCGGCAATGTCGCGACCGAAGACGTGATCTACATGCTGGAAGGCATGGGCATTGCTACCGGCGTCGATATGGCAAGACTGGTGGCGGCCACCAATGAGATCAGCAAACTGATCGGCCGGGCGCCGGCAAGCCGCGTGGCTGCGGCGCTCAATGCGAAGAGACGCACAGCGTGACGACGCGCCCCGGCGGACCGTGTGACCGTGCACTGATGGAATTTGCGCGGGCTGTCGTTGTCGGCGACGTGGCAACTGCTTCACAATTGCTTGCGGCATCGCCGGACATGTCAGGCGCCTGCCTCGAGCAGGGAGCGACACGTCAGGGCGCAAAGCAATACTTTCTCGATGAAATCAGGCACTACCTCTATCGGGGCGACACTGCACTGCATGTCGTCGCCGCGGCCTACCAACATCAGCTCGCGCGAGAGCTGATAGCGGCGGGCGCCGATGTTTCCGCGAGGAATTGCCGCGGCGCCGAGCCGCTTCACTACGCCGTCGACGGCGTGCCGGGTTCGCACACATGGAATCCGACCGCACAAGCGGCCACTGTCGCCGCCCTCATCGAAGCGGGTGCCGATACAAATGCGGCAGACAAGAGTGGCGTGACGCCATTGCACCGCGCGGTGCGAACCCGTTGCGCCGCGGCGGTGAAGGTCCTTCTCGACAGTGGCGCCGATTTCCGGCGCAAGAACAAGAACGGTTCGACGCCAATGCAGATCGCGACGCGGACTACCGGTCGCGGCGGATCCGGATCGGCAGAGGCCAAAGCGCAGCAAAGCGAGATCGTGCGCCTGCTCGAACTGCACGGCGCGTCGTGATGACGACCGGCACCTGGAGTTGAGGTGCGCGGTACTCAGCGTCCCCCATCCGGTCCCATCACCAGATCCGGCAGGTAGGTCGAAATCCCCGGCAGGAAGCACAGCAGCAGGACCGCCCCCATCATCAAGAGCACGAACGGCAGCGTGCCCCAGATCACTTCGCTTAAGGGAATATCCGGCGCGACGTTGCGAATGACAAAAATATTAAGGCCCACCGGCGGATGAATCAGTCCCATTTCCATCACGATGGTCATGACGACGCCGAACCAGATGATGTCGAAATTTGCCGCCCGCAGCGGCGGCAGGATGATCGGCGCGGTCATCAGGATGATCGAGACCGGCGGCAGGAAGAAGCCGAGCACCACCACCATCACCAAAATCGCCGCCAGCAGTTCCCAGCGCGGCAGCTGCATGGCGACGATCGATTCCGCGGCCGATTGCGAGATGTGCAGATAGCTCATCACGTAGGTATAGAGCAGCGACATGCCGATGATCATCATCAGCATGGTGGAATCGCGGATGGTCGATTTCAGGATCGGCGCGAGATCGCTTGGCCGCCACACACTGTAGATGGCCGCGATCAGCACCAGCGCCAGCAGCCCGCCGAGGCCGGCGGTTTCCGACGGCGTCGCATAGCCGCCATAGAGCGCGACCATGACGCCGGTCAAAAGCAGGACGAACGGGATGACGCGGGGCAGGACGTTGAACCGCTCCGCCATGGTGAAATCGTCGCGATGCAGGATCGCGGTCTCCATGCCGGTCTTTTCGTAAAGCGCGCTGGCGGCGGCATATTCCTTGCGAAAGCGGACCACCGCATAGGCGCCGAACAGCGTCACCAGCAGCAGACCGGGGCCGATGCCGGCAAGGAACAGGCGGCCCAGGGACTTTTCCGCGGCGACCGCGAACAGGATCATCGTGATCGAGGGCGGTAGCAGAATGCCAAGCGTGCCGCCGGCGGCGATGATGCCGGCGGCAAAGCCGCCGGAGTAACCGCGCTTGCGCATTTCCGGTATCCCGGCCGAGCCGATCGCCGAGCAGGTGGCGGGCGACGATCCCGCCATCGCGGCGAACAGCGCGCAGGCAAACACGTTGGCGACACCGAGCCCGCCGGGCACGCGATGCAGCCAGGCGTGCAGCGCCGAATACAAGTCCTGACCGGCGCGGGATCTGCCGATCGCGGCCCCCTTCAGGATGAACAGCGGGATCGACAGCAGCGTGATCGAGGCCATTTCCTCGTAGACATTCTGGGTAACGGTATCGAGCGAGGCCGCGGGCATATAGATGCCCATGAATACCACCGCGACCGCACCCAGCGCGAACGCGATCGGCATGCCCGAGAACATCGCAAACAGCGTCGCCAGGCCGTAGCTGATGCCAATTCCAACCACGGTCATCGGCGCGCTGTACCCATGAGCGGAATGGCGATCTGCAGCAGGATCTGCAGGCATAACAGCGTCATGCCGATCGCCATCAGGCCGTAGGGGATCGCTAAGGGCGGCGACCACATCGAATTCGAAACCTGGCCGTCGACCCAGGCCTCATGCGTGAGCGTCCAGGATTTCCAGGCGAAAAACGCGCAAAACAGCAAGCTCGCGACATCGACCAGCCACAGCCTGACGCGATTGGCCAGCGGCGAGAGCAGCCCGACGAACGCCTCGATGCCGATATGGCCGCGCTGTCCCTGCACATAGGCCGCTGTCATGAAGGTCGCGCCGACCAAAAGAAACACTGCCGCCTCGTCCTGCCAGTAGTTGGCGCTGTGGAACAGGGCGCGGCTGAGCACGCTGTAGCTGAGGATGGCGCAGGCCACGATCAGCGCGACGGCTGCGAAGACGACGATGACGTTGTTGCAAAGGGAGAGTGCACGCTCGAACGCCGCCACGAGCGCATTGTCCGCGGCGGCGCTCGAATGGTCATGTTGATCCTTGACTGGACCATGCATCATGCGGAGACGTCGGACGCGAGCTTCAGCAGGCTGGCCGAGGTCGCGGTCTTCGCGCCGTAGTCCTTCCATGCGGTATCCCGCGCGATGTCGCGCCATTTGCCGACGGTGGCCACATCCAGCGCGGCTATCTTGCAGCCGGCCTTTTCATAGACTTTGGCGACTTCGATGTCGTCGGCCTGTGCGCCCTTCTTGCCGAAAGCCTCGAGCTCCGAGCCGACCGCGAGGATGATGTCCTGATGTTTCTTCGGCAAGCCGTCGAAAATCGACTTCGACATCATCAACGGTTCCAGCATGAACCAGTAGGACGCGCCGGCGCCCGAGGTCAGGGCTTTCGAGACTTCCTCAAGCCGGAACGAGATCAGGCTGGTCGAGGAGGTAATGCCGGCGTCGCAGGCGCCGGTCTGCATCGCCGCGTAGATTTCGTTCGACGGCACCGACAGTACGGAAGCGCCAGCGGCCTGCAGCACCATGTCCATCTCGCGCGAGCCGCCGCGGACCTTCATGCCCTTGGCGTCTTCCGGGGCAACGATCGGCTTCGAACGGCTGGCGACGCCACCGGCCTGCCAGACCCAGGTGAGCAGGATAATGCCCTTGTCGGCCAAAAAGTCCGTCAGTGCCTTGCCGATCGGATTCTTCTTCCAGGCCAGGCCCTGATCGTAAGTCGCGACCAGCCCGGGCATCAGGCCGATATTGGTTTCCGGCAATTCGCCGCCGGCATAGGGCATGGGATACAGGCTGATATCGAGCGCGCCTTTGCGCATCGCCGCGAATTGCGCGTTGGTCTTGATCAGCGATGAGTTCGGATAGATCTCGGCGGCAAGCTCGCCGCCGCTGCGTTTGGCTATTTCGGCGGCGAACACCCGGCACATCCGGTCGCGAAAGTCGCCCTTGTCGATGGTACCACCGGGAAACTGGTGCGATATTTTCAGCGTGGTTGCGGCGTGGGCCGTACCGGTGCCGAAACGTAAGATTGCAGGTGCGGCAAGCGTTGATGCGAGGATGTGGCGGCGCGTGAGCATGGAAATTCCCCCTGGGATGATCATTGATTGGGATGGTTCAGGCTCCCTGGAGAGCATACTAGCCCGCCTTCGCCCGAAATTTCTCTAGTCTGATAGTTTGAAGCTGAGTTTGACGGAAGCGTCGACCCTTGCTGCGGCGCACACTTGCCCAGAGAATTCGACGGAAAAAAGACGGAATAGCGCCTTTTTGGCCGGCGCGAATTGCGGCGGCGCAGGGCGCTCCGGCAGCCCTGCCGAGAATTTTTCAGGCCGCGGGTAACAAACGAGGTCGCGGGACCGTCCTGAACTTAGCGGCATCAGTCGCTTTCAAAACCGGTTTCAAAGGGAAGACCAACCATGACCATTCGCGCCCGCATTGCCCTCGGAGTATCTGTCGCCGCTCTTTCGTTCGGCCTGGCGCTTGCGCCAGCCGCCTTCGCCCAAGACAAGATGGGCAAGGATGACGGCATGAAGAAGGAGACCATGTCCAAGGACGGCATGAAGAAGGATACCATGTCGAAAGATGGCATGAATAAGGACACGATGTCGAAGGACGGCATGAAGAAAGACGACGGAATGAAGAAGAACTAGCCCTCACATTTGTCCCACGGGCTCGCCTCATTCAGGGGCGAGCCTGCGACGTCTCGGGCGTCACGCCGCTGTCATCTATTTGCGTTTCTTGCGTGCGGCATAGCGCGCGTCGCGCGCAGCTTTGCGTTCGGCCTCCATTGCGGCTTCCTTTGCCGCCGCTTCTTCCCTTTCGCGTGCGAGTTGGGCGGCGGCCTGTGCTGCGGCCTCGGCCTCGCGGCGTTTCTGCTCGACCTTGGCGGCCTCGCGCGCCAGTTTGGCCTTGGCACGCTCGGCAGCCTGCGCCTCGCGCTCGACCCGCCGCTGCACCACCGCAGGATCGTCGAGCGTGGGCTGGCTGCGAAACTTGTTGAGGATGTTCTGCCTGGCTTGCTGCGCCGCCTTCTGCCGGTCCGCAAAGCTAGGTTCTTTGAATCCACTCATGGTACGGGCCTTGTTGCTTTCTTGTAGGTTGTAGACGATCGGCTTCACCGACGCATCGGCTCAGGACAACCGTGCCTGTGCGATCGGGAGCGGTGTACATCCGCGCGCGCCGGGAAGCCATCAAAATAGCCGAAGAGGCTGGGCCTGAGGTTATTTTTTGGTGTGCAGCGAGGTGCTCATGGAAACCGCCGCCGTGCCTTGATTTGGCGAGCCTGACAGGACCACGACCGATTCCTGACAGGGTGGAAACTTTCCCCGACAAGCTTAGCCGATCGCGCACGGGTCGATCGTTGATTGGCGATGTGAGCCGGATCGTCATCTCCAAGACGCGAAGCCGGGGTGGCCTGAAGGAAAGTGGGACGAGCGTTGAGTTGATTAGCTCGATCGGATCCGCCGCGAGACAACCAGGGTTGGCTCGCTGGACCTGCCTTGCATCTTCGTGCGAGGCTTTGGCGTTGTCGCAATCCGGAGCCGGGCTTCTGCGCCCTTGACCGCCTGCCGCAAGCGCAGGACTTCGTCGTAGCTCTCGCTGAGTGTCTGCATCGTCGCAACGCGCGATACTGGCCTGGGGGGCTTCTTGGCTTTCACGAGGACCTCTTGGGGCAAGCGAACTTCCTTGCTGTAGTCGCGGGCAAACAATTCCGCGTTCAATAGAACAAAGCCGCCCGGCGGAATATGATCGCGTGACGGCTTTGCCATTGTGGGCCCGGACTTGGGGAAATGTCCGGTGGGTTGTTGATAACGGATGGAAATGAACGAGCAATGGAACTCGTTCGTTAAGCTTGATGCTGACGCTGCGGGTTAATTCTGGAACTTCGGCTGGTTAATTCAGCACAGTCGTCTCTTCGATCGCCTGACAAGCGAGAGGCAAGCGCGCAGGCTGCAGCCGACCGCCGAAGCCGACGACAAGCGGCGCACCGCTCATGGCGACGGGGTTCGGTCAGGGAGACGTCATCCATGCGCGACCGCCCCACTAACGATGCGACGCGCGCGCTCCACTGACGGCGATGAATATGAATACGGCGAGAATTCCAAGAGCGATCAGCATGGCACTCACTCTGATCCGCCCACCCAAATCGATCATAATCCCGTGCGTGATCTTTGCCAGCGGAAATAATCGGCTGCTGAATTAAAAATTGGGCGACAGGTCGCGCCTAAGCCTAAGCAGAAACATATAGAAAAAAGTTGCCGCAGCTGTGGCAGCTTTCAAGGGCTCGTGGTCATCGTCGCGACGGAGAAAGATCTCCACGCTGTCGCGCTCGGAAAATGGTGAACCGAGGCCTGAGGGGCTTTGCACCAGCGATCACCGACAGTGACTGTCGAAGACCGTGCGTCGTCATCTGTGTCCATGTTGAATAGCTCAGGCCTTCCCGCCGACGGCGGAAGGCCGCGACAAGAGCTCAGCCTGACCCTCACAGGATGTTGAAAACTGAGCCGGAAGGAGCGTCAGCCCGAAGGGCCCTCTTGGTTGCACTGCACAACCATCTCTACTTGTCCGAATCGTGAATTTTGAGAGAATGCGTCAATCGATCGATCAGGCCGGGGACGAGCATGAGCACGATGGGGGCGGTGGTTTTCTGGCTGGCGATTGTTTGGGCGCCAGGATTGGCATTGATGGGCTATCTATTGCTGCCCGGCGCCTGGAACCTGATTAGGAACGCTGAGGCACGATCGACGCGATGAGCCAAAGCCACCCCGTCGCGGCGATGGCGGTAAAATAAGGCCGCGCGGGTTCGGGGTAATTTTGGGCCCGTCGGCCATTGAAAAGGGGCGAAGGCACCCTAGTTAATCGGAGGGCGACGATTAAATATGGGAGCACCTAATGGCTCCACGGCTTTGTCCTTGCCCTGCTAGCGGCTGCGTTTGGCGTCGCCGTCGTCGGTGCGACCATCACGACCATCCAGCAAGTAAGATTTACCGCACAGGCTCACTCCGCAGCCTATTCCCGCCCTGCATTAATCAGGCGGCTCGACGCCGCCTCGTTGGTCCCAGCATATGAATATCAAACCAGGCGATCTTAAATCGATGTCCGTCGACGAGCTTTGGGCTCTGCATTCGGAAATTGCCACTGTCCTGACCCGCAGGATATCCGCTGAAAAAGCACAGCTCGAACAGCGGCTGCAGCGACTGCAACTGCCGGGCGGTGCGTCAAAAGGCAGCATCCGCCGCGGACGGCGTCCGTATCCGCAGGTGTTCCCCAAGTACCGAAACCCCGCCGAACCCGCAGAGACCTGGGCTGGCCGCGGCAAGCAGCCACGGTGGCTCACTGCCCAGCTTCGATCCGGGAAGACACTCGACGATTTCAGGATTCAGCCGTCGTCCGATCGCGCACGGCGTTCGCAGTCGGGATCTTAAATCTGCCGTTGTGGCGAGGCGGCCGTGGCACGCGCCGCAAGATCAGCAACCGCTGTTCGAGAACCTCGATCCGCTGGGACAACAGATACGCCTCGTCTGGTGACTGAGCATGCATCGCCGGCGTGTCCCGCCGCGCCACGTTCGAAACCGCTAGATCGCTTCTCATTTGACACCTCCCACCAGAAAAAAGCCAGCTAACGCAACTGTAACGAGACGCCGGCCCGCCAATGCATGAAGGAGCCGGCCCGGCGCCTGGGATTTAGCGCGACCTGGCTCGCCTTCAGATGATTGGCGGGAATCGATACTTCCCGGCCCCGAGGACTTGCTTTGCAAATCCCGTGCCCGGCGATGTCGGTTTGGATGGTTTCGCGGGTCCTGAGCCCCCAGTCGCACCTCGAAGACGCCGGGCTGCAACGCCGCCAGCGCCTGCCTCGGATGGCTCAACTTTCGCCCGTGCGGATCCCAGCCCATGGAAACGCTCTTACGCTACTCTGCACTACGGTTCGGTTCGATACCGACAGGTCAGCTATAAATCTTGCCTTGGCTCCCTGCTGGCGTCGCATTTCCAATGCGCGGCAGCCAGGTAATTCCTGCAGGAGCGCTGGTAAACAAGGCGAATGATGATGTCCCACATGACCGAACCCCCGTTTGATCAGCCGGCCTACCCCTACCAGCCGTTTGTTTCAGGGTGTCTTCGCGGGGTGGGAAAATGGCTTCATCGGGCCGTTGGAACTGTTTCGTCGGGCCCCGGCTGACGAAACGTAAGGTCGCGCGCCGATATCGCCTGCATCTGAACGTTTGCCGGAAGGCTCGCATTGAGGGACCGGGGTACGCCTCGATACCGCGATCATGGTAATAGCGGTCGCGGCGCCACGATATATCTCACATTACCATTTCCGGGCTCACCCAGCGATGACCGACGACCCCCAAAAAGGCGGTAACCGGCGGCCCGCGATTGCAGGACTGATCATTGCAGTGGTCTTGCTGATGCTGGGCCTTTGGCTGGCGCACGAGCTGACCGCGGCCAGCAAGATGCAGGACTGCCTGATGTCGGGACGCACGAATTGCAACGTTATTCCTGCCCGATGAGCTTACTGTGGCGACGGCGACACAGAATGGCCGCCATCGCCATCGCTTCACTTTTTGCGATCGGAATTGGCGATACTGTCGCGTAAGCTCGCCGCAAAGATCGGCAGGGGCAGGACAACCTCCACACGAAATGAACGCCGGTCGGCGCGCACCGTCCATCCCAACCGCGCACTGCCTTGTTCTTAACGTGCGTAGCCAGCTGGCGGAGAATCTCGGAGCCTGCCATTCTTCGGCCGGTGTATCTGCTCTAATTGGGTTGCATGGAATGAGTGCGATCGATCCGCGAGCCGAGCGTGACGGTCTAAACCGGAAGGACGCCGTGCAGAACGCAGCGTCGCCAACCCGCATGAGTGGGGGCGGGCTACCGTCTGCTGCCGAGATTTGGTCGACGGGAGCCGAAACTTCGGCCGATCCTGAGCAAGCAGCTGAGAGAATTGCGGCCGAGAAAGTCCTGCCGGAGTCCGAACCCGGTGCAGTGCCAGAGGTCGGACCCCTCAGGCAGAGCAGTGCCGGGAGCGGCAGCAGCCGGGAGGAAAAAAGGTTGGCCCAAAGCCGAACCTGGCCTCCGCGTCGGCTGTCGCTGGCGCTGCAGGGAGGCGGCTCGTTCGGCGCTTTTACCTGGGGTGTCCTGGATCGGCTGCTGGAAGAACCGGCTTGCGATCTTGATGCGATTAGCGGCGCCAGCGGAGGTGCGGTAAATGCGGCGCTTCTCGCCTCCGGATTTGTCGAAGGCGGCCGGGACGGCGCGCGGGCGCGGCTAAGGCGATTTTGGCGGCGAGTTACGGATGAAGCATCGTTCCGCTCGCTGATATTGATCGGCGGGTTTTCGCCGGCCGGAACCTCGGTTGCATTCGGTCGAGGATTATCGCCGGCGCAATTTGATCCGTTCGATCTCGACCCGCTGCGCCAGGCGCTAACGGCGGAGATTGATTTTTCCGCACTGTATGACCCGATCTGTCCGAGGCTCCTGGTCGCGACAACCCGTGTTCGCGATGGCCGATTGCACATCTTCCGCAACAAGGAACTGACTGCCGACGTGTTGCTGGCGTCGACCTGTCCGCCTTTGCTCCACAGCGCCGTGGAGATCGAAGGCGAAGTCTATTGGGACGGCGGCTATGCCGCCAATCCGCCGCTGGTACAACTGGTACAGGAATCAGCGGCGACGGATGTGCTCGTTGTTCAGGTCACCCCGGCGCAAGACGCCTATGTCCCGATAACCATGGCGGCAGTCGACCGGCGTCTCGACCAGATCATGGCCAATTCGGCCCTCAATGCCGAAATCGCCGCGCTTGATTGGACGCGCGACGTGGCAGCAACGTCGAAACTGCGTTCTCTAAGGGTGTTTCGGATCGCGGCGGAACACGGGATCGACGGACTTGCGCAGCGCAGTTCTGTGGATATTGGACGCGAATTCATCAGCATGCTGCACCGGAGCGGGCGCGATGCCGCCGATCGCTGGCTATCGCGAGATCCGGACGAAGCGGCGCCGATAAGCCGGAAACGACGAGATAGGGATGACAGCTTCGGCTTGTCCGCGCTTCAGCCAGTTTCCACCGATGCGCTGTAATCGCCGCCGGGCTGGCCGGTAGCCCCCGCTCGGGGCGATTTGCCCGAGCAATCTCGTCAACCTGGCAAGCGCGTCTGGGGCTCTCGGATCGGCGCCCTGGGCCCGTCATCTCGGCCTCGCATCGCGACCAGTGACCCCATGTCTGCCGACGTTTGCCTGGAACGGTAACGGTGCCAGTGCAAGACCGCGCCGATGATCAGCGGCGGCGCCAATGCCGCGCCAATCAGAAAATTGGGCAACGGCGCCGGCGAGATCCATTCGATCGTCAGCGCCGCCACCAGCCAAAGGACGGCAAATATCACCGCAAAATCGATCTTGGGAAATTGCAAATAATAGCAGAGCCCGGTGCCGATCACCGCCGGCGCGATCGCTGCGGCGATCATGTAAACCGTCAGTTCTTTCGGCGTCAAATGATCGATCACCATCGACGCCAACAGCCAAAGGGCTGCAAACATGGTCGCGATGTCGATCGGGTGCCGCACGCGCTAGCCTCGTGCTTCGCACAATTGTGCAGTCATAAGGATGCTCAAATAACCCCCGTCAGCCTGCGATACCGGACTGTAGCAGAGATCCTTATACTGTCACCCAATCTTCGAACGCGGACTAAGGCGGTCAGGCCGGCAAGCGGATGCTGTGAGGCGGCTCCTTAAGCGACCTCGGCCAGTTTTTCGGTCAATTTTCGCAAGTCCATTTTCGTTTGGTCGCCGCTAATCGCGTTGGCTACGGCGTTGGCGTCCGAATGATCGAGCCTGGCGACCAGCCGACCCCGGTCCCAGACCTCAACGTCGTGCCCATCGGCGAGGTGTTCCGCAGCCTTCAGGGCGGCGGCGTCGTCCCGGTGATCGCCGGAAAAGTTGGGGGCCTTGATGAAACGATGACCGTCGATACCGATGATATAGGCGCGATAATCGGGCATTGTTGCTGCTCCCTTTCAGCCACCAGCCCAATACCCTTAGCCTCCGATGAAGCCGAGATTTGGGCAGTGATGCAACCTAATGTTGTTCCAGTTCCGAAAAAATGAGAGCGCCTTGCGCGGAAAACAACCCACCGGGTCGAAACGATATTGTGAACATAACCCCAATTGACAAATAAACGCCCTTAAGTTTCACTATTTAACAGACGCACGTTTGGATAGTAGCCACGGGAGATGCTGTGGCGTAACCAGTAGCCGCGCCGTCGGCTGCGCTCGTGGTAGATGCCGCGCTGGCGTTGCCGCCAGTGCCCCCCGTTACCACCGTTGCCGTTACCGCCAATTCCTCCGGTCACGTTTGCAATATTACCGGGGTCGCTATTTGGCGTTGTGATCGCGATTGCGTCGCCGCCCGGCCCGCCGTCGCTGCCAGGAGCCACACCGTCGATGCCGGTGGCCCATCGGACGGGCGGCTTCGTTTTTATTCCGGATGACACGAAGCTGATCGGTCTGAAAGCGCAACCGGCAGCGGCTGGCGGCTCACGCAAGGCGGCTAGGGCGGTAACAAGAATTGGGGCGCGGGCCTTCGGAGCCGCGCCTCGTTTCTCAGGTCAGCCGATAAATGTGTCCTTCTGACCTGCTCGCGCAGCTTTGTTAGTTCGAGAAACCGGGTCTTGAGATTGGCTCTTGCCTCAGCGACGACTGCTAGCCGTCTGTCGGCGACAGTTAAAAGACGCTTCAGATTAGGGCTCATTTTGCGATCCCCAATGGCTGAAAATGAACGCGGCAAACCAGGATGGACGTGACGACCACGGTCCAAAAAAATTGCTTTCCAATTAGAAAGCTGACGAACCCCCTTGGAGTCAAATTACCAAATTGTCGCGCGCGACAAAGTCGCAGGGCTCGATCGCGAGCTCGGATGGAACCGCGGATTGCCCGCGATTTCGGAAACAGCTTCGGTCGCAGGTCTCTGACGCCAACGACGAGTTCGGTCAACGTCGGTATCCGGCGAAGCGATTGTAGCTGCGACATGGCGCTACGTTCGCGGGTGCGACGTGGTAAAAAAGGGACCGTCATGCAAGGCGCCGGTCGGCCTAAGGGAGCTTGTACGGGAATGCCGCTCGGCTATCATCAAGGCGTCGGAATTGATGTCGGAAGATCGCACCAGACCACTATCCGCTGTACGGGAGTTCGCTGTGGTGGGAAATGCCGATCGTGCCATCCGCCGAATGCGCCGAAGCATTCTCTTTGAGCTAGTCTCTTTCAATCGACGGGTTGGAGGGGACACGGACGCGTCCGTGCTCCTCACAACGTTGATGTGTTTCGGCGAAACAGAAGAGAAGCATGTCTTTTCTGCCGCTATCAGTGAACTCCTGCAACAAGGAATTATTATCGGAGTGCCCCAAACGGGTGGGCAATTAACGGTCCGTCTCAATTTGGCGAAGCGTGCCGAGATCAATGAAGAGCTTGTAGCAAGGCGAGAACGGTATACGGATGGACATTGGTTGGTCGCGATGAGCGATGAGTCATTAGCAAAAAAAGTGTTGGTTGTTGTGGCTTTGATTATCTTCATAGTGTGGTCGTCCCCCTCGGCCCGCATTACGACACCACACTGTGCCAACAACTGCGCAACTGATTTGTCAGCCAATCGTCGTTGAGCTGAAATCAGGGTTTTGAGCGGGGGCGGGGCGCCCATACGCGCGATTGTTTGACTTCGCGACCAAGCCCGCCGGTTTCACGCCCGACGGGCTTTTTCAAAATCGACGAGGTCGATCAAGCAGCCGCGGGACCCTTCCGCTTCCAAGCAAGCGCGCCGAGGTCCTTGCTTGCAGGTCTTGCCCGTATTGATACTATTCCTCCAATTTTAGGGAGGAATTTTCGTGAGACTGCTCGCCCCAGCGGTTGGCGCCGCGTTCCTTTTACTAACATTCGCATCATTATCCGCGCCCGTTTACGCTCAATCTACTAGTGCCAAAGGAAATGCAAGCCAAAGCCCCCCGAGCGGGAAAACGTCAAAAACCGGGTCTACTTCGAAGAAGCAGTAAGCCGCTATATTTCGTGGCTGAATGAATGAGGTAGGGGCGCAATATCAGGGCGGACCGACCGCAGCGGCACAGGCCCAATACATTAAACTGCTAGAGGCGCGCGCTGTGGATCGGGTCAGACGGATTAAGCGAAGGTCAGTTGCAGCTGCTATCGCACGCTTGCGCCGGCTCCGGATGGAAGGTCAGTACGGTTGCGGTGCCGCCGACCAAGGCGAAGGCGAGCAGCGCGAGGAGCAATATCTTCTTCATGGCTGGAATCCGTCCTTTAAGGTAGGTCGCAAACATTACTGAGACGCGCGGAAGGACAAGCTGCTGCGATTCATTGGGGGAAGCCAGGAGCGCCGTTTTCTTCTTTACCGAGGCTTGTCAGCCCGCAGCGTGTCTGCGTATTCCGGCCAAGGAGCTTCTGAGGAACCCGTGGTAAATCGAGTTGAGGACGAATAACAGCATGACCGAACCTCGTTGTTTGGTCTTCCTGCAAGCTAGCGGGATCTTCGTATCAAGCTGACTTCGTCACCCAAGAAAACGGCTTCATCGGATCGCCAAAGGCGTTTCGTCGGGAACCCCAATCGCGACGCCCGCACCGGCAATGATTATGCTCTAAAAGGGCGAACGGAAAACGGACCCCCGGTCATCGCATTGAAATCATT